>CAVYXQ010000014.1:0-220876 GCA_963772555.1 uncultured Alphaproteobacteria bacterium | reverse complement strand
GGCAAGGCGGTTCTGAGCGGTGGACCGCCTCGATGTCGTGGCGCGCAGGGTGAGCGCAACCGCCACAAAGCCGCATTGCGCGAGGCGAGACTTGTTTCGTAAATCATCGTATGAATGTAATGGAAAAAGGTCTGCATACAGATCGGGGAACTAGCTTGGGGCAATGAGTGCCCCTTCTTCGTTCAAGCCGGGAAGATCAAAGTCCGCTGGGCGCCCCTCAGCGCTATGAGTACTTGCTCAAGCTTTAGAATGAGTACCGCAGGGCGACGCCGCCGTGCACGGTCGTTCCGACCTCGCCGAACGCCGTGCCGATAATGAACGCGTCCACGACCATGTTGTTGTTCACGCGATAGCCGAGGCGCGCGCCGTACTCGAGCCAGGTCGTATTCGGCAGCGCGTTCGGGGCAACCGGACCGAAGTCGTAGACGTCGACAAACGAGCCCGATCCCGCGCCGAATCCGTACGCAACGCCGGCGCTCACGTTGGCCTCGATATTGCCGTTGAAGAGGTGAGTGATCTGGCCGCCGATTTGCGCGACGTTCAGCGTGTCGATCCCCATAGCGGCGGTCGTCGGATAAGGATTGATCGCCGTCATCGCCTCCGAATAGCCGCCGGTTTGCATCCAGTTCCGGCTCAAATCACCGTAGACCGCCGCCTCGTCGGTGGGGGTGAGGCGGGCGAGCCAGCCCAGACGAGCGAACAGGGAGAGGTCGCGATTGACCGCGGTCGCGGTTCCGAGCGCGGTCGAGTATCCGTTGGCGTAGTTGCGGGAATATTTGACCTGCTCGTAGGGCGTGAGCCCGCCGCCGGCCTCGATGAACGGCCGGCTGCTTCCCAGGTTGGAGAAGTCGTAAACGAGCGAGCCCGCGACGGTCGGCGCATCGTAGACGCTGATCCCGCCCGACGACCACTGGTTATAGGAGACGCCGCCCATCGCGGTCAGCTGGTTGCTGAGCCCCCAGCGCCCATGCGCGCCGAGCGCGAGCGAGCCGATCGACCCGAAGCCGGAACCGCAGCTCGAGCAGCTGATCTGCTCGGTCGCGCCGAGCAGGATCGAACCGAGCACCCGGTTGGTGACGATCTGGTTCTGCTGCGCCTTCGCCGTATTGTTGATCGAGTTCTGGACCTCGGCCTGCGTCGTCGTCGGCGACGAGACGAGGTACCACGCGTCGTTCGTCTCATCGAGCGCGTACCGGTAGCCCCCGACGACCGGCGTGTTGGCCAGCGCGAAGGCGTTGGAGGCGATCGTGCCGCCGTTGGCGGTCACGACGATCGGAATGCCTGCCCCCGATGTCTGGCCGCCGGTCCCGCCGATATTCTTGATCGTCAAGAGCGTTGCGCCGCTGGCGCTGCCGCCGTTGATGATGATCTGGTCGGCGCCCGAATTCGACCCGCCGAGCGACGCGTTGAGGGTGATGTTCGCGCCCGCCCCGACGTAGTTGCCAACGGTCAACGTCTTGAAGCCGCCGTTCGAGCCGGGCGGGGCGAACACGATGATGCTGTTCGTGACGTTGAGGTTGCTGACGGATGAGGAGCCGGTCATCGTCCACGTCGTGCGGTTCGCGAGGTTGACGTTGGACGTCGCGCCCGACAGGGTCTCAATCGCGCCGGTCAGCATCGAGGCGTTGGCGTTCAGGGTGGCGACCGTGCCGGCGCCGGTCGCATAAAGCAGGGGGTTCGTCCCGGCGTTGGCGGTCGTGTTGTTGAAATTGACGGTCGAGCTCGACGGGTCGGCGAAGACGAGATCGCCGGAGAGATTGTTGATGGTGAAATTGTCGAAGGTCGCCGTCTGGTTCGTTCCGCCCGAGAGAGAAACCGCGTTGCCCGCGGAGGCGATCGTCCCGCCGCCGCTCGCCAGAATGGTCGCGTTGTTCCCCTGTAGCCCGACGGCGGTCGCGCCGGCGTTGCTCGTCTTGACGTTGAGCGTCCCGGTCGCCGTGATCGAGCCCGCGGTCCCGCTGCCCGCCGCGTCGCTCGCCAGAAGCGCATAGGCGCCCGGGCCGGAGGTCGTGATCGTCGCCGCGCCAAGCGTGATCTTCGAGCCCGCCCCGTCGGCATTGACGCCATAGGCGCTTAAGCCTGTCGCCGGCGAGACGCCGCCGGTTGTCGCGATGGTCGTCATCGAGGAGCCGTCCGCGCCGACGACGGCGCCGAGTGCAGCGTAGACCCCGATCGCGCCCGCGCCTGACGTCGTGAAGATGTTGGCGCCGCTGAGATTGGCCGTCGACCCCGCGCCGGTCGCATAGAGCGCGTGGGCGCCCTGGCCCGAGGTCGTGACGGAGCCGCCGCTGATGTTGGTGACGCCGCCGGTCTCAGTCAGGATGGCGAACGCGAGGTCACCTGTGGTCCTGACCGAGCCGCCAAGGATCGTCGTCGCGCCGCCGGCGTCGGTCAGGACGCCATACATCCCAGAGCCCTGCGTCAAGACAGAAGTGTCGGTGAGTTTGGCGATTCCGCCGTTCGGGAAGGCGCCGTAGGACGTATTGGCGACCCCGTAGGCGTGCAATCCGGAGACCGGATCGACGCCGCCAGTAGTCGTGATGGTCACGTTGACGGCGTCGACCTCCGCTCCGGCGCCATTGATCCCCAGGCCGCCCGAACCGTTGCCGGTCGTGCCGATTGCGGTTCCCGATAGCGAGTTAAAGCCTGCGCTGTTGGCGACGACGGCGTAAGCAGCGTTTCCGGTGGTGTGGATCGAGCCGCCGTTGTAGGTCGTCGTCCCGCCGTTCTCAGTGTCCACTCCGTCCGCGCCCACGCCCTTGGTGAGGATGGTCGAATTGGTCAGCGTCGCCAAGGCTCCGCCGGTGGAGCCGCTCCCCGAGCCACTGCCGTTTCCGTTATAGAGGCCTTCGGCGTGGTTGCCGGTCGCCGGGTTGACCCCGCCGGTCGTCGTAACGTTGATCCCCGTGGCGGTGAATTTCGTGCCGGAATATTGAATTTCAAGCCCCTTCGAGGCGTCGCCGCTGGTCGCGATCGTTGTCCCTTGCATGCTGACGTTTGCCCCGGTCTGGGCTTCGATCGCGTTCGCCTGAAGACCGGTCGTCGTGACGGAGCCGCCGTTGACGGTCGTCGTCCCGCTGGCATCGGTCACGACGCCGCCAGAGTTGGCGCCGGAGGTTTGGATCGTCAGGTTGGTCAGCGTCGCTGTGCCTCCCTTAGGGTAAGTCCCTGAAGTGTTGCTCCCGTTGAAGACGGCGTAGGCGTGATCGCCGTCGGCGGCATTGATCGTCCCGCTCGTCGTGACGGTGAGGTTGGAGGCCGTGAGCGAGGAGCCGGCTCCCAGAACCAACAACCCCTTGGAGGCGTCGCCCGACGTCGAGACCGAGGTCCCTGACATGGTGACACTGCCGCCGCCGAGGGCGCCCACGCCGAACGCCTCCAACCCCGTGGTGGCGACCGAGCCGCCCTTCAGCGTTATGCTCCCGCCCGGGTCCGCCTGGACGCCGTTCGAACTCGCGCCCGAAGTCGTGATCGAGTCGCCCGTCAATTTCGTCGTCCCGCCGTCTGCGGTATAGACGCCAGGCGACTGCGTCCCGGTCGTGAGAATCGACGAATTCGTCAGGGCGACGACGCCGCCCGCGGGAGCACCTGCGTATGACTGGTTGGCGATCCCCGCCGGAACGAAATCGTTGACGGTCTCGTAGTTGCCATGAATCGTGATGGTCACTCCCGTCGCCGTGACCGTCGAGCCGGCTCCGTTGGCGTATAGGCCCCCCGATCCGTCGCCCGTCGCGGTAATGGTGGTTCCGGTGAAGTTTAGCGTGGCGACGCCGGTCGCCCCTGAGGTGAAGGCCCCTGCGACATACCCGTCGGTTCCCGTCCTCGACGCCGAGCCGCCGGTGACCGTGATTGCGGCGCCCGGGCCGGCGACTATCGCGTTGGCGGTCGGGAAGCCGTTGCCCGCCGACGACACCGCGACGTCGGTTGCGTTGATTGTCGATCCGGTCCCGGTCGCGTAGAGGCCCGAGGAACCGGTGCCGGTCGTCAAGACCGAGCCACCGTTCACCGTCACCTGCCCGCCGTTGTACGCCTGCACGCCAAACGCGTTGACGCCCGACGTCGAGACCGTGGTCCCGCCGAGCGAGATTTCGCCGGCAGACCTCGCAAATATGGCCGGACTGCTGACCCCTGACGTAGTTGCGCTTCCCCCTTTGAGAGTGATTTGGCCGCCGTCGATTGCCTGCATGGCGAAGGTGTAGAAGGTCGTGATCGGGTCGATCGTGCCGCTCGAACTCACGGTCACGTTGTTAGCAGTAAGCGTCGACCCTGTGCCTTGCACCAGAAAACCTTGGGAGCCATCGCCAGAGGTTGTGACCGTTCCACCGGTTATGGTGGCGCTGCCGCCGGACTCAACGTCAACGCCTGAACTATCGCGCCCGCTGGCCGTGATCGAGCCCCCACTGATTGTCGTTTGTCCACCGTAATTGCTGCCTACGCCCGTGGAGTTCACGCCCGACAGCGAGATCGAATCATTCGTCAGCGTGGTCACGCCGGTGTTCGATGTGCTGATGCCGAAATTCTCGGCGCCGGTGGTCGAAGTCGTCGAATTCTTCAGGATGAGCACGCCCCCGTTGGGCGTCGAGCCGTAGCCGTTGCTGGCGATTGAGGAGTTCAGGCCCGAATCGGTCGTGCCTTTGGAGGTTATCGTCAAACCGTCGCCCGTGATTGAAGACCCTGCGTCGGTGACCAGCAGCGCCTGCTCCCCGTTGCCGTTCGCAGTGATTGTTGTGCCGTTGAAACTGATCGAACCGCCACCAAGGGCGTAGACATTCAGACCGGAGGCGCCGCTGGTGGTGATTGAGCCGCCGGTGTAGGTGATCGAGGAGCTTGAGCCCGCCTGCACGGCTGTCCAGTTGCTGGCCGAGGACGAGGTGGTGAGACCGGTCGCCTGGATCTGAGACCCCGTTCCATAAGCCTGCAGGGCAAAGCTGTGGCCGCTGACGGTCACCGATCCGCCGTTCAGAGTGATTTGGCCGCCGTTATTCGCATTGACGGCAGCGGACTGAGCGCCACTGGTCGCGATCATTGTGCCGTTCGAAGTCGCAATGCTTGATCCCGCATCTGTCGCGTAAAGACCGTAGGCGTTGTTCCCGGAGGTGCTGACCGACCCGCCGTTCAAGGTCGCCGTGCCGCCCGTGTCTGCTTGCACGCCGTGAGCGTAGGATCCGCCGGTCGTGATCGTCACCGGGCCTATTTCCTCGAGATTCGTGGTCGTGACGCTCGAACCGGCGCCCGTGGCATAGACGCCGAGCGCGCCGTAGCCGGTCGTCGAGATGGAGCCGCCGTTGATCGTCGTCTGTCCGCCGTTCGCGGTCACTATGCCGGTCGCGGAGTTGCCGGAGGTCTGGATGGTCGAGCTTGTAATGGCGAGCGTGCCTCCGCCGGGAAAAAGCCCGCTCCCCGCGCTCCCGTTGAAAACGCCCACCGCGTTGTGCCCGGCCGCATCGGTCGTGCCAGACGTTGTGATGCTCACGTTCGACAGCGTCATTGACGAGCCCGCGCCGACGAGCACGGCCCCCGCGGAGCCGTTTCCGGTGGTCGTTAGGGTCACGCCCGTCAGCGAGACGCTTGTCCCCGAGCCTTCTGTGAGGACCGCTTTGGAAAAGACTCCGGAGGTTGAGGCGGTCCCGCCGTTGACCGTTGTCGTGCCGCCATCGCGCGTCAGGATGGCGTTCGAATTCGCGCCGCTTGTCGAGATCGAAGAGTTCGTGATCGTCGCCGTACCGCCGCCAATAACAGTCCCTGGACCGTTTGTGCCATTGTAGAAGCCCTGCGTGTTGAACCCGGTCGCCGGGTCGAGCGTGCCCGTCGTCGTGATCGTGACGCCGGACAGCGTAATTGACGATCCTGTTCCGCTCAGTAGCACGCCCGTAGAGGCGTTGCCGGAAGTGGAAACAGTCGTTCCCGTCAAATTGGAACTCGCGCCGGACCCGAAGGTCGACACACCGGTGGAACGCACGCCGGAGGTGGTAACCGATCCGCCGTTCATTGTGAGTTCGGCGCCTGTGTCGGCCTCCGCGCCATGCGCATTGGCGCCACCGGTCGAGATCGTCGTCCCATTCGAGGTCGTGAGGCTCGATCCCGCGCCGCTCACCTGGAGCCCGAGCGCGCCGTCGCCCGAGGTGGTTACCGATCCGCCGCTGATCGTCGTCTGCCCACCGTTTGCAGTCAGCACGCCTTCAGCCTGGGTTCCGGTCGTGATGATGGTCGTATTCGTCAGGCTCATCACGCCGCCACCGGTGATGTCGCCGTTGCAGCTGCACTCGCTCCCGTTATAAGCGCCCAACGAGTCGAAACCGAAGGTTGGATCGACGTTGCCGTGCGTCGTAACCGTGATCCCGTTCGCAGTCAGGCTCGATCCCGTGCCGATCGCGTTGAGTGCGGCCGATCCATTGCCCGTCGTCAGGACCGACGCGCCTCCGTCGAGGGTTATGGAACTGCCGTTTCCGACGGCCGCCACAGCGGCGGTACTCAAACCGTTGACTGTAATCGACCCGCCGGAGAAGTTTACATTGCCGCCGCTATAGGCCAGGATTCCGTTCGCGTAATTCCCCGTCGCCGCGCTGTACCCGCCACTGGTCGTGACGGCCACCCCGGAAGCGATGATGGTCGAGCCCTTGCTGCTGGCGAAAAGACCGAAGGAGCCATCCCCCTGCGTCGTCACCGACCCACCGCTCAATGTGATCTGGCCCTGCGTATCCGCCTGCACGCCCGGGCTGTTGGCGCCGGTGGTGGTGATCGTCACTGGTCCTGTCGGGTCCATGTTCGTCGTCGTGATGCTCGACCCGGCACCGGTGGCGTTGACAGCGATCGAGTTTGCTCCGGTCGTGACCGAGCCGCCGTTGATTGTCGTCGCCCCGCCCGCGGCGCTGATCACGCCCCCGAGCGCATTGTCCCCCTGCAGCGTGATCGCATCGCTTGTGAGCGTCGTCATTCCGTTGTTGGCCGTATAGACACCGAAGCTCTGCGTGCCGGTCGTCAGGATGGTCGAGTTCGACAGCGAGAGCGTCCCGCCGTTGGGATGAGATTCCGTATCCGTTATTGCTGGCTCCGCCTGCGTTATTGCTGGTGATCGGGTCGTAATTGCCGGTGGCGGTGATGGTCAGTCCGGAGGCGGTCATCGTCGATCCGGCCCCCCAGACGAAGAGACCCTGAGAGCCATTGCCGTTCGAGGTCACCGTCGTGCCGGTAATGGTGAGCGACCCGCCGTTCGAAGCCGTGACATTGACCGCGAAGTTGCCGGATGTGGTCACCGAGCCGCCGGTTACGCTGATCATGGCGCCCGAATCCGCCTGGATCCCGTTGCCGCTCTCGGCCACGGTTGCAGTCGACGCCGTCGCGCTCACCGCGACATTTGTGACATCGATCACCGTTCCCGTTCCCGTCGCCCAGATTGCGGACGTGCCCATGCCGGACGTCGCCACCGATCCGCCGGTCAGGCTGACAAAGCCGCCGCTGTCCGCCTGCACCGCGTTGCTGTCGGCGCCGGAGGTCGAGACATTGACGTTCTGAACGCTGATCGACGACGCGACGGGGCCGCTCTCGGTCGAGACCGACCCCATCGCATAGAGGCCGGTGCTGTTGTTGCCGGTCGTCGTCACCGTTCCGGGATTGCCGGCCGTCGGGGTGAGCGTGATCGCACCGCCCGAATCCGCCTGCAGCGCGTTGGCGGAAGCGCCCATTGTCGAGAAGGAGATCGTTCCCTCGGTCGGTCCGGTGATCAGCGCGTTCAAGCCCGTGGCCTGGCCCGCGATCTGATTGGCGCCGGTCGTGGCGTAGCTGCCAAAGACGTTGCATGTGTCTCCGGCCACGGCGAGCACCTGCCCGCCCGGAACGTTCAGGGTGCAGCCGGCGAAGGCCGCGCCCGAGGACAGAACGAGCGCCGCGAGGCCCGCCGCAGCCAGGAGGGATGAGCGCCAATCCGTTCGGAATGGCGCGACCCTCTTCCCCTTCGTGGGGCACGCGCTCCCTTCTCCCTCGGGGAGAAGGTGGCCGCGCGTGAGCGCGGCCGGATAAGGGGGGTCCAGCCGCCTCGCCCATCGAATGACGAGTGTACAGACGTGAGCCTTCCGACGGCGCCAGGCCCTCATCCGGCGCCATAGCCCGTCGAAAGACGGGCGTCTTCGACGCCCTATCGCGCCACCTTCTCCCAGAGGGGGAAGAGGAAACGGGCCTAATGTCCGCATAGCGCCCCCGCCGGGAAGCCGCCTGCGGGCGCCCCTCCGCCGGGGCTGGTGGCCGAAGCGTACGTGCTGCTGCCGCAGAGCGAGGCGTCGCCGCCGCAAAGCGAGGCGAAATTGACCGGGGTCGAGGTGAAGCTGGCCTGGGTCGTCCCGCCGCTTTTCTTGACCTGCGCCGTCTGACCGACGTCGTTCAGATCGACGCAGTCGCAGCGCGGCCCGCGCCGGCCGCCAGCGGCGCGGGAGCAATTGCGCTCCTGCTGTTCGAAGCTGACGCCTGGCCGCTTGGGACAGACCAGCGCCTGGCCTTCGACCAGCGTCACCCGCGTCTGCGCCCCGGCCGCGCTGATGTCGAGCACGGTGCCGCGCACCCCGATCGCCGCGGTCGGCGTCGAGATCGTATAGGCCTTCTTGTCGAGCGCGCCGGTGGTGAAGCGAAAGATGCCCTTCGCCAGATTGACCGTCATCCTCTGCCCGTTGACTTCTCCGGCGTAGACGAACTGGTCGAGCTTCACGAGCGACGTCGGCCCCACCGCCAGATTGGTCGAATCGAGGAAAATCAGCTTCGCCGTCGAATCATGGCCGGTGCGGACGAGTTCGTTGCGGAACACCGGATCTCCGGCGGTCAGCGGAGCCGACGCGCCCGCAAGTTCACGCGAGACCATGTTGCGCGCCTCGGCGGTCGAGCCGATGTGCTGCTGCGCCTGGGCGCCGCCGGCCGCGAGCGCGCAAGCGCTCATCATTGCGAACAGGAAAGCGCGTGAATACAGAATTGCCCCCTCCCGCTGTGGCTGGATTACCCTGCGGAGGTTTCGGCTCAATATTCGGATTATTCGACTTGGACTTGTAAAGTCAAGCTTTCGGCGCCCTTTCGCCCACAAGTAGCCAATGTGTGGCGTTTCGGCCACATATGGCGCCGGCGCGGACAAGAGAGGCGGGCTCGCCAAATCTAAATCGCAAGCGGCCGCCTTCCTCGATTAGGGCCTCCAGGGCAGCGGCCAGCAGCGACCGGTTTACGTCGAGTCCGGTCCGTCGGCGTGGGAACCAAGCTGAGATATTGACCACTGGTTCGCTCCTCACGGTTGGGGCGCGCCTGGATCCAGCACTTGTCGCCGTTGCGCCAAAACACCCAAGTTCCCCCTTGCGCTTGGCCGCCCGCCGATATCTACCGCCCCCCATGCTGGAAGGTCTGCCGCCCAACAACGCCGCGCATCGCCTGACCCTCGTCAGCGACGAAAAGCGCGCCCGCGCCGTCGCCGACCTCATCGTCGAGAGCTTCGAGCCGGCCGAGGCCGCCTCGGCCGCCTTCGAGACCGACGCGACTTGGCCGGACGGCGGCAAGGCCTGGGCGGTCGAAGCCTATTTCGGCTTCGCGCCGGACGAGGACGACGTCCGCGCCCTCATCGCCGTCGCCGCCGACGAGGCGACTGCCCGTTCGGCGACCTTCGGGGTGACGGAGAGGCGCGACTGGGTGGCGAGCGCGCTTGCGGGCCTCGCCCCCGTCAGCGCCGGGCGCTTTCTCGTGCATGGCGCCCACGACCGGGCGCGCGTCAACGCCAACGATGTGGCGATCGAGATCGAGGCGGGGCTCGCCTTCGGCACCGGCCATCACGGCACGACGCAGGGCTGTCTTCTCCATTTCGACCAGCTCCTGAAGCGGCGCCGGCCTTCCTCCGTGCTCGACGTCGGCTGCGGCGCCGGCGTGCTGGCGATCGCTGCCGCCAAGGTCCTGCGCAAGAAGTCTGGCTCGGCGACATCGATCCGGTCGCCGTCGCCGTGGCCAACGCCAATGCGCGGCTGAACGGCGCCGGCGCCCTTTGCCGGGCGATTGTCTCGCGCGGCGTCGAGAACGCGGCGCTCCGCGGCGGCGCGCCTTACGATCTCGTCTTCGCCAACATTCTGGCCAGGCCCTTGCGCCGGCTCGCGCCCTCGCTGGCGGCGGTCCTGAGCCGCAACGGCGAGGCGATCGTCTCGGGCCTGCTCGCGGCCGACGTCCCCGGGGTGCTCGCCGCCTGGCGGGCGCAGGGCCTTGTCCTCGCCGAGCGGATCGACCTCGAGGGCTGGGCGAGCCTCAGGCTGAAGCGCTAGACCGCTCCCGACAGTCCGATCTGACCGATCAATGAACCGCTGTCGATATTCTCTTGCAGAAAATCAGAACCTATTCTACAATTGCCCCATGGCCTTGAGATGCTTCGCCCGTCGCTATGGCTGCGCAGCTTGCAGCCGCCCCCAATTCAGCCTATCGCGATTGCTCAACCGGCGGGGGGGCGCGTAAATTTTCCTTGGCGGCGGCTCGCCCGCAACTCATTGAAATTGCTCATTTCGGACGAGAGAATCCAAGAGAATCCAAACAAGGTTTGAGGGGTATATCGAGAAGAATCCCGCAGATTCCAAGACAATCCAAGCGCTGGAACGAGCGGTCCCGATCGCCAGCTCGCAGTCGAGACTTGCCGCCTTTGCCGGCATGGAACTTGCGGGCTTCGACTGCGTCCGCTCGCGTCGCATCCCTGTCACGTTGACCGCGGCAGACTTCGAGGAAGCTGAGGGCGGAAGAGCGAGGGAGAAACAGCTATGGCGAGAATTCCAGCCGGGGTTGGCCCGCGCCTGCCGCAGATCGTGGTGCTGTTCGGCGCCACCGGCGATCTATCGCAGCGCAAGCTGCTGCCCGGCCTCTATCACCTCGCCGCGACCGGGTTCATCCCGCGCTGCTACGTTATCGGCATCTCCCTCGACGACATCGACGTCGACGGCTTTCGCGCCGTCGCCCGCAAGTCGGTCGAGCGCCAGCACAACCGGCCGCCGGGGATGGACGCGTGGCCCAACTTCGAGTCGAACCTCGACTACGTGCCGCTCAAGGCCGGCTCGGGCGCGCTGAGGACGGCCGTCGACAGGGCGATGGTCGCCTGCAAGGGCGACAACCAGCTTCTCCACTATCTCAGCGTGCCGCCGAGCGCGGCGCTCTCCGCCGTCCGCATGCTTGACGAGGCCGAGCTCGTCAAGGGCTCGCATATCGTGATGGAAAAGCCGTTCGGCACGGATCTCGAGAGCGCCGTGGCGCTGAACGGCCAGTTGCACGCGGTCTTCGCCGAGGACCAGATCTTCCGCATCGACCATTTCCTCGGCAAGGAGCCGGCGCAGAACATTCTCGCCTTCCGCTTCGCCAATGGTCTCTTCGAGCCGATCTGGAACCGCAATTTCATCGACCACGTGCAGATCGACGTGCCTGAGTCGCTCGACATCGGCAACCGCATCGGCTTCTACGAGCAGACCGGCGCCTATCGCGACATGGTCGTCACCCACCTCTTCCAGATCCTCGCCTTCATGGCCATGGAGCCGCCGACCTCGCTCGCCCCCGGGCCGATCTCGGAAGAGAAGAACAAGGTGTTCCGCTCGCTTATGCCGATCGATCCGGCCGAGGTCGTGCGCGGCCAATTTATCGGCTATCGCAGGGAGAAAGGCGTCGACCCGGAATCGGACACCGAGACCTTCGTCGCGGTCAAGTGCCACATCGACAATTGGCGCTGGGCGGGCGTGCCGTTCTATCTGCGCACCGGCAAGCGGATGGCGGAAGGCCAGCGGATCATCTCGATCGCCTTCCGCGAGCCGCCGCGCAGCATGTTCCCCGAGGATTCCGGCATCAGCTCGCAGGGGCCGGACCACCTCACCTTCGATCTCGCCGACCAGTCGAAGGTGTCGCTCTCCTTCTACGGCAAGAAGCCGGGGCCGGGCATGCGGCTGGCGAAGCAAAGCCTGCAGTTCGCCCTGCACGACACCGGCCTCGCCGGCGACGTGCTCGAGGCCTACGAGCGACTCATTCTCGACGCCATGCGCGGGGACCACACGCTCTTCTGCACCGCCGACGGCATCGAGCGCCTTTGGGAGGTCTCGACGCGGCTCCTCGACAATCCGCCGCCGGTGCGGATGTACGCGCCCGGCAGCTGGGGGCCGCAGTCGATCTATCAACTGATCGCGCCGCACGCCTGGCGGCTGCCGTTCGAGCGCGCCTGGCGCGACCCCAATCTGCTCGGGGCCTGAGCCATTCCCGCCGGGCTCCCCCGCATGCTATCGCCTGCGGGCATGAGTGACCTTCCTCTCGTCCTCGAACAGGAGACGGCCGACGACGCCGAGGCGATCCAGCACCTGAACGAGCGGGTGTTCGGCCCCGGGCGGTTCGCCCGCAGCGCCTATCGCATCCGGGAGCAAGCAGACCCCGATCCGCGCCTCTCCTTCGTCGCCCGCGTCGGCACGCTGATGGTCGGCGCCGTCGCCATGACCCCGATCGTCATCGGCAAGGCGCCGGCGCTGCTGCTTGGGCCGCTCATCGTCGAACCGGTGTTCCGCAGCCAGGGCATCGGCGAGGCTCTGGTCATCCGTTCGCTCGAAGCGGCCAAGGCGGCGGGCGCAGCGCTCGTCATCCTGGTCGGCGACGAGCCCTACTACACGCGCATGGGATTTCGTATGGTCCCCGCCGGCCGCATCTCCCTGCCGGGCCCGGTCGACCCGGCCCGTCTCCTCTATTGCGAACTCGAACCCGGCGCCCTTGCGGCGGCCGAGGGCGAGGCTCGCGGCGCCTGATCGCACCGAAAAAGTTTACCGAGCGGCAAGAAAATATGCTTGCCAGGCGCCTTTTTGTCGCATTGTGGTTTGGGGTGAACAATGATCTCTTATAGCGATTCGGGGCGAAGGCGGCGGAATCTCCCCGGATCCGGGGAGATCAGAGGTGGAGATCGTGGAGCTTCCGCCACTCGGCCGGAGGGTCGAGTGGCCGACGGTCGTGTTGGCGATCGTCATTTACGGGTTGTGGTTCGGGGCGACATTCGCTTGGCGCACGCTGCCGTGGCCGGCGCTCGCCGCGCTTGGCGCCTGGACCGTCGCCTGGCAGCTGAATCTGCAGCATGAAATCATCCACGGCCATCCGACGCCGAGCCGACGCCTCAACTACGCCATCGGCGTCTGGCCGCTGTCGCTGTGGCTGCCGTTCTCGACCTACCGCTCGACCCATCTCCGGCACCATCAGGACCAAAACCTGACCGATCCGTTCGAGGATCCGGAGAGCTACTATTGGACCAAGGCCGCTTGGCGTGACCTCGGGCCGCTCGGGCGCGCGCTGGCGTCGGCACAATCGACGCTGCTCGGGCGCATGGCTATCGGTCCGGCGTGGATGATGGCGCGGGGGCTCCGCCGCGAGGTCGGCGACGCATGGCGCGGCCGATCCGGGGCGCGCGCGACTCTCCTCTGGCATTGCCTCCAATGCGCACCGGTACTGATCTGGGTTAGCGGCGTTTGTGGCATGCCGATCTGGCTTTATCTCGCCGCCTTCGTCTATCCCGGCATGAGCCTCGCGATGGTGCGCTCCTTTGCTGAGCACCGGGCCATGCCCGACGCCAGGGAACGCACCGCGATCGTCGAGAACGCTGGCATTCTCGGGCCGCTCTTCCTGTTCAACAATCTGCATGTCGCCCACCACTTGCGCGGCGGCGTGCCTTGGTATCAGCTTCCGACTTTCTACCGGCTCAATCGGGAGACGCTGATCGCGATGAACGGCGGACTCGTCTACAATTCCTATTTCGAGGTCGCGCAGCGCTATCTAGTGAAGCCGCACGACGGCCCGGTTCACCCCGACTGGGACAGCCGCGCGGCATGACACCAAGCGCGCCTATTGCGGCGCTGCCGATGTACGATGATCCGGATTTGGCCCCGGCCAATGACGCGTTGTGGACGCGAATCGCAGCGGGCTTGCGCGAACGGGGCGTGGACGCGCCGGCGCGCCTCACTCGCGGTGGCGATCTTGCGGCGTTGTGGCGGAACCCGCGCCTCGTCTTCGGACAGACGTGCGGCTACCCCTTTGTGACGGCGCTCAGCGACGCGGCCGTCCTGATCGCAACGCCCGAATATGCGTTTCCAGGCTGCGACGGGACGGCGCACCGCAGCTTTCTAATTCGTCGGGCGAGCGACCCGCGCCGCGACCTCGCTGCGTTTCGCGGCAGCCGCGCGGCGGTCAACGCCTGGGACAGCAACACTGGTATGAACCTCTTTCGCGCAACGATCGCGCCGATCGCCGGCGGCACGGCGTTCTTCTCATCGGTCGCCCTGACCGGCTCGCATCGCGCAAGCCTCGGGGCGGTCGCCGGCGGCGTGGCCGATCTGGCGGCGATCGACTGCGTCAGCTTTGCGCTGACGGCGCGCGCGCGCCCTGAGCTGGTCGAAGGCGTCGCAGTCGTGACCGAAAGCCCGCTCTCGCCCACTTTGCCCTTCATCGCCAGCGCCACGCTGCCTGCCGCCGCGGTCATGGCGGCCCGACAAGCGCTGTTCGACGCGCTAGCGGCGCCCGAACTGGCGCAAGCCTGCGTCGCGCTCGGACTCAAGGGCGCTCGCGTAATGACCCCGGCCGACTACCAGCGGGTGATCGTCATGGAACGCGGGGCAGCCGAGGCGGGCTATCCGCGTCTTGCGTAAAGGACGTCGTCGCCTACGTCTCGACGATGCCGCCGAGATCGCCGGATCTCGCGCCCGTCTCGCGGCCATGCGGAAGGGCGAGATAGTCGGTCGAGCGCATCTCGACGAGGCGCGACGCGCAGCGGGCAAATTCGAACGCCTCGGCTCCGTCCGCGCCGTCAAAAAGCGCCTCGGGCGGGGCTGCCGCCGACGCGATCAGCTTGACCCGCATGTCGTAGAGCGCGTCGATCAGAACGATGAACCGCCTGGCCTCGTTGCGCTCGCTCGCGGTCATGACCGGAACGCGGTCGAGGAACAGCGTATGAAACCGGTCAGCGATTTCGAGATAGTCCGCTGGGCCGAGCGGGCGCCGACAGAGTTCATCGAAACCGAAACGCGCCACCCCGTCGACCGCCTGCGGCACGTTGAGAAACCGGTCGAGCAATTCGATACGGGCTTCTTCGCCATGGCGCCGGCCGGTCATGGCGAAGAAGGCCTGATCGAGCGCCGCGTCCGCCTTGGCGCTGAGCGGCGCGTAATACACCGGCGCGCGCGTCAGCTTCTCGAGCCGATAGTCGGTCCGCGCATCGAGTTCGACGATGTCGAGCCGCTCGCGCAAAAGCGCGATGAAAGGCAGGAACAACGCGCGGTTCAGCCCGTCCTTGTAGAGATCGTCCGGCGCCACGTTCGACGTCGCGACAACGACGACGCCGGCCGTGAGGAGCGCCGTGAACAACCGTCCGAGAATCATCGCGTCGGCGATGTCGCGCACCGTGAACTCGTCGAAGCAGAGGAGCGAAGCCTCGCGAGCAAGCTCCGCCGCGACCGGAGCGATCGGATCCTCGCCCGTGACTTCGCCGCGCTTGCGCGCCTGCCGCCAAGCGTGCAGGCGGGCGTGCACGTCGGCCATGAACCCATGAAAATGTGCGCGGCGCTTCGAGGGCGCCTCGACTGCGTTGAAGAAGAGATCCATCAGCATCGTCTTGCCGCGCCCGACCGCGCCGTAGACATAGAGACCGAGAGGCGGCTCGGGCGGCTGGATCCCCATGAAGCGCACGAAAGCGCTCGGCTTCGCTTCGGCCCGGTAATCCTTGAGCTTCAGGCAAAGCGCGTCGAGCCCGTCGGCCAGCCGCGCCTGCGCCAAGTCGTATTCGAAGCCCTGTTCGAGAACGAGCGCGCGGTAGCGCTCGGCGATCGTCGTCATGCCGAAGCCGTCATGGCGATGAACGCAAGCGCCGCTGCAATCCGGAGAACGCCGGATTGCGACCGCGACCTCCGATAGCTTCCCCACGCGCTTGACCCGGGGGCCGCTCGCAGTGAAGGATGCTGAACGAGAGACGACGCCTCGACACGTCAGTGCGCCTCGTCCCAGTTCCGCGCCGCGCGCGCTTCGACTTGCAGCGGGACGTGCAGCCTGACGGCGGGCTCCGGCGCATCGACCATCACCTTGGCGACGACCGGCAGCGTCGCCTCGATCTCCTCGTCGGGCGCCTCGAATACGAGTTCGTCGTGCACAGTCAGCAGCATCCGGGCGCTCAGGCCACCGTCCGTCAACGCGTCGTCCATGCGGATCATGGCGCGGCGGATGATGTCGGCAGCGGAGCCCTGGATCGGCGCATTGATCGCCGCGCGCTCGTTGAACGCGCGCTCGGAGACGTTGGCGGCGTTGATCCGCGGGTAATGGCACTTGCGGCCGAAGATGGTGGTCACATAGCCCTTCGCGTGCGCCGTCTTCTTGGTCGCGTCCATATAATCGCGGATGCCGGGGAAGCGCTCGAAATACTTTCGGATATACGCCCCCGCCTCCTCGCGCGGAATGCCGAGCTGATTGGCGAGGCCAAAGGCGGAGATGCCGTAGATGATGCCGAAGTTGATCGCCTTGGCGCGTCGCCTGATCTCGCCGGGCATGCCCTCGATCGGCACGCCGAACATTTCCGAGGCGGTCATCGCATGAATGTCGAGTCCCTCGGCGAAGGCTTTCTTCAGCGCGGGAATGTCGGCGATATGGGCCAGGAGCCTCAGCTCGATCTGACTGTAGTCGGCCGATATTAGCTTGTAGCCGCTGGGGGCCACGAAAGCTCGGCGGATCTTGCGCCCTTCCTCCGAGCGGATGGGGATGTTCTGCAGGTTGGGCTCCGATGATGAGAGGCGCCCCGTCGTCGTCGAGGCGAGCGCATAAGCCGTGTGCACCCGGCCCGTCGTCGGGTTGACGAAGCCCGGCAGCGCGTCGGCGTAGGTCGATTTGAGCTTCGAGATCTGGCGCCACTCGAGAACGCGCGCCGGCAACTGGTGGCCCTCGGCGGCGAGATCGTCTAGTACGCTGGCCGAGGTCGACCAGGCGCCGGTCGCGGTGCGCTTGCCGCCTGGCAGGCCCATCTTGCCAAACAGGATATCGCCGAGTTGCTTCGGCGAGCCGGGATTGAAGGGCACGCCGACGATGCGGGCGATCTCGTCCTCGAGCCGCGCCATCCCTTGCGCGAAATCGCCGGCCAGCCGCGACAGCATGTCCCGGTCGATGGCGATCCCGCGCCGTTCCATGCGGGCGAGCACCGGGACGAGCGGCCGTTCCAGCGTTTCGTAAACCGTCGTCATCCCCTCGGCGACGAGACGCGGCTTCAGCGCCCGCCAAAGGCGAATGGCGACGTCGGCCTTTTCGGCCGCGTATTCGCTTGCGCGGTCGACGGGGACGCGCTCGAAGCCGATGGCGTTGCGGCCTGCGCCCGCCACGTCGGCGAGGGCGGTCAGCTTCTGGCCAAGAATGCGCTCGGCGAGTTTGTCGACGTCCTGCGTTTCGCCTGTCGCTCCGGCGTCGAGCGTATAAGAGGCCAACATCGTGTCGTCGACCGGCGCGACCGTCACGCCGCGGTGCGCGAAGACCTGCATGTCGAATTTGACGTTCTGGCCGATCTTGAGGACACCCGACGCCTCCATCAGCGGCTTCAGGAGCGCGACGGCCTCGTCCTCGCCGATCTGGTCCTTGACGAGCCCGCCGCCGTCGAAGAGGTCGTCCGCTCCGACGCGATGACCGATCGGGACATAGCAGGCCTCGCCGGGCCTGACAGCGAGAGACACGCCGATCAGTTCTGCGGTGAGCGGATCGGGCGAAGATGTCTCAGTATCGAAGGCGACAATGCCTTCCGCATGCGCCCGCTCAATCCAGGCGGCGAGCTCGGCGGGGCTGCGCACGATCTTGTAGGCGGCCCGGTAAATCGGAGCGCGGGCTTCCTCGGCGCGGGTTTGCACGAGATCGGCGGGCGTCGCTGCGCCGGATGCCGCTGGAGCCGTCGCGGGCGACGGCGCCTGGGCCGCGGCCATGGCCTCTTGCTCTCTCGCCAGCGCCGCTTCGCCGTCGCGCCCGCGCCAGCCAGCGGGGCCGACGAAGCGCGGGTCGGGCTCGACCGACGACGGGTCAATCCCGCAGATTTCGCCGACGCGGCGGGTAATCGTGGTCAGCTCCATCGCCTTGAAGAAGGCGATCAGCTCCTTGCCGTCGAGCTTCGGCAGGGCAAGCTCGTCGAGCGGGGTTTCCACCGCGACATTGCGATCCAAAACGACCAGCGACTTCGACAGGCGGATGCGTTCAACGTTCTGCGGCAGGGTGAGCGCTTCGCGGCGCTTCGGCTGCTTGATCTCCCCGGCGCGAGCAAGCAGAGTCTCGAGGTCGCCATATTCGTTGATCAGCTGCGCCGCGGTCTTGACGCCGATCCCCGGAGCGCCGGGGATATTGTCCGTCGAGTCGCCGGCGAGCGCCTGGATATCGACGACCTTGTCTGGACCGGCGCCGAAATACGCCATCACCTCGGCCAGGCCGATCTTGCGCTCCTCGCGCTCGCCCGAGGCCGGATCGTACATCGCCACCCCGGGCTCGATGAGCTGCATCAGGTCCTTGTCGGCCGAGACGATCAGGACGTCGGCGCCCCTATCGCGGGCTTGGCGTGCATAGGTGGCGATAAGGTCGTCGGCCTCGTAGCGGTCCTGCTCAACCGGAACCATGCCGAAGGCGCGCACGGTCGCGCGCATCAGCGGAAATTGCGGCAGGAGGTCGGCCGGCGGGTCAGGCCGGTGGGTCTTGTAGGGGGGATAGATCTCGCGGCGGAAGGAATCTTCCGACTTGTCGAAAATGATCGCCAGATGGGTCGGTTTGATTCCTGCCGCCCCGTCGCGGACGAACTGCAAGAGCTTGGTCGAAAACAGGCGCACTGCGCCGATCGGAAGACGGTCGATCCGGTAGTTGTACTTCTGGTCCTGGCGTATTGACTGGTAATACGCGCGAAAAACGAAGGAAGAACCGTCGACGAGAAAGACGTGGTCGTCGGGGCCAACCGGGCGTCGGGGCAGGGTCATTGAGGAACGATAGGCGATCGGGAGGCCCGGCGCCATCGGTGCGGCTTTGCCGAAGCCCAACCATTCTTCGGACGTTTTCCGCCGCTACAAAACTGTCGTTCACGCAACAGTCATTGCGACTGGCGCAGGAATGGCAAAAGAGACCCAGGGGGATCGAAAGGCTTTTTGGGACAGGGCGTTCGGAATGCATTTCCGCGGCTGGATCAGCGTGTCGGCTTTGGCGCTTGCGGGGGTGATTGGCCCTGAGGCGGGTTTCGACGCTGCGCGCTCCTTCACCATTCCGACTGCCTGCACGAACGCCGCACAATGCGCGAGCGTCTGCCGCAGCGCTGTCGAGCAAGGCCGAACCGACGCGGACTTCATTCGGCTCGCGGCCTATCAACTCGGGCCGGAAAAGCCGATCGACCTGCCGCCGGCCAATATGTCGATGCCGGCCCCGGTCGATCCGAAGAACGTCTACGCCGGAACAGGCGCCGGGATGTTCAGTCCCGCCGTCGCCGGACAGCTCTCACGCGTCTACTCGCCGAACCTCACCACCGGCAAGGTGGACGTGATCGATCCCACCACCTTCAAGCTGATCGAGAGCCTCGACGCGATCCCGAGCCCTGAGCACATTGTGCCGTCCTGGGATTTGCAGACGCTGTGGATCTCCGGCGACATAAGTTACCGCGGCGGCCATGCCGATGTGATGCCGATCGACCCCAAGACCGGCCGGCTCGGCAAGGCGATCGACGTCCCCGATTCCTACAACCTCTATTTTACCCCGGACGGCAAGTCGGCGATAATGGTCGCCGAGGCGATGCGGCGGCTCGAATTCCGCGACCCGCACACCATGGATCTCCAGGGCTATATCGCGGTGCCCAAATGCCCTGGCGTCAACCATGCCGACTTCTCGCCCGACGGCTCCTACGCGATCTTCACCTGCGAATACGGCAATGCGCTCGCCAAGATCGATCTTGTGCATCATACGCTCGAAGGGGTGCTGCCGCTGTCGCCCGGAGGCATGCCGCAGGATATCCGCATCGCCCCCGACGGCTCGGCCTTTTTCGTCGCCGACATGCTGAAGGACGGGCTCGTCGTCATCGACGGCGACGCCTTCAAGGAGATCGGGTTCATCCCGACGGGGGTGGGAACGCACGGGGTCTATCCGAGCCGCGATGGGAGCAAGCTCTACATCAGCAACCGCGGCACGCACAATCTCGCCGGCGTCAGGAACGGCCAGGGCAGCGTGTCTGTCATGGACTTCGCAACACGCAAGGTCATCGCCAACTGGAGCATTCCCGGCGGCGGCAGTCCGGACATGGGGAACGTGAGCGCCGACGGCAAATGGCTCTGGTTATCGGGCCGCTACGACGGCGTCATCTACGCCTTCAACACCGACGACGGCTCAGTGAAGACCATCCCCGTTGGCGGCATGCCGCATGGGCTCACCGTCTGGCCGCAGCCGGGGCGGTATTCGCTCGGACACACCGGGAACCTGCGCTAGACTAGTGTCCGTCCATAAACGGCAACTCGCTGAAATTGTTTATGGAATCGCTGTTTTGGCAAGTGCAGGGCTCGGCGGTTTCGGATAAGCTTTGGGATCAAGCGACTGATTCCAAACGCGAAACCGTCACCGCCGGAGCCCGACAATGCGTCAGGAACGCACCGTCCAGGCCAGCATATTCGATCTCTTCGCCGATCACGAGATCGGCCGGGAACTGAAGGCGATGTCGCAGTGGCTGGATGAGCATCGCGAGCTCATCGGGCTGGCGGCGTAGGATCTGCGCCGGGACGGCGTTAAGGAGACTGGCCGAGAAGGCCTGCCGGCCGAGTCGGTCTTGCGCTGCGCGCTTCTCAAGCAGCATCGCCAGCTGAGCTATGAGGAGCTGGCGGTTCACCTTGATGACGCGGCCTCGTTTCGGGCCTTCGCGCGGCTGCCGCTGTCGTGGACGCCGAACAAGGCGGTGCTGCATCAGGACAATCAGCGCCCTCCGGGCCGAGACATGGGAGGCGATCAATCGCGTCCTGCTTGCCAGCGCGCGTCAGGAGAAAGTCGAGACCGGCAAGGTCGTGCGGCTCTACAGCACGGTCACCGCCGCGCTCATGCACGCGCCGAGCGACAGCTCTCTTCTCTGGGATGCGGTCCGTGTCATGGTGCGGCTTTTGCAGGCGGCCGACGCCTTGGCCGGCGGTCTCGTGTGGCGCAATCATCGGCGCGCGGCGAAGAAGCGGGCGCGCGCGATCAAGGATGCCCGCGATCGAGCCAAGCGGGTCCAGCATTACCGTCAGTTGATCAAGCTGACCGGGACGACCCTGGCCTACGCCGATCACGCCGCGACGCAGTTATGGCGAGCGTCCGACCCGATGGCCGCCGCGCTGTGGCAAGCCGAGTTCCGCTGCTATCGTCCGCTGATTGAGCGGATCATCGGACAGACTGAGCGTCGCGTCCTCCATGGCGAGGCGGTTCCCGCCAACGAGAAGATCGTCAGCCTGTTCGAGCCGCACGCCGACATCATCGTCAAAGGCGGGCGCGAGGTTCAGTACGGTCACAAGCTCAACCTGACCACGGGCCGGAGCGGCTTGATCCTCAGCTGGTGATCGAGGCCGGCAATCCGGCGGACAGCGAACGGTTCTTGCCCATGCTTAAGCGCCATATCGCCGTCTATGGCGAGGCGCCCCGACAGGCCCCCGCCGACGGCGGTTACGCCAGCCGTGACAATCTCGCCCAGGCGAAGGCCCTTGGCGTCCACGACATGGCCTTCCACAAGAAAGCCGGCCTGCGCATCAAGGATATGGTCAAGAGCAACTGGGTCTACCGCAAACTGCGCAACTTCCGAGCCGGCATCGAATCCGACATTTCGTGTTTGAAGCGTGCCTATGGCGTGGCGCGTTGCATCGGGCGCGGGCTCGACCACTTCAGGGCGTACGTCTGGTCCTCAGTCGTCGCTTACAACCTCGCCCTCTTTGCCCGGCTTAAGCCGACCTGACATTCGCCTTCGGCCGCGGCCCCGCGAACCCGGCTGATCCCGGGTCGACTTCTCATTCTGATTCTCAGAATATAGCGGCCGATCAGCTCCCACAATCGCCCGATGGATTGAAATGGGGTTGCAAACCGTTCCTCGAGCAACGACCCGGCCCGATTCTAGATAATATAAACATATGTTTATGGACGGACACTAAGCTAGCATCGTTCTCCACGCCTTGGTTCAGATTATGACGCTCGATCCGCAATTCCCTCTTCCGATCGACGAGGCGTTGCCCGAGCTCAGCGCCGCGCTCAGCCGGGAGACGCGCGCGGTGCTGGTGGCTCCGCCCGGCGCCGGCAAGACGACACGCGTCCCGCTCGCCCTGCTTGACGAGCCTTGGGCGAAGGGCGGACGGCTCATCCTGCTCGAACCGCGGCGCCTGGCCGCGCGCGCCGCCGCCGCCCGCATGGCCGCCACTTTGGACCAAGAGGTCGGCGAAACGGCGGGCTTACGCGTGCGCCTCACGAGCCTCGTTTCCGCTCGCACCCGCATTGAGGTAATCACCGAGGGCGTGTTCACCCGGATGATCCTCGACGATCCGGCGCTGGACGGCGTCGCGGCGGTCCTCTTCGACGAGTTCCACGAGCGTTCGCTCGACGCCGATCTCGGCCTGGCGCTGGCGCTCGATGCGCAGGCGGGTCTGCGCGAGGACTTGCGGCTTCTCGTCATGTCGGCGACGCTCGACGGCGCGCGGGTCAGCGCCCTCTTCGGCGATGCGCCGCTGATCGAGAGCCGGGGCCGCGCCTATCCTGTCGCGACCCGCTACGTCGGACGGAACCCCGCCGCTCGCATCGAGGACGAAGTCGCCCGCGTCGCGCTCGCAGCGCTCGATGAGGAGCGGGGCTCGATCCTCGTCTTCCTGCCGGGCCAGGGCGAGATCCGCCGGGTCGCCGAAATCCTTTCAAGCCGCGTCAGGCGGGCGGACGTCGACATCGCGCCGCTCTACGGCGCGCTCGACTGGCGCGCCCAGGATCGCGCCGTTCAGCCGGCGCCGAAAGGCCGCCGCAAGATCGTGCTCGCGACCTCAATCGCCGAGACCTCGCTGACGATCGAGGGCGTACGCGTCGTCGTCGACTTCGGCCTCATGCGCGTGCCGCGCTACGAGCCCGACATCGGCCTGACCCGGCTCGAGACGGTGCGCGTCAGCAAGGCCAACGCCGATCAGCGGCGCGGCCGCGCCGGCCGGGTCGAGCCGGGAATTTGTTATCGACTGTGGGAGGAGGCGGCGAACGGCGGCCTCGCCCCCTATGCGGCGCCGGAAATCCTCAGCGCCGATCTCTCCGGTTTCCTGCTCGACTGCGCCGCCTGGGGGGTCGCTGATCCGAGCCGGCTCGCCTTTCTCGACCCGCCGCCCGCAGGCGCGCTCAAGGAGGCGCGGGCGCTCCTCGTCGCCATCGGAGCGATCGACGGCGATGGGCGCATCACCGACGGAGGCCGCGTCATCGCCCGCCTCGCGTTGCCGCCGCGTCTCGCCCGCATGGTCGTCGACGCGGCGCGCGATGGCGACGTGCAGACAGCAAGCCAGGTCGCAGTCGTCCTCACCGAGCGCGGCCTCGGCGGCGACGCTGTCGACCTCTGGACCCGGCTCGAAGCCTTCCGCCGCGACCGATCGGAGCGCGCCGGCGACGCGCGGCGGCTGGCGCATAGGCTGGCGGCCAGGGCGGGGGAGGCCCTCATCATCCAGCCCCCCGGATCAAGTCCGGGGGTCGCGCCACCTTCTCCCGCGAGCGGGAGAAGGAAATCCCCTCGCCCGCGAAGCGGGAGAGGGACAGGCGCGCAGCGCCAGGGTGAGGGTTCGGCGCGCTCCACTCCCGGCCCGCTCCTCGCCGCCGCCTATCCCGACCGCATCGCCATGGCGCGCGGCCGGCCCGGCGAATTCCTGATGGCGAACGGGCGGGCGGCGGCGCTCAAGCCGCACGAGGCGCTGGCGGCAGAGCCGTTCCTGGCGATCGGCGAGGTCGCCGGCCGCGCCGCTTCGGCGCGCATCCTTCTCGGCGCGGCCTTGAGCCTCGAGGAGATCGAGGCGGTCGCGCGCAGCGCGATCGAGACGGCGGACGAGCTCGCTTTCGACCGCGCCTCGGCCGGCCTGCGGGCGCGGCGGCGCCGGCGGCTCGGCGCGCTCGTCCTCGCCGAGCAGACGCTCGCGGTTCCCGGGAACGAAGCGAGCGCGCTAGCGCTGGCGCTGGGCGTCCTTTCACTGGGGATCGAGCGCCTGCCGTGGAGCAAGGGGCTGAGGCAGTGGCGTGATCGGGTGATGTTCCTGCGCCGGGCGGAGGGCGAGCCCTGGCCGGACCTGTCCGACGAAGCGCTCATGAGCGATCCCGAATGGCTGACGCCGTTTCTGCTCGGCAAGACGCGCCTCGACGAGATCGGGCCTGACGATCTCTCCGCCGCGCTGCGGGCGAAGCTGCCCTTCGCACTGGCGCGCCGGCTGGACGAAGAGGCGCCGACCCACTTTTCCGCGCCGACCGGGACGGCCGCGCCGATCGACTACGAGGCCGAGGGCGGCCCGTCGATCGCGCTGCGGGTGCAGGAATTGTTCGGACTCCCCGAGCATCCATCGGTCGCCGGCGGGCGTATTCCGCTGACGCTGCACTTGCTGTCGCCAGCGCACCGGCCGATCCAGATCACCCGAGATCTGCCCGGCTTCTGGCGCGGCTCGTGGGCTGCAGTCCGCTCGGACCTGCGCGGCCGTTATCCGCGCCACTTCTGGCCGGAGGATCCGGCGAACGCCGCCCCGACCGCGCGGGCGAAGCCACGGGGGTGAGCCGGCGTTGGCCTTAGACTAGTGTCCGTCCATAAACGCATGATTTTTCGGCTGGAATCAATCGCGTTGGCGATGAACTGGGCCGTTTGGGAGCCATTTCGTTTGCTGTGGCTGCTGCGTGGGCTGATCCGGCCGCCAAGTTCAGGAATTCAGAATGAGAGGCCGACTCGGGCTCAACCAGGCTTGCGCGCCTTCGGCCGAAGACGAGAAATCAGGTCGGCTTGAGCCGGGCAAAGAGGGCGAGGTTGTAGGCGACGACCGAGGACCAGACGTAGGCCTTGAAGTGGTCGAGCCCGCGCCAGACGCAGCGCGCCAGACCATAGGCGCGCTTCAAACACGAGATGTCGGATTCGATGCCGGCTCGGAAGTTGCGCAGCTTGCGGTAGACCCAGTTGCTCTTGACCATGTCCTTGATGCGCAGGCCGGCCTTCTTGTGGAAGGCCATGTCGTGGACGCCAAGGGCCTTCGCCTGGGCGAGATTGTCACGGCTGGCGAAACCGCCGTCGGCGGCGGCCTGTCGGGGCGACTTGCCGTAGAAGGCGATATGGCGCTTCAGCATGGGCAACAACCGTTCGCTGTCCGCCGGATTGCCGGTCTCGATCACCAGGTCGAGGATCAAGCCGCTCCGGCCGGTGGTCAGGTTGAGCTTGTGGCCGTACTGAACCTTGCGGCCGCCTTTGACGATGATGTCGGCGTGCGGCTCGAACAGGCTGACGATCTTCTCGTTGGCGGGAACCGCCTCGCCATTAAGAACGCGACGCTCGGCCTGGGCGATGATCCGCTCGATCAGCAGACGATAGTGACGGAGCTCGGCCTGCCACAGCGTGACGGCGATCGGGTCCGGCGCCTGCCATACCTGCGTTGCGGCCTGATCAACATAGGCCAGGGTCGCCCGGGTCAGCTTGATCAGCTCACGATAATGCTGGACCCGTTTCAGTCGGTCGCGGCCATATTCGATCGCGCGCGCTCGCTTCTTCGCCGCGCGCCGATGATTGCGCCACTCGAGACCGCCGACCAAGGCCTCGGCCGCCTTCAACAGCCGCACCATCACGCGGGCCGCATCCCAGAGAAGACTGCTGTCGCTCGGCTCATGCATGAGCGCGGCGGCGACCGTGCTGTCCAGCCGCACGACCTTGCCGGTCTCGACTTTCTCCTGACGCGCGCTGGCCAGCAGGACGCGATTGATCGCCTCCCATGTCTGGGCCCGGATGGCGCTGATGGTCCTGTGCAGCACCGACTTCTTCGGCGTCCACGACAGCGGCAGCCGCGCGAAGGCGCGAAACGAGGCCGAGTCTTCAAGATGAAACGCCAGCTCCTCATAGCTCAGCTGGCGATGCTGCTTGAGAAGCGCGCAGCGCAAGACCGACTCGGCCGGAAGGCCTTCTCGCCCGGTCTCCTTAACGCCGTGTCGGCGCAGATCCTCCGCCGCCAGCCCGATGAGCTCGCGATGCTCGTCCAGCCACTGCGACATCGCCTTCAGTTCCTGGCCGATCTCGTGGTCGGCGAAGAGATCGAATATGCTGGCCTGGACGGTGCGTTCCTGACGCATTGTCGGGCTCCGGCGGTGGCGGTTTCGCCTTCCGAATCAGTGGCTTGATCCGAAAGCTTAGCCGAAACCGCCGGGCCTTGCATTCGTAAGGACAGCGATTTAACAAATAATTTCAAAAACTTAGCGTTTATGGACGGACACTAGACTAGCGCGGCGCGTACTTCCGCCAGTCGTGCGCTTCCCGGAACCCGAGGACCTCGCGCGCCTTGCGGTTGGACAGCGGCGCTTCGAACTCGCCCATCTCACGGGTGACCGGGGTGTTCGGGCAGAGCGTCTTCAGCGCCTCGCGGGTCGGCATGTCGAGCGTGATCGTGTCGTTGACGGCGTTGAACACCTGGAAGCCGAGCCCGTCCTTTTCCAGACAGAGCCGGACGATCTCGCCGAGGTCGCGCGCATCGACATAGCTCCAGGCGTTGCGCTTGCGCATCGGCGGGTTGCGGCGGAACTCGGCAAACTTCTCGTATTCGTGCGGCTCGATGACGTTGCCGATGCGCAGTGCATAGATGTCGGCCTTGTAGCGCATGGCGAAGGCGCGCGCGGTCTTCTCGTTGCAGACCTTGCTGAGCCCGTAGGAATCCATCGGATCGACGTCGTAATCCTCCTCGAGCGGAAAGGCATGGAAGTCCTTGTCGCCCTCGGCGAAACAGACGCCGTAGGTCGTCTCGCTCGAGGCGATGACGACCTTACGCACGCCAAGCTTCATCGCCGCCTCGATGACGTTGTAGGTGCTGACAACGTTCGTCGTGAAGGTGACATTGTCGGGCTCGAGGAGCACCCGCGGGATGGCGGCGAAATGCACGACTGCGTCCGGCGGGCTCGGCGGGCGCCCGTCGGTGAAGCCGGCGAAGTCTGGATGGGTCGTCAGCGCGTTGAACGCCTGGGCGCCATCGGCGAGATCGGCGATCAGCGTCGGCACGCCGAGCGAGTTCGAGCGCTTTCTTGTCGACGTTGAGCACCGAATAGCCGTGCGCGACGAGATGCGGGACGGCGTGGCGGCCGGCCTTGCCCGATCCGCCGGTGAAGACAACGCGCTTGCCGGACATGGGGAACCTCGAAAGAGTGGGCCGTTTTCATAGCGCATGGCGAGGGCGGCCGTCGATACGCGCCACCGGCGTTTTTCCGCTCACGCGCGCGGGTGGGCGGCGCGGTAGGCGGCGATGAGGCGGGCGCTGTCGACGCCGGTATAGACCTGCGTCGTCGACAGCGAGGCGTGGCCGAGCAGGTCCTGGATGGTGCGCAGATCGCCGCCGCGGGCCAGAAGATGGGTGGCGAAGGAATGGCGAAGCGCGTGCGGCGTGGCGGTGTCGGGGAGGCCGAGCGCCCCGCGAATCCGCTCCATCGCCAGCTGCACGATGCGGGGCGACAGCGGCCCGCCCCTCGTGCCGACGAAGAGCGGCCCCTCGGGCTTCAGCGTAAAGGGGCAAAGCGCCAGATAATCTTCGATGGCTTTGCGCACCGGGGCGATGACCGGGGCCGAGCGCGTCTTCTTGCCCTTGCCGACGACCGTGACCGCGTCCGCTTCGCCGGTCGGCGCGTCGGCGCGGCGGATCGCCAGCGCCTCGGAAATGCGTAACCCCGCGCCGTAGCAGAGCGCCAGCACGGCTGCGTCGCGCGCCAGGACCCAGGGCTCGCGCGCCTCCCCCTCGCGCGGCGCGGTGGTCGTGACGGCTCTTGCGTCCGGCGGGGTCAGAGGCCGCGGCAGGCGGCGCGCCGCCTTCGGCGCGCGAAGGGCCCCGAGGGCGGAGGCCGTCTCGCCGCCGTCCCGGGCGATGTGCCGGCTAAGCGAGCGCAAGGCGGAGAGGGCGCGCTGCAGCGACCGTCCGTCAATTCCCTCGGCGCGCCGGCGGGCGAGAAAGGCGCGCAGGTCCGCCGGCGCGCAATCGGTGAAGTCGGCGATCGACGGCGGCGCGCCGAAGCGCTCGGCGAGAAAGGCGAGAAATTGGCGCGCGTCGCGCCCGTAGGCTTCGATCGTATGCGCCGACATCTGCCGCTCGCCGCCGAGCCGGCGAAGCCAAGCGACGACGGCGGCCGCGAGATCGGGCGAGGCGGTGAGGGGCCCGGGTTCAGGCGGATCGGCGAGCTTCGGCATGAAATCAGAATGGGCGGACGGGCGTTAAGGGACGGTTGCGGATCATGAAACGACCCTTAGAGTCCGGGGCTGTCAAGGCGGCAAGGCGAAAGCCCTTTCAGTTTCGAGCCGAATGGAGTGAATTGGAGCGCCCCCGGCGTTCAACGC
Organism: uncultured Alphaproteobacteria bacterium; assembly: GCA_963772555.1. Classification (GTDB taxonomy): domain Bacteria; phylum Pseudomonadota; class Alphaproteobacteria; order Rhizobiales; family Beijerinckiaceae; genus Roseiarcus. The sequence goes on along the minus strand of CAVYXQ010000014.1, from coordinate 192,357 downwards.
TTTCGCTTCATCTTGGCGAACCGACGGGGACTCGGGGGAGAAGGCCCATGCGATTGCTGAGTGTTATCGGCGCCCTGGCGATCCTCGCCGCCATCGGCGCGGCGATCTACGTCTTCGGCGGCTTCTACAGCGTCGCCGAAAACGAGGACGATCCGGCGATCGTCAATTGGGCGCTGGCGAGTGTCCGGGCCGCATCGGTGGCGCGGCATGCGACCGATCAGCCGCCCGCCAACCTCGACGATCCGGCGACGGTGAGGGCGGGAGCCCGCGCTTACGCCACGATCGGCTGCGTCAATTGTCACGGCGGACCGCCGGACGCCAATTGGGCGAAATTTTCCGAGGGCCTGAAGCCCGTCCCCGCCGACCTCAAGGTGATGGCGAAGGAGCGGACAGCGCCGGAGCTCTTCTGGGTCATCAGGAACGGCATCAAGATGACCGGCATGCCGAGCTTTGCCCTCGCCGGAGCGTCCGACGAGCAGCTCTGGACGATCGTCGCCTTCATCAAGAAGCTGCCGTCGATCTCGGACGAAGACTACAAGACCTGGACGGCCTCGCCTTGAGCCGCCGCGTCACCCCAAGAGATCCTCGAGATGGGGGATCAACGGCGCGTCGGCGGGTGGCATCGGATAGGAGCGCAGGTCCTTTGGGCGCACCCATTTGAGCGCCTGTCCGTCGAGCGGCTGAACCAAGCCTTCCCAGCGGCGGCAGACGTAGAGCGGCATCAAGAGGTGGAAGTCGTCGTAAGGGTGGCTGGCGAAGGTCAAGGGCGCGAGGCAGGCGGCTTTGACCGTTATGCCGAGTTCTTCGCCGAGTTCGCGGATCAGCGCATCTTCCGGACCCTCGCCGGCGTCGACCTTACCGCCGGGAAACTCCCACAGGCCCTCGAGCCGCTTGCCTTTCGGCCGTTGCGCGATCAGCACCCGGCCGTCGGCGTCGATCAGCGCCGCAGCGACGACCACGACCAGCTTCACGAGCGATAGTCGCCGTTGATCGCGACGTATTCCTTGGTGAGATCGCAGGTCCAGACGATCGCCCGCCCGCGCCCGATGTTGAGATCGGCGGTGATGACGATCGAATCGCGTTTCATGTAGGCGGAGGCCGCCGCCTCGTCGTAGGCCGGGTCGCGCAGGCCCTGATGGGCGACGCGGATCTTGCCGAACCAGACGTCGAGCTTGTCACGCTCGGCCTTTTCGCCCGCCTTGCCGACCGCCATCACGACGCGGCCCCAATTGGCGTCCTCGCCGGCGCAGGCGGTCTTGACCAGCGGCGAATTGGCGATCGACATGGCGATTCGCTTCGCTGCCTTGCGCGTCGCAGCGCCCTCGACCCTCACCTCGATGAACTTGCGCGCGCCCTCGCCGTCGCGCACCACCTGCTGCGCCAGGTTGCGCAGGAGCTTGTCGAGCGCGCGGCGGAATGGGGCGGCGCGCGCGTCGGCGCCGTCCTCGATATGCGGCGCCGTCGTTGCGCCGCCGGTGGCGAAGATCATCAGCGTGTCGGAGGTCGAGGTGTCGCTGTCGACGGTGATCGCGTTGAACGAGCGCTCGACCGATTTCGACAGCATCGTCTGCAGCGCGCCTGCGGCGATCGGCGCGTCGGTGAAGACATAAGACAGCATCGTCGCCATGTCGGGCGCGATCATGCCGGCCCCCTTGGCGATGCCATTGAGGGTCACCACAGCGTCGCCGAGCCTGACGGCGGCGGTCGCGACCTTCGGAAACGTGTCGGTCGTCATGATCGCCCTGGCCGCATCCATCAGCCGGTCCGCTTTCGCCTCGCGGGCGAGTTCGCCGAGAACGCGGGCGATCCGCGTTCCGTCCAAGGGCTCGCCGATCACGCCGGTCGAGGCCATGAAGACCTCGCCCGGGGCCGCGCCGATGATCTTCGCCGCAGCCGCGGCGACGACTTCGACCGCTTCGATTCCCTTGTGGCCGGTGAAGGCGTTGGCATTGCCGGAATTGACGATGAGCGCCCGCGCTTTGCCGCCTCCGAGCTGCGCCCGGCACCAGTCGACCGGCGCCGAGGGGCACTTCGAGCGGGTAAACACGCCAGCAGCCGCCGCCGGCTCATCGAACAGCGCCATCATCACGTCGGTCCGCCCTGGGTAGCGAACGCCCGCTGCGACCGTGGCGAAACGGACGCCGGCTATCGGCGGAAGGGCGGAATAAGTCTTCGGCGCGAGGGGCGAGAGCGGTGCGGGAGCGGCCATGAGCCTCCAGTGAAAAAGCCGCGGAAGCGGGCCGAGGCTGTCGGCCCGCTCCCGGAGTTGGTCTTTACGGCGTCTTCGGCTTGTCGGCGGCGGCGGGCGCGTCCTTGTCCTGCGCATTCTTGTCCGGCGCGGGCGCGGTCGTCGGCGCTGGCGCGGTCGCGGTCGCCGGCGCTGGCGGCGTAGCGGCGGCCTCCGGCGGCAGCGGCTTGCCGTCCGGACCGAACAGCTCGATCTTGGCCGCGTTGTGCAGCTGGCTGACCATCTCGCTTTCCGCCTTCTGGGCGACGTAGCGGGCGGCCTGATCCTTCACCTGCTCGAAGGGCGGGAAGGTCTTGGTGCGAATGTCCTCGACCTGGATGATGTGCCAGCCGAACTGGGTGTGGATCGGTTCGGAGATCTCGCCCTTCTTCAGCTTGAAGGCGGCGTCGGAGAATTCCGGCACCATGCGGTCCTTGGTGAACCAGCCCAGATCGCCGCCTTCGCCGGAAGGATCCTTGGACAATTCCGTCGCGACCTTGGCGAAATCCTCCCCGGCCTTGACCCTCGCCAGGGCCTTTTTGGCCTCCTCTTCCGTCGGCACGAGGATGTGGCGCGCGTGAATCTCTTCCTGCGGCGGCTCGGCCTTGGCCGCCTCGTCATAAGCCTTCCGCTCCGCATCCTCGGTGGTCGCGAACTTGGCGACGGAGCCGAGCAATTCCTCCATCGCCAGCTTGTCGCGGTAATAGGCGAGCTTGCGGGCGAAGTCCGGCGACTGGTCGAGCTTGTCGGCCTCGGCCTTTTTCGCCGCCAGCTTGAGGTCGATCAGATAGTCGAGCACGTATTTCTGCCGCGCCGCGCCCTCGAGCTTCTGCGGCAGGCCGGGGCCGATGTCGGCCATCGCGTCGTTAAGATCGTCCTCGGTGATTGGCGAGCCGTCGACTTTCGCCAGCACCTTGGGGTCGGCCGACGCCGATCCGCCGAAGGCCAGGCTCGCGCCCAGCGAGAGCGCAAGGGCTGCGGCCGGCGCTAGCCAGCGCGCGGGTAGCTTTCTTGTCATGGGGGTTCCTCTGAGGGTCATTTCGCCGAACGCGGCGGAGCGGGCCGACGCGCTATAAAGACATTTCGTCGAATTTGCGAGGGGTTCGCGACGGAGGACTGACGGAGGACGGCGACAAAAGGTCGGAATGAGCGACCGCGCGGGCGCGGGCCCCGGCGATTTTGCTTGACAAGCCGGGCAAACGCACTAAATGCCCGGCATCCCAAACGTCATCTGGGTCCCGGCGCCATATGGAGCGCGTGGGACTTTTTGCGTTTGAAGATTCGCGGCAAGGGCCGGCCTCCACCGGACGCCGAGACGTTTACCACGCGACGCATCGGCATGGGGCCGGATCGCCGCTGACCATGGAGCAAAGAGCGAATGGCTCGCATAGCCGGAGTCAATATTCCGACCAACAAGCGCGTGATCATCGCGCTTCAATACATTCACGGGATCGGTCCCAAGAAGGCCGAGGAGATTTGCGAAAAGGTGCATATTCCCGCCGAACGCCGCGTCGCGCAGCTGTCCGACGCGGAGGTGCTGCAGATCCGCGAAACGATCGACCGCGACTACATGGTCGAGGGCGATTTGCGCCGCGACGTGGCGATCAACATCAAGCGGCTGATGGATCTGGGGACCTATCGCGGCTTGCGGCATCGCAAGCAGCTGCCGGTGCGCGGCCAGCGCACGCACACCAACGCGCGAACCCGCAAGGGCAAGGCGAAGCCGATCGCCGGCAAGAAGAAGTGATCCCTGTTCTCATTCCGGACACGTTGAGCATCGACGCGCTTTTCGGGCGCGACTGAAGGACCGACAGCAATGGCAAAAGAAGCGACCCGCGTCCGCCGCCGCGAACGCAAGAACATCGTCTCGGGCGTCGCCCACGTGAACTCGACGTTCAACAACACCATGATCACCATCACCGACGCCCAGGGCAACACGATCTCGTGGTCCTCGGCCGGCACGATGGGATTCAAGGGCTCGCGCAAGTCGACCCCTTTCGCCGCCCAGATCGCCGCCGAGGACGCCGTCCGCAAGGCGTCCGAGCACGGCATGCGCACCCTCGAGGTCGAGGTGTCGGGCCCGGGCTCGGGGCGCGAGTCGGCCTTGCGCGCGATCCAGGCGGCTGGCTTCACCGTGACCTCGATCCGCGACGTGACGCCGATCCCGCACAACGGCTGCCGACCGCGCAAGCGTCGTCGCGTCTGAAACCCCGATGTATGAACTCAAGCCACGGACCGATTCCATGGAAGGCCACGCCGTGATCCAGAAGAACTGGCAAGAACTCATCAAGCCGAAGAAGCTCGAAGTCGTTCCGAACGAAGATGCCCGCCGCGTCGCGACCGTCGTCGCCGAGCCGCTCGAGCGTGGCTTCGGCCAGACCCTCGGCAATTCGCTGCGCCGCGTGCTGCTCTCCTCGCTGCAGGGCGCCGCGATCACCTCGATCCACATCGACGGCGTCTTGCACGAATTCTCGTCGATTCCGGGGGTGCGCGAGGACGTCGTCGACATCGTGCTCAACGTCAAGGACATCGCCGTCAAGATGCACGGGGACGGCGTCAAGCGCCTGGTGCTGAAGCGCCGCGGTCCCGGCGCGGTCACCGCGGGCGACATCCAGACGACCGGCGACATCCAGATCCTCAACCCGGGCCTCGTCATTTGCACGCTCGACGAGGGCGCGGATCTGCGCATCGAATTCACGGTGACCGGCGGCAAGGGCTACGTCCCGGCCGACCGTAACCGCGCCGAGGATTCGCCGATCGGGCTCCTGCCGATCGACAGCATGTTCTCGCCGGTCAAGAAGGTCAGCTACCGTGTCGAGAACACCCGCGAGGGACAGGACCTCGACAAGGACAAGCTGACGATGACGATCGAGACCAACGGGGCAATGTCGCCGGAGGATGCGCTCGCCTATGCCGCGCGCATTCTGCAGGACCAGCTCGCCGTGTTCGTCAACTTCGAGGAGCCGCGCCGCGAAGAGGCCGCACACGCGATCCCAGAGCTCGCCTTCAACCCGGCGCTCTTGAAGAAAGTCGACGAGCTCGAGCTTTCGGTCCGCTCGGCCAACTGCCTCAAGAACGATAACATCACCTACATCGGCGACCTCATCCAGAAGACCGAGGGCGAGATGCTGCGGACGCCGAATTTCGGCCGCAAGTCGCTGAACGAGATCAAGGAGGTGCTGGCGCAGATGGGCCTGCATCTCGGCATGGAGGTGAGCGGCTGGCCGCCGGAAAATATCGAGGACCTCGCCAAGCGGTTCGAGGAGCACTACTGACGCCCTCCCCCGCAGGCGGGAGAGGGAGTTAACGAGCGGCCGTTCCTTGGCACGGCGGCCGCAGACCCGGGTCAAGGAGACGAGCCGATGTATCACGGACACGCCAAACGGCGCTTCAACCGCACCGCCGAACATCGCCGGGCGATGTTCGCCAATATGGCGCAAGCGCTGATCAAGCATGAGCAGATCACAACGACCCTGCCGAAGGCCAAGGACCTTCGCCCGGTGGTCGAGAAGCTGGTGACGCTGGGGAAGCGCGGCGATCTGCATGCGCGGCGCATCGCCATTTCGCGGCTGCGCGATGCCGACCTGGTCAAGAAACTGATCGACGTCCTCGGCCCGCGCTACAAGACCCGCAACGGCGGCTATACCCGCATCATGAAGGCGGGCTTCCGTCCGGGCGACAACGCAGCCATGGCGGTGATCGAGTTCGTCGATCGCGATGTCGAGGCCAAAGGCAAGGACTCGGGCCGGCGCCGGACGCGGCCGCGAGCTAGCGCCGCCGTCGCGCGCCCGCTAGCGCTGAAAGGCCGAGCGCGCGAACTTGACAGCGTCGAACCGCTCTCCCAAGCTTTGTGCGCATGTCAGAGGCCGAGGCCGACATCGTCACCGTCCCGAACGGCGCCAAGCCGATGAGCGAGGATCGCATTCATCGGGAAATCAAGTATTTCCGCGATTTCTCCGGCGTCTACTCCGACGCCATCCGCTCGAGCGACTTCAAGGCGAACATCGCCCTCCTCTTCCTGCCGCTCCTGATGGTGCCGATCCTCAGCGCACACGAGAAAAGTCTCGCGATGGTCCCGCTCTGGCTGATCCTCGCCCCGTTTCTGATCGCCTATTTCTTCCTGCTCCTGGCCATTTTTCCCCGGTACCTGAGGTCTGACAAGAGCGCCTTCCATCTCTTGCGCCACGCCACCCCGGATGACTTCATCTTCATCCACGACGCCGAGGCCGAGCTCGAAGAAGCCAAGCACCGGATCGCGCTGCTTTCGCAGAATTCTGTACTGGAAGACCCTCTATCTGAGGGTGAGCCTCGGCGTGTGCCTTGTCGCCATCCCTGTCTTCGGCGTGCTGCTGGCGGTGTTTGGCGTCTAGCGCGCGAAACCCTCGCCGTCATTGCGAGGAGCGGAGCGACGAAGCAACCCAGGGGTCGCTGGCAAAGACATTTCTCAGTCGCCTCGGATCACTTCGCCCAAACCAAAACCTCTAGAACTTGATCGCGCCGAGCCGCGCCGCCTGCGCCACCGCTTCCGTCCGACCTTCCGCGTCGAGCTTGTCGAACAGCGAGGCGATATGGAATTTGACGGTGTGGACCGAGATCATCAGCCGCCGGGCGATCGCCTTGTTGGAAGCGCCTTCGGCGAGCAGCGCCAGCACGTCGTGCTCGCGCGGCGTCAGCGCCGGGGAGGCGTCCGGCGGTGGCTTTTCGTCGGGCAGCACGAGCGCCGCGTCGGCGGGTTCTCCCGGCAACGCCAGGCGCAGACCTGGAACGTCGGCGAGCAGCGCGGCGAGCCGATCGGCGAGCTCGGGCTCGCCAATCTCGATGGCGACGACGAGGACCGGCGCCGGCTCGTCCGTCATTGCGGCGCCGGCCTCTCGCCGACCGTCAGCGTGAGCTCGACCGGCTCGCCCGCCCGCTTGATCGAAAGCTGGATCGAAGTCCCGACGCTATCGGGCCCGAGCGCCCGCAGGAGATGATGCAGCCCGCGGACTGCTTCGCCGTTCCACGCCACGATGACGTCGCCCTGCCGGATGCCGGCGGCCGCGCCGGGCCCTTTGGGATCGACGCTCATCGCCATGATTCCGGTTCCGCCCGTTTCCAGCTTCACCGGCTGCAGGCCGAGGCCCAGATAGCCGCGCGCCACCCTCCCCTTGGCGGCCAGGACCTCCGCCACCCGGTCGATCGTCGAAAAGGGAATGACCAGGGTGCGATGGCGGGGCCCGAACACCGCCATGCCGAGCGCCTGGCCGTCCGCATTGAGCGCGAGCCCGCCTTCGCTGGATCGGCGCAAGCCCACGCTGAGCTCGATCCTGGCGTCGATCAGGCCGCCGCGCAGGCTGCGCCATTGCGGGCCGGCATAGGAGACGATCCCGAACGCCGCCGCGGCGGCGCCCCCGCGCGCGGCGACGACAAGCGCCAGCGCGCCTGCCGTCGCGCCGCTGCCCGCGGGCGAGGCTTGCGGCAGGTCCGTGCGCTGGACGCGCAACAGAGCGACGTCAGTCGACGGATCGCGGCCGACGAGCTCGGCCCGGGTCCTCGCGCCATCGTGCGCGACGATCTCGATCTCGCCGTCGTCGGCCAGCGCTTCCTCCGCCGCGACGACAAGCCCCGGGCGCCAAACGAAGCCGCTCGATTGCGACTGCTGCGACTTCACCGACACGACGCTCGGCGCCGCGCCGCGGACAAGCTCCGAAACGGCGGCCGAGAAGGCGCTCAGGGGGGAGGGGATGGATGGGTCGAACATGATGGGGCTCCTTTCCGCCCTTACATGTCGCCGGGACGGCACGCCGTCACCCTCGCCAGACGGGCGGGGCGCGGAGGTTTCCAACGATCAATCCGGCCGCGCGCCCTCGCGGGCGAATGCCTCGACCAAGGCCGCGCACCCTTTGGGGTCCGGCCGGCATGCGATGGTCAAGAGCGGCGGAGCGCTGATCCGGAGGCAGACTCCCGCGCACAGACACCCGCCGTCCCAGGGCAATTTTCCGATCGTCTGTCATTGTCGGCCTCGCGCACTCCTCGGGAAGGCGCATGGCCGCTGCAGGATAGGGCCAGCGCAATCAATAGTCGCGCCGGCCTTCTCGGCGCTCAGAAATCGAACGTCGGCTGGAGCGCCGGCAGCGGCGCCAGGCGAACGCCCTCCAATTCGAGCATTCGGATTTTTGTCGTCAAGCCGCCGGGCGCGGAGAAACCGCCGATTTTCCCGCCCGCAGCCAGGACCCTATGACAGGGAATGATCAGCGGCGCCGGATTCCTGGCCATGGCCTCGCCGACGTCGCGCGCCGCCTCCCGACCGGCGCCGACCTCCTTCGCCAAGGCGCCGTAGGTGGTCGTGCGGCCCCAGCCGAGCCGCCGCAGGGCGTCATAGATCTGGCGGAAGAACGCATCTTCCCCGGCGAGATCCAGCCGGACGGTCGAAAAGTCGGTCTCTTCCCCTTCGAAGTATCGTTTGGCCGCCGCGACTACGTCCGCAATGTCCGGCCCGGGCGCGCCGGGTTCGGCGTCTGGCGCCCGGCGCCTGAGCAGCCGCTCGGCGGCTTCCGCGCTTTTCATCGGCAACTGGAAGCGCGTGACGCCCAATTCGCTCCATGCGACGCCGCAGAAGCCCATTGTCGTTGCGAAGATGTGGTAATACTGCGCGGCCCGGTCCATCGCGTGGCTTTCGCTTTGCCCCGTCGCAAGCAACATGCGCCGCCGAGGCTGGAATTCAACCCGATTCTTGCGATGTCCATGAAGGGCTCCGCGGTCTGGGCGGGTCGCGCTCGATGGGTCGACGTGGGAGCGGCGCCGCAATTCCGCGTCGTCATATCGCTGAACGCCGAACGAAAGGTTGACTGGAACAGAAAGAGAACATACAATGCCGCCTCGGCAGCGAGATGGCGCCGACGACGAGAATGCAAACGCCCGTCGTCCGTTCGCGCCCGCGATTCCCTTCGTGGGCTTCGCAACGACGCCTTGCGCGCGGGCGCTGCATCGTGCAGCGGGTCGCGCTGCGGAAGATGCGCCGCCGAATTTTTTCGTTACGACTCTCGCGCAACCCGTTGGATTTTGCGTGTTTCGTAGAAGGAAAACGCAAGAAACGGCAGGAGTTTCGCAGGCTTCTGCACGTCCCGGAAGCGCGTCGGCCGCAACTTTGAAGGAATTGGAAGAGCGACCGAGCTCGGCTGGGCGAGACGCCGAGGGACGAGGCCACGCAAGGGATCGATGGTGGCGCCGCCCGGCGGTCGGCTGGCAGTGACGAGGTGAGACACACAAGCCTTTGAATTCGCAGGAAACGCGTCGGGAACTGGCAGGCGCCCGGGCGGGCTGCGCTTTGCAGCGGGCGTAGGCCCGCCTATATCAACGCCGCTCCCGTCACCCGGAGGTTCGATTTGATCCGCTTCGCGCTCGCCGTCGCCTTCGCGCTGCTCTGCGGGTCGGCCGTCGCCGACAACGTCCAAAAGGTTGCGCCGCAAGGCCCGGCGCAGGTTCGCTTGTCGTTTGCTCCGGTGGTCAAGAAGGCGGCGCCGGCGGTCGTCAACGTCTACGCCTCGCGGGTCGAGACGATGCCGCGCAATCCGCTGTTCGACGATCCGATCTTTCGCCGCTTCTTCGGCGGCGGCGGGGGCGAGGACCAGCGTGTGCAGAAGGCGCTCGGCTCCGGCGTTCTCGTCGATCCGTCGGGACTGGTCGTCACCAATTACCACGTCATCGAGGGCATGACGGAGGTGAAGGTCGCGCTCGCCGACAAGCGCGAGTTCGAGGCCGAGATCGCGCTGCGCGATCCGCGCACCGATCTCGCGGTGCTTCGGCTCAAGGGCGGCGACCATTTCCCGGTGCTCGAACTCGGCGACTCGGATGCGCTCGAGGTCGGCGATTTCGTCATTGCGATCGGCGATCCGTTCGGCGTCGGCCAGACGGTGACCCAGGGCATCGTCTCGGCGCTCGCCCGGACCGAGATCGGCATCAACGACTACGGCTTCTTCATCCAGACCGACGCGGCGATCAATCCGGGCAATTCCGGTGGCGCGCTGGTCGACCTCGACGGCAAGCTCGTCGGCATCAATTCGGCGATCTATTCGCGCTCCGGCGGCAGCATGGGGATCGGCTTCGCCATTCCGGTCAACATGGTCAAGGGCGTGGTCGCGGCGGCGCGCCGCGGCGGCACGACGGTCAAGCGCCCGTGGCTCGGGGCGACGCTGCAGGACGTGTCGAAGGATATCGCCGACAATCTCGGTCTCGCGCGGCCGACCGGAGCGCTGGTCGTCAGCGTCTCCAGGGTCGGCCCGGCGGCGGAGGCGGGCCTGAAGAGCGGCGACGTCCTCTCGGCGATCGACGATCAGCCTGTCGACGATGCGGGAAGCGTCGGCTTCCGCCTCGGGGTCAAGCCGCTCGGCGGCGCCGCCAGGCTCACGGTGCTGCGCAGCGGCCGAACGCTGGAACTGCCGCTGAAGCTCGCCTCGGCGCCGGAAATACCGCCGCGCGGCGCCCTGACCATCCACAGCCGTTCGCCGTTCGACGGCGCCGAGGTGATGAACCTTTCGCCGGCGGTTATCGAGGAACTGTCGCTCGATGGTCCGGACCAGGGCGTCGTGGTGGCCGCGGTCGGCGACGGTTCGACGGCGGCCCAGGTCGGGGTGCAGAAGGGCGACATCGTCGTCGCGGTGAACGGGCAGAAGATAGCGACCACCCGCGATCTCGAGAAGGCTTGCGCCGAGCGGGCGCGCTGGTGGGACCTGACCATCCAGCGCAAGGGCGAGACGATCCGCACCCGGCTCGGAGGCTGAATGCGGCAATAAAAAAGCAGGGCGCTTGTTGGAAGCGTCCTGCCGAGGCGCGCGAAGTGGGAGGAGCTTCGCGCCTTGTCCTGAAAGTCACGCCGCCTTGCGGACGCCGGAGCGGGGCTTGACCCTGGCCAGCCTCCGCCGGATCGAGCTCCAGAGGCTGCGGATTTCGTCAGCCGCGGCGCCATTCGGATTGAGCTCGGTGACGCCCCAGCCGTTGCGGGCGGCCTCCTGGTAATCGACCCGGGAGAGGATGAGCGGGGAGATGAGCCCGCCGAGTTCCTCGAGCGTCTCGATCCCGTCCTTGACGCGGGCCGTTTGCTGGGCCGGCGGGCACTGGTTGAGCAGGAAGACGAAGTCGCCGCCGATCTCCTTCAGAGCGGCGCGCGTCTTGGCGCTCGCCCACAAGTCGAACAGGCTCGGACGCGAGGGGATGATGTTGAGATCGGCGGCGATCATCGCCGCCGCGGACGCGGGACCTTCCGCGCCCGGCGTATCGATGATCGCGATCGTGAAGCCCTTGGCCTTGAGCTGGGCCAGAATCGCCGGCAGGCGAGCCGCGCCGGATGCGACGATCGAGATGTCGTTTGCCTCGCGGGTCCTCGCCCAGCTCGTCAGCGACCCTTGCGGATCCATGTCGATGACGCAGACCTTCTCCTTCATCTCCAGCGCCGCGACCGCCAGCGAGGAGGCAAGCGTGCTTTTTCCAGAACCGCCTTTTTGAGTGACAAACGCAATCGTCCGCATGATCCTATCCGCCTCGTTTTCCTTCGCGCGCCCAAGCTCGCCGGTCGCAAACGAGGGCAGGGGGTTAAAGAACCCTTACGAGATGAGGCTCGATCGATTAACAAAGGCTTGCGGATTCGTCTCGTTTCGAGAAATTGTGACAAATCGGCGTAAATCTTTCAGTTTCCACGGAACGGGTCCCCGAAGCCGGCCGGGACGAGAGCGTCCGGACGCCGTCAGTCGCCGTCGAGAGGCCCAACGCCCTTCGGCTTGCCGTCCGCCGACAAGGTGATCTTTTCGATCCGCGCCTCCGCGTTCGTCAGCAATTCGTCGCAGCGCTTTTTCAAGGCCTCGCCGCGCTCGTAGAGCGCGATCGAATCGTCCAGCGACACCGAGCCTTTCTCCAGCCGGTCGACGATCTCTTCGAGTTCGGCGAGCGCCGCCTCGAACGGCAGGTTGGCGACGTCCGGCTTTTCTTCGATCAAGGGTCTTGCTCGGGGCGACGGTTGACCGCCGTCAATATCAGACTCCCACGCCTGAGCCAAAGCCTGCGGCCGACCGGGACAGGCGTCGCGGTGGGCCGCCTCATTTGCTCAGGGCTTGTCGCCGTGGCCGTTGAGCGCGCCCGGGGCCCAGTCCACGCCTTCGCGCATCGCATAGAAGATGTGGTTGCCGATGTGGTCGACCTTGCGCAAATAGCCGGTCCAGAACGGCGCCACGTATGTCGCGTGGTAGTTGACCGCCTCCCCGACGAGAGGATTGTAGTTCGAGCCGCTGACCACCTCCTGCGCGATCCGCGTCGCCACCGCCCAGGGTCCAGGCTCCTCGATGCGCAACGACTTGCCCTCGCAGGCGAAGGAGAACTGGCAGGCGAATGGTCGGTTGCGGTCCTGGTAGACGACGCCGCAGACCGTGGTCGGATAGATGCCGCTGCGCACCCTGTTCAGGACGACCTGCGCCACTGCCGCCTGCCCGTGCTCCGGTTCGCCGCGCGCTTCGAAATAGATCGCCTCCGCGAGGCACCGCATCTGACGCGCGTTGTCTTTGGGATCGATGAGCGCGGCGAAGTTCGGCTGGCCGCCGCCCAGCGAATTCGCCGCGATCGTCGTTTGCGGCTGCGAGGGGTCGGCCTCGACCGTGACGACGATGCCGTCGCTCGACGTCGGGCTCGAGGAATTGAGGGCGAATTCCAGCGGCGTCGCGGGGGTCGCCCCGTCGCTGAAGCTCGATGACGCCTCGCTCGGCGCGCGCTTTCCGTCGACGGGCTGAACCGGGCTCATGCTGTGCGCCGGATCGAATTGCGCGTCGCGCGGCCCGTCGACCTCAGGCGGCCAGAGGAAAGGAATGTCGCGGCTCGCCTCGTCCGACGCAGTGCGCCGGCGCGCCTCGAAACCGGGCCGAAGGCCGATAAAGGGATTGCCCTTGCCGCTGCGGTCGACTGCGGGGAAAGGCGGAGTGGGATCCTTCAGCGTGCGGTTCGGCTCGATTTCGTCGGGTCCGGAAAATTCGCCCGGGTCGCCGGCGGTGAACCGCGCCCGCACGATCGGCATCGGCGCGCCCTCTTCGTCCACGGCCTGCTCGCGCTTTGCGAGCCTGATCGCGCTACGAACCGGACCATTGTCTTCGAGAAGCCGTTGGCGGTCGAAGGCGCTCGCGAACCCGGCCGGCTCCTCGTCCGCCTCGGCGGTGATCGAGAGCAGAACCCCGATCGCCATGCACCAGGGCGCGACGACCGATCCGGCCCAAGCTAGACGCGAGCGACCCATACGCCTTCCACGCGCTTTTCCCGTTCCGCCGAAGCGCGGGCCCAGGGACAAGCGCGCGCGATGCGAACCTTTTCGTTTATCCGTGCTTAAGGTTGCGGGCGGGTTACCGAGCGTCGCGGCGCGCCGTCCCGGATTGGTGCAGGGGCGATTTCATCCGTCGATCCGCTCAGGCGCCGGCTGCAGTCCCTGTCGCGCGCTCAGGGATCGGTTGCCAAGACAAGCGTGCGCCGATAGAGGGGGTATCCCGCCCGTTCCTTCAACCAGATGACGCCGCACGCCTCCGATCGCCAGAACCGCAACCTCGCCCTCGCCGTCCGCCGCGGCCTGCTCGAGCGTTGCCCAAATTGCGGCAAGGGAGCGATGTTCGGCGCCTATCTCAAGGTGAACGCACGCTGTCCTGCCTGCGGCGAGGAACTGAGCCACCAGCGCGCCGACGACGCGCCGTCGTGGTTCACGCTCCTGATCGTCTGCCTGATCGTCGGCGCCGGCGTTCTCTTCTCGGACGACCTCTGGCCGAAAATGTCGCTTCTCGCCGCCTCTCTCCTGTGGCTTGCCGTGACGGTCATCGCCAGTCTCCTGATCCTGCCGCGAATGAAAGGCGCCGTCGTCGGCTATCAGTGGGCCGCCCGCATGCACGGCTTCGGCAGCCGCAAGGGCTGATCGACAGGCGGCCTTGCGCCGTGGCGTGGAGATTGCATCATAAGGGGCGTTGGCGCGCCTGAGCCGCAGCAGTGGTCGCCACGTCGGACTATCGCTATTGTTCGATCGCTTTGGAGATCAGCGTTTCCATGCTCACGCAGCAGCAGCATTGCTCGCAAGATGCGCACAGCCGCGCTTTTCGAACCGCTATCATCGCGATGATTTGCGCATTCCCGCTTGCAGCCTGCAACGCCTCGAGGAACGCCTACGTTGCGCCGCCGCCGCCGAAGGTCGTCGTCGCGCAGCCGGTGCAGAAGGCGGTGACGATCTATCTTAACCTAACGGGAAATACGCTGCCCTTCAATTCCGTTGATCTCGTCGCGCGCGTACAAGGGTTCCTAACAGACATCGACTATGTTGACGGCGCCGCGGTCAAGGCCGGCGACAAACTGTTCGGCATCGAGCGCGATCAGTACCAGGCGCAGCTCGATCAGGCCAGGGCGACGCTCGCCTCCAACCAGGCCACGCTCGCCTACAACCAGGCCGAATACCAGCGCCAGTCCCAATTGGGGAAGCAGGATTTCGCCAGCCAGGCAACGGTGCAGGAATGGAAGTCGAAAGCCGACCAGGCGGCGGCGGAGGTGATGAACGCCCAAGCCGCAATCGAAACAGCCCAGATCAACCTCAACTACACGACCGTCAGCGCGCCTTTCAACGGAGTCGTCTCGAGGCACCTTGTCGACAAGGGCGCCCTCGTCGGCGTCGGGTCGCCGACAAGGCTCGCAACGATCATCCAGCTCGACCCGATCTATGTCTACTTCACCATGAGCGAGCCGCAGATCCTTCGGATCAAGGAGAGCAACGTCAAGGCGGGTCTCGAGTTCCGGACGACGGATCTCTCAAGCATTCCGGTCGAGATCGGGCTGCAGGGCGAGGACGGCTTTCCGCACGCAGGCCATATGGACTACGCTTCGCCCCAGGTGGACGCCTCGACCGGCACGCTGGAAGTTCGCGCCATTTTCAGCAACAAGGACGGCAGGCTGCTGCCCGGTCTCTTCGCCCGGGTGCGCACTCCGATCGAGAAGCTGGACGAGGCGATTCTTGTGCCCAATCTGGCGCTCGGAACCAGCCAGGAGGGGCGCTATCTGCTGGTGGTGGGGCCGGACAACGTCGTCCAGCGCAGAAACGTCAAGACGGGCGACTCCGAGGGGACTTACCGGATCATCGAATCCGGGATTGAACCCGGCGACTGGGTGGTGACCGAGGGCGTCCAGCGCGCAATCCCGGGCGCGAAGGTCGATCCCCAGCAGACGAAGCTCAGCGCGAATCCGCAAAACTCCGCCGAGGCGCCCGACGCCCCGAAAGAGGCCGCGAAGCCGGCCGCCACGGCTCCGGCGAAGTGACGGCGCGGGAGAAACGCCCATGATCTCCCGCTTTTTTATCGACCGGCCGGTCCTCGCCAATGTTCTGGCGCTGTTCTTCGTCGTCATCGGGCTCGTCGCGCTCGTCAATCTGCCGACCTCGCAATATCCGAATGTCGTGCCGCCGACTGTCCAGGTCACGACGCGCTATCCGGGCGCGAGCGCTTCGACACTGGTCAACACCGTCGCGCTGCCGATCGAGCAGAACGTCAACGGCGTCGAGAATATGCTCTATATGCAGTCGACGAGCGCGAGCGACGGCACCTACAATCTCACCGTCACTTTCGCGATCGGCACAAACGCAGACGAGGACGAGATCCTCGTGCAGAACCGGGTCTCGGCCGCGCTCTCGTCGCTGCCCGCCGAAGTGCAAATTCAAGGCGTGACGACCAAGAAACAATCGACGTCGATTCTCGAATTCGTCGCACTGCGCTCGCCTGACAGTCGCTTCGACTCGCTCTTCCTCTCGAACTACGCCGTCATCAACGTCCAGAATGAGCTTGAGCGCCTTAACGGCGTCGGCGACGTCTCGGTGCTCGGCGCCGGGCAGTACGCGATGCGCGTCTGGCTGGATCCCAACCTCATGCAGGCGCGCGGCCTCATCCCGCAGGACGTCATCGGCATCATCCAGCAGCAGAGCCAGGAGGTCGCCGCCGGCCAGATCGGCGCGCCGCCAGCCGTGAAGGGGCAGGATTTCCAATATACGCTGAATCTCAATGGCCGCCTTAGCGAGGCGCCCGATTTCGAGAATCTCATCGTCAAAGTCGAACCGGGCGCGGGCGGTCGAATCACACGGGTCCGTGACGTCGGCCGCGTGGAGCTCGGGGCCCAGACCTACAGCGAATCGTTCAATCTCGACGGCCGGCCGGCGGCCGGCATCGCCGTCTCCCTCCTGCCCGAGGCCAATGCGGTCGCCGTCGCCGCCGAGGTCCACGACAAAATGGAGGAGCTCAAGAAAAGCTTCCCCGAGGGGCTCGAATACGTCATCCCCTACGACACGACGAAATTCGTCAAAGCCGCGATCCGAGAGGTCTGGCGCACCCTGATCGAGGCGGGCATCCTCGTTCTGATCGTCATTCTCGTCTTCCTGCAGGACTGGCGGGCGATGCTGGTGCCGGCGACGACCGTGCCGGTGACGATCATCGGCGCCTTCGCCGCCATGGCGGCGCTCGGCTTCTCGATCAATCTCCCGACGCTGTTCGCCATCGTGCTCGTCATCGGCATCGTCGTCGATGACGCGATCGTCATCGTCGAAGGCGTGTCGCGCTATGTCGAGCAGGGTCAGCCGGGCCGCGAGGCGGCCGCCAGAGCGATGGACGAACTGACCGGGCCGGTCATTGGCATCACCTTGGTGCTGATGTCGGTGTTCATCCCCGCAGCGTTCCTGCCCGGCCTCACGGGACAGCTCTTCCGCCAGTTCGCGCTGGTGATCGCCGCCACCGCCCTCATCAGCGCGATCAACGCGATGACTCTGAAGCCGACCCAAAGCGCCCTCTGGCTGAGGCCTCCCGTGCCGCCGGAGAGACGGAACATCTTCTTTCGTGGCTTCAACAGCATCTATTTCGCGGCGGAGCACGGCTACGTCCGGCTGATGGGCGCGATGACGAGAAACGCCCTGCTCATGGTCAGCCTGGCGCTCGCCCTCGTCCTCTTCGCCATCTGGTCGCTGACCCGCGTGCCGACCGGATTCCTGCCGACCGAGGATCAAGGCTACATGATCGTCGTCGCGCAACTGCTGGACGGCGCGTCGAAGGAGCGCACCGATGCGGTGCTGGCGAAGATCCACGACCTCGCGGCGAAGGTGCCCGGCGTCGAGCATGTCGTGACCGTGAGCGGCATCTCGATCCTCGACAACCGAGCCAGCCTCGCCAACGCTGGCGTCGCGTTCGTCGTGCTTCAGGACTGGGACGCGCGCCTAAAGGAAAAAGGGCAGGACCAGGTGTCGATTCAGCGCCGAATCAACGGCGCCTTGCAGTCGATTCCCGAAGCCTTCTCCTTCGCGGTGCTGCCGCCGCCGATCCAGGGCGTCGGCAATGTCGGCGGCTTCACGATGCAGGTCGAGATCCGCAACGGCGATTTCGACTACAACCTTCTGCAAAGCCTCGCCAACACCGTGGTCGCGGACGGAAACGCGCAATCCGGTCTGCAACGGCTCGCCACGACCTTCCGCGCCGGCGCGCCGCAATTCTCGGTCGTGGTCGACAGGACGAAGGCCGAGGCGCTCGGGATCACCGTCGGCCAGGTTTTCGCCGCGCTATCCGGCTATGTCGGCTCGAACTATGTCGCGCAGTTCAACAAGTTCGGCCACGTCTTCCAGATCTACACCCAGGCGAACGCGGACAAGCGCGCCTCGGTCGACGACATTCGCAATCTCAAGGTCAGGGCCGGCAACGGAACGATGACGCCGATCGGTACGGTGGTCGAGGTCAACGAGGTCACGGGCCCCCCGCTGATCAGCCTCTACAACCTCTACCCGACCGCGACCGTGGTCGGTTCGCCCGCGCCCGGCTTCAGCTCCGGCCAGGCGCTCGACATCATGGACCAAGTCGGCGCCCAGGCGCTCCCCAAGGGGACGGGCTTCGACTGGACCGCCATGTCCTTCCAGGAGAAGGCGGTAGGCAGCCAGATCTATTACATTTTCGGCTTCGCGATCCTGATGGTCTATCTGGTGCTTGCCGGACAGTACGAGAGCTGGATCCTGCCCTTCGCCGTGCTCCTCGCCGTGCCGCTGGCGCTGCTCGGCACGGTCGCTGGCCTCAACTTCGAGGGCTCCGACAACAATCTCTATACCCAGATCGGCATCATCCTGCTGATCGCGCTGGGCAGCAAGAACGGCATCCTCATCGTGGAATACGCCCGCCAGCAGCGGGGCGCCGGCAAGGAGATCCTCGCTGCGGCGGTAGAGGCGGCGCGGCTGCGGTTTCGTCCGATCGTCATGACCTCTTTCGCCTTCATCCTCGGCGTGCTGCCGCTGGTTCTGGCGACGGGCGCGGGCGCCGCGGCGCGGCGCTCGATCGGCATCGCTGTTTTCAGCGGCATGATAGCCTCGACCTGCCTCGTCGTGGTGTTCGTTCCCTCTTTCTATGTCGTTATGCAGCGCTTGGCGGAGGGGCGAAAAAGCAAGAGCGCGCCGGCGGCGAAAGCGCCGCTTCAGGCGGCTGATCGCGGTTGACTAGCGCGTGAGGCTTGGCGGGGACGCCGACGCCAGGGGCTTTCCCTCCGCCCGCGCCTTCATCCCGTCGGCCCATTCCCGGCCCGGATCGCCGCCCCAGAGCAGCCAGGCGATATAGCCCGGGGACGGATTGCTCTCGTCGCCCCAGACATGTGATCTGGCGTTCTTGTCGACCGAGCGGCGGGCGAAATAGGCGCTGATCGCGACAATGTCGCGCCACGAGACCGGACGCCGCTCGGCGAGCTGGCGGCCGCGCCGAAGTCCGACCGAGGTCCCGCCGCGGTTGAACTTCTCATGCAGCTCGAGCCCTCTCCTGGCCGCTTCGGCGACCGCCGGCGGCGGCATGACGCCGTGTTCGGAATGGACCGTCACGAGAGCGGCTTCAGCGTGTGGGCTTTGTGGGCAGCGAGCCTGCCGGACTTGTCGGACCGAACCAGATATTCCGGTCGTCCCTGCGAGGCCGCCACCTTGCGCCCTTTGATCTTCATCGGCTGGGTCAGCTTCTTGACGACGCGCCCGACGCTTTCGCCGCCGCTCGACCGCCACGCCACAAGGTCGCCCTTCTTCAACCTGCCGAGGCTCATGACATCCGACTCCTTCTCCCGCAACCGCTCTTCAATTCAGCGCAAGCGGAAAGGTTTCCTGTTTCGGTCGGTCAAATGTTGTTTGAGGGCCGGCCTGGCCGCAAACGATCGGCAGCCGGGGAAATCAGCGGCTGCCGCCAACGCCTCCCTGGTTCTGACTCATGTGGGCGAGCACCTGCTGGAGCGGCGCCGGGGATGCGTGAAACACGCCGGAATAGGGAAAGCTGAGGTCGACAATCAGATAGACGCCGGTCGCCACCGCGAGCGCGCCAAAGAAGAGCGCAATGAAGGACATCGGGCTCGCCTTCGACATGAGCCCATAGGCGCAGAACAGGATCACCGCCCAACCGATCACGGTGAAAAGGAGCGGATAGGAAATCGGACTGAGCAGCGCGAAGGACATCTGCAGCCGCGCCTGTCCGATCGATTCGATTGCCTGGGTCGCGGAGGCCAGCGCCTGCTTTTGGACGTCAGTCGATGGCGAGAGAGTCTCAAGGATCCCCTCTTTGTGCTCGAGATTGGTGACGGCGGCGGAAAAGTTTTTGGCGGCAAAGTCAGCGTCTTCCACTTTCGCGTTCCAGATCTGGTCGATGGTCTTCGCGAGGTCCTGGCGAAGCTGGGCGCGTGCCGCGTCCGCCTCCGATCCGTACTGGGTCAGTGCGAGATCCAGTTGCAGAAGTCTGGCGGCGAGAGTCTGGACCGCGAGGTTCTGGCCTGAATACACGCCGTAGGCGGTCCAGATGAGAAGGCCGAGCACAAGCGCCAAAAGCAGCGTCAGCAGCCCCGACACCGCGCCGATCATGTCGCGTGGGCCGCCCGTGGTGAAGTGTTCCGGGAGGACGCGCTGAAGAAGAAGGCCGACAGCGCCGCCGGCGAAAACGACGAGCCCGACGAACAAGGCAAGTTTTTCAGCGCTCATTTCGGTCCCCGAGCCCGATCCCGGATAGGGCTTCCCAGGCCCCGCCTCGAAGGAGGCGAAAATGGATCGCTTACTCCGTATCAAGGCATCGAGAGGCCGAACGCTCTGCTTCGACCTGGCGCTCGCCGCCCGGGCCCTCCACGTGGCCGGAGCATCCGCGAGCCTTCACGGCGCGTCAACGCTTATCGCCGGAGCTGATGGCGTATTCCGCCGGCGATTATCGCCGGTAGGCGACGGTGGTCGCGCCACAAAAGAGCAATGCCCGCCATAACTGGACAAGAGCCGGACCGGCTGGCATCGTCCCGCGCGAACCAGAACGACTTTCTCAAGGAGCGCGCCCTAATGACCACCCTCGCCCATCCGCAGGAGCCGACGCGCGCCGAGGTTCCCAACGATCTCGCCGCCTTCTGGCTGCCGTTCACGCCGAACCGCGCGTTCAAGAAGCGGCCGCGGCTCATCTCGCGCTCGAAAGACATGCACTATTATACGCCTGAGGGCCGCGCGATCCTCGACGGCACGGCGGCGCTCTGGTGCTGCAACGCCGGCCACAACCGGGCGCCGATCGTCGCGGCGATTCAGCGGCAGGCGGCCGAACTCGATTTCTCGCCGACCTTCCAGTTCGCCCATCCGCAGGCGTTCCAGCTGGCGTCGCGCCTGGCCGAGCTGGCGCCGGGCGACCTCGATCACGTCTTCTTCACCAACTCAGGTTCCGAGGCCGCCGACACGGCGCTGAAGATCGCCATCGCCTATCACAACGTGCGCGGAGCGGGCTCGCGTCAGCGGCTGATCGGACGCGAGCGCGGCTATCACGGCGTCGGCTTCGGCGGCATTTCGGTCGGCGGCATGGTGAACAACCGGAAGTTCTTCGGCTCCCTCCTCGCCGGCGTCGACCATCTGCCGGCGACGTACAGTCGCGAGCATCAGGCCTTCACCAAGGGCGAGCCGGAGTGGGGCGGCCATCTCGCCGACGCGCTCGAAGGCATCGTCGGCCTGCATGACGCCTCGACCATCGCCGCCGTCATCGTCGAGCCGATGGCGGGCTCGACCGGCGTCCTGCCGGCGCCGAAGGGCTATCTGCAGCGGCTGCGCCAGATCTGCGACAAATACGGCATCCTGCTCATCTTCGACGAGGTGATCACCGGCTTCGGCCGCCTTGGCGCGCCCTTCGCCTCGGAACGCTACGGCGTCGTTCCCGACATGATCACCTTCGCCAAGGGGGTGACCTCAGGGACCGTGCCGATGGGCGGCGTCATCGTTCGCAAGGGGATTTACGACGCTTTCATGCAGGGGCCGGAGCACGCCATCGAGCTCTTCCACGGCTATACCTATTCCGGCCATCCGCTCGCCTGCGCCGCGGCGCTGGCGGCGCTCGACGTCTATCGCGACGAGCGGCTGTTCGAACGGGCGAAGGCGCTCGAGCCGAAATGGGCGGATGCGATCATGGGCCTGAAGGGCCTGCCGAACGTGCTCGACATCCGCTGCGTCGGCCTCACCGGCGCGATCGACCTCGCGCCCATCCCCGGCAGTCCGACCTTGCGCGGCTATCGCCTGCTCGAGCATTCGTTCCACGAGGCCGGCGTCATGCTGCGCATTTCCGGCGACACGATCGAACTCACCCCGCCGCTCATCGTCAGCGAGAATGAGATCGGCGAGATCATGGACAAGGTCGCGGCGTCGATCAGGGCGGCGGCGTAAGCGCGGCGCCATGCCGACGGCCGAAACTGCCGATAATTTCAGCGCTTCCCGTCGTTCACAATCGACCGGCGGAGCAGTAAGACTGGGCAGCCGGCGATGTCGGCCGCGAGAAAACGGGCAGGCGCCGCTTGTCCGAAACGGGACTGGGAGAGGGCGGATGCTCGGGAAACTCATCAAAACCTGCGCCGTAGGCGCGTCTCTGGCCGCCGCGCTGGCGATCGCGCCTGGCGCCTTCGCCAAGGAATGGAAGACCGTCGTCATCGGCATGGAGGGCGCCTACGACCCGTGGAACCTCACCGACTCGAGCGGCAAGATCGTCGGCTTCGAGGTCGACCTCGCCGATGACCTCTGCAAGCGCGCGGGCGTCGAATGCAAGATCATCGCGCAGGACTGGGACGGCATGATCCCGGGCCTCAAGGCAGGCAAGTTCGACGTCATCATGGACGGCATGTCGATCACTGACGAGCGCAAGAAGGAGATTGATTTCTCGAAGCCCTACGCCTCTTCTCCGGCCGCGTTCATGGCGCCAAAGGACAGCCCGCTGGCGAAGCTCCCCGACTCCGGCAAGGTCTTCAACATCACCAAAGACCCGGCTGGCGGCGAGGCCGCCATCAAGGAGGTCCAGGCGGCTTTGAAGGGCAAGACGGTCGGCGTTCAATCCTCGACCACCCACGCGAATTTCGCCGACAAATATCTGAAAGACGTCGCCACGGTCAAAGAATACAAGACCACCGACGATCGCGACCTCGACCTCAAGTCTGGCCGCATCGACGCGGCGCTCGACGACTATCCGACGGTCGCGGCGGCGGTCGCCAAACCCGATGCCAAGGACTTCGCCATCGTCGGCCCCGAATTCACCGGCGGCCCCTTCGGCGTGGGCGAAGGCATGGGCATTCGCAAGTCCGACGCCGATCTGACGGCGATGTTCAACAAGGCGCTGGACGCGGCCTTCGCCGACGGGTCGGTGAAGAAATATAGCATGAAATGGTTCAAGATCGACACGACGCCGTAACGGGCTGACGAGGGCTCGCGCCCCTGCGGCGCGGGCTCGATTCCTGACGATTGGCGGTCTCGTGGGGGCGCTCGACATCTTCGGCTTCGGCCCGGGCGGCTGGGGTCTCGCCCTCCTCGAGGGCGCCGCGATGACCCTGCTCGTCTCGGCCTGCGGGCTCGCGATCGGTGCAGCCATCGGCGCGCTTGTCGCCTGGGCGCGGCTGTCAAAAGCGTTGGTCCCGGGCGCGATCGGCCAGACCTACGCCGCCCTCTTCCGGGGCCTCCCGGAACTCCTTGTCGTCTATTTCGTCTATTTCGGCACATCGACCCTTCTGACGAGCGCCGCGCATCTCGTCGGCTACCAGGGATTCGTCGGCGTTCCGTCGTTTCTCGCCGGCGCTCTCGCGGTCGGCGTCATTTCCGGCTCGTATCAGGCCGAGGTGTTCCGCGCCTCGTATCTCGCGATCGCCAAGGGCGAACTCGAGGCCGCGGTCAGCGTCGGCATGAACCGGGCGCTGATGTTCCGGCGCATCATCGCCCCGCAGGCGCTGCGCTTCGCCCTGCCGGGCCTCGGTAACCTCTGGCAGGTGGCGCTGAAGGATTCCTCGCTGATTTCGGTGACGGGCCTGACCGAGCTCATGCGGGTGAGCCAGGTCGGCGCGGCCTCGACCCACCGGCCGTTCGCCTTCTATCTCGGCGGCGCAGCGCTCTATCTCGTGATGACGCTCGCCACGACCCGACTGTTCGACGTGGCGGAAGTCCGCGCCACCCGCGGCATGCGCCGCGTCACGGGGTGAGGGCGATGGACCTCGATTTCGTCACCACGACTTTCACCAAGCTCATGGGCGCGCTGCCGCTGACGCTGTCGGTCTGGTTCTTCTCGGTCATCCTCGGCGGGCTCGTCGCGGCGGGCGTGACCTGGATGCGGGTAAGCGGCTCGAAGCCGCTGCAGATCATCGCCCGCGCCTATGTCGCCGTCTTTCGCGGCACGCCGCTCTTGATCCAACTCTTCATCGTCTACTACGGGCTGGCGTCGCTTCCGGCTGTCCGCGCCAGCATTTTCTGGCCTTTCCTGCGCGATCCGTTCGATTGCGCCGTGCTTGCGCTCGGGCTTTGCACCGCCGGCTATCAGGCTGAAATCTTCCGCGGCGCGCTCATCGCCGTGCCGCATGGACAGGTCGAGGCGGCGCGCGCCTGCGGCATGTCGAGCCTGCTCCTCTTCCGCCGCATCGTCTTTCCGATCACGCTGCGCCACGCGCTGCCGGCCTATTCGACGGAGATGATCTCGATGGTCAAGGCGACCGCGCTGGTTTCGCTGATCACGCTCTGGGACGTGTTGAGCGTCGCGCTGAAAATCCGCAACGACACGCTCGTCACCTATCTGCCGCTGATTCTCGCCGGCGCCATCTATTTCGTAGTCAATTACGCTATTGGCGCCGCTTTCCTCGGGCTCGAGCGCCTGCTCTCGCCGCACCTGCGGGCGCGTCCGCTTTGAGGGGAACGAGCATGCCCGCCGAGACGCCTGCTCTCACCGTAGTTGGAATGCGCAAGCGCTTCGGCGTGCTCGAAGTGCTGAAGGGCGTTTCGCTGACGGCCAAAGACGGCGACGTGATCTCGATCCTCGGCTCCTCGGGCTCGGGCAAGAGCACGTTCCTGCGCTGCATCAACCTGCTCGAGACGCCCGACGAGGGCCTCGTCACCGTCGCCGGCGAGACGATCAAGATGCGCCGGCGCGCCAACGGCCTCGCCGAACCGGCCGACCGGCGCCAGGTCGACCGCATCCGCTCCGAGCTCGGCATGGTGTTCCAGAGCTTCAATCTCTGGTCGCACCTGACAGTGCTGGAGAACCTGATCGAGGCGCCGGTGCATGTGCAAAAGCGACCGCGCGCCGAATGCCTCGAAGAGGCGCACGCCCTGCTCGCCAAGGTCGGCATCGGCGACAAGGCGAACCATTATCCGGCGCATCTCTCCGGCGGGCAGCAGCAGCGCGCCGCCATCGCCCGGGCCCTCGCCATGCGGCCGAAGGTGATGTTGTTCGATGAGCCGACGTCGGCGCTCGATCCGGAGCTGGTCGGCGAAGTACTGCGCGTCATGCGGGCGCTCGCCGATGAAGGCCGCACCATGCTCGTCGTCACCCACGAAATGGCCTTCGCCCGCGACGTGTCGACGCGCGTCATGTTCCTGCATCAGGGGCTGGTCGAGGCGGAGGGCGAACCGGAGGCGCTGTTCTCCGGCGCGACGTCCGAGCGGTTCCGGCAGTTCATCTCGAAGGAGCGGTAGGATTCCCCGGCCTCCCCGTTTTGGGCGAAATGCGGCCGCATTGCGATCGTATTGGGAACGCCGCGCCGGGTGAGGCGTTGGGCCTCTGCCGTCTCCTGCGGCCCATTAAACCTCGATGAGGGAGCTCCATGGACAGAACTGACAAAACGAGCGGCGACAAGGCCAAGAGCGCGCTGGCGACGCCGACCGACCTCTCCGAGAACGGGGTGAAGGCGATCGCCGCGTCGTTGAACGGACTCGCCGCCGACGCCTTCGCGCTTTACGTCAAGACGAAGAATTTTCACTGGCACATGAGCGGCCCACACTTCCGCGACTATCACCTGCTGCTCGACGAGCATGGAACCCAGATTTTCGAGATGATCGACCCGCTGGCGGAACGCGTGCGCAAGCTCGGGCAGACGACGCTGCGCTCGATCGGCCATATCGGCAAGCTGCAGTCGATCAAGGACGACGACCAGCCGTTCGTCGGGCCGCTGGCGATGCTGAGCGAGCTGAACTCGAGACAACAGGGCGTTCGCCGCCTCGATGCGCAAAACGCACGAGCTTTGCGACGACAATGGCGACGTCGCGACGGCGAGCCTTCTCGAAGTCTGGATCGACGAAACCGAACGGCGGACCTGGTTCCTGTTCGAAGCGACCCGCGGCGCCGACGACAGCGGGCACTGAGCGGGGCGCGACCCGGATTTCCTGTCGCAACAGATCGCCTCGACGCCCCTGCAGGATTGCGCAGAGGGCCGGGCTTGCACGGCGGGCTCAGGGGTTCCAAGAACAGTCTTCGGACGGGTTGGGCGCTTGCGTATCCTTACCGGTCTTCTCGCCGCGCGGCAGAAGGGCTCGGAAGATTCCTCAAGAGCAGCTCGGTCAGCCGATCGTAGGCCGCGTGGTTCAGGTGGACCGCATCGAGACGAAATTCGTCGGGCAGACGCCGGTCGCAGCCCCCTGCAAGGGCGGCCGAGAGATCGATGAGTCGGGCATGATCTGGCAGGGCGGAACGCCTGAGTTCGCTGTTCACCTCGGCCACTTCAGTGCGCAGGGACTCGTTCCAGACAGGCAGCCTCAAGAGTTCGGGGCGCCCGGCTGGGATTATCGTCGTCAGCCACACATCAGCGCCGGATGCGGCTCCCTCTTCAGCCAACCGAAGCAGGGTCTCGGACGTCTGACGAATGACGGCGCGACCGGCCGCGTCATCCAGAAATGTCGCCGCGACGAGATCATTTCCGCCGCTTTGAATGACAATGATGTCAGGCTCCAATGCGATGGCGTCACGCTGAAAGCGACACGCCATCTGAGCTAGGGTCTCGCCGCCGATGCCTCGATTGATAACTTCGATGCGATCGTTCACGGCGGACGTCCGCCATCTGGCGATCCTCGAGTCGCCGATCAGAACGACGCGAAGCTTCTGGCCTCGCGATGGAAGCTTACGATTGGCGCTCGTGAAGTCAGTCGATGGGGGCGTCGAAAGAGCGGCTATCTTGGTCCTGATCCAGGACGTTCGGGTGACGACGGCGGCGGACAGCGCTATTGCAGCCAATGCCAAGGTCCCGATCTCGACGCGCGCAAACACCCCAAAACCCCGACGGGCTCGCCCCCACCAAATCCGGGCCATACAACGTTGCGAAGCAGCAGAGCCATGTCCGTGCGATCATAAAGACGCAAAATCCTTTCGGAATCAAATTGAGATGAGGGCGTCTGTTTGCCTCGCCTGTTCACCGGACTGGAGCTGCCTCAGGTCGTCGCCGGCCAGATTGCGCTGGGCCGCGGCGGCGTGATCGGCGCGCGCTGGCTCGCGCCCGAGGACTATCATATCACCTTGCGTTTCATCGGCGACGTCGACCCGCGCGTTGCGCACGACATCGCCGAGACCCTGAACGACATCCGCCGCCCTCAGGCCTTCGTCCGCTTCGAGGGGCTCAGCTGGTTCGGCGGCGACAAGCCGCGCGCGATCGTCGCCCGGGTGAAGGCGGAGCCGGCGCTGATGGACCTGCAGGCCGAACAGGAGCGGCGCCTGAGGCGCCTCGGCCTCCCGCCCGAGACGCGGAAATTCCTGCCGCATGTGACGCTGGCGCGCCTGCGCGGGGTCGGCCCGGCGAAGGTCGCCGACTACCTCGCCTCGCGCGGAGCGCTGCCGGTCGAGGCTTTCGTCGCCGAGCGCTTCGTCCTCTTTTCGGCCCGCGACGGCTCGGGCGGCGGACCCTATCTGGTTGAGGCGGCCTATCCGCTCGGCTAAGGCTGGCGGATGAAGCCCGCAATCTCGGCGCAGCGCGTCCGCCTCGACCCGCGCGATCCCGAGTTCTTCGCCGACCCTTACCCCGCCTATCGGGCGATCCGCGCCGCGGCGCCCGTCTTCTTCTGGGAGGACTACGGCTTCTGGTGCTTCGCGGCGCATGCCGAGGTTTCGGCGCTTCTGCGCGACAGGCGCTTCGGCCGCCAGATCCTGCATGTGACGAGTCGCGAGGCGCTCGGCTGGCCGCCGCCGAAGCCCCATCTCGCGCCGTTCGACGCGCTCGAGCGCCATTCGATCCTCGAGCTCGAGCCGCCGGAGCACACGCGGCTGAGAAGCCTCGTCAACCGCGCCTTCGTCTCCCGCCAGATCGAGAAACTCGACCCATGCGTCGCCGCGCTGGCGCACGCGCGGATCGACGCTTTCGTCCGCCAGGGCTCGGCCGACCTCATCGAGGCTTTCGCCACCCCGATCCCGGTCGCCGTCATCGCCGATCTGCTGGGCGTGCCGCGCGACATGGGCCCACAGATGGTCGAATGGTCGCATCGTATGGTGGCGATGTACCAGTTCGGCGTCACCCCTGAGGTCGAAGAGAGCGCGGCGTCGGCGTCGCGCGACTTCGCCGAATTCATCCGGTCCCACGCTCGCGCCCGTCGCACGGACCTCAGGGACGACCTCATCAGCCAGCTCATCGTCGCCGAAAGCGACGGCGGTCGGCTCAGCGAGGACGAGCTCGTCACGACCTGCATTCTTTTGCTCAACGCCGGCCATGAGGCGACGGTGCAGGCGATCGGCGCCGGGATCAAGGCGATGCTCGAGCGCGGCGTCGACCCCGCGCTCAGCTTTCAGACCGAGGCGAGCCGCAACGCGACGATCGAGGAATTGCTACGGCTCGATCCGCCCCTGCATCTCTTCCAGCGCTACGCCCTGGAAGACCTCGAGTTCGCCGGAATCGCCCTGAGACAGGGCGACAGGGCGGGGCTGCTGCTCGGCGCCGCCAACCGCGATCCGGAGCGGTTCCCAAACCCGGACGCCTTCGACGCGGGGCGCAATCCGAACCCGCATGTCGCCTTCGGCGCCGGCATCCATTTCTGCGTCGGCGCGCCGCTGGCGCGGCTAGAATTGGCGACCGCGCTGCCGATTCTCTTTGCCCGGCTCCCCGGCCTCAGGCTCGCCGAGCCTCCCCGCTATCGCGACGCCTACCACTTCCACGGGCTCGAGGCGCTTAGGGTCAGATGGGACTGAGGGGCCCCACGCCTAATTTTCGCCACCGGGATGGATTCTTTGCGGCTGGCGCGAGGTGGGCCTATGAGCGCCGCACGGCGGGCGGCAGGCCCCTGACGGGATGAGGCTCAAAGGAGCGGGTCGAAGCGGAGATGGTGTTTTCCTCGATCACGTTTCTTTTCTATTTCCTGCCCATCTTCATCGCCTGCTATTTCCTGACGCCGAGCATCGTCGGCAAGAACGTCGTCACGCTGACGTTCTCGCTCGTCTTCTATGCCTGGAGCGATCCCCGCTTCCTGCCGATCCTCCTCTTCGCCATCGCCTTCAACTACGCCGCGGCGATCGCCATCGACAGGAACGCCGGCGCGGAGCGGACCTACGCGCTGGCGGCGGCGGTGGCGGTCAACCTCCTCGTCCTCGGCATCTTCAAATATGCGAACTTCATCACCGCCAATGCTTCGGCGCTCATCGCGCCGCTCGGCTGGCGCTTCGGCCCGACGAACATCGCGCTGCCGCTCGGCATTTCCTTCTTCACCTTCCACTGCCTGTCCTACATCATCGACGTCTACCGGCGGCGCTTCCGCGCCAACCGCAATCCGATCGATGTCGCGCTCTACATCTCCCTCTTCCCGCAGCTGGTGGCCGGGCCGATCGTCCGATACAAGACCGTCGCCCGTCAGCTCGACGCGCGCCGGGCGACGCTCGGGCGCGCTTCCGTCGGCGCGCGCATCTTCATTGTCGGCCTGGCGCAGAAGGTGCTCATCGCCGACGTTGTCGCGCCGCTCGCCCAGGTCGCCTTCGATCACGTCCCCGGCCGCTCGCTGCCCGAGGCCTGGATCGGCCTCATCGCCTACACGATCCAGATCTATTTCGACTTCGCCGGCTATTCCAACATGGCGATCGGGCTCGGCATCGTGCTCGGCTTCACCTTTCCGCGCAACTTCCGCATGCCCTACACGTCGCTCTCGATCACCGAGTTCTGGCGCCGTTGGCACATGTCGCTGTCATCGTGGCTGCGCGACTATCTCTACATC
This sequence comes from uncultured Alphaproteobacteria bacterium, assembly GCA_963772555.1. Classification (GTDB taxonomy): domain Bacteria; phylum Pseudomonadota; class Alphaproteobacteria; order Rhizobiales; family Beijerinckiaceae; genus Roseiarcus. The sequence goes on along the minus strand of CAVYXQ010000014.1, from coordinate 162,700 downwards.
CCGCTCGGCGGAAACCGCGGGACCGACCTTCAGACCTATCGCAATCTCGTCACCGTCTTTGTCCTCTGCGGCGCCTGGCACGGCGCCAACTGGACCTTCCTCTTGTGGGGCGTCTGGCACGGCGCCTTTCTCGTCGTCGAGCGCCTCGGCCTCGGTCCGCTCCTCAGGCGCATGCCTGTCTCAACGCGCTGGGCGTACGCGCTCCTTGCGGTCATGGGCGGCTGGGTGCTGTTCCGCGCCGCCGACCTCAAGACCGCGGTCGACTACTATGCCAGCCTGGTCGGCCTCAACGGCCTCGGCGACCTCAGCTTCGACATGCACGACGCCCTGAACGAGCGGGCGACGGCGACGCTGATCGTCGGCTGCGCGCTCGCCGTGCTGCCCCGCTGGCTGCCCCGCCTGTCCGCGCCGTTCATGCTGCGCGCCGCGGCGGACACCGGCTGGACGTTCGCGCTCCTCATCTTCTCGATGATCACCGTCGCCTCGGGCGCCTATAGCCCGTTCCTGTATTTCAAGTTCTGAAATCGGAATGCTGCTTCGCCACCGCCGCTTCTTCGCCGTCCTGAGCTTCATCCTGCTGGCGACGCCGCTGGTCTGGGGGATGGTCCTGCCGGACAGCCCGGCAGAGGTCTACAAGGAGGGGCGCCGGCTCGCGCCGGCGCCGCAGGCCCCCGAAAGCTGGGAAGGATTGGACGCGTTTCCGAAAGAGGTCGACGCCTATCTCCAGGATCACTTCGGCCTGCGGGAACGGATGATCCGCACGCACCGGGATCTGTCGCATCCGGTGCTGTTCGGAAACGAATCGATACTGATCGGTCGAAACGGACGCATGTTCTATCTCGGCCGGGAGGCGGTGCGGCAGAGCGCCGGGCTCGTCCTGCGCGACGAGAAGGTGAGCGAGGCAGTGGACATGCTTGCCCGGATGAGAGACGCGCTCGCCAGGCGCGGAATCGGCTTTCTTGTGGCGCCGCCGCCGAATTCCTCGACCATCTACCAGGACGATCTTCCCTTCTGGGCGCAGAACCGGGGCAAGAGCACCGAATACGACCTCTTTCTCCGGAAGCTCACGGCGCGGGGCGTCAAGACAATCGACTTGCGTCCGGTCATGCAGTCGGTCCGCGCGGAAGGAGAGGAAGCGTATCTCATCCATGACACCCACTGGACCGCCCGGGGGGCGCTGGCGGGCTTCAACGCGGTGGTCAAGGCGGACGGGCATCCCGGCTGGCGCATCGATCCGGCTACCGCGCTCGGTCCGCCGAGAGTGCTGAAAGGCGGCGACGCCGCACGCGTGCTCGGCGTCCAGGACGAGGTGACAGAGACAGAAGAGACGCTGAAGCTGCCGCACGCCGGCGACGACGTGGCGCTGTCGTCGGACGTGATGCCTGATCACGTCATCACGACGGGCAAGCCCGGACCGACCGTCATGGTGATCGGCGACTCCTTCACCGCCGGCTATTTTCCGCTGATGCTGTCGCAGCATGCCGGGCGGGCGATCTGGATTCATCACCATCAGTGCGGCTTCGACTGGAAGCTGATCGACAAATTCCGCCCGGATGAGATCTGGTGGGCGCCGACCGAGCGCTTCCTCGTCTGCGACCCGGGCGCCCATCCGCTGAATTTCGCCGGCTGATATGGAGGCTGCGGCGAGCGCCGGTCGGATGCTGTCGAGCCATCGCCGATGGTTCGCGCCGCTCGCATTGGCGCTGCTGGCGACGCCGCTGGTCGTCGGCCTCGTGCATCCCGACGGTCCCTCGGCGGTTCTGAGAGAAGGGCGGAGACTGGCGCCGCCGCCCAGCTTGCCTCGATCCGCCGGCGGGTGGCTGGCGCTGCCCGACGCCGTCGACGCCTACCTCAAGGACCATTTCGGTTTGCGCCAGGCGCTCATTCGCGCGCACAAGGATCTGACCAAGCCGATGCTGGGCATGGGAAACGATACAGTGCTCATCGGACGCGACGGGCGGATGTTTTATCTCGGAGAGGAGACGGTGCGCCAGAGCGCCGGGCTCGTCCTGCGCGATGAGCGCGTCGCCGACACGGTCGCGCTCCTCGCGGCGATGCGCGACGATCTCAAGCGCCGCGGCGTCCGCTTTCTCGTGGCTTCGCCGCCGAACGCCGCCACGATCTACCAGGACGACCTGCCGGAATGGGCGCAGAACGCCGGAAAAAAGACGGAATTCGACCTCTACCTTGATAGCCTTGCCGCGCATGCGGTCGCCGCCGTCGATCTCAGGCCGGCGATGCTGCGGGCGCGCGCCGAAGGGCCAGCCTACTTCCGGCACGACTCGCACTGGACCGCGCGCGGCGCGCTCGCGGCCTTCGACGCCATTGTCGAGGCGGACGGGCGCGCCGGCTGGCGGCTCGACCCCCGCTCGGCATTGTCGCCGCCGACGGTGCGCAGGGGCGGCGATCTCGCGCGGCTTTTGGGCTCGCAGGACAACGTGACGGAGGAGATCGAGCAGCTGACGCTGCCGCCCGGCAAAAAGGAGCTCCTGACCTCCGACCCTTATGGCGACTTCGTCGAGACCTCCGGCAAGCCGGGGCCGACGATCATGATCGTCGGCGATTTGTTCACCGGCGAATATTTCGCCGAGATGCTGCTGCAGCACGCCGGGAAAGTCGTGTGGCTCGACCATCGGCACTGCGCCTTCGACTGGAAGGCGATCGCCCGGTTTCATCCGGACGAGGTGTGGTGGATGCCGACGGAACGCTTTCTCATCTGCGGGCCGGACGCGCGCCCGCTCGATTTCGCCGGATAGGCAATGCCGGAGTTGGCCCCCGCGCCGGTCGGCGCCCGCAGCGTCCTCGTTCTCGGCGGCGCGCGCTCGGGCAAGAGCGCCTACGCGCAAGAACTCGTCGAAGCGGCCGCGCCCGAGCGCCTCTATATCGCGACGGCCGAGCCGGGCGATGCGGAAATGGCAGCGCGCATCGCCCGCCACCGGGCCGACCGGGGCGAGGGCTGGACGACGCGGGAGGAGCCGCTGGCGCTCGCCGAGGCGCTTCAAGCCGAGGCGCGCCCCGGCCGGGCGGTGCTCGTCGATTGCCTGACCTTGTGGCTTTCGAACCTCATGCTGGCCGGGCGCGAAATCGAGCCCGAAATCGCCCGCCTGGGCGAGGCGATCGGCGCGCTCGCGGGGCCCGTGGCGCTCGTCTCCAACGAGGTCGGCCTCGGCATAGTGCCGGAGCGCGAACTCGGCCGGGCCTTCCGCGATGCGCAGGGGCGGGCCAATCGCGAGATCGCGCGGGCCTGCGAGGCGGTCGTCTTCGTCGCCGCCGGCCTGCCGACGCTCTTGAAGCCCGCCCCGCGCCCGGCGCTGACGCTGCGCTGAATAACGCTGGCGACTCAGCGCCCGGCTGGATTAGATTCCGGCGTCGGGAATCATCCGCGAAAGGCACGTTTCCGCCATGCGACTTGGCCGAATGCTGCGTCTCATCGAACGCCCGACGCCGGAGCCGGCGCATCTCGAGATTGCGCACAACGGCGAGGTCCATCGCATCGCGCTCAAGCGCTCGGCCCGCTCGCGCCGCTTCACGCTCAGGGTCCGGACGGCGAGCCGCGACGTGCTGTTGACCATGCCGGCGCGGGCGCCCTTGAAAGCCGCGCGGGAATTCGCCGAACGATATTCCGCCTGGATCGGCGTCCGCCTCGCCCGGCTGCCGCGCCTCGTCGCCTTCGAGCCGGAAGAGGCGGCGCCCTTGCGCGGCGTCGATCACACGATCGTCCATCGGCCGGGCGCGCGCGGCGTCGTCTGGCTGGAAAAGGGGAGCGGCGGGCCGCTGATCTGCGTCGCCGGCGAGCGGCCGCATGTGCCGCGCCGGGTCGCCGATTTCCTGAAGCGCGAGGCGCGCAAGGACATCGAGGCCGCAGTTCAGCGCCACGCCCGCGCGATCGGGGTGAGGCCCCGCAATATCGCGGTGCGCGACACCGTGAGCCGCTGGGGCTCCTGCTCATCGGGCGGCCGGCTCAGTTTCTCCTGGCGGCTCATCCTCGCCCCGCCCTTCGTCCTCGACTACCTCGCCGCGCACGAGGTCGCCCATCTCGTCCACCTCAACCACTCGGTGAGGTTCTGGAACCTCCTGCGCCGGGTCTGCCCGGAGACCGATCGCGCCGAGGCCTGGCTCAAGGCGCATGGGGCGAGCCTGCACCGGTTCGGGGCGGGCGTCGCGGGCGGTTCGCCCGCTTGAGGGCTTGCCGCGGCGGCGGACGGCAGCGGCGCCTCATCACAGAATTGGCCGGATCCGAAAGAATTCGCTAGCACGGTCCGAGGCGGAGATCACGCCAAGCCACAGCGTTCCCCTCCCCGCCGAGGCGGTCGAGATCCCCATCTCCGGCGCGACCGCCAGAAACGCATTCTCCTGTTCCCGCGAAACGGCTTGGCTGTTCCCGCGAATTCATTCGCTGTTCCGTCAGCGCGGCCGACTTTCGCCCGCAGCCGCTGAGTCACGCACGTTTTATCGGACGGAAGCCTCACTCGACCGGCTCGAATTTCACGATCCGCTGTTTTTTCCGCTGTTACCAGCAGACTCGAACAACGGCAGGCCCGCCTCCGGTTCGATCATCCGCTCCAGCGCATCGAACAGGAGCCGCAGGTCCTGAGGCCGCGACAGCCGGTGGTCGCCGTCCTTGATCAAGGTCAGGGTCGCCGGGTCGCTGCCGAGGCGCTGCATCAGCTGGAGCGCGTGCTGGTAGGGCACGTCCTCGTCGCACATGCCCTGGAGGACGACGGTGGGGCAGCCGGTGCGGATCATGCCGCCCAGCAGGAGATGGTTGCGCCCGTCCTCGATCAGCGCCCGGGTGAAGCAGTCCGGCGCCTCGGAATAGGGCGAAGGCCGCCGCCAGGCCCCCTCTTCGATGATGGCGCGGCGCGCCTCTTCCGGCGCGCGCTCGAAGATCAGCGCCTCGGTGAAGTCGACGGCTGGCGCGATGAGGATGAGGCCGGCGAGCCGCCCGCTTTCGCCCGGCTCGCTTAACGCCCGCGCCGCGAGCAGCGCCAGATAGCCGCCCATCGAGGAGCCGAGGATGATTTGCGGCCCCTCGGTCTCGGCCCGGACGATCGCCAGCGTCTCCTCGAGCCAGAGGGAGATCCTTCCGTCCTCGAGCCGCCCCTCGGAGCGGCCGTGACCCGAATAGTCGAAGCGCAGGAGGCCGAGCCCGAGGCGCACGGCTTCCTGATCGAGCGCCGCCGCCTTGGTCGAAAGCATGTCCGAGCGGTAGCCGCAAAGCCAGACGAGACCCGGAGCGCCGCTTCGCACTGGCCAGCGTCGGCGAAAGGCGATACGTCGTTGATTCGGGGGATTTCCGACCGTGAAATACCGCGGCTCTTCGTTCGACACGGCTCGCCTCATGACGCGGCCCGGCGCGCGCGCCGCGATGCGCCGCGCCCTCGCGCCGTCCGGAGCCGCGGGCTTGGCCGAGGCTCGGTCCCCTGTCAACGGCTCGTCGCGGCGAAGCGGCCCGTGACGGTCAGCGCGCTTTCTCCCTTCGGGCGCGGGACGAAGGCGCCGCTCGCGGGCCGGACAATTCTGCAGATCGTTCCGCCGCTCGCCGCCGGCGGCGACGAGCGTTCGACGCTGGCGGTGGCGGCGGCGCTGGTCGAGGCCGGCGCGCGGGCGCTGGTCGCCTCCGATCCGGGCGAGCTCGCGAGCGAAGTGCAGGCGCTCGGCGGCCTGCATCTTCCCTTTCCCGCCTCGAGCCGGAATCCGTTCGCGATGGCCGTCAATGCGCGCCGGTTGGCGCGCGTTCTCGACGCCGAGCGGGTCGATCTCGTCCATGCGCGCTCCCGCGCCGCCGCCTGGGTGGCGCGCGCCGCCTGCCGCAGGGCGAGGCGCGTCCTGGTGACGACGATTTTGGGCGAAAGCGGCGCCGCGCCGGGCTCGAGGGTCGAATCGGCGGTCGCCAGCGGCGATCGCATCCTCGTCGCCTCGCAATTCGTCGCCGATCGCGCCGCGAGCGCCCTCTCCGGGGCGGAGGCGCGTCTCAGGATCGTCCGGCCTGGCGTCGATCTGATCCGCCTCGCACCCGAAGCGGTCAGCCGTGCCCGCGTCGCGAAAATCCGCGAGGATTGGGGCGCGGCGCCGCATGAGCGTGTCGTTCTCGCCGCGGGGCGCCTCGCGCCGGCGCGCGGCCAGCGGACGCTGATCGAAGCCGCCGCGATCGTTGGCGCAGGCCGTCTCGCGGATATTCGCTTCGTTCTCGCGGGCGAAGTCGGCGAAGGCCGCCTTCGCCCGCGAGCTTGACGCTTACGCGGAGGCAAAAGGCGTCAAATCGGCGTTCGCCCGCGTCGACTCCCCGACCGACCGGGCGGCCGCCTTCATCGCCGCCAGCGTCGTCGTGTTTCCGGCGAGCGAAGCCGAAGGCCTGACGCGCGCTGCGATCGAAGCCGCTGCAACCGGCGCACTGCTCGTCGTTTCGGACGTCGGCGCGGCGCCGGAGATCGTCGCCGCGCCGCCGTACGTCCCGGCAGAGGAGCGCTCAGGCTGGCTCGTCCCGCCGCGCGACGCCCCGGCGCTCGCGGCCGCGATCGAATCGGCGCTGACGTCGGGGGCGTCGGCGCGCGAGGCGATCCGGCGCCGCTCGCGCGCAAGGATCGCCGAATTCTATTCGCTGGAGCGGATGACGCGCGACACCCTCGCCGTCTATGCTGAAGCGCTCGAGATGGGGGGTCGATAATGGCGTCCGTCGGCTACAACGCGCGGCAGATCGCGCTGCACTGGATCGTTTTCGTCCTGGTCGCTTTCCAGTACCTGACAGGCGGCAACATGACCCATCTTTTTCAGGCCGCCCACGGCGGCAAGCCGGCCGAGGTGGCCTCGACCTGGGCGCCGATTCATATCGCCGTCGGCCTGGCGATCCTGGCCGCGATGCTGTGGCGGCTGCAGCTGCGCCATACGGTCGGCGCGCCGCCGGCCGCCAGACAATTCTGGGCGCTGCAATGGCTGGCGAGCGCCGTGCATGTCGGGCTCTACATCGATCTCATCGGCGCGGCCCTGGTCGGCCTCATCGCCTATTTCTGGCTGCCGCAGCTCGCCGGGCTGCACCATCTGATGGTCCGCCCGATCCTCTTCGTGCTGTTCGCGCTGCATCTCGCCGGGGCGCTCTGGCATAGCGTCGTCGTGCGCGACGACGTGATGAGCCGCATGCTCCGCCCCGCCGTGCGGCCATGACGCAAGTCCCCTTCTCCCGCGAGCGGGGGTGTACTCAGCTCTGCATGAAATACGCGAGCGCGCTCCGGTCGGCGATTCGCCGCATCAGCGGGATGTCGTTCAGCGGCACGTCGCGCAGGATGTCGCGGCCGACGAGAGCGAGTTTCTTCCAGCTCTCGCCGCGCGATGCGCTGTCCTTCAGGGCGAGCGACGACAGCGCGCACTGGCTCGCCCAGAAGCCGCGCCGCTTCGGCAAGTAGGCTTCGAGCAGCGCCCGAACGGCCTCCGCCGGCGTACGCGCGGCGTCGAGGATGGCGTCTACGGCGTCGCCGGCTTCAAACCATCCCTGCGCGATCTCGTTTTTCAGCATGAAGGCATGTGCTTCGCCGATCGCCTTGTCGTCGGCGCCGCCGGCGATTTCAGCGACTGTGGAGTCGATGAGCTCTGTCGTCGTCGCGAGGTCCGGGACAGGACAATCGAGCCCGAGCGCCTCGAGAAATTGCACGAGCGAAAACGGCGGCGGCGCGCCGTTGACCAAATTGCGGCCGAGCGCCAGGCCGAGCAACTTCGACAGCGTCGCCAGCGAGATTTCCGCGGTCGGCGCCGCGCGATCCATTTCCTTTCCGAAGGATGTCGCCTCGTGTTTCGGCAAGCCTTCGATCAGCAGGGCCTCGGCGACGCCTTTTTGCTTGGTCATCGCCGAGGCGACCAGATAGCGGGAGCCATTCGCCGCGATGACGGTGAGCGTCGATGCGCCGCTGCCGTCACATGCCGAGGCCAGCGCCTTGACCAGTTTGACCGGCCGGGACCGCACGCCGGTCGTCGCGGCCGGCATCGCCGCGTCGAGGGCCTCGCGTCGCGACGGTTCCAGCCACCGGCGGATCGTTTCGACGTGGCGGCGACTTTCCGGCTCCAGAGCGCCGCCGGCCGCCGCGGCTCCCAGCCCGCGGACGGCCGCGAGCGCGACCGGCTCGTCGGGATGAAGCAGGAACCCGACGGCGATTCTGGGAGCCAAGCGCATTGCGTTCGGCCGCCAGCGTTTCGACGGCCTCGGCTTTGTAATTCGTCGGAAAGATCGCGATCTGCGAAGAGAACTCTTCAAAAAGCGCGAAGGGGTCCTCGACCGCGGCAGGCGGCATGCTCTGCAGGAGGGAGGGCAAACGCTCGTTCCCGGCGTGGCCGGACCGGGCCGCCATCAGGAGCCGCCCCATCGAGGCTCGCGCCGCCTCGCCGACGTCGAGCTGCGCGTCGGCGAACAGCCGTCCGAGCAGCATCAGGGTTGGCGGCGCGATTTCGTCCTGCTGCGCGGCCTCGTCGATGATCGCCAAAACCCTTTTCAGGGTCTCGCGCGCCTCGTGCGCGCCGCCGTTGGCGTCGACGCGCGCCTCTTCGAGCGCATCGCTGATTTCGGCGAGGGTCCCCAACTCGAGAACATCGTCGGGGTCGCCCGGGTCCGCGTCGATCAGGTCTTCGATCATGTCCTCGAGGCTGTCGGCCTCGATCCGCTCCGCCAACAAAAATTGGCGGAGCGCGTCGATGTCAAGATGGATCTTGGGCGCCCTCACGGGCTTCCGCCGCGCCGGAGTTCGCCGCTTTGCCGCAAGCTTTTTCATCGGAGCCCTCGGTCGACCGAATCGGATCGCTCATTTTACAAATCCGGCCGTTCCGAGTCCCGCAGCCACCGTTGGCGATTCACAGGACTCTGCGCGCCCGTGACGCTACGAATGTTCAGCCGCGCCTGATGAACGAACCGGCGCGCAGGTCTATGATCGCCTGGCGAATTTCGTCCTGCGTATTCATCACGATCGGCCCGTGCCAGGCTATCGGCTCGCGTAGCGGCCGGCCTGAGACGAGCAGGAAGCGCACGCCCTCCTCGCCCGCCTGCACGCTGATCTCGTCGCCCGCGCCGAAGACGACGAGCGAACGATTGCCGACCCGGTCGCGCACCAGCACGTCCCGGCCGTCGATCTCGGCCTCGCGCAGGACGCCGAAGGGCTCGGAAGCGTCGGAGAAATCGGCCGAGCCTTCGAAGATGTAGGCGAAGGCCTGTCGGAAGTCCTCGACCTTGAGGCGCTTTGTCTTGCCGGCCGGCACGCTGACGTCGAGATAGCGCGGCTCGGCGGCGACGCCGTCGACCGGCCCGGTCTTGCCCCAGAAGTCGCCGCAGATGACGCGCACCGTCGTGCCGTCGTCGTCGGTCACTTCCGGGATGGCGGATGAGGGCACGTCCTGGTAGCGCGGCCTCGTCATCTTGAGGCTCGCGGGAAGGTTCGCCCAGAGCTGGAAGCCGTGCATGCGGCCCTTGGCGTCGCCCGCCGGCATCTCCTGGTGCATGATGCCGCTGCCGGCGGTCATCCACTGCACGTCGCCCGAGCCGAGCTTGCCACGATTGCCGAGGCTGTCGCCGTGCTCGACCGAGCCAGCCAGCACATAGGTGATCGTCTCGATGCCGCGATGCGGATGCCAGGGGAAACCGGCCTGATAATCCTCGGGCTTGTCGCCGCGGAAATCGTCCATCATCAGGAACGGATCGAAGTCCGATGTGTCGCCGAAGCCGAAGGCGCGCCGCAGGCGCACGCCGGCGCCCTCGAGCGTCGGCCGCGATAGGTTAACGCGCTTGACGGGACGAATGGACATGGAAAGCCTCCAGGTGGAAAGCGGATGGATGCGGTTCCCGTATACCGCTGTCATTCCCTGCTGAGAAATGACAAACCCCCGCAAATTCTTTGGCCGGAAACCATGTTGGCTGGAGAGATAGGAATAGGAAGCCGCGTGCGCAAGTATATCAGTCAGTGTGAACGATCGTATCAGTTCCGACGAAGGATCGCCCCCCGCGGGCTACCTTCCCACATTCGGCGTCACGAACCCCGCCCAAGCACCTTCAAGTCCTTCGCGGCCCGAACCGTCGAAGTTCGTCTAGGCTCTTCGCGATGACGGACCGCGCCGTGGTCGGCCTGCGCCGCATCGGCTTCGTCCCGCTGATCGCGCTGGTGCCGGTCGTTCCCCTCGCGACTGCGCACGCCACGGCAATGCCGCCCGCCGCCGCGCGGACGGACGCCGCTCTCGCGACCTGGGCGATGCGCTGGTTCACCGAGATGATGGCCGGGCGGACCGACCGCGCGCAATATGCCCCCGCCTTCCCGCCGCAAATCACCGAAGCGGCGGTCGCCGCGATGTCGCGTGACCTCAGCCGCTACGGCGCAGCGCCGCTCAGGGCCGAAATCGTCAAGACCAAGAAAGATGGCGATCAGACCTTCGCCACGGTGAAGTTCATCTTCCCGCGCGGCGACGCCACCAGCCTCATGTTCGGCCTCGACACCGCTGGCAAGATCACCGGCACCGCGGTCGGCGGCATGGCAGGCGACCGACTGTCTAAGTCGGAACGGTCGCCAGGTCGATCGGAAAGTTCGCGCTGTCTGTTGCGGTTGCACCGCGCAAAGGCTAACTGGCGAACCCCCTCCTTCCGGGCAGAATGAATGAATCCGGATAAGTTCGCCTTTGCGGTCGCCGTCGCAGTCTTCGCCGCCGGAGCCTTGGGGCTTCTGCTGCGAGGCATTCTTCCCGAGAAGCACGTCACCGGCGGCGCGAAGGACATGATCGGCGCGGTGGTTGGCCTCCTCACGCTGCTATCGGCTCTTGTCCTCGGCCTCCTCATCTGGACCGCGCACGGGGTCTATTCGGCCCAGAATGTTACGATTCAGACCCTCGCGGCGAAGGCCTTGAACCTCGATCTCGCCCTCGCGGCATACGGGCCGGAGGCGAATGCCGCGCGCGCGCAATTCCGAGAACGCCTGGCGAAGACAATAGACCAGGTCTGGGGAGCCAGCGAGAGCGACAGCAACTTCGCCGCCAACAATTTCGCCGCCGCCATTCAGAGCGAGCGCAACTGGGACGCCACGCTGGCAAGCCTGCATCCCTCGACCGATGCTCAAAAACAGGCGCTCGCCGCCGCGAAGTCGGCTGTCGAATTGATCGAACAATCGCGATTGCAGATGTCCTTCGCTCTGACCAGTCCGGTTTCCATTCCCCTCGTGCTGATCGTGTCGGCATGGGCGACGCTTCTCTTTTTCGGCTACGGTCTGACATCAGGGGAAGCCAGCGCCGGGGCTTTCCTCGCCACCGCCCTCGGCGCCGTGGCGGCCGCGAGCGCCGTTTTGCTGATCCTCGAGTTGAGCAGCCCGTATTCCGGCATCTTTCGCGCGTCGTCCGCGCCGCTCGAACAAGTGCTCGCGGTCATGGGCAAAGAGTGACGAGACCGGTGGATCAGGCGGAGGCTCGAGTTCGCGTTATGACCGTTCGGCCCGGTTCGCCAAGCGGAGGGGAGCGCGTGGCCTAAAACTGGCGATCTCCCGTGCGACCCCCTAGCATGATCGCGGCGAGCGAGCTCGCTACATCGGCAAACGGGAGCGCCCATGCGCCAACGGTTGGAAATTCTCACAGCGCTCGGCCTGGGCCTTGGGCTCGCATCGCTCATCGGCTCCGGCGGGGCGTCCATCGCGCAGCACAGTCCGGTGACCGCCGTCGACATCGCACTCGAGCCCGGTGCGACCATGATAGAGCAGGCGAAGGCCGACAATGCCCGCCTGCTCAAGGTCTTCCCGAAGGGCTTTGCGCTCGACGAAACGCACCACCCGCACATTTCGATGTTGCAGCAGTTCGTCCGCACCGACGACCTTGACAAGATCTATGCGGCGGCGGACGCGATTTTCGCCAAGGAAAAGCCGACCACATGGACGCTGAAGGCGATCAAGTACTACTACATCCCGTCGCCGCCGATCGGCCTTGCCGGCATCGTAGTCGAGCCGACCGAAGACCTGCACCGACTGCAAAACGAGCTGGTCGCCGCCGTCGCGCCTTACGCGGCGAGGACCGGGACGCCGGCAGCGTTCTTCAGCGACGACGGCGGGCGTGACATTCAGAAATTCCTGATCGCCTACGTCGCCAATTTCGTCACGGTCGCGGCGGGCAAGAAATTCAATCCGCACGTGACGATCGGCGTCGGCACAGAGGCCTACCTCAATAAGATGCTGGCCGAGCCATTCGATTCGTTCGCCTTCTCGCCGGCCGGCGCCTCGGTCTATCAGCTCGGCAGTTTCGGCACGGCGCGAAAGGAACTAAAGGCTTTGACCCTGACGCCGTGATGAGCTTTCCTGATCGCCCGGGGCGGTTCGCGGCACGAGGCTCATCCCGCCAATTCGACAGGAGAGCCATCGTTGTCTTCATCCGGTTCCCTTGGCCTAAGCCGCCGCTTCGTGCTTGGCGCGCTCGCCGCGCTGCCAGCCTTGCCGGCCCTCCTCCGCGCGACGAAGGCGCAGGCCGAGACCGCGGATCCGCTCTCTTCGTGGAACGACGGTCCGGCTAAGCGGGCGATCCTCGATTTCATCCGGGCGACCACCGACCCCTCGGCCGCGACCTTCGTGCCGCTCGAGGAACGCATCGCCACCTTCGATCAGGACGGCACGCTGTGGGTCGAGCATCCGATCTATACGCAACTCGTCTATTGCCTCGACCGCGTGCCGGCGGTGGTCGGGGAGAAGCCCGAGCTCGCAGACAAGGAGCCGTTCAAGACCGTGCTTGTCGGCGACTTCGAGACCATCGGCAAGCTCTCGCTCAAGGACTTCGAGGCAATCGCCGTCGCGACGCTGACGGGCATGTCGACCGACGATTTCGCCGCCGAGGCGAGGGCCTGGCTAGCGACCGCCAGGGACCATCGCTGGAAGCGTCCCTACACCGAGCTAACCTACCAGCCGATGCAGGAAGTCCTGAGGCTCTTCCGCGAGAACGGCTACAAGACCTACATCGTCACCGGCGGCGGACAGGATTTCGTCCGCATCTATTCCGAGGTCGTCCACGGCATCCCTCCGGAGCAGGTGGTCGGCACAGCGGGCGGGGTCAAGTACGGCTATGACAAGGACGGCAAGCCGTTCCTGACCAAGGAGCCGAAGCTTATCCTGAACGACGACAACGCCGGCAAGGTGGAGGGCATCCACCTCGAGATTGGCCGCCGGCCCTATGCAGCCTTCGGCAATTCGACCGGCGACCGCGAAATGCTCGAATACACGAAAGCAGGCGCCGGCGCCCGGCTGGCGATGCTCGTGTTGCACGACGACGCCGAACGCGAATACGCCTACGGGCCGGCCCGAGGGCTGCCCGATACCAAGGTCGGCACGTTCACGCAGGCGCTGGACGACGAGGCGAAGAAGGGCGGCTGGTCCGTCATCAGCATAAAGGACGATTGGCAGCGCATCTTCGCCTTCGCGTAGCTCTCGCAACACAGGCGCCGCAAGGCCGCGGGCCACCCGCTTGTGCGGGGCTGGAGGCTCAGTCCGCCTGGTCGTCGCCGCGATCGGGGCTCGAAGCGGTGTTGCGGATTCGCCAGCTCCGGTGAGGACGCGCGGAGGAGACATGCAGCGTGACACGAGGCGCCTCCGTCAAGAGGTGGCGAATCCGGTCTTCGAGCATTTGATCGGCGTTGGTCACCCGATCGCGCAGATGCAGAACCTCAAGCCACGAATCGATCGCGAACGTCTCGACGAAGCGTCCGACATCGGCTACGTCCTCATAAAGGCCCCACGCGTACGCGCCGTCGCGGCGTCGGGCATGTCCGAGTTCGTCGACCGCCCCGAGGAACTCGGTCCGGTTCTTTGCGTCGACACGATATTCGGCCACGACGAGCACTGGACCCCGGTTGTTTTCGATCTTCCGTGAGACGGCGGGGGCGCGCCAGTGCAGCGCCGGGGAGAAATCGACGCCGAGGCCGGTCTGAAGTTTCCAGCCCCAGGTCAAAGGAATGCAAAGCGCCGCCCCGGCCGCCGCGGCGAAATAGGCCGTCGGCAGCCCTTGCAGGGCCGAGAGTTTTCCCCACGCCGCGCTTCCTACCGTGGTTGCTCCGAAGATGAAGGTCAGGAACACGGCAAGACCGCGACCGCGAGCCCAATCCGGCAGCGCCACCTGGGCCGAAACATAGAGCTTCGTCATCACCACGGTCCAGGACGCGCCAACGACAAGGCAGCCGCAAATCGCCGTGATCGGCTCGCGCGCGAGCCCGAACAGGGTCAGCGCGAACGCCGCGCCGATCGTCCCCGCCGCGACGAGGCGGTCAGGCCCCAGTTCGTCCTTCAGCCACCTCAGCGCCAGCGAGCCGCCGACTGCGCCGACCCCGACCGCGCCCAAAAGGACGCCGTAAAGCTGCGGGCCGTGGTCCATCAAGTGGCGCGCGAGGAGCGGCAGCAGAGCCAGATAGGCGCTGGCGAACGGAAAGAATGCGAGAACGCGCATCAGGGTCGCGCGCAAATACTGATTGTTCGCCGTGTGGCGAATGCCGGCGCGGACAGCGCTGACGAGACGCTCTGCCGGCAGGCTCTCGGCGCTTTTTCGCGGTTCGCGCCACCAGAGCAAGGCGGCGACGATGCCGAAATTGCTGGCCGCGAAGACCCAGAACGGGACAGCGATGCCGAGCGCCGCAATCGCCACGCCGCCAAGCGCCGGCCCGACGGCGCGCCCGAGATTGAAGCCAACGCTGTTGAGCGCCGTCGCGCTCTCGAGATCCTGCCTGGATACGAGAAGAGGGATCGTCGACCCCCAGGCGGGGGATGTCAGCGCTCCGCCGACGCCGAGCAAGAAGGTCGTCGCCAACAACAGCGCCGTCGTCGCGAGGCCGAATGAGACGAGGACCGCGAATAATACCGAGACGGCCAGGATGGCGATCTCGACGGCGATGAGCAGGCGCCGCGAATCGATGACGTCCGCCAAAGCGCCCGCCGGCAAGGTGAACAGGAAGAGCGGCAGGCTGACGCAGACCTGAACCAGGGATACGGCGACCGGATCGGCGCTGAGACTTGTGATGAGCCAGCCGGACGCGGTGTCGAACATGGCAGTGCCGACGTTCGACACGACGCTCGCGGTCCAAATGACCGTGAACGCAACATAGCCGAACGCGCCCCATCGCGAGGACGCGGGCTGCGTCGTGGCCGCAGAGGAATCCTGGTTAGCGCTCAAGCCAGCCTCCATGGCGCTCCGCCGGCCGCGACGGCTCGCGCTGATCGAGCTTGTCGGCAACGGCGCCAACCATTTCCTACAGGGGCCATTCAACCACAATTTCGACGGTCTGCGGCGCGTGGGCGGCGCGAAACCGCATCAGGGCGGCCGACCCGGGGCGACGCTTCAGGTCCGCCACGCCGGCCTTGCGCCCTTTTCAGCGGTCTCTGCGATACCGGTGCGCATTCCCTCACCGGGCGCCGCCAGACATCAGCGCCAGCAGCCCCCTGAGCAGCGCCGCAGGGCTCGGCGGGCAGCCGGGAATGACGAGATCGACCGGAACGACGCTCGAGACGCCGCCGGCGATCGCATAGCTGCCGGCGAACACGCCGCCGTCCGCGGCGCAGGCGCCGGACGCGATCACCCATTTGGGCGACGGCGTGGCGTCGTAAGTACGCTTCAGCGCCTCGCGCATGTTGCAGGCGACGGGCCCAGTCACCAAGAGCACGTCGGCGTGTCGCGGCGAGGCGACGAAGCGGAAGCCGAAGCGCTCGAGATCGTAGAAGGCGTTGCCGAGCGCGTGAATCTCGAGTTCGCAGCCGTTGCACGAGCCCGCGTCGACATGCCGGATGGCCAAGCTGCGGCCAAGCGTGCGCTCGGCTGCCCGTCCGACGGTCGCCGCCAGAGCGACGAGCTCCGGGTCGTCTTTTGCCGGCGGCTCTTCCGTCAGCGGCGGCCGAAGGCCCTGCAGCAGCGCATTGCGCATTTTAGAGGTCGCATCCCGAATAAGAGCAGTTGAACGACTTGTTGCACAGCGGAAAGTCGGCGACGATGTTCCCCTCGATCGCCGCCTCGAGCAGCGGCCACTGGAACCAGGAGGGATCGCGCAAGTGGCAGCGCGCGACTGTCGCGTTCTCCGTGAGCCGCACGTGGGCGAAGACGTCGCCGCGAAAGCCTTCGACCAACGCCAGCCCTTCGCACGCCGCGTCCGGCGCAGGCGTCGCGGCGCGAAGCGGTCCGGCGGGCAGCCGCGCCACCATCGTCTCGATCAGATCGAGGCTTACGCCCACTTCCTCGATGCGGACCCAGATGCGCGCGTTGACGTCGCCGGCGCGCCGCGTCGGAACCCGGAAGCGGATCTCGTCGTAGGGGGGATAGGGATGATCGCGCCGCGCATCGAAATCGCGGGCCGAAGCGCGGCCGACAACGCCCCCGGCGCCAAACCGGGCCGCCAGGTCCGCCTTGAGCACGCCGGTGGCGACGGTGCGATCCTGGAGCGAGGCGGTGTTGTCATAAAGGCCGACGAGCTTCGGGAACGTCGCTCGAACCTCGCGCACAAGGGAGCGGATGCCTTGCGCTCCCTCCGGCGCGAGATCGACGGCGACGCCCCCGGGAACGACTGCGTCCATCATCAGCCGGTGGCCGAAGGCGCCTTTGGCGGCGCGGAGCGTCTGCTCGCGCAACACGCCGCAATGGGCGTGCATCAGCGCAAAGGCGGCATCGTTGCAGACGGCGCCGATGTCGCCGAAATGATTGGCGATCCGCTCGAGTTCCGCCATCAGTCCGCGGAGCCAGTGCGCGCGCGCCGGCGCCTCGAGCCCGAGCGCTTCTTCGACCGAGCGGGCGAAAGCGACAGCGTAGGCGACCGTCGAATTGCCGCTGACCCGGCCGGCGAGGACGGCGGCGCGATCGAGGCTCGCGCCGCACAGGAGCGCGTCGATCCCCTTGTGCACGTACCCTAACCGTTCTTCGAGTTTGACGACCGTCTCGCCGCCCGCATGGAAGCGGAAATGCCCCGGTTCGATGATCCCCGCATGAACCGGCCCGACGGGAATTCTGATGCAGCCCCGCGCCTTCGGCTTCGAGGAACGCGTAAAGGTCGGGCGCGCCATCATGGGGGGCCGGCTCCCCCAGCGGATGACGCAGTGGCCAACGGCCGTGATCGAGCCATCGTCGGTTGTCCGGCGCGCCCTGCGCGGTGAAGCCGAAGAGATCGCAGGCCGAGCGCTCCAGACGGCCCGCTGGAGCATGGGCCGAAGCCACTGAGGGGAATGAGCCGCCCTCGCACACGACTTCGACGAGCGACTGCTCCCCCGTCCGTTCCCGCAGCGCCATGCGCATGCGCTCCTCGTCGCCCCACAGGCTGACGAGCGTCGCCTCTGCGGACCGCAGCCGGCGCACGGCCTCGCGCCATTCTGCGTGGCTCGCGGCATTGGCACGGGGGCTCGCGCTCATTCCGGGCCTCAACGCAACAACTGGGCGACATGCTGGAACCACGTCACCAGCGGCGGAGGAAGATAGACGCCAGCGACCAGCACCAGGGCGAAATGAGCCAGGATCGGCCCTGCGGAGGCCTTGGCCGGCGCGGTCGGGCCGGCCGGCTCGCCGAAGGCCATGCCTTGGACGCGCAGGAGGAGCGCGCCAAGCGCGACGAGGAGACCGAAACCGAGGATCAGCGCCAGCCACGGCGCCCGCTCGAAGGTCGAGCTGACGATCAGGAACTCGCTCATGAACACGCCCATCGGCGGCAGGCCGGCGATGGCGAAAACGCCGAACACCAGACTCCAGCCGAGCAGCGGATGGGTGACGGTCAGGCCGCGAATTTCGCCGATCTGCTGCGAGCCTTTGACCTGGGCGATCTGGCCGACGGCGTAGAAGATCGCCGATTTCGTCAGGCTGTGCATCGCCATGTGCAAGAGCGCGGCGAAATTCGCCAGCGGACCGCCGATGCCGAAGGCGAATACGATGACGCCCATGTGCTCGATCGACGAGTAGGCGAACATGCGCTTCACGTCGCGGCGACGATAGAGCATGAAGGCGGCGAAGACGACGGAGATCAGCCCGAGCGTCGCCATCAGCGGGCCCGGCGCCAGCGCACGTGCATTGCCGTCGAGCAGCAGCTTGAAGCGCAGCACGGCGTAGAGCGCGACATTGAGAAGGAGGCCCGACAGCACGGCTGAGATCGGCGTCGGGCCTTCGGCATGCGCGTCGGGGAGCCAGGCATGCAGCGGCGCGAGGCCGACCTTGGTGCCGTAGCCGAGCAGGAGAAAGACGAAGGCGAGATTGAGGAGCGCCGGGTCGAACGCCGAAACGCGCTCGATCAGGCTCGTCCACAGCATCCCCTGCACGCCTTCGCCGACGACCGGCCTGGCGGCCATGTAGACGAGAATGGTGCCGAAGAGCGCGAGCGCAATGCCGACGCTGCCGAGGATGAAATACTTCCACGCCGCCTCGATCGCCTCGGGCGTGCGGTAGATGCCGACCATCAGCACCGTTGTCAGGGTCGCCAGCTCGATCGCCACCCACATCAGCCCGATATTGTTGGCGAGAAGCGCGAGATTCATCGAGAACAGCAGGAACTGATACATCGCGTGATAGAACCTGAGATTGGCGGTCTTCAGCCTGCCGGTCTCGATCTCGTGCGCGATGTAAGTGGCGCTGAACACGCTCGCGGTGAAGCCGACGAAGGCGTTGAGCGCGATGAAGACGACATTGAGGTCGTCGACCAGCAGGTAGGCGCCGGGCGGCGGCGCGACTACGAACAGCGATACTGAGGCGAGGAAGGTGACGAGCGCCGAGGCCACGTTGATCGCGGCCGAAAGCCGGTAGGACGGCAGCGCGGCGAGCAAGGCGGCGGTTACCGCCGGCAGCACGACAATGACGATCGCCGCATCGGGCCAGTCCGTCATCGGCGGTCTCCGCGAAAGCGGTCGAGCGCCTGGGCGTCGACCGTTTCGAACCGCTCGCTGATGCGGAAAAGGAAGACGCCGATCACCACCAGCGCCACCAGCACTGAAAAAGCGACGGAAATCTCGACCACCAGCGGCATCCCCTTGGCGCCCGTCGCGGCGAGGATCAGCCCATTCTCGAGCGACATGAAGCCGACGACCATCGAGACCGCGTTGCGGCGCACGACCATCATCAGCATGCCGAGCAGCACGACCGACAGGGCAAAGGCGAGATCCTCGCGCGCCAGGACGTCGGCCTCGCTGGCGATGCGCAGCATGACGACCTCGGAGAGCGCGACCAGCGCAAGCCCGACAAGCATCGTCGGCCCGACGCCGACGACATTTTCGACGTCGCGCTGGATGCCGAGCTCGGCGATGATCCGATGGAGCGCCAGCGGAATGACGACGGCCTTGAAAGCGAAGGCGATCAAGGCGGTGACGTAGAGATGACCGGCGTCCTGCACATAGGCCTGCCAGGCGACCGAGAGCGAAAGCACGACGGCCTGCAGGGCGAAGACGTTGAGCAGCGCATAGAGGCGGTTCTGATAGAGCAGCATGAAGCTGATCAGCACCAGGCCGCCAGCAAGAAGGTGCGCGACATCAAAGGCGAGGCCCTTCATTTCAGCGTCCTCGAGACGAACAGGAGGAGGGCGCCGAGAAACCCGAGCATCAAGGCCGCGCCGACGAAATCGGGCACCCGGAAGACGCGCATTTTGGCGATGCTCGTCTCGAACACCCCGAGGGCCACGCCGGCCACGCTGAGCTTGACCAGGTAGAGAAGCGCGCCGACCAGCCGGTCGGCCACACTCGCGTCGGCGATCGCCAGACCCCATGGCGCGAAGACGCAGACGATGAGAGAGACATAGAGCGCAAGCTTCAGCATCGCCGCGAGTTCGATCACCGCGAGGTGACGGCCGGAATACTCGAGGATCATCGCCTCGTGCACCATGGTCAGTTCGAGATGGGTCGCGGGATTGTCGACCGGAATGCGCCCGTTCTCCGCGATCGCGACGGTGATGAGCGCGACCAGCGCCATGCCGAGCGACACGCGCAGGCCGACGTTGCTCGAGGCCATGTAGGCTGCGACCGTCGACAGCTGGGTCGAGCCGGCGACCAGGGCGAGGGTGAAGACGATAACGATCATCGCCGGCTCCGCCAGCGCGCCGAACAGGGCCTCGCAACTCGAGCCGAGGCCGCCGAAGCTGGTGCCGACGTCGAGCCCGGCGAGCGCGAGGAAGAACCGCGCCGCGCCCAGGAGGGCGATGATAGCGATGAGATCGGCCGACCAGGAAAACAACAGGCCAGTGGCGAATGTGGGAACCAAAGCCGCCGCAACCCAGGTGGCGGCGAACACCAAATAGGGCACGAAGCGGAAGAGCCACGAAGCGCTGTCGGCGACGACCGCCTCCTTGCGGGCGAGCCGCATGAGGTCGAGGTAAGGCTGGATGAGCGGAGCCCCGCGCCGGCGCAGAAGCCGCGCCTTGGTGACGCGGACGACGCCGGTCAGCAACGGCGCCACCGCGATGACGAGCGCCATCTGAAACAGCTGGAAGACGAGATCGACGATCAGGGCCATGAGGCGAGCACGACGAGAAGCGTGACCAGCGCGCCCAAGACGACGCCCAGATACTGACGGATGGTGAGAAACTGCAGACGGTTGAGCTGCGTCGACGCCCGGCCGACGGCGGCGACCAAGGGAACATAGAGCGTGTCCCAGATCCTGTCGTCCAGCCTGAGATCGAAACGCGCCGGCCGCGTCTCGCCAGGACCGGGCATGTCGACGCGCTCCCGCACGACAAAGGCGACGGTGCCGAACACCCGACGGATCGGCTGGGCGAAGCTTTCCGCCGTGTATTGCGTCGTCGGGCTTGGGTCGGGAAAGCCGCAGTCCCACGGCGGCGCCCGGCGCAGGGCGGCGGAGGCGAAGCGATGGATGACGCTGGCGGCCAGCGAGGCCGAGATGACGATGAAGAGAAAAACGAGAAGCCCGTTGTACGAGCTGCGGCTTTCGGCGATCGGGGCAATCGAGAGCCAGGCATTGCCGGTCTGCGCCGGCATTCTGGCGCCGACGGCGGAGGTCACCGCGGGCGCCAGAGCGTCGATGAAAAGACCGGGAAAGACGCCGACGATGAGACAGAGAGCCGCGAGCGCCAGCATCGCCGCGAGGATGAGACGGTCGGTCTCTCTCGCGCGCTTGGCGGCGTCCGTGCGCGGGCGGCCGAGGAAGGTGATGCCGAACGCCTTGGCGAAGCACGCCGCGGCGAGCGCGGCTGAAAGGGCGAGCAGCGCGCCGACTGCAGGCGCCAAGATCTTCAGCACCCAGGACGACAGATCCGGGCTCAAGAGGATCGCCTGGAACGTCAGCCACTCGGAGACGAAGCCGTTGAACGGCGGCAACGCCGAAATGGCGGCGGAGCCGACGAGAAAGGCAAAAGCCGTCCGTGGCATGTTGTGGATGAGGCCGCCCAGGTGGTCCATGTCGCGTTCGCCGGTCGCCGACAGCACAGCGCCCGCGCCAAAGAACAACAGGCTCTTGAAGAGGGAGTGATTGAACACGTGCAGGAGGCCTGCCGTCATCGCCAGCGCCGAGGCCGAGGGCATGGCGAACGCCCTGAATGCCAGCGCGAGTCCGAGGCCGATGAAGATGATGCCGATGTTCTCGACCGTATGATAGGCGAGCAGGCGCTTGAGGTCGTGCTGCATCAGGGCGTAGAGCACGCCGAGCAGCGCGGTCGAGGCCCCGACCGCGAGGACCGGAACGCTCCACCACCAGGCGCCCGGTCCCGTCAGTTCGAAGACGATCCGGATGAAGCCGTAGACTGCGACCTTGGTCATCACCCCGCTCATCAGCGCCGAGACATGGCTCGGGGCGGCGGGATGGGCGAGCGGCAACCAGACGTGTAGCGGGACAATCCCCGCCTTCGAGCCGGCGCCGACCAGCGCCAGCATGAAGGCGAGGCCAGCGAGACCCGGCACCGGCGCCGTTGCGCGCATCGCGTCAAAGGCATAGCTGCCAGCAGGGCCCGCCAGCAGGGCGAAGGCAAGCAGCAGCATCAGGGCGCCGAAGCTGGCCATCACGAGGTAGACGTAGCCGGCGCGCACGTTGTCGCCTTCGCGGTGATGGGCCATGACCAGCGCCCACGAGCCGATCGACATGAACTCCCAGGAAAGCAGGAAGGTGTACGCGTCGTTGGCGACGAGAACCAGATTCATGCCGGCGAGAAAGGCGGGAAAGAACGGCAGCACGCGCTCGGGCGAATGCTCGCTGCGTCCGACGCCGAGACCGTAGAGGCTCGCCATGGCGCCGCCGAGGTTGACGACGACGAGAAAGAACGCCGATAGCGCATCTACGCGGAAGCGTGCGCCAATCCAGGGCAGGCCGAGCGGCAGCACAAGCTCATCGCTTTTCACCCCGCCAAGAAGCTGGACGAGCGCGCCGAACATCAGCGCGGCCGAAATCGCGAGGGCGGCGCCGTAGACGAGGGTCGAAGCGTAAGGCTTTCGCGACGCGAAGGCGGCGAAGACGGCAAGCGCCAAAAGCGCGGCGTCGCCCAGAAGCAGAAAAACGACCACGCTCATGCGAGCGCGCTGCGAATCTGCAAGACCGAATTGTCCCCCACGGCGACCTGAATTTCAAAAGAATTGATGGCTTTTCGCCCCGCGAACCCAACCGTAGCAGATATTGGCGTCGCGTTAAGCCGCGCTCTTCAAAAGCGCGAGCAGTTCCCGGTGCATCGTTTCGTTGCCGCAGGCGATGGAGCCGGTGACGAGGAAATCGGCTTCGCCGTCGGCGCTGGTCACGAACCCGCCGGCCTCGCGAATCAAGAGGGAGCCGGCGGCGATATCCCAGGAATTGAGGCCCCGCTCCCAGAAGGCGTCAAAGCGCCCGCCAGCGACATAGGCGAGGTCAAGCGAGGCGCAACCCATCCGACGGACGTTCACGACCCGCGCCATCACCTCCGAGAGTTCCGCCTTGAACCGCGGATGCTGGGCCGCCTTGCCCAGGTGCGGAATGCCGCAGCCGAACAAGGCCTGCGACAATTCGACGCGCGCTGCGACCCGCAGGCGCCGATTGCCGCCGAACGCCCCCTGCCCCTTCTCGGCCACATACATTGCGTCGTCCGCCGGGTTGTAGACGACGCCCGCGACAATCTGCCCCTCGCGCTCGAGCGCGATCGAGATGGCGAAGATTGGGATCGCGTGCAGGAAGTTGGTCGTCGCGTCGAGCGGGTCGATGTGCCAGGTATGGCTTTTGTCGGGACCCTCGATGCGCCCGCCTTCTTCCATGACGAACCCGTAGCCAGGCCGCGCCTTCGCGAGCTCCTCGTAAAGCGTCTTTTCCGCGCGCTGGTCAGCCAGACTGACAAAGTCGCCGGGTCCCTTCATCGACACCTGCAACTCGCCGATCTCGCCGAAGTCCCGCTTGAGGCCGCGGCCGGCCTTGATCGCGGCGTTGGTCATCACGTTCATCAAGGCTGAGCGGATCATGTCGGGAGCATCCTCGTGAAGCGCAGGTCTAGGGGACGCGCAGCAGCGAGGCAACCTCGCGTCGCCTGAGTGGCCATAAGGAAAAAGCCGCCATGTGCGGGCGCGGTAGAGTGTCGCGTCTCTTCTACCACGTCTCGGCGTCCGGACTTGCAATTCCCCGTTGGCCGGATGATTCGTGACGCAGAACCGCCCAATGGCCGGGGCGCCAATGGAACGAATCAAATGCTGTCCGACATCGAAATCGCGCGCGCGGCCCGGCTGAAGCCGATTGCGGAGATCGCCGCCGGGATCGGCGTGCCGGAATCGGCGCTCTATCCGTACGGCCGGACGATCGCCAAGATCGAGCCCGCCTTTCTCAGGGGCCTTGAGGACCGGCCGGACGGCAAGCTGATCCTCGTCACCGCAATCAACCCTACTCCGGCAGGCGAGGGTAAGACGACGACGACGGTCGGCCTCGGCGACGCGCTGAACCGCATTGGCAGGCGATCGGTCATCTGTTTGCGCGAGCCCTCGCTCGGTCCGTGCTTCGGCATGAAGGGCGGCGCGGCCGGCGGCGGCTACGCCCAGGTCGTGCCTATGGATGCGATCAACCTGCATTTCACTGGCGACTTCCACGCAATCACCTCGGCGCACAATCTGCTCGCGGCGATGCTCGACAATCACCTCTACTGGGGCAACCCGCTCGGGATCGACCCGCGCCGCATCGTCTGGCGCCGGGCGCTCGACATGAACGACCGGGCGCTGCGGCAGGCGGTCATCGGGCTCGGCGGACCCGGCAACGGCGTTCCGCGCGAGGACGGTTTCGACATCACGGTCGCCTCGGAGGTGATGGCGGCCTTCTGTCTCGCCGAGGGGCTTGAGGACCTCGAGGCGCGGCTTGGTCGTATGATCGTCGGCGGGATGCGCGACAGACGCCTGGCGACGGCCGCCGACCTCAAGGCCGAGGGCGCGATGACGGCGCTGCTCAAGGACGCGTTCAAGCCAAACCTCGTGCAGACGCTCGAGGGCTCGCCGGCGCTGGTGCACGGCGGCCCCTTCGCCAACATCGCCCATGGCTGCAATTCGGTCGCCGCCACGCGCGCGGCGTTGAAGCTCGGCGACTATGTCGTGACCGAGGCAGGGTTCGGCGCCGACCTCGGGGCGGAGAAGTTCTTCGACATCAAGTGCCGCAAGGCCGGGCTGGAGCCGTCAGCCGCTGTCGTCGTCGCGACAGTGCGCGCGCTCAAGATGCACGGCGGCGTGGCCAGAAATGCGCTTTCGGACGAAAACCTGCCCGCCTTGCGGGCCGGTCTCGCCAATCTCGCGCGCCATATCGCCAACATGCGCAAATTCGGCGTACCGATCGTCGTCGCGATCAACCGCTTCGACGCGGATACGTCGGCCGAGCTTGCCTTCGTCCGCGACGCGGTCATGGACGGCTTCGGCGTCAAGACCATTGTGTGCGAGCATTGGGCCCGCGGCAGCGCGGGAGCCGAGGACCTCGCCCACGCTGTGACGGCGCTGGCCGACGGCGGTTCGGCGCGGTTCCGTCCGCTCTACCCCGATGCCATGAGCCTCTGGGACAAGACACTCCTCATCGCCCGCGAGATCTACGGCGCGGCGGACGTGGCGGCGTCGGACCCGGTGCGTGCGCAGTTCCGCGAGTTCGAGGCGAACGGTTGGGGAGACCTGCCGATCTGCGTCGCCAAGACGCAATATTCGTTCAGCGACAACCCGGCGCTGGTCGGCGCACCGAGCGGCCACGTGCCGACCGTGCGCGAGACGCGGCTGCGCGCCGGGGCTGGTTTTGTCGTCGTGCTCATGGGCGACATAAACACGATGCCGGGTCTGCCGCGAAGCCCTGCGGCGGAGCGGATCCGGCTGGTCGACGGCGAGATCGAGGGACTGTTCTAGCTTAGCTAGTGTCCGTCCATAAACGCTAAGTTTTTGAAATTATTTGTTGAATTGCTGTCCTTACGAATGCAAGGCCCGGCGGTTTCGGCTAAGCTTTCGGATCAAGCCACTGATTCGGAAGGCGAAACCGCCACCGCCGGAGCCCGACAATGCGTCAGGAACGCACCGTCCAGGCCAGCATATTCGATCTCTTCGCCGACCACGAGATCGGCCAGGAACTGAAGGCGATGTCGCAGTGGCTGGACGAGCATCGCGAGCTCATCGGGCTGGCGGCGGAGGATCTGCGCCGACACGGCGTTAAGGAGACCGGGCGAGAAGGCCTTCCGGCCGAGTCGGTCTTGCGCTGCGCGCTTCTCAAGCAGCATCGCCAGCTGAGCTATGAGGAGCTGGCGTTTCATCTTGAAGACTCGGCCTCGTTTCGCGCCTTCGCGCGGCTGCCGCTGTCGTGGACGCCGAAGAAGTCGGTGCTGCACAGGACCATCAGCGCCATCCGGGCCCAGACATGGGAGGCGATCAATCGCGTCCTGCTGGCCAGCGCGCGTCAGGAGAAAGTCGAGACCGGCAAGGTCGTGCGGCTGGACAGCACGGTCGCCGCCGCGCTCATGCATGAGCCGAGCGACAGCAGTCTTCTCTGGGATGCGGCCCGCGTGATGGTGCGGCTGTTGAAGGCGGCCGAGGCCTTGGTCGGCGGTCTCGAGTGGCGCAATCATCGGCGCGCGGCGAAGAAGCGAGCGCGCGCGATCGAATATGGCCGCGACCGACTGAAACGGGTCCAGCATTATCGTGAGCTGATCAAGCTGACCCGGGCGACCCTGGCCTATGTTGATCAGGCCGCAACGCAGGTATGGCAGGCGCCGGACCCGATCGCCGTCACGCTGTGGCAGGCCGAGCTCCGTCACTATCGTCTGCTGATCGAGCGGATCATCGCCCAGGCCGAGCGTCGCGTTCTTAATGGCGAGGCGGTTCCCGCCAACGAGAAGATCGTCAGCCTGTTCGAGCCGCACGCCGACATCATCGTCAAAGGCGGCCGCAAGGTTCAGTACGGCCACAAGCTCAACCTGACCACCGGCCGGAGCGGCTTGATCCTCGACCTGGTGATCGAGACCGGCAATCCGGCGGACAGCGAACGGTTGTTGCCCATGCTGAAGCGCCATATCGCCTTCTACGGCGAGTCGCCCCGACAGGCCGCCGCCGACGGCGGTTTCGCCAGCCGTGACAATCTCGCCCAGGCGAAGGCCCTTGGCGTCCACGACATGGCCTTCCACAAGAAGGCCGGCCTGCGCATCAAGGACATGGTCAAGAGCAACTGGGTCTACCGCAAGCTGCGCAACTTCCGAGCCGGCATCGAATCCGACATCTCGTGTTTGAAGCGCGCCTATGGTCTGGCGCGCTGCGTCTGGCGCGGGCTCGACCACTTCAAGGCCTACGTCTGGTCCTCGGTCGTCGCCTACAACCTCGCCCTCTTTGCCCGGCTCAAGCCGACCTGATTTCTCGTCTTCGGCCGAAGGCGCGCAAGCCTGGTTGAGCCCGAGTCGGCCTCTCATTCTGAATTCCTGAACTTGGCGGCCGGATCAGCCCACGCAGCAGCCACAGCAAACGAAATGGCTCCCAAACGGCCCAGTTCATCGCCAACGCGATTGATTCCAGCCGAAAAATCATGCGTTTATGGACGGACACTAGATAGTCTAGTCGCGCGGGCGCGTCCAAGGAACGCGCGCCGCCGGCTCGCGGCGGCGTCAAGAGGCCGGACTCGCTTCAATGCGGCGCTGGGGCGTCCTCGCGCATCAGCTTCTCGGCCTTCAGCGTCCGCCAGAGGGCGGCGGGAATCTTCGCGTTCATCATCGCCGCGTTGCGCTTGGCCTCGCTCGCGCGTTGCGCGCCGGCGACGACGCTGACGACCGCGGGGTGGCCGAGCGGAAACCGCAGCGCCGCTTCCGGCAGCTTCACCTTGAAGGCCTTGCACACCTGCTGGATGCGCCGCACCCGCTCCTTCACATCCTCCGGCGCCGGTCCATAATTGTAGTGGGCGTCCGCCTTGACCCCGGTGGCGAGAATACCCGAATTAAAGGGACCCCCGACGACGACGCCGATGCCTTTCTCGACGCAGTAGGGGAGGAAAGCGGTCAACGCGTCCTGCTCGAGCAGCGTGTAGCGTCCGGCAAGCAGGAAAATGTCGAAGTCGCCGCTGCGCGCCAGCGCATCGGCGGCCTCCCATTCGTTGACGCCGGCGCCGATCGCCTTGATCGCTCCGGAGGCGCGCAAGCGATCGAGGGCGCGATATCCGCCGTCCATGAATTCCCTGAAGCGCGCGTCGGCTGCTTCCTTGCTGCCGTGAGTGGTGACGTCGATGTCGTGAGCGTAGACGATGTCGATCTCGTCGAGGCCGAGCCGTTCGAGCGAGAATTCAAGCGAGCGCATCACGCCGTCATAAGAATAGTCGTAGCGCTCGCGCCGCGACGGGCTTTCGAAGAAGGCACCCTGTCGCGACCGCTCGTGCGGTTTGCAAAGCTCGAGAAGGCGGCCGATCTTGGTGGAAATCAAATAGGAATCGCGCAGCTTCGGCCGCAAGAATCCATTCAGGCGGGTCTCGGAAAGCCCAAGGCCATACAGGGGCGCGGTGTCGAAATAGCGGGAGCCCGAGGCCCATACGGCTTCGAGCATGAGCCGCGCTTCCTTTTCGGTCATTGGCCGGTAGAGATTGCCGAGCGGCGCACCGCCGAAACCGAGTTCGGTAAAGTTCAGCTCCGCCCCTCTGCGGGTCTTCAGCTTCCGTGACCGGGCGCCTCGCCCATTCGTGGTCGCCATCCGGACCGGCCCTCCCCCTTAGTAGCCAAAGCGCGAAGCAGCACGCCTCGTCGCGGTCCGCAGTGCTTTCGCCGATGAAGCGCCAGCGCAACTGGCCTTCCGACAATCAGCGGAATCTCGATTGTGGCGCCGGCCCCTGTCGCCGGGCTGAGCGAAATGTTCAGCACCCGAAGCGGCGAGTCAAGGGATAGCGCGGAAGCGTGAAACCCGCTCCTTGCTTCAAGCGCGAGCGGCAGCGCTCGGATGAGCAGGTCCGGCGTTCGGCGACCCCGTGGCCGCTCAGCAAGATTCCGTCTCATCCTTGCCGCGAAAGGCGCGGTCGCCGAGCGCGATGTAACGCCGCAGGCGCTCGAGAGCCGGATCGTCGCGCGATCGTCCCTCGAGGTCGGCCAGAATCCTGATGAGGGCGGCGCGCGCCGTAGGCCACTCATAACGGCCGCCCCTCGACATCCGCCGCGCATGGCGGATCGTCTGGCGGACGATATCGGCGATTGAGACGCCCATGGCGAAACATCTTCCTCTCCCGGCGGCGACAACCCCGGAAGGAGGAACAGCAAGGTCGGCGCCGTCTCCGGCGGGCGGCATTCGTCTCGATTTGGTGCAGGCGCCACAATGTCAGCGCGATGCGGTGCACCAAATCAGGACTTGGGGCGACGCTTTGGCTTGCGAGAAGGATCGTTGCGGGCCGCTCAGGCCGGCGCGCGCTGGCTGTAGCCGAGACGCTCATTGAGTTTATCGATCAGGCTCTGCGCAGCCTCGACGATGACCGTTCCGGGTGGGAAGATGGCGTCGGCTCCGGCGGCGCGGAGGGGCGCCATGTCCTGCTCGGGAATTACCCCGCCGACGACGATCATCGTCTCCGCCATGCCTGCCTTGCCGAGCGCCCTCTTCAGCTCCGGCACGAGCGCCAGATGACCCGCGGCGAGCGATGAAACGCCGACGATATGAGCCTTGCTTTCCGCCGCCAGAGCCGCGACCTCTTCCGACGTGGCGAACAAGGGTCCGATCTTCACGTCGAAGCCGAGATCGGCGAAGGCCGAAGCAATCACCTTCTGGCCGCGATCGTGGCCGTCCTGACCCATCTTGGCGACCAGGATGCGCGGTGGATGGCCCTCGTTTTCCGCGAAGGCGCGGGTCATCGCCATCACCCGCTCGTTCGCTGCCGCGTTCGGCCCCAACTCGCTGAGATAGACGCCGGAGATGGCGCAAATCTCTGCGACGTGGCGGCCAAACGCCTTCTCCATCGCCAGCGAAATCTCGCCCACCGTCGCCATGGCGCGAGCCGCGTCGACGGAGAGCTGCAAGAGATTGGCCTTCCCGAGCGCGCCTTCGGTCAGCGCCGTGAGCGCTGCCTGCGTTTTCTCTTCGTCGCGCTCGGCGCGCAGGCGCTTCAGCTTCTCGATTTGGCGCGCGCGCACCGCGGCGGCGTCGACCTTCAGCACATTGAGTTCGCGCTCGATCGTCGGCGCGAAAGCGTTGACGCCGATGACGACCTGCCGGCCGGAATTGATGCGCGCCTGGGTGCGCGCCGCCGCCTCTTCGATCCGGCGCTTCGGCAGGCCCTCTTCGATCGCCCTGGCCATGCCGCCGAGCGCTTCGATCTCTTCGATGTGGCTCCGCGCCCGCGCCGCAAGTTCATGGGTCAGGCGTTCGAGGTAGTACGATCCGCCCCACGGATCGATGATGCGGGTCGTGCCGCTTTCCTCGATCAGGAAAAGCTGGGTGTTGCGGGCGATGCGGGCGGAGAACGGGGTCGGCAGCGCCAGCGCCTCGTCCAGCGCGTTGGTGTGCAGGGACTGGGTGTGCCCCTGCGTCGCCGCCATCGCTTCGATTTCAGTGCGCACGATGTTGTTGAACGGGTCCTGCGCCGTCAAAGACCAACCGGAAGTCTGGCAGTGTGCGCGCAGCGCCAGAGACTTGTCCGACTTCGCGCCGAAGCCCTTCACCAGTCCCGCCCACAGCTTGCGAGCCGCCCGCAGCTTCGCCACCTCCATGAAGAAGTTCATGCCGACGGCCCAGAAGAACGACAGGCGCGGCGCGAACTGGTCGACGCTCATTCCGGCGGCGACCCCGGCGCGCAGATATTCGATCCCGTCGGCGAGCGTGTAGGCGAGCTCGAGGTCCTGCGTCGCCCCCGCCTCCTGCATATGGTAGCCGGAAATCGAGATCGAGTTGAACTTCGGCATGTTGGCCGCGGTGAAGGCGAAGATGTCGGCGACGATCCGCATCGAGGCCGCCGGCGGATAGATGTACGTGTTGCGGACCATGAACTCCTTCAGGATGTCGTTCTGAATGGTCCCCGACAGCGCTGCCGCCGGCGCCCCTTGCTCCTCGGCCGCGACAATGAACAGCGCTAGGATCGGCAGCACTGCGCCGTTCATCGTCATCGACACGCTGATCGAATCGACCGGGATGCCGTTGAAGAGGGTGCGCATGTCGTAGATCGAATCGATGGCGACGCCCGCCATGCCGACGTCGCCGACGACCCGGGGATGGTCGGAATCATAGCCGCGATGCGTTGCGAGGTCGAAGGCGACCGAGAGGCCCTTCTGCCCGGCGGCCAGATTGGCGCGGTAGAAGGCGTTCGATTCCTCGGCGGTGGAGAAGCCGGCGTATTGGCGGACCGTCCAGGGCTGATTGACGTACATCGTCGGATAGGGCCCGCGCAGATAGGGCGGCAAGCCCGGCCAGTCGCTCGATAGATCGAGCCCCTCGCGATCGCCCGGCCCGTAAAACGACCTGACGTCGATGCCCTCCGGGGTCGCCCAAATGCGCGGTTCGCCGGCGCCGGGCAGTCGCGCGGCGACGGCGAACGCCTCCTTGGCGAAATCGGGAATCCGGCTCATGGCGCGGATCTCCCTTGAGCCGCATCGATGCGATGATAGAGGTCGCGCAAGGTCTCCGCCGCATCCGTGCCGGCGAAGACGAAGACGTCGACGCCAGCGGCGCGCAAGTCCGCTCCGGCCTCTCCCGGCTTCCCCGCAAGGAGCAGGCCTCCGGCGCCGGAAGCCCTGAGCGCGGCGGCAAAGTCCCTGCCCGCCGACGCGTAGGCAGCGTCGTCGCCGCACAGACAGGCGAGCGGCGCGCCGCTCCTCTTCATACGCTGGACCGCGTCCTGGGGCGTCGCCGCCTCGCCGTCGTACACCGGCTCGATCCCGCCCGCCTCGAGCCAATCGCGGACGAACGCCGCGCGGCGGCGATGCGAGGGTTCGGGGCCAAGCGCGACGAGATAGACCTTTGGCCGCGACCCTGCGCTCGCCAGCATCGCATCTGCGGCGTCGCGTAGCGCTTCGAACGGTTCGGCCAGACGAAACGGGCGCAGCGCGCCCTCGGCGGCAGCCGGGGTTTCGCGCGCCGGCGCTGCGGGCGCAAGTTCGACCGCGGGTTCGGCCAGATCCGGATGGGCGCTGACGCCAGTGATCGGCGACTTGAGCCGCGCGGCGTCCCGCTTGAGCGCGGCGGCGCTCGCCGCAACCTGACGCTGCAACGCGCCGTTCGCTAGGACTGCGGGCAGGCCGCCCTGCGCCTCCGCTTCCTGAAAGAGCGACCAGGCCTTCGCGCCCAGCGCCCGGGTCAGCGCCTCGAATCCGCCCGCGCCGGCGGCGGGGTCGGCAACGAAACCGAGGTTGGATTCGCGTAAGAGAATGAGCTGGAGATTGCGCGCGAGCCGGCGCGCGAGACTGTCCGGTAGGCCGAGCGCGAGCGTATGCGGCAGCACGCTGATGCTGTCGGCCCCGCCAAGACCCGCCGAAAAGGCGGCCATCGCGCTGCGCATCACGTTCACGAAGGGATCGCGCGCGGTCATCATACGCCACGCGCTTTCGGCATGGACCTCGGCAAAGCCCGGCTCGAGACCGCACGCCTCCTCGACCCGCGCCCACGTGAGACGAAGCGCGCGAAACTTCGACAATGTGACGAATTCATCTGCATCCGCCGCGAGGCGGAAGGAAATCCGTCGCCGCGCCTCCTCTAGGGGAACGCCGGCCGCCTCGAAGAGGCGCATGAGGCTGACGCCGGCCCCGAGCGCGAAAGCGAGTTCCTGCCCTGGCGCGCCGCCGGCAGCGTGCACGCTCCGCGCGTCGGCGACCATGAGCGGCCCCGCGAAACCCGCCGCCCGGAGCGAGAGCGCGGCGTCGAGACAGGGCTGCGCATGGGCGGACCAGTCCGCAGGGAACGGACCGAACGCGCTCCGAGCGAATGGATCGAGACCGAAAGCGATGGCGCAGTCTGCGGCGCGAGCGCCGGAACGGTCTATCAGGCCTGCAAACTTCTGCGCCTGTTCGGGGGCCTCGCGCCCGAGATCGAGTTCGAACCTGAGCCCGCCGTCGAACCGCACGCCGTCGAACGCCGTATGCAAAGCCGCCGAATCGAAGCGCCTGAGCCCGAACCCATAGGCGCCGATTGCGCCGGCGAAGACCACCTGCAGACCGTCGGCGCCGCCGGCCACGTCCTCGAGCGCCTGAGCGTTCGCTTCGCCCGCCTCGGGGTGATCGAGGCGCGTCATGACGCGCCACGGGCCTTCCGCCCGGAGCGCGCGCGGTCCTTCCGCCGGGGGATAAAGCGGCTCGACCTCAATTCCGTCGGCGGTCCTCGAGGCCAGCGTATCGAGGCTTTTGCCCTTCAGCGCCGCAGCGGCGGCCTTGCGCCAGTCGGCCTCGTCCCAACGGGGAAAAACGCCAGCCTCCGCGCCCAACGCCGGAACTCCGCTTAGATGAATTGCGACAGGCCGGGAATCGAGGCGGTGATCTCCCCGACCGTCTGATCGCCCGCAACTTCCCGCGCGTAGGCAAAGACCTCGCGGCCCGCGGTCTGAATCTGGTCCATGCTGAGCCCGAGGCCCATCAATTGGCCGCCGAGCGCCATCAGTCCGCCGCCCCCCATCGCGCCGGCCGCCACGCCCATCAGGCCCTTCAATCCGTAGCCCATGCCTTCGCCTCCGGTTGGAGCGCTGGAGGCGATGATGGCCTGCAGCTCCGGCGCCTTGGCGAACAAATCCTTGACGCCGTCTTCGGAGGCCTCGCGCTGGATGAAGTCGGCGATCAAAGCGACGGCTTTGCGCGCAGCTTCGGGAGACAGATTCGCCGCCTTGGCGACGCGGGCGATCAGATTGTCCATTCTTCAGCCTCCTACCGCTCGGCCCCGCTCGCGGCCTCGCCGCCTGCGCCGACCACATCAAGCGCTGGCCGCCATAGTAATTGGTCGGGCCGGGAAGCGAAATGGCGGAAACGCCTCCTGTCGATACGGCCCTCCCCACGGGCAAGCCGCCATCCAGGCGATCCGGCGCGGACCCAAACCCGAACTGGCCGCGAGAAATGGTGCAATGCAGCATGATCAAATCACATAACTACACACACTTGATTAAAAGCGAAAAGCCCATGCGATTGCGCCACGATTCTCTCTGGATGCATAAAATCGGTCGATAGAGGACGATGCCCGAGTCCTAATCATCCAAGGCGCTGAAACTGATCAATTTCTCGACCGTAACCGGAGATAGGGGGAAGCAGGCAGTCGAAGGACCCGCTCCCCTGTTCTGGCCGCGGCCAAAGTCATTGAGAATTAGCTAAAAACGATATGCACCTGAAGCATGGCTGGTCTTCTTTCCGGGGCCTACCTGCGGCAAAGGCAGAGTCTATATTGCGATGCAACAAACGAAATCCATCTTGCCACAGGAGACAGGCATGAGCCCGCTGAAGACCATTTCCGAAAAACTCACCACCTGGCGGCGCTATCGCGAAGCGGTTCGCGAGTTATCGCAGCTCACGGACCGCGAGCTCGAAGACATCGGCGTCCGCCGCGGCGAAATCGAGGACATTGTCCGCCGCACGGTGATGAAGGCCGCCTGACAAAGGCAGCGCTCGACATGATGGTTCGCCGTCTGATGTGGCGAGCCGCAAAAGGCGGCCCGATGCGGCCGCTTTTTGTTTGACCCGACTTGAACACCTGATTTTTGCAAATGGTTGATTATGTTGGTGTTCCGGCGAAATTCAAGTTGGCGTGGCACTACGCTTTGGGCGACCGCGGCGTTTTCGGTCGTGTTTGGGCGGGGGCGGCGGCGGACGGGCCTGCCGGGCGCGGGACGGCAGGGCGACATGGGCGCATTTGAAGAGCCTGGTCACATCTGGCGCGGCGTCGGTGCGCACGAGCCAGTCGGCGGCTCGGTAATGGATGCGCACCTGTTGTAGACGATCGAGATCGCGCAAGAGGTCTTTCCATTCCGGCGCGAGGCTGGCCTGGCGGGCGAGGTCGTCGAGATGCTTCTGCATCGCGAGCGCCAGGAACGAGCAGAAGACATGGCCGCGGATGGCGGCGTCGGAGGAATGGAAGATCGGCCGCGTGCGCATGATCGCCTTGGTTCGACGGAAAAGATCCTCGACAAGGAGAAGATCGCGATAGCGCAAAACTGCCTGCAGAGGGGTCACCTTCGCATTCGTGCGCAGCACGAAGATCCCGTCAAAGCTCGCCTCTTCGGCGAGCTTGCCCACGTCGATCACGAATGAGCGAGCGCCCTTGGCCGCGACTTTGCGCAGATAGCGCCGATAGGCGGAGTTGCCGATCAGCGCCTTGTCGCCCTTCTTCAATTGCGCGTCGAGCGCGGCGACAATCGCTTCGCGGTCCTTGCGGTCGTTCTCGGCCTCCGCCTCGTTGCGGCAGACGACATAGCGGACGCCTTCGATCTTGACCTGCTTGACGAAGAGCTGGGTCTCTCCCGCCTTGCGCTCGATGAGCAGGGGGACGAAAGGATCGTCGTTCTCGAGCACGATCTTGCGCACGATCGCGTCGGAGCGCTCGCGCGCGCCGAGGATATATTCGAGCTTGCGCTCCTCGAGTCCGGCGATGGTCGCCGCCGAGATCATGCCACGGTCGGCGACGACGCAGACCCGGCCGATGGAAAAGCGCTCCCGCAAGCGGTCGACCACCGGCAACAGCGACGTCACGTCGGCGGTGTTCCCCGGCCACATCTCGGTGCAGATCGGCCGGCCGTCGCCGTCGACGACGAGGCCGAGGATCATCTGCTTCAAATCGGGGCGATAGTCCTTGGAGTAGCCGTACTCGCCGAGCGTCTGGCCGCCCTGGCCGTAGAAGGAGAGGCTGGTGGTGTCCATGAATACGACGGAAAGGTCGGTGAAGAGATCGCGGCGGCGGTCGAACAACCGCTCCTCGATCAGGTCCTTGACGCAGCGAGGCGCGAGCGCCCCGTCGGGCTTCTCCTCCACCTCCTCGCCGAGCCAGGCCATGGCGCGGTAGAAGTGATGCAGATCGAGCCCTTCGGCGCCAGGGATGTCGTAATCCTCCATCCACGACGAACAGTCGCGATCCGATCCCGAAACGAATAGCCGATGCAGCGCGGCGACGAACACGGCGCGCTCGACCGGAAACTCGAACGCGCGCTCCTTCAGCAAGCCGGCCAGGACGTCGGCGACGCCGAGCCGCTCCCAGACTCTGCCGAACAGCATCGGCCCGCCGATCCGCTTGGCGGCGACCGACAGCTCGCCTTGGGCGTCCTCATCGAGCGCATTGATCAGCAGAACCTGATCGGTGAGCTTGGCGCCCGAGGCGATCAGCGAAGCGAGCGCGCCGGAGGCGGCCAACGCGTCGGCACGGCCCAGATTGGCGATCACCCTCTGGCGGACGGCGGCGCCGTCGCGCGTGTTCTCGACGATCTGCACGTAGCCGCGTTCGCCGGACTTCTTGAGGCGGAAGAACATGGGCCCTCGCTATCGAGCACCACGGAATCCGACTCGCCGCCAAATATCAAGCGCAAAAACTGTGCAAACGTGGCACCACATTTTGAGAAAATACCTCACCGCCCTCAAGGATATCAATGCCTTGCAAGCGCGAGGGCCGGTTTACTGTTCAAGTAGGGTTTGATGACGGAGACCGGTTGACGCTTCGCGCAAGTTTTGTGAGAAGCCGACATGCGTCCCATTCACGTCGTCGGCGGGGGGCTGGCGGGCTCGGAAGCGGCCTGGCAGGCGGCCGAGGCCGGCGCGCCGGTCGTGCTGCACGAGATGCGACCGGTCGCATCGACGGCCGTCCACCGCACCGGACGCCTCGCCGAGCTCGTCTGCTCGAATTCCTTCCGCTCCGACGACGCTTCCGCAAACGCGGTCGGCGTTTTGCACCGCGAGATGCGGGCGTTGGGTTCCATCGTCATGCGCAGCGCCGACGCGCACCAGGTGCCGGCCGGCGGCGCCCTTGCGGTCGATCGCGACGGCTTCTCCGAGGCGGTCGAGACGGCAGTCCTTTCCCATCCGCTGATCCGCCTCGAGCGCGGCGAGATCGCCGGACTGCCGCCGGAAGATTGGGACAGCGTGATCGTCGCCACCGGCCCGCTTACTTCGCCGGCGCTGGCTGAGGCGATCGGCGACCTGACGGGCGAGGGCGCGCTCGCCTTCTTCGACGCCATCGCGCCGATCGTGCACCGAGATTCGATCGACATGGGCGTCGCCTGGATGCAGTCGCGCTACGACAAGGAGGGACCGGGCGGCGATGCGGCGGCCTATGTCAATTGCCCGATGAGCCGCGATCAGTACGAGGCCTTCATCGACGCGTTGCTCGCAGCGGAGAAGGTAGAATTTCGCGAGTTCGAGGGCACGCCCTATTTCGACGGTTGCCTGCCGATCGAGGTGATGGCCGAGCGCGGCCGCGAGACGCTTCGACATGGGCCGATGAAGCCGTTCGGCCTCACCAACGCGCATGCGCCCGAGGTCAAGCTCTACGCCGTCGTTCAACTCAGGCAGGACAACGCGCTCGGCAGCCTCTTCAACATGGTCGGCTTCCAGACGAAACTCAAATACGGCGAACAGGGCCGCATCTTTCGCCTGATCCCGGGCCTCGAGCGGGCGGAATTCGCCCGGCTCGGCGGCATCCATCGCAACACATATCTGAATTCGCCGAGGCTCCTCGACAGCCGGTTGCGGCTCAGGCTTCAGCCGCGGCTGCGCTTCGCCGGCCAGATCACCGGCTGCGAGGGCTATGTCGAAAGCGCGGCGGTCGGCCTCGTCGCCGGGCGCCTCGCCGCCGCCGAGCGCCTCGGCCGGGCGCTCACGCCCCCGCCGCCGGCGACCGCGATCGGCGCCCTCCTCAATCACATCACCGGCGGCCACATCGTATCGATCGACGCCGGACCCCGCTCCTTCCAGCCGATGAATGTCAACTTCGGCCTCTTTCCGCCGATCGTCGAGCCGCGCGCCGACGCGGCGGGTCGCCGCTTGCCCGGTCCGGAACGCGGCGCAGCGCGAAAGCGCGCGCTGTCGGGGCGGGCGGAACGGGATCTGGCGGCATGGATCAGCGCCGCCGGGGAGCCTGGCGCCGTTCGATCGCGCGGGCTCGCGTCGGCCGATGCGGAGCGCCTGCTGTGAGATCCGGGTCCGGCGCTGCGCCGACCGCCGACGAGTTCGGCCATCGTCCATGGGCAGCAATGCGGTCCATCGGGCGCTCGTCGTCGACCTCGCCAGCGAGGATGCGCGGCATGCTGGGACTTGCCGGGCCGGGCTGGACTGTCACAGGGAAACTGTGATTTTGATTTTCCGCGGCAGCAGCACAAGGCGGCCTGGCAGATTCTGTTCAGCCTCGATCCGTCCTCGGCGACCCGCCGTATAAAGGCCCGTAGTGGCGGCTCTTTGCAGCGACCTGCGCAGGAGCGGTAACGTCCTTCCATGACGGAACGCATGAGCCTCGAGGACTTCGTCGGCCGGCATGGGCGGCTCTTCATCCTGACCGGCGCCGGCTGCAGCACGTCTTCCGGCATCCCCGATTACCGCGACGCCGACGGCCAATGGAAGCGGCAGCAGCCGGTGACTTATCAGGCCTTCACCCACGAGGAGGCGACCCGAAGGCGTTACTGGGCCCGAAGCCTCATCGGCTGGCGGCGCTTTCGCCGCGCAAAGCCGAACGATGCCCATCGCGCGCTAGCCCGGCTCGAGGCGATGGGCCGGAGCGAGCTGCTTCTGACCCAGAACGTCGACCGGCTGCACCAGGCTGCCGGCAGCGCCCGGGTGATCGACCTGCACGGGCGGCTCGACCTCGTCCGCTGCCTCGGTTGCGAGCGTCGAACGGCGCGCGACGACATGCAGGAGGAACTCGCTCGGCTGAACGCCGGCTGGCTCGATCTCGACGCCGGGGATGCGCCGGACGGCGACGCCGACCTCGACAGCGCCGACTTTTCCTCTTTCGCCGTTCCGGCCTGCCGCGCCTGCGGCGGCGTGCTCAAGCCCGACGTGGTGTTTTTTGGCGAGAACGTTCCCCGCGACCGGGTCGAGGCGGCGGCACGACACCTGGAGCAGGCCGACGCCATGCTGATCGTCGGCTCGTCGCTCATGGTCTATTCCGGCTTCCGCTTCGTCGAGAAGGCGGCCTCGGTCGGAAAGCCGATGGCCGCGGTCAACCTCGGCCGGACCCGCGCCGACGGCCTCGTTGCGCTGAAGGTCGAAGAGGCATGCGAGGCCGCGCTGGCGTTTCTCTTGTGACAAGCGGCTTGGTTCGCCAAAGCCTCGATCGCCCTGCCCCTGAACCAGACAGACCGGATACATGGGTGACAGTCGTGGATGTTCCCGTCTGCTCGGCAGCCTCGCCGTCCCAGTGAACGGGAGAAGGGTCAGAATCCCTCGGGCTTGCCGACCACGATCGTATAGAGGGAGCCGTCGCCGAAGGCGCGCTCGGCGGCGCGCTTGAGGCTCTCCCGGGTCACCGCGGCGATCCTTTGGTTGCGCTCGACGAGCCAGTCGGGGCCGCGGCCTTCGAGCTGGATGTGGACGAGCTGCGAGGCGATCTTGACGGACGTGTCGAAGCGCAGCGGATAGGAACCGATGAGAAAGGTTTTCCCCTTTTCCAGCTCCGCGTCGCTGAGGCCGTTCATCGCCACGTCGCGGATCTCAGCCGAGGCGACTTCGAACGATTCCCGCGCCCGCTCGTTCTTGGTCGTCGTGCCGCCGTAATAGAAGCCGCCGTGGTCGAGGGCGTGGAAATTGCCAAACACCGTATAGGCGAGGCCGCGCTTCTCCCTGACTTCGCGGAAGAGGCGGGAGGTCATGTTGCCGGAGCCGCCGAGCACATGCGCGGCGACGACGCTGGCGATGAAGTCGGGATCGTCGCGCTTCAGGCCCGGGCGGCCGAAGCGAATCGTCGACTGCGGGATGTCGAGGCGAACGACGTCGATCTTGCCCAAAGGTCCGAAGCCCGCCTCGGGCACGGGCTTGAGATCGCCCTTCGCCGGCAGGTCGGCGAACGCCCTGTCGACGAGCTCGGCGGCGCCGGCCTCATCGATCGCGCCGACGACCGCAACGACGAGCCGATCGCGCGCCAGCACTCCCTTGGCCGCGGCGGCGAGATCGGCCCGCTCGATGCGCGCCAACGTCTCGAGCGACCCGTCGGACGGCTGTCCGTACGGGTGGCCGGGAAAGGCATGCGCTTTCCAGCTCTTGGCGGCGACCGCGTTCGGATCGTTGGCTTCGTGGCGGAGCCGCGCGTTGGCATGTTCGCGCACCCTCAGGAACGGCTCCTCGTCGAAGCGCGGCGCATTGACGGCAAGGCGCAGGAGCTCGGTCGCGCGATCGAGATTCCTGGCGAGCGTCCGCATCCGCCCGCCGAGGTAGTCGCGGTCATTGTTGAACGAGAGCTCGATCGCCTTCTCGTCGAGGGCGCGTTGGAAGGCCTGCGAATTCGAGGTCGCCCGCGCCTTCGTCGAGCAGGTACGACATGAGCGCGGATAGGCCTGCCTTGTCGGCCGGGTCCTGCGAAGCGCCGCCGCGCATGGCGAATTCGAGCGAAACGAGCGGCACCGCATAGGATTCGACCAGCCAGAACTTGAGGCCGCGCGGGCTTGTGATCGTCTTGACGTTGACCGCGGTCTCGGTGGACGGAATTGCGATGTGCTTCTGCATGTCGGGCGTTTCCCAAGTTCAAATTTGCTCTTGGCGCCTTAAGGCGCGGCAGCGACTCCTCAGGCGGCTTCCTCCTCCAACGGCAGGAGGTGTCCGGTCACCGTTGGTTTGCGCTCGAGCCAGCGGCGGGCCGCCGCCATCACGGCTTCGGCGTCGACTGCGTCGATCTTCATGGGCCATTCCTCGACCTCGCGGAGCGATTGGCCGATGGCGAGCGAGGAGCCGTACCAGCGCGCCAAGTCGGACTGGCTGTCGCGGGCGTAGGTCGCGTCGGCGACGAGGCGGGTTTTGGAGCGTTCGAGCGCGGCCTCGTCGACGCCGTCCTTGAGGAAATCGGTCAGCGCCCGGTCGAACGCCTTGTCGAGCGTCTCGAGCGCCACCCCCGGCGCCGGCGTGATCATGACGATGAACCGGCTCTGATCGAGCGCGGTTCCGTGATAATAGGCCCAGACCGAGACGGCGAGCTTCTCCTCCATGACGAGCCGGCGATAAAGAAAGCTCGTCTGGCCGCCGCCGAGAAGGTGGCCGAGCACTTCGAGCGCTTCCCACTCGCCGGGCTTGGCGGTGCGGCAGGAGGGGGCGAGATAATGGCGCTGCCAGCTCGGCTGCTCGACCTTCTCGTCCTTGACCGTCACCAGCCGGTCGGCGACGGTCGGCGGTTCGAGCGGCCGGATGCGCTCGGGCTTGGCGCCGCGCGGCTTGACCTTGCCGTAAGTCTCCTCGGCGAGCGCCAGCGCTTCGTCGGGTTCGGCGTCGCCGGCGACGACGAGGATGGCGTTTTCGGGGGTATAGAAGCGCTGATAATAGGCGAGCGCGTCCTCGCGTTTCAGCCCCTCGATCTCGTGGCCCCAGCCGATGATCGGAACGCCATAGGGATGGTGGGTGAAGAGCGTCGCCTGCACCGCTTCGCCGAGCTGCGCGCCCGGGTCGGTGTCGGCGTGCATCCGGCGCTCCTCGAGGACGACGTCCCGCTCGGGCGCGACGACCTCGTCGGTCAGCACGAGCCCGGTCATGCGGTCGGCCTCGAAGGCCATGCAGGCGCGCAAATGCTGTCGGGCGATCTGCTGGAAATACGCGGTGAAGTCGGAGCTGGTGAAGGCGTTCTCCTGGCCGCCGATCTCCGAAATGAATTCAGAAAACTCGCCCTTGGGATGCGCCTTCGTTCCCTTAAACATCAGATGCTCGAGGAAGTGGGCGATGCCCGACTTGCCCGGCGGATCGTCGGCGGCACCGTTGCGGTACCAGATCATGTGGGTGACCACCGGCGCCCGATGGTCGGGAATGACCACGACCTCGAGCCCGTTGGCGAGAGTGAAATTCGCGACCTGGGCTGCGACGTGAGAGGCCATCGGCGATCCGGGAACCAGAGGGAGAAGCCCGCCACCGACGGCGGAAAAGGCGGTCCCCCGTCATGACGATTGCACGACATATAGGGCGCCGCCGGCCGGGACGCCAGACCGGGTCGGCGTTCCCAATGGCGCAGGATCGCTCTAGAACGAAGTCTCCCAGCGTCGTTGCCGCGTCCCGCCCGCTTCCTTGACCGCATGCCGCGCTACAAACTCACTCTCGAATACGACGGCGGCCCGTTCGTTGGCTGGCAGCGGCAGGCGAACGGCGTCTCGGTCCAGGAAGCGCTGGAAGACGCGCTCTTCGCCCTTGGCGGCGAGCGCGCCAGCGTGCACGGAGCCGGCCGCACCGATGCCGGCGTGCATGCGCTCGGCCAGGTCGCCCATGTCGACCTTCAGCGCGACTGGGACCCGTTTCGAGTTCGGCGAAGGGCTGAACGCGCACCTCGTTCCCCGTCCGATCGCGGTTCTCAGGGTCGAGCGCGCCGCGGACGATTTCGACGCCCGACACAGCGCCTCCGCCCGGCACTACCTCTATCGCATCGTCAACCGGCGGGCCCCCTTGACTTTGGAGCGCGGCCGCGCCTGGCGGGTGAAGCCGCCGCTCGAGGCCGAAGCCATGCACGAAGCGGCCCGGGCGCTGATCGGCAGGCATGACTTCACCACCTTCCGCGACCTGCAATGCCAGGCGAAGTCGCCCATCCGCACGCTGGACAGGCTCGACGTCCGGCGCGAAGGCGAGACGATCTTCTTCGAGGTCGGCGCGCGTTCGTTCCTCCATCGCCAGGTGCGCTCGATGGTCGGTTCGCTGGTCGACGTCGGCTCGGGGCGGTGGAGCGCAGCCGACCTCAAGGCGGCGCTGGAGGCGGCCGACCGCAGCCGCTGCGGCCAGGTCGCCCCCGCCTGCGGCCTGACCCTGGCGCATGTCGATTATGCGAAGAGCCGGGAGAGCGGCGCTCCCCGTCGCGAGGGCCGGGCGATCGGGTGACGGCCAGCCGACGTCACTCGGCCGCCTTGGCGTGCTCGTTCGCCCATTCCGGCTCACGCTCGGGCTTCTTAGAAGGCTCTATGCCCAACGGCAACTCGGGTTCAGCCGCTGGCGGCGGCTGCGGCCGGACCTTTGCCGGCTTCGCCTTGCGGGAGCCGCCGCTCAGCCAGTGCGAGACCCGGTCGAGGTAGAGATAGATCACCGGAGTCGTGAACAGGGTCAGCGCCTGGCTGACGAGGAGGCCGCCGACCATGGTAAAGCCGAGCGGCTGGCGCAGTTCGGAACCGGTGCCGTGGCTCAGCATCAGCGGCACGCCGCCGAGCATCGCCGCCATGGTGGTCATCATGATCGGCCGGAAGCGCAGAAGCGCGGCCTTGCGAATGGCCTCGACGGTCGACAGACCCTCGTCGCGCTCGGCGGCGATGGCGAAGTCGACCATCATGATCCCGTTCTTCTTGACGATGCCGATGAGCAGGATGGTGCCGATCAGCGCGACGAGACTGAATTCGTAGCCGAACAGCATCAGGGTCGCGAGCGCCCCGAGGCCGGCCGACGGCAGCGTCGAGAGAATGGTCAAGGGATGGATGAAGCTCTCGTAGAGCACGCCGAGGATCAGGTAGACGCAGATCAGCGCCGCCAGGATCAGGAGCGGCACGCTGGTCAGGGAGTCCTGGAACGCCTGGGCGTTGCCCTGGAAGGTGGTGGTGAGCCCGCGCGGCAGCTGCAGTTCCCTCTCGGCCTTCTGCACCGCCGCCGTCGCGGTGCCGAGCGCCACATCCCGGGCGAGATTGAAGCTGATGGTGATCGCCGGAAACTGGCCCTGATGACTGATCGACAGGGGCTGCACCGGATTGGTGGTCCATTTGGCGAAGGCGCTCACCGGCACCATCTGCCCAGTGGCGGGAGAGCGGATATAGAGCTTCTCCAGAGTTCGCGGGGTCGGCCCGCAGTCGCGGCAGCACCTCCTCGATCACCTCGTAGGTGTTCACCTGGGTGAAATACTGCGTGACCTGGCGCTGGCCGAAGGCGTCGTAGAGGGTATCGTCGATGAGCTGCGGCTGGATGCCGAAGCGCGAGGCCATGTCGCGGTCGATGCTGATCGTCAGCGTCGTGCCGGCGTTCTGCTGGTCGGTCGCGACGTCGCGCAGTTCCGGCAGCGCCTTCAGCTTGTCGAGGATCTTCGGCGCCCAGGCGTTGAGCTCGTCGAGGTTGGCGTCCTGGAGCGTGTATTGGAACTGGGTCTTAGCGAAGCGGGCGCCCACGGTGACGTCCTGCGCCGCCTGCAGATAGACGCGCAAGCCCTCGATCTTGGCGAGTTTGGGCCGCAGCCGGGCGATGACCTGAAAGACGCTGACATCGCGCTCGTCCTGCGGCTTGAGCGTGATGAACATGCGCCCGTTGTTCTGGGCTGAATTGCCGACGCCGGCGCCCAGCCCCATCGCCATCGTGTCGACCGCCGGATCCGCCAGCACGACCGCGCCGGCTTGTTCCTGGAGCTTGTACATCTGGGCGAACGACACGTCCTGTCCCGCCTCCGTTGTGCCGAAGACGATGCCGGTGTCCTGTTGGGGAAAGAAGCCCTTCGGGATGACGACGAAGAGATAGCCGGTCGCAATCACCGTGGCGATGAATGTCAGCAAGGTGGCGAAGCGGTGACGCAGCACGAAATCGATGCCGCGCTCGTAGCCGCCCGCCAGCGCAATGAAGCCCTTTTCACTCAGCTTGTAGAGGCGCCCGTGCCGCTCCTCGTCGTGACTTTTCAGGAAACGCGACGCCATCATCGGGGTCAGCGTCAGCGACACGAACGCCGAAACGGCGATCGTCATCGCGATCGTCACCGAGAACTCGCGAAACAATCTGCCGATAATGCCCGTCATCATCAGGAGGGGGATCAGCACCGCAATCAGCGACACCGAGATCGAGATGATGGTGAAGCCGATTTCGGCCGAGCCTTTGAGAGCGGCTTCGAACGGCTTCTCTCC
This sequence comes from uncultured Alphaproteobacteria bacterium, assembly GCA_963772555.1. Classification (GTDB taxonomy): domain Bacteria; phylum Pseudomonadota; class Alphaproteobacteria; order Rhizobiales; family Beijerinckiaceae; genus Roseiarcus. Next base: position 118,471 of record CAVYXQ010000014.1, on the reverse strand, counting down.
GTTTTCAATGTGGCGGGTGATGTTCTCCAGCATCACGATGGCGTCGTCGACGACGAAGCCGACGGCGATGGTGAAGGCCATCAGCGACAGGTTGTCGAGGCTATAGCCCACAGCCCACATCAGCGCGCAAGCGCCGAGCAGCGCCAGCGGCACCGTCACGCTCGGAATGATCGTCGCCCACAGACTGCGGAGGAAGACGAAGATGACCATCACGACGAGCGCGACCGTCATCATGAGCGTCAGCTCCACGTCCCGAACCGAAGCGCGAATCGTGGTGGTGCGGTCGGATAGCACCTTGACATGAACCGCGGGCGGAATCGCCGCCTCGAGGCCGCCCAGCATCCCCTTGATGGCTTCGACCGTCTTGATGACGTTGGCGCCCGGCTGTTTGAACACGACCAGAAAGACGCTGCGCTTGCCGTTGCTCCAGGCCGCCTGCGTATCGTCGGTCGGCCCCATGACGGCCTGGCCGATGTCGCGGATTCGAACCGGCGCCCCGTTGCGATAGGCGATGATCACGTCGTTCCACGGCTTCGCAGTCGTCAGCTGATCGTTGTCGTAGATGGTGAACGACTGCTTCTGGCCCATGATCGAGCCTTTGGGACTGTCGACGGTCGCAATGCCGATCTGCGCCCGCACATCCTCGAGCTGGAGGTTCTTCTCCACGAGCTTCGCCGGATCGATCTGGACGCGGATCGCCGGCGTCTGCTGGCCGCCGACTCTGACCAGCGACACGCCGGCGACCTGGCTGATGCGCTGGGCGAGAATGTTCTCCGCCGCGTCGTCGACCTCGATGATCGGCGCCACGTCGGAGCGCACGGACAGGATCAGGATCGGCGTATCGGACGGATTGACCTTGCGATAGGTCGGCGGACTGGGGAGATCCTTGGGTAATTGCCCCCCGGCGGCGTTGATCGCCGCCTGGATGTCGTTGGCTGCAGCGTCGATGTTCCGGTCGAGATAGAACTGGACGGTGATGCCGGTTGCGCCCAGCGAACTCGTCGACGTCATTTGCGTGACGCCGGGGATCTGGGCGATCTGGCGCTCGAGCGGCTGGGCGACCGACGAGGCCATGGTCTCCGGCGAGGCGCCGGGCAGCGACGCCGAGACGGAAATGGTGGGGAAGTCGACCTGCGGCAGCGGCGCAACCGGAAGCGACGGAAACGCGACCAGACCGACCAGCAGGATGCCGACCATCACCAGGGTGGTGGCGACCGGCCGGTAGATGAAGGGAGCGGAAATGCCGCCAAACATCGACTTTCAGCTTCCGTGTTCGGAGTCGATGGCGACTTGCGCCCCGGGCTGCAGCAGGAACTCTCCCGTCGTGACGACCCGGTCGCCCTCCTTGAGGCCGTCCGAGATGACCGCGGTCGTGGTATTTTGCTGCGACACTTTCACCTGTCGGACCGCGGCGTGGTTGTGATCGTCGACAACATACACGAAAAGTCCGCTTTGTCCGTGCTGAACCGTCTCCGCCGGGACGACAAGAACGTTCTTGTCGACGCCGAGCTCGAGCGCGGTGGTGACCGCAAGGCCCGGCCAAAGGGCGCGGTCCGCGTTTTCGAACTCCGCCTTCAGGCGGATCGTGGCGGTTGCGACATCGACCTGGTTGTCGCTGATCGTCAGCTTGCCGCTCGCAAGCTTTTTTCCCTCGGCGTTGAGCACGGTGATCGGGATTGGCCCCAGCGCGAGCTCCCGATTGATGCGGTCGACGTATTCCTGAGGCTCAGTGAAAATCACCGTGATCGGCTGAAGCTGCGCGATGGTCACGATGCCGGTCTGCTGTGCGGCATTGACAAGATTGCCTTCGTCGATCAGCCGAAAGCCGACCCGGCCGGAAATGGGCGCGCGGATGGTCGTATAGTCCAGCTGGACCTTGGCGGCGTCGATCGCCGCCGTGTCTGCCGCGATCGACGCGGTCAGCTGATTGACCAGGGAATTTTGCGTGTCGAGCTGCTGCTGGGTGGCGAAGCTCTGTTTGGCGAGCGTCGCGTAGCGGGTGAGATCGAGCTTGGCGTTGGCGAGATTGGCTTCGTCCTGCGCCTTTTTCGCCGTCGCCTGATCGAGGGCGGCCTGGAACGGCCGCGCGTCGATCTGCGCCAGGAGGTCGCCCTGCTTGACCATCTGGCCTTCGTTGAAGCCGATCTTGACGATCTGGCCGTCGACGCGAGCGCGAACGAGCACCGTGTTATACGCCTGAACCTGCCCCAACCCCTCGAGGACGACCGGGAAATCGGCGCGTTTGACCGGGGTGACGGAGACCGCGATCGGCGCGGGTCCAGACGGGCCTTGGCCCGCTGGGGCAGGCTTTACCGAGGCGGCGGTCTGGCTCGGCGCCGTCCAGATCCTGGCATGCAGCTGATGCGCAAGCGGCCCGAGCGCGGGCGACCAACGGTCCGCCGCCGCCGGCGTGTAGACCGCGTATCCGACCGCGGCGACGACCGCCACGAACGCAAGCCACAAAACTGCGCGAAATCGCATTCGCTCGAGCCTTTCGAGGCGCCGGCCTTTAAGCTCTCGAAGCGTCGGAGCGAGCGGCGACGCTGAACGATTAGCATCAATTCGCCGGCCCGTGGCGAAGATCAAGCAAATTTGACTGCCCGCTTTTGCAGCATGTCGTGATCCGGCGAGGCGCAGGAGGGCGCGACCGCGGCCGAATCTCCACCGCCGCACCCTCTACTAAAGGTCAGAAGGAAACACTCTCCGGAAGGAACGCCTTGATGTCGCTGACCGGCACGAAATACTTGGCGATATCTCGAGTGCGGCCCGGCGCTCCCATCCGAACGCCAGGCGCGCCGACCGAGATCTTGCGGCTTATGATTCCGAGCAGGCATTGCCTCCAGGCGTCGAACACGCCCGAACCGGAGTTTCCAGTCGTCGCTACATCGCCGATGACGGTATCGAAGCGGCTGCGCAGGCTCGGGGGAATCGCCGCTGGAGGAAGGATGCGCGATCGGGCGGTCCCTTCCGGAGTGGCGACGACAACGGCCTCGCCAGGGTACGGCGGCTTTTGACAAAGCGGCATACGGCTCATGCGCCAGCGGGTGGGAAGCTTCCCCGGATCAACGGCCAACAGAGTCAAATCGATCGTCTCGAGGGAGCCCTGCTTCACCGGCGTGGCGGGTAGATCGAGCCCGGCGATGAGGACGTGAGGCTTCGTCAAGATGGCGTTCGCGGGCACATGCGAGGCTGTGAGCACAAGCCCGTTGCCGAGATAGACGCCATATCCGGGCCAGGACTGGGGCGGCGTGCGATTGATATGCACTGCAAAAGGTTTGAGATCGTCGTCCCCCGGCGACGTTTGCGGCGCCGCCTGCGAGGCGGCGAACCAGGCTAACGCCAGGGCGAGGCCAAGGCATCGGAAAAGTTTCAAAACGGCGCTCCCTTCTGCCGGCTCGCCGAGGTTTCGGCGACGGTTCTGGCGCAAGCGACCCGACAGCTCTCTAAAACCGGGCGGAAGCAAGGAGGCTTTCGATCGGATCAGAGAGAAAATGCCACCACCGTCCGGTCAGCGAGCTGAACAGCCGAAACACGCACAGGACCTCTATCAGCCCGGCAAACAGGACGTTAAGGTAAAGATGGCTCGCCGAATAGGGATGCCCAACTTCGTCACGGAGAATTTGATCGTAGGGCGCGCTCTGGATATACGAGCCGGTGCGGCCGAAGAAGGAAAAGACCGTCAACCCAAAATACTGGAGCCGGCGGGAAATCATGAAGATGAAGGCGTACAAAAGGCCAATCGTCGAAACGATGATTTCGGTGTTCCGGTCATGGATCGTGTCGAGCACGAACCAGACGGCAAACACCATCAGCAGTCCGCCGATAAGCCGTGCCAGGAAAACAATCGCGCTGACCATGGGGGCTGCCTCCATCCCGCCGTATTTTCCTCGGCTTCTCAGCCAGCTTGTCGACTGCGGCGGATCAAATTTTGCGGCTAAAGTACGTGGAGATGGCGTCCGCCCGCTTTAACGATGGCTTTGAAAGCCCCGTGACTTCTTTGAAAGATTGCGCAATTCATCGACTTTGACAATGCTGGAAAAGCGGCTTGCGTCGGCGCGGGCGCACGAGGACAAACGGCAGGCGGAGCGGCGCCTTTTTTTTGCAACGGTGTTCCCGCAAGCTCGTCTGCGGCTTTTTGCGGCGCCCACCGGCGTAAGCGATAAACCCAAATTCGGAACATTTTCAAAAAGTGGTATCATCGTATCGGTTCGGGACGCGTCGGGACCAAATCGCGGGGTTACGGATGAGGAGCGAAAGTCAAGCAGCGGCCGGAACGGCGCCGGCGTTCCCGAGCGCGGGCGGCGGGCGGACGGTTTCGACGCGGTGGCGTCTTCCGATCGCCTACTCCGCCATTCCGACGGTCGCGCTTCTAGCCGACATCGTCCTTATTTTCATGAGCGCGATCGGTGCAGAAACCCTGTATCATACCACGCCGATTACGCTGGAAGGGGAGTTTTCTCACACGATGGCCGCGGCGATCTTTGTCGCGGTCCTTTTCGTCGCCACGCTGCGGGTGCAAAAGCTCTATGCGCCGACGCGCCTCATGGTCCTGGACGATCAGACGCGCAGCGTGCTCAGCGCCTGGATTGGCGCGTTTCTCATACTGGCCTCCGGCGTTTTCACCTGGGGGGTAAGCCACGATCTTTCCCGCGGCGACATTCTTTTGTTCTGGGCCATCGGCGCGGCCGCCTTGCTGGGGCACAGAGTCTTCTGGCGGGCGGCCCTGCCGCGCGCGCTCGAAAGCGGCGCGTTGCGCGGCCGCACCGCGGTCAGTCTGAGTTGCGAAGACGGCGCGCCGCCGCGCCTTTTGGATAATCTCACGCGCCACGGCTACCACATCGTCGCCCATTTCAACGTTCCCGCCGAAGAGATCGCCGCGGACGAAGTTATCGACGAGATCATCGCGATGTGCCGCGCTTCGACCGTCCAGGAGCTCTTGCTTTTCCTCGATCCGGAGCGGATGTCGCATCTTCGTCCGATCGCCAAGCGGCTCCGCGTGCTGCCGCTGCCGGTCACGTTCGTGCCCCTCGGCGCGCTCTCGCAACTGTTTCAGCGCGCCCACACCGATATCGGCGACACGGTCGCGATCGAACTGCAGCGCGCGGCTCTTTCTCCTTGGGAGCAGGTCGTCAAGCGCGCCGTCGACATAGTCGTGTCGCTGGTTGCGCTGGTATGCGTCGCCCCGCTGATGGCCGCGGTCGCCCTCGCGATCAGGATGGAAACGCCAGGACCGATTCTTTTCCAGCAGACCCGGCATGGCTTCAACGGTCGTCCCTTCAGCATTTACAAGTTCCGCTCTATGAGGGTGATGGAGAACGGCGAAGTCGTTCGTCAGGCGGAAAAGAACGATCCGCGCGTTACCCGGGTAGGCTATTGGATCAGGCGGTTCAGCATCGACGAATTGCCTCAATTGCTGAATGTGTTTTATGGGGAAATGTCCATTGTCGGGCCGCGGCCGCACGCGTCGGCGCACGACCGCTATTTCACATCCGTGATTGAGAAATATACGTTCCGTCATCATGTCAAGTCCGGCATCACCGGCTGGGCGCAGGTGTCAGGCGCAAGGGGCGAGACGGATACGCTCGAAAAGATGCAAAAGCGGGTCGAACTCGACTTACGGTACATCAACAATTGGAGTGTTTGGCTCGACTTCTCGATCATGGTAAGGACCATTTTCGTAGTTTTCTCGGGGCGGAATGCGCATTGATCGGGGCGCAGGCCAGCCGGTGCGTCAGGTTCCGAACGGGCGCTGCGGTGCTCTCCTCGATATTAGGAGCGGGCACGGAATGACGATCGATTCTTTGAAGTCGACATCGATGGTGGCGGCGCCGGTTGCACAGACGAAGCTTGGCAGTGGAAGCCTCGTCTATCTCGCCGCTATGGCTGCTTCTTTCGCGGTCGCCTATGCGCCGATGTACGTGAAGCTCGTCGCCGGCCCGTGGCAGACCGAGCAGGAGGGCCATGGCCCACTGATCATTCTGGCCGCCGCCTGGCTCGCCTGGCAGCAGCGAAGGAAGCTGTCCTCGCTGGCGCTCAAGCCGGCCCCAGTCGCCGGCTGGATTATTCTCGTCGCCGCCCTCCTCTTAATGGCCTTGACGCGATCGCAGGACATTCTGATGATCGAGGTCGCAACGCAGATTCCCGTGCTGCTCGGGTGCCTGCTCTTGATCGGCGGCTGGCCTCTGGCGCGGCTGTTCGCCTTCCCGCTCGCCTTCCTGTTCTTCTCCGTGCCGCCGCCGGGGTGGCTCCTGGACGCTTTCACCGTCCCCTTGAAGGCATGGATATCCGATGTGGTGGCTAACTTTCTCTATGCGTACAACTATCCGATCGCCCAGAACGGGGTGATGATCATGATCGGCTCGTACGAGCTGATGGTGAAAGACGCCTGCTCAGGCATAAATTCCATCTTCGCTCTGTCGGCCATCGGAATCTTTTATATTCATGAATTCGTCGGCCGCGACTGGGCCCGCCGGCTCATCCTTGTCGTTTCGATCATTCCGATAACGATCCTGGCCAATTTCTTCCGCGTGCTCGCCCTCGTGCTGGGTTCGTATTATTTCGGCGTCGACCGGATCGAGGGCCTTTTCCACGACGTGACGGGCATCGCGTTGTTCGTGTTCGCGCTCGCGCTGTTCTTCTTCCTTGATGTTGTCATCATCGGGGCCGAGCTGTTATTAAAAGCGGCTTTCTCCGCCATTCGTGCGCCGAGAGCCGCTTGATCAACCGATGGGGGACGCCGCAAGCGGCGCTCTTCGCCGGCTTTGCGAATCGCTTCGGCGCGCCGGCGCCGCCTGCGATTTCGAACAGGTCGCGGGACCGTGTTCGCGTGGAGGTGACGTCGGACAGCGCGGGGCGACATGGCGACGGTTTATGACATCGTGACGGTGACGTGCTTTGCGTGCATCGTCTTGACCTATTTCATGTTCACCGAAGGCGGAATGAAGGTCCTGGCGCATTTCATGCTGCCGGCGGCGGCCTTCGCCATCGCCAATCAGCTGGGCAACGCCGGAATGAATGCTCTTGCGGTCATTCTGATAGCGGCCGGGATCGGCTACACCTACATCATCGTTCGCCACTGACGCCTTCAAAGCCCTCGTCGAAGCGCCGCCGCTACGCCGCTGGCTTGCCGACCGAAGCGGCTCGTGACCTCTCCCGCAGTCGCCGGAACGGCAGCGCCAAAAGGTGGGTCGCCGCCCAGCCCCAGAGTGCGGCGAAGACCGCCGCCACGACCGCCTCAAGCGAAATCGGCGCCGCCGGCTCGTAATTATCGAGCGTGCGCGCGGCGATCTCGGGATCGAAATCCTTCGCCATCACATAGAGGCGTTGCAACGGCCCGGCGGATCGCATCGCGTCGAGCTGTTCCTGCAGCCGGTCGGCCCGCGCGATCGTCTCCGCCATGTCGCGGCCGCGCTCGCGCGCCAGCGAGTTGCCGTTCTGTTCCAGCCGGTCGATCGCCTGCGGCGGCGTCAGCCGTTCGGCCGCCGCCTCCGCGTCAAACTCGGCGACCACGCGCTTGAGCTCATCGAGCGCGCCCCCGATCCGCTGGCGATACTGCTGGGCGAATTCCGGTCCCTGCGAGCCGATCAGAGCGGCGAGGAAGGCGATCGCCAAGGCAAGTCTGCGCGCGAACACCCGAGCATCCCCTGACGTCGCTCTTTCGAACCGCTTGGATATAGTAGGCGGTCGCCGCGGTTGCGAGCGGCATTTGACGGGCGGAAGAGTTGGCGCCAATGCGGTCGGAGAGGACCGGCCGTGGAGGCGGAGGTGACTGAGTCTTCCTGCGTCGCTGGGCCGCCCAGCCAACGTTCGTGGCCGATCTTTCGATCCTTCGCTGGCTGGCGGCCGGCGCAGATTGCGCCGGACGCCATCGCCGGACTGACGCTGGCCGCCATCGCCATCCCGGAACAGATGGCGACCGCCCGGCTCGCCGGTTTTCCCCCGCAGATCGGCTTCGTCGCGCTGATGGCCGGCGCGATCGGGTTCACGATTTTCGGCGACAGCCGCCGACTTTCGGTCGGCGCCGACTCGACCATTGCACCGATCTTCGCCGGCGCGCTGGCAGGGCTCGCGGCCGCCCATACGCACTATGCGGCAGCAGCCGGCGCGCTCGCTCTCCTGGTCGGGCTGACGCTCACGATCGCCGGCGCGCTGAGGTTCGGGTTCGTCGCCGACCTCCTGTCGATTCCGGTGACGACCGGCTTTCTTGTCGGGATCGCCGTCCATATCGTCGTGTCGCAAGCGCCGGCGGTCCTCGGGCTCGATCCGGGGCGCCGGGCGCGCTCCCCACTCAGATCGCCTCGCTCGGACGCCGGATCGGCTCGGCCAACGGCTGGACCTTAAGCATCGGCTTCGGGACGCTCTTGATCATGGTCGTCGGCGCGCGGATCAGCGAGCGGCTTCCGGCGGCGCTGTTTGGCCTTGGGGTCAGCGGCCTCATGACGGCGGCGCTCGGCCTCGAGGCGCGCGGGGTGGCGACACTGGGGAGAGTCGGCGGCGGAGCGACGCCGCACCTCTCCTTGCCGATCGTTTCGCTCGACGAGTGGCCCGATCTCGCGCCGCTCGCCGCCATCGTCGCCCTCGTCGTGATGGTGCAGACGGCGACGACCTCGCGCGCCTTCGCCGACGCGGGCGCCGATCCAGACATCAATCGGGACTTCGTCGGCGTCGGCGTCTCGAACCTCATCGCCGGATTGACCGGCGCCTTCCCAGTGGACGCCAGCCCGCCGCGCACCGCCATCGTCGCGGCCACAGGAGGCGTTTCTCAGCTTGCCGGGCTTGTCTGCGCCGGGCTCGCGCTCGCTGTGGCGCTGTTCGCCAGCGGCCTCATCGCGCATGTGCCGTATGCGGCGCTCGGAGGCGTGCTTTTGTTCATTGCGCTGCGCATTCTGCGGGTCGGCACAATGCTCGACGTGTGGAAGAGGAGCCGGGCGGAGTTCCTCCTGATCCTCGCGACCGCGACGGCCATGTTCGCGCTGCCGATCGAAGAGGGCGTCGGCGTCGGCGTCGTGCTCTCGCTCCTGAACGGCGTCTGGACCACCACCCGCGGGCGGGCGATCGAGCTCAGACGAATCCCGGGAACATCGATCTGGTGGCCAGGCGAGGACGTCGAAGGCGAAGTCGCGCCCGGCGTCAGGGTCATCGCCCTTCAGGCGCCGCTCTCCTTCCTCAACGCCTACGCCTTTCGCAGCGCCATCGAGAGATTCGCCAGCGGCGAAGACCGGCCGAGGCTGATCGTCATCGAGGCCAATGCGCTGGTCGAGATCGATTATACCGGCGGAGCGGCGCTCGCCGAACTGGTGCGCGGCCTGCGCCGGCGCGGCGTCGACGTCGCGGTCGCGCGGCTCGAATTGGTGCGCGCGCAACAGAGCTTCACCCGGCTCGGGCTAGCGGCGGCAATCGGGCCAGACCACATCTTTCACAGTGTCGAGGAGGCGATAGACGCGCTCAGCGGCGCCGGGCCGCATTGAATTGCGCTGCCCGCCGGGTTTCGCCCGGCGCTTAAAAAAGCGCTATGAAACCAGCGCCACGCGCCTCGCGGCCTGGCTAACGAAAGACACGCAGCGTGCCGGACATCCCCATCGGCGTCGTCACCATCTCGGATCGGGCCTGGCGCGGCCTCTATGAGGACAAGGGCGGCCCAGGCATCGAGGCGGCGCTGAAGGATCTCCTCGCCTCCCCCTGGCGGCCGGTGCGCCGGCTCGTTCCGGACGAGCGGCCGGCGATCGAAGCAGCGCTCATCGAACTTGCCGACGTCGAGCGATGCTCGCTCATCCTCACCACCGGCGGCACCGGGCCCGCCCCGCGCGACGTGACTCCCGAAGCGACGGAGGCGGTCTCGGACCGGCTCATACCGGGCTTCGGCGAGCTCATGCGGACGAAAAGCCTGAGCGAAGTGCCGACCGCGATCCTGTCGCGCCAGCTCGCCGGCACCCGCGGCTCGAGCCTCATCATCAACCTGCCCGGCAAACCCGCGGCGATCCGAACCTGCCTCGACGCGGTCTTCGCCGCGGTGCCCTACTGCCTCGACCTCATCGGCGGCGACCGGCTGGAGACAAACCCGGAGTTCTGCACCGCTTTCCGGCCGAAGGGGTAGAGAACGGCGAGGCTCTCGCCGGATTCAACCGATGGGTCCGAGGGCGCCGAGGATTATGGTCAGCACGATCGCCGCCATGAGGACCCCGGTCAGGCTGTGGTGAAGGGGAAAAGAGGAGATGATCAGCGCCGCGGCAACGCCGACGAGCTCGATCAGAAGCTTCCACAGAGGCGTGTAGAGAAGGATATCCATGAGATCCGTAAGGGTAAGAGACGCCGCCCGAGCGATGAGTTCCATGATCCCACTCCCGCCTGAAATGCCGCGCGTCAACATAAGCGAAAATGACGGGCTCCTGGAAAGCAATCGCTAATTAACGTTGATAAGCCTCCGCTTCACTTTCTGTCTCTCCTTGGGAAGAGACAGCCGCTAGGGCAGCGCTCCCTTCGCAGTTCCGGGACCCGTGGACTGCCGCATCGGCGCCCTGCATCATTGGCAGGCATGGCCTTTCGGCCGCCGCTGCATTAGATCAGCTGTCGTTGCATTCCTTCAGGAGCGCGGATGTCCGCCGCCGTTCAGATCCTCGAGCCCGAAGCGGACGTCCGCGCCGCGATGCGGGCGATCGGGGCCGCGGCCCGCCAGGCCGCCCGAAGGCTCGCCAACGCGCCGGCGGAGCAGAAGAACCGCGCGCTGATCGCGGCCGCCCGGGCGGTGCGCGAAGGCTCGTCCGACATTCTCGCCGCCAACGCGCGCGATCTCGCCGACGCCCGGGCGAAGGGCATGACTGCGGCCCTCCTCGATCGGCTGACGCTGAACCCGGCGCGCATCGAGGCGATCGCCCGGGGGCTCGAGGAAGTGGCGGCGCTGCCCGATCCGGTCGGCCGGGTTCTCGCCACATTCACCCGCCCGAACGGCCTCGTGATCGAGCGGACGGCGACGCCGCTCGGCGTCGTCGGCGTCATCTACGAGAGCCGGCCGAACGTCACCGCCGACGCCGGGGCGCTCTGCCTGAAGAGCGGCAACGCGGTTGTGCTGCGCGGCGGCTCCGACAGCTTCCACTCCTCGGCGGCGATCCACGCCTGCCTCGTCGCCGGCCTGAAGAAGGCCGGCCTGCCCGAGGCGGCGATTTCGCGCGCGCCCTTCGCCTCGCGCGCCGCCGTCGGGGAAATGCTCGAGGGGCTCGGCGGCGCGCTCGACGTCATCGTGCCGCGCGGCGGCCGGAGCCTGGTCGAGCGCGTCCAGCGCGAGGCCCGCGCGCCGGTGTTCGCCCATCTCGAGGGGATCGTGCATGTCTATGTCGACCGGGCGGCCGATCCCGTGAAGGCGCTGAAGGTCGTGGTCAACGCCAAGATGCGCCGCACCGGCGTCTGCGGCGCGGCCGAAACGCTGCTCGTCCATCGCGACGCGGCCCCCGGTCTTCTCAAAGCCCTGATCGCGGCGCTGATCGAGGCCGGCTGCGCGGTGCGCGGCGACGCCGCCGTCTGCACCGCCGACCCGCGGGCGACGCCGGCGAGCGAGGAGGACTGGCGCACCGAATATCTCGATGCGATCCTTGCGGTGCGCGTCGTCGACAGCCTCGAGGCGGCGATCGACCATATCGAGACCTACGGCTCGCACCACACCGACTGCATCGTCACCGAGGACAAGGCGTCGGCCGAGCGTTTCCTTAACGAGGTCGAACTCGGCGATCGTCCTGCACAACGCCTCGACCCAGTTCGCCGACGGCGGCGAGTTCGGCTTTGGAGCCGAGATCGGCATCGCCACCGGCCGCATGCACGCGCGCGGGCCGATCGGCGTCGAGCAGCTCTGCACCTTCAAGTACCGGGTGCGCGGCGACGGGCAGATCCGCCCCTGACGCGCCCGCCTCTGTGGCGTGCGCGGCCAAGTCGATTTCCCTGCTAGCAGGGAAAATAACAGCGAATCCGAGATTTTTCCGGGCGTCCACGAAAAAGTGCGACGATAAACTCATTCGTTTCAGTCGCTTGCAATAAACACGTAATGGCAGTGTTTATTATGAGTTCCGCGGAACAGGGAATTCGTTTTCCCTGATCCGGGCCCGAACAGGGAATTTGTCGAGCCTCGCGGGCGAAGGGAGAGTCCTCTCCCCATCCGGGCTTTGAAGCGCCGATGACTCGCCGACCGGAGCGCGACGTCGGGAGCGCCGATGCGGCTGCCGGAGGGCCTCGCCGGAGGCTTTCGAAAAAAGCTCGTCGGCCTCTTGCGGAAATTTGCGCTGTGATATATCTTATGTGAAGACATATCTTGGATATGTCTTAGAACAGCAAATGGAGAAATAACAATGTTTCATCGTCATTTCGACGATCAAATCCGCCATGGCCACCGGCATGGCTTCGGCCCGGGGCCGTTCCGCCGCTGGCGCGAGCATGGCGGCGGCATGGGCGGCGGCCGCGAGGGCCGGATGTTCGACGGCGGCGAATTGCGCCTCGTCATCCTGGCGCTCATCGCCGAGAAACCGCGCCACGGCTATGAGATCATCAAGGAGCTCGGCGAGCGGGTCGGCGGCGACTATTCCCCGAGCCCGGGCGTCGTCTACCCGACGCTGACGCTGCTCGAGGAGATGGGCTACGCCAGCCCGAACCAGGACGCGGCCGGGCGCAAGCTCTATACCGTGACGTCCGAGGGCGAGAAGGCGCTCGCCGACAACAAGGCGCAGATCGACGCCATCTTCGCCCGCTTCGGCGACGGCGACGAAGGGCCTGGCCGCGGCGCCATGGGCTCGGTTTTCCGGGCGATGATGAACCTCCGCGCTTCGGTGCGCCTGAGGCTCCGCAGCCGCGCCGCGACGCCTGAGCAGGTGCAGGCGATCGTCGACGCCCTCGACGCCGCCGCCAAGGCGATCGAGCGGATTTGACCCGCCCGAACCCCAGGCCTCAGGCGTCCGACCGCATGAGGCGCTGGCCTCGGCGAAGTGGCGCGCCGAGGCGTTGTTTCTGGACGGAATTCATTGCGCGGCCGTTGGGAGGCTCCGGCGCGCCGCCGGCGGGCGCCTTGCATCAGCATCGCGCAAGGAAGTGGCCCGAAGGGGTGGATGGGGGTGGCCCGGCGCTTCGACGCCGGCACGATTGCAGAAACGGCGCCGCGAACCATCGACGGATTCCTGCTCTCCACACCCCATCCGTCGCCTTCGGCGACACCCCCGGGTCTTCGCCAGGGTCTTCGCCCGGGGCGGGGCTCTTCCCCGCTTCGCGGAGAAGGGCCGCCACGACGACCAGGTCGACTCGACCGCCCAATTCCTCGCATGGACGAAGAAGACGCGCCCCCCCGGAGTCGTTCTTGGCCATGATGGAGCTTATGGCGGGCCGGGTGGCGGGAGAAGCATGGGCGCCGGGAGCCTGTCCGAGTAATCGAATTCTTCTTGCATGTATAGAATATCCAGTATACGCTCGGCCGTTAGGCTGCATCATACTGTTTGCAAGACAGCAAGAGCAATGCATAGAATAATTGTTGCGATGATGAGCTCAGTCGCTCTTTGGTGAATAGGGAAGAAGAAAATTGTCAAAATGGCCGTCAAGGCGACGAACTCGATTGCAAGCTTCCATGGCAGCACATAGACAAACCTATCCATCAGCACATAAAGACGTGCAAGGCAAGGTCCCGTACCATTTCAATTGGGTGACGCGGTTTCCATCCTCCGACAAGGGAACCATAACAGATTGTAAATGATAAATAATTCCCTGGAACGATAAAAATTCAGTGATACTTCGAAGCCGATGATTTATGGGCGGCTGACGGGGCCAGCTGCTTGTCAGGGCACGGCGCCTGTCATCGACGGCGGCACGCCTGCTCGGCACTGGGCATCGGCCTGGCGCAACGTCGAGACAAGCGTCAGGCGTCGACCGCATGAGGCGCTGGTTTCGGCGAGTGGCGCGACGAGGCGTTGTTATGGACGGAATTCATCGCGCGGCAGTTGCGAGGTCCCGGCGCCCCCGGCGGCGGGCGGCTTGTACGAGCATCGGCGCAAAACCCTTCCCCAGCTTGCTGGGGAAGCAACTGTGTTGGGTGGGAGTAGCCCGGTGTTCGGCCGAACTCAAGGCTGGCGCTTCGCGCCCCCGCCTCCGGCGGCTTCGGCCTTGACCCCGTCCGCTCACCGGGCTCTTGGGCATCCATGCGGTCGGCGCGATGCGCCGCCCGGCGGCCATGCGAGGGCCCGCTCATTCGGCGGCCCGAGCAGGCGGATTCCAGGGCTCATCGCGTGCAATCATAGTGTTCAGGATGACGATCAGCTCGCGCATGCAGGCGATGATGGCGACTTTGGGCTCTTTGCCTCTGGCGAGCAGCCGTTGGTAATAGGCCTTGAGCACCGGATTATGCTGGGTGGCGGCGCCCACGACCGCCATATAAAGGAGGTTGCGCAGCTTGCGCAGTCCGCCCCGGATGCTGCGCGCGCCCTTGCGTTGGCCACTGTCGTCGTCATAGGGCGCGGCGCCGAGAAGGGCCGAGGCAGCCTCATTGGAGATGCGCCCGAGCTCGGGGAACCAGGCGACGATGCCGGCGACAGTTTGATCGGCGAGCCCCGGCACGCTGTCGATGAGCTCGCCACGGCGCGCAAACGCCGGGTTCGCCTTGATTCTGGAGGCGATCGAAGCCTCGAGCCTGCGCAGTTCGGCCCGCAGCGCCTTGGCGACCGCGGCCAGGGCCTGGAGGACAATGGCCGGCGGGTGGTGCTCGCGCTGCTGCTTGATCCGCTCCTGAGCGTCTTTCAACGCTTCCCGGGCTTGGACCAGGCGGGCGATCTCCTCGCGCGCGGGATCGTGCGGTTGAACGCTGTCGTCGGGAAACGCCTCGGCGAACCGGGCGATCGTCTCGGCGTCGATCGGATCGTTCTTGGCCAGCCGTCCGGCCGCCCTGGCGAAATGGCGAACCCGCTTGGGATCGACGACACGAACCTTGAGCCCGGCCGCGCGCAGGGCTTCCGCCCAGCTCCGCTCATAACCGCCGCTGGCCTCCATCACCGCCCGGCCGACCCGGTTAGCGCGCAGCCACGCCACCAGATCCGCCTCGCCCTCCGGAGTGCTCGGCGCCGACAGGCGCAGTCCCATCGAATGAATACAAGCATCGACTTTGCTCTTCGCGACATCGAGGCCGACAATGCGCGTCTCTTGTGGCATACTCCCACTCCCTTCCTTGCTCGTACGGGCTCTCACGCCCATGCAACTGTTCGGGCTTATGGAAGACACCGGACCTGTCCCTCGCTTCCCCGCGGTTTGCTCCTGTGGTGGCTACGGGCTCAGGTCCGGCGACGGGCGGTTGCTTGGAACAGCCGCCCGTTCGCCGACTTTCTCACAATTTCTGGACACAAGGGGGAGCCAACTCACGCTTCGCGAAGCGCCGCGCGTATCCGCTCGATAACGATCGGCAACCCGCCGATGATGAGATCGTCCGGAAATCGCAAGACGCGAAATCCCGTGCGTCGAAACCATGCATCCCTCTCGGCGTCCTTGATCTTCGCTTTCACGGAACGACTGCGAAGGGTCTAATAGTCCCGTAAAAATCACTCGCGGGCACCCTAACCGCAACACCTTGGTTGAAATTGAAAGCTGGAGCATTGCCGCCGGCCAACGCACCGCTTGCCCAGACCCAGGAGCCTTGCCCGATTGCGGAAAACATCGGCTCGATATGAGCCGGCCAATGTCGCCCCGAAGTGAAATAACCGGTGCCGGCCGAGAACTCTTTATCAAAGAGGGACCGGAGATCGCCGACCGTAGGGAGAATCCATTGCTTGCCGCAGGCGTGCAAGTTTCGAGCCCAGGACTGGGCCGCCGACCAGGTAACGTCGGCATCGGGTCCAACGAACCATTCGAGTCCAGTTCTGCTGTCGACTATCGAACCGCAGTTCGTTCTCTTGTAGCGTGCGGACTCGCTTGCGCTCGGCGAAACGGTAGTCGGCGGCAACGGGACGGGGGAATTTGATGAAGGAAGCGGTTTGGAGTTGGCCTCAACGGCTTCGCCCGCCGCCAAGT
Source organism: uncultured Alphaproteobacteria bacterium (assembly GCA_963772555.1). Taxonomy (GTDB): domain Bacteria; phylum Pseudomonadota; class Alphaproteobacteria; order Rhizobiales; family Beijerinckiaceae; genus Roseiarcus. Next base: position 102,460 of record CAVYXQ010000014.1, on the reverse strand, counting down.
TTAGAACGTGCGAGTTGTTGTCTATGGACCAAGAAGGAAGCCGGGATAGAAAACTTTCACCCAGTAGCGGATCTCCTTCGATCGGGACAACGTTGGCAACCACATGCTTGATAACGTGAGTTCCGACTTGAACCTCCCGTAGGACGAATCGCTGACTCTTGTGCTTGGTTCCATCAGCCGTAATAAATATTCCATCTCCAATAAAGTCGCTTTTCGTAACAGAACCGCTCCTCAGCAATGTCATAAAAACATCCGCGGGAATCGCGACTTCAGACGCTCCACTATCTAGGACAAAGGGAATGCTGACCGCTTGGTTTATGCGGACAGGAACCATGTATATACCATGTTCCGGTTCGAGAGGAATTTGCTCAGCGGCCGCGGACCTTGGGCTCAGCACCAGCAGTAGCAAAAGGGCAAGGCAAACGCTTCTCATCGGATTGAGCCTCATCCCTAGTTCAGGATAAGCGCTTCCCTCTGATTGTCGATCGACCACGATTTGAAACGGCGCAGGAAGCTCTGACCGAGCAGCAAAGCCCCTTCTACCGGCGCGACGCTGCCGGTCACGTCATTCAGCGTCCGGTCGCCGACCTTGAGCGAGCGGATCACGAACTGCTGCGAGGGAACGGTTGACCCATCCGCTATTCGATATTTTGCGCGCCAAGGAAATCGTCATCGGTGATCGTCCCGGTCCTAAGAAGCGTCATAACGACGTCGGCTGGAACACTGACATCGGAAGCGCCGCTATCGATCACGAATTTAAGCGTGATCTGATCGTTGATCCTCACCGGAACGACAAAAGTCCCCCCTTCGGCAACCATCGGCACGATAGTCGCTCCGGACGTTACGTCGGGCTGATCGGGCGGCGGTTGCTTTGGCGTCGCGCTCGGCGAAGGAGCATTGTTTATCTCGGTCGACGATTGAAGGCTCCCCAGCTCCGTTAGAGCCAGAGCCACTTCCTGGTCGCCCGGCTCTAGCCGATCATAGGTCGTCAAGTCGTCGATGGCCGGCTGGGACTGGCCCATGAGCTTGTAGGCCAAGCCGCGCTCCCGGTAGGCCGCAGTCCACTTCTTGTCCAGATCGAGCGCGTGGGAGAAATCGGCGATCGCCTGATCGAACTTCGATTGCGTCCGGAGGATTTTGCCCCGGTCGATGAAGAGGCCGCCGTCGTTCGGCGCCAATCGGATCGCCTGGTCGTAATCAAGCACGGCAAGGTCGAACTTGCCCATGTCGTTGTAGACGTTCGCTCGGCCACGAAAAACGAACGAATAGGTCGGCGCCAATCGGATCGCTGTGTTGGCGTCCTTCAATGCGTCGTCGAGTCGCCCGCTTCGACGGTAGGCGTTTTGGCGGTTGTCGTAGAAGCCGGCGATTTGCGGCTCATGCCTGATAACGAAGGTGAAGTCGTCGACAGCCTCGCCGAAGCGGCCGGCGTCCATGAGGCGAGACCCCGCGTATTGTGGGCGGTGACACGCGCGGAAGCGTTGTTCGATTGCGCGATGACATTGGAACAATGCGCGATCTTGTCGGCTGCGTCGGTCGAATTTCGGCACAGACGCAACTCGGCCGAAGGATCGCCCTGAGAGTTCGTCGCTTCGAACGCTCCTGCCATCGAAGGCTGCGGCATCACGATGGGCGCGCTGGCTGCCTGATAGGCGTTGATCGCCTGAAGTTGGACTTGGCGAATGCAACCCGTGTCGTACTGACGCGCCTGCCTCAGCCGCCAAAACGGAATTCCAACCTGATCCGCGTAGCCCCTCGGCGCGTTGCAATCGCCTCGGGCGGAGGGAGAGGATATAGCTGATCGCCGCCCGCGCTTCACGCCGCGGCCGCGACAGGAGTCCGCTTGACCTGGTTGTGTAAGACGATATCTTACAGGAGATGAAGGCGACGGTTTCCTCGAAAGGCCAGATTGTCCTGCCGGCCGAGTTCCGGCGGCAAGACCGGATCGAAGCCGGGCAGGCGTTCGAGGTCGAACGTCTTGGCCGCGGCGAGTACCGGCTCAAGCGGCGTTCACCCGCGCCCAATGAAGGCGCGCTCGACTGGCTCCTCGGCTGCCCCGAGAAGGGGTTTTTCGTTCCGATCGAGTCCGAGTCGACCGATACGCTGTGAGATACCTCGTCGACGCCAACGTTCTCAGCGAGCCGACGAGGCCTGCGCCTGACGCCAAGGCCATCGAATGGCTGCGACAAAACGAGCGCGAGATCGCGGTCGACCCCATCATTCTCGGCGAATTGCGGTTCGGAATTCTCCTTTTGCCGAGGGGGAAGAAACGCGCCCGGCTCGAGCAGTGGTTCGAAGCGGGCGCGACACGGCTTCGCTGTCTGCCATGGGAGGCCGAAACAGGCCTGAGATGGGCGGAGTTGCTGGCGAGCCTGCGCGCGAGCGGGCGGACGATGCCGATCAAGGACAGTCTCATCGCCGCCACCGCCCTCGTTCATGATCTCATCGTCGCCACCCGCAATCGCGCCGACTTCGAAAAGGCCGGCGTCGGCGTCGTCGACCCCTTCGCCATCTGATCCTCCCGGCCCCTTGCGCCTCCTTCATCGAAGCGGACTTCCACCGCCGCCTCCTCGCCGGTCTCCCGGGGCGCCTGTCGCCGAAGCTCGTGGCGGGCGCGCCTGGCGATTGGCCCAATTCCAGCATGCGCGCGCATCGGGCCGGCCGCGACGACGGGCTTTGTGCGCGTGGCAAGCCGCTCAATCACCGCGCGCCGCGCTTCGCGGACGCCCCCGGACGCCTGCAGCGCCGGGCCGCGCCTCTCGAGCCGAGCCGGCGTCGTGCAAACGATCGCGCGTCGGCGAGCTTCCGCTCGATTGCAGCGCCGCATGCGCCGCATGCGCCAAAGTCCGCCCATTGACTCCCTCGCGCCGCGTCACCTACCGTCCGGCGTCCGACCGCCCGGGAGCGCCGCGGCGCTGCCGCAGGCGCTCGATGGCGGCAAAAAGATCGAGAAAGGGAGGAAGCGATGCATCTGACAAAGCGGAAGTTGATGTTGCTTGCGGGCGCCATCGGGCTCGCCTCGCTCGGCGCGGCGCCGGCTCAGGCGGCCGACAAGCAGCTGACGATTCTGGTTGCCTCGCCCGACATGGCGTTTCCGTTCTTCGTCCACATGGTCGACGAGATCAAGGCGGAAGCCACGAAACTCGGGAACATCAACCTCATCATCGCCGACGGGCAACGCAGCTCGCCCAAGCAAACGGCCGACATCGAGGCGGCGATCACCAAGGGCGTCGATGGGATGTTCCTCGATCCCAACGAGGTGGACGCCCTTGCCCCGGCGGTGCAGGAGGCGGTGGACGCCAAGATCCCGGTGGTGACGGTGGATCGGCGCGTCGACAAGGTTCCCGGCATTCTCGCCCATGTCGGCGCCGACAACGTCAAGGGCGGCGAAGCGCAGGGCGAACTGATCGAAAAGCTGTTTCCGAACGGCGCGACCGTCATGAACCTCCAGGGCCAATCGGGATCGAGTCCGGCCATCGACCGCAACAAGGGACTTCACAACGTTCTCGACAAGGAGGCCAGCAAATACAAGTTCGTGTTCCAGGACACCGCCGGCTTCGATCGCTCGAAAGCCTTGTCGATGAGCGAGTCCGCGCTCGACGGCATGAAGACTCCGCCCGACGTCATCGTTTGCGCCAATGACGACATGGCGCTCGGCGCCTTGCAGGCGCTGAAGGCGCGCAACCTCCTCGGCAAGGTCAAGCTGATCGGCTTCGACGCCTTGCCTGAAGCGCTCGCCCAGATTCGCGATGGCAATATGACGGCAACGATCGAGCAATCGCCCGGAGGACAAAGCAAGCTTGCGCTCGACACGCTCGTCAGTTTCATACGCACGGGCGCCAAGCCGGCCCAGGCCGTCACGTTGCTGACCCCGGTCGCCATCACCAAAGACAACCTCAACAAGGCGGAGCGTCTCAACGAGGTCAAATGATCGTCGACGGCGTCGCCGCCGCCCGTTTGAAGCCGGGCGACTGATCGCCAGCGCCACATTGCTGCGGAGAGCGTCGGACCCGGCGCTTCTCCGTTTCAATGAAATGCCGAGACGGCCAAACCAATGAACGCTCCCGCGTTGCGCATGGCGGCAATCAGCAAACGCTTCCCGGGCGTTCTGGCGCTCGACAATGTGGATTTCGAAGTCGCTCCGGGCGAGGTTCACGCGCTTCTCGGCGAAAATGGAGCCGGCAAATCGAGCCTTCTCAAAGTCCTGGCGGGCGCTCAGCAACCGGATGAAGGCTCGATTTCGCTCGCAGGCCAAGAGGTCACGCTTGCGTCGCCGCATGCGGCTCAGCGCCTCGGCATCGCGACGATCTATCAGGAATTCACCCTCTCTCCCAATCTGACGATCGCGGAGAACGTCTTCGTCGGCCGCGAGCCGGGGCCGGGTCCATTCGTGAATTGGCGCAAGATGGCCTCGGACACCCTGGCGATCACGAGCCGGCTCGGGCTCAATATCAAGCCGATGGCGTTCGTCCGCGACCTCAGCGTGGCCGAGCAGCAGATGGTGGAGATCGCGCGCGCGCTTTCGATGGACGCTAGGCTTCTGGTCATGGACGAGCCGACGTCGACGCTCTCGGCCAACGAGGTCGAAAAGCTGTTTCGCATCATTCGCGATCTCAAGGCGCGCGGCTTCAGCATCGTCTTCGTGACGCACCGTCTCGAGGAGGTGTTCGAGGTCTGCGATCGCTACACCGTTCTGCGTGATGGAAGGAAAGTCGGCGCCGGGGTGGTCGCGCAAACGAGCGTCGACGAGATCATCCGCCTGATGGTGGGACGCGACGCCACATCGCTCTACGCCCATCGCGGACCGGCGAAAGTCGGCGAGGTCGCGCTTCGCGTCGAAGGCCTTTCCAGGCGCGGAGACGCGCACGACCGCAACGCCACCGTGCTTCAAGACGTCACCCTCGAGGTTCGTCGCGGCGAGATCCTGGGCCTCGCCGGGCTGGTCGGCGCCGGACGCACCGAGACGGCGCGGGCCATATTCGGAGCGGACGGCGTCGATGGCGGCCGCATCCTGATCGACGGCGAGGAGGTCCACATCCGCTCCCCCCAGGACGCCATTCGCCACGGCGTCGGCCTGGTTCCCGAGGACCGCAAGCAGCAGGCGCTGTTCCTCGCGCTCACGGTGCGCGCCAACCTCAGCATGGCGACGCATGAACAGGTCGCCCGCTGGGGCATCTTCATGGATGACGCCGCGGAGCGCGCGCTGACCGAGAAATTCCGCAAGATGCTCAATATCCGCATGCAAAGTCAGGATCAGGTCATCGCCAATCTCTCCGGCGGCAATCAGCAGAAGGTTGTGCTGGCCCGCTGGCTCGCCTTGCGGCCGAAAGTCCTCATCGTCGACGAACCCACGAGGGGCATCGACATCGGCGCCAAGGTCGAGGTGCACAACCTGCTGTTCGAGATGGCCCGGAGCGGGATTGCGATCATCGCCATATCGTCCGAACTTCCCGAAGTGCTGGCGATCAGCGATCGCATCGTCGCCATGCGCGAAGGACGTGTGACCGGAAGCCTCGACCGTGGATCGGCCAGTCAGGAGGCGCTGATGGCCATGATGACGCTCAGCGGCGGCGCGGACAGGGCCGGCCTGGGGAGAGAAGCATGACCGACGTTTTGCCGGCGCCGCCCTCCGTCCGAAGGCGCGACCTCATCGGCTACATGGCGCGCTTCGCGCCCCTCATGTTTCTCATCGTGCTGATGACCGCCTTCGCGACCTTCGAGCCGCGATTTCTGACGCCCTTCAACCTCTTCAACATCATGCGACAGGTCTCGATCGTCGGGCTGCTCGCGATCGGCATGACGTTCGTGATCCTGACCGCCGGCATCGATCTTTCGATCGGCTCGCTCCTGGCTTTCGCCGGCCTCGCCGCCGCCGCGGTGGACAAGGGCGGACTGACCAACCGTTTCTCGATCGGGGCCGGCCAGGCGTCGCTCGGCTACGGCTGGGAACTCGCTCTCCTGGCCGCCATCGCTATCGGCATGTCGGGCGGATTCATTCAGGGTTTCGCCATAACCCGTCTCAAGGTGCCGCCGTTTGTCGTCACCCTGGGCGGCATGTCGGTCTTTCGCGGCGCGGCGCTGCTGCTGGCCGGCGGCGGCCCGATCAGCGGTTTCGATCCGCCTTTCGTCTGGTGGGGGCAAGGCAAGATCGGTCCGGTGCCGATCCCGGTGATCATCTTCATCGCCTTCGCCGTCCTGGCGCATATCGCGCTGCGCTATACGCGCTATGGGCGGCAGGTCTACGCCGTCGGCGACAACACCGAAGCGGCTCGCCTTGCCGGCCTCAATGTCCGCGCCGTGATCTGCAGCGTCTATGTGATCATCGGTTTCTTCGCCGGCGTCGGCGCGTTCGTCCTGTCGGCGAGGCTCGATTCGGCGGAGGCGGTCGCGGGAACGGGATACGAACTCACCGTCATCGCCTCGGTCGTCATCGGCGGCACCAGTCTCTTCGGGGGCGTCGGAACGATCTTCGGCACGGTGGTCGGGACGATCCTGATTGGCGTCCTGCTGAACGGACTGGTTCTGATGGACGTGTCGCCCTACATCCAGCAGATCATCATCGGAATGATTATCGTTCTCGCCGTGGCGTTCGACACCTTCGCCAAGTCTCGCCGCAGACTCGCATGATCGCGAGAATTCAGAGGCGCGTCCGAAACCGAACGGGCGCAGTCTGCATTTAATGTAACGCGCTTAAGCAACCGCCATTTTTTTAGCGACGCGTCTGCCCAGTGGCGCGGTTGCGGTCCCTTGCACCGAAGCTCATCGGGTCGGCCAGCGCGTTCGAAACCTCGAATCTGTCGCTTGCCGGATCAACGGCCGATTTCTCCCGGCGGGAGGACGCGCGGCGCCGGAACCTTCAGCCCTCAACGTCGTTTGCATGGCGACATGAATCTCGCCTTCGCCCACCGCCTCAGGGTCGATCCAGAACAGACCACCGCCCATTACGGCCGCCATGTCGCGGTCTTCAACCGGCAGGGGCTGATGAAGCGGGACGCCGACGGCTATTACTTCAACCAGACGCGCTTTTTGTCCGGTTTCGATATTCGCTCAGGCGGCAAGCCGGTGAAGCCCGTCTCCTGCGCCAACGTCGAGCCGCATTCGATCGTTGGCTATTACCTTCTGCCGTCGCCCGCGGGCCGCAAGGCGGCGCCGCCGGGCGATCCCGAGCCGAGCGGCGGGGAGATCGTCGCCAAGGGGATCGAAATCCACATCAACACCTTTGTCGGCGGCGGCTACCACCAGGACGTCGAGGTGACGAACCGGGCGCTCGCGGTCGCGACCGTCAGGCTCGATCTCCTTTTCGCCGCCGATTTCGCCGACATCGCCGAAGTCTCCTCCGGCAAGCGCAAGCAGAAGGCGGAGGTCCGCCGCAGCTTCGACCCGTCGGGGCCCGGCGAGGGCGTGCTCGTCTTCGCCTACCGGCATGAGAAGCTCAACCACGCGACGCGCATTCGCATCTCCACGCCCGGAACGATCACCGACGACGGGGCGGCCGTCAGCGCGACGCTCAGCCTCGCGCCGCAGGAGGCGCAGCGGATCTCGATCGACGTCGCGCCGGTTTTCCTCGGCGAGCCGTCCCAGCCCTGGTTCGGTCTCGACGGCGAAAAGATGGCGGCCAAAGACGTCCTCGCGCGACACGAGGCATGGTTGTCGGGCTGCATCGAGTTCGAGCCCTCGAATCAGACCGTCAAGTCGGCGTGGGCGCGCGCGGCGACCGATCTCTGGTCGCTGCAGGCGCTGGAGGGGGAGGGCGACGCGGCTTTCACCCCGATCGGCGGCATCCCGAAATATACCGGTCTCTTCGGCCGGGACAGCCTCGTCGTCGGCGTGCAATCGACGTTTCTCAATCGGGCGACGCTGAACGGCAGCCTCCTTTCCGTCGGCGAATGGACGGCGAAAGAGGTCGACAACGCCCATGACGCTGAGCCCGGCAAGGTCCTGCATCAGCGGCAGTTGAGCCCGCTGGCGCTGCTCGGGACGACCCCGTTCCTCCACTATTACGGCGACTATTCCGCTCCCGCCTATTACCTCATCGGCGCCGCCTTGCACTTTGCCGACAGCGGCGACGCCGAGGCCTTCGAAGCCGTCCGCGACAAGGTCGAGGCGACGCTGGCCTGGATGGATCGCTACGGCGACATCGACGGCGACGGGTTCTACGAATACCGCACGCTGGCGGGAAAGAAGGGGCTGAAGAACCAGGGCTGGAAGGATTCCGAGCAGGCGATCCTCTATCCCGACGGCTCCTTCGTCCGCGACCCGATTGCGGTCGCCGAGGTCCAGGGCCTATTCTACGCCGCCAAACAGGCGGTCGCCGCCGTTTTCGCCGCGCTGGGCGATGGCGAGCGGGCAAAGGCGCTCCTCGACCAGGCGGCGGCGCTGAAACAGAGGTTCAACGAGCGCTACTGGATGCCGGACCTGAAGTTCTATGCGCTGGCGCTCGATCCGCAGAAGAACCAGGTGAAATCGATCGCCTCGAACCCGGCCCTCTGCCTGGCCACCGGCATCGTCGACGACGACAAGGCCAGGCACGTGGTCGACCGGCTGATGGCGCCCGACATGTTCAGCGGCTGGGGCGTGAGGACGCTGTCGAGCGAGCACCCGGCCTTCAATCCGCTCGCCTATCACTTGGGCTCGGTCTGGCCCGTGTCGAACGCGCACGCCTGCGTCGGCTTCAAGCGCTACGGCTTCAACGACGCTTTGCACGAAGTGGCGAAGGCGATGTTCGACGCCACCACCCTCTTCGATTTCGACCGGCTGCCCGAGGTGTTCGGCGGCTATCCGCGCGGCGACCATTGGCCGTACCCGGGAATCTACCCGGACGCCTGCTCGCCGCAGGCCTGGTCCGCCTCGGCGATCATCCAGGTCTGCCACATGCTGACGGGGGTGATGATCCTCGCCCCGCTTCGCACGCTCATCCTCGATCCGGCGCTGCCGGAATGGCTGCCTGAGGTCGCTATCCGCAATCTGCGGATCGGCGACGAGCGGGTGTCGATAAAATTGCGCCGCGAAAAGAACGGCGAGACGCGACATGAGGTGCTGGAAGGGGGCGGAGGCTGGCGAATCGTCCAGCCCGACCTCGGCGGTCCGGGCCACGACCGGTTCGCCCTGGCGCTCGCCGAAGCAAGCCGCCTCGCGGGTGCCGACGAGGCTCCCTGCTGAGAGCGTGCGATCAGCCATCCGCATCCGCGATTTGAAGGACTCGAGCGCGTTCCCGCCCCTCTTACGCCACCAGCCCCTGCATCGGCGCGACGTCCGCGCTGTCGGGGAAAACCGCCTCGGCCAGCGCCTTCGGGCTTAGGCCGAACTGGTCGACCAGCACGCCCTTGAGCACGGAGCGCAGATCGGCGGTGGGGTAAAGATCGCGCCCCTGATAAAGGCGCTCGGCCTTGAGGCCGGGCCAGTCGGCGATCGCCCGCCCCCCGGCGACCGCTCCTCCGGCGAGGAGCGCGACCGTCGCTGTGCCGTGATCGGTGCCATGCGTGCCGTTGACTTTGACCGTGCGGCCGAACTCGGTGACGGCGACGACGACGGTATCCTTCCAGGCGTCGCCGAGGTTGTCTGCGAACGCCGCGAAGGCGGCGTCGATCCCCTGCAGCCGCCGCGCCAGCGCGCCTTGCGCTGCTCCCTCGTTCTGGTGCGTGTCGAAGCCGTCATAGGCGATCGCGGCGACCCGCGGTCCGTCCGGGGCGGCGATGAGCCGCGCCGCGCCCGCGGCGGCGAGCCGCATCGCCTCCTCCGGGCCGCTGAGACGCGGCGTCTTCGCCGCTTCATGCGCCGGCGTTTCGGCGGCGACCTTCTCGGCCCTCAGCGCTTCGTCGAGCGCCCGGCCGAGCGCCGGGTCGCCGTGGGTGTAAAGATCGAGCACCCGCTCGGCGAGATCGCCGCTGGCGGCGCCGATGCCCCCGGGCGGCGCCCAGCCGAGCGCCGGCGAGGGCCCGCGGATGACGAGCGGCGCGACCGCGCCGATCCCGAGCCCGCGGGCGCCGCGGGGCGCCGACCCCGGCAAGAGGCTCAACGCCCGATTGAGCCAGCCGCTCTCCGTTCGCCCAGGCCCCGGATAGCCGCTTTCAAGCACGTCCTGGCCGTCGAAGTGGGACCGGTCGCGGTAGCCGGTCGCGACGGCGTGCACGACCGCCGCCTGCTTCCGGTCGTAGAGGCGCTTGAACGCCTCCAGCGCAGGATGGGCGGCGAAGAATCCGTCGAGCGGCAGGGCGGCGCGCTCGCCGGACGCGGCGAAGGCAAGATCGCCGTGCAGGCCGGCATAGTCCGGATCGCCGAGCGGCGGAACGGCGGAAAGGCCATCGAGCGCGCCGCGCAGGATGACGACGATGAGCCGCGGATCGCGCGTGGCCGCGCTCGCAGGGGCGCCGACGAAGCCGGCGCCGCAGAGAACCCCGGCGCCGAGGGCGCCTGCGCCCCGGACGAATCCCCGGCGCGACAGGGCGGTCTCGGGGCGGCGCATGATCATCGTCATCTCCGCTGGAATTCGGGCGCCATGAAGATGAGCGCCAGCGCCTGTTCGCGCGATTCCGCACGATCGATCGCCTGGCGGGTCTCGAGCGACGCCGTCTCGCCGAGCGCCGCCTTCAAGACCGCCATGGGCTCGGCCGCCCGATGCAGGCGCTCGCCCATGAAGGCGGCGAGATCGAGCCGCGCCTTCATCCCTTCCGGCGAGGCCCACGCGTCGCTCGCGTCGGAAAAGCCGTTCGGGCCGCCCGGCTGCCACAGCGGCATGCCGAGCAGGCTGAGGCTCTTGAGATAGAAGCCGGGGTCGGACGGCTCAAAGGCCGCTGCCCGCGCCGCGCCGACGACGAATTCGAGCGGCGTGCGGATCTTGGCCGGCTTCGGCCGCCACGCCCGGTCGTCGCCGATCAGGGCCGAGGCGACGACCGCGAGGTCGCCGTCGCTATCGAGGAACTTCAGCCTCAGCGCCTCGACGAGATCGGCGGGGGGATCGTCGGCGACGAAGTGGCGTACGAGCTTGGCGGCGATGTGGCGCGCCGTCGCCGGGCAGCGGGCCAGATCGTCGAGCGCCGCGCGTCCCTGCTCGACGCCCGCCTCCGCGTAGGTCTTGCCGAGCAGCGTGCGCGCGCCCGGCTCGTGCCAATTGGGCTTGAACAGGAATCCGCCCGGCTCGCCCGCTTCGCTCTCCGGTCCGGCGACGCTCCAGCCGGTGAGGACGCGCGCAAGCTCGGTGACGTCGGCCTGCGTGTAGCCGGAATCGACCCCCAGCGTATGGAGTTCCAGCATCTCGCGCGCGAGATTCTCGTTCAAGCCGCGGCCGGCCAGCCGTCCCGGCCGCGAATTCGGCCCGATCGAGTTCTGGTTGTCGAGGAAAAGGATCATTGCCGGGTGGCTCTCCGCCGCGCGGAGCAGCGTGGCGAACCGGCCAAGCACATTCGGACGGATCGCCTCGCGCTCAAACGGCCCGGCGGCGACGCGCAGTTCTCCGCTCTTGGCCGCCGACACGGCGAAATGATTGGACCAGAAAGCGACCAGCCGCTCAACGAAGCCGACGCGCGCGGTGAGCTGCTTTTGCAGCCGCGCCTCGGCCTCGGCGCGGAACAGGGTCTGCTCGACAGGCAGCTCGGGCTTGCCGCGCGCGATCTCGCGCGGCGCCATCGGGCCCGACGCCGAAGGCGCCGCCGCATCCGGCGCCATGGGCGAGCCGCCCGGCGGCACGGGCGTCAGCGGCGCCATGGAGAGCGCGGACGGCTCCAGCGGGGGAGGCGCCGGCGGCTCCGCCCCCGATGGCGCCATCGCGAGGGCGACCTGCGGCGGCGGCGCCATCGGCCGGAAGGGGAGGCGCGCCGCCCGCATGCGCTTGGCGCGCTTTTCGAGAAAGAAAGCCTGGAAGGCCATGGCGCCGGAGGGCGGCGCGCGCTCGCGAATGAGCGCAACGTTCTCCGTCCGCAGTTCCTCGAGCAGTAACCCGCGCGGGTCGCTCGCGGCGGCGGCGAGGTCCCCCGGGCGCGCGCCGAGCCCGAAGCGATTGAACGCCGTCACTGCCTGCGCCCTGTCAGGACCGATCGCCATGCTCCCTCGCCGCCCGCGCGAAGCCTATCCGCGCATTAGGCGCAGCCGAGGCTGTCGGAAGCGTGAACTGAAGATGGCGAATTTTAGCCGTCGGGAGCAGCGGCGGCCTTCCGCCGTCGCGCCCCGTGGCAATCGTTTCGGCTGCTGAGCTTACCCTCCACCACGCTCCGCCTGGTCCTCCCGCCATTTGAGGGAGACCGCCCGGTGGCGGGCTAGGCCCAGGAGATTTGCCCTGAGCCCGTGTCCCGATGTGCGCCCTCGCGCTACTTCTTGACCAGCGGGCAGGCCGAGTCGGCGAGCTTTCCGAACGCCTCGTCGCCTTTCAACGTCTTGATGAGTTTGTAATAGTCCCACGGGCCCTTCGATTCCGACGGCTTCTTCACTTCCATGACGTACATGTCGTGCTCGAGCAGGCCGTCAGCCCGGATGGTGGCGTCCTGGACGAAGGCGTCGCTGATCTTCATCTTGTGGAGTTCGTCCATCACCTTGTCCGAGTCGGTCGTTCCCACCGCCTTGACCGCGTTGAGATAGGTGAGGGTGGCCGAATAGACGGCCGCCTGCGGGAAGGTCGGCATGCGCTTTACCTTCTCGTCGAAGCGCTTGCCGAAAGCGCGCGTCCGGTCGTCGAGGTCCCAGTACCAGGCGGTGGTCAGGACGAGGCCCTGGGCGATGTCGAGACCCATGGCGTGAACGTCGGTGAGGAACACCAGCAAGGCCGCCGGCCGCATGGTCTTGGTGAGACCGAATTCGGAGGCCGCCTTCAACGAATTGGACGTGTCGGCGCCGGCGTTGGCGAGACCGAGGACCTGGGCCCCCGATCCTTGCGCCTGCAGGAGATAGGAGGCGAAATCGGAGGTGCCCAACGGCACGCGCACGTCGCCGACCACCTTCCCGCCGCCCGCCTTGACCACGCTCGCCGCGCCATTCTCGAGCTGCGTGCCGAACGCATAGTCGGCGGTGAGGAAGAACCAGCTCTTGCCGCCCTGTTCGAGGATGGTCTTGGCGGTGCCGTTGGCAAGGGCCGTCGTGTCATAGCCGTAATGGATCGTATAGGGCGTGCAATCCTTGCCGGTCAGCGACGCGCCGGCGGCCCCGATGGCGAAAAACGGCAGCTTTTTTTCCCTGTCGGCTGCGTTCATGGCGAGGCTGACGCCGGTGTTGGAGCCGCCGAGCAGCATCGTCAGGCCGTCCGTGTCGGCCCATTCGCGAAACTTCTGCTGGCCGATGTCCGGCTTGTTCTGGTGATCGGCGGTCAGCAGCGTGATCGGCTGTCCGAGGGCCGAGCCGCCGAAATCGGCGATCGCCATCTTGATCGCCTCGACGCCGCCGGCGCCGATCACCTCGGCGTAGGGCCCCGACATGTCGTCGATAAGCCCGATCACCACCTTGTTCGGGGCGGCGTGGGCCGCGCTTGCGGCAAACCAGGCGCAGAAGGCCCCCGCCGTAATCACCCAACGTCTGGACATGCTCATGAGTGTTCCTCCCTAAGGGCGGCGCAGCAAAGACCGCCGAATTCCCCCAACCCGGACGACATATTGCTTGCCACAGCGCGGCAAAGCAAGGCGTCGGCGCTTTCGAACTCTTGGCTAGGTTGCGGCGGCGGCTCTATAGATTTCCGCATGAGGAGAGCTTCGCGACAAAAGCGGGCGGCGCTGGCGGAACTCGTGTTCGAACGGCTGTCCGCCGTCGATCCGGAGCCGAAGGGCGAGCTCGCCTATGTCAATCCGTTCACGCTTCTGGTCGCCGTGGTGCTCTCCGCCCAGGCGACCGACGCCGGCGTCAACAAGGCGACCCGTTCTTTATTCGCGGTCGCCGACACCCCGGCCAAGATGGTGGCGCTCGGCGAGGAAAAGCTCGCCGAACGCATCAAGACGATCGGTCTCTACCGCGCGAAGGCCAGACACGTGATCGCGCTCTCTCGCGCCCTTCTCGAGGAGCACGGCGGCGAGACGCCACGCGACCGCGCCGCGCTCGAAGCGCTGCCCGGCGTCGGCCGCAAGACGGCGAACGTCGTCCTCAACACCGCCTTCGGCGAGCCGACGGTGGCGGTCGACACGCACGTGTTCCGGGTCGCCAACCGGCTCGGCATCGCGCCGGGCAAGACCCCGCGCGAGGTCGAGGACGAACTGATGCGCGTCATCCCCGAACGCTTCCTCAGCCACGCCCACCACTGGCTGATCCTGCACGGGCGCTACATCTGCAAGGCGCGGAAACCGCTCTGCGGCGCCTGCGCGCTCCTCGACCTCTGTCCTTACGAGCCCAAGACGGTCGCGGGCGCGTAAGCATGAGCGGTCCGGTTCGTCGCCGGTTCCGTCCCCGCAACTCGGCGCACGAGACTAAAGATCATCCCCCGTCGCCTTCTCCTTCGACTCGGTGCGCATGATGAGCGGCGTCTGGGCGAGGGCGAAAAGAAGGGTCAGCGGCAGGAAGCCGAAGGTCTTGAACTTGACCCAGGTGTCGGTCGTCTGGGTCCGCCAGACGATCTCGTTGAGAATGGCGAGCGCAATGAAGAAAAAGCCCCAGCGCCACGTCAGGATGCGCCAGCCCTCTTCGGTCACGTGCAGCGCGCCGTCGAACAGGATTTTCAGGAGCGGCTTCTTCAGCGCAAGGCCGACGAAGAGGGCCGCGCCGAACAGGAGATAGAGGGCGGTCGGCTTGATCTTGATCAGCGTCTCGTCGTGCAGGAAAAGCGTCAGCGAGCCGAAGATGAGCACGATGACCGCCGTCACCAGCGGCATGATGGGAATGCGCCTGAGCATCGCGTAGGAGATGCCGAGGGTCACGAGCACGGCGGCCATCAGGACGCCCGTCGCGGCGAAGATCCCGAGTTTCGAATAGGATGCGAAGAAGAGGACGAGCGGCCCAAGCTCGAGCGCGAACTTGACCATCGGGTTCAGCGCCTTGCGCTGGGGCGGAGCGGCGGTTTCGGTCACGTTCGTCCTTGTCGAATCGGGATGGGTCAATTGGGGAGGGCCTCGCGCTCGACGCCGGCGATCGCCTCGGCGAAGTCGCGCGCCGCAAACGGCTCGAGGTCGTCGACGCCTTCGCCGACGCCGATGAAATGCACGGGCAAGCCGAACTTGTCGGCGATGGCGACCAGAATGCCGCCGCGCGCCGTGCCGTCGAGCTTGGTCATGACAAGCCCGGTCACGCCGGCGGTGCGGCCGAAGATCTCGACCTGGTTCAGCGCGTTCTGCCCGACGGTAGCGTCGATGACGAGCAGGACCGCGTGCGGGGCCGAGGCGTCGACCTTTTTCATCACCCGGACGATCTTCTCGAGCTCGCCCATCAGCTCGGCGCGGTTCTGCAGCCGGCCGGCGGTGTCCATCATGAGGACGTCGGCGCCCTCGGCGCGGGCCTGCGACAAGGCGTCGAAGGCGAGGCCGGCGGCGTCGGCGCCCTGGTCGCGCGCGACGATGTCCGAGGCCGAACGCCGCGCCCACACGCGCAATTGCTCGATCGCCGCGGCGCGGAACGTGTCGCCCGCCGCCAGCATCACCCTCAGGCCTTCGGCGCGGAATTTGGCGGCGAGCTTGCCGATGGTCGTCGTCTTGCCGGAGCCGTTGACGCCGACGATCAGGATCACGAACGGGCGCTTGCTCGGGTCGATGAGCAGCGGGCGGGCGACGGGCGCCAAGGCGCGCTCGACTTCGCTGGCGAGAACCGCCTTGACCTCTTCCGCGTCGATCCCCTTGTCGTAGCGTCCGCGCGCGATCGCCTCGCGAATGCGCGTCGCCGCGCCGAGACCGAGATCGGCCTGGATCAGGACGTCCTCGAGGTCGTCGAGGGCGCCGGCGTCGAGCCTGCGCTTGGCGAAGATGTCGCCGATCCCCCGCCCGATGCTGGTCGACGAGCGCGAGAGGCCCGACTTCAGCCGCTGAAACCACGTCCGCCTCGGTTCGGGCGGCGTCTCGGCGGCGGGGATCGGGGCCTCGGGGATTGCCGCCGGGACTTGCACGGGCGCCGCCGGCTTCTCCGCCTCCGCGGGCGTGGCCGAGCCGCCGAACCAGCGCCGCATCAGGCCGGGCTTTGCTTTCTTGTCGCCCTCTTCACTCAACGCTCGTCCTTTCGCCGCTCTTTGCTGGAGGAGCCCTTCTCCGGGCTGCGGGAGAAGTGGCGCCTAGCGCCCACTAGGCGGGCGGGGCTCCGCTGGACTACCTATGTCCCCATGACGCCCGAAGAAACAAGGTCGCGGCTGCTTTATCGCGACGGTTTGATGCTGGTCATCGACAAGCCGGCGGGCGTGGCGGTGCACCGCGGGCCCAAGGGCGGCGCCAGCCTCGAGGACGATTTTGACGCGCTGCGTTTCGGCCTGCCGCGAAACCCGGCGCTGGCGCACCGGCTCGACCGCGAGACGGCGGGCTGCCTCATTCTCGGACGACATCACAAGGCTTTGGCGATATTGGGGCTTCTGTTCAAGCAGGGAAAGATCGGCAAGACCTATTGGGCGATCGTCGCCGGTTCGCCCGAGGCCGAGAGCGGCGCGATCGACTTGGCGCTCGGCCGGCTCGATGACAAGCGCGGCTGGTGGATGAAGGTCGACCCGAAAGGCCAGCCGGCGCGGACGCTCTGGCGCGTCCGGGGGCGGGGCGAATGGCGCGGCGCGCCGATCGCCTGGCTCGAGCTCGAGCCGGAGACCGGGCGCACCCATCAATTGCGCGTGCATTGCGCCGCCCAAGGCTGGCCGGTCCTCGGCGACCCGATCTACGGAGCGAGGGCCGAGACGCCCCTGCAGCTCCTGGCGCGCAAGGTCGTCGCGCCCCTGTACAAGGGAAAACCGCCGATCGAAGTCGAGGCGCCAGTCCCGCCGCACATGCAGGAGACGCTCGCGGCCTGCGGCTTCGCCGGCGATCCCCCGCGGGCGGAAATCGCTTCGATCGCCACTGCCGGCCACGGCCGATAGGGGCGCGTTCGATTCATTCTGTTTTCCCTGATAATCCCTGATAATCCCTGATAATCGGAAAAAGCGCTCCCGCCGCTCCTTGAGCGATTGCGCAAATCCACGGGATTCCAATTCGTTCCGCGGATACGCTCGCACGGACGGTAAAGGCGGAACAGCGAATTCATTTTCCCTGTTCCGCCGATGAACAGGGAATTGGCTTGACCTGCGGGCGGCGATAAGTCTAGTTTATCGGTAGACTAGGTGGCGATGGCCTTTGCCGGCCGTTCCGGCCCTCGACCCAGGCGTCGATGCCGGTCAAGCCCGGAGGAGCGGCGGCCTTGGGCGCATGGCATCTGATCAACCCGCTCTACACCGCTTCTGGCTTTGTGGTCGGCATGCTGGTCGGCTTCACCGGCGTCGGCGGCGGCTCGCTGATGACGCCGCTGCTCGTCCTCTTGTTCGGCATCCATCCGGCGACCGCGGTCGGCACTGACCTTCTCTACGCCGGGATCACGAAAATCAGCGGCTCGGTCGTACACGGGTTCAACGACGCGATCGACTGGCGCGTCGTGCGCCGGCTCGCCTCGGGCAGCATCCCCGCCGCGGCGTTGACGCTGCTGGCGCTGTCGCACTGGGGGATGGATTCCAAGGGAACCAGCGCCGCGATCACCACGACGCTGGGGTTCGCCCTGATTCTGACCGCGGTCACGCTGCTCTTTCGCCGCCGGCTCCTGAAAGCCGCCGCATCCTTCCTCGACCGGCGGAGCGACCGGGAAATCGCCGGGCTGTCGATTGCGCTCGGCGCAGTCCTCGGCGTGCTCGTCTCGATCTCTTCCGTCGGCGCCGGAGCGATCGGCGTGACGGTCCTCCTGATGCTTTATCCGAAAATGCCGACCGTGCGCATCGTCGGCTCCGACATCGCCCATGCGGTGCCCCTAACCCTCCTCGCCGGCGCCGGACATTGGTGGCTCGGATCGGTTGATTGGCTGTTGCTGGCGTCGCTCCTCTGCGGCTCGATCCCGGGCATCGCCATTGGCAGCCATCTCGCCTCGCGCGTGCCTGACCGGGTGCTCCGCCCGCTGATGGCCGGCACGCTGGCGCTCCTGGGCGGCAGGCTCGTCTTCTAAAACGCGTTCGTCGGCTGGGGCGAGCGCCCTAACCGCGGTCCGACTCGCGCCTCAGCTCCATCCGGCAGAGATGCGCCAGGCGCTTCGCCTCGGGCGCGCTTGCCGGCGACGTCGAGACAATCTGCTCGAGCAGCGGCAGAGCCGCGGCGAACCGGCCACGACGCATCATCAGCAGGGCGGCGTTGTGCAGCGCGTCGGCATAGGCCGGCTCCGCCGCGAACGCCCGCTCGTAGCTCGAAAGCGCGTGCCCTTCCCGCCCCGTCTTTTCCTGCAGCACCCCGAGGTTGAACCACGCGTCGGCGAGACCGGGATTGCGCGCGATCGCCTGCCGGTAGGCGATTTCCGCCTCGCGCGGCCGGCCGAGCTCGTCCAGGACATTGCCGAGGTTGAACGGAACGACCGCATCGCCGGCATCGAGGCGAGCCGCAAGCTCGTACCATCGGCGGGCCGAGTTCAGGTCGCCGTCCTGCTCGCTGGCTTCCGCCCGCGCGAACGCTTCGTCGGCGTCGATATCCTGGCCCTCGAGCGGAAGGAGAAGCTGTCCGTCGATCTCAGCCAATGCCCCTTCGAACGCCTGCAGGAGCTCTCCCCACGGCGCTTCGGCGAGCCTGACGCCGGCGAGAACTCGCGCCCTGCCGCTTGAGAGCCAGCGCCGCCACGAGGATTTTGGGGAACTTCGCGCCGGCGGCGAACAGGCGCCCGACCGCGCGGGCCGCCACCAGGTCGGTGTAGGGGAAGCGGGTGTCGACGGGGCTGATGACGTCGTAGTGCGAGAGGGTCCGCACCTGCGTCACGTTCAGCCTGGCGTGCCGCGCAATCTGATCCTCCGAATAGTGAGACTCGGAGGCCGCCGGCGCGACCTCGAGACCCACCTTCGCCCGGAAGGCGCCCTCCGACATGAGGCTCGCCTCCGCCTTCCGGCGAAAGCCGGGCCGAAGCTCGCCAGCATCCGAAACGGCAAAGCCCGCGGTGCTGTGCGCCAGCACGATGGCGTCGGCGGCGGAGGCGCGGCGGGTCAGCTTCAATCCGGCGGCCGCCGCCATCTGGCCGAGGCGACGGAGCGTCAGGCCCGGCAGCCGGCCATAAATATAGACTTTCGGGTTTGACGGCGTCATGCTAGCGGTTGCATTGGCTGTGCTTCAAGTCACGCTGCATATTCCGGCGTCGACGAGTCTGCCGGAGTAAGCGTCATGGCCCCACGAGCAAGCTGGAAGGGATATCTGAAACTTTCCCTCGTCTCTTGCGCTGTCAACCTCTATCCGGCGACGAGTTCATCCTCGCGCGTCTCGTTCAGCACGATCAACCGCAAGACCGGCCACAAAGTGAAACGCCAGTTCGTCGACGCCGAGACGGGCGAGGTCGTCGAGAACGACGATCAGGCCAAGGGCTATCCCGTCGCCAAGGACTCCTATCTCATCGTCGACGATGCGGAACTCGACGCGATCCAGATCGAAAGCACCCATACGATCGACATCGAGAAATTCGTGCCGCGCTCCGAGATCGACCCGCGCTACCTCGAATCGCCCTATTACCTCGCGCCGGCCGAACGCGTCGCCGAAGAAGCCTTCGCCGTCATCCGCGACGCCATGCGGGACGAGAACGTCGTCGGCCTCGGCCGGGTGGTGATGGCGCGGCGCGAGCGCATCATGATGCTGGACCCGCTGGCAAAGGGACTTCTCGGCACCGTGCTGCGCTACGCCTCGGAGGTGCGCGCCGAAGACTCCTATTTCGAAGACGTTCCCGACATGAAACTGCCCGAGGAAATGAAAGACCTCGCGCATGTCATCATCCAGCGAAAGTCCGGACACTTCCGGCCGGAGGAATTCACCGACCGCTACGAGGACGCGGTCGTCGAACTGATCCGCGCCAAGCAGGCGGGAATGCCGGCGCCGGCGGCGGAGCAGCCGGCGCGGCCGAGCAACGTGGTCAATATCATGGACGCGCTGCGTCGCAGCATTGCCGCCGAGGGCGCGCCCGCGCCGGCCGCGCGCAAGGCTGCCTCCGCATCCGCCGAAGAGGCCGCGCTCGCGCCAAAGCCGAAAGCGCCGTCGAAGGCGAGCGCCGCGAGAGCCGCCAAGCCGGCCGCGGCGCCGGCGGCGCAAAAAGCGCGAAAGGCAAAGTAGCCGCGGCGGCTCGCCGCTCACCCTGCCCTTTCGTAACTCCCAAGCCGCCCGGCTCCCGAAGCGATTTAAGGTTGCGCAACCCGATGCCTCGTCCTGAGGAGCGCCGCAGGCGCGTCTCGAAGGACGATACCAGGATCCGCCATTTCTGAGCAGGCGCTTCGGCGCCTTCTGGAGCATCCTTCGAGACGCCCGCTTCGCGGGCTCCTCAGGACGAAGACGGTGTAATTGACGCGGTTTCGCGGGGAGCTTGGGAGTTACACCCTTTCCCGCAATCCCCCCGGTCGCAAGCCCAGTGTCGAGCCCGGGACCGGGGAGGAGAGGGGGCGCGCGCTTCTCCCGCTTGTGACTCGCTTGTGGGAGGAGCGGGGCCTCCGATTGGACGCGGGATCAACTCGGCTGGTGCCCGCCGGTCATCGGCACGAAGGGAATGACCTTGCCGCCGAAAATGTCGGAGCGCGTGACGCTCTCGCCGCCGGCGGAATTGGCGGTCCTCACCGCCTTGACGATGTGCTGCGCTCCCGGCGGCCCGACGGGAATGACCATGACGCCGCCCGGCCGCAATTGCTGCAGGAGCGGCGGCGGGATGTGGTCGATGCCGCAGGTGACGATGATCCGGTCGAACGGGGCCGCCTCCGCCCAGCCGTAATAGCCGTCGCCGCTGCGGGTCGCGATCGCGGCATATTCGCGATAGCCCTTGCCGATCAGCCGGTCGTAGACGCCGCGGGTGCGCGAGGCGAGCTCGGGAATGATCTCGATCGAGTGGACGCGGCTCGTCAGGTAGGTGAGCAACGCCGACTGGTAGCCGGAGCCGGTGCCGATCTCCAGCACCTTGTCGCCGCCGCGGATCTGCAGCGCGCTCGTCATCCGCCCCATCGTGCCCGGCGGGGTGATGGTGACGCCGAAGCCGATGTCGAGATAATGCCCGACATAGGCCTCATCGCGGTCCGCCGGCAGGACGAATTCCTCGCGCGGCGTCATCAGAAACGCCCGCTTGTCGGCCGGGGTCCAGAGGTCGTGGAAGGCGAGCAGCTGCTGGTAGCGGTCCCAGCGCCGCCCGAGATAGACCGGCTCCTCGCCGCGATTGGCCGCCATCCAGGCGACGAACTCGGACTTGTTCGACAGCGGCGGCCACATCTCGCCATTGAACGGCTTCGGCCCCTCGGCGAGGGCGGCGCGAGGCGCGAGGGCGGCGAGGCTGGCTGCGGCGCCCAGCAGAAATTCGCGTCTGAGCATGAAAGTCTCTCCCTGGCGCTCGTCCAAGTCCCGCTCGAAGGCGCGAAACCGGGGGCCGTATAGCAAAATTCGCCGGCGCGGTCAGCGCGCAAGATTCGCGGCGAGGAACCGGCGCAGTTCGGCCCGCGCCTTCGCCGCGGCGCCGCGGTCGAAGGCGAGCCGCATGCCGATGACCCGCGTGTCCTTGCCGAACTCAGGATTGTCAAAGCCGTGCGCGGCGCCTGGATAGACGTGAAGCGAAACTTCGCCGGGCTGGCCTTGCGCCAGCGTCTCGCAATCGGCGGCGGGAGTGACCTCGTCCTCCTTGCCGATGAGGATAAGGGTCGGGATCCGCATCGCCGCGCCCGACTGGTTGGCGCAGGGCGGATAGAAGGCCGCGGCGGCCTTGAACGCCAGGCCCGGGGGCAGCGCGTAAGCCGATGCGGAACGCAGCGAGGCGAGGGTGAGCGCAGTGTCCGCGCCTTGGGAATAGCCGATCGCGGCGATCCGCGCCGGGTCGACATAGGGCTGCCGGGCGAGAAAGGCGAGCGCGCCGTAGGCGTCGGCGACGCCTTCGGGAAAGTCGACCGAGCAGGTCTCCTTGAGCCCGCGGGTGGAAAAATCGTCGACGAAGAGCGCCACATAGCCTGCGGCGGCGAACTCGGCCTCGATCGCGCGCCTGCCGGCGGGGAGGCCGAGGCAGGTGTGCAACAGCACGACGGCGGGGAACGGTCCCTTGCCCGCAGGCCTCGCGAGATAGCCCTGGATCATCCTCGCGGCCCCCGGCCGCCCGACCGCCGAGGCGGCAGCGAAGGTCGCGAGCTCGTCGGCAAACGCCGGCGCCACCGGCAGGGCGGCGAGCGCCGCGAGCAGGGTCGCGGCGAAGAGTCTTACTCGGGCGCGGCGCAAGCGGAATCTCCTGTCGTGGGTCAGTTTGAACTTCGGGTTTGGTGAAGAGCGGGTCTAGCGAGATCGCCCCCAGAAGGAACGGAGTCGGGCGGAAAGCTGTCGTTCCATCGCGAGCGCGAAACAGGCTTCAACAAAACGAGCCTTGTCATTGCGCACGGGTCGACGGCTCTCGGCTCGGAGACGGACTTTCCGCTTCCTCGCCAGACGCACTTAGACGTGGTCGGGCGGGCTCAATTCGACTTAGCCTCACCATAAGGCACGCCCGCCTTGCGCATACGCTCAATAAGGCGCTCGAGCCTGGCACGGTAAATCGGATTGTCGCCTTGCGCTTCCGCACCGCTGCGAAAGCGACGGATCGTAAAGCTGGGGTCGAGCGCGAGGCCAGCCTCTAGTTCGGACTGCGCTTCCTCTTGCCCGCCTCGACTCGCCTGCATCGCCGCGAGGAAGAAATGCGCCACTGGGAAGGTCCGGTTGTTCTCGATAGAGCGACGAAACAATGTGACCGCCTCCTCGTCGGCGCCAAGGTTCATCTTGCCGGCCCCCGCGGCATGCAGCCAGAGCCAGGCAGAATTGTCGTGAGGAGAGAGGCGAAGCGCCTCGTTTTCATGCGCTTCGATCTCTTCGTCGCGCCCGGTGAATAACTTGGCGAAACCGATTTCCCCGTGCGCGGCGGCTAGGTTCGGATCCAGCGCCAACGCCCGCTCGAATTCGGCAATGGCTTGGGGCGCGCGATTGGTCTGGCTCAGGATGCCGCCCATGATCTCGTGGGCCAGCGCATCGTTCGGCCGTAGCGAAAGGACCTTGTTGATCGTCGCTTCAGCCGACGCGAGCCGCGCAGGCCGGTCGTCCGACAGAAAGGCGGCCCCAACAACATAGTCGACCCGACCGACGCCGAGCAGTGCATCAAGGTTATTGGGGTCCACCGCCAAGGCGCGCTCAAAAAAGCCGCGCGCACGATCCATATTTTCGCGGTTTGTTCCCCTGTTAATCCACTCCGTACCCTGAAAATAGAGGTCCATCGAGTTCGGGATTTGCCGCTTGCTGCCCGCGCCGCGCTTCGGCGGATATCAGTTCGGTCCCCAATTGATTGGCGAGGCGAGCGACGATCTCGTCCTGCATATCCAAAAGATTCGCCAGAGGTTTGTCGAAGCGGTCGGCCCAAAGGTGATTGCCGGTCTCCGCGTCAATGAGCTGCACGTTCACTCGCATGCGGCTCGCGTCGCGCTGGACAGACCCTTCGAGCACGTAGCGGACGCCAAGCTCCTTGCCGATTTCCCGGGCGTCGACATTCTTGCCTTTGAATGTGAAGGCGGTGTTGCGCGCGATCACGAACGCGCCGCTGAGGCGCGAGAGGTCGGTGGTCAAGTTCTCAGTGACGCCATCGGCGAAATAATCCTGGCTCGGGTCGTTCGAGAGGTTCGCGAACGGCAGCACGACGAGGGAGAGATGTCTGCCTTCAGCAGGCGTCGTTACGTTCGACGCGACCGACGACTTGGTTGCGACGGTCGCAGGCCGGTTCGCTTCGAGCAGCCCCCATGCCCCGCCCGCGAGGACAATGAGCAACGCTGCGATCCCAGCGGCGAGCGGCGCCAGCGAGGAGCGCCTTATTGGTGCGACGGGGCCTGGTGGAGTGGCGGGCTTCGCCTGGGCGGGGACGCCGACCTGCAGCGAATAGATCCGGATCGAATCGGCGATGTTCTTGAGCTGAGTTTGGCCGAGGTCGGTGACCGCCAAATCAAGCCGTCCCCTGACCTGCCGATAGGCGTCCTCTGAAAGACAGATCGCCCCGGGCGCGGCAATACCTTCAAGCCGAGCGGCGATGTTGACCCCGTCGCCCATCAAATCGCCGTCGCTTTCCTCAACCACGTCGCCCAGATGAATTCCGATCCGGTACTCGATGCGGCGCTCCGGCGGCAGACCGGCGTTGCGCTCGGCCATGCCGTTCTGCACTTCGATCGCGCAGCGCACGGCGTCGACCACGCTGCGAAACTCGATGAGGCTGCCGTCCCCGGTACGCTTGACGATGCGTCCGTGATGGGCGTCAATGGCGGGATCGATCAGATCGCTGCGCAGCCCCCGCAGCCGCGACAGTGTGCGATCCTCATCCGTCCCCGCGAGCCGACTGTAGCCAACGATATCCGCGACCAGAATCGCCGCGATCTTGCGAGTCGCAACCATGGTGGAGTCCTCAGGCGTCGCGCAGACTAACATAAAACCCGGTTGGCCGCTGTTTTGCGCTTACCGGCCGTTTCATAAGGTTGCCCTCGAAGAGCAGCGATCGGTCGGAAGCCGAAATTCAAATAGACCCACCTACCGAATCTCCTGTCAGCGAAAGCGGAAGACGCCGGTGCGTTTGATCTCGGCGTCCTCGAGTTCGCGGGTGACCGGAACGCGATAGTCGATGAGGCGTTCGAGGCGGTCGAGCGCCAGATAGGCGCGGCCTGGATCGCCGATCAGCACGGTCGCGCCCCGCGTCGCGAGCGAGGCGAGCCACGCCGTCACGGCTTCCGACATGCCCTTTTCATAGGCGACGTCGCCCGCCAGCACGACGCTCCAGCCCTCGTCGGCGCCGACGAGATCCTCGAGCCTGGGCGCAACGGCGACGCCATTGCCGGCGGCGTTGAGCGCGATGGCGGCGACGGCGAAAGCGTCGACATCGGAAGCCTCCACCCGCTCCGCCCCGGCGAGGGCGGCGGCGATGGCGACGAGCCCGGAGCCGGAGGCGAAATCGAGCACGCGTCGGTCCGCGGCCAGCGCACGGTTGTCGAGCACGTAGCGCGCCAGCGCCTGGCCGCCCGCCCAGGCGAACGCCCAGAAGGGCGGCGGCAGCCCGATCGCGCCGAGTTCCTCCTCGGTCTTCTTCCAGATCGGCACGGCTTCGTCGGCGAGCCTGAGCTTCACCTCGGGAACGAGCGGCGGCGTCCTGAGCCGGGTGTTGGCGACGATGAAGTCCCCCGTCGGCGCGCCGGCGGAAATCATGTCTTCCAGCGCAGCGTCGAAACGAGGGTGAAGAGCCGCCGCGCCGTGGTCTGGTCGATGGTGAGTTTTTCCATGAGGCGCTGCGCCATCAGATCCGCGCCTTCGTTGTGGAGCGCGCTCCGCTCGCGATCGATCGCCTCGATCTGCCGGGGGCTGGCGGTGCGTATGGCGGAATAGTAGGTCTCGCAGACCAGGAAATAATCCTTGAGCAGCGGCCGGAACGGGGTCATCGAGACGACGATCGAGGCGGCCTGCTCGCCGTCCGAGGTGCGGACGTCGAAGGTGAGTTTCGATTCCTCCTGCGAGATCGTCAGCGTATAGGGCCCGTCGTCGCGCCCGGGGACGCCGAACACGTTGTCCTCGACGAGGTCGAAAATCGCGACGGCGCGCTCATGATCGAGATCGATCACGCCGCGCGGAATGGTCGCCTCGTCGAGGAAAACCTCGGAGAGACGGTCGCGATTCTCGGCCGCTTTCTCGCTCACGGCGGCCTCACGGAAGCCGGCGCCGCGGCCAGCCGCATGGCGACCGAGCGGGCGTGCGCCGCGAGGCCCTCGGCTTCGCCAAGCGCGATCGCATAAGGTCCGAGGATGGCGAGCGACCCGAGATCGCATTTGAGCAGCGACGTCCGCTTCATGAAGTCGATGACGCCGAGGCCGGAGGAGAAGCGCGCCGAGCGGGCGGTCGGCAGCACGTGGTTCGAGCCGCCGACATAATCGCCGATCGCTTCGGGCGTATGCGCGCCGAAGAAGATCGCGCCGGCGTTCCTGACCTCGTCGCCGAGCGCATCGGCATCGCGCGCAATGATCTCGAGGTGTTCGGGCGCAAGCCGGTCGACGAGCGGCAGCGCTTCGCCGAGGCTTGGGCAGAGGATGACGGCGCCGTAGTCGCGCCAGCTCGCGCCGGCGGTCTCGGCGCGCGGCAGCGACTGAAGCTGGCGGTCGACCTCGGCCGCGACCGCGCGCGCCAGCTCAGCGTCGTCGGCGATGAGGATCGACTGCGCCGCCGGATCATGCTCGGCCTGCGCCAGGAGATCGGCGGCGACAAAGCGCGGGTCGGCGCTTGAATCGGCCAGGATCACGACTTCGGAGGGACCGGCGATCATGTCGATGCCGACGACGCCGAAAACGCGCCGCTTGGCCGCGGCGACGAAGGCGTTGCCGGGCCCGACGATCTTGCTGACGGGCGCGATCGTCTCCGTGCCGTAGGCGAGCGCGGCGATCGCCTGGGCGCCGCCGACGCGATAGATCTCGTCGACGCCGGCGATGCGCGCCGCGGCCAGGACGAGCGGGTTGATCCGGCCGTCCGGCGTCGGCACGACCATGGCGAGGCGGCGGCAACCCGCGACTTTCGCCGGCACGGCGTTCATGACGACCGACGAGGGATAGCTCGCGGCCCCGCCAGGGACGTAGAGGCCGACCGCTTCGATCGGCCGCCAGCGCCACCCGAGCTCGACCCCGAGCGCATCGGTGAAGCGCATGTCGGCCGGCTTCTGCCGCCGGTGATAATCCATCACCCGCTCGTGGGCGAGCTCGAGCGCCCTCAGCGCCTTCGGCTCCGACGCCGCGATCGCCGCTTCGATCTCGGCCGGTCCGATGGCGACGCCCTTGGCCTTGATATTGACCCGGTCGAACCGGAGCGAATAATCGGCCAGCGCCTCGTCGCCGCGCTGGCGCACGTCCTCGATGATGGCGGCGACCGCGGCGTCGACATCCGCCGCCTGCTCGCGCTTGCCGGCGAGGAGCGCCTGGAAGCGCCGCTCGAAGTCGCCCGATCGCATGTCGAGCTCAATGGCCATCAAATGTCTCCGAGCGAGCCCTCAGGCGAGAGAAGCGTCGGCCAGCGCATGTCCGGGGCAGGCCTCGGCGGGTTGCCGGAATCCCATGTCGCAGAGCTCCGCCTCGATGCATTCGACCTCTAGCCGCACCAGCGCGCCGTCGGCAAAGGCGAGAACGATCATGCCCGCCGGCGGATCGGTCTTCATATAGGTGATCGCGAGCAGATTGAGGACGTCGTCCTCGCTCTTGTCGCGAAGGCCGATATGCGAAACTCTCCACACCCGATCGAAACGCAGAACGCTCGCCACACGCTCCGCCGGTCCGGTCTTCGCCCCGACCCAGTCGTACCGCATGCCGGCGACGACGAAGCGACGCTGTTTCGGCAGCCACGCCATGTCTGAGCGCTTCACGCAGGTGTTTTGGGCGTGCGCCGAAATCACGCCGAGCCCCTCGCCGTCGAGCGCAATCAGCTTCAGCCTTTGATTGCGGCCATGCATCGCTTCAGCCCGGGACGCGCTCGATGTCGGCCCCGCAGGCGCCGAGCTTTTCTTCCAGCCGCTCGAAGCCGCGGTCGAGATGGTACACGCGATTGACGACGGTTTCGCCCTCGGCCGCGAGCCCGGCGATGACCAGCGACACCGAGGCCCTGAGGTCGGTCGCCATCACCGGCGCGCCGCGCAGCCGCTCGACGCCCTCGACGATCGCCGTGTCGCCCTCGAGCTTGATGTGGGCCCCGAGGCGGGCCAATTCCTGCACATGCATGAAGCGGTTCTCGAAAATCGTCTCGGTGATGCGCGAGGTTCCGCGCGCCAGCGTCATCAGCGCCATGAACTGGGCCTGCAGATCGGTCGGGAATCCCGGGAACGGCGCGGTCGCGACATCGACCGCATCGATGCCGGCGCCGTTGCGCCTCACCCGCACGCCGCGGTTGTCGCTCGTCACCGTCGCCCCGGATCGCGCGAGCGTTTCCAGCGGCCGTTGCAGGAGATCCTCGCCGACGCCCTCGAGGAGGATGTCGCCGCCGGTCATTGCGACCGCGGTCGCGTAGGTTCCAGCCTCGATGCGGTCGGGCAGAACCCGGTGGTTGGCGCCGTTCAGCCGCGCCGCGCCCTGGATTTCGATCGTCGAGGTCCCGGCGCCGCGGATGCGGGCGCCCATCTTGTTGAGGCAGTCGGCCAGGTCTGCGACTTCCGGCTCGCGCGCCGCGTTGACGATGCGCGTCGCGCCGCGCGCCAGCGACGCCGCCATGATCGCGACATGCGTGCCGCCGACCGTCACCTTCGGGAATTCGATCTCGCCGCCGACGAGGCCCTTCGGCGCCCGCGCCACGGCATAGCCGCCGTCGATCTCGATCGTCGCGCCGAGCTTCTCGAGCGCCATCAGCAAAAGATCGACCGGACGGGTTCCGATCGCGCAGCCGCCCGGCAGCGACACCCGCGCCTCGCCCGTGCGGGCGAGCAGCGGCGCGATTACCCAGAAGCTCGCGCGCATCTTGGCGACGAGCTCATAAGGGGCGGTCGTGTCGACGATGGTCCGGGCGCGCAGATGCGCCGTCTGGCCGGAGGCAGCCTCCTCGCCGGGGCGCTTGCCGTCGATGGAATAGTCGACGCCGTGGTTGCCGAGGATCCGCGCAAGCTGGCTGACGTCGGCGAGCCGCGGCAGATTCTCCAGGGTCAGCGTCTGATCGGTCAGGAGCGAAGCGATCATCAGCGGCAGCGCGGCGTTCTTCGCCCCCGAGATCGGGATCACGCCGTTGAGCCTCGCCCCGCCGCGAATTTGGATGCGATCCATTCCCCTCTTCCCTCCTGCCCGAAATTCAAGACTATCAGACGCCGATCAATTCCCGCTGCTCTCCCTAACGCTTCCGGTCAGGCGCATCGCCCTCGGCGACCGCCGGCGCCGTCCGGGCCGTTCGCCGTCGCTCCTGCGCCTTGCGCCGCTTCAGGTTCTCCCTGAGCAGGGCGGAGAGACGGTCCCTCCGGATGTCGTGGTTCGATTTCGCCCTCTCGTCCCCGCCGCCCATGGCGTTCCTCGCGATCAAAGCGGCGAACCTGAGGGTCGCCGGCGGCTTGATAGGGCCATGAGGGCCGGTGGAGCAAGACGAAACGGTCGGGAGGCCACGCCTTTCTCCGATGTCATCCGGCCTTTTCGATCAGGCTTAGCGCGGCCGCTCGCGCTTCATGGGTGATTTCGGCGCCGGCAAGCATCCGGGCGATCTCCTCGCGCCGCTCGTTCTCGCCAAGCCGCGCGACGCGCGTGACCATGCGCTCGCCTCGACCGACGGCCGACTTCGCGATGCGATAGTGGCTCTGCGCCCGGGCCGCGACCTGGGGAGCATGAGTGACCGCCAGCACCTGGGCTCGCGCCGCGAGCCGGGCGAGGCGCTGGCCCATCGCGTCCGCGACGGCCCCGCCAACGCCGGTGTCGATCTCGTCGAAAACCAGGGTCGGCGCAGTGCCCCGTTCAGCGAGGCGCACCTTGATCGCCAGCAGAAAACGCGCCAGCTCGCCGCCCGACGCCACTTTCATCAGCGGGCCCGGCCTCGCGCCGGGGTTGGTGCGGACGAGAAACTCCATCCGGTCGTAGCCGTTTTCGGAGACGAGCGCTTCGTCGCGGCTGAGCTCGACCTTGAACTCGGCCCGTTCAAGCTTGAGCGGCCGTAGTTCGGCCGTTACGGCCTTTTCCAGCTCCTGCGCGCTGACTTCGCGCGCGGCGCTGAGCGCGCCAGCCGCCGCCGCATAGTCGGCCTTGGCGAGCGCCAGCGCCTTCGCCAGGCGCTCGACTTCGCCTCGGCCGGCGTCGAGCCTCGCCAGCTCGTCGGCGAATTTTTGCGCCAGCGCCGGCAGATCGGCGACCGGCGCGCCATATTTTCGCGCCATGGCGCGGAGCGCGAACAGGCGCTCCTCGCATCGCTCGAGCTCGGCCGGGTCGTAGGCCGAGGCTTCGATCGCCTCCTCGACAGCCCGCGTGGCGCTTTCAAGCGCCTCGATCGCCTCGTCCAGAGCCTTGACGCTCGGCTCGATCAGACCCGGCGCCTGGGGCAAGCGCCGTTGCAGACGGCGGGAGACCGAGAGCAGCACCGGCAGGATCGAGGCGTCTCCCGTGAGGTGCTCGCGGGCTTCCCGAATGTCGGCGGCGACCTTTTCGCCCTGCATCATCGCCTGCCGGCGGATCGCCAGCGCCTCCTCTTCGCCCGGCTGGACGGCGAGGCGCGACAGCTCCTCGTGCGCATGACTGGCGAAATCGGCTTCCGCCTCCGCCGCCGCGACGCGGGCGCGCTCGGCCTCGAGCGTCTGCTCGACCGCGCGCAGCGCCGAAAAGGCCTCTCGTGCCGAGGCGACCAGCGCAGCGAGGCGGCCATAGGAGTCAACCAGGGCGCGGTGGGTCGCCGGATCGGTCAGCGCCCGCTCGTCGTGCTGGCCATGGATCTCGACGAGCGCGGACGCAAGCGACCGGAGAGCCTGCGCGCTGACGCTCTGGTCGTTGACGTAGGCGCGGGTGCGCCCGTCGGCGAGCTGGACCCGCCGCAGAATCAATTCGTCGCCGATCTCGATGTCCTGACCTTCGAGCAGCGCATGCGCCGCATGGTCCGGCGGCAGTTCGAAAACCGCCGTCACCTGGCCCTGGGCCTGGCCGTGCCGGACGAGGCTGCCGTCGCCGCGCGCCCCGAGCGCCAGCGAAAGGGCGTCGAGCAGGATAGATTTGCCCGCGCCTGTCTCGCCGGTGAGAATCGTGAACCCGGGGGAGAATTGAAGCTCCAGCTGCTCGATCAACACCACGTCGCGGATGGAGAGTCGGGCCAGCATGGGAGCGCTCGGGTCAGGATGGAACGACCGCGTGATAGATCTTCGACATCCAGGAGCCGGCGTCCTCATGCGGCGACAGCCCCTTTCCCTTCAGGAGCGCATAAGCGTCCTGGTACCATTGGCTGTCGGGAAAATTGTGCCCGAGGACCGCCGCCGCTGTCTGCGCCTCCGAGGCGATCCCCAATCCCAGATAGGCCTCGACGAGGCGATAGAGCGCCTCCTCAGCGTGCCGCGTCGTCTGGTAGTATTGCAACACATTACGGAAGCGGTTGATCGCCGCCGTATAATTGTGGCGATTGAGATAAAAGCGGCCGATAGACATTTCCTTGCCGGCGAGTTGGTCCTCGGTCACGGTGATCTTGAACTTGGCGTCTTCGACATATTCGGACTTCGGGTATTTCTTCACCAGGTCCTGAAAGGCGGCCAGCGACTTGCTTGCCGATTCCTGATCGCGGGAGATGTCCGGAATTTGCTGGTAATACGCGTTGGCCTGCAGATAGAGCACGTACGGCGCATCCGGCGAGTTCGCATATTCCTTCAAATAGCGCTCGGCCTGGGTTTCGGCGTCGGTGTAGGCCCCGGCCTGGTACTGGGCGTACACCGTCATCAGCAGGCCCTTTTGCGCCCAGTCGGAGCTGGGGTATTGCTTGCCGAGTTCGGTGAACTTCTTCGCTGCCTCCTGAGGAGCGCCGTTCGCCAGCTTTTCCAGGCCCTGGTCATAGGTCTTGCTTGCCGGCGTATCGGGGACAATCTCCATCTTGTACTTTTCCGCCCCGAACGGGTTGAACTGATCGATCATCGAACAGGCGGAGGCGCCAGCGGCGATGGCGATCAGCGCGGCAAAAGCGCGCGTGAGCCGCATGGCGCTGCGGGTCATGCCGAATTCGGGATTGGCCATGGGTTTGAAGACTCGATTGGTTGCAGGGAACGCGCAGCCGCCGGTTCGGGCGAGTCGGCTCTTTACCCTAAGTCCGGCCGCTTCCGCCATCGCCCCGTCCGACATCCGGCGGGACAATTGACCGGAGATTGTGGCTTCATCGAGTCTCGAAGCGCAAATGTTTGCGGCGCGACGGGTAGGCGCAAAGATCAATCGGCGGCGGCGAAAGCAGCGGCGCCGGCAGGAACGTGGGCGCCCGAAGCAAAACCCTTAAGAAAGGCTTTCGTGGCCGGCGCTTCGACAAACTCGCACGCCGTTCGATCGCTGAACAACGCCTCGAGCGCCATGGCGTTCAGCTTGTGACCCGGGCGATAGGTTCGATAGACGCCGATGATCGGCGCTCCCGCCAGCGACAGATCGCCGACCGCATCCAGCGCCTTGTGCCGCACGAACTCGTCAGCGTACCGCAGGCCCTCAGGATTGAGAACGATGTCGCCGTCGATCGCGACGGAATTCTCGAGCGACGATCCGAGGGCAAAGCCCGCCTGCCATAGCTTCTTCACATCGCTGACGAAGCCGAACGTGCGGGCGCGCGCAATGTCGCGCCGGAACGTGGCGGGGTCGAGGTTGAAGACGCGGCGCTGGCGGCCGATCGCCTTCGATTCGAAGTCGATTTCGACGTCGAGGCGAAAGCCGCGCTCGGCCGGCAGAAACTCGGCGTGGGCGTCGCCGCACTCGACGCGCACCTGTTTCAGTATCTTGAGATGGCGCCGCGGCCGGGACTGCTGGACGAGGCCCGCCTGATCGATTGCGCCGACGAATTCGGCGGCGGAGCCGTCCATGATCGGGGTTTCCGGGCCGTCGATCTCGATCAGGACGTTGTCGACCTGCAGGCCGGAAACGGCGGCGAGCAGGTGTTCGACCGTGCTGACGCTGGCGCCCGACGCGTCGCCCAGCATGGTGCAAAGGGCGGTGTTGGTTACGTTCGATCGCCTCGCCGCCAGCAACCGCTCGCGCCCATTTGGCAGCCCGGTCCGCAGAAACACGACGCCCGAGTCGACGTCAGCGGGATGGAGGACAACCTGGGCCGGAGCGGCAGAATGAACGCCAACGCCCCTTACGCCGACCCGGTCGCGGAGCGTCTTTTGATAACCTACTCGCATTCTTTACTGTCCCCGGGCTTTCACCCGGCCCCGCTTGGCGGCCTTGTATGCGAAGGAGGCGAAAACTCCTCGCCCAACGCCCACTCGAATTGCCGATCGTCTTCTGCCTCGGCGCAGACGCCCCAAACGAGAGGCTTCTGCGAATCGTGTTCGGAGCGACAGAGTAGGAGGCAAAACGTGTCGGAGCCAAATCACCTTTGGTGAACAAAAGTTACAACTCCGCCATAATCATTTTATCAAGTTTTTTCATGGGGCTGGGCTGGGCGCTGGTCCCTGTTGTCTGTCGAAATTGTGTCGCGTCGCGCCGGCAGGCGACCGCCGATGGCGGTCGCCGTCACGAATCATTTCGGCTGTCGCCGCAGAAATGCCGGGATATCGAGATGGTCGTCCTCGGTAACCGGCGGACGGTGCACGGGGCGACCGTGCGGGTCGAGGGCGCTCGGCAGCGCGCGCGCCAGCTGCGGGCGCGGTTGCGGGCGAGCAAACTCGGACGGCTGGACCGGCGCCGGATAGGCCCTTGCGGCCGCCGCCGGCAAGGCCGGGGCCGCCACTGGCAGGGCGGGCCCGGTCGCCCGCGGCACAGGTTCCTCCTCATGCCGGGTGATGCCGAACGCCGCCAGCTTTTCGAGCAGCGAACGGCGGCGGGTCTCCGGAGGCGACGGAGAGGTTGCGCCCTGCGCCTCCCTCAGCGCCCGGAACTGATTTTGCGCCACCTGCGGCAGGTCCTCGATCTGGGGCATTCGCGCCGCCCGAGTCGCCGGTTGTTCCGGCGCCGGCGGAATGAAGTCGGTCTCCTCGTCCTCCTCGGGCTCCTGGTCCAACTCGATCGGTTCCGGGAACGCCATGACGGGCGCCTGCAGCGGCTGGATCTCGACGTCGGCGACGACCGCGGGCGGCGGCGCCGCCTCGACCGGCGCCGGGGCCGGCGGCGCGGCCCGGACCGCGGCGGGGACGCGGCGCGGCGCAGGTTCCGGCCGGGTGTGAACGGTTACAGGCTCGATCTGCGAAATGGCGAGCTGATCGATGCCGGTCGCCACCACCGACACGCGCACCACGCCGTCGAGCGAGGGCTCGAAAGTGGCGCCGAGGATGATGTTCGCTTCCTCGTCGACTTCCTGGCGAATGCGGCTTGCGGCTTCGTCGACCTCGTAAAGCGTCAGATCGTTGCCGCCGGTGATCGAAATCAGAAGACCGCGCGCGCCCTTCATCGACGTCTCGTCGAGCAGCGGATTGGCGATCGCCGCCTCTGCGGCGAGCACCGCGCGCCTTTCGCCGGTCGCTTCGCCCGTGCCCATCATCGCCTTGCCCATCTCGTTCATGATCGAGCGTACGTCGGCGAAGTCGAGGTTGATCAGGCCCTCCTTCACCATCAGATCGGTGATGCAGGCGACGCCCGAGTAAAGCACCTGGTCGGCCATGGCGAAGGCGTCGGCGAAGGTTGTCTTTTCGTTGGCGACGCGGAAGAGGTTCTGGTTCGGGATGATGATCAGGGTATCGACCGCCTTCTGCAGCTCGTTGATGCCTGCCTCAGCGACCTTCATCCGCCGGCCGCCCTCGAAGTGGAATGGCTTGGTGACCACGCCGACCGTCAGGATGCCCATCTCGCGCGCCGCCCTGGCGATCACCGGCGCCGCGCCTGTGCCGGTGCCTCCTCCCATGCCGGCGGTGACGAAGACCATATGCGCGCCCGCGAGGTGATCGCGGATCTCTTCCAGCGCCTCCTCGGCCGCGGCCTTGCCGACTTCGGGCTTCGAGCCGGCCCCGAGCCCCTCCGTCACCTGAAGGCCCATCTGGATGATTCGCTCAGCGCGCGACGAGGTGAGCGCCTGCGCGTCGGTGTTGGCGACGACGAAGTCGACCCCGGAGAGACCCGAAACGATCATGTTGTTGACCGCGTTGCCGCCGGCGCCGCCGACGCCGCAGACCATGATGCGGGGCTTCAGTTCCCGGAGTTCGGGGGCTTTGATAGTGATCGACATGCTTGCCTCATCGCGTTGGGCGCCCGGCGACGCCGATTGAGCTTTCCCGTGACCGCTTTCCTTCCGCCTCCGTCGCCGAGGGCCGAATCCTGTTCAAAAACTCGCTTTCAGCCAGCGCCCGACCCGCGCCGCATATCCGCTGTCCTCATCCGCCTGGGCCGCCGCCCGCGCCGGCTCGAAATATTCGAGCCCCGCCATCTGCGGATAGACCATCAGTCCGACGGCGGCGGCGAAGGAGGGGTTCTTGCCCGATTCCGGCAGACCCTCAATTCCGAGCGGCCGCCCGATCCGGGCCTGGCTCGAGATGATCGTCCGCGTCAGTTCCGGCAGGCCCGTCAACTGGCAGGCGCCGCCGGTCATCACCAGCCTGCGGCTGGCCTCGGCGGCGTAACCCGAGGTTTTCAACCGGTCGCGGACGAGCTCGAGAATTTCCTCGACCCGCGGGCGAATGATCCGCACGAGTTCGGATTTCGGCAGATGGCTCGGATGGTCCATGTCGTCGCCGAGGCGATTGACGGCGATCGATTCGCGGTCGTCCGAGGGCGAGGCGTTGCAGGCCCCGTAGAGCGTCTTCAGGCGCTCGGCGTCGGTGACCGAAATATTGAGCCCGCGGGCGATGTCTCGGGTCACGTGAATTCCGCCGACGGCGACCGCGTCGACATGAATGAGCCGGCCGCGGGAAAATACGCCGACCGAGGTCGATCCGCCGCCGAAGTCGACGACCGCAGCGCCGAGTTCGGCCTCGTCGTCGACCAGCGTCGAGAGGCCGGTCGCATAAGGGGTCGCAACCATCGCCTCGACGCGCAGATGGCATCGCTCGACGACCAGCATCAGATTGCGTGCCGCCGCCAAATCGCAGGAAGCGACATGAAGGTCGACGCCGAGCTCCCCGCCGATCATGCCTTTGGGATCCTGCACGTCCGGCGTCGCGTCGAGGGCGAAGGAGGTCGGCAGGGCGTGCAGGACGATCCGTCCCGGATGCGCGTTCGCGGCGGAGGCGGCTGCGAGCACCCTGTGGATGTCGTGCTCGACCACGGTCTTTCCGCGGATCGTCGTTCTCGCGCTGAAGCGCCTCGAAGCCAGGAGTCCGCCCGACATGTTGACGATGACGCCGCCGACCTCGACGCCCGCCATCCGTTCGGCCGCGTCGACCGCCAGGCGCACCGCGTGTTCGGCTGACTGAAGGTCGACCACCGCCCCGCCCTTGACGCCTGCCGACCGCTGATGGCCGATGCCGAGCACTTTGCAACGATGCGTGCGGCCACGAAGCGCGTCGGAGGACAGCATCGGGCTCAAGCGCGCGACAAGGCAGACGATCTTCGAGGCGCCGACGTCGAGGACCGAAAGGATGGCGCTTTTGCGCGCCGGCAGCTGGCGCATGCGCGGCGGAAGCGGGCGGAAGCTCACGGCTGCCCCCCCTTTTTCGGCGCATGCGCCTGCGTCCAGGAGGCGGCCGAATCTTCCGACAGCCGCACGAAGACGCGGTCCGCGACACGCAGGTCGACCGCCAGGATGTCGCGCTCGAGGATGCGCGACTGGCGCTCGAGGCGCAAAAGGGTGGCGACGGCCGCCTCCGGATCGGCCTCCGGCAGCTTGATATCGATGCCGGACTTCAGGTGCAGATTCCACCGGCGCTGACCGACCAGCACGCCTGCTTCGACGCGCGGCTTCAGTTCCGCGAGGCCGTTGAGCAAGCCGACGAATTCACGGATGCGCTGATTGGCGCCTTCGCCGACGACGAAGGGCAAATCGACGTAGCGGCCGTCGTGCATCGCGTCGATCGGCGCGCCGTCGGCGGCGATGGCGCGGACGTCGCCGTCCTTCTGCCAGACGCCGTATGGCGTGCGCTCGACGATGTCGACGACGATCTGGTTTGGATAAAGCTTGCGCACGCTCGCCTGCTTGACGAGCGGATCGGCCTCGAGCCGCGCACGCGCGGCGGAGACGTCGAAGAACAGAAGCGAGCTTTTCGAGCTGATGCCGGCAAGCGCGAGGATCCGCGCTTCGCTGAGATGGGTCGCGCCCGACACGGTCACCATGTCGACGCCGAAGCCGACCTTGCGGGCGATGACGTCGCCGATGCCGCCGTGGTCCGCGACAAACGAATCGAGTTGGCCGCCGCGAATCGCGCCGAGCCCGGCAGCGCCGAGGAGAACCGCCAGGACCAGCGCGATCTCGAGCGCGATCGACGGCGGACGGTCGAGCGGAAGCCGAAAGCGCCATGACGCTCGCATCGAGCGCTCGCGCCGCAGGAGCACCTTGGCGGGCGCGATCCGGGATTGAACGCCGGCGAGCGCGGGCCTCCCGGCCTGCGGCCATTCGAGCGCTGCCTTCAGCGATCGCACGAAGCGTCCTCCACCATCCAGGCGACGAGTTCGCCGAACGACAGGCCCGCATGGGCCGCCATGTCCGGCACCAGCGAGGTTTCGGTCATGCCGGGCTGCGTGTTGACTTCGAGGCACACGAGCTCGCCCTCTTCGCCCTTGGTGTCGTCGAATCGGAAGTCGGCCCAACTCACGCCGCGGCAGCCGAGCGCCCGATGCGCCTTGAGGGTCAAGTCTTGGACCTTGTGGTAAATATTCGGTTTAATATTTGCCGGCAGGATATGTCTCGAGCCCCCTTTGGCGTATTTTGCGTCATATCCGTAGAACGCTTCGGAAACCGGCTGGACCTCGATCACCCCGAGCACGCGATCGCCCATGGCCGCGCAGGTCAGCTCCTTGCCATCGACGAATCGCTCGGCGAGAATCAGGTCGCCGTAGGGCCAGTCGTCGCGCCCCACTTCCTGCGGCGGATAGGCCCGGCCCTCCTTGACGATGACGACGCCCAGGGAAGAGCCTTCGTTGATGGGCTTGAGCACATAGGGCGGCTCCAGCGCATGACGACGCGCGGCCTCATGGCGATCGATCGTGACGCCGTAGGGAACCGGAACGCCTGCGGCGCCGAGCACCAGTTTGGCGAGATCCTTCTGCGCGGCCAGCGCGGACGCGAGCACGCCGGAGTGGGTATAAGGGATACGCAGGATCTCGAGCACGCCCTGAATTGTGCCGTCCTCGCCGACCCGCCCGTGCAGGGCATTGAAGGCGACGTCCGGCCTCAGGCGGGCGAGCGTTTCGGCGATCGAGCGGTCGACATCGATGCGCGTCACGCGATAGCCCATGGCCTCGAGCGCGTCGGCGCAGCCGCGGCCGGAATTGAGCGAAACCAGCCGCTCCGCCGACCAGCCGCCCATCAGCACCGCGACATGCTTCATTCGCCCTCGTCAAGCGTTGGGTTAACCTCGGCCGACGGACCCGGCCTCGCCGCCCTCGCTTTTCAGCGCGGCTCACGCGCAGCCAGCGTCAACGCAAAGTTAAGCGACAATTAAGCCGCAGGTTTTAACGGCGCGTTAACCCGGCGGCGCGGAAGGGGCCCGCTCGCCGACAATCTGAACCCCAACGCGCCTCAACGCGCCCGCGTCCAGGACATCGACTTGCAGATGAGGCCGCCGAAAACGCAACCGGCGGTGACGAGCCGGTCGCCCGAGAGCGTCATCTTGCCGCTATAGGTCTTGCCGTCTTCCGGATTGAAGGCCGGGCCGGTCCAGGAATTGTCGCCGTGCGGCTTCATGTCGAAGAACACCTGTTGGCCGACCTTGCCCGGGTCGTTCGCATCGCGCAGCCACGAGATCGAGCCGCAGACGGCGTCGGCGCCGCAGGTTGCGAAGCGCACCTTGGCCTTGCCGTCCTCGCGGCGCCATTCGCCCTTCACCTCCCCGGCGGCTGCGACCCATGATTTTCCTCCCCGAGTGTCGCAGCTGCAATCTCAGCGGGCGAGCGCCACGCGTCAAGCCGCAGCCGTCCGCGACCATTGCGGGCGATAGCCGGACGCGAGCGCCGCAACGGTCGAAGGCGGCGTCAGAACCTCGACCTCGGCGGCGTGACCGGGCGCGACCGGCGCGCCATAGCCGGCAAAACTCCACGGCTCGGCCTGTCCTGCCCGCAGCGCATGCGCGCGGCTGTCCCAGACGATCATCGTTGCGTCCGGCAGCGCGCCGAGCCGCGCCCTCCACAGGGGCTTGCTGCCATCGGCCAGCCGCTCGCGGTGCAGGACTTCGTCGATCGCGTCGGCGCCGTCCGGCGCGCCGGGAAAAGCGGCTTGAAACGCCTTCGCCGCGGCGCGCCGGCATTCGAAGCAAGGCCGGTGCCCGGCCGCGAGCGCGGTCGGCTCGTCGAGAAAGAAGAGCTCGGTGTAGAAGCGGCCCCAGACGTCGCGCCTCCGGCCCTTGAAGTCGCAGCGGCAGATGAGCCAGCGCTTCGACGCCCACCTTCGCGAGCCGAGCGTCCGGTCGTCGCGGTGGATGCGGCCGCCGCGGTTGCCCATCAACGCGCCGCGCTCCGGCACGGCGTGGAATTCGCCGAACGGATCGACCCGGTTCCGCAGAGGCCGTCGCTGGGCGCGGTCTCGCTCCGGCGTCATCCCGGCAGGCGCCCGGGACCGAAGGAGTCCGGCAGCAGTTCGGACAACCGAAAGGTCCGGCGAACCCCCTCAGGACCGGCGACGTGGACCAGGGTCTCGGCGTCGGCGAATTCGCGGATGCGCTGGCGGCAGCCGCCGCAGGGGGTGCAGAGCGCCTCGCCGTCGCCAATGACGCAGATCTCGGCGATCCGCCGCTCGCCGGCCTGCGCCATGGCGGAAATCGCGCTCGTCTCGGCGCAGACGCCTTCAGGGTAGGCGGCGTTCTCGACGTTAGCGCCGGAGAAGATCGCGCCGCCCGGGGTCCTCAGCGCAGCGCCGACGCGAAACCGCGAATAGGGCGCGTAGGCGTTCATCTGGGCCGCCTTGGCCGCGGCGAACAGGGCGGCAAGCGGCTCAGCGCTCTTTGACATAAGGAATCCCCGAGGCCCGCGGCGGGATCGCCTTGCCGATGAACCCGGCGAGCAGCACGACCGTCAGAATATAGGGCAGCGCCTCGATCGCCTGCACCGGCACGGGGCCGATCACCGGCAGTTCGACGCCTTGCAGACGGATCGCGACGGCGTCGAGAAGGCCGAACAGGAGACAGGTCGCGAGCGCCGGCCACGGCCGCCATTTGGCGAAGACGAGCGCTGCGAGCGCGATGAAGCCTCTGCCGGCGCTCATATGCGGCTGGAAATAGGCCTCCTCGGACAGCACCAGATAGACGCCGGCGAGCCCCACCAGCACGCCGCAGATGACGACCGCGCTGTAGCGCAACGCCCGGACCGAGATGCCGGCGGTGTCGACGGCCGCCGGGTTCTCGCCGACCGCCCTCAGGCGCAAGCCGAAGCGGGTGCTGTAGAGCGCCCAGTAGGTCAGCGGCACGATCAGAAAGGCGAGATAGGTGATGAGGTCGTGACCGGAGATGAGATGCTGATAGATCGGGCCGACGACCGGAACGGCCGCGATCTGAGAGACGAACGGCAGCTGAATTGCGCCGAACTGGGCGGAGGAGGGCAATTCCGGCGTGCGACCGCCCTGCGACCAGATGGCGTTGCCGACGAGCGCAGTGAGACCGTCGGCGACCATGTTGATCGCCGTGCCGGAGACGATCTGGTTGGCGCGCTGGTCGATCGAGGCGTAGCCGTGCACGAGCGAAACGGCGATGGTCGCAGCGACGCCGGCGGAGAGGCCGAGCCAGACGCTGCCGGTGAAGGTGGCGGCCGCGGCGGAGGCGAAGGCGCCGACCAGAATCTTGCCCTCGAGGCCGATGTCGACGACGCCGGAGCGTTCCGACCACAGGCCGGCGAGGCAGGCGAGGATGAGGGGAACCGCGAGCCGAATTCCGGAGGCGAAGACGACGATGAACGATTCGAACCAGCCCATCGGCCCCGCCTCTAGATCGGCGGCTGGGCGGTGCGCCGCGCCAGCAGCGTGGCGACGGGACGGCGGAACATGTGCTCGAGCGCGCCGGCGAACAGGACGACGAGACCCTGGATGACGACGATCATGTCGCGGCTGATCTTCGGCTTCTCGAAAGCCAGCTCGGCGCCCCCCTGGTAGAGGACGCCGAACAGGATCGCCGCCAAAATGATGCCGACCGGATGCGCGCGGCCCATCAGCGCCACCGCGATGCCGACGAAGCCGAAGCCCGCGGTATATTCGAGGATGAGCCGGTGTTCTTCGCCGAGGATCACATTGACCGCGAGGCCGCCCGCGAGCGCGCCGGAGAGGAGCGTCGTGACGATGGTGATCCGCGCCGGCGAAATGCCGCCGTAGATCGCCGCAGTCGGATTGGCCCCGACGGTCCGGATCTCGTAGCCGAGCCGGGTGCGCCAGACGATGAGCCAGACGGCGAGCGCCGCCGCCAGGGCCAGCAGAAACGACAGGTTGAACGGCGTCACCGGCCAATGGACGCCGAAGTGGGCGAGGACCTCGTGAAACTGCGGCACACGCCCGTTCCAGGGGAACGGCGGGGTCTCCGCATTCATCTGGCCGGGGACGCGCATCACGTCGACCAGCAGATAGCCCATAATGGCGGAGGCGATGTAGTTGAACATGATCGTCGTGATGACGATGTGGCTGTCGCGATAGGCCTGCAGGTACCCAGGAATGGCGGCGAACGCGGCGCCGAACAGGGCCGCGCCGAGGATGGCGGCGAAGACGAGGGCGTAGCCCGGCAGGAAGCCCAGATGAAGGGCGACGAGCGCGGCCCCGAGGCCGGCGATGTAGGCCTGCCCCTCGACGCCGATATTGAAGAGGCCGGCGTGAAAGCAGATCGCGACGGCGAGGCCGGTGAAGATGAAGCTCGTCGCGTAATAGAGCGTGAAGCCGATGCCTTCGAGATCGCCGAGCGCGCCGGCGATGAGGATCTGCACCGCTTCGAGCGGATTCTCGCCGATCGCCAGGACGACGAAGCCCGAGATGACGAAGGCGGCGGAGACGTTGACGAGCGGGATCAGCGCGACGTCGGCCCAG
The DNA here is from genome assembly GCA_963772555.1 of uncultured Alphaproteobacteria bacterium. Taxonomy (GTDB): domain Bacteria; phylum Pseudomonadota; class Alphaproteobacteria; order Rhizobiales; family Beijerinckiaceae; genus Roseiarcus. Next base: position 60,674 of record CAVYXQ010000014.1, on the reverse strand, counting down.
GCCGGCAGAGGCTTGAGCGGGGCGCTCATGCGGCGCGCTCGCTGACGCCCGCCATCAGGAGGCCGAGGTCCTGGGCGTTCGTCTCCTCGGGCCGCCTCTCGCCGGTGATCCGGCCGCCGCAAAGCACGATGATGCGGTCGGACAGGGCGAAGATCTCGTCGAGCTCGACCGAGACGAGCAGCAGGGCCTTGCCGGCGTCGCGCTGGGCGACGATGCGCTTGTGAATGAACTCGATTGCGCCGATGTCGACGCCGCGCGTCGGCTGGCCGACCAGCAGGATCTTCGGATTGCGTTCAATCTCGCGCGCGAGGACAAGCTTTTGCTGATTGCCGCCGGAGAAATTGGCGGTCTTGAGCAGCGGGGCGCGCGGCCGGACATCGAAGGCCTCCATCTTCTTCTCCGCGTCGGCGATGATGGCGCCGCGGTCATAGAAGAGACCCTTGCCGTAGACCCGCTCGTAGTGAAATCCGAGCATCGCGCTTTCGCAGGCCTCGAACGGCATGACGAGGCCGACGCGGTGGCGATCTTCCGGCACATGGCCGATGCCGATCAGGCGCTCGTCATGCGGATTGTGCTCCGGGGCGGGTAGCGGCTCGCCATCGATCAGGATGCTGCCGCCGCTCAACGGACGGATCCCGGCGAGCGCCTCGAGGAGCTCGGACTGGCCGTTGCCGGCGACGCCTGCGATGCCGAGGATTTCGCCCTCTCTGAGGACGAAGGAGACGCCGTCCACGCGCACGACGCCCCGGTCGTCGCGTACGACGAGGTCCTTGACCTCCAGCGCCACGCGGCCCGGATGGGCCTCGCCCTTGTCGATTTTGAGGATGACTTTGCGCCCGACCATGGCGTCAGCGAGCTCGGCCGGCGAGGTCCGGTCGGTGTCGAAGGTTGCGACCATTTCTCCGCGCCGCATCACCGAGACGCGGTCGGTCAGGCTCATGATCTCGCGCAGCTTGTGGGTGATGAAGATGATCGTCTTGTGCTGGCTCTTGAGCACCCGCAGCATCTCGAAAAGCTGGTCGGCTTCGGCCGGCGTGAGAACCGCCGTCGGCTCGTCGAGCACCAGGATTTCCGCGCCGCGCACCAGTGCCTTGAGGATTTCGACCCGCTGTTGCAGGCCGACGGACAATTCGCCGACAATCGCGTCGGGATTGACTTCCAGCCCGTATTCCTTGCCGAGGCCGGCAAGCTGCTTGCGGATCTCGCGCGCCCCGCTGGCGAGCAGCGCCCCGCCCTCGGCGCCGAGCATCACGTTCTCGAGCACGCTCAAAGGCGGCACCAGCATGAAATGCTGATGCACCATGCCGATGCCGTGGCTGATCGCCTCGCGCGGCGAGCGGATGCGAACCGGCTTGCCGTTGACGCGAATCTCGCCGGCATCGGCCTCGTAGAAGCCGTAGAGGATCGACATCAGCGTCGATTTGCCGGCCCCGTTCTCGCCGACGATGCCGTGGATGACGCCACGCTCGACGACCAGGTTGACATTGCGGTTGGCGTGAACCGGACCAAAGCTCTTGTCGATGCCGATCAGCTCGATCGCCGGAGGGGCCTTGCCGGCCTCGGTGGTCACGCATCCCTCCTGCACGCCGCGCCCGCTGCGATTCTCGTGGCAGCCTCTTCTCCCCACCTGCGGGGAGAAGAGGAAAGCTATCGCCGGTCTTAAGCCCGGTTCACATCGGGCATTTGTTATCGGTCATGTAATCGTGAACCTGGATCTTGCCCGAGATGATGTCCGCCTTCGCCTGGTCTGCCTTCGCCTTCACGGCCGCGGTCAGAATATTCTTGTTGTTCTCGTCGACCGCGTAGTCGACGCCGCCTTCCTTCAGGCCAAGATATTCCTCTCCAGCTTTCCAAGTGCCATTCTTGGCGTCCATGAACGACTTATAGGTCGCGACGTCGACGTGCTTCAGCATCGACGTCAGCACATGGCCCGGGAACAGGCCGTTCTGGTTCGAGTCGACGCCAATGCCCAACTTCCCGGCGTCGGCGGCGGCCTTGAGCACGCCCTGCCCGGTTGCGCCGGCGGCGGCGTAGACGATGTCGGCGCCGCGGTCCATCTGTGACTTTGCGAGCTCACCGCCCTTGACCGGATCATTCCAGGCGGCAGGCGTGGTGCCGGTCATGTTGGCGAACACTTCGTCCTTGCCGCCGCTCGCGTATTTGACGCCTTGTTCGTAGCCGCATTGGAACTTCGAGATCAGCGGGATGTCCATGCCGCCGACGAAACCAACCTTGCCGGTCTTCGACGTGTCGGCGGCGATCACGCCGACGACGAATGAGCCTTCGTGCTCCTTGAACCGGATCGACTGCACGTTGGGCTTGTCGACCGTTGTGTCGATGATGCCGAACTTGGTTTTGGGGAACTCGTCGGCGATCTTGCCGAGCGCCGTCGCCCAGGCGAAGCCGACGGTCATGATCGGCGAATAGCCGTCCTTGGCGAATTTGCGCAGCACCTGCTCGCGCTGGGCGTCGTTCTGGATCTCGAGGTCGCGGAAGGCGATGCCGGTGTCCTTGGTGAACTTCTGGGCGCCGTGGAAGACGCCTTCGTTGAACGACTTGTCGAACTTGCCGCCGAGGTCGTAGACGACCGCGGGCTTGACGTCTGCCGCATAGGCGGCGGAAGCGAGACTGCACGCGAAAACGCCCGCGAGCAGAGTGGATTTGCGACCGAACATACTTGACCTCCCGGTGACGGCGCGCGCCGAACTCGAAACCTGACCAGTCGGTCAAGCTAAGTCCCACCGCTCCGGAGCTGTCAAGCATTCCGCCCTTCCTTCAAGGACTTCGTCTCGACCGTTCGACGCCGGATCGGGTTGGACTGCTTAACCGACGAACGCCTCGACACTATGCGGCGGATTCCGTGAGGGCAAGCCGAGAGCGTGGTTTGCCGCCGGAATTCTCGGACAGCGAGCTGCGGCGTCCGCCTCGTCAGTTGAACAAGGACGAAACGCTTTCCTCCTTGGCGATGCGGGCGATCGCCTCGCCGATCAGCGGCGCGATCGAGATGACGCGGATGTTGCGGGCGACGCGCACCGCCTCGGTCGGCGCGATCGTGTCGGTCAGCACGAGTTCGGTCAGCTTGGAGGCGGCGACGCGGGCGACCGCGCCGCCGGACAGGACGCCATGGGTGATATAGGCCGAGACGCTCGCGGCGCCGGCGTCGAGCAGCGCGTCGGCGGCGTTGCAGAGCGTGCCGCCCGAATCGACGATGTCGTCGAGCAGCACGCAGTTGCGGCCGGCGACGTCGCCGATGATGTTCATCACTTCCGATTCACCCGCGCGCTCGCGCCGCTTGTCGACGATGGCGAGCGCGGCGTCGAGGCGCTTGGCGAGCGCCCGCGCCCGAACCACGCCGCCGACGTCGGGCGAAACGACCATCACGTTCTTGCCGCCGCCGTCGCGCGACTGGATGTCGCGCACCATGGTCGGCGCGGCGAACAGGTTGTCGGTCGGAATGTCGAAGAACCCCTGGATCTGGCCGGCGTGCAGATCGACGGTCAGCACCCGGTCGGCGCCGGCGCGGGTGATCAGATTGGCGACGAGCTTGGCCGAGATGGGCGAGCGCGAGCCGGCCTTGCGGTCCTGCCGGGCGTAGCCGAAATAGGGGAGGACCGCAGTGATGCGATGCGCCGAAGCGCGCCGCAACGCGTCGATCATGATCAGGAGCTCCATCAGGTTGTCGTTGGCCGGATAGGAGGTCGACTGGATGATGAAGGCGTCGCGGCCGCGCACGTTCTCGAGAATCTCGACGAAGATCTCCAGATCGGCGAAGCGGCGGACGTGGCAGCCGGTCAAGGGCTCCCCGAGATAGGCGGCGATCGCCTCGGCGAGCGGCCGGTTGGAATTGCCGGCCAAAATTTTCATCTTGCCGAGCACGGCGCTTCTCCAAAGGCGCGCGCATGCGCCGCGAGTGAGCGGAAGGGCGGTCATAGCAGCCGCTCCGCGGGCGAACAACATGACGTTTGGATTACGTCGGCTTCGGTCCGCCCGCCTGTCCGCAGGCAAAAGCGTCGGTCACTCGGCGTAGCTGATCGCCGCCCCGCCGGGAGCCGCTTCCGGCGTGTTCGACAGATAGGCGGCGAGATCGTCGGCGCATTTGGCGGCGATGCTGTCGACCGCCGCCGCATTGACCATGGCCCAGGGATCGTCGCCCGAACCGCGGACCATCAGCGTGTCGCTGAGGCGCTGCGCCCGCTGCTTGTCGGGGGTGAACACATCCCAGACAAGGTCGATCGCCGCGCCGTCCTGAACCAGCGAGGCGCTGAGATAGCCGCGCACCAGATAGCGCGCCGAGGTCGGCGGCGCGACCGCGATCTGGCGCGCCGCGGCGGCCTGTCCGAGACTCTGGTCGAATTCGGCGGTCAGCTCCGGCGGCGCGCCCTGGACCGACATGATCGCCATCGTTGCCCCGGCCATGCTGGCGTCCGGGCGCCGCACGAACTCTTGACCGCCGGCGCTCGCCGTCACGTCGCCGGCGGTCTCGACGCAGCCGCTGAGCGCAATCGCGCCAAGAAGCGCCAATGCGCCCCATGCAAATCCGCTTCGCGGCGCCGTCGCGCCCGCCGCTTGCCGCCTCACGCCCGAAACCCTCCCGCCTTGCGGCTGCCGCCGCGGCGTTCGTTAACAAAGCCCTAACATCGCAACTGCTAGCGCCATTGCCGCGCCCTTGTCGAGTCCGGGGGGAAGCGCCGCAGGCCGCGTTGTCACATTCTCACAATGCAACTTTTTCAGCCCGAAGCTCGGCGTTGACGTCGCGCGCCGCGGCGCGTCCTTTCCATTTCTCTCAGAAAGCGTCCAAAAGCTGCGATTTGCTGCCAACAGCTTGCAAACCGCCTGCAATTTACTGCCAAAAATTTCAATTCCTTGCCCGGATTCGGGACTTATCAATGGCTTGCGGCCGAATGGCGGTAACTGGGCAATCGAGTAACCGGGGGCGATTTCTGGGCAACGGCGCAGTCGTCATGGCCGGGCTTGACCCGGCCATCCACGCGGCTCCGCTTCTCGAGGAGCTCGCGGGGCCTCCGCGGGAGTCCTGTAAGATCGTGGATGGCCGGGTCAAGCCCGGCCATGACGGCCCGAGCGCTGCCCGGAAATTTTTGGCGGGGATTCGGGGATCTCGGCGAAAATATCCGCGCGGCGCTGCGGCCGGCAGGGGAGTATTAGGGAACCTCAATAGCGCCTCCCGTGGGAGAACAAACATAGCACAAAATCCCGGCCATGGCCAAGAATTGTTATTCCGCGCGACAAGCCGAACAGCGCCGCGTCCTCTCGTTCCTCGTGGCCTTCGTGGTCGTTGGATTCGCCGCAAAGGGCGCGAAGAGCTGCGGTCGCTTCGGAGTCTCCGCCGGACCCATATTCCCATCGAGGCGCCGGCCGCCTAGATAGACCTCGATGAGCGGCGCGGCGAAATCCTATCCCCCGGGCGAAGCGCCCGCGGCCGAGGCCAGGGCTGAGGCGGCGCTCGAGCGGGAGCTCAAGCCGGACGCGGCGCCCCTCGACATCAGCCTCGACGACGCGCCGGCGGAGCCGCGCAGCGTCCAGCGCGGCGCCGAGGCGATCCGCGAGTTCTGGCGGCACGCCCCGGCCGGGCCCGGCGTCTATCGCATGATCGGCGCCGAGGGCGAGGTGCTCTATGTCGGCAAGGCGCGCTCCATCAGGAAGCGGATCGCCGCCTATATCGCCCCCGAGCGCCAGCCGACCCGCATCGCGCGCATGGTCGCGCAGACGCATGCGATGGTGTTCGTCACCACCGAGAGCGAGGCCGAGGCGCTGCTGCTCGAGGCCAACCTGATCAAGCAGCTGAAGCCGCGCTACAACGTGGTGCTACGCGACGACAAGAGCTTTCCCTACATCCATCTCTGCACCGGCCATCCGGCGGCGCGGCTCCTCAAGCACCGCGGCGCGCGCACCTCGCCCGGCGACTATTTCGGCCCCTTCGCCAGCGCCGGGGCGGTCTTCCGCACGCTGAACGCGTTGCAGCGGGCTTTCCTGTTGCGCACCTGTTCCGACAGCTATTACGCCCACCGCACCCGTCCCTGTCTGCTCTATCAGATCAAGCGCTGCTCGGCCCCCTGCACCGGCGAGATCGGACTTGGCGACTATGCCAAGCTCGTGGGCGAGGCGCGCGACTTCCTCTCGGGGCGCAGCCGCGCGGTTCGCCAGCGGCTCGCCGAAGAGATGGCCCAGGCCTCAGCCGCGCTCGATTTCGAGAAGGCGGCGCGCCTGCGCGACCGCGTCAGCGCCCTTTCGGCCATCCAGGGCGAGCAGGCCGTCAATCCGCGCTCGATTCCGGAGGCGGACGTGTTCGCGGTCTGCGAGGAGGCCGGGCAATATTGCGTCGAGGCGTTCTTCTTCCGCACCTATCAGAACTGGGGCAACCGCGCCTATTTTCCCCGCGCCGACCGGGCGCTCGGCCCGGAGGAGGTGCTCGACGCCTTTCTGGCGCAATTCTATCTCGAGCGCCCCGCGCCGCGGCTCGTCCTGCTCAGCCACGCCGTTCCCAGCGCCGAGGCGCTCTGCCAGGTCCTGAGCGCCCGCGCCGGCCATCGCATCGCCATCGGCGCGCCGCGGCGCGGCGAGAAGAGAGACCTCGTCGAGGCGGCGATGCGCAACGCCCGCGAGGCGCTGTCGCGCAAGCTCGCCGAAAGCGCCAGCCAGCAGAAGCTCATCGCCGCGCTGCAGGCCGCCTTCGGCATCGCACGGCCGATCCGGCGCGTCGAGATCTACGACAATTCCCACATCATGGGGACGAACGCCATCGGCGCCATGGTGGTCGCGGGGCCGGAGGGGTTCGTCAAGAACCAGTATCGCACCTTCAACATCAAAAGCGCGGAACTCACGCCCGGCGACGACTACGCGATGATGCGCGAGGTGCTGACCCGCCGCTTCGCCCGGCTGATCCGCCACGGCGAGACGGCGGAGGCCGGAAGCTTTCCCGATACGCCCGATCTCGTCGTCATCGACGGCGGCCGCGGGCAGTTCGAGGCCGCGCGCGAGGTCATGGCGGCGCTCGGCGTCAAGGACGTCGCGCTCGCCGCGATCGCCAAGGGTCCCGACCGCAACGCGGGACGCGAGACGTTCTTCGTCGAGGGGCGCGAGCCGTTCAGGCTGCCGCCGCGCGATCCGGCGCTCTTCTTCGTCCAGCGGCTGCGCGACGAGGCGCACCGCTTCGCCATCGGGACCCATCGGGCCAAGCGCAAGCGCGAGTTCGTCAAGAACCCGCTCGACGAGATCCCGGGGATCGGCCCGACGCGCAAGCGCGCGCTTCTCTACGCTTTCGGCTCGGCCAAGGCGGTCGCCCGCGCCGGCCTGTCCGATCTGGAAAAGACGCCCGGACTCAACGCCGCGACGGCGAAGGCGGTGTACGACTTCTTCCATGACGCCGGCGGCGGATGAGCCTAATCAACGGGGCGCCCGTCGGGCTTCTTTATCCTTGTTTCTTTTATCCTTGCGCCGCTGTGAGGCGCGACGCGCGATGGCCACAGCGCGCCTTCACGATCGCTTCAAGATTTTGTTGTTTCCTCGGGACTTGGAACGGCCATGGCGACCAGGCTCGCCGCTGGCGTGGTCGACGCCTTGAGCGCGAGTTCTCTCGCTCGCCGAGCCAAGTTTAGTCCGGTGGAAAAATGCTCGAGGCACTGCTGCTCGATGCCCGGAGAAGGAATGCCCCCGCTGTCCTGTAGGCTGTTGAACAAAGTCTTGTAGAGAACCTTGACCAGGTCCGCATAGGCGGACTCGATGAGGTCGGCTTCGGGCGTCGGTTTCGGCATGACGTGTGCCTCACCACATAATTGCGAGCGTCTTCGCCTTTCGGCTCAGCTGTCAAGCCGTTTCGTTCGCGGATACGATCCCGAGCATCACTTCGTCCAGTCGAGCACGATCTTGCCGCTTTCGCCGCGGCGCATGGTCTCGAAGCCTTCGAGGAAGCGGGCCGCCGGCAGCCGGTGGGTGATGACCTTGCGCACGTCGAGGCCGCTTTCCAGCATGGCGATCATCTTGTGCCAGGTCTCGAACATTTCCCGGCCGTAGATGCCCTTGAGCGTCAGCTGCTTGAAGATGATCTTGTTCCAGTCGACCGGCGTCGGCTTGGCCGGCAGGCCGAGCAGGGCCACCCGCCCGCCGACGATGATGGCGTCGAACAGCTGGTCGAACGCCGCCGGCGCGCCGCTCATCTCGAGCGCCACATCGAAGCCCTCGGCCATCTTGAGCTTGCCCATGGTGTCCTTGAGGTCCGTCTTCGACACGTCGACCGGCACGACATCGGCGACCTCGGCGGCGAGTTCGAGGCGGTGCGGATTGATGTCGGTGATGACCACGTGCCGCGCGCCGACGTGGCGCGCCACCGCCCCGGCCATGATGCCGATCGGCCCGGCGCCGGTGATCAGCACGTCCTCGCCGACCAGATCGAAGGCGAGCGCCGTATGCACCGCATTGCCGAGCGGATCGAGGATGGCGCCGAGCTCGTCGTCCACATCGTCGGGCAGCGGCACGATGTTGAAGGCCGGCACGCGCACATATTCGGCGAAGGCCCCGGGGATATTGACGCCGATGCCGCGCGTCTCCGGGTCGAGATGATAGCGCCCGCCGCGCGCCGCCCGGCTCTTCATGCCGATGACGTGGCCCTCGCCCGAAACCCGCTGGCCGACCGCGAGACGTTTCACGTTGGCCCCTAGGGCGGCGATCTCGCCGGCATATTCGTGACCGATCGTCATCGGCGTCGGGATGGTCTTCTGCGCCCACTCGTCCCAGTTGAAGATGTGGATGTCGGTGCCGCAGATGCCGGTCTTGTGGACCTTGACCAGCACATCGTCCGGGCCGATCGGCGGGATCGGCTCGTCGCTGAGCCACAGGCCGGGCTCCGGCTTCGCTTTGACGAGGGCGCGCATTGGAGACTCCGGGACAGTTGGCGGCAAAGCGCTAGTCTATAGGGCGTTAACCTGCCAGCACATAGCCAAATTCGGGCCGAAGACTTGACGAGGGTGAGTTTATCGTATGGGCTCACAATACGCCGACATTGCTGCTGCTAATCCGTTTCGGCCATTTTGCGACTAGCTATGACATCGCTTGACTTAAGCTTAACCTCAACATTGCAGCGTGCGGAAAAGAACGTGAACCATGCGATTACAATTGCCAATATGATATACCCAAACAACCATGCATTCGTACCGAATCCGCAAATCACAATCGGGATGGATAACCACGCAATCACCGTCCAGAAGTAGATCAATTTCTCGGCTTGCGTCTTGCTAAACCCCAGTGGACGCGGCGGCTGCTCGCGGAGCTGTATTTCGGGGACGACAAATTTTTCGAGTGCCTCGGCTCGACGCCGAAGCCAGTTGCAGGTCTGAATATTTCGTAGTTCCCACCTGAAGAGTCCAAGAGTAATCAATGCAGCGAAAAGCGATAAAATAAACAAGACGCGTTCTGAGTCCGCGGAGATTGGAGCAGAGATTCCGTCCTTCAGGGAAAAAGCCAAAAATGTCGTTCCGGAGAGGAGAGGAACGATACCCATCAACTTGAAACTTATGTCGTCAGTAGCGCGAATGCGAGAGCAAGTCTCTTCATAAACCTGATGTGCTGATACAGCCTCATCGGACATTTTTTCCTCCTTCAGAAGATCGCCTCGGTGTTTGCGGGCGCCATCAAGTGCCGCCCCACCCGAGAGAGGTGATCACGTTGGAGCTCGATTTATGAGTACGCGCCCCAGCAAAGAACGCTCTTATGCGCGTCGCGTTCAAACAATCCCCAACTCCCGCCCCGCGTCGGCGAAGGCCGAGACGGCGAAGTCGACGTCCTCCGCCGTCAGCGCCGCCGACATTTGCGTGCGGATGCGCGCCTGGCCCTTCGGCACCACGGGGAAGAAGAAGCCCGCGACATAGACGCCGCGCTCGTCGAGCGCCTTCGCGAGGTCCTGCGCGAGCCGCGCTTCGCCGAGCATGACGGGGATGATCGGGGTGACGCCGGGCACCACCTTGAACCCCGCCGCTTCGATTCCGGCGCGGAACCGTCGCGAATGCGTCTGCAGGAGCGCCCGCCGGTCGTCCGCCTCGATGGCGATCTCGAGCGCCTTGAGCGCGCCCGCGGCGATCGGCGGGGCGAGCGAATTGGAGAAGAGATAGGGCCGCGCCCGCTGGCGCAAAAGATCGACGATCGGCTGCGCCGCGGCGACGAAGCCGCCCATGCCGCCGCCGAGGGTCTTGCCGAAGGTGCCGGTGACGATGTCGACGCGGTTTCCCGCGCCGGTCAGCGCCGGCGTGCCGCGCCCCTTCTCGCCGAGGTGGCCGGTGGCGTGGCAGTCGTCGACCAGCACTTTCGCGTCGTAACGCTCGGCCAGCGCGCAGATCTCGGCGAGCCTGGCGACATAGCCGTCCATCGAGAAGACGCCGTCGGTGGCGATCAGCTTGAAGCGGGCGCCGTCGGCCGCGGCCTGCTTCAGCCGGTCCTCGAGCTCGTTCATGTCGGAATTGGCGAAGCGGTAGCGGCGCGCCTTGCACAGCCGCACGCCGTCGATGATCGAAGCGTGGTTGAGGCTGTCGGAAATGATCGCGTCGGCCTCGTCGAAGAGCGGCTCGAACACGCCGCCGTTGGCGTCGAAGCAGGCGGCGAAGACGATCGCGTCGTCCTTGCCGAGGTGGCTGGCGATCGCCTGCTCGAGCTCGCGGTGCAGCGTCTGCGCGCCGCAGATGAAGCGCACCGAGGCCATGCCGAAGCCGAATGCGTCCATCCCGCGCTTGGCGGCGGCGATCACCTCCGGATGATTGGCGAGACCGAGATAATTGTTGGCGCAAAGGTTGAGGGTCTCGCGCGAGCCGTTGTCCTTGGCGACGTCGATCCGTCCGCCCTGCGGGCCGGTCAGCAGGCGCTCGCGCTTCATCAGCCCCGCGGCGTCGATCTCATCGAGCGTCGCGCGGAGGTGGCGGAGGAAGGCGTCTGGCATGGCGACTCGCGAAATAGGCCGGGCGGGCAGCATAGCAGCGCAAAGGCAACGCTCAAATCAGGGAAATCCACAGTTGCTGGAGGCGTCCGGCGTCGCTGAGATCGCCGTCATTCGCCAAATTCAGTCAGGTTTCGACCCCGAGGTCGGGAGCTTTGCATTCGCGATCGATATGATAATCATGACGCCTAGGGGAAGGAAACGCTCTTGCGCTAACTCCCAAGCCCCTGACGGCGCCGCCCCCTCCACCGCCCTTCGGGCGGTCCCCCTCCCCCGCTCCGCTGCGCTGCGCAGGCGAGGATAACGCGCCGGCGCCGGCCATATCCTCCCCCGTGAAGCGTCAGCGAAACGGGGGAGGGGGACCACGCGCAGCGTGGTGGAGGGGGCACGACTTGAAACCGACTGCGGCTCGGGAGTTACCTCTTGCGCATAAAAGCCATCGAGACGCGCGTGGTGAACGCCGAGATGCGCAATTGGGTGTTCGTCCGCGTCGAGACGGATCAGCCGGGACTCTTCGGCTGGGGCGAAGCGACGCTCGAATGGAAGACCCGGGGCGTCGTCGGCGCCGTCGAGGATCTGAAGCCGCTCATGCTCGGGCGGGACCCGCGCGACATCGAGCAGGCGATTCGCGTGATGAAGAAGCACTCCTTCTGGCGCCTCGGCGCGATCGGCATGAGCGCGGTTTCCGGCATCGAGATCGCCCTGTGGGACATCGCCGGCAAAGCTCTCGGTGTGCCGGTCTGGAGGCTGCTCGGCGGCAGGGTTCGCGACAAGGTGCGGGTCTATACCCACCTCGGAATGGGCGACATGCGCGCCGTTTACGAGACCAGCGACGAAGGTCCGCTGGTCGAGCGGGCGCTGGAGGTCGTCGCCAAGGGCTATCAAGCTTTCAAGGCGGTGTTCATCCCCTATACGCACTATACCGCGGCGCTGCCGGAGGTCGACAAGGTCGCCCGCCTGATGTCGGCGCTGCGGGCCGCGGTCGGCCCGAAGGTCGAGATCATGGTCGATTTCCACGGCCGGCCGGCGAGCGCCGCGGCGGCGCTGGCCTATATCGACGCCTTGCGCCCCGCCCGGCCGATGTTCGTCGAAGAGCCCGTCCCGCCCGGCGAGATCGCCAGTCTCAAAGCCGTCGCCGCGCAGGCGAGGGTTCCGCTGGCCACAGGCGAGCGGCTGATCGATCGGGTCGAGTTCCATGACCTCCTGGCGGCGTGCGCGGTCGACCTCATTCAGCCGGACATCTGCCACTGCGGCGGCCTGCTGGAGGCGAAGAAAATCGCGGCGATGGCCGAGGCCGCGTCCGTAGGCGTCGCACCGCACAATCCGCTCGGCCCGATCGCCGGTGCAGCCGCGCTGTACTTCGCCGTCTCGACGCCGAACCATGTCATCCAGGAGGAAATGGTGGGCGCGGTGCCCTGGTATTCCGAGGTGGTTCGCGGCCCGATCCGCATGGCGGACGGCTTTTGGCAGGTTCCGGAAGCCCCGGGGCTCGGCGTCGAAGTCGACGAGGCCGCCTGCGCGCGCCACCCGTTCGCGCCCGAGGTGTTGCATACCCGCAACGCAATCCTCGACGACGGCACAATCGTGGACTGGTGAGGCGATGTCCGGGCGCCTCGAGGGAAAGGCCGCAATCGTCACCGGCGCGGGCCGCGGCATCGGCGAAGCCATCGCGCGGGTGTTTGTGCGTGAAGGCGCGCGGGTGGCGATTGCCGAGCGGGATGCGAAAAGCGGTCAGGCGGTCGCCGGGAGCCTGGCGGGCGGGGATGAGCGCGCAATCTTCGTGCCCTGCGACGTCGCCGACCCCGAGGCGGCAGCCGGGTCGGTCGCCGCGGCGCTGAGCCGGTTCGGCCAGCTCGACATTCTCGTGAACAACGCCGGCGTGAACGTCTTTCACCCCCCCTTGGAGACCAGCGCGGAGGAATGGCGGCGGTGCTTCGCCATCGATCTCGAGGGCGCGTGGAACATGGCGAAGGCGGCGCTGCCGGCGATGCTCGCGGCCGACTGCGGATCGATCGTCAACATCGCCTCGGCGCACGCCTTCAGCATCATCCCCGGCTGCTTCCCTTACCCGGTCGCAAAGCACGGCCTGCTCGGTCTGACGCGCGCGCTCGGCATCGAATACGCGGCGCAAGGCGTTCGCGTGAACGCGATCGCGCCGGGCTACATCGAAACCCAGATCGCCCTCGACTACTGGAATACCTTCCCCGATCCGGCCGCGGAGCGGCACCGCGCCTACGACCTGCATCCGCCCAAGCGCATCGGTCGGCCGGAAGAGGTTGCAATGACGGCGGTTTTCCTCGCTTCCGACGAAGCGCCGTTCATCAACGCCGCCTGCATCGTCATCGATGGCGGGCGCTCCGTGCTCTATCACGACTAATTCGAGCAGGTTCCGACCAGGTTGACGCGTCCGGATGGCGCGTTCCCGCTTGCTATCCCCGCGTTCCCTATCCGTCCCACCCGACGAGCGCCTCGCCGCGGTGAATGGCGTCCGCCTCGGCAGTCAGCCGGCCGTCCGGCCCATGCAGGACGAGCGGAGCGGCGATCCTGAGCGGCGCCCTCGAGCCCTTGACGCCGGAGACAAGGAGGCGATGCGCGGACTCCCGGGCGTGCGGGTGGACCGGGAGGAGCGCAATCCCGCCGAGCCTGCCTTCAGCGGATTCGAGGATCGACGGCAAGGCTTCGGGGCGATGGATGATGACGAAGCGTCCGCCTGGCTTGAGGATCGCCAGACAGGCGCGAAGCCAGGCGACGAGCGGCTCGCCGGTCCCTTGCGCGCCAGGGAAGACATGCGCCCGCGCCCGCCCCGCGTCGGGAGACGCGCGCACGGTTCCCCGATCGAAGAACGGCGGGTTGGTGACGACCGCGTCGGCCGCCTCGTCGATGAGGCCGGCTTGGCGACGGGCGCGCGCGTCGGCGATGTCGAGCGCAAGCGCCCGCACCCGGCTGCTCAGTCCATTGCGCACGGCGTTTTCGGCGGCGAGCTTTGCCGAAGCCGCGTCGATCTCGATGAGATCGACGCTCACGCGCTCGCCCCGCTCGGCCAGCGCCAGACCGACCGCGCCGACGCCTGCGCCGACGTCGACGAGCCGACCTTCCGCCATGTCGAGCGCCGCGGCGAGCAGGGCGGCGTCCGAGCCGACCCGATGGCTGCGCTTCGGCTGGACCAGGGTCAGCCGTCCGCCAAGCCATGCGTCGCAGGTCAATTCCGGCAGCGTTTCGGGCGGGGGCGCCGCCGGTCCGTCAGGCACCGCGCAGCTCGGCGCCGAGGCCCGCGTCGGCGAGCAGCCGTCGCGCCCGCTGCTCCTGGCGCGAATCGACCAGGATTCGCCGGGGCAGGAACCCGAGCGAGCCTTCGACGGCGGCCATATGCTGATCCGCGACAAGGAAACTGACGTTCTCAGCTCGAAGAAGCGATTCGATCACGCTGATCAGGACGAGATCGTTCGTACGCAGGATTTCGACCAACGGGACCTCAAGGCGCGCGCTCTTGCCGCGTCGATGGCCGGTCTTTATGGTCCATTTACGGCTTCTGGCAAGGGAAAGCGTCTCGTGGGAGCTGTCATTCCGCTCGAGGAAAAGTCGGTCGAACGCCTGATCGAGCCCCTGTCGGCGCTGGTCGCCGACGACATGGGTCGGGTCAATCAGACGATTCTGTCCCGCACGGGATCGGATGTGACGATGATTCCGGAGATCGCCAACCATCTGATCGCCTCCGGCGGCAAGCGCCTGCGGCCGATCCTGACGCTGGCCACCGCGGGATTGTGCGGCTACGGCGGCGCCGGCCATATCAAGCTCGCCGCCGCGGTCGAGTTCATGCACACCGCGACCCTGCTGCACGACGACGTCGTCGACGAAAGCGACATGCGCCGGGGCAAAGCCGCCGCCCGGGTGCTCTGGGGCAACGAGGCGAGCGTGCTCGTCGGCGATTTCCTTTTGGGCCAGGCGTTCAGGATGATGGTCGAGGTCGGCTCGCTGCCGTGCCTCGACGTGCTGTCCAGCGCCGCCGTGGTCATCGCCGAAGGCGAAGTGATGCAGCTCTCGGCCGCCAAGGACACCGAGACGACCGAGGACGACTATCTGGCGGTCATTCGCGCCAAGACCGCCGCCCTCTTCGCCGCCGCCTGCGAAGTCGGCCCGATCCTCGCCGGCCGCGGCAAGGCGGAGGCCGCCGCCTGCCGGGCCTACGGCGCCAATCTCGGCATCGCCTTCCAGCTGATCGACGACGCTCTCGACTACGGCGGCTCGGCGGCCAAGCTCGGCAAGAACGTCGGCGACGATTTTCGCGAGGGCAAGATCACCCTGCCGGTGGTGCTGTCGTTCCGGCGCGGGTCGCAGTCGGAGCGCGAGTTCTGGCGGCGCACGCTGGAAAAAGGAGACCTCGTCGAGGGCGATCTCGAACGGGCGCTCGCCACCATGAAAAAGCACCGGTCGCTCGAAGACACGGTCGAGCGCGCCCGCCACTATGGGGCCATGGCGCTCGACGCGCTCGAGCTTTTCCCCGCCTCCCCCTGGAAGCAGGCGTTGCGTGGCGCGGTCGAATTCGCCATCAGCCGCGCCCATTGAGGCGAACTCGGCTCGGCTCGGAGCGCTTCGCGCCTCGCGTCGGTCGAAAGAACAAGACTTTCGTGTAAGTTAGGTTCGGGGCTTGGCCAGACGTTTCGCCATTCGATAGCCGGAGGACATGCCGAACTTTCCGGTCGGGGCTCCGTCCTCGACATAGCCGCTGGCGCGATAGAAGCGATGCGCGGTTTCGGTGCTCTCCAGACGGCACTCCCGGGCGCCGCGTTCGGCCGCCCGGGCTTCGAGCGCCGCGAGGAGCGCCCGGCTGACGCCACGAAATCTCGCGTCGGGCGAGACATAGTTCAGGGTGATCTCCCCGGCGTCCGTCACCATGCCGACCGCCGCGATCACGCCGTCCTCGACCGCCACCAGAAGAGAGGCATCGGACCGTGCGATCCATGTCGCCACATTGTCCGGCGTCTTGTTGGCGAGCCAGCGCGCAAGGATGACCGGATCGTTTCCGTGATCGGCGCCGCAGAGCTCGACGATCGACCTTCGCAGCGCCGTGCATGCCTCTTCGGCGTCGCCCGGGACGGCATCGCGGATCTCTGTTTGGCGGAGCCCGCTCAAGCCAGCTGCGCCTCCGGCGCTTCGACATACTCCCGCAAGTAGCGCCGCCCGAGGCCGGTCAAGAGCTGATAGCCGATCGTGCCGCTCTTCGTCGCGAAGTCGTCGAGATCGGCCGCGGCCCCGAAGAATTCCGCCCGCTCGCCAGGGCGCCCCGCCTCTTCGGGCAGGTCGGTGACGTCGGCGACGCAAAGGTCCATCGAGATGCGGCCGACGAGCGGGCAGCGGCTGCCTCCGAGCATGACGTCCGCCCCGGGTTTCACATCTGTCGCCCCGGCCCCGCGCGGCAGGCCGTCGGCGTAGCCGGCGAGCAGCGTCGCGAGCCGCGTGCGGCGTTTCGCGGTCCATTGGGCGTTGTAGCCGCAGGTCGCGCCCGCTTCGATCCAGCGGGTCTGCTGGACGGCGACCGTCAGCGTCGCGACCGGACGCATCGGGTTCTGCCCGCCCGGCGTCGGGTTGCCGCCGAAAAGCGCGTAGCCCGGCCGGGCAAGATCGTAGATCGGCCGGGCCGGCTGAAACATTGCCGAGGAATTGGCGAGCGACGCCTCGAGCCGCGGGAACGCCGCCCGCGCCGCCGCGAACCGCGCGACCTGCCCGGCGTTGATCGGATCGTCCGGAATTTCTGACGAAACGAAGTGGCTCATGATGAGGTCGGCGCCGCTATCAGCGCCGTGGCGCTGCATCGCCCCCTCCAGGGCGGCCAGCGATTCGAAGCCGAGCCGGCTCATGCCGGTGTCGAGATGCAGCGCACACGGGTTGATTTCGCCCCGGCGGGCAGCGAAACCCGACCAGCGCCGAAGCTCCTCCTCGCTGCCGATCGCGGGCTTCAGCCGATGCTCGGCATAGTCGCCCGGATCGGCGGCCGCCTCGAGGCCATTGAGGATATAGATCTCCGCTTCCGGCAGCAGGCGGCGCGCCGCGACCCCCTCGCCGAACTGGGCGACGAAAAAGACCCGCGCGCCCGCCGCCCACAGCGCCGGGGCCGCCTTTTCGAGGCCGATCCCGTAGGCGTCGGCCTTGACGACGGCGCCCGCCCGTCCGGGCGCGGCGATGCGGGCAAGCGCGCGCCAATTGTCCGCCAGCGCGCCGAGATCGATGGCGAGGCGCCCGGGCGGGGCGGAAAGCGCGGCCCCGTTCAAAATCTGTTCGTCCATCGCCGCCGTCGCGCGAATCTGCCCATTTCGGCGAAATGACTATGCGCGCGCCCGCCCCGCGCGGCAATGCGCCCAATATCCACCGTTGCAGCGCCTCGCTTTCGCCGCTCTTGCTGGCAAAGAGCCTCGGCGCGCGGTAGATCGCGCGCGACGAACCGAGGCAGTCGATTGCGATGGCGATGATACTTACTCGCAGGGCGGCGCTGAGGGCCAGCGCCGGCAGCGCGCTCATGGCCCTTCTCGCGCCGGCGTTTCCGGTCCTCGCCGACGATTCGGTCGAGACCCACGGCCTTTCGTCGTTCGGCGATCTCGCCCTGCCGCCGGACTTCCCGCATTTCGCTTACGTCGACCCCGAGGCGCCGACGGGCGGGCTCCTGTCGCTGCAGATCACCAATACGGCCGGCAACCAGAACTTCGACACCTTCGACACCCTCAACATCTACAGCTGGAAAGGCGACGGCGCGGCCGGAATGTCGGCCACCTTCGACACGCTGATGACCGCCAACGGCGACGAGCCGGATTCGGTCTATGGCCTTCTGGCGCAGTCGGTCCGCGTTTCCGCCGACAAGCTCGACTACCGCTTCCGCCTGCGTCCGGAAGCGAAATTCTTCGACGGCTCGCGGGTCAGCGGGGCGGACGTCGCCTTTTCGCTCAACATCCTCAAGGACAAGGGCCACCCGATCTATGCGCAGCTTCTGAAGGAGGTCGAATCGGCCGCCGCCGACGGCGACGACGTCGTCCACGTGCGCTTCGTCAAGGATCGCAGCCGCGACGCCCATCTGATCGTCGTCGGCATGCCGGTCTTCTCGGCCGCCTGGTGGAAGGGGCGCGACTTCGCCGCCGCGACGCTCGACGCGCCGCTGGGCTCGGGCGCCTACAAGGTGAAGACGTTCGAGCAGGGGCGCTTCATCGAATTCGAGCGGGACCCGAACTATTGGGGCGCGAAGCTGCCGGTCAATCTCGGCCAGAACAATTTCGACCGCCTGCGCTTCGAATATTACCGCGAGCGGCAGGTCGCCTTCGAGGCCTTCAAGGCCGGCGCGATCAACTATCACGAGGAATACACGTCGCGCTTCTGGGCGACGGCTTACGACTTTCCCGCCGCCAAGGACGGGCGGGTGAAGCGGGAGGTTCTGCACAACGGCGCGCCGTCGCCGACCCAAGGCTGGTATCTCAACACGCGCCGCGAGCAGTTCAAGGATCCCCGCGTCCGCGAGGCGATCGGCCTCGCCTTCGATTTCACCTGGACCAACAAGAACGTGATGTACTCCGCCTACAAGCGGATCGTCTCCTTCTTCCCCAACACCGACATGGAGGCCAGGGGCGCGCCGGGGCCGGACGAGCTGAAGCTGCTCGAGCCCTTCCGCGACAAGCTGCCGCCGTCCGTCTTCGGCGATCCCTACGTCCCGCCCGAGAGCGACGGGTCGGGCTTCGACCGCAAGCTCCTGAAGCAGGCCTACGAGCTCCTGCTCGGCGCCGGCTGCAAGCGCAACGGCGAAGCGCTGACGCTGCCGAACGGCAAGCCGCTGACCATCGAGTTCCTCGATTTCAGCAGCGCCCTGCAGCCCCATACGATGCCCTTCATCCAGAACCTCGGCAAGCTCGGCATCCAGGCGAACATGCGCATTGTCGACGCGGCGCAGTACAAGAGCCGCACCGACGCCTTCGACTTCGACGTCGTCACCCAGGCGATGGGCGGCTCGACGACGCCGGGCGCCGATCTCAGGGTGGTGTACACCTCGGCCGCCGCGGCGCAGAACGGCTCGCGCAATCTCGCCGGCGTTGCCGACCCGGTCGTCGACGCCCTGGTCGAGACGATCGCCACGGCCAAGTCTCGGCCGGAGCTCAATTCGGCCTGCCGCGCCCTCGACGGGGTGCTGCGGGCAGGACATTATTGGGTGCCGATGTGGTATCGCGACACATCGTGGGTGGCCTATTGGGACGCGTTCTCCCGGCCCGAGCGCCAGCCGAAGCTTGGCACCGGCGCGCCCGGCACATGGTGGTGGGACGAAGGGAAGGCGAAGGCGATTGGCCTCTAGCGCAATCGGCACTGCAAGGCGCCGCATTCAGACAGGACAGGCGTCCTCCTTCTCCCCTTGCGGGAGAAGGTGGCGTCCCGAAGGGACGCCGGATGAGGGGGCGGTCGCGCGGAGCGCGACGGCTTCGCCGTGCCCTGCTTTTCTTGCATCACGGCGTCAGGCGTCGCCCCTTGAACATATGAGCCATCGCGCTCCGCGCGATCCCCCTCATCCGTCGTTGCTTGGCAACGACACCTTCCCCCGCGAGGGGGGAAGGAACGGCAAGCTGACTTGAGATGTTCGCCTATATCCTGCGCCGCCTCCTGCTCATGATTCCGACCATCCTCGGCATCATGGCGGTCTCCTTCGCCATCGTTCAGTTCGTGCCCGGCGGCCCGGTCGAGCGCGTCATCGCGCAATTGCAGGGCGCCGACCAGAGTTCGACCGCCGGCTTCGGCGGCGGCGGCGGTCACATCGGCGCAGGCGTTTCGCAATCCGGCGGCGACATCTCCTCCCGCTACCGCGGCTCGCAGGGCCTCGATCCGAAATTCATCAAGGAGCTCGAGAAGCAGTATGGCTTCGACAAGCCGGCGCTCGAGCGGTTCTGGATCCTGGTGCGCGACTACGCGACCTTCCATTTCGGCAAGAGCTACTACCGCGACGTGCCGGTCCTTGAGCTCATCGAGGAAAAGCTGCCGGTGTCGATCTCGCTCGGCCTGTGGATGACCGTCATCTCCTATGCGATCTCGATTCCGCTCGGCATCCGCAAGGCCGTCAAGGACGGAACGCGTTTCGACACCGCGACCTCGGCCCTGGTGATCTTCGGCTATGCGGTCCCGAGCTTTCTCTTCGCGGTGTTCCTGATGGTGCTCTTTTGCGGCGGGTCGTTCTGGCAGATTTTTCCCTTGCGCGGGCTGACGTCGGACAATTTCGCCGACCTCGACTGGCCGCATAAGATCCTCGATTACCTCTGGCACATCACCCTGCCGGTGACGGCGCTGGTGCTCGGCTCGTTCGCCACCGCGACGCTCTTGACCAAGAATTCCTTCCTCGACGAGATCAAGAAGTCTTACGTGCAGACCGCGCGGATGAAGGGCCTGAGCGAGCGGCGCGTGCTCTACGGCCACGTCTTCCGCAATGCCATGCTGATCGTCATCGCCGGCTTTCCCGGCGCTTTCATCGGCGCCTTCTTCACCGGCTCGCTCCTGATCGAGTCGGTGTTCTCGCTCGACGGCCTGGGCTACCTCTCCTACGACTCGCTGATCCAGCGGGATTATCCGGTCGTGCTCGCCAACCTTTACATTTTTGCTCTGATCGGCCTCGTCGTGAACCTCATCACCGATCTCACCTACACCTGGATCGATCCGCGCATCGATTTCGAAACGCGCGAGGTTTAGGGGATGGACCAGCGGGAAGACCCCTTGCCCCAACGGTCTCCTGCAAGGCCGCTCGAGAAGCCGTCGTCCTTCGACGCCCTTCGCGAAGGATCGGGCGAATCCCTTCTCCCTTTCACAGACGAAGGCCGCGCGGCGCCCCCTCACCCCGACCCTCTCCCGCAGGCGGGAGAGGGGGCGCGTTCCCTTCTCCCGCATAGGGCGTCGAAAGACGCCCGTCTCTCGACGGGCTTTGCGGGAGAAGGTGGCGCGAAGCGCCGGATGAGGGCCCGGCCCTGGCTCAACCTGTCGCCGATGAACCGTCGGCGGCTCGACAACTTTCGCCGCAACCGGCGCGGCGCCTGGTCTTTGCGCATCTTCCTGGTTCTCTTCGCCGCCGCGCTCTGCTCGGAGTTCATCGCCAACGACCGGCCGCTGATCGCCATGTACAAGGGCGAGCTCCTGTTTCCGGTGTTCGTCGACTATCCCGAGGACAAATTCGGCGGTTTCCAGGCCTACGCGGACTACCGCGACCCGTTTGTCGCCAATGAGATCAAGGCGCACGGCTGGATGATCTGGCCGCCGATCCACTTCGCCAATTCCACCACCATTCTCGATCCGCCGACGCCGCTGCCGACGCCCCCGACCTGGCTCTTGAGCGACGCGCAGTGCCGGGCGGCGCTGACGAAGCAGGGCGTGAAGGATGCGGAAACGGTCGCCTCGCCCTGCTGGAAGCTCGAGCCGCTGTGGCTCGGCTCCGATCAGGACGGCCACGACATCGTCGCGCGCCTCCTCTACGGCTTTCGCCTCTCGGTTCTGTTCGGCCTCACCCTCGCCGGCATATCGTCGGTCATCGGCGTCTTCGCCGGCGCCGTGCAAGGCTATTTCGGCGGCTGGCTGGACCTCATAATGCAGCGGGTGATCGAGATCTGGTCGTCGCTGCCCCATCTCTACATTCTGATCATCCTTTCGGCCATCCTCGCGCCGAGCTTCATGGTGCTGCTCACCATTCTTCTGCTGTTCTCCTGGGTGAGCCTCGTGCACCTGGTGCGGGCGGAATTCCTGCGCGCGCGCAACTTCGAATATGTCAACGCGGCGCGGGCGCTCGGGCTGTCCAACGCCAAGATCATCGTCAAGCACGTGCTGCCGAACGCCATGGTCGCGACGCTGACCTTCCTGCCCTTCATCGTCAATTCCTCGATCAGCACGCTGACATCGCTCGACTTCCTCGGGCTCGGCATGCCCCCTGGCTCGCCTTCGCTGGGCGAGCTCCTGCTGCAGGGCAAGTCCAATCTTTCGGCGCCATGGATCGGCATTTCGGCCTTCGCCGTCATTGCGCTCCTGCTGTCGCTCCTGATCTTCATCGGCGAAGCGGTGCGCGACGCCTTCGACCCCAGAAAGACCTTCACGTGAGGGACGCCGCCGCGCTCATCGACGTCCGCGAGCTCTCCATCGCCTTCGCGCAAGGGGCCGAGCGCAAGGTCGTGGTCGACCGCGTGTCCTTCCGCCTGGAGAAGGGCCGGGCGCTGGCGCTGGTCGGCGAATCGGGCTCCGGCAAGACGGTGACCGCGCAGGCGATCGTCCGCCTCCTGCCGCAGCCGGCGGCGAGCTATCCGACCGGGGAAATCCTCTTCCGCGGCCGCGACGTCTTGAAGATGTCGGACGGCGAATTGCGCGAGATGCGCGGCGCCGGCGTCACCATGGTGTTCCAGGAGCCGATGACCTCCTTGAACCCGCTGCACCCGATCGAGCGGCAGATCGGCGAGATCATCGCGCTGCACCAGGGGCGCTCGGCGGCGACCCGGCCGCGCATCGTCGAGCTCCTGACCGAGGTCGGCATCGTCGATCCGGCGCAGCGCCTCGGCGCCTATCCGCATCAGCTCTCCGGCGGCCAGCGCCAGCGGGTGATGATCGCCATGGCGCTCGCCAATCGCCCGGACCTGCTCATCGCCGACGAGCCGACGACCGCTCTCGACGTCACTGTGCAGGCGCAGATCCTCAAGCTGCTCAAAGACCTGCAGACCAAGATCGGCATGGCGATGCTGTTCATCACCCATGATCTCAATGTCGTCCGGCGCATCGCCGACGACGTGATCGTCATGCAGCGGGGCGAGATCGTCGAGGCCGGCAGGATGGCCGACGTGTTCGAGCGCCCGAGCCATCCCTATACCAAGGCGCTGCTGGCGGCCGAGCCGAGGGACGAGCCGCTGGTCGCCGACGCGAATTCGCCGACGATCGCCAGCGCGGAGAACCTGCGCGTCTGGTTCCCGATCAAGCGCGGGTTCTTTCGCCGCACCGTCGGCCATATCAAGGCGGTCGACGGCGTCTCGCTGGCGGTGCGCGAAGGCGAAACCCTCGGCGTCGTCGGCGAGTCCGGCTCCGGCAAGACCACGCTGGGCCTGGCGATCCTGCGCCTCATCCGTTCCGAGGGATCGATCGCCTATTGCGGACGCGCCATCGACGGGCTCAATTCCAAGGCGATGCGCCCGTTGAGGCGCGACATGCAGATCGTCTTCCAGGACCCCTACGGCTCGCTCTCGCCGCGCATGTCGGTGGCCGAGATCGTCGAGGAAGGCCTGATCGCGCAAGGGACCAAACTCAGCGCCGCCGAGCGGCGCCGGGTCGCCGAGCGGTCACTCGCCGACACCGGGCTCGATCCGTCGACGCTCGACCGCTACCCGCACGAGTTCTCCGGCGGCCAGCGCCAGCGCATCGCCATCGCCAGGGCGATGGCCTTGAACCCGAAATTCGTCGTGCTGGACGAGCCGACCTCCGCGCTCGACATGTCGATCCAGGCGCAGATCGTCGATCTTTTGCGGGATTTGCAGAGGCGGCGCAAACTCGCCTATCTGTTCATCTCGCACGATCTCCGAGTCGTGCGGGCGCTGGCGAGCGAGATCATCGTCATGCGGCGCGGCAAGGTGGTGGAGAGCGGGGAGGCGAAAGCGATGTTCCTCAAGCCGCAGAACGAATATACCCGCGCGCTTTTCGCCGCCGCCTTCGCCAACGAAGCGACGCAGAGCGGCGTCGTCAGCCAGTGAGCGCGCCTTCGGGCCGGGCGATCCTCATCGTTCTGGATTCGGTCGGCTGCGGCGGCGCCGAGGACGCCGGAACCTACGGCGACGAGGGCGCCGATACCCTCGGCCACATCGCCGAGGCCTGTGCGCTTGGCCTCGGCAACCGCCTCGGCCTGCGGCGCGGACCCCTGCGGCTGCCCCGGCTCGAGGCGCTCGGCCTCGGGCATGCGATGCAGGCTTCGACCGGCCGCCCGCCGCCCGGCTTCGCGCTGCCCGATCCCGCGGGGCAGTGGGGCTATGGCGTCGAGACGTCGCGCGGCAAGGACACGCCTTCGGGCCATTGGGAGATCGCCGGGACGCCGGTCGATTTCGACTGGGGCTATTTCCCCGAGACGATCCCCGCCTTTCCGGCATCGCTGACGGCGGCGCTGATCGCCGAGGGCAAGCTCAACGGCATCCTCGGCGACCGACATGCGTCGGGCACGGCGATCATCGAGGAATTGGGCGGGGAGCACCTAAGGACGCTGAAACCCATCTGCTACACCTCGGCCGACTCGGTCCTTCAGATCGCCGCTCACGAAGAGGCCTTCGGGCTCGAGCGGCTCTACGAGCTTTGCAGGATCGGCCGCCGCCTCTGCGATCGGCTCAACATCGGCCGGGTGATCGCGCGGCCGTTCGTCGGCGGATCGGCGATGGATTTCGTCCGCACGGCGAATCGCAAGGATTTCGCCGTGCCGCCGCCCGACGGCAATCTCCTGCAACGGGCGGCGCGCGCCGGCCGCACGATCGCCTCGATAGGCAAGATCGGCGACATTTTCGCCCATCGCGATACCGGCGTGGAAAAGAAGGGCAAGAGCAACGACGCCAACGTCGACCTGCTGCTGGACACGCTGAAGGCCGCGCCCGACGGCGGGCTCGTCTTCGTCAATCTCGTCGACTTCGACACCGAATACGGCCACCGCCGCGACGTCCCCGGCTATGCCGCCTGCCTCGAGGCGTTCGACGCCCGGCTCGGCGACATCGAAGCCGCGATGCGACCGTCCGATTATTGCCTCATCACCGCCGATCACGGCAACGACCCGACTTTCCGCGGCTTCGACCACACCCGCGAGCACGCGCCGATCCTCGCCTTCGGCGCCGGCGCGCCGCCCGGCCCGATCGGCGCGCGGGCGTCGCTTGCAGACATCGCCGAGACCATCGCGGCGAAGCTCGGCCTGCCGAAGGGGCCGCATGGGACGGCCTGGCCGGCGTGACGTTCGCGCTCGACGGGCGGTTGGTGAAGGACACGCTCGCCGTCGGCGACATGCGGCTCTCGCGCGTGTTGCTGATGAACGATGCGCGCTGGCCCTGGCTCATCCTGGTTCCCCGGCGTGAGGGCCTTGCCGAACTGACCGACCTCGACCCGCACGACCGTGCGCTTCTCATCGAAGAGGCGGCGCACGCGGCGCGTTTTCTCGAGCGCCATGCGAAGGCCGACAAGATCAACATCGGCGCCCTCGGCAATATCGTCCGCCAGCTCCACCTCCATGTCGTCGCGCGGCGGATCGACGATTCGGCGTGGCCCGGCCCGGTCTGGGGCTTCGAGGCGGCGCGGCGCTACGAGGAAGCGGACGCGCGAAGGCTAATCGAGGCGGCCCGCAGCGGGCTGGGAGTTCGAAATCCCACTCGAATAACTCAATCTCGGCGCTGATCGTTGAATTCAGTAGCTTGTATTTTCCGAGGTCAGCCGCGGACGCAAAATCTGCATGCGGAGATACTCTTTGCCCGATGACCGCAGGGTCGGCTCTTTTCCCTGCCCGAAGCCATGAAATGCAGTACCGAGGGCCTGTCGCCGTGAATTGTAGTGACCGTCAATCAAGAGCGCTCTTGCGCGGTCGGCGCCGCCGGAATACGATGTTTACGCAACAAACTAGAAAAAACGCGTAAAGGGAATCTGGCCATGCCAACAGCCGTAGAGCGGGTAACCCAACTTCTCGACCAGTTCATCAAGCTGGACGGCGTCGACGGCGTCGGAGAGCAGACTCAGCTTAACGCGGCATTCTTGAAGATCGACGATGCTCTGGCGGGTCGCGGCGCGAGTTCGCTTTCTGATCACAAATATCAGTCCACGTTCGAAGTGATCGGCCAGTCGTACCTGAAGCTCGGCTTCGATTTCGAGCGGGACGCCTGGCTCGGCGCGGCGATCGACGATTTCGCCTGGAAGCTCGACACGGGCGGCAGCGAGACCGCGCAGGCGGATTTCCTCAAGTTTGATGGAGGGCTCAAGAACTTCGGCGCCGACCTCGCGAGGTTCGGCGCAGATTTCCTCAAGCTCGGGCACACGGCTTCGCATACGGATTTCCTCAAGCTCGAGGCCGCCGTCGCCGACGACGCAGGGAAATTGAGCACGGACGCGGCCAGTCTGGGCGGCAACGCCGATCAGCCCGGCGCCGCGGCGCAGCTTGGCGGCGATCTGGTGAGGATGGTCGGCGTCGACAGCAACTCCCCGCTGTTGAAAATCGGCGAGGCGCTGGAGTCCGACGCTAAAGGCTTCCAGGCGCTTTCGACCGACTTCGGCGACTTGGCAAGGGCGCTCCTGGGGGACGGCAGCGTGATGCCGGCCTTCAGCGCGCTCAACGACGGCTTCCTGAAGCTCGATGCGTCCTTCCAGGGGCTCGCCGGGCCGCTTGCCGGTTTGCTGCTGCCCGCCGTGCAGAAGGACAGCATCGGCTGATCGCCGCCGTCAGGCGATTCCAAGCGTCTGCAACAACGGAAAGACATCGGCTTCGGCGCGCGCCACCTTGGCCTTAACGGTCGCGCGCAGCTCGTCGGGCGAGGGCGACGCGCCTTCGCCGCTTTTCAGCGCGGCCCGTTCGCCGATCTCGATCACGCACCGGGCCGGATTGGCGACGCCGTTGCGGCGCGCGTGCAGATAAAGCTGGGTCAGACGGTCGACCAGCACGCCCCCGCCCGTGATCGGCGAAGCGAGATAGAAGAGATCCGCGCCCTCGCGGACGCGATTGATGACCGCATCGTTGAAGGCGCGCGCGCCGGTCGCGCGTGCGGCCTCGCCCTCGCTCGGCAGCGCCGGCTGCAGGTCGCCGCGGGCCACCAAAACCTTGATGACGTCGATTGGCCATTGCGCGTCGGCGTCCTTGCCGAACGCCTGCCGCAGCGCTTCGCCGAACGTGATGGGACCGCGGCCGAAGACTTCGATCAACGGCTGATGCTTTTGCGGATGGAACTGGTGCTTGCCGAGCGGGGTCTCGAATGTCGGATCGACCTCCTTCGCCGGAACGGTCAACGCGAATCGCGTCGACATCCAGCGTGCTCGCACCGCCCGGGCGCCGAGGAGGTTGCGGCCCTTGACGAACAGGTCGCGGCGGAACTGACGGCCAAGCAGCATGTCGCGCGATGTTTCGGCGAGGACAGGATCGGCGAGCCCGCCGAGCCAATCCATCTGTTGCGGCGTAAAATTGAGCCTGTCCAGCCCGTCGAGCAGATGGGCGCTGCCGACGTAGGCGAGCTTGGCCTCGGCCAGGTCGCTCGCCACTTCGCTGAATGTGAACGCCTCCCAGTCGCGTGTCAGGATCTCGTGCGCGAGATAGTCGCGCGGCGTTGTCCGTAGACGCGCCAACTGCGCCTCGACAAGCGGAAACATGCGATGAAAGCGTGGGTCCTGGGCACGCAGCTCGTCGGCGAAGGCGAGCGCACGCTCGACCGCGGCCGGGGCGGGCGTCCCCCGGCCCGGCCCGAAATGCCGCGCCAGAATGCGGCGCAGCGGCGCAAGGCCCGCCCATCCCGGCATGCAATCGTAGGAAATGTAGAGCAGCCCGCCCGGCTTCAGTCGCTTGCGCGCCAGCGCGACCAGCGCGCGGCGGTTCTCCGGGCTGACCCAGCTCAAGATGCCGTGCATGCACATGACGTCGAACTCGGGCAGCGTTGCGTCGGCAAGCAACTCCTGGAAGCTTGCCTCGCGGAAGTCGACATTCGCCAGGCCGGCATCGCTCGCCAGCGCGCGCGCGTTGGCGATGTGCGCCGGATTGAAATCGAAGCCGAACGCGCGCGTCTCGGAATTGGCGGCGGCGACGATATTGGTCGTGTAGCCCTGCCCGCAACCGAGGTCGCACCAGGCGAGCGGCTCGCCAGATCCGCCGGGCGCGCCGACGCCGCCCGCCAGCGCCGCCAGCGCGAGCATGGGGGGAGCCTCGACACGGCAGAAGTCGTGAACGTAGGCGGTGTCGGTGACGTATCCAGCGCCCCAATCGGACATGCGTTCCCCATCAGCCGCTCAAGGGGCGGCCGTCGTTTTGTTGCCTGCGGCCGCCCTTTCCGCTCATTATCATACGAGGTCAAACTGGTGAGAGGCAGTACCGCGACCCCTGCCGTCCGAGACAATTGGCGACCACTTGCGCCTTCACGCCGGACGATCGTCCCAAGCTACGCTCAGCGGACAAGATCGCGAAACGATCAGGCTGGAGGCCGGGCCGTTGGGCGCTAATTGTTAGGCGTCACCCGGCTTGGCGCCGCGTTGCGCCTCTCGGCGGAAAGCCGCATAAGGTCCGCTCTGGACTGGCAACGAACGGCGTCGACGGCGCGCAGCGCCGGCGCGCCAACTGACGGAGGTCGCATGTCCGACGCATTCCAGGATCGCGAGAACACCTTCGAGAAGCAGTTCGCCAACGACGAGGCCTTGCGCTTCCGCGCGATGGCGCGGCGCAACAAGTCGATGGCGCTCTGGGTCGCCGAGATGAAGGGGCTCGCCGGCGAGGATGCGGAAAAATACGCCCGCGACTTCGTCGCCTCGCAGGTCGGCCGCAACGACGACGACGTCGCCGCGGCGCTCAAGGCGGACCTGCCGCAGGGCGACGTCGACCTTTCCGATCACCGCCTGCGCAAGAAAATGGACGAGGAGACGGTCGCCGCGATCGCCTCGGTCAGAGGCGGGAAATAACTCGCCTCGCTTCCCTTCATCCCGACCCTCTCCCGCGAGCGGGAGAAGAGCCTGCCCCCGGGCTTGACCCGGGGGTGGCCCGAAGGGCCGGATGAGGGCAGGCGCGCTACCTTTCCGGCCGCGCCAGCGGCGCGAAGGCGTTGGCCACCCGCTCGTAGACCTTGCGCTTGAACGGCACGACGACGTCGGGCAGGCGCTCGAAGCGCTCCCAGCGCCATTCGTCGAACTCGGCCTCGTGCGCGCCCCCGGCGGGGCGCCGCACGTCGATCTCGGCCTCGTCGCCGACGAAGCGGAAGAGGAACCACTTCTGCCTCTGGCCGCGGTAGCGCCCGCCCCAGCGCCGGGTGGCGTTGGCCGGCAGGTCGTAGTGCAGCCATTCGGGCATTTCGGCGATGAACTCGGCCGAGCGCACGTTGGTTTCTTCCCAGAGCTCGCGCTTGGCGGCGTCGAGCGGCGCCTCGCCGTCGTCGACCCCGCCTTGCGGCATCTGCCAGGAAAGCGCGTCCAGAACCTCATCGCCTCGCTTGCGCTTGCGACGGCCGATGAAGGCCTCGCCGTCGCGGTTGACCAGCGCGACGCCGACGCCGGGCCGGTAGGGCAGATCGTCGTTCATGGGCTTGCTTGGCTTTCCGAACTGCTTGCCGAACCGCGTGGACAGCTTGACCGCAGCTTAGCCCGAAATTCCGCCGCGCGGCGCCGAAATTCGTCGCCGGAGGCGCCGGGTTGACCGTGCGGAGGCGCTTCCGCCAGCTTGCCGAACCGGCCGTTGCGGCGCAGGGTCGCAAACGTTGCGCCTTGCGAGGAACCCCCGGATGATCGCCAATCTCATCACCGACGTCGGGGGCGTGCGGGTCGGCAGCGCTCAGGACGCGCGGCTCGCCTCCGGCGTCACCGCTGTCCTTTTCGACGAGCCGGTGGTCGCCGCCATCGCCATGAACGGCGGCTCCCCGGCTCTGCGCGACACGGCGCTGCTCGAGCCGGAGATGATGGTCGAGCGCGTCGACGCCTTCGTCCTCTCCGGCGGCTCGGCCTACGGTCTCGACGCCGCCGGCGGCGCCATGGCGTTCCTCGCCTCGATCGGCCGCGGTTTCGTCGCGCACGGCGCCCGAGTGCCGATCGTGCCCGGCGCCAGCCTCTTCGACCTCGCCAACGGCGGCGACAAGAACTGGGGCCGGCAGCCGCCTTACTGGGAGTTCGGCTATGCGGCCGCCGCCGACGCACTCGCGGGCCCCGAGGATTTCGAGCTTGGCGCCGCGGGCGCCGGCTTCGGCGCCTCGACCTACGATCTCAAAAGCGGGCTCGGCTCGACCAGCGCCGTGACCACACGGGGTTTCCGCGTCGGCGCGCTCGTTGTCTGCAATTCGGTCGGACGGGCGACGCGCGGCTTCACCCAGCACTTCTGGGCCGCGCCCTACGAGCGGGCGGGTGAATTCGGCGGCCGCGGCTTCGGCCCGGACGCGATCGAGGACGCGCTGACGATGCGCCTCAAGAGCGACCTGCCGGTCAACACCGACCTTGCGGTGGTGGCGACCGACGCTCGGCTGACCAAGGCGCAGGTCAAGCGGGTGGCGATCATGGCGCAGGACGGTTTCGCCCTGGCGCTTCGCCCGGCGCACGCGCCGGGCGACAACGACGTCGTCTTCGCCGCCACGACCGCGAGAGCCGCGCCGACGCCGGACCTTCGCGACCTGACCGAGATCGGCATGCTCGCCGCCGAATGCGTCGCCCGCGCCGTCGCCCGCGGCGTCTACGAAGCAACGCCGCTCAAGGTCGCCGGGGCAAAGCCGACGTGGAAGGAGCGGTTCGGGGAATAGTCGACATATCCGCCGACGCGTCAAGCCGGGCAGATGAGCGGGGACAGGCAGTTTCCGATTTCGTGACCGCTATGATAATCGCTTGCAGAAAAACAGAACTGAGCGTACAATTCCGCGATGGTTGAAGACGCTCCTTCGCTGTCGCCATTGACGCCGGTAGCCGCGGCGATACCTCTCTGTACGATACGCCGCGGGCCACCGAGAAGTTTTTGCAAGGCAACCGCGCTCGCAAGCCATTGAAATTCCTCATTTGGGACGAAGGAATCCAAGCGAATCCAAGACAATCCAACGCCGCGAAAAGCGGTATCCTGACGAGCATTCGCAGGATTCCAAGAAAGTCCAAATAGCCGCGAACGCGGCCGGCCGGCTCAGGGCTCCGCGTCGCCGGCCTTGCGCCAGACGAGCATCGCCGCAGCCAGATCCTCGATCGCCGTGCCGACCGACTTGAAGAGGGTGATCTCGTCTTCGGTCCTGCGCCCTTGCGCGCCGCGGCAGAGCGCCGGCAGGTCGGCGACGACGTCGGCCCGCGTAATCGCGCCGCTCCTGAGCCCGAGCGCGACGTCGCCGCCCTCGACGCAGGCGGCCTCGGTGTCGATGAAGATGCGAGCGCGCCTCAGCGCCTCGTCGTCCGCCTCGCGCATGCGCAGGTTGAAGGCGCCGACGAGGTCGAGATGCTGCCCCGGCCTGAGCCACCGGCCTTCGATCACGGGCGCCGTCGCCAGCGTCGCGCATGAGATGACGTCGGCCGCGGCGACCGCCTCCGGCAGATCCTCCGCGGCGCGCGCCGGCAGGCCCTCGCCGGCGAGGGCCTCAGCGACGCGCCGGGCGCCCTCGAGGCGATGGTTCCAGACCGCGATCGCCTTCAGCGCGCGCTGGCTGGCGTGCGCCCGCGCGAGGTAGGGCGCGAGCGCCCCGGCGCCGACGACCAGCAGACGTTCGGCGTCCCGCCGCGCCAGATGCTTCGATGCGAGCGCCGAGGCGGCGGCGGTGCGCCAGTGCGTGAGCCGCGTGCCGTCGAGCGTCGCCAGGGTCTCGCCGGTTCGGCCGGATTGCAGCACGTAGAGGCCCGTCACCGCCGGCAGGCCACGCGCCGCATTGCCGGGAAAGACGTTGACGATCTTGGCGCCGAGATAGAGGCCGGCGCGCGAGGCGCTGTCGGTCCAGGCCGGCATGATAAGGTGCGTCGCCTGAGGTTCGCCAGCGCGCTCGATGTCGTGATGATGGCGGGCCGGCGCGATGAAGCCTCCCCGCATTGCCTCGCCAAGGGCCTCGACCAGCCCGGGAAAATCGAGCGCCGCATCGATATCGCCGGCCGAAAAGAACCGCATCGGGCCGACTGCCTCAGGCGCGCGGAGGGACGGTGGGCGCCGATGGAGGATGCGCGGCCTTCAGCGCCTCGGCCTGCGTCCGCCATTTCTGCGCCTCGGCGCGATTCTGGCGCGAGGCGCGCCGATGGCGTCCCTGCGACAGCCAGGTGGCGAACGCGCCGGCGATGACGCCGAGCATGGCGAACACGATCGCCACCGCAAACAGCGGCGCCGCTATGGCGTAGGCCGCGTTGTTGGTCGAGCCGAACGGATCGAACGACACGTCGACGATCTGCCGGTTGGCGAATGCGAACAGCAAGAGAACGATCGCGGCGACGGCGAGGAAGACGATCTTCACGAAGCGAATCATGCCTGCCTCGTTCGCTCCATCGCGCCAGCGGGTGGCGGGCCGGCTCAGACCTGTTCGACCGCGCCGCGGTTGAGACGTTCGCGCATCTCCTTGCCGGTCTTGAAGAACGGCGCAAGCTTCTCGGTGACCGGAACCCTGTCGCCGGTGCGCGGGTT
The DNA here is from genome assembly GCA_963772555.1 of uncultured Alphaproteobacteria bacterium. Lineage (GTDB taxonomy): Bacteria > Pseudomonadota > Alphaproteobacteria > Rhizobiales > Beijerinckiaceae > Roseiarcus. The sequence goes on along the minus strand of CAVYXQ010000014.1, from coordinate 28,473 downwards.
GCGGCCGGTGCGCGCCTGGCGCTGCTTGGTCGAAAAGGCGCCGAAGCCGCGCAGTTCCACCCGCTCGCCCCGCGCCAACGCATCGGCGATCTCGCCAAGAATCGCATCGATGATGTTCTCGATGTCGCGCTGATAAAGGTGCGGGTTGCGGGCGGCCATGCGCTGCACAAGCTCAGATTTGATCACAGAAGACCCCAACTCGAAATGGCCCGGACATCTGTTAAGAACTTCATGCCGAAACATCGGTAAGCGCGCACGTCGACGCGGCCTCAGGCCAAGCCCTGCAACTCATACTGGCCCGTCTTGCGGAAGCGCACAAGGTACGTCGGGATGATCGCGTCGGGCGCCTGAGGCTCAATGCCGAGCCCGCGTAGGACGCGACCCTCAGCTTCCGCCTCCGCCGAGACCACATTGTCGACCGCGAGGAGGTCGACCTGATCGCGGGTCGTCGTCAGGAGCTTCGGGTAGCGCCCGAATGTCGCCTTGCTGGCGAAGGCGCTCAAGGACGCGAGCAGGCGCGACGGCCCGAGCGGCAGCCCGAGCAGCATGCGCCGTCGGTCGATCGCATGCAGGACGAGTTCCGCGGCCTCGCGCAACGTCATCACTTCCGGGCCGCCGAGCTCGTAGGTTAGGCCGGGCGTGGCGTCGCCGGCGAGCGCGGCGGCCGTCGCCCGCGCGACGTCGCCCGCGTACACCGGCTGCAGGCGGGTCGCGCCGCCGCCAAAGAGCGGTATAACCGGCAGGAACCGCGCAAGCGCGCCGAACCGGTTGAAGAAGTCGTCCTCCGGGCCGAAAACGACCGATGGGCGAAGAACGACCACGTCGGGAAACGCCTCTCGCGTGACGATCTCGCCGCGTCCCTTGCTGGCGATGTAGGGCGAGGGCGAGCGCTCGTCCGCGCCGATGCCCGAGACATGGACGAAGGCTTCGACGCGGGATTCCCTCACCGCTCGCGCCAACGTCGCCGCGCCGTCGACATGCACGGCCTGATAGGTCTGGGCGCCGCTCTCCGCCCGTACCCCGGTGGCGTTGACCGCCATCTCAGCGCCTTCGAGCGCGGCGGCGAGGGAGGCCGGATAGCGCAGGTTCGCCTGAACAGGCTGGATCTGGCCGACGACGCCGTCGGTCTGCAGGTAAGCGGCAAGATCGGGACGGCGCACCGCGACCCGGATCCGCCAGCCCCTGCGTGCGAGCGCCCGCACAATGTGGCGGCCGACAAAGCCGGAGCCGCCGAACACCGTCGCCAGGCGGCTCTCTTCGAAAGTGGCGTCGGCCATCGGCATCGTCTCCGGGCAGGGCGGAATGCGCCCCCGTTTAGGCGATGAGCGAATGCATGTACAGTCGCGAAAAAGCCAGAAAGCCCTCGGCCGCAAGGGTTCAGGCGTTCGCCCGCTGCCGCGCCGCGATCACCTGGTCGGCGGTCCGGCCGGAGAGCTCGGCAAGATGGTCGAACCTCGTCTCGAAGGCGCCGACGCCGGCGGTCGCAGAGCGCAATTCGACGATGAGGTCGCCGATTTCGGCTTCCGGAATGAGGGCCCGCAAGGCCTCCCAGCCGGTCCAGCCCGGTCGGGCCTCGAAGCCGAGGATCTGGCCGCGACGGGCGCTGACGAGCGCGCTCGCCCGCGCCAGCGCATCGGAGGGAACGTAGATCGTCACCAGGAGGATCGGCTCGAGAAGCACGGGACGCGCCTTGGCCAGAGCCTCGTCGATCGCGATCCTGCCGGCGGCGCGGAACGCCATATCCGAGGAGTTGACCGTATGGTAGGAGCCGTCGACCAGCGTGACGGACACGTCGACCACCGGAAACCCCAGCGGCCCGCGCGCCAGCGCGTCCTTCGCCCCCGCTTCGACCGATGAGAAATATTGTCTGGGCACCGAGCCGCCGTGCACCCGCTCGGCAAAGGCGAACCCTTCGCCGCGCCCGCGCGGCGCCACCTCGACCACCACGTCGCCGAACTGGCCATGCCCGCCGGACTGCTTTTTGTGCCGCCCGCGCACGGTCACGGCGTCGCGAATCGTCTCGCGATAAGCAACCGTGGGTTTCTGCGTCTGGATGGTCACCCCGAAGCGGTCGGCGAGGCGCTCGGTCGTCACGCGCAAATGCATCTCGCCCTGTCCGTAGAGCTTCATCTCGGACATTTCGGCGTCCTGGACGAAGGAAAGCGCGCGATCCTCCTCGCACAGCTTGGCAAGCGCGCTGGCGAGCCGCACTTCGTCCTTGCGATCCTTGACATGAATGGCGAAGGCCTGCGTCGGCTGCGGCGGCGCGGCGACGTCGGCGGGGGCCGGAGCGGTCTTGCCGTCGGCGAAGCGGTCGCCGGTCGACAGCGCTTCCAGGCGGGCGAAGGCGATCGTGTCGCCCTCCTCGGCCCGGCCGACCTTCGACGATGTCGCGCCGATGAGCCGCGCCAGGCCGCCGATGCGCTCCTCGATTCCGCGTGAATTGATCACCGTCGCGCCGTCGGCGAAGGAGCCGCGCAGCACCCGCGCCAACGACAGCTTGCCGCCATGAGCCGTGTGAACGGTGCGCATGACCTGGGCAAGGGCGGGGCCCTTGTCGTCGATGCCGAGGCGTTTTCGCGTATGGGCGATCGCCGGCGCTTCGTGGCGAACCGCTTTCAGGAGCCGGGTCACCCCATGCCCGTCCGTCGCCGAGCCCATCAGCACCGGCACGACATGGCCTTCGCGCAATTCGCGCGCAAGGTCGTCGAACACGAGGTCCCTCGGCGGGTCGATGTCGCTGATGAGTTGTTCCATCAGCGCATCGTCGTAATCCGCGAGCTTTTCCAGCATCGAGTAGCGCGCTTGTTTCTCTTCCGGGATGACGCCGGCCGGCATCTCGATCACGGTCGAGGGCGACGCCTCCCGATAAACGAACGCGCGCTCGAGCGCGAGATCGACGAAGCCGGTGGCGACGCCGTTCTCCCATACGGGGATCTGTCGCAAGAGTAGCGGCGTGCGCGACGCGGGCTGAAGCATCTCGAGCGTCTCGCGCAGGGCGCCCGTCGCCTGATCGATCTTGTTGAGGAAGAGGATCCGCGGCAGACCGAGTTCCTCGAGCTCGCGCAGGATGACCTGCAACGCCGGAATCTTGCGCGGATCCGCTTCGCAGACGACGATCGCGGCGTCGCAGATGGGCAGCGCATGCCGCATGTCGTGGATGAATTCGATCGAGCCGGGGCAGTCGAAGAAAGTCAGCCGATCGCCCATGTAGTCGATGCTGGCGACGTTGGGCTCGACGCTCATGGCATGGTTGCGCGCCTCGGGGCTCGAGTCGCCGATGCTCGTGCCCTCGCGCACGGATCCCTGCCGCGCCAAGCCTCCGCCGCGCGCGAGGATCCCCTCGAGAAGGCTTGTCTTTCCGCTCTGGAATGGGCCGACAATGGCGACGAGGCGGGGACCGGGCACGCGATGCTCATTGTTTCCTGCAGTCAAGATCGGGCTCCCTCAAGTCTTGTCAGCGGCGTCGACCGCCGGTTTGTTGGGTGCGCTGGGCCTTGAGACCCCGTCAATGACGCGCCTGGCGCGCACCGTCATGCTCTCGACATGGTCGCAAGAACCGCCGCCGGGCGCAAGCGGGTCGCCGGCGCAGGCAGCGGAGGGCGAAACGGGCGGCGTGCTGTCGCCTTCGTCGTCCTTTTCCTGTATTGGACCCGGCTCATAACAGCATGGGCGAGGTTCAGAGGTCGATGGTCCAGGGTCAGCCGGTCGACGGCCGGCGGGTGGCGGCCGCGCTCGCCGGCCGCTCGGTCGTGCTCGTCGGCATGATGGGAGCCGGCAAGTCGTCGGTCGGTAAGCGGCTGGCGACAAAGCTCGGGCTGCCTTTCGTCGATGCGGATGCGGAGATCGAGGCCGGCGCGCAGCTGACCATCGCGGAGATTTTCGATCGATTCGGCGAAGCCTATTTCCGTGACGGCGAGCGCAAAGTGATCGCCCGTCTTCTAAGCTCGGGGCAGCAGGTTTTGGCGACCGGCGGCGGCGCGTACATGAATGCGATGACACGCCAGAACATCAGCGCGCGCGGTGTCTCGATCTGGCTGAAGCCGGACGTCGAAGTTCTCCTGGCGCGGGTTCGCAAGAAATCCAACCGGCCGCTGCTCAAGACTGATGACCCGGAACGAACCTTACGCCGGCTCCTGGAGGAGCGCTCGTCGACCTATGCGCTGGCCGACATCACGATCGAGTCGCGTGACGGGCCGCACGATATGGTGGTCGACATGGCGCTGCGCCGGCTGGCCGAAGCGCTCGGGTGCACTGTCGAGCCCGGCGCGCCCGAGCGGCGCAAGGTCGACGTGCCTCTCGGCGGTCGGGCGTATTCGATCCTGATCGGTCCGGGCCTGATCGACGAGGCCGGGGCCGAGATCGCCAAAATCGCGCCCGAGGCCAAATGCGCGATCGTGACCGACGCCAATGTCGCGCCGCTCTATCTCGATCGCATGAAGTCGAGCCTCGAGAAGGCGGGCTTGCGCTCCGCCCCGATCGTCTGCCCGCCCGGCGAAGCCAGCAAGTCCTTCGCCGAATTCGCTCGCGTGTCGGACGCCCTCATCGAGGCCCGCATCGAGCGGCGCGACGTCGTCGTTGCGCTCGGCGGCGGCGTCGTTGGGGATCTGGCCGGATTTTGTGCGGCGTCGCTGAGGCGTGGCGTTCGCTTCGTCCAGGTCCCGACCACGCTTCTGGCGCAGGTCGATTCCAGCGTCGGCGGCAAGACCGGCATCAATTCGCGCCACGGCAAGAACCTTGTCGGCGCATTCCATCAGCCCTCCCTCGTTCTTGCCGACACGAACGTTCTCGAACTCGCTGAGCGAAAGGGAGTTTCGCGCCGGTTACGCCGAGGTGGTCAAGTACGGCCTCATCGATGATCGCCAGTTCTTCGAGTATCTCGAGGCGCGCTGGCGCGACGTGTTCATGGGCGGCCCGGCCCGCGTCCAGTCGATCGCGATGAGCTGCGCCGCCAAGGCGCGCATCGTCGTCGCCGACGAGACCGAACAGGCTGAACGGGCCCTCCTCAACCTTGGCCATACGTTCGGCCATGCATTCGAGAACCTCGCAGGGTATGATTCGGCTCGCCTCATTCATGGCGAAGGCGTCGCTGTCGGGATCGCCGCCGCCTTCCGTTTTTCGCGCTTTCTCGGCCTGTGCCCTGGACAGGAAGTCGCGCGGGTCGAGGCTCATCTCAACAGCGCCGGCCTGCCCACGCGCATTCGCGCCATCTCCGGCCTCGACGCGAGCGCGGAGCAAATCCTGGCGGCGATGCGACAGGACAAGAAAGTCAGTCGCGGACGACTGACCTTCATCCTAGCGAGGGCGATCGGCGAAAGCTTCATTGCGCCCGACGTCGACGAGGGCGATGTGCTCGCCTTTCTCGAGGCGGACCGGGAACTTTCGCCGGCCTAGGGGCCTGCGTTAGCCGGAGCGCGCAGCCGGGACGGCATTTTTTAACGGCTGGACCCTCATCCAGGACCGTGCGCCGCGAACACGAGATTTCCGCCCAACCGGCCGGCGGCGCGCTTGCCGCCGGCTAAGTCCGAGCTTACCGCCAAAATCATGCTAAAATAGCGGCATGCCGTACAGCTTGGACCTCGTCATCATCATCGTCAGCATTGTCGCCGCGGCATTTTTCGCCGGCGCCGAGACAGCCCTGACGGCGGCTTCGCGCGCGCGCATGCACGCGCTCGAAATGGCGGGCGACAAACGGGCGAACCTGGTCACCCGCCTCATCGGCATGCGCGGCCGGCTGATCAGCGCGATGCTGCTCGGCGGCCAGGTTGTCACCATCGGCTCGTCGGCGATCGCCACCAGCGTTCTGCTCCAACTCTACGGCGATCACGGCGTCTTGGCCGCGACCGTAATCATGACCACACTGATCGTCGTCTTCGGCGAGGTGACGCCGAAGACGATCGCCATCGCCTATCCGGACCGGGTATCGCTCCTGATCGCGCCGCTCGTCCTTTTCTTCGTGACGATATTCGGTCCGATCGTCAGCGCGGTCGAGGCGCTGGTGCGGGGCATGCTGAGCCTTTTTGGCCTGTCGCTGACCGAGAGGGATCCGGGCATCAGCGGCCACGAGGAGCTGATGGGCGCGGTCGACATCCTCCATCAGGAAGGGGAAGTCGAGCGCGCCGAACGGGACATGTTCGGCGGCCTGCTCGAACTCGCCGAGATTCCAGTGTCCGACGTGATGGTGCACCGTACCAAGATGCAGCTCCTCGACGCCGACCTGCCGCCTGAGCAACTGGTGCGCGAAGTCATCGACTCGGCCTACACCCGCGTGCCGCTCTGGCGCGGCGACCCGGACAACATCATTGGCGTATTGCACGCGAAAGACCTCCTGCGCGCCTACGTCGCCGCCGGCGGAGACGCCGGCAAGCTGAAGATCGCCGACATCGCGCTCGAGCCCTGGTTCATTCCCGAGTCGACGACGTTGCGCGACCAGTTGCAGGCCTTTCTACGCCGCAAGACGCACTCAGCGCTCGTCGTCGACGAATATGGCGTCGTGCAGGGGCTGGTGACGCTCGAGGACATCATCGAGGAGATCGTCGGCGACATTCGCGACGAGCACGACGAGGCGGTGCAGGGGCTGCGCAAGCAGCGCGACGGATCGGTCGTCGTCGACGGCTCGGCGACGATCCGCGACCTCAATCGCGCCATGGGCTGGAACCTTCCGGACGAGGAAGCTGCGACCGTCGCTGGACTGGTCATTCACGAGGCGCGCGCCATTCCGGAGCCGCGACAGACGTTCTCCTTCCACGGCTTCCGCTTCGAGGTGCTGCGCAAGCAGCGAAATCGCATCGCCGCCATCAGGATCGCGCCGCTTACGCAACGCGATGCGGGGACGCGGCCGATCCGCCCGGAGGGCGATGCGGCGTCCAGCGATTCGGGCCCCTGACCCGGCTGAGCGCCTTTGCCGCGCCACAACCTTACCTATATAAGCGCCCCGTGCACAGGCCGGCTCGCCGGCGAGAGGTTTGGATGTCCTGGAACAATCAAGGCGGCGGGCCGTGGCGCCCGCCTGGGCGCGGTCCTTGGGGACAGGGTCCGTCCGGCCCCCAGCCGACCGCCGACCTCGAAGAGATCATCCGCCGGGTGCAGGAGGCGCTCGGCAAGCTCGCCCCTGGCGGCCGATCGGGCGGCGGCCGACCGGGCGGCGGCCTCAGCGGCCGGACGATGCTCTTTGTCGCACTGGCCGCGATCCTCGTCTGGTTCGCCTGGGGCACGTTCTACACCGTCCAGCCGAACGAGGTCGGCATCAACCTCGTTCTTGGACGCTACACCGGAAAGACCGCGGCCGGACTCAACACCAACTGGCCCTGGCCGATCGGCTCTGTGATCAAGGTCCCGGTGTGGGACCAGCAGATCACTGAGGTCGGCTATCGCAGCCTCGGCTCGAACGCCGACATCCCGGAAGAAAGCCAGATGCTGACCGGCGACAAGAACATCGTCGATGTCCACTTCCGGGTGGCCTGGCAGATCGATCCGGCAAAGCCCGAGGATTACGTGTTCAACATCTTGAAACCGCGGGAAACGGTCAAGGCGGTCGCCGAAAGCATCATGCGCGAAGTCGTCGGCCTCAAGACGATCGACGGCATCCTGACGACCGATCGCGCGTCGGTTGAGGCGGACGTGCAAAAGCGCATGCAGGACGTACTCAACGGATATCGCGCCGGGGTGCTCGTCAAGCAGGTGCAGCTCCAGTCCGTCGACGCCCCGAGCCAGGTCATCTCGGCCTATCGCGACGTCACCGCTGCCCAGCAAGACCAGCAGCGGGCGGTGAACGAAGCCGAGACCTACGCCAACAAGGTCGTGCCGGAGGCTGAAGGCGGCGCGTCGCGCATCGTCGCCGAGGCCAAGGCCTATCGCGAACAAACGATCCTCGAGGCCAAGGGCCAGACGGCGCGCTACAATCAAATCTACCAGCAGTACAAGAAAGCCCCCGGCGTGACCCGCGAACGCATGTATCTCGAGACGATGGAGCGCGTCCTCGGGCCGATGGACAAGACCATCGTCGACTCGAACTCCGCCAGCGCCCCGGTGCCCTATATCGCGCTCGATCCGCTGCAGTCGAAGCCGGCGGAGAGCGCCAAATGAGACGCCCGTTCAACGGAATGGCGATCGCCGTCGTCGCGGTCGTCGCCATCATTGTCGCCTGGATGTCGACGTTCGTCGTCGACCCGACCGAGCAGGCCCTGGTGCTGCGCTTCGGCCAGCCGGTCCGTGACCTCATCGGCGCCCCCGGCCTCTATTTCAAATGGCCGTTCGTCGATTCGGTCGTCTACATCGACAAGCGAATCCTGGCGCTCGACAACGAGCGGCAGGAAGTGCTGGTGTCCGACAACCAGCGCCTCGAGGTCGACGCCTTCGTTCGCTATCGCATCGACGATCCCTTGCTCTTTTATCAATCGGTCTTCAACACCCGCGGCGCCGACGCCCAGCTCGGCGGCATGCTGAATTCGGCGCTTCGCCGCACGCTGTCGGAGGCCTCGATCACCGACATCGTGCGCGACAAGCGCGACGCGCTGATGGCCGACATCCGCGACCAGATGATCGCCGGCGCCAAGCGCTTCGGCCTCGCGGTTGTCGACGTGCGCATCAAACGGGCCGATCTGCCGGCGGAAAACTCGGAGGCGGTCTTCCGCCGCATGCAAACCGAGCGCCAGCAGCGCGCCGCCTCCTATCGCGCGCAAGGATCGCAGCAGAGCCAGCAGATCAAGGCCGAAGCGGACCGCAAGGTGACCGTCATCACCGCCCAGGCGCAGCAGCAGGCGGAGCAGATCCGCGGCGAGGGCGACGGCGAGCGCAATCGCATTTTCGCCGAGGCATACGGGGCCGATCCGGAATTCTTCGCGTTCTACCGCTCGATGCAGGCCTATCAGAACAGTTTCACCAATGGGCGCACCCGCGCGCTGATCAGTCCGAAGTCCGACTTCTTCCGCTACTTCTCGACGCCCACCCCCGCGGCGGAAGGGTCCCTGCCATCGACGCTTCCGCCCCCGGCCTCCCCGTCGGCGAAGGCGGATTGACGTGCGCGATCTCGGCGCCGCGCTCGGGCTCGTGTTCGCCATCGAGGGCTCGCCTGTGATGGCGGGCCAAGACGATACGGAAGCGCATGGCAGCGGGGGCGCGCGAGGACCCAGGGAAATTGCGCATCGTCGGCCGCGCCATCGTCTGGGCCTCTCCCCTGCCGCTGCACTAGGTTCCGTTCCGGCGCCGAGGCGTCGTCATGTTCGGTTTGTGACGAATTCGAGGAGGACCCGATGAACCAGGCGACGCGATTTTCGGCGATGCGGCGCACCCCATGTCCAGCGCTGCCGATGGCCGCCCTGACGGCCATGCTCGCGCTCGCTCCCGCCGCGCCCGCTTTCGCCCAGGCGCGGCCGACCAACCTCGCCGATCTCGTCGATGCGGTCGCCGACGCCGTGGTCAACATCTCGGCGACCCAGACGATCGAGGACCAGGGCGCGACGTCCTCGCCCGATCTTCCCAAGGGCACCCCCTTCGACGACATGTTCGAGGATTTCTTCCGCCATCACGGCATCAATCCGCATCCGCATGCGCGTCAGACGCAGTCGCTGGGCTCCGGCTTCGTCATCGATCCAAGCGGCATCGTCATCACCAACAACCATGTGGTCGGCGAGGCCAACGAGATCATGGTCATCTTCACCGACGGGCGGAAGCTCAAGGCCAAGGTCATCGGCAAGGACTCCAAGGTCGACGTCGCGGTCTTGAAGGTCGACAGCGACAAGCTGCTCAAGATCGTCAAGTTTGGCGACAGTGACAAGATGCGGGTCGGCGACGGCGTGATGGCGGTGGGCAACCCGTTCGGTCTCGGCGAGACGGTGACGGCGGGCATCATTTCCGCCCGCAACCGCAACATCGACAGCGGGCCGTACGACGACTTCCTGCAGACCGACGCTTCGATCAACAAGGGAAATTCCGGCGGTCCGTTGTTCAACTTGCAGGGCGAGGTGATCGGCATCAATACCGCGATCCTCTCGCCCTCCGGCGGCTCGATCGGCATCGGCTTCGCGACGCCGTCGGCGACGGTGATGCCCGTCATCCAGCAGCTCGAGCAATTTCATGAGACGCGGCGCGGCTGGCTCGGGGTTCGCATTCAGCCGGTTGACGACACGATCGCCGACAGCCTTGGCATCGGCGCGACGCGCGGGGCGCTGATCGCCGGCGTCGACGACAAGGGGCCGGCCAAGCCCGCCGGGCTTCTGCCGGGCGACGTCATCGTGAAGTTCGATGGCAAAGACATCAAGGAGTCGCGCGATCTGCCGAGGCTGGTGGCTTCCATGCCGGTCGGCAAGATGGTCGACGTCGTCGTCATCCGCGACGGCAAGGAGCAGACCAAGACCGTCACGCTCGGCCGTCTCGAGGACGGCGAGAAGCAAACGGAGGTCGCCAGCGTCGAGGACAACGCCAAGCAGCAGCGTTCGGTCGAAAAGGCGCTCGGCATGGAGTTTTCCGGCCTCAGCGACGAGGCGCGCAAGACCTTCAACATCAAGGAGGGCGTCAGGGGCGTGGTCGTCACCTCGGTCGAGGCCGGCTCGCCGGCGGCCGAGCGCGGCCTGAAGGCCGGCGACGTCATCGAGGAGGTCAATCATCAGGCGGTCGAGCGCCCGGGCGACGTGGCCAAGGCGCTCGAGGGCGCGCGTAAAGACTCGAGCAAGAAGCCGGCGCTTCTGCTCGTGTCGAACGGCGAAGGCGTCGTCCGCTTTGTCGCCGTTCCGCTGAACTGACGCGGGACCCAAGCCATGGATCCGCCCCATACGAGCCGCCCGACGGAAAGCGACAACGCCCTCGCGGTGGCGCGCGCCATCCTCGAGCGCGCGCCGCTGTTCGACGGCCACAACGATCTTGCCTGGGTCATCCGCGTCGACAAGGCGGCGCGGGGCGACGTCGCCGCCTATGGACTGGACCGTGTCCACGCCGGCGCGGACACCGACATCCCACGTTTGCGCGAGGGCTTGGTGGGAGCCCAGTTCTGGGCGGCGTTCCAGCCGACCAAAGCTCCTCATCCCGCCGTGACGACTCTGGAACAGATCGATCTCATCCGCCGAATTGAGGAGGCGCACCCGGAAGTCTTTCATCCGGCGCGACGGGCGTCCGACTACGCCAAGGCCAAGGCGCTCGGCAAGATCGCTTCCTTCATCGCCGTCGAGGGGGGCGTCGGCCTCGAGAATTCGCTCGGTCCCTTGCGCATTTGGCATTCGGCGGGCGTGCGCCTGATGACGCTCTGCCACAATGAGACGCTCGACTGGGTCGACTCCGCCACGGACGCGCCGCGAAACGGCGGCATCAACGCTTTTGGCCGCGCCGTCGTCGGCGAACTCAACCGGCTGGGGATCGTGATCGATCTGGCGCATACGTCGCACGAGGCTATGCGACGGGTGCTCGACGTCACCGAGGCGCCGGTCGCGCTTTCCCATTCCAATGCCTATTCGCTCTGCGATCATCCACGCAACGCGCCGGACGACGTGCTCCGGCGTCTCCGGGACAACGGCGGCCTCGTCATGGCGACCTTCGTGCCTGGTTTCGTTTCGCAGCCGCTGCGCGACTGGCTGCGCCGCTCGCGCGACCCGTACGGCAAGGCGCCGTTGGCCGCGGACCCCAAGGCGCAGTTCGCCGAACTCGAGGCCAAGCAGGGGACTGCGCCCAAGGCGAGCCTTGAACAAGTGGTCGATCACATCGAGCGCCTCGTCGAGACCGCTGGCGTCGATCACGTCGGGGTCGGATCCGACTATTTCGGCGGCGCTTCGCCTGTCGGCCTTGAAGACGTCAGCCGATTTCCGCATTTGTTCGCCGAGCTGGCGCGACGGGGCTTTTCCGATCGCGACCTTGAAAAGATGTCCTCGGCCAACATTCTGCGGATGCTTCGCAAGGTCGAAAAGATCGGGAAGTCCCTCCAAAAGACCCGGAAGCCGGCGATCGGCCGGCTGGAGGATTATCCGGGCGGCTGACGCCAGCGGCGATATCTCGCCCGCCGCTCCGGTTGACGCCCTGACAAATTCGCCGGCGACGAACGCGGCAGGGTTCCGTTGCCTTTGCGGTTCGGCTGTAATATGATGACATTCTCACATATAGAAATGAAGAGATGATCGCCATGGCGCTCGCGACAGCGGCTGCGACCCGTGACCCGGTGGACTTGGATCGGATGGCGGAAAACGCACGCGAAGCCAGCGAGTTTCTCAAGGCTTTAGCGCATGAGTCGCGCCTTCTGATCCTGTGCAATCTTCTGGGCGGCGAGCGGTCGGTCCGCGAACTGGAGGCGTTCCTCGACGTTCGCCAGTCGACCGTGTCGCAGCAACTGGCCCGGCTGCGCCTGGAAGGACTCGTCGCCGGCCGGCGAGAAGGCAAGACGATCTATTACAGCATCGCCAGCGATCGGGTCCGCTCGGTTATTGGCGTGCTCTACGAGGCCTTCTGCGAGGTCAAGCCCCGAACCGCCTGACTGGACGCGCCTCCGGCGATCGCCCAGGCTCCGGGACGCCGCGCCGACGCACCGATGTCGCCGGAGCTCTCGTCGCCGGAGCTTCCTCCTATCTCCTGCCAAGGGCGCCGAGAAACGGAACACTGCGCCCCTTGCGAACGTTGCGGCTGGGGTCTGCGGGAAGCAATGGAGGATGTGATGACCGATTATGACCCCCTGCGCCGGCCAACTCGCGGCGGATTTGGTTATGGCTGGATTATCCTGGTCATAGTTATCCTTGTGATCATCGGATTCGGCTGGGGCGGCTGGTATGGCGGCTGGTACGGCCGAAATCGAGTGGCGACGACGCCGGCGCACACCACGGCGACCGTGAACAGCGCCACCCACAATACCAATGCCGGCAACGCTTCGGCTCCGGCCAAGCCCTGAGCCGTCGTTCCGGCGCTGAACCGTCTCTCGCGGCGGCGCCGGGAGGCCTTGGGCCCTGGGGAAGCCTCTGGCGCAGGCGCCGGCCCGCGTGAGGCTCCCCGCCGTCGAGACGGCGATCGACGCCGCAGGCTCGGGCCGGACGCCGCAGACGCGGGCCGGCGCCAAGTGTCCGAGTTCTGACGACTGGTTAGCGCCGCCATCGCGACCGGCCTGGCTGGCGGGAAGGGCGTCGAGATTTCGGGCGGCCGGGGCCAATCAACAATTTCTTGCCAAGCTCGGAATTATGTTCTACATTTGTTCTATACCGCCGCTGCCGAGAAGGCCCCGCTGATGCTGTCGCGTCTGCAAGATCGCTCCGCGGGCTGCGTCTCGAGGGAGGCGAGCGGGGTCCTCGGCTGTCGAAAGCAGAACGGCGGCCGGCCGCGCTCACCGAGCGAGGCTACAACGCCGCCCTTCACGTAGGCGCGCCTCGGCTTGGGAGTTACTTTTTCCGCCCTTTCGTCCATAAGGCTTTGATAAGTCCAGATTCTGGGTAAGGAATTGCAATTTTTGGCAGGAAATTGAATCCAGTTGGAAGCGGGCGGAAGGCTTTTTGCAGCTTTCGGCGACTTTCTGCGAGGAATGGAAGGGACGGCGCCGCCGGCGGCGCGGGCGTCTTGGGCGGGCGTCCGCGCCGGGTCGGCCTGAAAATCGCGCCGCGAGCGAGTGAAACCATTGACTTCGCGGCTGAGAACGGCTTCCCCTGCCGCGGACCGAAGGCGATGGCGGCTGCGCCTCGTCAGGCCCGGCGCAAGCCGCTGGCGCAGGCCCCGACGAACGCCAGCCCGGCCGAGGTCCACAGCGCGATCGCCGTCGCATGCTCGGGCGCCCGGCCGAAGGCGACGGCCATCAGCGCGGCGCCGAGCGACTGGCCGATCAGCCGGCCGGTCGACTGCAGCCCGGAGGCTCCGCCGCTGCGCCCCGGCGGGGCGCTGCCGATGATGATCCGGTTGTTCGGCGACTGGAAGAAGCCGAAGCCGAACCCGCAGATCGCGAGCCGCCAGACGAGCGAGGGCAGGCTCGGATGTCCGACGTCAACCGCCATGAGCGCCAGGCCTGCGCTCATCACCAAGAGGCCGGCGCTGCCGAGCAGCGCGGGCGACAACCGGTCGGCGAGCCGGCCGGCGATCGGGGCGATGACGGCGGTGGCGAGCGGCCAGGGGGTCATCATGAGGCCCGTCGCCGTCGCCGAGCGATGCAGCGTATCCTCGAGGAAGAAAGGCAGGGCCACGAACGACAGGCTTTGGGCGGCGAAGGAGGAGATCGACGTCGCCAGCGACAGGGAGAAAATCGGCAGCCGCAGGAGGTCGACGGGCAGGAGCGGCGTCGCCTGCCCGAGCTGACGTCGGACGAAGAAGACGCCGAACGCCGCGGCGCCGGCGAGCTCCGCGGCAGGGACCCAGAGGCTGCTGGCCTCGCCGATGTCGTCGACTCCGGCGATGAGAAGGCCGAAGGTCAACGCGTTCAGCGCCACGCTTATCGGATCGACGCTGCGCGGCGCCGTCGGCGTCGCCGGCAGGGTTCGCGCCGCGATCGCCAGCGCGGCTACGCCGATCGGAACGTTGATGAGGAAAAGCCAGCGCCACGAGGCGACCGACAGGACCGCCGCAGCGACGCTCGGGCTGCCGGCGGAGGACACCGCGACGATGACGGCGATGTTGGCGACGCCCTGACCAAGGCGGGAGGACGGGTAGATGAACCGAACGAGCGCGATATTGACGCTCATGATCCCGGCCGCGCCGAGGCCCTGTATGGCGCGCGCGACCACGAGCGTCGTGAAGCTCGGCGACAGCGCGCAGGCGAGCGAGGCGAGCGTGAAGAGCGCGAGCCCCGGCCAGTATACGCGCCGGTAGCCGAGCGTGTCGCCGAGCGCAGACAGCGGCAGCAGCGAGACGGTGACCGCAAGCTGGAAGGCGTTGACGATCCACACGGAAGTCGCGGGGGCGATCGTGAGCTCATGCGCCATGGTCGGCAGCGCCACGTTGACGATCGCGCCGTCGAGGACCGCCATCGCGGTCGCCATGCCGAGCGTCGCTACCGCAAGCAGGCGCTGCGGATTGGCGAGGCCGTCGTGAACGGGCGCACCGTCGGAGGAGGCCATGTTTGAGGTCATCTGCGGCAGGAGCGCCATTGCGTACAGTCTCTCCGGAACGCCAACGCCGGCGGCAAAGTTCACCGCGGCAATCGTCGCCGACGAAAATCCTTCAGCGCCTCGCGCGCCGCATTATGTCCCGGCATGCCGCTCACGCCGCCGCCCGGATGGGTCGAAGCGCCGCACATGTAGAGACCCGGAACCGGCGAGCGGTAGTCGGCGTGTCCGAGCACGGGTCGCGCCGAATAGAGCTGATCGAGCGACAGGCAGCCATGAAAAATGTCGCCGCCGACGAGCCCGAAGTCGCGCTCGAGATCGAGCGGCGACAGGATCCGCCGGGCGATGACCGATTCCCTGAAGCCGGGGGCGTAAGCCTCGACCGTGTCGATCATCAGATCGGCGACGCTCTCGCGGGCCTCGTCCCACGAGCGCCCGTCCGGCAGCTTCGGCGCGACATGCTGGCAGAAGAGCGAGGCGACGTGTCGACCGGGCGGGGCGAGCGTCTCGTCGAGCGTCGAGGGTATCAGCATTTCGATGATCGGCGCCTGCGACCAGCCTTGCCGCCGCGCGTCCATGAAGGCGCGCTCCATGTAGGCGAGGCTCGGCGCGATCACGATCCCCGCGCCGTGGTGTTCGGCCGCCGCCTGCGTCGGCAGGCAGGAAAAGTTCGGCAGCCTGCCGAGCGCGACGTTCATCCGGAAGACTCCCGATGCGCTCCGCCACGATGCGATTCGAGCGCGAAAGTCGGCCGGGAGCGTCGCGGGATCGAGCAGCGTCTCGAAAGTGAGCTTGGGATGCAGGTTCGAGACGACGGCGCGCGCCGCGATCTTCTCGCCGCGCCCCGTGACGACGCCCGCGGCGCGACCCTTGACCACGAGGATTTCGCTGACCGGGCTCTTCGTGCGGATCTCGACGCCGCGCGCCGCGCAGGAGCGCGCCATCGCCTCGGCGATGGCGCCCATGCCGCCGATCGCGTGGCCCCAGACGCCCTTCTTGCCGCCGGTCTCGCCGAAACAATGGTGCAGCAGGACATAGCCGGTGCCGGCGGAATAGGGACTGGCGTAGGTCCCGACAATTCCGTCGAAGCCGAGGATCGCCTTGAGCGGCTGGGATTCGAACCATGCGTCCAGCAAGTCGCCGGCGGAGCGGGTGAAAATCTCGAGAAGATCGCGCTGCCCCTCCAACCCGAGCGGCCGCAAACGGTTCGCGACTCTCGCAGCGCCGAAAGCCGCGCCGAGGCTGGCGAAGATGTCGCCTCCGACGGGCGCATTCGGCGGCGTCTCCATCGCGGCGGCGCGCAATGCGTCGGCCATCCGCTCGAGCCGGGCCTCATAGGCGTCGAGGCGCTCGGCGTCACGGGTGGAAAATTTCGCCGCCTCGGCCTTCGTCCGCCCCGGCGCGGCTTTCAGATAGCGGCCATCCGGCAGCGGCAGGAAGTTGGAGAGCGGCCGCTCGACGATCCTGAGCCCGTGCCGCGCGAGATCGAGGTCGCCGATGATCTTCGGATTGAGGAGCGACACCGTATAGGCGGCGACCGAGTTTCGAAAGCCGGGATGGAATTCTTCCGTCGCCGCCGCGCCGCCGACGATCGCGCGCCGCTCCAAAACGGCGACCTTCAGGCCTGCACCGGCGAGATAGGCGGCCGCGGTGAGCCCGTTGTGGCCTCCGCCAATGACGACGACGTCCAGCATCGCGCGCCTTGCGCTTCCGACGCTCACACGTCGAACCTGACCCCTTGGGCGAGCGGCAGCTCGGCGGAGTAATTCACCGTGCTGGTCTGCCGGCGCATGTAGTTCTTCCAGGCGTCGGAGCCGCTCTCGCGGCCGCCGCCGGTCTCCTTCTCGCCGCCGAACGCGCCGCCGATCTCGGCCCCCGACGGACCGATGTTGACATTTGCGATGCCGCAATCAGAGCCGGCCGCGGAGAGGAAGGTCTCCGCTTCCCGCAGGTCGAGGGTGAAGATGCAGGACGACAGACCCTGCGGGACGTCATTCTGGATCGCGATCGCTTCCTCCAATGCGTCATAACCGAGTGTGTAGAGGATCGGCGCGAAAGTCTCCTCGCGCACGGTCGCTGTCTGCCGGGCCATCTCGACGATCGCCGGCTCCACATAGGCGCCGCCGGCCGGAACGCCGTCCTCCAGGATCCGCCCGCCATGAACGACGCCGCCCTCCGCTCTCGCCCGCCCAAGCGCCGCCGTCATCCGCTCACGCGCCGCATGGTCGATCAGCGGCCCGACCAGGGTCTGCGCGTCCCGCGGGTCGCCGATCCGCAGCCCGGAATAGGCTTTGACCAGCCGTCGGGTAAGCTCCGGCCGGATCGAATGATGGATGATGAGCCGCCTCAGCGACGTGCACCGTTGCCCGGCCGTTCCGACCGCCGAGAAGAGGATCGCCCGCGCCGCCATTTCGAGGTCCGCCGACGGCGCGACGATCATGGCGTTGTTGCCGCCGAGTTCGAGGATGGCCCGGCCGAAACGGGCAGCGACCTTCGGCCCGACCGCCGCGCCCATGCGGGTCGAACCCGTCGCCGAGACGATCGGCGCGTCTTTCGATGAAATGAGCGCCTCGCCGATCGCCGCCCCGCCGATGACGACCTGAGCGAGTCCCGCAGGCGCGTCCGCGCCGAAGCGCTTGAGCGCACGATCGAAGATTTTCATGGTGGCGAGCGCGCTGAGCGGCGTCTTCTCCGACGGCTTCCAGATCACCGGGTCGCCGCAGACGAGCGCCAGAGCGGCGTTCCAGGACCAGACCGCGACAGGAAAATTGAAGGCCGAAATCACCGCGCACGGTCCCATAGGCTGCCAGGTCTCCATCATGCGGTGGCCCCGCCGTTCGGAGGCGATGGTGAGCCCATAGATCTGGCGCGAGAGCCCGACTGCGAAGTCGCAGATGTCGATCATCTCCTGCACTTCGCCAAGCCCCTCCGAAACGATCTTGCCGGTCTCGAGCGTCACGATCCCGCCGAGCGCCTGCTTGGCGGCCCGCAGTTCGTCGCCGAGGAGCCGAACCAGTTCGCCCCGCCGCGGCGCCGGAACGAGGCGCCAGACCGCGAAGGCGCTTTTGGCGCGCGCGAGGACCGAGGGCATGTCGGAGACCGGCGTCTCCTGCACCCGAGCGATTTCCGCCCCGTCGATCGGCGAGCGGACGACGAGCGTTCCCTCGGCCAGTTCCGCCGGGCCGAGGCCAGCTCGTTCTAGGGCGTCATTATGGGTCATCGGACGAGCTTCCTGTTCCGCCGCCTGAAAAAAGGCGTTTTCGATCTGAACTTCTACAACACTCCTGCGCGCTATCGACGCACCCATCGTTGTGCGACGCAGCTAGCAGGGGCATTATAGGGCCAAATTCCGGGCCCGGGGCTCGCTGAAAGGACGGCGACGGCGATGGCGCGTTCGGCCAATCTGATCCTGAGCTGCGTCGCCATGCTGGCGGCGGCGCTGTTGGCGCTCGCTCTGACGCCTCACCGGCTGATGGCGCGCACCCATGACGTCTTCGATGTCAATGCCCACATCCCGACCGCCTTCGGCGACTGGTCGGCGCTCCCGGGCGGGGGGGTTATCAAGCCGCCGCCAGACGGGCTCGAGGCGCAGATCTACAACCAGGAAGCCTACCGGGCCTATATCGACAAAGAAGGGCATGTTGTCTTTTTCATTGTCGCCTACGGCGAGAGCCAGAGCGAGCGGCTCCAGCTCCATCACCCGGAGGTCTGCTATACGGCTCAGGGATTTCGCGTGACCCGGCCGGTGACGTCGAAGTTCCAGTGGTCGCCCTCCGCTCCGCCGCTCCCGCTCACCCGGCTCGTCGCGACGAGGGAGGATCGGCTCGAGCCGATCAGCTATTGGATGCGCGTCGGCTATGACATTTCAAACAGCAATTGGACCCGTCAGGCGCTCAAACTCGAATATGGTCTCAGGGGGTGGATCCCCGATGGCGCGCTTTTCCGGATTTCGACTGTCGGCCTGCCGGTTGAGCAGAGCTTCCAGGTGCAGGACAAGTTCATCCGCGATCTCCTGAACGAAGTCCCCCCGGACACCCGGGCCTTCATGCTCGGCGATCCGTCCAAGGCGCTCCTGGGCTCCTGACGCTCGACGCGCCGTATAGCGCAAGCCGACGCACGCCGCACTTGACCCAGCGCTCGCAGCGACCGAAGTTCGCGCATCGACCACACCGAAACCCCGGTGTCGAACGACGGGTTGGGTTGGGAAGACTATGATCCAGTATGCGGCTCGGGATCGCGAAGCGCTCGAGACCGACGCCCGTGCGATTCTCCGAGACTGTCCGGACGTCTTCCGCCTGATTGCGCGCGGCGTCGCAGCCGAGCCCGATGAGAACGCGATCGTCTATCTCAGAACAGCGCTGGATCCAGCCCCGGCAACGACGACGGCGCGGGATTTCCTCGGCCTGATTTCCGCTGCCGGACGCTGGCTCAGGGCGAACGGCATCGGCCCCGACGATGTGGTTTCCGTCTTTGCGCCCCATTGCACCGCGATGTCGGTCGCCTATTGGGCGGCGATGAGCTTCGCCACCGTCCATCCGCTCAACCTTCTGTTTCGCCGCGCGGCCATCGTCGCGCAACTGAATTCCGCCCGGGCAAAAGTCCTGTTTGCGCCGCCGCCCGGAGCGCCGGGCGGATTGTGGGAGAAAGTCGAGGGCGTGTTCGATGAAGCTCCCACGGTCGAGCGCATCGTTCCCCTTCCGCTCGATGGCAGCGTCGCCTTCGGCGATGACACATTGCGCCCCGACCACGACTGGCGCGACAACTCGCCTGCTGCCGGCGCCGCCGAATAGGGTCGTCGCCCTTCTGCCGACCGGAGGGACCACGGGCGCCCCGAAAGCGGTCAGGCTGACCAACCGCAACGTGACCGCATCGGCCGTGGCCACCATGCTCGCCTTCGGCGCCGGGCCCGGCGACCGCGTCCTCGTCGCCCTGCCGCTGTTTCATGTCGGCGGAGCATTCTGTGGCAGTCTTGCGGCCTTCGCCGCTGGCGCGACGCAGATCATTCCGACCGCAGCCGGCCTGCGCAACCCGGAGGTCGTCGCCAATTTCTGGCGCATCGTCGAAGCGCAGCGGGTGACGATTGGCGCGCTCGTTCCGACGGCGCTCGGAGCGGTTGCCGACACGCCGCTTGGCGGCGCCGACATTTCACGGCTGCGGCTGTTCGCCACCGGGGCCTCGGTCTGCCCGCCCGAGATCGAACGGCGATTTCTCGCCGCCTGGCCGGGCGACTGCGTGCGGCAGGTTTACGGCATGACCGAATGCGCCGGCGCGATCACCCAGACGCCGCACGACCTTGGGCAGAAGCCGGGGTCGGTCGGCGTGCCGGTGGCGCTTGCAGAAGTCGCGGTGCTCGCCGACGGCCGCTTGCATCACGGACCCTCGCCGACCGGGGAGATCCTGACTCGCGGTCCGCAGGTCTTTGCCGGTTACGCCGACGGCCGCGTCGGCGCCTTCCACGACGGCTGGCTCAGGAGCGGCGATCTCGGGCGCATCGGCGCCGAGGGCGAGATCTACGTCACCGGGCGGATCAAGGACGTCATCATCCGCGGCGGCCACAACATCGATCCGGCCGGAATTGAAGACGCGGCGCTCGGCTTTCCCGGCGTCGGGCTTGCGGCCGCCGTCGGGCGGCCCGACCCCTATGCGGGCGAAACGCCGATGCTGTTCGTCTCGCCCTCGCCCGGCGCATCGATCGATCTCGCCGCGCTCGGCCACTTCGTCGAGGACCGCATCCTCGAGCCGCCGGCGCGGCCGCGCGCCATCGAGATCATCGCCGAGATGCCGACGACGCCGGTCGGCAAGATCTTCAAGCCGCGTCTGCGCGAGATCGCGGCCGAACATGCCGTGCGGGACCTGATCGCCGCGGCGCTACCCGGCGCACAGGTGGAGATTTGCGCCGTGACCGACCAGGATCGCGGCCTCCTCGTGCATGCGAAGGCGCCCTCGGCCCTTCACGAAGCGCTCCGCGCCGAAATCGAAAGGCTGCCGGTCGCCAGCGAAATCGTCGGCGTCTGACGACGTCCACCGGCGCTATGCCAAAAAGCAAAGCCTCGAGGCGTAGCCGCACGTCCTCGCCTTGGCCACAGGCCACCATGGACATCGTGCCGGAGATCGAGAGCGGCGCGCCGCAGGAGCGCCGCGCTCAAACTGCGCAGGAAGTCTCGGCTTGCGCGGGCAGTGGGAATTGGGGCATGGGCTTCGGCCGGGGCACAGACAACGAGAAGAACAACGACTATGGGCGTCATCCTCACTTCGATCCTGATTTTTATCCTGACCTTTGGCGGCGGACTGGCGGGGATCGCCGTGCAGAAGGTGCTGCCGGCCGAGCACATGTCGGACAGCGCTCGCGGCGTCGTCGGCCAGGTGTCGGGTCTGGTCAGCCTGCTGCTGGCGCTCGTTCTCGGCACCTTGATCGGAGTGAGCTTCGCCTATTTCTCCACCCAGAGGACCGAGCTCGAGACCTTCTCGGCCCAGGTCCTCAGGCTCGACCAGGCGCTCAAGCAATTCGGCCCCGAGACGAAGCCGGCGCGGGACAAACTCAAGGAGACCATCGTTCGGGGTTATGAGATGTTCTGGGGCGGCGGAGAAACCGACCCGAAGGCGATGACGGTGGAGGGTCCGCTCGCCAACGGCGAGGCTGTGGCAGCCTATCTCGCCACCCTGCAACCCAAAACCGATGCACAGAAGGCTGCGCTGGCCACGGCGAACATCTACGCCGGGCTTGTCGAACAAGGCAGGCTTCTCATGTCCCTTCAGGTCGCCAGTCCGCCAGTCTCGTGGGTGGTGGTGGCGGCGCTCATTTTCTGGACCCTGGCGCTCTTCTTCAGCATCGGCCTGTTCGCAAAGAGCAACGCCGTGGTTCTCGCGGCGATCGCGTTCGGCGCGGTGTCGATCGCCTTCGCCATTTTCCTGATTCTCGAGCTCGGCGAACCGTACTCCGGGGCGTTCAAAGTCTCGCCGGCCGCCCTCCAACAGACGATCCAGTATATCGACAAATAGAAGGCGGCGCAGGACACTGGCGGGCGCGTCCCGGTGGGTTGGGTGAGCGGCACGCTACGCAATTTTTTCACAATTCCTCGTCTATTGCCCGGGAAGGGAAAGGAGCCCGCCATCTGGATCGTCGCCGCGATCGCCGCCTTGGCGCTCCTCGCCGTTCTCGCCGCCCTCATCGCTGGGCGCAGCGCCGGCCTCGTCCGGCTTCTGGCGCAGGCCGTCGCGGTTGTCCTCGGCTCGCTGACCGGGGCGCTCGTGGGCTTCGTTATCCCGCTCGCGCCCGTAGTCGATCGCTGGATCGGCGCCGCGTTTTGGGCAGGCGTCCTCGGGACGATCGGCACGATCGCCGGCATGTCGCTCGTCGAATGGCTGATGGAGCGGCTGGACCGGAAGGCCTAGGCCGCGCGTTTCGACGTCCGCGTTAACCTTAGTCGAAAGTTAAGGCGCTGGAAGTTCTCCCAAGGCCTATGATCGTAAAGAAAGCGCTTCCCCGCGACCGTATGCGGCGGGGCTTGCGCGTGCCGCTGTCCTTGGGGAAGGAGGGCAAAGCGAATGAACCGCCAGCACGACGGGGGGAAGGCTTACCCGGCCTCGGGCCAGCCGTCGGCCGCCGTTCCTTTCATTCATCGGCTGACCGCCTCGGCGGCGTTCAAGGACCTGTTCGGCCAGGGCATGACGCTCGTGCAGGAGGCGGCGGCCTATCTCGACGGGCCGGGACGAAAGGAGTCGCAGGACCTCGCCGGCGCGGCGGCGCTCGCCTATGGCAGGGAAAGCATGCGCCTGACCACGCGGCTCATGCAGGTCGCTTCCTGGCTTCTCTTGCAGCGCGCCGTCAACGAGGGCGAGCTTACGCCTGTCCAGGCGTTGGCCGAGCGTCACCGCGTCAGGCTGACACCCGAGCCTCTCGAACTCCGCTCCAGAGATCTTCGAGCAGTTGCCGGCGACGTTACGGCATTTGAGCCTGCGCTCGTTTCGCCTTCAGGAGCGCGTGATTCATCTCGACCGCAGTCTCGCCATCGCCCGCTCGCCGGAGGCGATCCGGCGGCCGTGCGAGATCGCCTCGCAACACGAGCGCCTGCGCGCCGCGTTCGCAATGCGCAAAGCGCTCCTTTGAGCGCCAGCCACAGGTGACCTCTTCGCTCCGCGCAGGCCTCCCGCGACTGAGGGACTTGCCTCCTCCCCGGTTTGGCCGCATTGGTCGGAGAGTTTGGCGTTTTCAACCGACGCATCGCTCATGCCGGCCCCGGAAACCCGTTTGCCCTGCTCGCTCTATCTCGTCACGCCGCCCCTCTCAGCCGCCAATGTGGATGCCTTCGGGACAGCCTTCGCCGAGGTTTTGAGCGCCGCCCCGGTCGCCAGCGCCCTGATCAAGCTCGCGCCGGGTTCGGAAGGCGAGGCCAAGGTGATCGTCGCCCCGCTCCTGAGGATTGCCGTCAGCAGAAATTGCGCGCTCCTTCTGGAGAACGACGCCCGTCTGGCCGCCAGGCTCGGCGCCGACGGGGTGCACGTCGCCGGAGCGGGTGAAGCATTGGACGAGGCGCTGGCCAGTCTGAAGCCCGAACGCATCGTCGGCGCGGGCGCGCTGCGTATGCGCGACGAGGCGATGACGGCCGGGGAAAAGGGCGCCGACTATGTGATGTTCGGCGAGCCGCGCGGCGCCATTCCCGCCATGGCGCTCGAGTTGCTGGCCGAACGGGTCGCCTGGTGGGCGGAGATCTTCGAATTGCCCTGCGTCGCCTATGCCGAATCAATCGAGGCGGCGCGCGACCTGGCGCGTGCGGGGGCCGATTTCGTCGCGCTCGACCACGCGGTCTGGAGCGCGCCCTCCCCGGCGGAGGCCGCCCGGCGCACGGGCCGCCTGCTTACAAACGCCGAGGCGGAAGATTCATGATCAGGGCGGCGCTCTTCGCAACGCTCGGGGTCGCCGCCGTGAGCGCCGCCGTGGCGCAAAGTCCAGCGGTTCCGCCCGCTTCGCCGTTCGCGACCCCTTCAACGGCCGCGTTGCGGCCTCCCGGCTTTCCATCGCCCTTGCCGCCGCGCGCGGACGGCAGGCCGCCGGACATCGCCTTCGGCGCCTATCAGCGCGGCAACTTCCTGTTCGCGCTGAAGGAGGCGGAGCGCCGCATCGACGACAACCCGAGGGACGCCGCCGCGATGACGCTGATCGGCGCGATCTACCACGACGGCGCCGCAGTCGGTCGAAACGACTTCGAGGCGTCTCGCTGGTATCGTCTGGCGAGCAATCTCGGCGATCCGCAGGCGGCCTACGAGCTCGGCGTGCTGCTGCTCGAGGGGGCCAACGGCGTGCCAAAGGATGTGCCGGGCGCCAAGGAACAGTTCGAGCGCGCGGCAGCCAAGAAACATCCCGGAGCCCTCTATAACCTCGGCGTCATGGCGCTTGACGCAAGCAATGGTCGAAAACCCGATTTCGCCAAGGCGGCGCAGTATTTCCTGCAGTCGGCGAACGCCGGCGACGACAACGGGGCCTATTCCTACGGCGTGATGGTGCGCGAGGGCAAAGGCGTCCCTCAGGACATCGCGGAATCGGCGCACTGGCTCAAGCGCGCCGCCGACGGCGGCATCGTCGCCGGCGAGGTGGAATATGCGATCATGCTGTTCAATGGCGACGGCGTGAAGAAGGACGAGGCGGGCGCTGTCAAGATCCTGCGGATCGCCGCGGCGAAAGGGAACCCGATCGCACAAAACCGGTTGGCGCATCTCTATGTCGACGGCGGCGTGGTGCCGCGCGACTTGGCCGAGGCGGCCGCATGGAACAGTTTCGCCAAGGCGGGCGGCCTCAGCGATGAGAGTTCTCGATGTCGCCACGGCCAACCTGACGAACGACGAGCGCAAGCGGTTCACCAGGCTCGTCCGCGACCAGATCGGCTTTTAACCGGCGGCTCGAAACGCCGCGTTCGAAGCAAACGTGGCGGCGGCGGCCGAGCCTGGATTGACTCGTATCAAGGAGGCGAAGCTCATGACCCAACTCAACGCCCGCGTCGGCGAAGTCACCGAGCGGATCGCCGAGCGCAGCCGCGCCTCCCGCCGGCCTATCTCGACCGCATCGACGACGCGGTCGCCCGGGCGCCGCGCGGAAGCGTCTGGGCTGCGCCAATTTCGCGCATGGCTTCGCCGCCTGCGCGCCCTGGCGACAAGGAGGCGCTGCGCGACGGGACCGGCCCCAATCTCGCCATCGTCACCGCCTACAACGACATGCTGTCGGCGCATCAGCCGCTCGAGCGCTATCCCGACCTGATCAAGGACGCGGCGCGCGAGGCCGGCGGCACGGCGCAGGTCGCCGGCGGCGTGCCGGCGATGTGCGACGGCGTCACGCAGGGCGAGCCGGGCATGGAGCTGTCGCTGTTCTCGCGCGACGTGATCGCGCTGGCGACCGCGGTCGCGCTGTCGCACGACATGTTCGACGCGGCGGTCTATCTCGGCGTCTGCGACAAGATCGTGCCGGGCCTGCTGATCGGCGCGCTGTCGTTCGGCCATCTGCCGGCGGTGTTCGTGCCCGCCGGCCCGATGACGTCCGGCCTCCCCAACGACGAGAAAGTCCAAGATCCGCCAGCTCTACGCCGAGGGCAAGGTCGACGCGGCGCCGAGCTGCTCGACGCCGAGGCCGCGGCCTATCACGCGCCGGGCACCTGCACCTTCTACGGCACCGCCAACACCAACCAGATGCTGATGGAGAGTCATGGGCCTGCATCTGCCGGGCGCCGCCTTCGTCAATCCGGACACGCCGCTGCGCGACGCGCTGACGCACGCGGCGGCGCGCAGCGGGCGCCTGGAGCTGACCGCGCTCGGCAACGACTACACGCCGATCGGCCATGTCATCGACGAGCGCGCGATCGTCAACGGCGTCGTCGGCCTGCATGCGACCGGCGGCTCGACCAACCACACGCATCCATCTGATCGCCATGGCGCGCGGCCGCGGGCATCGCGCTGACCTGGGACGATTTCGCCGATCTCGCCGAAGTCACGCCGCTGCTGGCGCGCATCTATCCGAACGGCAAGGCCGACGTGAACCATTTCCACGCCGCCGGCGGCATGGCGTTCCTGATCCGCGAACTGCTCGACGCCGGCCTGCTGCACGACGACGTCCGCACCGTCTGGGGCGAGGGGCTTGCCGACTACGCGATCGAGCCGAGCCTCGGCGATGACGGCGCAGCTCGTCTGGCGCTGCCGCGCCGCGAGCGGCGAGCGATCCGTCGGTGCTGCGCGGCGCAGACGCTCCGTTCGAGCCGACGGCGGCCTGCGCGTGCTGAAGGGCCGCTCGGCCGCGCGGTGATCAAGACCTCGGCGGTCGCGCCGGAGCGGCACGTGATCGAGGCGCCGGCGCGGGTGTTCCACGACCAGGAGGAGCTGCAGGCGGCGTTCAGGGCGGGCGAGCTCGACCGCGACTTCGTCGCGGTCGTGCGCTTCCAGGGCCCGCAGGCCAACGGCATGCCGGAGCTGCACAAGCTGACGCCGCCGCTCGGCGTGCTGCAGGACCGCGGCCGGCGGTCGCGCTGGTCACCGACGGGCGCATGTCCGGCGCCTCGGGCAAGGTGCCGGCCGCGATCCACGTGACGCCGGAGGCGGCGGCGGCGGGCCGATCGCCAAGCTCCGCGACGGCGACATCATCCGGCTCGACGCGGCGAACGGCCGGCTCGAGGTGCTGGTCGACGAGGACTGGGCGGGCCGCGCCGGCGGCGAGCGACCTGTCGGCGCGATGTCGGCGTCGGCCGCGAGTTGTTCGGCGCTTTCCGCGCCAGCGTCGGCCGCGCCGATGCGGGGGCGGCGATCTTCCCTGCCGCCTGATGCCCCGGCTTTTCAGCGACATTGAGGCTTTGTTCACCGTTTGCGGGCGATATCCGGCCGCCCGCCGCAGTGAAGAGGCTGCCTCTTGTCGTCCCGCCTTGGGCTCGCCGTCGCCTTCGTCATCGCCTTCGGCGCGCCCCCGGCGCATGCGGGAACGGCGAGGCGTCCCTCCGGCCTCTCGGTTCATCTTCGGGTCTCGACCAGCGCCGGCGCTCTGCCGGCTGAGGGCGCCGCGCCCGGCGATGCGGCCGGCAAGCGGACTACCGTGCGCTAAGCGATTGCGGCGGTATAGGCTTTGCGCCGGCTGATCGTCGCCGAACCTGTCGCGCGCTCCGCCGTTTGGGCGCGACGGCTTTCCCTGTTCGCCCTCGCCATCGCGGGCGTCGCGATTGCGCTGTCGCGCATGCATGCCGTCGCCCCCTCGGCCGCGCTGACCGTGTTCGGCGCGGCGCTGGTCGTGGCGGCCTTCGCGCTGGGGCTTGCCGTTTCGGCCGCGGTGCTGATCTGGCGCGACGGGTTGCGCGGCGCTCAGCAGGCGGCGCTTGGCTTCGTTCTCGCCGCCGCCTTGGTGGCCTACCCGATCTATCTTGCGGCTGTCGCTTTCCTTTTGCCGCCGATCAACGATGTCTCGACCGATCTCAAGTCGCCGCCGCCCTTCCTGCTTTCGGCCAAGGCGCGCGAGGCGCGCGGCGGTGCTGAGCCGCTGCCGCCAAGCGACGAGACGCGCGCCGCACAGCGCGCCGCCTATCCCGACCTCGCGACCGTCAGGGTTCCGATGGACTCGACCGGGGCCTATCAGCTGGCCCTCAACATCGCCAGCGACCTCGGCTGGAGTCGTGAAGCTGCGGACCGCCGAAATCTCGGCGGCGACGGCGCCGCGCTGATCGAGGCGACCGCCCGGTCGCTGTTTTTCGAATTCATCAGCGACATTGCGATCCGCATTCGTCCCGGGGCGGTTGAGACCGCCATCGACTTGCGCTCGGTCTCCCGCGTCGGGCGGCACGATTTCGGCGCCAATGCCCGGCGCGTCCGACGGTTCATCGCCGACGCGCAGGAGACAGCCCGCGAGGAGTGAAGGGGTCAGGCCCGGCGATAGCGCGCCTCGCCTGCGGCGGGCGTCTCGACCGTCACCGCCCCGCGCTCCTGCAAATCTTCGAGGTACAGGAGCGTCGAGAGACCGGCGGCGCGGACCAACGGCGCGCTGAGGCCGGCATAGACCCTGGCGACCACCTCAGCGATGGTTTCCGCGCCCTCGTCCAGCGCGGCCAGGATCGAGGCTTCCCGCTGGCGGCGATGGTGGATCAGCGCGCGCACGTAGCGCTGCGGCTCGGCGACGGGACCCCCATGGCCCGGCCAGTAAACGCCCTCCTCGCGGTCGCGCAGCCTGTCCAGCGAAGCCATGTAGGCGCTCATGGATCCGTCGGGCGGCGCGACGACGGAAGTCGACCACGCCATCACATGGTCGCCGGAGAACAGCGCCCGCTCCTCCAGAAGTGAGAAGCACAGGTGGTTGGCGCAGTGCCCCGGCGTCGCAACCGTTTCGAGGGTGAAGCCCGACCCCGCGAACCGTTCGCCGTCCCTTGAGAACATGGTCCGGCGCATAGTTGCGGTCATGCGAGCCGTCGAGGCCGGCGGTTCCGTCGCCCTTCGGCTCGAAGGGAGCGGCCCCGACAATTCGCGCGCCCGTCGC
>CAVYXQ010000013.1:0-28851 GCA_963772555.1 uncultured Alphaproteobacteria bacterium | reverse complement strand
GAACATCCGGAACTGCCGGATGAGGCGCGGGGAGAGAAACTGCCGCACGAAGGACTCGTCGCGATAGTTCGCCCAGATGTCCCGCAGCACGGCCGCCCAGTCGCCGGAGCCGGCGATCTCCGGAAACCATTCGCGGTCCTCGTCGGTCGGCGCGACGCAGATGCGCTGGATGTCCGGCATCATGGCGAAGCCCAGCGCATAGGGATTGATTCCGCCGTAGCGCTGATCGTCGAATTCGGGCTGGAAGACGACGTTGGCGTGGCTGTGCAGGATCTCGAGAAACGAGCCCTCCGAGATCAGGCCCTTGTCGTAGAGCCGGTTGATGATCGTGTAATGGACGAAGGTCGCGCAGCCCTCGTTCATCACCTTGGTCTGCCGCTGCGGATAGAAATATTGCGCGAGGTTGCGCACGATGCGCAGAAGCTCGCGCTGCCAGTCGCGCAATCTGAGGCTGTTCTTCTCCAGGAAATAGAGGAGGTTCTCCTCCGGCAGCCTCAGGCGGCGCTTGCGCTCGCGCGCTTCCTCCTCGCTGAGGTCGGGCTCGCGCACGGGCGCGGGACCGGGCACGGTGCGCCAGAGCTCGCAGTATTCGCGCGTCTCGCGCTCCAGCCGTTCCAGCCTTCGACGCTCGTATTCTCCCAGCTTCAGCTTGGCGGCGCGGCGATAGCGGAAGACGCCCTGGTCCATCAGCGCATGCGCCGCATCGAGCATCGTCTCGACGGCTTCGACGCCGTGTCGCTCCTCGCAGGCCGCGACGTAGCGCTTGGCGAAATCGAGATAGTCGAGAATTCCGGCCGCGTCGGTCCATTGCTGGAAGAGATAGTTGTTCTTGAAGAAATGGTTGTGGCCGAAGGCGGCATGCGCGATGACGAGCGTCTGCATCGCCATCGTGTTCTCCTCCATGCAATAGGTGATGCACGGATTGGAGTTGATGACGATCTCGTAGGCCAGCGCCTGATAGCCCTTGCGATAGAGCACCTCCTCGCGCACGAACCGCTTGCCGAAGGACCAGTGCGCGTACATCAGCGGCATGCCGACCGAGGAATAGGCGTCGAGCATCTGCTCGGCCGAAATCATCTCGATCTGATTGGGAAAGACGTCGAGCCCGAGCTCCTCCAGGGCGATGTCCTCGATCGCCTCGTAAACGCGCCGCACCGTGGCGAAGTCCCAGTCGGCGCCGTCGAAGAGGAAGCCGCGCCGCGCGCGAGGTCGCGCCGGGTCTTGCAGACGCCGCGTTCATGTCGAAGCCCTCTGTTTGGGCTGCCTGGCGAAGAGCTCGCGGAAGACGGGGTAGATGTCGGCGGGCCCGCCGACCCGCGCCATGGCGAAATTCGGGGCGTCGTCCTTGAGCCTCGCGTAGGCGCGCCACAGTCCTTTCCGCGGCCGCCGTGATCGGTCGCGCCTTCGTCGGCGATCTCGATATAGGCGTAATATTGCGTCAGCGGCAGGATGGATTCGGCGAGCAGCGCGATGCAGGCCTCAGAGTCGCTGCCCGAATTGTCGCCGTCGGACGCCTGGGCGCAATAGATGTTCCAGTCGGCGGGCGGATAGCGCTCCTCGCGCGCCGCGATCATCGTCTTCAAGGCGGTGCTGACGACGGTGCCGCCCGTTTCGCGGCCATAAAAGAACTCCTGCTCGTCGACTTCGGCCGCCTCATGGGTGTGGCGGATGAAGACGATGTCGACGCGCTCGTATTTGCGCTTGAGGAAGAGGTGCAGGAGGATGAAGAAGCGCTTGGCGAGGTCCTTCTCGCGCTCGCCCATCGAGGCCGAGACGTCCATCAGGCAGAACATCACCGCCTTGGCGCGCGGAACGATCGTCGGCGCGAAGCGATTGTAGCGCACGTCGATCGGATCGATGAACGGGACGGCGCGCTGCCGGCGCCTCAGCCGGTCGATCTCGGCGTAGAGCTCGCCGATGCGCAGTTGGTCGGCGACCTCGAGGGCGAGGGGCGGCTTGCCGCGCAGCGCTTCGAGCTCCGCCTCGAGCCGCTCGACCTCGGCGTTGGTCGGACGGCGCAGCGCCAGACGCCGGCTCATGCTGACGCGCATCGTGCGCAGCACGGCGAGGTTCGGCGTCGCGCCGTCGTTGGTGTAGCCCGCCCGCCGAAACTCGCGGGCGCTCGTATCCTTCAGCGAAGCCTTGACGAGATCGGGAAGCTCCAGGTCCTCGAACAGGATGTCGAGGAACTCGGTTTCGCTGAGCGCGAAGGAGAACGCGTCCTCGCCGCTGCCGGAGTCCGACGCTTCCCGGCCCGAACCACCGGCGCCGCCGCCCTTGGGTTTGTCGATGCGGTCTCCGGCGACGAACTCCTTGTTGCCGGGCAGGACAAATTCCCGCCCGCCGCTGTCGCGCGAGAGATGGAATTGCGGCTCTCCGATGCCGTCGCTCGGGATCGAGACCGCGCCGCCGG
Source organism: uncultured Alphaproteobacteria bacterium (assembly GCA_963772555.1). Taxonomy (GTDB): domain Bacteria; phylum Pseudomonadota; class Alphaproteobacteria; order Rhizobiales; family Beijerinckiaceae; genus Roseiarcus. The sequence continues at coordinate 26,438 of CAVYXQ010000013.1, read as the reverse complement.
CGCCGGCGTCGGCGATGGTCCGGTCGGCGACCGCTTTGTCGACTGCGCGTTTGACCTCCGCGCGCGTGCGGCGAAGGAAGCGCTGGCGATTGCCCAGGCTCTTATCGCGAGGATTGAGGCGGCGGTCGACGAACTGCGCCATGGCCGGTTCCCCCTCTCCCGACTATCCCGCTTTGTTGACCCGCATGTACCACTCGACGAGCCGCCGGACCTGGCGCTCGGTGTAGCCGCGGGCTTTCATCCGATCGAGGAAGTCGGCGTGCTGCTTCTCGGTCTTTGAATCCTGCTTGGCCCCGAAGCTGATGATCGGCAGGAGATCCTCGACCTGGCTGAACATGCGCTTCTCGATCACCTCGCGGATTTTCTCGTAAGCCGTCCAGGACGGGTTCTTGCCGTGGTTGTTGGCGCGAGCGCGAAGCGCAAATTTAACGATCTCGTTGCGGAAATCCTTGGGATTGGCGATGCCCGCCGGCTTTTCGGTCTTGGAGAGTTCGGCGTCGAGCACCTGCCGGTCGAACACTTGGCCGGTGTCGGGGTCCTTGAAATCCTGCTCCTCGATCCACGCGTCGGCGTAGGCGATGTAGCGGTCGAACAGGTTCTGGCCGTACTCGCTGTAGGACTCGATATAGGCCTTCTGGATTTCGCGGCCGATGAACTCGGCGTAGCGCGGCGCGAGCGTCGATTTGATGAAGTCGAGATAACGATCCTCCACGTCCCTGGGAAACTGCTCGCGCTTGATCGCCTGCTCAAGCACGTACATGAGATGGACCGGGTCGGCGGCGATCTCCTCGTTGTCGCAGTTGAAGGTCTCGGACAAGACCTTGAAGGCGAAGCGGGTGGAGACGCCGGTCATGCCTTCAGCGACGCCGGCGGTCTCCCGATATTCCTGCACCGATTTGGCCTTGGGGTCGGCATCCTTCAGGCTGTCGCCGTTGTAGACGCGAAGCTTTGAATAGAGCGGCGAGTTCTGATGCTCCTTGAGGCGGCTGAGGATGCAGAAGCGCGCGAGAATCTCGAGCACCTCCGGCGCGCAGGGCGCGGCGCACAATTCGCTGCCCTCGAGGAGCTTGGCGTAGATCATCGCCTCTTCGGTGACCCTGAGACAGTAGGGCACCTTCACGACGCAGATGCGGTCGAGGAACGCCTCGTTGTTCTTGTTGTTCTTGAAATGCTCCCACTCCGATTCGTTGGAATGGGCGAGCACGATCCCCTGGAATGGCAGGGCGCCGAGGTTCTCGGTGCCGGCGTAATTGCCTTCCTGCGTCGCCGTCAGCAGCGGATGCAGCACCTTGATCGGCGCCTTGAACATTTCGACGAATTCCAGCAGCCCCTGCGTCGTGCGGTTGAGGCCGCCCGAATAGCTGTAGGCGTCCGGGTCATGCTGGGAGAAATGCTCGAGCTTGCGGATGTCGACCTTGCCGACGAGGGTGGAGATGTCCTGGTTGTTCTCGTCGCCCGGCTCGGTCTTGGCGACGGCGATCTGGCGCAGGCGGGAGGGATAGATTTTGACCACGGAGAAGCGGGAGATGTCGCCGTCGAAAGCATCGAGGCGCTTGGCCGCCCACGGGGAGCAAATGCCGGTAAGGCGCCGGATGGGAATGCCGTAGCGGCTCTCGAGGACGGCGCCCATCGTGTCCGGGCGGAAGAGGCCGAGCGGCGATTCGAACACCGGGCTCATTTCGTCGCCCGCGGCGAGCACGTAGATCGGCTGGGTTTCCATCAGCGCCTTGAGGCGCTCGGCGAGCGAGGATTTTCCGCCGCCGACCGGACCGAGGAGATAGAGGATCTGCTTTCGCTCCTCGAGCCCCTGCGCGGCGTGCTGGAAATAGCCGACCACGCGCTGGATCGTGTCCTCCATGCCGAAGAAGCCGGCAAGGGTCGGATAAAGCTTGATGGTGCGATTGAGGAAGATGCGGCCGAGGCGCTGATCCTTGGCGGTGTCGACGACGGTCGGCTCGCCGATGGCGGCGATCATGCGCTCGGCCGCGCTAGCCGTCATGCCAGGATCGTTGCGGCACCCCTCGAGAAAGTCCGCCAGGCTCATCGCCTCGCGCCGCTCCCGCGCATAAGCGGAAGAGAAGACGTTGAAGATCTCGGCGCTCTTGCCGGCCGCGGAGAGCGGCCCCTCCATCGAACCCGATTGCCCGATAGCGTAGGCGGCCTTGGCGCTCATGACGGATGTCCCCAGCACGGGATCAACTCCTTGTTCTCGGAAACGTGAAGTCAAACGGTTAACGGAACCTTTCCGGGTTGTTTCGAAATGACACGAACGCCAGCGAACGCCATCTGAGCGGTCTCATGCAACGCTCGTGCCACCGAGGACGCTCAGATTTCCGATCTGAGCCGACAATATCTGATTCGTGCGCCTCAAGTTGCCCAAGTAACATCCTTTCCGATAACAATGTTCCGGTAATCCACCGAAAGCGGAGCTACGGCGCTTGCTCGGAGCGCCGCGGCCTAGACGCCGCAACAGCGCGCGAGCCGTTTGACTCTCGCGGCTTACCGGCGGTGAATAACGGGCAAATCGAACCGAGGCGGCAGAGATCAGCGACTTTTCCTCAATTCCGGCGATCAGCCTTGCCGGCCTTGACCGCGGCGCCGCCGCAACCGACCAGGTTGTCGCGGATATCGGACGCGCCTGCGAGAGCGTCGGATTCTTCTATGTCGTCGATCACGGCGTCCCTCGCGAGGCGATCGATGCGGTCTTCGCGGCAGGTAGGGGCTTCTTCGCCTTGCCGCAAGGGCAGCGTGACGCGATCGACGTTCATCGCTCCGCCAATTTCCGCGGCTATGTGCCGCAGGGGTTCAAAGGTTCGGGCGTGCCGCGGCGTCAGCTCGACGCGTTTCAAATCATGCTCGAACTCGGGCCGGACGACCCGCACGTGCGCGCCGGCTCGGTCATGCATGGGCCGAATGTCTGGCCAGCGGATGGACCAGGATTCTCTGCCAGCCAGTTTCGCGCGGCGATGGAGCGCTACTACGACGCCGTCTGGCGACTGTCGGAGCGGCTGCTCGCCGCTTTCGCGCGCGCTCTCGCGCGGGAGCCTGACTATTTCCGGCAATATTTTTCGAAGCCCCTCACTCAGCTTCGTCTCCTGCATTACCCGCCACAGCCCGCGGAGGCCGATGCGCAAGGCGTCGAAGCGCACACCGATCCCGGCGCGCTGACAATCCTCCTGCAGGACGCGGTGGGCGGTCTCGAGGCGCGCAATCGCGACGGGCAGTGGATTGCAGCGCCGCCAATCCCATACAGCCTGGTGATCAACATCGGCGACATGATGCAGCGCTGGACGAACGGCCGCTTCGTGTCGACCCCGCATCGCGTGGCCAACCGGACGGGGCGGGGCCGCTTCTCCGTGCCGTTCTTCGTCAATCCCGACTACGATGCGACCATCGCCCCGGCGTTCGGCGGCGAAGCTCTGTACGAGCCTCTGGCCTGCGGGCCCTATATCGAGGCGGCCTTCCGCGCCGCTTGGCCGCGCGCCGGCTGAGTCTGCGGCGACCTTGTCTGCTAGACTAACCGACCGGGCGTGGCCGTCCCGGCTCCCCCAACGGACAGTCCAGCGCAGCGCGATCCCACCGCCCGAGATCGGCTGCGGCGTCATAGGTCGTCTGCAGGAACGCCATCAGCGTGCTCTTCGGGTCCCGCGCCGTGCGCACGACTTCATAGGGCAGAATGAATTCGCCCAAATCCTGGGAGAAGAACGCCTCGTCCGGGCGGACGGAAGCCTGGGCGAAGTCGTTCGGGGCCGGATAGGCGTAGGAATAGAAGGCGGCGAAATCGACTGGCCCGCCGCCGCCGGGCCAGAAGCCCGCGCTCGACACTTCGTGCGAATAGGCTTCCCGGGCGACCGCGTTCGACAGGTGGGGCACGCCGCCGGGGTGGAGGGGCGCGGGCCGCCCGGAAAAGCGGGTGACGGCCAAATCGAAGCTGCCCCAGAAGAAATGCACCGGGCTCGCCTTGCCGAGAAAGCCGGTGCGGAAATGCGCCAGGACTTGGTGGGCCGAGAGCAGGATGCGCCAGAAGCGGCCAGCATAATCTCGATCGTAAGCGCCATGCCGGTCGTCCTGATCGAACGGAACCGCGCCGGCGATCTCGCAAGGCATCGTCCTGATCCACACGTCGAGCCCGAGTTCGCCCATGGCGACGAAGAGATCGATATAAAATTCGGCGACGGGCATCGGCCGAAGCATGAGCTGACGGAAATTTCCATCGCTCGTGCGTATCCACAGTACGTGGTCAATGAAGTCGAAATCGATCTCAAACGGCAGTTCCCGATAGGGGATCGGCGAGGTCGTGAGCCCGCGCGCCGTCACATAGAGCGGCACATGCCAGGAATGGTTCAGCCACGGCGTTTGCACGAGCCGGATCTTGCCGACCATCTGCGTCCAGAGATGCAGCGTCTCGCAGGTGTCCTTCCAGGCCGCATAGGGCAGCTCGGGCCATTCCTCCACTTCCGACGACGCCATGATCTCTTCCCCTGGAAGCTTTCATTCCCGACCGCGCGCATTCCCGCTCAAAATTAGGGCGTGAGGACGACACGGCCGCGAACGCGACCGGCGCGCAAATCGTCCAGCGACCGCTGGGCCGCATCGAGCGGCCGCGCCTCGATCGGCATCGGCTTCACCCGGCCGTCGCGGGCCAGCGCGAGCAATTCGCGCAATTCCGGCAACGAGCCGACGAAGAGGCCGATCATGCCGACGGCGCGAACCGGCAGCGTCGCCAATGGAATTTCCATTGCGCCGCCGAAGAGGCCGACAATATAAACCCGCCCTCCTCGGCGCAGCACGGCGAGGCCGAAGCCGACCGTGCTCTCCGCCCCGACAAAGTCGATCGCTGACGAGAAGCCGCCCGTCTCCTTCTGCAACCTCTGGCGAATATCCGGATCGGCAGGGTCGACGGCGGCTGAAGCGCCGGCGTCGAGCGCGGCCTGCCGTTTCGAGGCGTCGATGTCGGCGACGACAGGGCCAACGTCGTAAAGGGCGCGCGCCAGGTTGACGGCGGCGAGCCCGAGTTCGCCGGCCCCGATGATGAGCAGAGGGTTCTGCGCATCGACCGGGGCCGCCTTTTTCAGCGCGCTGAAGGCGGTGAGGCCAGAACAGGCGAGCGTCGCGGCAAAGGGCTCAGGCAGCGGGTCGAACTCGACGAGATACTTCGGATGGTCAACCAGGAGGTAGGTGCTGAACCCGCCGTCGCGCTGAATGCCGATGTTCCTCGGCCTGGCGCAAAGGTTCTCCTGGCCGGTTTGGCAGAGGGCGCACGCGCCGCAGCCGCCCCAGGCATAGACGACGCGGCGGTCGCCGACGTGGACGCCGCTCGCCTCGGGTCCCAGTTCCTCGACGACGCCGACGATTTCGTGGCCGAGAACGCGCGGCGGCCGGACGGCGCCGGAGAGGTCGATCTTCCGGCCGTGACCCAGGTCGAAATAGCCTTCGGCGAGATGGACGTCGGAGTGACAGACGCCGCACGCGCGAACGCGAAGCAGCACCTGCGAGCCGGAAGGAGCGGGAGGAGACTCGATAACCTCGCTCAACGGGGCGCCGAATTCCGTGAGCTTAAAGCTTTGCATTCGGCGAGCCGTGACCATGATCCCGCCTCTGTGTCGACGCCAATCGGGCGAGCGCAGCACAGTTGAGCGGCATGCGCAAGCGAAACGGGCCAACGAGAGGCTCGCAGCCCGGACCGGCGCGGTCAGCCCGCGCCGTCGATGCGGTGAACGCTCTCTCCCGGGCTGAATATTACGGGCATCTTGAACTGCACCCGCGCCTCAGGGAGCGTCGAAGCCGCTCCTTCTTCCGGCTCTCGCTCGGCAGCGGCGATTTCGACGATGACGGCGTCGGCGAGCCGCCGCCCGATCTCCGTCCAGTCGGTCTGATAGGTGGTGAGCGTCGGAATGAGATATTGCGCGCGCGCCTCGGGCAGGAGGCCGAGGATGGAAATGTCCCGGCCCGGGCGAAGGCCGGCTTCGCCGAGCCGGCGATAGATCGTGACCGCCTGCATCGAATTGTTCACGAGAATCGCAGTGGGTCTAGGATCGGCGGCGAGCAGCGCGTCGGCGGCTTCGAGACCGCCGCGCTCGCCTGCCGGACGGCGCAAGTCCCATTGTCGCTCGACCGTTAGGCCGTGCGCCCGCATGGCGCGCCGGTAGCCGGTTTCGATCAGGTCGAGATAGTTGGTCCGAAGGCGTGGGAGCGCCAGTCCGATCTGCTGGTGCCCGAGCGCGACCAGACGTTCGACTGCGCCCTCGACCGCCGCCTCAAAGTCCGGATCGACCCAGGCGTGCCGCTCTGATCCATGCGTCCGGCCGAAGGCGACAAACGGCTTGCCGAGTTTCATCAGATACTCGACCCGGCGATCGAAGCCCTCGGTATCGGCGATGATCAGCGCGTCGGCAACGCTACGCTCGCTCACCCGGCGAAGCGCGCCCAGGCGATCGTCGCTGCCGCCTTCGAGAAAGATCGCCAGATCGAGACCGCGCTCGCCGAGCCGGCTCTTCAGGCCGTCGAGGACGGAAAGGAAAACTGTGTTGATCAGCGTGTTGTCCCGGCCGCCGGGGACGAGCATGCCGATCAGGTCCGTCCGCCCGCGCCGCAGACTGCGTCCGGACTGATTGGGGGAATAGCCGAGCCGCGCCGCCGCCTCCCGCACGCGCTGGCGGGTAACCGGGTTGACGTCGGCCCGGTCGTTCAGCGCGCGCGACACCGTGCCGATCGAAATATCGAGATGCCGTGCGAGTTCGCGAATTCCGACCAAGGTTTATTGCGTCCGACCGCTGTTGGTTTCGACTCGGGGGGCTGGCCTGACCGAGTTCGTCATCGAGGCGCGCGAGCCCGGTTGACCGGGCGGCAAATCAACACTACAATCGTAAACGTTTACGGCGATCCGCTCAAGCGCTGGTCGCGGGGAGAGAAGCGTTGATGGAGCTGAAGGCCGCCCTGGTCGGCTGCGGCGCCATGAGCCGGGCTTGGCTCGCGGCAGTCGCGAAGATTGCCGATTTGCAGATCGTCGGTCTCGCCGACCTCGACCAGGACCGCGCCAGGGAGCGCGCCGCCGAGTTCTCCCTCGAGGAGGTCGTCATCGCCGGCGACATTCAGACCCTCCTCTCTCGGAGCCGCCCCGATCTTCTATTCGACGTCGTCGTGCCTTCGGCCCGACACGAGGTCGTCTCCGCCGGTCTCGCCGCAGGCTGCCATGTGCTCAGCGAAAAGCCGATGGCGGAAACGCTGGCAGACGCGCGCGACCTCGTCCAGCGCGCCAAGGCGGCCGGGCGCATCCACGCCGTCGTGCAGAACCGGCGCTATGTCGCCGGCGTGCGCCGCATCGCCCGCGCGCTCAAGTCCGGCGTGATCGGCGCCGTCACCAGCGTACATGCTGACTTTTTCCTGGCGCCGCATTTCGGCGGGTTCCGCGAGGCGATGGATCATGTCCTCCTGCTCGACATGGCGATCCACGGCTTCGACGCGTTCCGCTGCATGACCGGATTGGCCGCCTCGGGCGTCTATTGCCGGGAATGGAATCCGAAAAACTCTTGGTACCGGCAGGGCTCGTCAGCGGCGGCGATCTTCGAACTCGAGGACGGCGCCATCTTCGTCTATCGCGGCTCCTGGTCAGCGCCGGGGTTGGGCACCTCGTGGGAATGCGCCTGGCGCTTCGTCGGCGCGAAGGGCGCGCTGACCTGGGACGGGGCCGATCAAATCCGGATCGAGGTTCTCGGCGAGGGCGAGCGCAATGGCCTCTTCGACCCTTTGACGCCGCTCGCGCCGCCGCCGCTCGCGCCGGAGGACCATATCGGCGGACATTTCGGCGTTCTCTCCGATTTCGTCGCCGCCGTCCGCTCGGGGAGCGAGCCCGAGACCGTCGGCCGCGACAACATCCGTTCGCTGGCGATGGTCTTCGGCGCAATCGAGAGCGCCAATACAGGCCGCCGGGTGGACATCGTCATCTGAAATGGAAACCTCATGAGAGCGTTGCTCGATATCCGCATCGGAACCATGGTCAAGGCCAATGCGCCGGATCCGGCGGCTTATGTGCGCCAGATCGTCGGACTGGGCTTCGAAAGCGTCGAGCCCTTCTTCTGGCAGACGATGAACAAGGACCTGCCGAAGCTGGCGAAAGAATTGCGCGAAGCAATCGGCGGCGCTGACGTGACGATCGATACGCTCGGCATGTTCGGCAATCCGCTCGAGGACGGCGATCTCGACCGGCAGACGCTCTCCGGATGGGAGGCGCTGATCGACAACGCCCGCCATTTCGGCGCCCGGACGATCGCCGGCTTCACCGGCCGGGTGCGAGGCCAGCCGATCGAAAAGAGCCTGCCCCGTTTCAAGAAAGTCTGGGGCGAGCTTTCGCGCCGCGCCGCCGACAACGGCGTCCGCCTCGCCTTCGAGAATTGCGCGATGGACGGGAACTGGGCGCGCGGCGACTGGAACATCGCCCATAATCCCGACGCCTGGGAGCTGATGTTCGACGCGGTCCCGGCCGACAATCTCGGTCTCGAATGGGAGCCTTGCCATCAGCTCGTCTATCTGATCGACCCGATCCCGCAGATCCGCAAATGGGCCTCAAAGCTTTTCCATGTTCACGGCAAGGATGCGACGGTGCGTTGGGACGTCGTTCGCGAGCACGGCGTCTTCGGCAAAGTTCCGTTCGTGCAGATGCGAACGCCGGGCTTCGGCGACACCGACTGGACGCGCGTCATCAGCGAACTGAGGCTCGCCGGCTATGCCGGGCCGATCGACATCGAGGGCTGGCACGACCCGGTCTACCGGGAGGAACTGGAGATGACCGGTCAGGTTCGCGCGCTCGACTATCTGAAGCAATGCCGGGGCGGCGCGACCTTCGTCGCCAATCCGCAATGAATTGAGGACTTTGCCGGCCGCGTGAGCTTGCCGGGAAATGAACGGCGTGAAGCCGGAACGGAGACGGGAGGAGTTGAGATGAAGCGGTGCCTGAATTCGAGTTGGCGCGGATCGACCGCGCTGGTTTTGGCCTGTGCGGCCCTGATTGGGGCGGCCGGCGCGGCCGACGCGGCCGCGCTGCGCGACAAATGGTGCAGCAAGGTGCATTTGCGGTTCTTCGTCGGCGGCGCCGAGGGCGACGCTTTCGGCACGATCGTCTACAACGGCGCGCGCCAGGCCGCGAACGACACCGGCGCGCAGGTCGACTACGTCTTCTCCGGCTGGGCCAACGAGAAGATGACCCAGCAGTTGCGGGAGGCCGTCGCGGCCCACCCCGACGGCATCGCGATGATGGGACATCCCGGCGAGGCGGCGATCCTGCCGCTCGCCGAACAGGCGGCCAAGGCCGGCATCAAGATGATGTATCAGAATGTGCCGGTCCCGGCGGCGGTCGACAAGGTCGGCGGCGGCTATATCGGCGCCCAGCAAGCGCCGCAGGGCCACGCGCTTGGCGTCGAGATGTTGCGGCGGTTCCACCTGGGGAAAGGGGACGTGGCGATCGTGACCCTGGCCTCCAACGATGTGATCCGCAACGCGCGCGAGGAGGGCACCGCCAAGGCGCTCGAGGAAGGCGGGGTCAAGGTTGTCCGCCTCGCCAGCGAGCCGGAATGGGCGGCCGATCCGAACCTCGCCATTCCCGTCGTCACTGCGGCTTTGCAAGCCAATCCGACGGCCAAGGCGATCGTCTATCCCGGCGGGCAGATGCTCGGCAACGCGGCGACCTACATGAAGGCGGCCGGCAAGAAGCCGGGCGAGATCATCAATGTCGGTTTCGATACCAGCCCGCAGATCGTCGAGGCGTTCAAGGACGGTTGGGTGCAATTGACCGCGGACCAGCAGCCGTTCCAGCAGGGCTATCTGCCGATCCTGAGCCTCTGCGAGCAGATCGTCTACGGCCTCGCGCCGATCAATGTCGACACCGGCGCGGGCTTCGTCACGCCCGAAAACTACAAGGCGGTGGCCGACCTCGCCACCGAGGGTCTTCGGTAACTCCTGAAAGCTGCGGCGCGCCGCACGGGCGCGCCGCTCAGTTGCCCCGGAAAGCGGCGATGGGCGAACGGCTGATCGAACTGAAGGGCATCGCCAAGACCTACGGACGCGTCTTCGCGGTCGGCGGCGTCAATTTCCATGTCGACCGCGGCGAGGTCGTCGGTCTCCTCGGCGACAACGGCGCCGGCAAATCGACGCTGATCAAGATGCTCGCCGGCGCGATCCAGCCGACGAGCGGGGAAATTCTGGTGCGCGGCAAGCGCGAGACCCACTGGAACGCCGCCCGCTCGCGCAACGCCGGCATCGAGACGGTGTTTCAGGACCGAGCGCTCTGCGTCCAACAGACCATCACCCGCAACATCTTCCTCGGGCGCGAGCTGACCCATCCGCTGGGCTTTCTCGATGGCGCGCGCGAACGGGCCGAGGCCGAGCGGCTGATGCGCGAGATCGGCTTCACCTCGAAGGTGTTCACCCCCAACTCGATCGTCGGGCAGCTCTCGGGCGGCGAGCGGCAGGGCGTCGCGCTCGCTCGCGCCATCTACAAGAAGGCCGATCTGATCGTGATGGACGAGCCGACGACCGCGCTGTCGCTGACCGAAACCGAAAAAGTGTTCCGCTTCGTGCGCGCGGTCCGCGCCGGCGGGCGCTCGGTGCTGTTCATCGGCCACAACATTCATCATGTCTTCGACATTGCGGAGCGCTTTGTCGTCATGGACCGCGGTACGGTCGCACTGCAGGCGACCAAGGAAGAGGTCGGCTCCGCCGAGCGCCTGATCGCCTATATGGAGCGCCTTGCGCATCCGCAGGGGATCGAGATTCCGCCATCGCCGAGCCATCAGCCGGAGGCGGCCGCATGACCGCCTCGCTCGAGCCGATCGAAGCGCGGGCCCAGCCAGTCGCGCGCCCGCCCGATAGCGCGCTCAGGCGCTTCGCTGATCGCAATCGCGCCGCGCTCGGCACCTTCGCCGTGTTCGTCGTGATGATCGCGATTTTCATGGCCGCGAGCCCGTCGGTGTTCCTGCACTGGCCGATCTACAATTCCGTACTTGTGACCCTTCCGGTCGCGCTCTGCCTCGTCGTGCCTCTGGTGTTCGTCGTCGCCGTCGGCGAGATCGATCTTTCGTTTCCAGCGACAATGGGATTTTCGGCCTGGATCTTCGCGCTGATCGTGCACGCGGGGCTCAGCCCGTTCCTGGGCATCGTCGCAGCGCTCGCGACAGGCATGGCGCTGGGCGCCGGCGTCGGCGCCCTGGTGGTGACCGCCGGCCTGTCGTCCCTCATCGCGACGCTCGGCATGAACTACATGTTGCGCGGCTTCATCATGATCGTGACGCAGGGCAAATCGATCGCGCTGCTCGAATTGCAGGATACGACGGCGGGCGCATTGTTCTCGAGCCAGATCTATGGCTTTCCCGTCCAGGTCTTTTGGGCGCTGGCGTTCGTCGTGTTTGCCGGCCTGCTGTTCAACCGCCACAGATTTGGCGCCAGGGTGCGCGCGGTCGGCGACAATCCCGACAGCGCCGGTCAGATGGGGATCAACGTCGCCCGGGTTCGTATCTCGACCTTCGTCTTCATGGGCCTCGGCGCCGCGCTCGCGGGCGTGCTCTCGACCATGGTGAACTTCACCTGGTGGCCGACGACCGGCGACGGCTATCTCCTGCCCGCGATCGCCTCCGTCTTCGTCGGCGGCACGCCGACGTGGGGCGGCGTCGGCACCATCACCGGCGGCGCGATCGGCGCGCTCACCGTCTCGTTCATCCAGAGCGGCATTGTCGCGGCGGGCCTCAGCGGCTTCTATGTCCAGTTCTTCAACGGCCTGATCATCGTTCTCGCCCTGCTCGGACATCGCTGGAACCAGAAGCGGTATCGGTAGGACGCGACCGCGGCCGCGCGCGGGGAGCGGCGGAATTCAACGTCCTGCTCATCGTCGGCATTCCGCCGACGGCCGCCGCGGCCTGAGCAAGAGTTGTGTCGCGGCGACCCGTAGCCTTTCGTGTAATTCAGTGTGCAGCTGGCTGCTGGCTCAGCTCCTCGAGCAACGGGCCCAGCGCATCGAGCTTGGCGCCGAAACCGCCCCAGTCCCCAGCCTTGAGCCGATCGAGCGCCTGTTCGTAGTCCGCGAGCGCCTGCCGCGCGCGCTCATCCGTGGGGCCTGAAGGCGAAGAACCGGGGACGGCCGGCAAGCCCGCGACCGGGGCGGATTGCTTGAACAATGCGGCCAGGGCCGCAGGCAGCGTCTCCTCCATCACCACACGCTCGCCGTAGGCCGCAATCACCCGCTTGAGTTCCGGCAGCTGGCCGGACTGCGCACGGAGATAGAGCGGGGACACGTACAGGATCGAGGCGCCGATCGGCACGACCAGCAGATTGCCGCGAATGACCCGCGAGCCCATCTGATTCCACAGCGAGATTTGCTGCGAGATCTCGGTGTTCTGGTTGATCAGCGCTTCGATCTGGTATGGACCGTAGACCAGCTTTTCCTTCGGGAACTCGTAGACGATGAGCTTTCCATACTCAGGCAGGTCGCAACGCGCCGCCAACCAGGCGATCATGTTCTCCCGCTGGCTCGGCGCCATGGGGAGCATGAGGAAGAATTCGGTGCGCGTTTCATCCGGCAAGCGCATCATGATGTAGTATGGCGCCATCCTGGTCTGGCCGCCGTCGTCAATCTCATCGAGCGACGTCGGCTCGCGGGGAAATTGCCAAAGGTCCTCGCGATTGTAGAACACCTCGGGCTTGTCCATGTGATAAGCGCGATACTGGAGAGCCTGAATGTAGAAAAGGTCTTCGGGGTAGCGTATGTGTTTTTGCAGATCCGGCGGCATCGCGCCGAACGGCTTGAACAGGGAGGGGAAGATTCGACGGTAGGTCGCGATGATCGGGTCGGCCGCGTCGATGACATAGAATGTGACCGTTCCGTTGTAGGCGTCGATGACGATCTTCACTGAATTGCGAATGTAGTTGATATCGCCGTCGCCGGGCTCCGGCTTGGCGTAGGGGAACCAGTCGCTCGTGGCGTAGGCGTCCTGGATCCAGTAGAGCCGCCCTTCGCTGATCACCATGTAGGGGTCGTGGTCGAGTTGCAGGAACGGCGCGATCGTTTCCACCCGATCCTTGATGTTGCGATGAAGCAGGATCTTGCTCTCACTGGCGATATAGCCGCTGAGCAGGATGTTCACGTCGCCGAAAGTCCAGGCGAACAGGGACCTCCAGGCGGCGCCGCCAATCGGGATGCCGTCCGCACCGTCGTAACGCGTGTAGACGTTGTCCTTTCCCTTGGGATAGTCGAACTCGGGCGTATTGCCTTTGACGATCACGTAGCCGGCGGCGCCTTCGCCGAAATAGATGCGCGGCTGAGTCACAGGCGGACCGCCGGTCGGCACCGGCGGGATGTCCTTCAGGTAAAAGATCGGCAAGCCCTCGGCAGACTTCTGGGTGACCGGGGACATCACCACCCCGGCGCCGTGGGTGAAGAGGAGATGCAGGTTGACCCAGGTCTGGGCGTTGGCCGACAGCAGCGAAGGATAAAGCTCGCGCGCCGAAAGCATGACCTGCTGATAGGAACCGTCGAGATGGTAGCGATCGACGTCGACGTCGAGGAACCGGTAGTAGGTGCGGATCTCCTGCAGTTGCGCGTAGGTGTCGAGCAGTGGTCGCCAGTCCCATAGCCGGATGTTCTCGGCGGTTCCGCTGTCGCGCTGCAGCGACTGAAAGGTGAGATCCTGTTCGGCGGGGAACGGCTTCGCCGTAATCTCGCCGAGATTATAGGCTTCGCGCGTGAGAGCGATGTTCCGCTCTATGTACGGCCCTTCGAGCTGCAGCTCGTTCGGCTTGACATAAAAGCGCTCGAACAGCGCGGGGAATAATTCGGCAAAGAGCAGCGAGGAGCCAAACACCAGCGCTGCCGCTGCGATGACGAGGCGGACCGAGCGCAGCCGCACGTTGGCGAAGGCGCCGACGGCCGCGATAGCGGCAAGGACGATGAGCAGCCAGAGCGCGGGCAGCTCGACATGGACATCGGTATAGCTGGCCCCGACGACAACGCCGTTGTCGTTGTACAGCAGGAGGTAGCGGTCCAACGCGTAAGCCCAGGCTTTGATCGCGAAAAATAGGCCGAGCAGCGCCGAGCCATGGGCGATCGTCGCCGGGGAAACGGTCCAGGGCTGAGTGTCGAGACTGATGTCGTCGCGCAGGAAATAAATTGCGCCGGCCATGAGCGTCGCCAGCAGCAGTATCCACAGCAGCAAGTTCTTGACCGCGACGTAGACCGGCAGCGAAAAGAGATAGAAGCCGATGTCCTTGTCGAACAGCGGATCGTTCCGTCCGTAGGGCGCCTGATGGATGAACCGGAGGATGAGGTCCCACCGGCCCGTCTCGCCCGAAGCGATCAGGAGTCCAAGGACGATCGCGACCGCCAAGACGAGCCAACGCCACACAAGCGGCGAGAGCTGAAATCCTTGCGGCCCCGCCCATGGCCCCGAGGGCGCCTGAAAGGTCGCGAAGCTCGGACTGAAGACCGCCGGAAGCGTGAGCCCCGCCCTCGACGCAACTCGAAGCGCCCAGGTCGCGTTCGCCCAGAGGATGAGGGTCGAGACGGCAAAGACAGCCGCGAAGAGAGCCGCTTTCGCCGCCAACGTCGTCCAGAAGACGCCGACGTAGCCGATCGACGAGAACCACGCCCAATCGACCACGACGCCGCTGATGCGGCCGAGCGCAAAGAGGCCGACGATGACGGCGATCGCCACGCCAATGCGTCTCAAGGGCATGTTCCCTCCGCCCTGCGCGGTCAGCTTGCTGAACGAGGTTCGCGCGTTCTTGCGTTTGGGGCAACCGCGCCGCGCCCGCAGGCAGCGGTCGTCGACCTGGCTTCAGGCCGTAAACCCGACGTTATTTCGGTGTTCAATCGCTTTTCGCAGCGCAACGCGGACGGCGGGCCGCTGACGCTCGGAGAAACGCGTGATGAGACATCATCGCTTCGGCTCAACGGGCCGCGACGTCGCCATCATCGGCCAGGGAACGTGGTATCTGGAAGAGGGAAACCCCGCCTCCGCGATCGCCGCCGTGCGCCGCGGCCTCGATCTCGGAATGACCCATATCGATACGGCGGAGATGTATGGCGCGGGCGAAGCGGAGGAACTGGTCGGCGAGGCGATCGCCGGGCGCCGCGACGAAGTCTTCCTGGTGACCAAGGTTCTCCCGCAGAATGCCTCAGCGACAGGGACGATCGCAGCCTGCGAGCGCTCGCTCAGCCGCCTCCGGACCGACAGGATCGACTGCTATCTCCTGCATTGGCGCGGCCCGCACAGGCTTGCGGATACGATCGCCGGGTTCGAGGCGTTGCGGCGCGACGGCAAGGTCCTCTCCTGGGGGGTCAGCAATTTCGATGCGCGCGACCTCGAAGAAGCCTTCGCGATCGCAGGAAATGGCGAAGGCCGGCTCGCCTGCAACCAGGTGCTCTATCATCTCGAAGAGCGCGCCATCGAACACGCCGTCCTGCCCTGGTGCGAGCGGCGCGGCGTCGCCGTCACCGCCTACAGCCCTTTCGGGCATGGGCGTTTTCCCGGCCCGCGCACCGCCCGGGGCCAGCTACTGGCGAAAATCGCCGCCGCCCATCACGCGACTCCTCGGCAGATCGCCCTGGCCTTTCTGACCCGCCGTCCGTCGCTCTTCGCCATCCCAAAGGCCTCTAGCGTCAATCATGCGGCTGAAAACGCCGGCGCCGGCGAAGTTCGACTGACCAAAGCAGAAATCGCCCTTCTCGACGAAGCTTTCCCCCTGGGC
The DNA here is from genome assembly GCA_963772555.1 of uncultured Alphaproteobacteria bacterium. Lineage (GTDB taxonomy): Bacteria > Pseudomonadota > Alphaproteobacteria > Rhizobiales > Beijerinckiaceae > Roseiarcus. The sequence continues at coordinate 10,709 of CAVYXQ010000013.1, read as the reverse complement.
CAGGCTCCGACGTCGTTGCCGACCTTGTGAACAGCGACTTTGTGAAATGACCGCCGCGCGGAACGTCGTCAACGGACAGGTATGAGAGGAGACTCCGATGCAGATGGGAAATTGCGCGCACCTGGCGAAAAGCCATCCTGTCGCGCCGAAATCCGCCGGTTGCGAGGAATGTCTCGCGCTCGGCGATGATTGGGTTCACCTGCGCCTCTGCCTCAGCTGCGGCCATGTCGGCTGTTGCGACGAGTCAAAGAACAAGCATGCGACCAAGCATTATCGGGCGACGCGCCATCCCGTCATCCAATCCTTCGAGCCTGGCGAGAGCTGGCGCTGGTGCTACGTCGATGAACTTCTCGCGCCTTAAGGCGGTCAGCCTTGGGGCGCCCTGCGAGCGAAAGGGGTTGAAACATGGACGTCGGCTTCATCGGTCTGGGCAATATGGGCAGCGCGATGGCGCGAAACCTGCTCAAGGCGGGCCATCATGTCGTGCTCTACAATCGGACCCGCGCCAAAGCGGAGCCGCTGGCGGCCGCGGGCGCGGAGGTTGGCGACAGTCCGGCCGCGGCGTGCCGCGGCGATGTCTTGATCACCATGCTGGCCGACGATCAGGCCGTCGAGGGGCTCGTCTTCGACAAGGAGGGCGTGATCGCATCGCTGCGGGCCAACACGATTCACGTCTCGATGAGCACGATCAGCGTGGCGCTTTCCGACCGCCTGGCGGATGCGCACGCGCGCGCCGGTCAGACCTATGTGGCGGCGCCGGTCTTCGGGCGGCCGGAGGCGGCGGCGGCGGCAAAGCTCTACATCATCGCCGCGGGGGCCAATGAAGCCCTGCGCCGCTGTCAGCCCCTGTTCGACGCGATGGGCCAGAGGACCTTCGACATAGGCCAGAAGCCGTCGGCGGCGAACCTTGTGAAGCTCAGCGGCAATTTCCTGATCGCATCGATGATCGAGAGCCTCGGCGAAGCCTTCGCGCTGGTTCGCAAGTCAGGCGTCGATCCGCATCGCTATCTCGAGATTCTGACCAGCACGCTGTTCTCGGGGCCGGTCACCAAGACCTACGGGACGCTCATCGCCGAGGAGAAGTTCGAGCCGGCCGGGTTCAAGATGGCGCTGGGACTGAAGGACATTCGCCTGGCGCTCGCCGCCGCAGACGCTGAGGCTGTGCCGATGCCCGTCGCCAGCCTCGTCCATGATCATTTCCTCGCCGGCGTCGCCCAGGGCGAGGGCGACAGCGACTGGTCCGCCCTGGCCAGGCTCTGCGCCCGGAATGCGGGGCTCTGAACGATTAGTCTTGCCCCAGGCGCGCTGTTCGGCTGAAAATCCGCCACAAGCGACGGGTTGGCGGAAGACGAGCCCAGCCGCCTGTTTTTCCCTGATAATCCCTGCTAAACTGAAAATCGCTTCCGCCGCCCCTCCGTCGATTGCATAAATCCATGGTATTTCAATTCGTTCCGCGGATGTGCTCGTGCGGCAGGTAAACCCAGAACAGGGAAATTGTTTTCCCTGATCCGCCCACGAACAGGGAAAAGAGCGCGAAGCGGAAACCCGGCTGGTCCGGCCTGGTCCGTTGGCTCGCTGAACAGCCCTCTTTAATGCGTGCGCATCGTCCGCACGTGCTCGGCGCCAGCCCGCGCGCGCTCTCTGCTCATGTTGCTGCGATGGCGCATCTGGCTCCTATAGGAGCCGGTCGGTGTGTGCGTGGCGTGATGCGTCGACGCGGCCGCGGGCTGGCCGGTCTGCGCGGTCGCGCCAAGTGGCGAACAGGCGATCGCCGCGCCGGCGACGATCAATCCAATGAGCTTGAGCATGGCCGCTCCTTCTGAAGTTAGGGTTGAACCGCAACGATCATAGGACGGACGGCGCGCTGGAGAAAATCATGGTCCGGCGCGCCGCCTGGTGTCATTCCGTGAGTCCAGAACCGGCTCCGCAGGTCCGGATCGCCACCCCACCTCTATGTCGTCGATTTCGATCCAGACCAGCGTGGGGAAACGCACGATTGTCTGGCGCGGCCCAAGGCGCGGGTACGCCTTGCGTCTCGTGTAAAAGCGAAGCCCGTTGACGATGACGCTGTCCAGACAGAAGTTTGCGGCGGTCGCCCAGATTCCGATCACGTCGGCCGCATAGTCGTGGCGGACGAGACGTCGCGACGGATCGAGCCAGAAGCTTTGCTTCGCCGAGTGGGTCGGAAAGGGAGCGTCGAAGACGGCGTCGAGCCGCGTCGAGGGGTCCGCGCCTTCCGTCAATCGCGCGCCGGGTTCTTCGAGGATAAAGGGGAACGACAGGTAGTTCCAGAGGGCGTAGCCCGCGAAATAGAGGATGTCGAGTTTGTCCCAATAGACCCGATTTACGAGGCCGTCGAAGTGATTCCGTGGGTCGCGGCGTTCGGCTGCGAGCCGGCCCTCCGGGGAGCGGATCTCCAAATGGTTCGGCGTCCAAACGCCACGCCAGTCCGGACTCGGAAAGTCTCCGAGGACAGTCTCCCGCTCGCGCGGCCGCAGCGAGACTTTCAGATACTTGAGCGCGGACGGCTGGCTGCGCGAGAGGAAGGCGAAGCCGCCCGAAGAGAGCGCGAATTTCAGTCGCTCGACCGCCTGCCAACGCTCCCGGCCGCCATGAGCTTGGATCGTTTCTTCGAGAAGCTCGCGGGATGTTGTCACGGACCGCCCCAAACTGCGGCCGGCTCGCCGTGCCGGCAGGCTGAAGGGCTGCCCTGGAAACAAAAGGTCACATGAGGCTTGCAAGCCTGTCGCCCGACGGATCGCTTTCGATCGCCCCGACCGGCCGCGCAAAAGAAAAACCCGCCGTTGCCGGCGGGTTTCACAGTCATCGGATCTTGCCTGCGCAAAGATTACATCTGCTTGTAGGTGATCTTGCCGTCGGGCTCCTTCTGCCAGACGTACCAGACGTAGTCGACGCTGGTGCGGTCGCCTTTCTTGTCGTAGGCGATCGGCCCGATGACGGTGTTGAAAGTCATGCCCGAATGCATGACTTCGGCGACCTTCTTCGGATCGAGCGACTTGGCCTTCTCGGCCGCCTGCTTGATGATCTGGACGGCGGCGTAGGAGTAGAGCGTGTAGGCTTCCGGGTCGAAGTTCTTCGCCTTGAATTCGGCGACGACTTCCTTGGCCGCTGCGTTATTGCGCGGATCGGGTCCGAACGACATCAGCGTGCCTTCGACGCCGGGGCCGCCGATCGAGGCGAACTCGTTGTCGGTGATGCCGTCGCCGGAGATCATGACGGTTTTCAGACCCTGGTCGCGCATCTGACGGATGATGAGGCCGCCTTCGGTGTGCAGGCCGCCCCACATCAGATAGTCGGCGCCGGATTCCTTGATCTTGGAGACGATCGCCGAATAGTCCTTCTCGCCGGTGTTCACGCCTTCGTAGAGGACTTCCTTGATGCCGAACTTGTGCATGTTGCTGAGCGCGGCGTCGGCGAGGCCCTTGCCGTAAGTCGTTTTGTCATGGACGACCGCGATCTTCTTGCCCTTGAGCTTGTCGCGGGCGAGCTCGGCCCACAGCATGCCCTGCTGATCGTCGCGGCCGCATGTGCGGAAGACGTCCCACAGCTTGCGGTCGGTGACGTTGGGGTTGGTCGCCGACGGCGTGATCATCAGGATCCCGTTTTCGTCATAGACGTCGGAGGCCGGAATGGTGACGCCGGAGTTGAACGGACCGATAACGAACTTGACGCCGTCGCCGACGAACTTGTTGGCGACCGAGACGCCCTGCTTCGGATCCGAGACGTCGTCGCCTTGCTCGAGGGTGATCTGCTGGCCGAGGATGCCGCCGGCCTTGTTGATGTCATCGACCGCCTGCTGCGTGCCGTTGACCAGCTGCGCGCCGAAGGCGGCGTTTGGACCGGTGATCGGCCCCGTCACAGCCATCTTGATCTGGGCGCTTGCGGCGCCCGAGAACGCCACGGCCGCCGCAAGCGCGACGCCGGACAACCAGTACTTTACCATTCATACACTCCTTTGAGTTTGGGGCGCTCAGGCCCTCCCTGGCCTGCCGCGGGCAGAAGCAACTCCACCTTGGGCGGGACTAACTACGCGTTTTCGCAGAAGAGTCACCTGAAAAACGCGGCCTACGTGCCTTCCAGTTCTGTTCTTAAGCCCCCGCCTTCTGGCGCCAGATGAGCCCGGCGCGTTCATAGGCCCATGAATATTGGGTGGCCATCTGGGCCGCGCGCATGGCCCGATAGCCTAAGGCCCCGACGATCATCGTCCAGACATAGGCGACGAGAAAATAATGCAGCGAGAGCAGCGACTCGCCGTAGAGCGCGTAGTGCAGAAAGCGCACGCCAGCTGTCAGGAAGAGCATGTACGGCAGAAGCATTTGCATCGGCCGCCAGGTTTTCGCCAGCGCCCTCCCCGCCGCCCAGGCGCCCGCGCCGCCGAGCAGGAGCGTGATGAGGATGAAGGTGAGGAGTCCGTAAGGGGAATTCGGCCACAGAACGCCGGCCATCAGTGTCCTCCCTCGAGATAGGCCGCACGCACTTCAGGGCGCGCCAGGAGTTCGGCGCCGCCGCCTTGCATGGTGATCGTCCCGTTGACCATCACGTAGCCGCGATGGGCGAGTTTCAGCGCATGAAACGCGTTCTGCTCGACCAGAAAGACCGTCAGGCCCTCGGTCTTGTTGAGATCGGCGATGACCTCGAAGATCTGCTTGACGACGAGCGGCGCGAGACCGAGCGAGGGCTCGTCGAGCAGCAGCAGCCGCGGCCGGCTCATCAGCGCCCGTGCGATCGCCAGCATCTGCTGCTCGCCGCCGGAGAGGGTGCCGCCGCGCTGCGGGGCGCGCTCCTTGAGGCGCGGAAACAGCGTGAAGACCCGTTTAAGGTCTTCGTCGAAATAGGCGAAATTGTTGATCGAGGCGCCCATCTGCAGATTTTCGAACACGGTCATGCGGGCAAAGATGCGCCGGCCTTCCGGCGACTGGGCGATCGACAGGCGGGCGATCTGGTGGGTCGGAAGGGCGGTTATGTCCTGCCCGTCGAAGGCGATGCGACCGCGCCTCGCCCGCGGGGCGCCGAAGATGGTCATCATCGTCGTCGACTTGCCGGCTCCGTTGGCTCCGATCAGGGTCACGATCTCGCCGCTCATGACGTCGATGTCGACACCCTTCAGCGCCTGGATCTTGCCGTAGAAGGTCTCGACGCCACGCAGCTGCAGGAGGGGCGTAATGGCCTGCGCCAGGCTCACTGCTCGAGCTCCTTCTCGACCGCCTCGAGCTCTTCCTCGTCGGCGACGCCGAGATAGGCGGCGATCACCTTGGGATCGGCCCGCACTTCCGCCGGCGTTCCGTCGGCGATCTTCACGCCGTAGTCGAGCACGACGACGTGGTCCGAGATCTGCATCACGACCGACATGTCGTGCTCGATCAGCAAGACGGAGGTTTCGTGGTCGGCGCGGATCGAGCGCAGCAGCGCGCTCAAGTCCGCCGATTCGCGCGGGTTGAGGCCGGCCGCCGGTTCGTCGAGGCAGAGCAGCACCGGGTCGGTGCACATGGCGCGTGCGATCTCGAGCCGACGCTGGTCGCCGTAAGGCAGTTCGCCCGCCGGGTCGTCGGCGCGATCCATGAGGCCGATCTTGTCGAGCCAGTATTTCGCGCGTCCGATCGCCTCTGCCTCCTTGCGCCGATAGGCCGGCGCGCCGATGAGGCCGAGCACCGTGAAGCCGCTCGCGCGCATGAGCGGATTGTGGTGGGCGACGAGGAGGTTCTCCAGCACCGTCATGCCCTGAAACAAGCGGATGTTCTGGAAGGTGCGCGCGACCCGGGCCTGGCGGGATATCTCGTGGTCCGGCATGCGCTCGAGCAGAAAGAGCTCGCCGTTCGCCGTCTTGGCGTGACGACCGCTGGCGCGAGTCGCGGCCTCGATGTCCTCCCGCGTCGCCACGCCGTCACGCGCCAGCGCGACCCGCCCTTCGGTCGGCTTGTAGAAGCCGGTGACGCAGTTGAAGACGGTCGTCTTGCCGGCGCCGTTCGGTCCGATCAGCGCGGTGATATCGCCACGCCCGGCGGCAAACGTGAACGCATTGACCGCCACGAGGCCGCCGAAGCGCATGGTCAGGTTCTCGACCTCGAGCAGCGGGCTGGTCAACCAGTTCATCAGCCGTGCCCCTCCTTGACGAGGCTGCCGGACACCGCCTTTCGCTCTTTGAGGAAGATGGACGGCAAACGCGTCGAGACGAGGCCGCGCGGCTTCCAGATCATCATGATCACCATCGCGGCGCCGAACAAGAGCATGCGATATTGCGTCGGGTCGAAGTCCTCGCCGAAGATCCTTTTCAGCCAGTCGAGTTCGCGCATGAGCTCCGGGACGCCGATCATGACCGCCGCGGCCACGGCGACGCCGAGCTGCGAGCCCATGCCGCCGAGCACGACGATGGCGAGGATGGTCGCGGATTCGATGAAGGTGAAGCTTTCGGGGCTGACGAAGCCCTGGCGCACGGCGAAGAACGAACCGGCAAAGCCGCCGAACATCGCCCCGAGCGCGAACGCGGTGAGCTTGGTGTTGGTCGTGTTGATGCCGAGCGAGCGGCAGGCGATCTCGTCCTCGCGCAGAGCCTCCCAGGCGCGTCCGATCGGCAGCCGCCTGAGGCGCAGGGTGACGAAGTTCGTCACGAGCGCGAGCGCCAGGATCAGATAGAAGAGGAATATCGTACGGTAGATCGGCGTGAAGGGCAGATGGAAGACGGCCGCAAAGCCGTTGTCATCGTCGGTGAAGGGGATGCCGAAGAAGGTGACGTGCGGGATCTCGGCAATGCCCGCATAACCATTGGTGAGGTCGACCCAGTTGACGAGCACGAGGCGAATGATTTCGCCGAAGGCGAGCGTCACGATCGCCAGATAGTCGCCGCGCAGCCGCAGCACCGGGAAGCCGAGAATGACGCCCCACATCGCCGCGAGGAATCCGGCGAGCGGCAGGCAGATCCAGAACGACAGGCCGAAGGTCGTCGCGAGCAGGGCGTAAGAATAGGCGCCGACGGCGTAGAAGGCGACGTAGCCGAGGTCGAGCAGCCCCGCAAGGCCGACCACGATGTTGAGGCCCCAGCCCAGCATCACGTAGATCATGATCTGGACGCCGTAGTTGTTGATCCACTTGAGCGACCCGGCCGGCCCGAGGAGGCCGAGCATGATCAGCGGAAAGAGGATGACGAAGCCGAGCGCAAACGGCCCGAACCAGCGGGTGAACGCCAAGCGGGCGCGCGACGGCGGCGCCGTGCCCTCGCCCTCGCGCGCCGCCTGAACAAGGGCGCCGCCCATTCCGCCGGCCGCGATCGAGCCGACGCGGTCGAACCAGATGCGCCAGTCGGCGGCGGCCATCTGGCGCAGGAACACGAACACGAAGACGAGCGCCGAGATGCCGAGCGAAAGCGGCCAGCGACTGGTCAGCACGAGTTCGTTATTGATGTTCGAGTCGGCGTGATAGCTGATGATGGGGAAGCAGAGGCCGAAGGCGACGAGCCCCGCCGCGAGGGCCGTGCGCAGCGCGGGAACGAGCTGGCTGACGCTCGCAGCCTCTGTTTGGGCCAGGGGGGTGGTCTGAGGCGCGGCGGTCATGCTCAAACCTTCTCCACCTCGGGCCGGCCAAGGATGCCGGAGGGCATGAAGATCAAGGTGATGGCGAGGATCATGAAGGCGGCCACGTCCTTGTAGTCGGTGGTGAAATAGGACGACCAGAACACTTCGATCAGGCCGATCAACAGGCCGCCCAGAACCGCGCCGGGCAGCGAGCCGATGCCGCCGAGCACCGCGGCGGTGAAGGCCTTGACGCCCGGGACGAAGCCGTCGGCGAAATTGACCACGCCGTAGTACATGACAAACATCACCCCGGCGACCGCCGCCAGCGCCGCGCCGATGACGAAGGTGATCGAAATGGTCGCGTCGACGTCGATGCCGAGCAGCGCCGCCATCTTGCGGTCCTGTTCGCAGGCGCGCTGCGCGCGGCCGAGCGAGGTGTGCTGGACGAGATACCAAAACGCCGCGAGCAGCACGACGGTCAGGACCATGATGAAGATCTGACGCACCGAAAGCGTCACGTCGTAGGCGCCGCCGGTCAGATTGAACACATGATTGGGCAGTTGCGGCGCCGGCTTGTTCCGCGGACCCTGCACCACCTGTACGAAATTCGACAGGAAGATCGACATGCCAATCGCCGAGATCAGCGGCGCGAGACGGAAGGAGCCGCGCAGCGGCCGGTAGGCCAGCCGCTCGATCGTCCAGTTCCAGAGACCCGTCAGCGCCATGGCGCCGATCAGCACGACGACGAAGGCGATCGGCAGCGACCCGAGATGCAGGATCTGGGTCAGGATCATGAAGAGGATCAGGGCGATGAAGGCCGACAGCATGAACACGTCGCCATGCGCGAAATTGACCATGCCGATGATGCCAAAGACCATCGTGTAGCCGATGGCGATGAGTCCGTAGATCGATCCGAGCGTGAGCCCATTGATCAGCTGCTGCAGGAAATTATCCATGCGCCAAGGGTCCCTCCAGGTTTCCTCCGGACTCGCAGGAAACGTGCCAGATAATCGGCCGTCCCGTCGGTCTCATCAGATCGCTCGTTCTAGCGCTTAACCGGTCGTCTCGTGGTATTCAAGACGGCCTTCCCGCCTCGGGCAGCCTAGTCGCCGCACGCCGACGCGGCAACCGGCGCAGGCGACTTCGCTATGTTTCCAGGAATATAAGGCTAACTTGCGGGCGATATGGACTTTGGCGCCGACGCGGGTGTACGAAATCCAAGCAGGGAGTTTTGCCGCAGGAGGCTTAGACGGCTTCCGCGGCCTAGCGGACCTGCTCATGATCGTGGACCGCGGATGCAGCGGCGGCCCAAATAGGGGGAGCGTTCATGGCGGTGACTATGACCGGGGAGGCGACGCTCCCGGCTCCGCGGCCGGAGGTGTGGGCGCTGCTCAACGACCCCGCGATTCTCAAGGCCTGCATTCCCGGCTGCGAATCTTTGGAGAGGACCGGCGACAACGGCTTCGCGGCGGTCGCCAAGGTCAGGATCGGCCCGGTCGCCGCGACATTCCGCGGCAAGGTCCAGCTCTCCGACATCGTCCCGAACGTCGGCTATACGATCGCCGGCGAGGGCGAGGGCGGCGTCGCCGGCTTCGCCAAGGGGGCGGCGAAAGTGTCGCTCGCCGACGCCGACGCCGGCACGCGTCTGCACTACGAGGTCGAGGCGCAAGTCGGCGGCAAGATCGCCCAGCTCGGCTCCCGTCTGGTCGACGGCGTCGCCAAGTCGATGGCCGACAAGTTCTTCACCAATTTCGCTGACGCCGCCCGCGGCGCGGCGGCGTCGAAGCCCGACGGTCAGGCGGCCGCAGCCGGGCCCGCGAAGCCAGCCGCATCCCGGGCGCCGGCCGAGCCGGCCGCCGCCTCGGCGAGCGCCGCGGCCGCGCCGCAAGTTGTCCCAGCAGAGCAGTCAGGATTCAGGAGGATATGGGAATGGTTCATGTCTCTATGGCGGTAAACGGCCGCGAGGTCGCAGCCGAGGTCGATCCGCGCACGCTGCTCGTGCAGTTCCTGCGCGAGAATCTTCGCCTGACCGGCACGCATGTCGGCTGCGACACCTCGCAGTGCGGCGCCTGCGTCGTCCACCTGGATGGCGAGGCGGTCAAGTCCTGCACCATCCTGGCGGCGAGCTGCAATGGCGCGCATATCACGACGATCGAGGGGCTCGCCCACAACGGCAAGCTGCATCCAATGCAACAGGCCTTCCAGGACAATCACGGGCTGCAATGCGGCTTCTGCACGCCGGGCATGATCATGGCCGCGATCGACCTCGTCAATCGCGAGGGGCCCACTCTCGACGAGGCGGCGATCCGCCACGGGCTCGAGGGCAACATCTGCCGCTGCACCGGCTACCACAACATCGTCAAGGCCGTCGCCCAGGGCGCGCGCGAGATGGCCGCCGCCGCGACGCCCAAGGCCGCCGAGTAACCACTTTGAAGCCGTTCCCAGGGAGAGAGACATCATGAGCGCGACAGGCATTGGCGCCTCCGTCAAACGCAAGGAAGACATCCGCTTCATCACCGGCAAGGGCCACTACGTCGACGACATCAACCGTCCCGGACAGGCCTACGCCTGTTTCGTTCGTTCGCCGCACGCGCATGCGACGATCGACAAGATAGACGCTTCCGCCGCGATGAAGTCGAAGGGGGTGCTGGCGGTCCTGACCGGGGCCGATGCGGCGACCGACAAGATCGGCATGCACATCGCGGCCTGGACGGTGACGTCGAAAGACGGCTCGCCGATGAAAGTCGGCGCGTTCCCGGCTCTGGCGCACGGCAAGGCGTGCTTCGTCGGCGACCCTGTCGCTGTCGTCATAGCGCAGTCGTATCCGGAAGCGCGCGATGCAGCGGAAAAGGTCGAAGTCCAATACAGCGTTCTCGAGCCGGTCGTCGATCTGTCGAGCGCGGCGAAGCCTGGCCAGCCGCAGATTCATGACTTTGCCCCCAACAACACAGTCTTCAACTGGCATCTCGGCGACAAGGCGGCGACCGATGCGGCTTTCGCCAAGGCGGCGCATGTGACGAAGCTCGATGTCGTCAACAATCGCACCATTCCCGATGCGATTGAGCCGCGCGCGGGATCGGCGACTACGGTTTGGCAACGGACTTCACGACGCTCTACTCGACGGGCCAGAATCCACACGTCGCCAGACTCGTATGTCGGCCTTTCAAGGCGTTGCGCCGGAAA
>CAVYXQ010000012.1:0-129713 GCA_963772555.1 uncultured Alphaproteobacteria bacterium | reverse complement strand
GCCGCCTTCCTCTCCGGCGTCGCCGAAGCGATCGTCGTCGATATCGGCGGCACGACCTCGGACGTCGGCGCGCTGCACAAGGGCTTTCCGCGGCCCGCGACCGTCGCGGTCGAGGTCGGCGGCGTGCGCACCAATTTCCGCATGCCGGACGTCTTCTCCTTCGGCCTCGGCGGCGGATCGCTGGTCGTCGACGGCCCGCGCGGCGTCACCGTCGGCCCGAGGTCGGTCGGCTACCGGCTGACCACCGACGCGCTGGTGTTCGGCGGGTCGACCCTGACCACGAGCGATATCGTCGTCGCGGCGGGTCGCGCCTTCCTCGGCGACCACACGAAGGTCGCCCATCTCGACCCCGACCTAATTGCTCGCACCGAGGCGCGCATCGCCGACATGCTCGAAGCCGCGGTCGAGCGTTCCCGCCTGTCGCCTGAGCCTCTGCCGGTGATCGTCGTCGGCGGCGGCTCGATCTTGGTGAAGGGCAGGATCGCCGGCCTCGAGGCGATCAAGCCGCACCATTTCGCCGTCGCCAACGCGGTCGGCGCGGCCATCGCGCAGGTATCGGGCGAGACCGACAGGGTCTATTCTCTCGCCGCGATGAGCCGGGCGGACGCCATCAAGGACGCCGAGGAGAAGGCGAGGGCGAGCGCGGTTGCGGCCGGGGCGCGTGCCGATTCGCTCCAGGTCGTCGACGTCGAGGACGTGCCGCTCGCCTATCTGCCGGGCAACGCGACTAGGGTGCATGTCAAGGTCGTCGGAGACCTGCATGTCGCGTGAGCGTTACGCGCTTGCCGAGGCGGATCTCCTGCCGCTCTCGCTCGGCGCGGCGCTGCTCGGCACGGGCGGCGGCGGCAATCCCTATATCGGCATGCTCAGGGCGCGCGAACTGATGCGCAAAGGCGCGACCGTCGACGTGTTGCCGCTCGAGGCGATCGCCGATGACGATTACATCGGCTCGGTCGGGGCCATCGGCGCGCCGGTCGTCGGGATCGAGAAGATCAAGCAGGGGCAGGAGTGCCTGCGGGCGCTGCGTGGCGTCGAGGACGCGGCGGGGGTCAAGGTTTCGGCGCTGATCTCGGCCGAGATCGGCGGCTCCAACTCGATCGAGCCGGTGCTGACCGCTGCCTATGCCGGGCTACCGGTCGTCGACGGCGACGGCATGGGGCGCGCCTTTCCGGAAGTGCAGATGTCGACGTTCTTCATTTATGGGCTCGATCCCTCGCCGGGGGCGATCGCCGACGACAAGGGCAATGTCGTGGTCTTCAAGTCGGTCGTCGACATGTACTGGCTCGAGCGATTCGCCCGCCATATCGCCGTCGACATGGGCGCAGGCGCCGGCTTCGCGACGACGCCGATGCTCGGCGCCTATGTCAAGAAGGTCGCGGTTCCCGGCACGCTGACCCAGGCGCTCGAGGTCGGGCGGACGATACTCGCCGCGCGGGCGAAACGGCAAAGCGTCATCGACCGGCTCATCGGGACGACGGGGGCGAGCCTCTTCTTCACCGGCAAAGTCGCCGACGTCCGGCGCGAATTGCGCGGCGGCTTCGCGGTCGGCGAGGCGCGGCTCACGGGCCTTGGCGACCATGCGGGGTCCGAGGCGCGGATCGCGATCCAGAACGAGAATCTCATTCTGTTCGTCGATGGCCGGCCGGTCGTGATGGTTCCCGACCTGATCATGAACCTGGAGCTCGAGACCGGCGAGCCGGTCACCACCGAGATGTTGCGCTACGGTCAGCAACTCGCGACCCTCGCGCTGCCGGCGCACAAGCTCATGAAGACGCCGGAAGCCCTGAAGGTCGTGGGCCCGAAGGCCTTCGGCTATACCGATCTCGACTTCGTTCCGCTGCACGCCTCGAATGCCGCCGGCATCGGGAAGGGGACGTCATGACCGATCTCAAGCTCATCCGCACGATCGAGGTCGCCGATCTCGATGACATCGCCACTGGCGGGGCGATCCTCGGCACCGGAGGCGGCGGCGATCCCTACATCGGCAAGTTGATGGCGCAGGAGGCGATCCGCCGGCGCGGGCCGGTCCGGCTCGTCGACGTCGACGGCTTCGCCGCCGACGCGCTGATCGCGCCGGTCTGCATGATGGGCGCGCCGACAGTGATGACGGAAAAGCTGCCGCAGGGCGAGGAGATCGTCATCGCCTTGCGCAAGCTCGAGAAATTCATGGGCCGCCAGGTCGACGGCCTGCTCTGCGGCGAAGCCGGCGGCATCAATTCGACGACGCCCTTCGTCGCCGCCGCGGCGACCGGCCTGCCGCTGATCGATGGCGACGGCATGGGCCGCGCCTTCCCAGAACTGCAGATGACGACCTTCGGCATGCACGGCGTCTCGGCGACGCCGATGGTGCTCGGGGACGACAAGGGCAATTCGGTGGTGCTCGAGACGATCAACAACCGCTGGACCGAACGCCTCGCCCGCTCGGCCACCGTCGACATGGGCGGTTCGGCGCTGCTCGCCTTCTATCCGATGACGGGCGCGCTGGCGAAACAGGCGATCGTGCGCGGTACGCTCAGTCTCTGCGCCAACCTCGGACGCACGCTGCGCGAGGCGCGCGCCCGGCACGATGATCCGATCGAGGCGGTGCGGGCGGCGCTTAGGGCCGAGATCATCTTCAACGGACGGGTTAAGGACGTGCTGCGCCGCACGGTCGGCGGCTTCGCCCGCGGCGAGGCCGAGATCGAGGGGCTCGACGGCCATCGCGGCCACAAGTTGCGCATCGCCTTCCAGAACGAATTCCTGATCGCGGAGATCGACGGCAAGACGGTGGTGACGACGCCCGACATGATCACGCTGCTCGATGCCGAGACCGGCGCGCCGGTCACCGCAGACGGAATGCGCTACGGCATCCGGGTCGTCGCGCTCGCCTACCCGTGCGCCGAGCAATGGCGGACGCCCAAGGGCCTCGAACTCGTCGGCCCGCGCTATTTCGGCTACGACCTCGACTTCCAGCCCTTCACTCCGGGCGCCGCGCGATAGGAGCCAGCCGAACGTTTCACGCCGCTGCTCCGATCCGCTTCTCCAAGGCGTCGTAGAGCGGGTTGCGGGCGTCGAAAGCCTGTTCGAGCGCGACGACGCTGACGCGCTCGGCGCCGTGGGACAACAGCCAGCCGGCGAGGTCGGCCACCTTGCCGCGGGCGCAATGCAGGACGACGAAGCCCTGCGGATCCACGTCCTCGCCGGCGCCGGAAACGGCGCCGAAGCGCTCGAACGCCGTCGCGACCACCGGCTGCGCCGGGCTCGGCAGCCGCGCCCGCACCTCCCGTGACACGCGAGCCTCTTCGCTCGCGGCGATCCGGTCGAGGATGGCGCGGGCGCTCGTCCGGGCGCGCGGGCCCCATGGGGCGGCGAGCGAGGCGACGAGCGTCGCCTGGGAGCGCAGGATGACGCCGTCGTCGAGCGCTTTCAGCGCATTCGCCGCCAGCGTCGCGCCGGTCGTCGTGATGTCGACGATGATCTCGGCCGCCCCGGCCGCAGGAGCGCCTTCCGTTGCTCCAAGGCTCTCCACGATGCGATAGTCGGCGACGCCGTGCTCGGCAAAGAAGCGGCGGGTGAGATTGACGTATTTCGTCGCCACCCGCATCCGCTCGCCGCGCCTGGCGCGATAGGTGGAGGCGACGTCCTCGACGTCCGCCATGTTGCGGACGTCGATCCAGGCCCGCGGCGCGGCGACCACGACATTGGCGCGGCCGAAGCCGAGCGGCGCCAGAAGCTCGAGCCGCGCGTCGGCGTCGGCCACCTTTTCCCGCACCAGGTCCTCGCCGGTGACGCCGAAATGGGCGGCGCCGGCGGCAAGCTGGCCGACGATCTCGGCGGCGGAAAGATAGGCGACTTCAACGCCGGGCAGCCCGGCGATCGCCCCGCGATAGTCGCGCGCGCCGCGCCCCTGCACGAGTTCGAGACCGGCGCGGGCGAAGAACGCGGCGGCGCTTTCCTGCAGCCTCCCCTTCGACGGGACCGCCAGAACGAAGGGCGGCTCGGCAGCCGCCGCATCGAGGGTCATTGGCCGGCCCTCCCGTTCGGCAGCCGGTCGAGGGCGATGGCCGCGCCGACCGCAGGAATGTCGTCCCGCGCTCCGAGGCGCCGCGCGAGGCCGTCATAGCGCCCTCCGCCGAGGGCCGGCTTCGCATCCGGCCTGCCAGCGTCGCGAGCCTCGAAGACGAAACCGGTGTAATAGTCGAAATCGCGCACGAACGCGGCGCTGAAGCGCGTCTCCTCGATCGCCACCCCGCGCGCCGCGAGGAATCCGTTGCGCCGTTCGAATGAGTTGAGCGCCTTATCGAGGTCGAGCCTGGTCTCGTCCGCCAGGGTCCGGAGTTTGGCCGCCGCTTCGTCGGGATCGCCGGCGATCGAAAGAAAGGCCTCGAGAGCCTTGCGCTTTTCCGGATCGATCGGCTCTCCTGAGCGCAGCGCGGCCTGCTCGAGGAAGCGGTCGGCGATCTCGCCCGCGGTGCGCCCGCCGACCGCATCGATGCCAGCGATGGCGAGGAGATCCTCGACGAGCGCTTTCGCTCCGGCGTGGTCGGCGCTTTCCATCGCGGCCAGCATGCCCGAGTGCGTGAACGCGCCCTGGCCCGGCCCGTCGAGTATGGCGGAGAGGCTGCGTCCGTGCACGATGCCGCGCCTGAGCCGTCGGCGCCAGACCTCCGGCAAGGCGAGCGAGGCGAGAACGCCGTCGAAGAGGCCGACGTCGCCGAGCCGGGCAGCGAGCCGACCGCCAGCGGTCGAGGCCGCCTCCATCGCCAGCGCGAAGATTTCCGCGTCCGCTGCCTCCACATCCTTGCGGCCGAAGCTTTCGAGGCCGGTTTGCGCCCGTTCGCCAGCCTGGCCGGACTGGGCGCGGAAGACCGGGCCGAGATAGGAATATTCCGCGATTTTGCCGGCCTCGGGAGAGGCGAGATAGGCCCGGCAGACGGGGATCGTATATTCGGGCCGGAGACAAAGCTCCTCCCCCGCCGCGTCCGCGGTCAGGAACAGGCGGCCGCGAATCTCCTCGCCCGACATGTCGAGAAAGATCGAGGCAGGCTGAAGGATCGGCGGCTCGATGCGCTGGAAGCCTGCAGCGAAGAAATGCTCGAAGGCGCGCTCCCCGGCGCTGCGGGCGTTTGGAACAGCGGGGTCGTGCTCGGTCGCGGTCACGGGGAATGTCCTCAGATTTGCGGATTTCCTTTAACAAAGCCGGGCGTCGGACGCAGCCCATTTTCCGGGGCAAGGTGAACGCGCGCTTTTGCGCTTTGACGGTTTGGGTTGCCGCGAAGGCTCCATCATGGTCGGATGCCGCTACGGAGGATGCTGGCCTCCGGAACCGGGACGGATTTCTTGCGGCCGACGACGGCTTCTTCGACAACGCAGCTCTTGCGCTGGCTGACGCTCGCGCTGGTTCTGCTTGTTTTTGGTTCGGCTGCCGCCGAGGACCAGCGCCCGCTCGATCTCGAGGCGACGCGGACGGCGCTGATTGCGATCGAGACCGCGCTCAAGGACAAAGATCTGGCCGACGCGGACCTGCAGCGTCTACGCGCGGGGAACGACCCGTTCGGCGTCGCCCTGCAGGCGGCGATCGCCGAGATGAACCCGCGGCTCGAAGCTTCGGTCAAACGGCTCGCCGAGCTCACGCCGAAATCGAAAGACGCAGCGCCAACGACCGACGTCGCGACCGCCGAGCTTGCGGCCGAGAAGGCGAAGCACGACGCGCTCGATGCGAGGCTGCGCTCGGCGAGGGCGATGCTGCTCGAGGTCGACGACAACGCGACCCGGATCAGCGCCCTCAGACGGCAGCTCTTTGCGCGCGAGACCTTCGCCAGATCGGCGAGCCTCCTCAGTCCGCAGCTTTGGCTCAGCGTCTCGCGCGAACTTCCGGTCGATGCGGTGGTGATGAAGGCGCTGGTCGGCGGCTGGCTCACGAGCGTTGCGGCGCGCGTGAGCCTGCTGCATGCGCTCGGCCTCGCCGGCGTCCTTGCTCTCCTGGCGCTGGCGGCAATTCCGCTGCATTGGGTCGCCGGGCGGGTCATCTATCGCGATCCGGACGCCGCCGCGCCGAGCCGCCTCAGCCGGGCGATCGCGGCCGCGTGGACGATTCTGGTCCTCTCCGCTCTACCGCTGCTCGGTCTCCAAGCCGTCGCCCTCGCCCTCGACGCTTTCGATCTCTCCGATCCGAGAATGCAGGCCGTTTTGGATTCGATCTTCGAAGCGGCGCGCGTGCTGATCCTTTTCAACGCGACCGGCCGCGCGATGCTGGCGCCCCACGCCAAGCCCTGGCGTCTCATCGCCGTCAGCGATCGGTCCGCTCAGCTCATCTTTCGCGGCGGCATGATCATCGCGTCGATTTGGGCCGCGGAAAAGCTTCTTGAACCTGCCGCCGACGCGGTCGCCTCGCTCAACATCGCGGTCGCTGGGCGGGGTCTCGGCGCCGCGCTGATCGCACTCGTCGCCGCTCACACGCTTCACCGCCTTCCCGCATCGCCCGCCAACCCGCCGGCTCCGACGCCTGCCGACGGCTGGGGCCCCGCGCGCACATTCGGCTGGATCGCAGCGATCGTCGTGCTCGCGGCGACGGTCGCCGGCTATATCGCGTTCGCCAACTTTTTCATCGGCTACGCGATTTCTCTGACCGCGCTGGCCGCCTTCCTCTATCTCGCCGACGTCATCGTCCAGGAGGGAACCGAGGCGCGGCTCCGGCCGGAGGCCCGCATCGGCGCCCGGCTGATGACCATGGTGGGTCTTCGCCGCAATACGCTGGCGCAGCTCGTCGTGGTCATCCAAGGGCTCGCGCGGCTCGTCGTCCTGGTCGTGGCCGCCGCCGCGGTGGTGCGGCCGTGGGGCGTGCCGGCGCAGGACCTGCTCAGCACCTTGCGCATGGCTTATTTCGGCTTCGGCGTCGGCGGCATCACGCTCTCGCTGTCGTCGATCGTCGCCGCCGCGGCGGTGTTCGCCGTCGTCGTCGTCGTCACCCGGCTCATCCAGAACTGGCTCGGGCAACGCCTCTTGCCCGAGACGCGCCTCGACGCGGGCGTCAGCAACTCGATCCGCACCATCTTCGGCTATCTCGGTGTCATTGTCGCCGTTCTCCTGGCCGGGGCCCAGATCGGCCTCGACGTACAGAACCTCGCGCTTGTCGCGGGCGGCCTTTCGGTCGGCATCGGCTTTGGCCTGCAGACGATCGCCAACAATTTCGTCTCGGGCCTGATCCTGCTCTGGGAACGCGGCATTCGCGTCGGCGACTGGGTGGTGGTCGGCGCCGATCAGGGATACGTCCGCCGCATCAACGCGCGCGCCACCGAGATCGAGACTTTCGATCGCGCCACGCTCATCGTGCCGAACTCGACCCTGGTCACCGGGGTGGTCAAGAACTGGCTTCACAGCGACCGGGTCGGGCGGATCATCATCGCCGTCAATGTCGCCTATGAAAGCGACGTCGAGGAGGTGCGCGAGATCCTGATTTCGGCGGCCAAGGTGCAGGAGTCCGTGCTGACCATTCCCGCTCCGGCTGTCCAGTTCGCCGAGTTCGGAGAATGGGCGCTCAAGTTCAATCTGACCTGCTTCGTTGACGACATCGAGATCGCCGAACGGACGAAGAGCGAGATGAACTTCGACATCCTGCACCGGATGCGGGAGGCCAATATCCGCATCCCCTATCCGCAGTTCGGCCAGTTGCGGCCAGGAGCGAAGTGAGCCTGGACCAGGGGCAAAACCCGATCGGCAGGCTCATGCCGGTGGCCGTTTTGGGAGGATTGGGAGGATTGGGAGACGGCAATGCGCAAGGAACAATGGTTCCTGAACCGAATACGAACGCAACATCAGAAGGGGGCGCCTTGCGACGTGGCGATTTCGCCCTGCGCGGCAAAGCGTTTAAGCTTCGCGAAAAAGTCTCTGAAAATGGGATCGCGTTTGACGATTGTCGCATAGCGCATGGGTGAGCGGGTCCGATCTACGCTCCAGGTGACTTGGTCCGTCAGAATTGGCGTCGGCACAAGCACCGTCGGCACCCAGTCCGGATCGAGCAGCCAGGCGACCGGCGCCATGTCCCAGATCTCCTTCGACCAGCCGAAATGGTCATCCGAGTATCCCTTGAAGCGATCGGCAAGGAATCTGCCGATTTCGCCATGAGGCTCGACGTGTCGTTCGATTTCGGGAACCGTGGTGTGGAGGTGAGAGGTCACCCCCATGCAAGGCACCAGAACCAGAGGAACGCCGCTATCGAAGACGACCTGGGCGCCCCCCACATCTTGCCTCAAGTTGAACTCGCGTGTGTTGGGCCAGTCGAGCGCATGGCCGCCCAACCAGAGGACAATGACTCTGTCGACAATGTCGGGCGCCTTCAGCAAGGCCGACGCCACATTTGAGATCGCGGCGATTGCGACGATGTATAGGGTGTCGCGCGGACTGCCGGCCCTCGCGCGAGCGATGAGGTCGTCGACCGCCTCTGCGTTGCGGGCTTCCTTGGCCGGGCCCACGTAATCTCGCACGCCTCTAAAGGCAAACCCGCTGGCCGGTCTGCCCATGCGATCCAGAAGCCGCAGAATCTCTTCGTAGCTCTTGTCCATCCCGTCTCCGGGACCTGTCGATCTGCTGTTGTGGAATGGCGCGGCATAGATCGCCTCGAGCGCAATGCGTTCGGGCGAAAGCATCGCTTGTACGAGCGCAAATTGGTCGTCGATCTCGTTGTACGTGTCGGTGTCGAGGACCGCTCGCAGGAGGCCCGGCCGAGGCGCCAACATGCGCAGACGATCAGAATCGGAAACCGTCAATTCTTCCTCCAAAGTCTGTGCGGATAACCGAAAACGAACAACCACGCGGACGCGTGCTTCGCTTCGCCGCTATCGTATCCGCTGACCACTCGCGCGGTCGAACAGAAATGCCCTCCTCGGATCGAACCCGAGTTCGAGCGTCGCCCCGGTTTCAACTTTTCGTCCGTCCCGCAACTCGATCGTCAGCGGGCGCTCAGAGTCAGATCTAGTGTACCCGAACGAGGTCCCGCCGAGATGCTCGATGACGTCGAGCGTCGTGCTTATGCGGACTTCACCGTCGATCGCGAAATGCTCCGGCCGTATCCCAACCAAGAGTTCCGAGTCCGTCATCGGCGTGTTGGCAAGAGTGAACGGAACCTCAACATTCTCGAATTCCGCCAGCTTCGCGAGGAAGCGACCGTCTTGCGGCCTCGCGGCGATAGCGGGCAGGAAGTTCATCTTGGGCGACCCGATAAAACCAGCGACAAATGCGTTCTGGGGATCGTCGTAGACTTCGAGCGGAGTTCCGACCTGTTCCACCCGTCCGCTCCTTAGGACCACGATCTTATCGGCCAGGGTCATCGCCTCGGTTTGGTCGTGGGTCACATAAATCATCGTTGCGCCCATCGCCCGGTGGAGCTTTGTGATTTCCAGGCGCATCTGGACGCGCAACTCCGCGTCGAGGCTGGACAGCGGCTCATCGAAAAGAAACACGTCCGGCCTGCGGACGATCGCCCGTCCAATCGCGACGCGCTGTCGTTGGCCGCCTGACAGCTCTCTTGGTTTGCGCTTCAACAATCCCTCCAGGTGAAGGATGGAAGCCGCTTCTGTCACCTTGCCGCGCACGTCGCTCTTGCTCATTCCGTTCATGCGCAGCCCGAAGCCGATGTTCTCTTCAACGCTCATGTGCGGGTAGAGGGCGTAGGATTGGAAGACCATCGCAACGCCTCGTTCTGAGGGATCCAGATCGGTTACACTGCGCGCGCCAATTCTGATTTCGCCGCTGGTGGTCTTCTCCAGCCCTGCTATCATTCTCAGGAGTGTCGACTTTCCACACCCCGACGGGCCGACGAAGACCACGAACTCTCCGTCGCCGACACTCAGATTAACCTGCCGTACGACCTCGACCAACCCGAATGACTTCGAGACGCCCTTCAGCTCGAGTTCCGACATTGAGCCGATCACCCCTTAATGCCGGCGCGCGACAATCCTTGGACGTAGTAGCGCTGCAACGGCAGCAGCAGTGCGATCGGGATCAAAGCGGTGACCACCGCCACGGCGAAGAGCTGGTTCCATATCGTTCCGTACTGCTGCTGGAACGCAGCCATTCCGACTTGGATGACCTTGAATTCCTGCGATGGCATAGCGAGGAGTGGCCATAGGAACGCTTCCCACTGGAAGACAAAAAGCAACAGCGCAGCGCTAATGCATGTTGGAAGGGACAACGGGACATAAATTCTCAAAAGAATGTTCGGCCAGCTGACTCCGTCCAGTCGGGCTGCCTCGAGGTAATCCATCGGCACCTGTCTAAAGAACTGATAGAAGAGAAACACGACCAGCCCGTTTGTGACTCCGGGCGCCACGAGGGCGGCAATGCTATCCAGCCAGCCGAGCTGACGCATCACGTTGTATAGGGGTAGAGCAATCGCCTCGAACGGCAGCATGAAGCTTAGAATGACGAGCGAAAGGATGATGCGCTTGCCTTTGAAATCGAAGATCGCAAATGCGAACCCGGCCGCGGCGTTGAGAGTCAGCCCTACGATCGTCGTGATCGCCGCGACGAGGAGCGTGTTGAGAATTATTCCGCCGAAACCGAGCTGTATGATGCCAACGTAGGCTTCAAGGGACGCGGGACTTGGCAGCAGCGCCTTCAGCGTGAAGGGGAAGACGTCCGCGAAGACCCTAGTGTTCGGCCTCAGCGAGGACACGAGGGCCCACCACAGGGGCAGGAGGAAGACGAACGCGATCACCGCATAGCCCAGATGCCCCAGGCCGAGCCGCAAGCCGTCCCGAATCTTAAGATCGCCAGCCGCCATGGGTCACGCTCCTTGTTCCCGAGCGTAAAGCAGCTTGAACTGTAGCGCGACCACAATCAGCAATACCGCGACGATGAGGACAACGACCGCCATCGCTCGCCCCATGTCTCCAAAGATGAAGCCTTGCTTGTAGGCTTCATACATCAGCACGTCGGTTGAACCTGCGGGGCCGCCCTGCGTCAGCATGTAAATCGGCGCGAAGAGCAGAAAATTGATCGAGACGTCCGCGGCCAGCACGAAGAGAAGCGCTGGACGCAGGAGCGGCAAAGTTATGAAGATGAGGCGCTGCCACGGTCGAACCCCGTCAACCCGCGCCGCATCGTAGAGTTCAGGGGAGATGTTCTGTAGCCCGCCTACGATGAAAATCATCCAATAGGACGCCCCCTTCCAGGTGGCGATGGCGATGATCGAATAGAGGGCGCGCGCACTCGAGGTCAGCCATGGCTGAGGAGCGACGCCTGCCAAGTCCAAGAGGCCGTTCGCCAGCCCGCCTTGGCTCAACATCACGCGCCACACGATCACCGCGGTTGGAACGGACACTCCGATCGGGATCAGAAAGAACACCCGATACATTCCCACGCCCGGGAATCTGCGCACGTAAAGAAGGGCCAGCCCGAGGGAAATGGCGATCTGTATAGGGTTGACGAGGAGGTTGAACCAAAGAGTGACCTCTAGGGACTTCCAGAACACCCGATCGCTGAAGAGCGACGCGTAATTGCCAAGCCCGATGAAAGCGGCGCCGCCGTGCACCGTCGTGTAGAAACTGGAGATGATCGCGATGGCGATCGGGTAGAGACGGAAAACAAACAGGCCGAGCAGGGCCGGCGCCAACAGCGCCACCAGCAAGGCCGGCGAACTTTGCCTGATCATCGTCGTTGCTTTGCGGTTCGCCCGGGACGGTTCGGGCGAACCGCACGGCCGTTATTGCGCAACGCGCTTCATCGCTGCATCGTAGGTCTCTACGGCTGTGGCGAGGGCGTCGCTGACCGGAACACCGTTCGATATGTCGGCAAATGCGGTGCGAAAGGCGTCCTGCAGCTGTCCGTAGGCAACCGTGGTTGGCCTGGGCTTGGCCGTGTTCAGGGCGTCGTACACGCCAATGCGAAAGACGTCCTGCGGGAACGCATCGAACTCCGGTGCCTTACTGATCTGGTCGAGCAAAGGCTTGAACGCCGGCAACTGCTTGTTCGCATCGAACCATATCTTGGTCCCTTCGCTCGAAAGCGTGAGATACTTGGCGAAATCGAAGGCGGCGCTCTTGTTGGCCGAAGTCGCAGAAACGCCGATGAACCAGCTCCCGGTCGGCGTTAGAACTTTCCCGCCTTGGAAGTACGGAAAAGCCGCTACGCCAAAGTCGACCCCGCTCTTCTGGAACACCGCGAGGTTCCACGTCCCCCCGGCGAAGAGCGCCAGCTGTCCGTTGGCGAAGAGCTGGGGCGGCTCGTCATGGGCCAGGCCTTTGGGACAGACTCCCCATTTATTGTAGAGGTCCGACCAAAACGTCGCTGCTTTTGTCCAGGCTGGACTGTCCAGATAACCGTGGGCCGTCTTTCCGTCCGGCGAAATCACGTCAGTCCCCAGCGACTCGCCAAACGGCTGCAGCTGATAAAGCTCGTTGACTTGGTCCACGCAAAACCCCCATACGACGGTTTTCTCGCCCTTCTTCACCGTCAGCTTTTGCGCCGCGTCCGCGACCTGCTCCCACGTCCAGCGCTTGGAAGAGGCGATCTCGTTGGCCTGAGCCTGAGTCGCCGTCCCTCCGTCCCTCCGGCCGTCGGGGGGCTTAGCCCCAGCGTCGGCGAAGAGCTTCTTGTTAAAGTAGAGAACCTGAGCCGAGTTGTTGATCGGCAGGGCATAAAGAGCGCCGTTATACTTTCCTGCATCGACGGAAGAGGGAACGAGCGCGCTCGTGTCGACGCCGGGGTCCACCGGCGCCAGAAAGCCCCTGGAGGCGTAGCTGGCGATCAGCGGTACGTCGACGTAGACGAGGTCGACGCTCTTGTCCTTCGAGCTAAGAGTCTGTCCGGAAACATTATGTGGGATTGCATAGTTTTCGCAGCATGAGGCGGATGGAGGCGAGGCGGAGGAAGGCGAGCGCCTTGCGGTTGAGGCATTCCCAATCCTTGGCCAGTCTGCGGCAGCGGCCGAGCCAGGCGAGAGTGCGTTCGACGATCCAGCGCTTGGGCAGGACGACGAAGGCCTTGGCCTGATCCGACCGCTTGACGATCTCGACCATGACGCGCGCCAGAGTTCGCCCGATTGCGCTCTGAAATTGTGACCCCCGATAACCGCCGTCGGCAAAGAGCCTGGTCAGGAACGGAAAGGCGCCGAACAAGGTCGCCATCAACGCCGCGCCGCCGTCGCGGTCCTGGATGTCGGCGGCGTGGACGATCGCATGCATCAACAGGCCCTGCGTATCGACGAGGATGTGGCGCTTTTTGCCCGTGATCTTCTTGCCGGCGTCATAACCCGCCGGATCGATGCAGGCCCCCCTTTTTCCGCGCTCTTGACGCTCTGGCTGTCGATGATCGCGGCGGTCGGGCTCGCCTCGCGAGCGGCGGCTTCGCGACACTTCACGTAGAGAGCGTCGTGGATGCGATCGAGCGTGCCGTCCCAACTCCAGCGATCGAAGTAATCGTAAAGCGTCGAACGCGGCGGCAGGTCCTTCGGGACGGCGCGCCATTGGCAGCCGGTGCTGAGGACGTACATCAGGCCGTTGACGACGTCGCGCTCATCGACATGGCGTCGGTTGCCGCCGCGCTTGGCCGGCGGAATGAGCGGCCCGACATGCGCCCATTCCGCGTCGGTCAGATCGCTCGGATAGCGCAGCAGACTGCGGTCGTAGCGAGCGCGATTTTCGTTGGTCCACATCGGCGACCCCCCTGATTCGGGCCGCCTTCCTTGAATCATAAGCGATTCCAACGATTCGTTAACTTCCC
This sequence comes from uncultured Alphaproteobacteria bacterium, assembly GCA_963772555.1. Lineage (GTDB taxonomy): Bacteria > Pseudomonadota > Alphaproteobacteria > Rhizobiales > Beijerinckiaceae > Roseiarcus. The sequence continues at coordinate 116,015 of CAVYXQ010000012.1, read as the reverse complement.
GGACGGGCTCTAAGGCGCAGTTCGGCCGTCTGAAAATATTGATCCCACGGAGTCGCCTGCAATTTGATCGTTACGTCGGGATGCGCGGCTTGATAGCCATCCACGACCTTCTGGATTTTGGCGGCGTCCTCGGCGAGCACGACCATATTGAGGGTGTACTGTTGGGCTGACGCCCCGGTCGCCGCCGTCAGCCCGGCGAAGGCTGCGATAATCGCGCTGGTCCAGAGTCTCATTTTGTCGTTCCTCCCGTGGTCGAAAACGACCGCAATCGCGCCCACCGATGGATCGGGCTCGACCGGTCATGCGAACTCCAACTCTTACGACATGCCTTCCGATCGTCAATCCGCGACAGGCGGTGCAAGGCGGCGATCTAATTTGGCGCCGATGTCGTCGGCTCGAGCCCGGCGCTGGCGCAAGGCCGCCATCGACGTCGGCGCCAGCAACTCGATCCGCACCATCTTCGGCTATCTCGGTGTTATTGTCGCCATTCTATTGGCCGGGGCCCAGGTCGGCCTCGACGTGCAGAAGCCCGCAGCTCAAGTTCAATCTCGTCTGCTTCGTTGACGACAGCGAGATCGCCGAGCGGACGAAGAGCGAGATGAACTTCGACCTTCTGCACCGGGCGCGGGAAGCTAACGTCCCGCTTCCTCTATCCGCAGTTCGGCCAGTTGCGGCCGGGAGCGAAGTGAGCGAGGCGCGAGCCGCGCTTATGCTCGCTCAAACAGTTCCTCTGGCTCTTTGCCGGAGTTCGCGTCGACGCGGCCTTCTTCGCTCAGAGCAATCTCGGGATCTGGGCGGATGAAAGAGGGACCCAAATTGGAAAGGGCTGCGGCAGGTCGGCTGCCGGCAACCGTATTCGCAAAAGCGGGTCCGCTTCCACCGTCTTGTCTCCCATCGATCCGTCGCGATTGAGGCCGCAGGCGCCGGATCGTCAATCGAAGCTGGTCGAATGGAACGTCGAAACGGAACCTCAGTGCGTCTGGTCGTACGCGTCCTGCATCGCTTTGATGAAGTCCGCATCGGTCTCCTTCTTGTTGGTCCAGAACTTGTCCGCTTCGTCCCATATCGTTCGATACCAGTCGGCGTCGGCCGTGTTGAAGGGGTTAGGCACCTGCCGGTTCGGATCCTTGAGCGTGTCGAGAACGAGTTTGTTGCAGGCGTCGAGCGCTGAAGGATCGACGTCGTCACGCACCGGAGTCGCCCCCTTTTGCGCATTGAACGCTGCGGTGATCACGGGATCGACTGCGTCGAGGGCAAAGTCCTCTTCGGCCTTGGTCGTCTCCGGGTTGTTTGTCTTCAAGAAGCCAAAGGCGTCCGAGGTCACCACAAGCGCTTTGGTTCCTGGTATGTTGGCGCAATCGAAGTCCACGCCGAGCTTTTTCCCGGCGGCCCTGAACTCGCCCTTCATCCAGTCGCCGTGAATTTGCATCAGCGCTTTGCCGGTGATGACGAGATTGGTCGTCTCGTTCCACTCGCGATTTGGCGAACCGGGATCGACATGCTCAGATATCTGGCGGAAGCGATCGAGCGCCTTGCGCATACCGTCGGAGTCGATCCCGGCCCTGTCGGGCTTTTCGCCATAGAGCTTGTTGTAGACGTCCGGGCCGGCCTCCGCGGCGATCAGCGCCTGCAAGAGATAGGCTTCCTGGAACTTATTGCCCCCCTGAGCGAGCGGAATGTAGCCGGCCTTCTTGATCTTGTCGTAGACCGCGAAGAAGTCATCCAACGATTTCCACGACTTCGGATCGACGCGGACAGCGTCGGCGACATGTTTGTTGTAGTAGATCATGCCGTCGATATGGAGCGTCACCGGCGCCTTCATGATCTCGCCGTCGACGGTGATGTTGCGCAGCACCGCCGGCGGGAAGTGATTGACCACGCCGCTCTGCGTATAGAGCTTGGTCAGCGGAAAACCCAGTCCTTGCTTGACCATGTCGCGAATGAGGCCAGGATCCGAGTTCATGAAGATGCTCGGCGGATTCCCGCCGGTGATCATGTTGATCAAGCTGACGTTCACGCCGGAGTCGTGAGCGATGGCCAAGTCCTTCCACTTGTGACCCTGCTTCTCCCACGCGTCTCGCAGCACCTTGAGCGCGGCTTCTTCGGACGTATGCGACCAGTTCGTGTACACGACCTGCTCGTCGGCCCTGGCCGTGCCGATCACCAGCGCGGCAAGCGCCGCCGTCAATCCAATCGCTTTGAGCTTTAGCATTCGTTCCTCCTTGGCTGCGCCATCGTCGGCGGCTACGTTCAAAGTCTCCGCCCCGAACTCGCGTCAAACACATTGATCTTTTCGAGCGGCAGGGCGGTCGGCAGCGGCTGCCCTGAGCGGTAGTTGTCGGCGACCCGCGAATTGACGCGGACCGCGATGGCCTTCTGCGGCAGTGAGAGGAATGCGATCGCGTCGGGGCCGTGCTTCTCAAAGTACTCCACCGGACGCTCGAATCTGACGTGCTTGTCGGTGAAGGACGCGTCGCCGTCGGCTCGGAAATGCTCGGCCCGGAATCCGACTTTCACCCTGCTGCCGGGCTCGACAGGTCGGCGCCACGAGTAGTCATCGAGGTCGAACACGAGCCGGTTGACGGAATCGACAGCGGTGATGGATCCATTTGCAACGCCGATCTCGCAATCGAGCATGTTCATGCTGGGGGAGCCGACGAAGTCGGCGACGAAGAGGTTTTCGGGCTTGTCGTAGATTTCAGCCGGCGAGGAAAATTGCTGGATGACGCCTTTGTCCATGACGGCGATCCTTGTCGCCATCGTCATCGCCTCAACCTGGTCATGCGTCACGTAGACGACCGTATTCCTGAGCTGGTCGTGCAATTTCTTGATTTCCATCCGCATCTCGGTTCGCAGCTTGGCGTCCAGATTGGACAGGGGCTCGTCGTACAGGCAGACCCCTACCTGCTTGACCAGCGCCCGACCGATGGCGACGCGCTGGCGCTGTCCGCCGGAAAGCTGCCCTGGCTTGCGGTCGAGCAGATGATCGATCCTGAGAAGCGTTGCCGCCCAGCGGATCCTCCTCTCGATCTCGTCCCGTGAAATGTTTCGCGACGATAATCCAAACGCGAGGTTCCCGCGCACGGTCTTCGTCGGATAGAGCGCGTAAGACTGAAACACCATCGCGAGGCCGCGGTCCTTGGGATCGAGGTCGGTGACATCGCGGCCGTCGATCGAGATCTCGCCGCCGTCGACTTCGATGAGGCCCGCGAGGAGATTCAAAAGCGTTGTCTTGCCGCAGCCTGACGGCCCGAGCAGCACGACGAACTCGCCGTCGGCGATGTCGAGATCGAGGTTTTCGATCACGGGGAGATTGCCGTAATGCTTGAGGATGTTGCGGAACTGAACGGCTGGCATGTCGGCTCTATCCCTTGATTGCCCCGGCCGTGATGCCCTGAACGAAGAACCTGCCGAGCAGCAGATAGATGATGAGCGGCGGCGCGGCGGTCATCAAAGCAGCCGCCATGTCGGTGGCGTAGTTGTTGCCCCCTGTGGTCGTGAGCGCGATGTTGTTGAGGATAACGGTCATCGGCTGCGCGCCCTGAGCGCCAAAGGTCAGGCCGATCAGAAAGTCGTTCCAAACGCCCGTGACCATCAAGATCAAGGCGACAACAAGAATGTTGCCGGACATCGGCAAGACGATCTCGAAGAAGATCCGCCAGAAGCTGCCTGAATCGATCATCGCCGCGGCGATCAGCTCCTGCGGAATGCTCATAAAATAATTGCGGAAAATGAGGGTGAGGATCGGCATCGACAGGACGACATGAATGAGCGCCACGCCGAAGGTCGTGCCATAGACGTGCAGCACCGCCGTCGCTCTGATCAGCGGATACATGATGATTTGAAAAGGCACGAAGGAGCACATGAAGAGCGCGAACAAGAAACCGTTCGCCCACTTCACACGCCAGAGCGACGCCGCGAAGCCGGTGACCATCGCAAAGGCGATCGACAAAACGAGGCTCGGGATCAGAATCCACATCGAGTTTATGAAGCCGACGCTGACGCCGCCGCAGCTGAGGCCGGAACAGGCCTGCGTCCACGCCGATATCCAGGCCTCGATCGTCCAGACATGCGGCAGGTCGAACGTCCGGCCGAGGCGGATCTCGTCCATGGATTTGAAGGACGTAACGACGACCACGTAAAGGGGAACGCAGAAGAGGAGCGCCATTGCGAACAGGATGGCGAGAATCGCGACGCGCGACGGTCGGAAAGCGCGCCGTCGCGGCCGCGTCCGAGATGCGACCGCCACGCGGTCGAGCGTCGTGCTCGGCTGACTCATGCCGCCGTCCTCCAACGCACTGCGGCGAACAGCGCGAGCGGTAAGAACAGGGCCAAGGTCATCAGGAGCATAATGGTCGCCCCGGCCGCGGCGTAGCCGAGATTCGCCTTTTCCCAGTACGCGTTGATGACGAAATAGCCGGGGAGGTATGAGGCGTCTCCGGGGCCGGCGTTCGTCATTGCTACGATGATGTCATAGGCCTTCACCACTCCGATACAGAGCAGGATCAGGCAGGTGAGGAACGTCAACTTCATCATCGGGATGACGACTTCAAAATAAAGTCGCCAGAACGGCACGCCATCGAGTTTCGCGGCCCGCCAGATTTCGACATTGATCGATTTCAGGCCTGACAGCATGAGCGCCATGAAGAAGCCGGTCGATTGCCAGACCGAGGCGAGAATGATCCCATACATGACGGTCGAGGGGTCAGCCAGCCAATTGAAGTGAACCCAGTTCCAGCCGATCAAACGGAACACGTTCTCGACCCCAAGGTCGGGGTTGAAGAGCCAACGCCAGATCAATCCGGTCACGATGAGCGAGATGGCGAGCGGATAAAGAAACACGGTGCGGAACAAGGCCTCACCGCGCGCCTCCTTGTCGATTAATGCGGCAAGGATGAAGCCGAGCGCGATGCTGGCGAGACTGCCAATGGCGAAGATCACGGCATTCTCCAGCGAGACGATCCAGGCCGCGTCTTTGAACAGCCGGACGTACTGCCGAATCCCAACGAGCGTGTAGTCGGGAAAGCGTCGGCTCGCGGTGAACGAGAGATAGATCGTCCAGCAGATGCTGCCGAGGAAGACGAAGATCGTCACCGCGACTGACGGCGCCAGCGCAAGACGCGGGGCAAGCCTGCTCCATCTCATCCTCACGGCGCGTTCCTCCCTGGCCGCTGAGTTCTGATCAGTTCACATTTGAATGTGCGAGTTTTCGTTCGAACTATATGGCCGCGATGGCGGCCAAATGAGAACTCAAATATTCTCTTCGGAGGCTAAGGGATAGCAAGGGACGATGTCAATCGATCACCGGGGCTCTCCTTGAGAGCGCAAGGTCGCGGCGATGCAACTGTGCGAAGCGGGTCCCACGGCTGTGTGGCGTTCGGCGCCCTGTGCGCTGATGGAGCCAGCAGTCTGTCGCGACCATGTGCCGCTCACGAAGCTGATTGGCTAGGTTGCCGAAAAACGCTGTGCAACGACCGCGTTTAGCCGCTCCGATTGTCACCGCTGAACAAGAACGTCCGCGTTGCCCCAATTCCAACGCCTGCGGGCGGCGATCAGGAACGGCCAGACGTTCAAACGGATTGTTTTTGACCCTCAGGCGTCACACGCCCGCAAGGCGTCCGGCCTCCCAGCCGATCATGGCCTGTTTTCGGGCCAGGCCCCAATGGTAGCCGGTCAGCGCGCCCGAGCGCCCGAGCACGCGATGGCAGGGCACGACGAAGGAAATCGGGTTGCGGCCCACTGCCGCGCCGACCGCGCGGGCGGCCTTCGGCCGGCCGATGTTGCGCGCCACGTCCGTATAGGTGGTGGCCGAGCCGAGCGGCACCTTGAGCAGCGTCTCCCAGACCCGCACTTCGAAATCCGTGCCGATCATCACCACCCGCAGCGGGGCGTGGGGACGCCAGAGCGCCGGATCGAAAATCCGCGCCGCGAAGGGCGCGGTGGCCCCGCCGTCTTCGACGAAGCGGGCGCGCGGCCAGCGGCGGGTCATGTCGGCGAGCGCGGCCGGACGGTCGCCGTCGACGAAGCCGAGGCCGGCGACGCCGCGCGCCGAGACGACGAGGATCGTCTCGCCGAAGGGCGACGGGTGGAAGCCATAGCGAAGCGTGAGGTCGTCCCGCCGATAGTCGCCCGGCGTCAGCGCCTCATGGGTGACGAAGAGATCGTGCAGGCGGCCCGGCCCGGAGAGGCCGACGTCATAAGCGGCGTCGAGCACGCTTGAGGAGTCGCGCAGCAGCTCCCGCGCCCGCTCGATGGTGATCGCCTGGAGAAACGCCTTCGGCGTCAACCCTGCCCAGCGTTTGAACAGGTGCTGGAAGTGCGACGGCGAGAGCGAAAGGTGCTCGGCGATCTGATCGATCGCCGGCTGCTCGCGCCAGCGCGTCGAGATAAACTCGATCGCGCGCTTGACGTGAGCGTAATCCGCGGCGATGGACGGTGGGGAAGGCGTATCGAGCATGGCGGTTTCTTGGGTTTGTCGCCGAGCGCACGGATAATGGCGGCGCAGCTGCTCATGCTCGCGCATCGCGCCGGACCGCGCCACCCGAAAACGACGGTCGGCGGGGAATCGCAAGTTTGGACGGCGCGCTTCAGGCAAAGCGCCAAGGAGGTCGGCATCATGGCGGCTGAAGGACTTGTCACCCGGGCGAGCCGGAACGGACCGGTTGAGACGGTCGATCGTCTGACGGCCGCCATCACGGCGCGCGGCGCCGCTGTGCTGGCGCGCGTCGATCACGCCAAGGCCGCCGCGTCCGTCGGGCTGACGCTCAAGCCCACGGAAGTCGTGATTTTCGGCAACCCCCGCGCCGGCACGGCGCTCATGCAGGCGGTTCAGACGATGGGCATCGACCTGCCGCTGCGCGCGCTCGTCTGGCAAGACGGGTCCAGCGTGACCCATCTCTCCTACAATGATCCCGAATGGCTGGCGGCGCGCCATGGCGCGGCCGCCGGCAACGAGACGACGATCGGGGCGATGCGCCAGTTCCTCGCTGCGGTCGCTGACGAGGCGACCCGCTGAGCGGCTTTCGTTCAGCCGACTGCTCTCACACGCCCTCGAACAAGCCCGTCGGCAGACCGTCGATGCTGACCGCGTTCTTCTCCCGCCGGTAGGCCTCGAGACCCTCCTCGCCTTTGGCGCGCGCCCAATTGTCGAGCGAGGGACGCTCCCCGCGATAGTCGAAGAGCGGCGTGCCGTAGCCGCACGAGGTCTGAACCCGGTCGACACGCAGCCGGACGATCTGCCGCGCGCCGGCCGGCTCGCGCCCGGCGAACGCGTTCGTCAGAACTTCACGATAGGCCGCGCCGCCCCGCTGCAGGACCTCGCCGCGGCCGTAGAGCCGGAGAATGTTCGGCGGACCCTCAAAAGCGCAGAACATCAGGGTCAGCCGTCCGTCGGCCTTGAGATGCGCCGCGGTCTCGTTGCCGCTGCCCGTCCGGTCGACATAGGCGACGGTCGCCTCGTCGATCACGGCGAAAGCGTCGGTTCCACGCGGCGACAGGTTGATGCGCGCGGCCGGCGCGGCCGAGGCGGCGAAGAAGATGCGCTGACGGGCGATGAAGTCGCGGCAGCCGGCGTCGATCGAGGCAAGGACTTTGGCCATGGCGTTTATCTAGCGCGAATTGGTCAGCGCGTCCCAGCCCCATTCGAGCAGCGGCAGGGCGTGGCACGCGAAGGCGACAAAATCGTCGACGAGCACAGGCTCGCGGATCTCGGCCTCGGACACGGCGCGCAAGCAGATGAAGGACCTGAGCCGGGCGGCAAGCGCGATCTCCGTGTCGGCGATATTCTCAAGCCCGCGCGACGGTCGCTTGAGCGCGTCCTCGTCGGAAAGCGACAGTCCTTTCTTCGCCAGCTTCCTTGTCATGGCTTTGAAGGCTTTTGGCCCGCGCACCGCCGCGGCTCTGAGCTTCGCCAGCTCGTGCGGATCGGGCATATGGAAGCCCGCGGCGAAGAAGCATTCCTCAGGAGAGAGGTGGAAGTAAAGCACGCCGGAATCACTTTTCGTGCCGGTCCTCGTCAAGGCGACGCCGGAGTTGGTCTTGTAGGGATCCTTGTTTCTCGAAAAGCGCAAGTCCCGGTGGATGCGGAAGAGCGACGACTTGCGGTCGCCCTTGATCGGAATCATGGCCTTCGCTAAGCCCGCCGCCGTCTCCTCGACCAGATCGCCCATTGGCGCCTTCACGGCGCTCTCGTACGTTCCCCGGTTCGCCTCGAACCATTCCTTGCTCTGGTGAAACGCCAAAGCCTTGAAGAACGGCAGCGCCTGCGCCCCGAAACCCTGAAACGGCATACTTCCCTCCGTCGCGCCGATCAAACGGCGCGGGGCCAGTGCAGCGTCAAGCGATCCTCGCCGGCGCCCGAACCCGCTTACCGAGCCGCGGAAAGGCTAAGTGCGACATGTCGCCTTCACACCTCCACCGGCTGCCTGGACATGCCGTTGGCGCCGAAGAGACGAAGATAGCGTTCGACCTCGTCCGGGGGCCCCAGCGCCTTGTTCGGATTGTCGGAAAGCTTCACGGCGGGGCGGCCGTCCGCCTCAACCACCTTGCAGACGAGGGAGATCGCTTTCAGCTGGCCGTCGGCGCCCGCCGGCGCGCATCCGATGAAGTCGTTGGTCAAATTGGTCCCCCAGCCGAACGAGAGATTGACCCGTCCTCGCAGCGCGCGCGCCGATTCCTCGATCGAATCGATCGTCATCGCGTCGGACAGGACGATGAGCTTCTCCCGTGGATCGCGCCCGCGCGCCTTCCACCAGTCGATCAGCTCCCAGGCACCCTCGACCGGTTCCTTGGAATCGGGCCGCGCGCCTTTCCAGTCGGCGACCCAGTCCGGCGCGTTGCGCAGGAACGCCGTCGTGCCGAAACAATCGGGCAGCACGATCAGGAGATTGCCGCCGTACATCTGCGCCCAGTCCTCGAGCACCTTGTAGGGCGCGGCGCGGCGCTCGTCGTCGTTGCGCGCGACCGCCGCGTACACCATTGGCAGTTCGTGGGCGTTGGTGCCGATCGCCTCGAGGCCGGTGTCCATGGCGTGCTTGACGTTGGACGTGCCGATGAAGCTGTCGCCGAGCCCCTCCTGCAAAGCCTCGACGCACCAGCGGTGCCAAAGAAATCCGTGACGGCGGCGCGTGCCGAAGTCGGAGACCTTGAGCGGTCCCTCGCGCTCGAGCAGGCGCAAACGCTCGACCTTGGCCCACAGCTTGGCTTTCGCCCGCGCGTAGAGAACATCGAGGTCAAAGCGGCTCATGCCGCGCATCGCCGCTCGCGCCCTGAGCTCGTTGATGATGGCGAGCGCGGGGATTTCCCACATCGTCGTCTCGGCCCATCGCCCGGCGAACCGCAGCTCGTACTGCCCTTCCCTGCGGGTCAATTCGTATTCGGGAAGCTGGAAGCCGCTGAGCCACTCCATGAAGTCGGGCTCGAAAATATGCCGGGTGCCGTAGAAGGTGTTGCCGGCGAGCCAGATCAGCTCGTTCTTGGCGAGCCTGAGGCTCCGCGCATGGTCGAGCTGGTCGATCAACTCGCGTTCTTCGACAATTTCGGCGAGTTTGACCGAGGTCGTCCGGTTGATCAGCTGGAAGGTGACCTGCCGCTCGCGATGCATCTTCCAGATCATCTGGAGCATCAGCAATTTGTAAAAATCCGTGTCCAGGAGCGTCCGGATCGCGGGGTCGATCCGGAACGCGTGATTATAGACGCGGGTTGCGATATCCGTGGCCATTGTGCGAACTTACGGAGCCTGCAGGGAGGCGACAAGAGCGCTTCTCCAGGCGCGACAGGGATTTCGGCAGCAGAAATGAACGAAACCGCGGCCGGCGGCGGCCCAATGCCGAAAACCCAGCCTCGCGTCGGCCTGTTCGTCACCTGTCTCGTCGATATCATCCGGCCGACGGTCGGCTTCGCCGCGGTCAAGCTCCTCGAGGACGCCGGCTGCAAGGTGATCGTCCCGAGCCAGACCTGCTGCGGCCAGCCGGCATTCAACGCCGGCGACCGCCTCACCGCCAAGACGCTGGCGACACAGGCGATCGAGGCGTTCGCCGATTGCGATTATGTCGTCGTCCCGAGCGGATCCTGCGGCGGCATGCTCGCCCGGCACTATCCCGACCTTTTCGCCGGCGAGCCGGATCTGGCGGCGAAGGCCGAGCGCTTCGCCGAGAAAACCCATGAGCTCGTAAGCTTCCTCGTCGACGTCCTGCACGTCGAAAGAGTCGCGGCGCGTTTTCTCGGAACGGTCGGCTACCACGATTCCTGCGCCGGTTTGCGCGAGCTCGGGATCAAATCGCAACCGCGACGGCTGCTCGCGAGCATCGAGGGTCTCAGCCTCGTCGAACTCGCGGAATCGGAGACCTGCTGCGGCTTCGGCGGGCTGTTCGCCGTCAAGTACGGCGAGATCTCGAACGCCATCGTCTCGAGCAAGGCCGAAGACATCAAGAGCGCCGGGGTCGACACCGTGCTTGCCGGCGATCTCGGCTGCCTGATGAATATGGCGGGCAAGCTTCAGCGCGAGGGGTCGCCGATTAAGGCCCGTCATGTCGCCGAGGTTCTGGCCGGGATGGCCGAGGGGCCGGCCATCGGCGAAAGCCAGAAGGAGCCCGCGCGATGAGCGCCGTCGCCACCACCCCGAGGTTCAAGGAAAACGCGCACGAGGCGCTGACCGACGCGCGCCTTCAGGGCGCCCTGGTCCATGCGCGGAACTTCAGCGGCCGGCGCGCCGCCGCCGCCCAGCGCCTGCCCGAGTTCGAAGCGTTGCGCGACAGCGCGCGGGCGATCAAGGACCATACGCTCGCGCATCTCGACCTCTATCTCCAGGCCTACGAACGCAAGGTCGTCGAAAGCGGCGGCCACGTGCATTACGCGCAGGACGCGGAAGAGGCGCGAAGGATCGTCGTCGACCTTTGCCGGTCGCTCGGCGCGAAAAGCGTCACCAAAGGCAAGTCGATGGTCTCGGAGGAGATCGGTCTCAATCAGGCGCTGGAGGTGGCCGGGATCGAGGCGGTCGAGACGGATCTCGGCGAGTATGTCATCCAGCTCCGCGGCGAAACGCCGTCTCACATCATCGCTCCCGCCATCCACCTGACAAGGAAGGACATCGAGCAGGACTTCCGCCGGGCGCACCGCGACCTGCCGCCGGACCGCGATCTTTCGCAGCCGGAGCGGCTGCTGGCGGAGGCGCGCGCCATGCTGAGGGCCAAGTTCTTCGCCGCCGATGTCGGCGTTACCGGGGCGAATTTCCTGGTGGCGGAGACCGGAGCATCGGTCATCGTCACCAACGAGGGCAACGGCGACCTGACGCAGATGCTGGCGAGGGCGCATATCGTCATCGCTTCGCTGGAGAAGCTCGTGCCGACGATGGAGGACGCGGCGCAGCTCTTGAGAGTCCTCGCGCGCTCGGCGACCGGCCAGGACGCTTCGGTCTATACGACCTTTTCCACCGGCCCGCGCCGCCCCGCCGATCCCGATGGCCCCGGCGCTTACCATGTCGTGCTGATCGACAACGGCCGCTCGTCGATGCTTGGCGGCGAATTCGAGGATATGCTGCGCTGCATCCGCTGCGGAGCCTGCATGAACCATTGCCCGGTCTATCAGGCGGTCGGCGGCCATGCCTACGGCTGGGTCTATCCCGGGCCGATGGGCGCGGTGCTGACGCCCTCGCTGATCGGCGTCGCCGAGGGCGGGCAATTGCCGAACGCCTCGACCTTCTGCGGCCGCTGCGAAGCGGTTTGCCCGGTGCGGATTCCGTTGCCGAAGATGATGCGCCACTGGCGGGAGCGGGAATTCGAGCGTCATCTGTCGCCGGCGCCGCTGCGCTACGGGCTCGGCTTGTGGGCGTTTTTCGCCGAACGGCCGGCGCTCTATCGCTTCTCGACCGATATTGCAGCGCGCGTGTTGCATCTCTTCGGCCGCGGCAAGGGACGGTTCTCGTGGCTGCCGCTGGCCGGCGGCTGGACCCGCTACCGCGACCTCGCCGCGCCGGAACGGACGACGTTTCAGAGTCAGTGGCGCGCCCGGAGCGGAGCGACGAAATGAAGGCGCGTGAGGCGATCTTCGCCAATATCCGCCGCTCGCTCGGCGTCGCCGACGACGAGGCGCCCCGCCGGTTCGAGGTCGAGGCGCGGCTCGCCAAAGCGCCCGCTGGGATCGTGCCTGGGCGCGGACAGGGCGACCTCGCGACGCGGGTGGCGACCTTCAAGGCGGAGGCCGAGCGCGCCCAGGCGAGCGTTGTCGAGATCCCGACGCTGGCGGAGGTTCCCGCCGAAGTCGCCCGCTTCCTGCGCGACAACAACTGCCCTGCGAGCTTGCGGATGGGCGACGACCCGCGCCTCGCGGGGCTGCCGTGGAGCGCCACGCCGCTCGAGATCCTGCACGGAGCCTCGGACGGGCACGACCCCAACGCCATGAGCTTCGCCTTCGCCGGGGTCGCGGAGACGGGAACGCTTGCGCTTGTCTCCGGGCCGGACAACCCGACCACCCTCAACTTTCTGCCCGATAGCCACGTCGTCGTGCTGGAGCGGGACGACGTTGTCGCCGACTATGAGAGCGTCTTCGCCAGGCTCAGGGACGCCTACGGCAAAGGCGGCGCGCCGCGCACTCTCAATTTCATCACCGGGCCGTCGCGTTCGGCCGACATCGAGCAGACCCTGCTGCTTGGCGCGCACGGGCCGCGGCGGCTCCATATCGTCGTGGCCGGCTAAGCTTGCCGCGGTCAGGGACTCCGGTCCGCCGCAAGAAAGCCTTTGTGCGTTTCTAGAAACTGTCGCATCTCAATTGGGCGGGGCGATTCGGACAGGGGAATCGCCGCGGGTCGGGTCCGGTTCGATGAAGCTTCGCTTATGGCTTGCCGGCGCGCTGTTCAGCGCGCCCTTCTTCACCGTGGGCGCGCCGGCGCAAACGCAAACCCCGTCCGCGCCGCCGGCGTCGTCCAGTGCGAGCCCCGCGGTTCCGTCCGGATCGCCGGCAAGCCCGTTCATGCCCGCGCCGACTCTTGGCGGGACTCCCTCGTCCGGCGCCGCCGCGCCCGTGGGAAGCGCCGCGCCGACCGCTTCGTCCGCGCCGGCCGCTTCCGCCCCGCCGGCCAATCCGATTCCGGTTGCGGCGCCCGCGGCGAAGCCCAGGAAGGTCGCGCCGCCGCCGCCGCGGCTCGAGACCGCGCTGTCAAGCGACCCGACGCCGACCCTGCTGCCCAACACGTTCTTCACCACCGCCAAAGCCTCCGAGCGCTATGGGGCGATCGTCGACGCCGGCGGCTGGCCGACCGATATCGTCGCCCTGCATCCCGGCTCGACGGGCCCGCAGGTGGCGAAATTGCGCAAGCGCCTGGCGATCGAGGGCGACCTCGATGCGAGCCGAGCCGTGGGCGAGCGTTGGGACGCGGACCTGACCGCCGCGGTCAAGCGCTTTCAGGCTCGCATGGGGCTGCGGCAGACCGGCGTCGTCGCCGGCGCCACCCTGAAGGCGATGAACGTGCCGGCGAAAGCGCGGTTCAACGCGCTCGCCTCCAGCGCCAACCGGCTCGCCGGGCTCAACTTCGCCTTCGATAGCCGCTACGTCGTGGTCAACCTGCCCTCGACCTCGGTCGAGGCGGTCGAGAACGGCCGCGTGGCGCATCGCTATGTGGCGATCGTCGGCGGCCCTGAGCATCCGTCGCCGGAGATCTCCGCGCAAATCCAGGTCATCAACCTGAACCCGACCTGGACGGTGCCGGCCTCGATCATCAAGAAGGAGATCATCCCGCGGATGCAGCGCGATCCCGGCTATCTTTCGCGCGAAAAGATCCGCATCCTCGACGGCTCCGGGCAGGAGATCGATCCGAAGAGCGTCAACTGGAACGCCGCGCGGGCCGCCAATTACATCCTGCGGCAAGACTCGGGCGCGGGCAATTCGCTCGGAACGATTCGCATCGGCATGCCGAACAAGCTTGCCGTCTACATGCACGACACGCCCTCCAAGCGGCTGTTCGGCGCCGACTACCGCTTCCTGAGCCACGGCTGCGTGCGCGTGCAGGGGGTCTTCGATCTGGCCGAGTGGCTGCTCGAGGGGACGGGCGGGGGACCCAACGGCGTCTGGGACAAGGCGGCGATGCAGGAGAAGGTGAAGGAGCGCGCGCCCTACGACGTCAAGCTCACCAGGCCGACCCCGGTGATCTGGGTCTATCTCACCGGCTGGTCGAACGGCGACGGGCCGGCCAATTTCCGCGACGACGTCTATGGCCTCGACACGGTGGGCGACGCCCAGGCGAACGCCGCGGGGGCTGCGGCGCCGCAATAGACGGCGAGACAGCCTGCGATTTGGACTTTCTTGGACTTCCTAGGGCTCTCCTCGGTTACCCCTTTTATGTAGTTTGGATTCTCTTGGATTTCCTTGGATTCCTTCGTCCGAAACGAGCGATTTCAATGACCTGTGAGCGAGTGCGGAGTGCATGAAAAATCAGAAAGCGTTGCTCTGGGCGCCGCGCTCGATAGCGCATCGGCAGACGGGCGTTCATCAGGCCGCCCGGCGAGGGCGGCGTCCCGGTCAAGGGAGGACGGCTCAGGCCGACGGTTGGCACGGCCCTGACGCTTCTGATGTTCCATGGATCGACCGCCTGATTCAGCGGAGCGCACAGTAACAGGACCCTCTGTTTTTGGGAAGAGTTGGTTGGGGCTGCTTTTCACCGGGGGCCACGGGCCGACGCAGGGCGCCCGCTTGCCTTGGCCTGGGGCCTATGGCAGAAGCCGGACGGTTTCGGCGGCGACGCCTTAGCTGCAGTAGCTCAGTGGTAGAGCACTCCCTTGGTAAGGGAGAGGTCGAGAGTTCAATCCTCTCTTGCAGCACCATACTATCTTGTTGAACGTGCTAAATTAGCTTAGACATGCCCGCCGGGGGCGCCGGTGGGATCAACGTTCCGAACGCCGACTAAACGAAGCCGTCGGCGCCGCCCCCTCTCCTGATCGGGCCGCGAAGGATCGGCGCGCCCCCGAGGACGAGATGATTTCCGTTGAGGTCAACTTCGGCAATTGGAGGGCGGCGGGGCGCCATTAAATCGATCGGCGATCCATGCGATCGCGGCGGAGGCGGCATCCCGCGCGATAGAGAGGTGACCGACGTCCGGGATCCTCATCATAACGACCGAGCTGCCGCCCCGGCAGAGGCCATTGCGATAGCCAGCTGTGATTGCAGGCAAAACGAGGTTGTCCGCCGAACCTTGCGCGAGAAAGACGGGAATATGTAACGGAAGCGGACCGGGCGTGTTTCGGTCGAGCAGCGAGCGCCATGGTTCCCGATCCGCAAAATCGTTCACGCTCAGAAATCCGCGGGCGAGCGCTTGGGTGGGTCCCCGACGGATGAAAACGTCGAAAGACCGCTCGATGCACTCGTTGGCCAGTTGATTGATCACGGGGATGGCCTGAGGTGTGACGACGGCCGCCATTGGCGCATCATAGATCCGCGACCAGGACCACAAAGTCATCGCGGTGATGTTGCGCCCGCCCGATGTATCGATGTCTTTCATCATCAGGCTTCGAAGGTCGGTCGCGGGCGCAGCGGCGGCCACCCCCACAAGAGTCAGTTCCGGGGCGTAGCTGGACACGAGAAGGCCCGTGAAGAGCGCCGCCTGGCCGCCTTGCGAATGTCCCCACCGCGAAGGAACGACCATCGCCGACACCGGGAACGGATCGCGCCGCGCGAACGGAATCGATCACAGCTCGGGCCTCGCTGTCGCCGACGAGGTAGGGATACACCTCGGGCGTCCCGAGGCCGGGATAGTCGGTTGCGGCGACCGCATAGCCGCGATTCAGCATGTCCTGCAATCCCTGAACCGATCGGAAGAACACGCGAGCCAGTGACGGCGCGCAGCGGTCGACAATTCCGGTCGTCGGATGCGCCCAGGCTACGATGGGACGACCTCCTGCCGGCGGCGCGCCCTTCGGGACAATGACGACGCCCGACACAGCGATCGGCACGCCGCGGAGGCCACTCGACCGATAAAGGACGCGGTAGGCGTCGGCGTTAGGCGGACCGCCCGCCATTGGCTCCAGGCGCAGCAAGGCCCCAGGCTGGTGAGCGGCGAGATCAATGCCGGCCGGGGAATAAAAGGCGCTCTGCGCGTGAGCAAACGACGTCGGCTCAAACAAGCCGATTGTGATTGCGACAGCAAGCAATGCAAGTGAGGTCCAGACTACTTGCGCGAGAACTGCACGATAACGTAACGCTTGCAAATGAAATGGCTTAGCCACGAGCGGAGTCCCCAGTATAGACTTGGCTATTGAATTGGATGGCATACGCTTGGAGGATATATAGCCTGTTTGGTCTTCTCTGCAATAAACGGAGCGAAAGTCATTCACATACCGGCGAGAATAAGCGTCACCTTATACCATGTATCATCATTTGGTAGTTGGCATTCGCTTCCGGCCTCCTTGCTAAGGGAGAGGTCGAGTTCAATCCTCTCTTGCAGCACCATTCCAGGCCCTCGGGATCGCCGTCCATCCTTGTATATCGAGCCTTTTTGCCTTCCCCGCCCCACCGCAAATTCCGGCCTCGCCTTGTTGGTTCAGCGACCGGCGTAGAAGCCGCTTGTCTGGGCATAATGGACGGGATTGCCGCCCGCGGGGGACCAATAGCTAGAGGGGGTAGAGGGGCTGAGTGCGTCAGAAGGTGGCCCCGGCTGAGGCGTGGGGTGGCGGTAATGATGGAGGTGACGATGCGCCGCTTCCTGAGCGACGGCGTAGCCCGCAAGGCCGATGGTCAGAGCGACCGCGATGACGAGGGTCTTGGTCATGGATCAATGTTCCCCATCACTAAGACGCAGATCGCCTGAGGTGTGTTCCGAGCCGCTACCCCTCCTCAATGCATGACGGCGGCGGCAACTCCCGCAGTGGCGCCCGCGACCCGGAAGATACGGCCCTCTCGGCGTGAAGCCATAGGCAATCAGCCGCCTTGCCGGCGGCTCTACGGCCATTGCCGCGAACGTCGCCGGCGTCCTGGGCCGGTCGGCAATCGATGTGGCGCGCATTCGCTGTCGGTCGGCGCGTTCGAAGGCCGCGAGGCTCGGTCAGGAAGGCGGCCACGCTTGAATCGCCGCGCCGCTGTTTTGTCTCGCGCCCGCTTTCGACGGCCCCACAATCCTGGCGCGGATGATCGCCACCTCGGCGGCGAGGTTGGGATCCCGCTTGAGGAGCGCGGCGATCTTGCGTACGCCGTGGAGGACGGTCGTATGGTCTCTTCCGCCAATTCTGCGTCCGATATCGGGCAAGCTCCGCGGCGTCAGTTCCTTGGCGAGGTACATGGCGATCTGACGGGGCTTGACGATGTCCTTTGTCCGCCGCTCGGCGAACAGGCTGGAGATCGGGACGCCGTAGAAAGCCGCGCAGGCGCCCACGATGGCGCCGATCGGGATGATCCCCATGGTCCTGAGTTCTGCATCGGCCCTGGCCGCTTCGGCGTCAAGCTCCGCCTCTTTCCGCGCCTTCTCCGCAGCGCGCTCGACGGCCTCGGCCGCCTCGCGCACGCGCTCTTCATCGAGGCGCCGCTTCCTCTCTCTCTCGACTTGGGCCTCGATCCTCTCCGTATACCGCTCCATCTGACGACGGGCGATTTCGACATAGCTCGGCAACGGGGAACGCACTGTGATCATGACGCACTCCGACAGACGCGCTGACGAAATGAGCCCCGCACCCGCGGGGAAGGAAGGGTGCGGGGCAAAGCTGCGCGCGAGGGGCCGAGGAGGCAACAAGCGCCGCTCATCGTCCGAGGATGGGTTCGCTGTGACGCCGCGTCAATGAACAGAAAAGGGGATGCGAGCCGACCGTTCCGCTGGAGTCTCGACGGGTCAACGGAACCCAGGCGTTACGTCAGGAGCCTCTCTCTGATCGCGGCCGCCGCCGGCCTCGCCTTGGCGCTTGCATTCGCCGTCCTGGAGAACTCCCAGGACCCCGAGGAGGCGGCTCTGTGCGGCGGCCAGCGCTACGCGATCAGTGACTTCGCAGCCGGTTCGCCTCCCTATCTCGCGCTGAGGGCCGACGGCGTTAAGGGCCGGTTCCTCCTCGACTATGGCGCGACGCGGAGTTCGCTGTCGGCCGGCGCGTTTGCGGCGACGGCGGGAGCGGTCAGGGCGGCGGCGATTTCGCTCCCGGGGTTCGGGCAAGGCGCCTTCGACCTCAAGCGCTATGGTGAGTTGCTGCAGGCGAAACAGAGGCAGCTCGGCATTATCGGGACCGACTTTCTGTCGCTTTTGACCGCGCAATTCACCGGAAGGGCGGTGTTTCTGAGCGCGCAGCCCTGTCCGTCGGCTGGGCTGCGCGCGCGGGGGCTCGTCCCCATCGCCCAGGACGGCTTCTTTTCTTCCAACCCCTCGACGATCAGGCGCGGTCTTCCCAATGTTCCCGTCGTATACGTCAGCCTCGGCGGCATTCGCGCGTGGGCGCAAATCGACACCGGCTACGCCGACTCGGTTTATTCACACTCGGTCGACATCAACCAGGCTCTCTACCAACGCCTGGTCGAGAGCGGCGCGAAGCTCCGGCGGCTGGCCGACGTCGGCGTCTGGACCTGCGAAGGTCATGAGAGCCGGCCCGTCTATGCGGTCAGCGATGGCGCGCTGACGATCGAAAACGAACAGGCCCGGCCGATTCTGCGAACGGCGAGATTCCACCTGATCGTCAAGCCGGCGAACGGCTGCGGCGGCATCGGGACGATGAGCGCGCCGGCGGCCCAGCTCGGCGCCTCCTTTCTGCAGATCTTCGGCACGGTCGTGTTCGATCCTAAATCCGGGACCGTCTGGCTGGGCGCTGCGGCCGGCCACTGATCGCTCGCGTTCGGTTCCGGGTGAAAGAATTTCCTTCGCCTGCTTCGCCGCGCAAACAATGACCGCATCCGCACGCCCCCGGCCTCTTCATGAGGCTGCGACCCGCACCTTGCGTGGGCCAGCTTTACGTGTTCGAGTGCGTTGGCTTCCGTCGCGGCAGGCCCTCGAGGGCCGCCAGCGCGGGACTTGCGGGGAACGGTTCGAAGGGGCTTCGCCATGCGTCGACCGGGTGAACTTGGCGTCCATTCCCTCGACCATTTCCATTTCGTCGTGCCCGACTTGTCGACGGCGCAGGATTTCTACTCCGAATTCGGCCTTGCGGTGACCGAGAAGGGATCCGGACTGGCGCTCGGCGTGCATGGCCAGCCGCATGTGTGGGGAACGATCGGCGAAGGGCCGCGCAAGAAACACCAGTAGTCTCCTTCGGCGCCTTCGACGACGACATCGACCGCTTCGCCAGGCGGCTGCAGGACATGGGGGTCGGCCGCCTCGATCCTCCGCCGGGCGTCGATTCGAACGGCCTATGGTTCCACGATCACGACGGCAACCTGGTGGAGATCGCCGTCGCTCCCAAGACCTCGCCGAACGAGAAAAGCCGGTTCGTCGCGACCTCCGTCGGACCGGGGGAACGGGGCGCGCCGTTCCGCAGCACAATGGAGCGGACCTACCCGCGCCGCCTCGCCCACATCCTCATGTTCACCCGCGACGTCCGCAAGGCGATCGACTTCTACAGCCGGGTTCTCGGCCTGCGTCTCTCCGACCATTCCGGCGACAACATCGCCTTCCTGCACGGCATCCACGGCAGCGACCATCACATGATCGCCTTCGCCCGCTCGAACGCGCCGGGCCATCATCATTTCAGCTGGGATGTCGGCAGCGTCGACGAGATCGGCGCCGGCGCGATGCATATGCATGAGAAGGGGCACGGCGACGGCTGGGGCCTCGGCAGGCACGTGCTCGGCTCGAATTATTTCCACTATGTGCGGGACCCCTGGGGCAGCTACAGCGAATATTCGGCCGATATCGACTTTGTCCCGGCCGACTTCGACTGGAAGGCGGGAGACCATCCGCCTGAGGATTCCTTCTACGCCTGGGGACCGAACCCGCCGCATGACTTCGTCCACAATTACGAAGCGTGATTTGCGGGATTGCGATGCATGGGGGAAGGGCGGCTACACCCGTCGGAAGCCGCTGCTCGCGAGAGGGCGTCCGTCGCGTCCGACGACGACAATCTCGAGTTCGCAGCGCGTCCCGGCGAGCACGCGCGCCGCCGTCGCCCATGCGCCCTCGGCGACGAGCGCCGGTAGATCGAATCCGGCCATGGCGGCGAGCTCGTAAGCGTGCAGGCCGCTGTTGGCCGCCGCGATCGCCGCCGCGAGCGACGGCGCGCCGCCGGCTTTGGCGACGCGGGCCGCCAAAGCCTCGAGATCGACGGCGCCGCGCTTCGAATGCAGATCGAGCCTGCCCTCGGCGAGCTTCGTCATCTTGGCCGGGCCGCCGGCGATGGTGACGCGGTCGACCGGATGGGCGCGCAGGTACTTGAGCAGTCCGCCGGCGAAGTCACCCATCTCGATCAAGGCGTGGTCGGGCAGACGATACAGGAGGCGGATCGCCGCCTCGGAGGTCTCGCCGGTGGCCGCGCCGATATGGACGCAGCCGCTCGCCCGGGCGACGTCGACGCCGCTCATGATCGAGCGGATCCAGGCCGAACAGGAATAGGGGACGACGACGCCGGTCGTGCCGAGGATCGACAAGCCGCCGACAATGCCGAGCCGGCCGTTGGCGGTGCGTTCGGCGATCTTCGCGCCGCCGGGCACGGAGATTTCGACGACCGCGTCATACGCGACCGCGAGCCGCCCCGCGACCTCCTCGAGATTGGCGCGGATCATCGCGCGGGGCGCGGGATTGATGGCCGGCTCGCCCGGCGGCAGCGGCAGGCCGGGCCGCGTCACCGTGCCGACTCCCTCTCCCGCCCTGAACCCGACGCCCTCGCCCTTCAGGCCAAAACGCACGGTCGCGACGATCAGCGCGCCGTGCGTCACATCGGGATCGTCGCCGGCGTCCTTGACGATCCCGGCGCGGGCGAAATCGTCGCCAAGCTCCTGCACCGCGAGCGCGAACTCGGGCCGCAAGCCCTTCGGCAGCGCAACCCGGACGGGATCTGGAAAGGCGCCCGTCAGCAGCGCTTCGAAAGCGGCGCGCGCGGCGCCGCTGGCGCAGGCGCCGGTGGTCCAGCCGCGTCGCAGCGGCGCTTCCGGTCGAGCATCGCTCATTTGGCTCGTCTAGATCGGCGCGATGGCTTTGCCCAGAGCGACTTCCCCACCGGCAGGCCGCCCGTCGTGTCGGCGCTCTTCACGTGCGCCATCGCGCGCCCCGGTCTATGGACGCGCCCGTTTCTATCGTAAGATCGAATTCAGGCGATTGAAAAACGCGACGAACGCGCGGCGACGGTGATCGTCGCCAGAGGGGGGCCGCCCATGTCAAAATCGCCGACGAGGATTCTTCCCACGCCGGACTTCGACTGGGATCCGACGACGCGTCCGCCGATCGCAGGTCTACGTCCCTATCGGGAGCAGACCTATCGCCTCGCGCCTGAAGTCGTCGGCAGCAAGTTCGTCGTCCACAATTACGGCCATGGCGGCGCCGGCATTACTTTGAGCTGGGGCTGCGCGCACGAAGTCGTCGATATCGTGACTGCTCACGGCGTCGGCGCGAACGACAGCGTCGCGGTGCTCGGCGCAGGCGCGATGGGCCTGACAGCGGCCACGCTCCTCCTCTCGCGCAATCTCAAGGTCGCGATCTACGCCAAAGACTTTCCGCCGAATACGACCTCCAACAAGGCGGGCGGGCAATGGGCGCCCTCATTGGTCAACCATCGGGACGCCGCACAGTTCACCCGCATTTTGCGCCGGGCGTTTTCCGAGCATAAGGCTCGAGGCGCGGCCTACGGCGTGTCGGCGCGCGAGAACTATACGCTCGTGCACGCCTCAAACTTCGAAATCTGCCCGCCCGACGTCATCCCGCGGCCGACGGCTTTCGCGCATCTGCCCTTCGCGCATCTGAGACAATCAGGCTTCGGCTATGCGACCTTGCTGGTCGAGCCGCCGATCTTCCTCAGCAGGATGCAAACCGACCTTCAGGCGGCGAACGTCCCCTTCAACGCGCGCGAATTCGAGGATCTCAGCGACGTCGCCGAGCTGACCGAGACGATTGTCGTCAATTGCACGGGACTGGGAGCCAAGGCGATCTGCAAGGACAGATTGATGGTTGCAGTTCGCGGGCAGCTGGTGTCGCTGCCGCCGCAGCCCAGCCTGCAATACTTGTTTGCCGGGCATGGCGGCTATCTTTTTCCGCGCCGCGACAGCGTGGTCGTGGGCGGCTCGGAAGAATTCGGCGTGACCGATCCCACCCCGAACCTTGAGATGTGCCGGGCGATCCTGGCCAACATGAAACGCGTCTTCACCGGCGGCGAAACGCTGGCGCTGCAGCCCGAGCTCCTGCCAAGCTGGGCGATGCGGAGCAAATAGACGTCGGCGTTTCCCCCGCAAGGCGAGAAACGCGGAGGGGTCGGCTCCGGCCGAATATCGTTATGAGAACAGGCGCCGTATAGTTTCCGCCAGGATCATTTCCGCGCTTTGGCCCGAATACGAACGGGGGCCGAAGCCCAACCTTCGAGGCCTCGCCATGCCGCTTCATCCTGCTCTTGCCCGCAACCATGTCGCCGTCATCACCGGGGCGGCGAGCGGCATCGGCCTGGCCGCCGCGAAAAAGTTCGCCGGACTCGGCATGAAGGTCGTCATGGCCGACCGGAGCGCCGAGCGGCTGCAATCGGCGGCGGCGGCGGTCGCCGCCGTGTCCGGCAGCGAAGCGAACGTCCGCCCGCTCGTCATTGACGTCAGCGATCCGGCGGACGTCGAACGGTTGAAGACGGCGGCTTACGAGGCCTTCGGCGAGGTCGCGCTGCTGATGAACAACGCCGGGGTCGGCGGCGGCGGTCCGGTTATCGGCGACGGCGAGAAATGGCGCCGCGTTCTGAACGTCAATCTCTGGGGCGTCATTCATGGCGTACAGACGTTCGCGCCCGAGATGCTGAAGCAGGGGACGGACGCCGCGATCGTCAACACCGGCTCGAAGCAGGGCATCACCTGCCCGCCGGGCGATGCGGCCTACAACGTTTCGAAAGCCGGCGTGAAAGTCGTGACCGAAGCCCTCGCCCATGAATTGCGCAACATCGAGGGCTGCCGAATCAGCGCGCACCTGCTCATCCCCGGCTTCACCTTCACCGGGCTGACCACGGGGGCGACGGCAAAGCCGCCGGCGGCATGGACGCCCGAGCAGGTCGTCGATTTCCTTGTCGAGCGCATGTCGGCCGGCGACTTCTACATTCTCTGTCCCGACAACGAGGTCACCCGCGAGATCGACGAGCGCCGCATCCTGTGGGGCGCGCGCGACATCGTCGACAATCGCCCAGCCCTGTCGCGCTGGCACCCGGACTTTCGGCAAGCCTTCGCCGACTACATGCGGGCGGATGAGGTTTGAGCTCGGGCCGCATCAGATGTCGTACATCGCGGCCCATTCGACCGGAACGGTCGAGGCCCGCAGTTCGGCCAGCGTGCGATTGTCGAGGATGTCGGCAATTGCGTTGCGCGCCTCGACCATGATCAGGCGCACGGGACAGGTCTTGAGGTCCGCGCAATCGTCGCAGGGTCGGAACGCCGTCACCGAGGCGCAAGGGATCGGCGCAAGAGGTCCGTCGAGGACGCGCACGATCGCGCCCACCCGGATCTCGTCCGCCGGCCGGGCGAGGGCATAGCCGCCGCCCTTGCCCTTTTTCGAATAGACGAGCCCGGCGTGGCGGAGCTCGGTCAGGATGTGATCGAGGAATTTCTTCGAGATCGCATTGGTTTCCGCTATGTCGGCGACCTGGGCCAGCGCGTCCCGGTCGAGGCCGGCAAGATGCACCATGGCCTTGAGGCCGTATTTCCCTTTGTTGGTCAGCACGCTTGGCCTCGGCTAGGGAGGAACCAGAATCGATAATCGACGACCCCGATCCTTGAAGCAAAAGGTTCCCCGAATCCACCGGGCAGCCGGACACAGTCTCTCGGAAACTGGGCTCCATACGCGCCTGCCGGCCGGCCATCAATGCGCGCGACAAGTTTGATTGTGCGGCGCAGCAAAATGTGAAAGTCTTTGCAGCACCGTCACGAGGTCCGCCCCCGCCCCATGTCCATTCGAGCCGCGATCCACCACCTGACCCATTACAAATATGACCGACCGGTCTCGCTCGGGCCGCAGATCATCCGCCTGAAGCCTGCTCCGCACAGCCGCACACGCGTCATCTCGCATTCGCTGAAAGTCACGCCCGCCGATCATTTCGTCAACGTGCAGCAGGACCCTTACGGCAACTGGCTCGCCCGCTACGTCTTCCCCGAACTCGTCAACGAACTGAAGATCGAGGTCGACGTCCTCGCCGACATGACAGTGTACAATCCGTTCGATTTCTTCGTCGAGGAAAGCGCGGATACTTGGCCGTTCGAATATGGCGAGGATCTCAGACCCGATCTCGTCATCTACCGCACCCCGGAGCCCGCGGGGCCGCGGCTTCAGGTCTTTCTCAACGGCATCGACCGCACGCCGCGGCGCACGGTCGATTTTGTCGTCGATCTCAACCGGCGCCTCGCAAGCGAGATAAGATACCTTATCCGGATGGAGACGGGCGTGCAGAGCCCGGAGGAGACCTTCGAGCGCGGCTCCGGCTCGTGCCGCGATTCGAGCTGGCTCCTGGTGCAGATTCTCCGTCATCTCGGATTGGCCGCGCGCTTCGTCTCCGGCTACCTGATCCAGCTCAAGCCCGACCTCGTCGCGCTCGACGGGCCGCCGGGAACAGATCACGATTTCACCGATCTTCATGCCTGGGCGGAGGTCTATCTCCCCGGCGCCGGCTGGATCGGGCTCGATCCGACCTCCGGGCTTCTGACCGGCGAAAGCCACATCCCGCTCGCCGCCACGCCGCACTACCGCAACGCCGCGCCCATCTCCGGCGTCGCCAGCTTCGCCAACGTCGACTTCTCGTTCGACATGCGGGTCGAGCGCGTGTCGGAGCATCCGCGCATCACCAAGCCCTTCTCGGAAGAGGCGTGGACGGCGCTCGACCGGCTCGGCGAAGAAGTCGACCGGGCGCTGGTCTCGGGCGACGTCCGCCTGACGATGGGCGGAGAGCCGACCTTCGTCTCGATCGACGACTTCGAATTGGGCGAATGGAACACCGACGCCGTCGGTCCGGGCAAGCGCGAGCTCGCCGACCGGCTGATCCGCCGCTTGAGGGAGCGGTTCGCGCCCGGCGGCTTCCTGCATTACGGGCAGGGAAAATGGTATCCGGGCGAGTCCCTGCCGCGCTGGACGTTCTCGCTTTATTGGCGCCGGGACGGCAAGCCGGTCTGGTCCGACCCACGACGCATCGCTGCGGAAGGCCAGGAAACCGGGGCGACCGGAGGGGGGGCGAGGGCGCTTCTCGGCGCGATCGCCTCGGAACTCGGCCTCAACTCCGACTTCATCGCGCCGGCCTACGAGGATCCAGCCACATGGATCGTCAAGGAAGCCAACCTTCCCGACAATGTCACGCCGGAGAATTCCAAGCTGAAGGATCCGGAGGAGCGGCTGCGCCTCGCCAAGGTGTTCGCGCGCGGATTGACCGAGCCGTCCGGCTATGTGCTGCCGGTCCAGCGCTGGCAGGCGAAATCGATGGAGACACGCTGGCGCAGCGAGAAATGGAAGACGCGACGCGGCGGCCTTTTCCTCGTGCCGGGCGACAGCCCGGTCGGCTACCGCCTTCCGCTCGGCGCGCTGCCCTATGTTCCGCCGTCGGCGTTTCCCTATGTCGTCGAGGCGGACCCAACCGTGCCGCGCGAGCCGCTTCACGACACCGCGGCGCCGCGCCGGCGCCCTCAGCCGATGGCGTCCTTCGCCGCCGATGAATTCGACGCAGCAGGAGCGGGTCGAGCAGCGCCTCGGCGACATCGACGGCGCGGTGCGCACCGCCTTGACGGTCGAAGCGCGCGATAGGCGCCTCTGCCTCTTCATGCCGCCGGTGCAGCGGCTGGAGGACTATCTCGAACTCGTCGCCGCGGCGGAGACAGCGGCGGAAAAGGTCGGGCTGCCGGTGCAGATCGAGGGCTACGGGCCGCCGGTCGACCCGCGTCTCAACGTGATCCGCGTCGCCCCCGATCCGGGCGTCATCGAGGTCAACATCCACCCGGCGTCGAGCTGGCGCGAATGCGTCGCGACGACCCAGACGATCTACGAGGAGGCGCGGCAGGCGCGGCTCGGGGCCGACAAGTTCATGATCGACGGCAAGCACGCCGGGACCGGCGGCGGCAACCACGTGGTGGTCGGCGGCGCGACGCCGCTCGACAGTCCGTTCCTTCGCCGGCCCGATCTCCTCAAAAGCCTCATCATCCATTGGCTCAGGCATCCGAGCCTCAGCTATTTCTTTTCCGGCCTTTTCATCGGACCGACCAGCCAGGCGCCGCGCATCGACGAGGCGCGGCACGACAGCCTGTACGAACTCGAGATTGCGCTGGCGCAAATTCCCCGCCCTGGCGGTGGGGATGCCACGCCGCCCTGGCTCCTCGACCGCCTGACGCGCAACCTCCTCACCGACGTGACCGGCAACACCCACCGGGCGGAAATCTGCATCGACAAGCTCTATTCGCCGGACGGTCCGACCGGCCGGCTGGGATTGATCGAATTCCGCGGCTTTGAAATGCCGCCGGACGCGCGCATGAGCCTCGCCCAGCAATTGCTGATCCGTGCCATCATCGCGCGCCTGTGGCGCGAGCCGCTGGACGGGCCGCTGCCGCGCTGGGGCTCCTCGCTCCACGACCGGTTCATGCTGCCCCATTATGTCTGGCAGGACCTCCTCGACGTCCTCGCCGATCTGAGGGCGCACGGCTTTGCCTTCCGCTCCGACTGGTACGAGGCGCAGGCCGAGTTCCGCTTCCCGTTCTGTGGCGAAGTCGAATACGAGGGCGTCCAGCTCGAGCTCCGTCAGGCGCTCGAGCCCTGGCATGTGCTCGGCGAGACCGGGGCGATCGGCGGAACGGCGCGCTACACCGACAGTTCGACGGAACGCCTGCAGGTCAAGCTGACGACGGCCGACCCCGACCGCTATATCGTCGCGTGTAACCGGCGTCGCGTGCCCCTGCGCGAGACGCCGACCGAAGGCGTCGCAGTCGGCGCGGTCCGCTTCAAGGCGTGGAAGCCGGCGATGGCGCTGCATCCGACGATCGCGGTGCATGCGCCGCTGGTTTTCGACATCTTCGATTCGTGGAGCGGCCGGGCGCTGGGCGGCTGCCTATATCACGTCGCCCATCCCGGCGGCAGGAATTACGAGACCTTCCCGGTCAATGCAAACGAAGCCGAAGCGCGACGGCTGGCGCGGTTCGAGCCGCTCGGCCATACGCCCGGAGCATACGAACCTATGCCCGAGCAGCCGCATGCCGAGTTCCCGCTGACGCTCGATCTGCGGCGTCCTCCTGGCCTATAGCGCACCGCGCGACGCTCGGAAGTCCTTCGGGCAGCCCGTGAGCACGGGGTTCCGGTCGACGCGGGAGCCTTCGCGCTGCCGTTGGTAAATCCGGCACAATCACGTGAAATCTGAGTGGCAATATTACCACCGGGCGCAATAATTTGAATGGGACTAAGGAGATTTGCCGCTTGCAAGAACCGCCCGCTGTGTCACAATTTCGTCGTTGTGAGCCACAGGAGAGGTTCCCATGTCGATAGATTCGCATCTCAACGAGCTGGTGCGTCGTCATCAGGCGATTGAGGAAGCGATACTTGACGAGGAAAATCATCCAGCAGCGGACGACATCAAGATTCATGAGCTGAAACGCAAGAAACTCCATCTCAAAGATCAAATCGAGCGGCTGAAGCATCAAGCCGAGGCGGCCGTCACGCACTGAGGAGCCTCCGCCAAGGCGGCGGAAGGACCATCAGGATTCCTGCGCGCCGAGGGCCAAGCGCCATTCCTCGGCGACATCGTGGGCCTGTTCGCCTTCCATTTCCCCCGCCGCAAGCCGAACGAAGTCCTCCCGCGAAAGCAGTCGGCCGAGCGCCCAAACCGCAGCGCCGCGGACCAGGGCCGATTGGTCGCTAAGGCGCTCGCGCGCCGCCGCGGCGAGGTGGCGTGCGCCCGAGTTGCCGATGGCGATCAGGACATTGCGCACGAAGCGGTCTCGCCCGATCCGCTTGATCGGCCCGCCGGCGAAGCGCGCGCGAAAGGCCTTGTCGTCGAGACGCGCCAGCTCTTCGAGCCCCGGCTGCTCAAGGCTGGAGCGCGCCGCGAGCTTCGCCTCGCGTCCGGCGCTGGCGAACTTGTTCCACGGGCATACGGCGAGGCAATCGTCGCACCCGTAGATGCGGTTGCCGATACCTTCCCTCAGCGCCCGTGGAATGGGCCCCTTCAGCTCGATCGTCAGATAGGAAACGCAGCGCCTGGCGTCGAGCCGGTATGGCGCCGGAAAAGCGTCGGTCGGACAGACGTCGAGACAGGCGCGGCACGCGCCGCAATGGTCCGTCTCAGGCCGGTCCGGCGGAAGGTCGAGGTTGGTCAGGATCGCGCCGAGGAAGAGCCAGGAGCCGAACTCGCGCGACACCAGATTTGTGTGCTTTCCCTGCCAACCGAGGCCGGCGCGAGCGGCGAGCGGCTTTTCCATCAGCGGCGCCGTGTCGACGAACACCTTGACGTCCGCCCGGGCAGGCTTCGCCGCGCGGATGAGGAACGACGCCAGCTGCTTGAGCCTGCCCTTGATGACGTCGTGGTAGTCGCGATTGCGCGCGTAGACGGAGATCGAGCCCGCATCCTTGCGCTCGAGCGCCGCCAGGGGTTTGGCCCCCGGACCGTAGTTCAGCCCAAGCATGACGAGGCTTCTCGCGTCGCGCATCAGCGCGCGGGGATCGACACGGCGGTCGGGAGACTGCGCCATCCATGTCATCTCGCCGTGCGAGCCGGCCGCGATCCAGGCGGAGAGATGCGCCTGCGCCTCTGCTGGCGGATCGGCCGAGGTCACCCGGCAGGCGTCGAAGCCGAGCGCGCGCGCTCTGACGCGAAGCGCCGCTAGAAGTCGAGATTGGCGTAGCTCGGGCTGGGGGCCGTTCCCGGCAGGCGCTCGGCCAGCAACGGTCGAAACGAGGGACGCGACTTGACCCGCGCGTACCAGACCCTCGCCGTTTCGCTGTCGTTCCACTGCACGTCGCCCAGGTAGTCGAGGCAGGACAAATGCGCCGCCGCCGCGAGGTCGGCGTAGGTCAGCCGGTCGCCGGCGAGCCAGTTGCGGCCCCCAATCAGATGGCCAATGTAGCGCAGATGATAGCGCAGATTGGCGCGCGCCGCGCGTACCGCCCCCATGTCCGGCGCGCCGCCGCCCTGGTCCGGGCTCATGAAACGCTTGTAGATCTTCTCCCGCACCAGCCATTGACTCAATTCATTGAAGAATTTGACGTTGAACCAGATCATCAGACGGCGCGCTTCGGCCCGGCCGCCGGGATCCTCAGGCAGCAGCCTGCGGTCGCCGAGGTCCAGGCCGCACGTCTCGTCCAGAAACTCGGCGATGACTTCCGCCCCGGAAAGCGCGGCGGCATGCGCTTTGACCAGCACCGGCGTCGCGCCCTCGGCCGCGATCAGCAAGAACTCGCGCCGCCGCTCCCAGGCGCGCTCTTCC
Organism: uncultured Alphaproteobacteria bacterium; assembly: GCA_963772555.1. Taxonomy (GTDB): domain Bacteria; phylum Pseudomonadota; class Alphaproteobacteria; order Rhizobiales; family Beijerinckiaceae; genus Roseiarcus. The sequence continues at coordinate 86,519 of CAVYXQ010000012.1, read as the reverse complement.
ACCAGCTTCGACTCGATCCCCATTTCGCCGAGGACGAGGCGGACGAAGCGCGAATGCGGACAAAACGGATAATGGTAAAGGGTGACCATCGGACTTCGGTTCAGGGAATGACCCGAGCGCCGCCTTGCGCTCAGTCGCCTTTTGAATGCGTTGGGGCGAGTTAACTGAGAGTTAAGCGCGGCGAGTTGCCTTGAAAGTCGCGGGGAAGAGCAGACCGGCTCAGCCGGCGAGTTCCCGGGACTGGATGCGCCACACCTCGGCGCTGCTCATCCGCCCCCAGGCGGCGTCCAGCGAATTGTTCGCATCGATGGCCCGGCAGGCGTCGTCGATGACGAACGTCTCGAAGCCTTCCTTGCGCGCATCGAGCGCCGAAAAGGCGACGCAATAATCCGTCGCCAGGCCGCAGGCGAAGACCCGTTTTAAGCCCCGGGCCTTGAGCAGCGCCGCAAGCCCGGTGGTCGTCTTGCGATCCGCCTCGACGAAGGCCGAGTAGGAATCGACGCCGGCATGCATGCCCTTGCGCAAAATAAGAAACGCAAGCTCGGTCGCCAGCGCGGGATGCAGCGCCGCCCCCGCGGTTCCCTGGACGCAATGGTCCGGCCAAAGCGTCTGCTCTCCATAATCGAGCTGCTTCGTGTCGAAGGGCCCGGCGCCAGGGTGACGGGACGAGAACGAGGCGTGGCCGGGCGGATGCCAGTCCTGCGTCACGACGACGTTGGCGAACCGACGCATGAGCGCGTTGACGAGCGGCACGATCGTGTCGCCGTCGTCGACGGCCAGCGCCCCGCCGGGCATGAAATCCAGCTGCAAGTCGATCGCAAGAAGGACGTCATCGTCGCCAATCGTGATCGCCGAGGGCATGAGGGCGGTCTCCTTTCAGATGCATGAGCGCGCGCCAGCGATGACGCTCGAAGACGAGCACCACCCCGAGCGCGAAGACGAACGGAATGATCAGGTAGAGCAGACGGAACACCAGAAGCGCCGCCACCACATTGGCCTGCGGGACGTCCGGCATTCCCTCGAGAAAGGCGATTTCCAGCACGCCGAGACCGCCGGGCGCATGGCTCACGAGCGCAAGCGAGAACGAAGCGATGAAAACGCCGAGAACCACGATGAAGCCTGGGTTGGCGGCGGCCGGGAGCGCGAAGAATATGATCCCCGCCGCTCCGGCCAATTCAAGCGGCCCGGCCAATAACTGGCGCGCCGCGATGGGCGGGCGCGGATAGACAAGCTCGAAGCCGCCGAGCCTGACCGGACGCAGACGCAACAGCGAGCCCATGACATAGAGCGCCGGCGCGGTGAGCAGCGCCAGCGCCCCGGCGTGGCCGAGCCACAAAGGCGCCGCATCGAAGCGCTGGACGAGCCAGGGGCTGAACGCGAGCAGGAGCCCGCCCAGGGTCGCCGCGCCGATGGCGAAGGTGAACGAGCAGAAGGCGACCAGCACGCCGATTTCGCTCGGGCTGAGGCCCCTGGTCGAATAGGCGCGATAGCGGATGACGGCGCCGGAGAAAACCGAGGCGCCGACGTTGTGGGCGATCGCATAAGCCGTGAACGAGGCGAGGGCGACGAAACGCCAGTCGATGCGATGCCCGAGGTGCATCAGCGCGATCCGGTCGTACCAGGCGAGCGCGGCGTAAGCGACCGACGTCGACACGATCGCCAGAAGCCATCGGGTCGGTGGAATGGCGATAATGGCATCGCGGAGGCTCGCGAAGGAGAGCCCACGCAGTTCCCTGAACAACAGCCAGGAGGATAGGGCCACCGCAGCGAGGCCAATGATCGGCCATGCGAGGTCCTGAACGCGTTTCATGCCCATGTCCGCCGACGGCCCCGCGAAAGCGCCCACTGCCCGGCCCTCCCTGCCCGACCGGACCGGTGAAGGCAAGGCCGGCCGGCGAATTCGGCCTTGCCGGGGCCGCAGCGGATCGCCATGCTGAAGCCTTCGGGAAATTCAGGCGAATCAATGCCGGATCACGTAGAAGGCTCAGTGGGCGCGCAGGATTATGTTGGCGACCCGCGCAACGACTCGGTGCTGGTCAGCATCAACGGAGCGCTCACGCGGCGAGAGGAAGCGAAGGTCTCGGCCTTCGACGCCGGCTTTGTCCTCGGCGACGGCGTTTGGGAAGGCCTGCGCCTCGGCGAGGGGCGGATCGCGTTCCTGTCGCAGCACTTCGACCGGCTTTGGGATGGCGCGAAAATGCTCCGCATCGACATCGGCCTCACCCGTGGGGCGATGAAGTCGCGACTGTTCGCTGTCCTTGACGCCAATGGCATGACGGACGGGGTGCACATCCGGCTGATGGTGACGCGCGGCGTCAAGCGCTCGCCCTACCAGGATCCTCGTCTCACTGTCGGCCCGCCGACGATCGTCATCATCCCCGAATGGAAGCAGCCGCGGCCGGAAATGTTCGCCCGCGGACTTAATCTCTTCACCGTGCACATCCGCCGGACCGGGCCTGCGGAACAGGACCAGAAGCTCAACTCCCATTCAAAGCTCAATTGCGTCCTCGCCTGCATCCAGGCGATGGAAGCCGGCGCCGACGAGGCGCTGATGCTCGACAACAGGGGCTTCGTCGCCACCTGCAACTCGACGCATTTCTTCATCGTCCGCAGGGGCGAAGTCTGGACCTCGGCGGGGGGCTATTGTCTCGGCGGCATAACCCGCGGCGCGGTATTGCGCGCGGCCAGGCGCGAGGGCATCCCGGCGTTCGAGAAGGACTTTTCCCTGTTCGACGTCTATGGCGCAGACGAGGCGTTCACCACGGGCACTTTCGCCGGCTTGACCCCGGTGGCCCGGATCGACGGACGCACGATCGGCGAAGGAGCCCGCTCGCCGGTCGACGCCTCGGGCCCGATGACGCGGCGGCTCAGAGCCGCTGTAAAGAGGCTGGAGACCGAGGAAGCCGAAGGGAGGCCATGACACTTGAGCGCCTCGAAGCCAGTCGTGCGTATCGCCATGTGGTCCGGTCCGCGCAATATCTCGACCGCAATGATGCGCTCTTTCGGCGCTCGGGCCGATTGCGCGGTGACCGACGAGCCGTTCTACGCCGCCTATCTTGTCGCGACCGGCCTCGTCCACCCGATGCGCGACGAGGTGATCGCGTCGCAACCGACGAACTGGCGCAAGGTCGCTGCGACGCTTGCCGGACCGCCGCCGGACGGCAAGTCACTCTGGTATCAAAAGCACATGACCCACCACATGCTGCCGCAATTCGGCCGCGACTGGTGCGTTGGCCTGGTGAACGCCTTTCTCATTCGGGCACCCGAGGCGGTGCTCGCCTCCTACTCGCAGAAGCGCGACGATTTTACCCTCGAGGAAATCGGCCTGCCAGCCCAGGCGGAACTCTTCGAGCGCGCCGCCGAGCGGCTCGGGCGCGCGCCTCCGGTAGTGGAAAGCCAGGACGTGCTCGCCGACCCGCGCGGGGTCCTCGTTTCGCTTTGCGCCGCATGCGGCGTTCCGTTCGAAGCGACGATGCTGTCCTGGGCGCCGGGACGACGCGCCAGCGACGGCGTCTGGGCGCCGGCATGGTACGAGGCGGTCGAGCGGTCGACGAAATTCGCCGCTCCGCGTCGGGAGGTCAGTCTCTCCGACCTTCCCCACGGGTTGAAGGCGCTCGCCGAAGCGGCCCGACCGATCTACGACAGACTCGCGGCCCATAAGCTCGAGCCGGCCACGCTTCAATCGGCGCAGGGAGGCTTGACGCGGCCGCCATGAATTCGGCGCCTGAACTTGACGCGGCCCGAGCCCCGGCGCATCACGGCCGCGCCGATGCCGACGCTCGTCTTGCCGTTTCCGGCGATCAATCCCATTATCGTGCAGTGGGGGCCTTTGGCCATCCGCTGGTACGCGCTCGCCTATATCACCGGCCTCGTCCTCGGCTGGCTCCTCATTCGCCGCATCGTCTCGAACGACCGCTACTGGAACGGGGCGAAGAGGCCGAGCGCCGAGAGCATCGACGACCTTCTGGTTTATTGCGCCTTCGGCGTCATCATCGGCGGCCGGCTGGGCAATGTGCTCTTCTACGATCCCCATTATTACTTTTCCCATCCGCTCGAGATCTTCAAGATCTGGGAGGGCGGCATGGCGTTTCACGGAGGGCTGATGGGCGCCTTTATCGGCATCGTCCTGTTCGCCCGCAGGTATCACACGCCGACGCTGACCGTGCTCGATCTCTGTTCCCTGGCCGCCCCCATCGGCCTCTTCTTCGGGCGGATCGCCAATTTCATCAATGGCGAACTCTGGGGCCGGCCGACCAATGTTCCCTGGGCGGTCATCTTCCCGAGAACCGACGGACTGCCGCGTCACCCGAGCCAGATCTACGAGGCCCTGCTCGAAGGACTGCTCGTCTTCGTCATCCTGATGGCGCTGGCCCGGGCAGGCGCGCTCAAGCGGGCCGGACTGATCGCCGGCGCTTTTGGCGTCCTTTATGGCATGGCGCGTATTTTCTGCGAGTTCTTCCGCGAGCCCGATCCGGCGCTCGAGGATCTTGGGCATGGCCTGACGATGGGTATGGCGCTGTCCGCGCCGCTTATCGTGATCGGCCTCGCCTTGCTGGCCTCGAGTCTCAGCCAGCGAGGGAAGTGAGATGACGGCGCTCCTCGACGAGATCAAGGCGATGATCGCAGAGCGCGGTCCGATCACCGTCGAACAGTACATGCAGATGGCGCTGACCCATCCCGAGCACGGATATTACATGAACCGCGATCCCTTCGGGGCGTCCGGCGATTTCACCACCGCGCCGGAAATCTCGCAGATGTTCGGCGAATTGCTCGGCCTCTGGGCGGCGGAAGTCTGGTCGAGCATGGGCTCGCCGCGGACATTGCGCCTCATCGAACTTGGCCCCGGTCGCGGCACGCTCATGAGCGATGCGCTGAGAGCCGCCCGCATCGTGCCGGCGTTCCGCGAGGCGCTCGACGTCTGGCTGATGGAGACGAGCCCGACGCTGGCCGCGATGCAGCACGAGCTTTTGCTGGACAGCGGCGCTGCCGTGTCCTGGGCGCAGAGCATGAGGGAGGTCCCCGACGGTCCCGCGATCGTGATTGGCAACGAATTTCTCGACGCCTTGCCGGTGCGCCAGTTCGTGCGTGTGAACGGCAGGTGGTGGGAGCGCACGGTCCGCCTAGACGACGGAGGCGAGCTGGTTTTCGATGTCTCGGCCGCGCCCGAGCCCTACATCAACGTCAATGCGTCGAACGGCGAGATTCTGGAGGTCAATCCCGCCGCCCACCGGTTCATGTTCGAGATCGGCGGCCGGCTCGTGAGACAGGGCGGAGCGGCTCTGCTCGTCGACTACGGCCATTTGGCCACCGGATTCGGCGACACGTTGCAGGCCCTGCGCGCGCATCGCTATGTCGACCCGCTCGCTGCGCCGGGCGACTGCGATCTCACTGCGCATGTCGACTTCGCCGCCATGGCGCGTAGCGCCAGGGCCGCCGGGGCCGTGATCCACGGGCCGATCGATCAGGGCGATTTCTTGCGCGCAATCGGCATCGATCTGAGAATCAAGACCCTCGTAGGGAAGGCAAACGCCGAGAGGGCGGAGGAGCTCGCGCAGGCGCGCGCCCGGCTCGTCGGCAAGGCCAAGGGTGAGATGGGCGGCCTTTTCAAAGCGATGGCGGTGACCGACCGAAAGCTTCCGGCCCCGCCGGGCTTCGGCGGCCCGTCGGCGCCGGCGTGACGTCGGCCGCCTTCCTGAGCGCGCTGACGCTGCAGTCGGCGGGCGTCGCGCACGGCTTCTTCACCCGTCGCGGCGGCGTCTCCAAAGGCGTCTACGATTCGCTGAACGGCGGCGTCGGCTCGCGCGACGCGCCGGAGGCGGTGGCCGAGAATCGCGCGCGAATCGCTCTGGCGCTCGGCGTCGCGCCGATGCATCTCGCGGTGCCCTATCAGGTCCATTCACCCGACGCGGTCGTGCTTGCCGAGCCGTGGCTGCCCGACGCCCGCCCCCGTTGCGACGGAGTGGCGACGGCGGCGCAAGGACTGGCGCTTGGGGTTACGGGCGCGGATTGCGGCATGATCCTGTTCGCCGACGCCGGGGCGGGCGTCATAGGAGCAGCTCATGCGGGCTGGCGAGGCGCGCTGAACGGAATCGTTGAGGCGACCGTCGCGGCGATGGAAACGCTTGGCGGCAGCCGCCGCCGGACCGTCGCCGCGCTGGGCCCTTGCATCGCCTTCGCCTCCTACGAAGTGGGGCCCGAGTTCGTCGCCGCTTTCGCCGCTGCCGGCGAGGACACGCGCCGGTTCTTCGCGGCGAGCCGCAGGTCGGGCCACTCGATGTTCGACCTCCCCGCCTATATCGCCGAGCGCGCCGCACGCGCCGGCGTCGCCGACTTTGAAGATCTCGGCCTCGACACCTATGCCGACGAGGAACGTTTCTTCAGCTACCGCCGCGCCGTCCATCGCAGCGATACCGACTACGGCCGGCTGGTCTCGGCGATCGTCTTGACCTGATCGACGGGCAACTCCTTATTCTGACGGTCGCGAAGCTGCCGCAATTGCGCCGCAGCGAAGCCTCATGATGGTCAAGTCAGGCCGCCTGACTGAACTGCCCTGCGAGGACCAATTATGTTCGCCGAGGCGCTCGCCAAGCGACTCTCCTGCGCTTGTGTCCATTTCGACAGTGCGGTCGAGGCGCGGGCATGAGCGAAAAACGCCTCCATCACGCCGACAGCGCCGCCTTCCGCCGCGCCATGCGCGGGTTCGCGTCAGGGGTGGCGATCGTCGCCTGCGGCGACGGCGAAAGGCGCATCGGCTGCACCGTCACGTCGTTCGCCTCGCTCTCGCTGACGCCGCCGACGCTGTTCATCTGCTTGACCCGCGCCTCCTCGACGCTGACGAGTTTGCGCGAGACGGGCGCCTTCTCGGTCAATCTGCTGGCGGCCCGGCACGAGGCGCTCGCCCAGCGTTTCAGCGGCCGCGGGGGCGTGCATGGTTCGCGCCGCTTCGACAGCGCCCGCTGGATCGTGCTGGCGACCGGCGCCCCCGTTCTCGCCGATGCGCTCGCCGCCTTCGACTGTCTGATCGAGGAGGTCATCGAGAGGCATTCGCACGCCATTGTCCTCGGCGCCGTGGTGAGCCTGCGCGAGGGTGCCGGGGAACCGGCGCTGGCGCACTTGCGGGGAGAGTATTCGCCGTTGCGGTGAGCAGCCCTACCTTTCGGCGATGACATGGAAAAATGAGCCGGTCACGCGGCCCCGGCGTGATCCGGCCGGCGACGTCGGCGCCCCGTAGGCGTCCGTCACGAAGGCGAAAGGTTCGTCGCCGCCCGGCGAAGCGATCGTCGAATAGTGGAATTCATGGCCGCTGAGCATCGCGCCCGCGGGCCCGAGCGCGCAGTCGGCGGCGAGGCGCGCCTGGCGATAGCCGAGCGTCATGCGCCGCCGGGCGAAGCTCGTTTCGACGCCGAGCAGTCCAGCCATCCGGTGCGCGGCGCCCGAGGCGTCGATGAGGCTCGCGCCGAGCGCCATGTAGCCGCCGCACTCGCCATGCACCGGCCGCGTCCCGGCAAAGCGTCGCAAGCCGTCGCGGAAGCGCGCCGACGCCGCGAGCCGGACGGCATGCAGCTCGGGATAGCCGCCCGGCAGCCAGCATGCGTCGCAGTCGCCCGGGGGCGGCTCGTCGGCGAGCGGCGAGAAGTCGACGATCTCGGCGCCCGCGGCGCGCCAGCCGCGAACGAGATGCGGATAGGCGAAGGAAAATGCCTCGTCCCGCGCGAGCGCGATCCGCTGCCCGGGCGGCCGGAGCGCAATAGCCCGGGCGCCTGGGGAGGGAAGGCGGAGATCGCATGCAAGCTCGAGCGCGCGGGCGCAGTCGACATGGGCCTCGACGAAGTCGGCCATCGCCTCGAGCCGCGCCTCAAGCGCTTCGGTCTCCCCCGCCTGGACGAGCCCGAGGTGCCGCTCGGGCAGAACAACGCCGCTGTCGCGCGGCAGCGCGCCGATCACCGGGACCCCGATCGCCTCGATCGCCTCGACCGCCAGCCGGCGGTGACGTTCGCTGCCGACGCGATTGACGACGACGGCGGCCAGGCTCAGGCGCGTGTCGTAGAGGCTGACGCCTTTGACGACGGCGGCGGCGGACTGCGCCTGGCCGGCAATGTCGAGGACGAGCAGGATCGGCATGCCGAGCGCGGCGGCGACGTCGGCCGAGGCGCCGCTCCGGCCTTGTGGCGCCGGTACGCCGTCGAAGAGCCCCATCGAGGCTTCGCAGAGCGCGAGCGTCCGTCCCGTCGCGGCCTCGGCGGCGAGCGCATGCAGAAGTTCCGCCGACATCGCCCAGGAATCGAGATTGACGCCTTCGCCGCCGGATGCGGCGGCGTGAAACGCCGGATCGATGTAATCGGGGCCGGATTTCAGGCCGACGACCGCGACCCCGCGCCGGCGAAACGCCCTGAGGAGGCCAAGCGTCAAAGTCGTCTTGCCGCTGCCCGAGCGGGGCGCGGCGATCATGAGCCCGCGGGTCGCGGCGGAGGCGCCTGGCCAGGTCGCCCTGTCGGCGGGGTTGCCCGCTGGAAATCCGATCGTCATCGTCGGCTTATCCGGGCTATCCGTGCGGTCCTGCAGATCGAGCGGGCGGAGGGCCGGCTTCCGCGCTTCTCCCGATGCGCTTAATTTCCCACTCGAGCGTCACGCCGCTCGTCTCCAGGACGCGACGGCGGACTTCCTCGCCGAGCGCCTCGAGATCCGCGGCGCTCGCCCTGCCGCGGTTGATGAGAAAGTTGCAATGCATGGTCGAGACTTGCGCATCGCCGATGATAAGGCCGCGGCAGCCGGCCCTGTCGATCAGCTCCCAGGCCTTCCGCCCGGGCGGGTTCTTGAAGGTCGAGCCGCCGGTCTTCTCGCGGATCGGCTGCGAGGCCTCGCGGGCGCGGGTGATCCGCTCCATCTCGGCCAGGATCGCGGCGGGATCGCCCGGACGCCCACGAAGGACGGCGCGGGTGAAGATGAGCCCGTCGGGCGCGGAGGAATGTCGGTAGCCGAAGCCCATGTCGGCGTTTGCATAAAGGCGCTTCCCGCCGCTGCGGTCGAGCCCGTGCGCCTCGATCAGGATGTCCTTGATCTCTCCGCCGTGCGCCCCCGCATTCATCCGCAGCGCCCCGCCGATCGAGCCGGGAACGCCGCGCAGAAAGGCCAGCCCGTCGACGCCGGCGACCGCGGCCGCCTTGGCGACGAACTGATCGGGCGCAGCCGCGCCCGCGACGACCCGCCAGTCGCCCATGATATCGATGGCGTTGAAGGCGCGCCCGCCGAGACGGACGACGACGCCCTCGACGCCGCCGTCGCGCACGATCAGGTTCGAGCCGAGGCCGATCGCAGTTACGGGGATTTCGCCAGGCAGCGCGCTCAAAAGACAGGCGAGATCGTCTTCGTCGGCCGGCTGGAACAGGACTTGCGCCGGACCGCCGACACGAAACCACGTCGCCTCAGCGATCGGCGCGTTGGCGACGAGGGGGCCGCGCACCTCCGGCGCGAGCGCCTTCACGTCCGCGACAATGTCCGGAAAAGTCATCGAGCCGCGCCGCGGGCGCCGAGGGCCGCGAGTTCGTCCGGCAGCGCATAGGCCCATTGGGTGATGCTGCCGGCGCCGAGGAAGACGACGCTGTCGCCGGGCGCCGCCAGCGAGCGCACGAGCGGCGCGAGCTTCTCCGGCGACGGCAGGACAATCGCATGCCGATGTCCGTGGGCGGCGATGGCGGTCGCGAGCGCGTTCTTGTCGATGCCCTCGATCGGCGCCTCGCCGGCCGGATAGACGTCGGCGACAATGACGCTGTCGGCGTCGTTGAAACAGGTCGCGAAGGCGTCGAAGAGCGAAGCGAGCCGGGTGAACCGGTGCGGCTGCACCACCGCGATCACCTTGCCGTTCGAGGCAGCGCGCGCGGCCTTGAGGACGGCGGCGATTTCGACCGGGTGATGACCGTAGTCGTCGTAGATCGCGACGCCGTTCCATTCGCCGGTGCGGGTAAAGCGCCGCTTGACGCCGCCGAAAGCGCCGATCGCCTTGCGGATGACATCGACCGAGGCGCCGAGTTCATGGGCGACAGCGATCGCCGCCGTGGCGTTCAGCGCATTGTGCCGCCCGGGCATCGGCAGGGCGAGCTCGTCGATATAGGTCGCCCGGCCGGTCGTTCGCTGGCGGATCAAGACGGAGAACCGGGTCAGGCCGCCGGTCAGGTCGACATCCATCAGGCGGATGTCGGCCTGCGGATTCTCGCCATAGGTCAGGACGCGCCGGTCCTCGATGCGCCCGACCAGCTCCTGTACGGTCGGGTGGTCGAGGCACATTACGGCGAAGCCGTAGAACGGCAGGTTCTCAATGAGCGTGAGAAACGCCTCCTTGATCGCCTCGAAGGTCTTGAAGTGGTCGAGGTGCTCCGGATCGATGTTGGTGACGATGACGAGGTCGGCGGGGAGCTTCAGAAAGGTGCCGTCGCTCTCGTCCGCTTCGACCACCATCCAGTCGCCGGCGCCGAGCCGCGCATTGGCGCCGTAGGCGTTGATGATGCCGCCGTTGATGACGGTTGGGTCGAGCCCGGCGGCCTCGAGCAGCGTCGCCACCAGGGCCGTCGTCGTCGTCTTGCCGTGCGTGCCCGAGATGGCCACGCACTGCTTCAAGCGCATGAGTTCGGCCAGCATCTCGGCGCGGCGCACCACCGGGATTCGCCGCGCCCGCGCCGCCACGAGCTCCGGATTGTCGCGCCGGATCGCGCTCGAGACGACGACGACCGCGGCGCCGGCAAGGTTCGCCGGGTCATGGCCGATGAAGATCTTGGCGCCGTGCTCCCTCAGTCGCTTGACGTTGGCGTTGTCGCTGGCGTCCGAGCCCTGCACGGCGTGGCCGAGATTGATCAAGACCTCGGCGATCCCGGACATGCCGATGCCGCCGATGCCGACGAAGTGGATGGGGCCGATTTCGTTCGGCAGCTTCATGTTGCGACTGTCTCCGGCGCGGCCGGCGGAGCGGCCTCGTCTCACCAGCGGCAGGGCATAGGCCAGTTCGCGGAATTTGGGAAATGGGGAGGTCAAGCGGGGGCTGGCTGGCGCGCTTGCACGCCGCTGCGGATCCGCCTTCGCTTTTGGCTCGCCGGCGACTATTGTTAAGGTCGAAGGCCGGCAGAAGGACGGTCGGCGGGGGGTAGCCCCAGGAGAGCGAATGTTTTCGATAGGCGTCGACTTCGGCACAAATTCCGTGCGCGCGCTCATCGTCCGCTGCTCCGACGGCGCGGAATACGGCAGCAGCGTCGTCGACTATCCCTCAGGCGTTCAAGGCGTTCTGCTTGATCCGAAGGACGGGCTTCTCGCCCGGCAGAATCCGGCCGACTATCTCATCGGCCTGGAGAAGAGCCTCGCCGGCGCGCTCGTCGAGGCGACGAAAAAGCCCGATTTCGATCCCGCAAACGTCATTGGGATCGGCGTCGACTCGACGGGATCGAGCCCCATTCCGGTCGACGAGAAGAACCGTCCGCTCGCCATGAGCGAGCGCTGGAGAGACGATCTCTCAGCGCAGTGCTGGCTTTGGAAGGACCACACCGGCTGGCGCGAAGCGGCCAGGATCACTGATGTCTGCGCCAAGCTTCGCCCGCAATACATCGCCAAATGCGGCGGCGTCTACTCGTCGGAATGGTTCTGGTCGAAGATCTGGCATTGCTTGAATGTCGCGCCGGCGACTTTCGGGGCTGCCTATTCGTGGGTCGAACTGGCCGACTGGATTCCGTCCGTGCTCGCGGGCGTGATGGACCCCAGAACGGTCAAGCGGGGCGTCTGCGCCGCTGGTCACAAGGCGCTCTATGCGGATGAGTGGGGCGGCCTGCCCGACAAGGCCTTCCTGGGGGCGCTCGATCCGCGGCTGGCCGATTTGCGCGACCGCCTGTACGAAAAGGCCTATGACGCGGCCGAACCAGCCGGTTTCCTGTTTCCCGAGTGGGCCGAGCGGCTTGGCCTCAAGGCCGGCATCCCGATCGCCATCGGCGAATTCGACGTGCATTATGGCGCGATCGGTTGTGGGATCAGCGAGGGCGCTCTCGTCAAAGTGATCGGCACGTCGACCTGCGATTGCGCCGTCGTCTCGGCTGAAAAGCGCGTTGCCGACATTCCGGGCATCTGCGGAATCGTCAGGGGCGCGATCCTGCCGGGCTTCTTCGGCATCGAAGCGGGCCAGTCGGCGGTGGGCGACATCTTCAAGTGGTGGGTCGAGGGAATTTGCCGCGGCGACGCCGCGCTGCACGCCGAGTTGACCGCCGAAGCGGCGGCGCAGAAGCCAGGTCAGGCCGGCCTCCTCGCCCTCGACTGGAACAATGGCAATCGGACCATCCTCGTCGACCAGTTGCTCTCAGGCCTTATCCTCGGACAGGATCTCTACACGACGCGCGCCGACGTCTACCGCGCTTTGATCGAGGCGACGGCGTTTGGCGCGCGCGCCATCATCGAACGCCTTCAGGAGTACGGCGTGCGGATCGATCGCGTGGTCTGCGCGGGCGGCATCGCCGAGAAGAATGCCCTGCTCATGCAGATCTATGCCGACGTGACGGGCTGCACGATGCGTGTTGCCGGCTCCAGCCAGACCTGCGCCCTCGGTTCCGCCATATCAGCGGCGGTGCTCGCCGGCGCTCATCGGGATTTCGTCGCCGCTGAGGCCGCCATGACAACCTTGAGCCAGGCGCACTATGAGCCGATCGGCGAGAACCAGAGGGTTTATGACCAGCTTTACGCGCTCTATCGGGAGCTGCATGATGCCTTCGGCGGGCTCAATCGGTCGGCCGATCTCAGCCGCCTCATGAAGACTCTGATCGAGATCAAATACGCGCAGCGCGCCTGAATAGAAATGCTTGTCCTTTCGTCGCCTGAACCTCAGCGGAGCGAACGACGCTCATGATCAAGCTTGCCACCCCGGAAATCTGGTTTGTTTGCGGCTCCCAGCATCTCTATGGGCCCGGGCCGTTGCAGCAGGTGGCGGCCGACGCACGCGATGTGGCGGGCGGCTTGGCGGACTCGCCGAAACTGCCGCTCAAGACCGTGTTCAAGGCGCTGCTGACGACGTCCGACGAGATCGCGAAGCTTTGCATGGAGGCGGATTCGGACGAGAATTGCGCTGGCCTCATCCTTTGGATGCACACGTTTTCGCCCTCGAAGATGTGGATCCGCGGCCTCAACGGGCTGGATAAGCCGTTCTTGCATCTCCACACGCAGTTCAACCGGGACCTGCCGTGGGGATCGATCGACATGGACTTCATGAATCTAAACCAGTCGGCGCACGGCGACCGCGAGGCGGGGTTCATCCATTCGCGCATGCGCGTGAACCGCAAGGTTGTCGTCGGCCATTGGTCGGACCCGGAAGTCCACGATCGCATCGGCTCCTGGATGCGCGCAGCGCGCGCGTGGGGCGATTGGCAAGGCGCCAGATTCTGCCGTTTCGGCGACAATATGCGCCAGGTTGCGGTGACCGAGGGCGACAAGGTCGCCGCCGAAATGAAATTCGGCTTCGCCACCAACGGCTACGGCGTGGGCGAGCTTGCCGACGCGATCGGCGCCGTTTCGGACGCCGAGGCGAAGGCGTTGGCGAGCGAATATGAGGAAAGCTACGACGTCGTTCCCAGTCTGCGTCGCGGAGGCGAACGGCACAAATCACTGCTCTACGGCGCCCGCCTCGAACTCGGCCTGCGCGGCTTTCTGGGCAAGGGCGGCTTCAAGGGTTTCACCACGACGTTCGAGGACCTGCATGGGCTCAGGCAGCTTCCCGGACTCGCGCCGCAGCGCCTGATGGCGGACGGCTATGGCTTCGGCGCCGAGGGCGACTGGAAGACCGCGGCTCTGGTGCGCGCGATGAAGGTCATGGGCGACGGGCTGCCCGGCGGGACGTCGTTCATGGAGGACTACACCTATCATCTCGGGGCGGACAGCCACCAGGTTCTCGGCGCGCACATGCTCGAGATCTGCCCGTCGATCGCGGCGGGCAGGCCGTCGCTCGAGATTCATCCGCTTTCCATCGGCGGCAAGGAGGACCCGGTTCGGCTCGTGTTCGACGCGCAGACCGGACCTGCGCTCAACGCAAGCCTGATCGACCTCGGCGCGCGTTTCCGCGTGCTCATCAACGAGGTCACGGCAGTCGACCATCCGCCGTTGCCGAAGCTCCCGGTCGCGCGCGCGGTCTGGGAATGCAAGCCGGACTTCAAGACGGCCTGCGGCGCCTGGATCCTCGCCGGCGGCGCTCATCACACCGGATACAGCTACAGCGTGACGGCGGAAATGCTGGAGGATTTCGCCACGATCGCGGGCGTCGAGGTTGTCAAGATCAGTGACGAGACCACGCTTTCCGCGCTGAAGCAGGACCTGCGGACCAACGACGTCTATTACTATCTCGCGCAAGGCTTCCGGGCCTGAAGCGATAAGGGAAACGTCGATGGGCGCCTTCATGGAACTCAAGCGCGAAACCTTCGAAGCCAATGTCGCCCTGCCCCGGCATGGCCTCATCAACCTTACCTTCGGCAACGCCAGCGCGGTTGACCGCGCCAAGGGTGTGTTCGCGATCAAGCCGAGCGGCGTCGATTACGACCAACTCGGTCCGGACGACATGGTGGTCGTCGATCTGGAAGGACGCGCCGTGGAGGGCCGGCTCAAACCGTCATCCGACACACCGACCCATCGGCGGTTGTTCCTCGCCTTCCCGGAGATCGGGGGCGTGGTGCACACGCATTCGTCGCACGCGACGGCCTTCGCCCAGGCCGGCCGACCGATTCCAATCTTCGGCACGACCCACGCCGACTATTTCAACGGCGAAGTGCCGGTCACCCGCAAGATGACTCGCGAGGAGATTGCCGCCGCTTACGAGTGGGAGACGGGCGCCGTGATCGTGGAACGGCTGCAAGGCCTCGATCCGGCTGACTTCCCGGGCGTCCTAGTCAATCGGCATGCCCCGTTCGCATGGGGACCAACCGTCGGCAAGGCGGTCGAGACCGCGGTCGCGATCGAATGCATCGCCCGCATGGCGCTGATGTCGTTGCAGCTCGCGCCTGACCTCGAGCCGATCGAGACGGATTTGCTCAACAAGCACTTCCGGCGCAAGCACGGCGCGGCCGCCTATTATGGGCAGAGCCTTACCCGGTAGGCGGAATTCAATCTCAACGGTCGCGCACGCCGTCTCGACGACGCCCGATGCGCCTTTCGACCGCGCCGCCGCAGCTATCTGAGCGAAATCGACATGCCGCTGAGATCGAGCGAGAACATGAAGCCGACCTGACGGCCTCTCAGCCGCAGCACGACGCCGCGGGCGTTCGAAAGCCGGGCCGCCGATCGGCCCCCTGCCACCGCCAAACCGGCCCCGACGGCCGAATAGATGCCCTGGATGTCGGCGGCAGTGTGGAGGTGATAAGCCGTCCCGACCAGGTCCGCGCCCGAGGCGCCGATGGTCGCCCCGGCGCTGATCCCGCCGATCGACAGCGGATAGTTTTGACCCTCGAAGGAAAGAACGCCGCTTCCGCCCGAGACGCCGAAGATGAAGCCGGCGCTGAAAATCTTGATCGCGATCGCGCCCGTGGCCGCTTCCGCAGGGGTCAACAGGCCGCCAGTCGCCAGAGCGGCTCCCGACACGATCAGACTTCGGCGTGTAATAGCGTTCATCGGAGAATCCCCCCAAGGACTAGGCCGTCGCGGCGCACTCGCTTCACCGACAGCGGCCAATTGCATAGAACAGTCCGCTCTCTATTGGCAAGTGCGACGCGGATCGGCCGCCGTTCACGCTCCGGCGACGCTCGTAGGAATAGACGCGCCAACGCCTGTGCCGAGGCTCATGCAATCGTCGACCCGGTCGAGGCGCGGCTCCATGTCCTGGCTCGCTACAGCGGCCGCGGGAGATCGAGGCGCCGGCGAAAGCTCCTCAGGCTATCGTTCGAGCCGACGGGTTCGGGCCCGAACGAGGGTTCCTGACGGTGTGAAGAAAGCAATGTCTTCATTGCGAACGGCTTTCCGCCGTGGGCGGGGCTGTCTTTGGAGCAGCCGCGCGCGCGAGCCTGTCATTGATCGCCGCTCCGAGACCTCGAGCGGGAACCGGAGCGACCGCGATGGTCGGGGCGCCGCTTTCGTCCAATGCGCGCAAATGCGCGAACAGGTTCGAGGCCGCCTCGACCAGGTCCCCGGACGGCGAAAGGTCGAGCCGCGCCATCGAGGGGCGCCCCGACAATGCGCCGCCAAAGTCGAGGACGGCTTCGCCGGTCGCTACGTCCGAGGCCTCGAGCCGAAGATGGGCGCGCGGCGCGTAGTGGGACTTGAGGCGTCCCGGCGCAATCGGCGCTCCCGCGAATGGGGCCGCGCCAAGCCGCGCCCCAATCCGAGCCTCGATCGCCTCGCGGGCGACCGCGCCTGGACGAAGGAGCGCGGGCCCCGCATCGAGGCAGGCGACGATCGTCGATTTCGAGCCCGAAGCGGCAGGCGCCGCCGTCGAGAATCCAGTCGATCCTGCCGTCGAGGTCCGCAACGACGTGCGCGGCCGTGGTCGGGCTGACCCGGCCCGAGCGATTCGCGGAAGGGGCGGCGAGCGGCGCCCCTACGGCTTCGATCAACGCTCGGGCGGTTTCGTGCGCCGGCGCGCGAAGCGCGACCGTGTCAAGTCCGGCGCGCGCCAGGAGGCTCACCCTGCAGCCTGGTTCGACAGGCAGCACGAGGGTGAGCGGTCCCGGCCAGAACGCCTCCGCAAGAATCTCGGCTTGTCGCGGGAACACGGCGAAGCGCTTCGCCTGCTCGACATCAAGCACATGGGCGATGAGCGGATTGAACGCCGGGCGTCCCTTGGCGGCGAAGACGCCAGCCACCGCCTTGTCCGATGTCGCGTCGGCGGCCAGTCCGTAGACCGTCTCGGTGGGCATCGCGACAAGCCCGCCCTGGCGGAGACAGGCGGCCGCCGCGGCGATCGCAGCCGCGCCGGCCGGCGCGAGATGGGTGCTTCTCTTGACCAACGCCATGATTCTTCCTCTGCGCATGGCGCCGAGATTTGTCTATACATAAGCGGCGCAGGCTCGGCTAAGCTGACAGACCTCGCTTCCGTTTCGTCTGGGCGTTGGCTCAGGATTGGAAGGGCGAGAGGAGCCGTTCAATGCCTTACCGTTCCCCAGTCGCCGATATTCTGTTTTCACTCGACGCCGTGGCGGGCCTACGGGCGATGGTCGAATCGGACTTCGAGGGGGACTTCGACTGGGAAACGGTTTCGTCGGTCATCGCCGAGGCGGGGCGGTTTGCGACCGACGAAATCGCGCCGCTGAACCGGCCCGGCGATATCGAGGGCGCCCGTTACCAGAACGGCGTCGTCGTCATGCCCGCGGGCTTTGGCGACGTCTACCGTCGCTGGGCCGAGGCTGGCTGGGCCGGGGTCTCCGCGCCGGTGGAATTCGGCGGCATGGGCCTGCCCCATCTCGTCAATGTCGGCTGCACGGAAATCTGGAACGGCGCCTCGATGGCGTTCGCCCTCTGCCCGCTGCTGACCGAGGGGGCGGTTGGCGCGCTGAAGGCGTTCGGATCGCGGCAGCTCCTGGAAACCTATCTCGGCCCGATGGTCGCCGGCCGCTGGACCGGGACGATGAACCTGACCGAGCCGCAGGCGGGATCCGATCTCAATGCAGTGAGATCGCGCGCGGAGCCGGCGGGCGACGGAACCTATCGCCTTTTTGGCCAGAAGATCTTCATCACTTATGGCGAGCACGACATGGCCGAGAACATCGTTCATCTCGTTCTGGCCAGGCTTCCCGACGCGCCGGCGGGCACCCGTGGCCTCTCCCTGTTCCTCGCGCCAAAGCGCCTCGTCAACCCGGACGGCTCGCTCGGCGCCCGCAACGACCTTCGCTGCGCCAGCATCGAGCACAAGCTCGGCATCCACGCCTCGCCGACATGCGTCATGATCTATGGCGAAAACGGCGGCGCCCAAGCCTGGCTCGTCGGCGAGGAGAACCGCGGGCTTGCAGCAATGTTCGTGATGATGAACGCGGCGCGGCTAGCCGTCGGGACCCAGGGGATCGCCATCGGCGAGCGCGCCTACCAGCAGGCGCTCGACTTCGCACGTGAGCGACGCCAGGGCCACGGCCCGAAAGGCGGCGACGGGATGGCGCGGATCATCGAACATCCGGACGTGCAGCGAATGTTGATGACGATGAAAGCGAATGTCCACGCCGGGCGCGGCATCTGCCACCTCACAGCGGCGTCGCTCGACCTCGCCGCTCACGGGCGCACCGCCGAGGCCCGCGCGGCTGCGGCCAACCGCGCTGCTCTTCTGACGCCCGTCGCCAAGGCCTTCTCGAGCGAAGTCGGCGACGAAGCGGCGTCGCTTGGCGTGCAAATCCATGGCGGCATGGGCTTCGTCGAAGAGACCGGCGCCGCTCAGCATATGCGCGATTCTCGCATCACCGCGATCTACGAGGGCGCCAATGGCGTGCAGGCGATCGACCTGGTGCAACGAAAGCTCCTGCTTGCGGGGGGCGAGACAGTGAAGGCCGAGATTGCTGACATTCGCAACGTGGCCCGCGCCGTCGCGGAGGGTGGGGCCGAAGGGTTCGGCGGGACCGCAGCGAGGCTCTCCGAAGGGGCGGATGCGCTGTCGGAAGCAACGCGCGACATGCTTCAGTGGCTG
This sequence comes from uncultured Alphaproteobacteria bacterium, assembly GCA_963772555.1. Taxonomy (GTDB): domain Bacteria; phylum Pseudomonadota; class Alphaproteobacteria; order Rhizobiales; family Beijerinckiaceae; genus Roseiarcus. The sequence continues at coordinate 67,918 of CAVYXQ010000012.1, read as the reverse complement.
GCGGACGACCACGAATCGGCGCTGGCGGGCGCCTCGCAATACCTGCGCCTGTTCGGACTGACCCTCGGCGGAGCGTGCCTGGCCAAGGCGGGACTCGCCGCGCAGGCGCTCGCCGCGGCGGGGAATGGCAGCGAACTCGGGCGTGTCGGCCTCGCTCGCTTCTTCGCTGAAAAATTGCTGCCGGTTGCGCCGGGCATCGCGCGCGCCATCGCCTCCGGGTCCGGCCCCCTTCACTCGCACGAGTCCATCCTGGCGGACAGCGTATGACGAAAGAGAATGAGTTTGCGGTTTCCTCCGCAACGGGCGCTTCGCGACCATGGCCGTTCAGCCGCCATAACGCCCGGCGACCTCGGCCGCGATGCGCGCGGTCTCCGAGAGATAGCGGGCGATGATCTCGTTCGCCGCAGGCGTGCAAACGCGATAGGTCGTCTCATAGTCTCGAAAGCCTTGATTGTATGCGCCTGCGAGCAGGTCGCGCCGCGCCTCGATGACGCCTTCTGCATCCAGCAGGGCCGCCATTCGCCCACGAAACTGGTCGCCGTCGCCTGCGCCGCAAAGATTGCGCAGGTAGGCGAGCGCGCCCATCATTTGCGCCAGGCGAAGCAGTTGCGGTTCGTAGGGAGGCGGAGGTTCTGCCGCCGGCGGGGCGGTCTCAGGGGCGGACTTCGGCGTCGCTGACGAGTTTTGCGGCGGCGCGGGCTTGGGCGCGGGCGCTTCGGCCGCTGCGACCGCAAAGCTGATGGTAAGGAGCGCGGCCCGGGCTGCGACGATGGCGATCGCTCTTTTCATGGCCGCCCACTTTCTATCCGGGCGGCGCTCTCGAGGATGTCCGGTAGCCCGGGCGTGGTTGCGAGGGCCGCGCATTCGGCCGGCTCGATCCAAGCGACCGCGTCGGTTTCCTTGCTGACGCGGGCTTCGCCGCGCCTCCACCGGGCGACGAACGAGGCGATGACGAAATGCGAACGGACCAGGTCGCCGACCCGCATAATCGGCTCGACATGACGATTGAAGGCGACGATGTCCGCCTCGACGCCTACTTCCTCGTCGAGTTCCCGCGCGATCGCCTCGACCAGGGTCTCGCCGACCTCGACGACGCCTCCGGGCAGCGAGAAGCGGCCAATCATCGGCTCTCGCGCGCGCCTCGCCACCAAAACCTGGCCCGCCCGGAACACAGCGACGGAGACCGCCAGGATCGGTCGCGCCGGATAGAGCCGATCATCCACAGCTGAAGCCTTCCATGGGGCAAAGGACCATTTGTCCCCCACTGAAGCGCCGGACCCTGATCGCCGGGCTTGAAATCAGGGGTAGAGGCGCTGCTTGCGCCACGGCTGTTCCGGCGTTTCGCGGCTGAATCTGATTCGGTCGTGAAGGCGGAAAGGGCCGTCGCGCCAGAACTCGATTTCGACCGGCGCAATGCGGTATCCCCGCCAGTAGGCAGGGCGCGGGATGTCGCCGTCGCCGAACTGCCTGGCATAGTCCTCGACCGCCGCCTCCAGCGCCGCCCGCGATTCGAGCGGCCGCGACTGCTGGCTTGCCCAGGCTCCGAGGCGGCTGCCCCGGGGGCGCGAGGCGAAATAGGCGTCGGCTTCCGCGCCTTCGATTTCCGACACCACGCCGCGAAATCTCGCCTGCCGGCGCAACGACTTCCAGTGGAACAGCGCCGCGGCCCTTGGCTGTTCGGCGAGCTCCCGTCCCTTGGCGCTCTCGGCATTCGTATAGAAGACGAGGCCTCGCTCGTCGGCGCCCTTGCACAAGACCATGCGGGCGTCGGGCAGACCGTCTCCATCGACGGTGCAAAGCGTCATGGCTTCCGGGTCGTTGATCTCGCTTCCGACCGCCTCCTCGAGCCAAAGACGAAACAAGGCCATGGGCTCGTCAGCCACCGTGAAGTCGACCGAATTCGCCGCATTCAATATGGCGCAGCTCCTCAAGGCGGCCAGTCCGGCGTGCCTCTCATGCCTGGACCGGGATCGCCGATCAATAGACGCAGGGCGCAACATCGACAACCGGTCATTTGCCCTTCGGACACGGGCTGGCGCCCGGGCTTGCCAGGCGCCCGCTCAAGTCCCAGATAGACAACGAGACATCGGTGGTCATGCTCGTTATGAGGCGGCGCCGAAGAGGGCTCTTGATGCGCGATCCGTACGACGTTCTTGGCCTGGCGAAGACAGCGAGCGCCGCCGAAATCAAGTCGGCGTTCCGAAAGCTCGCCAAGAAGCACCACCCGGACCAAAGCAAGGAGCCGCGGGCGAAAGAGCGCTTCGCTGAGATCGGCACGGCGTACGAAATCCTCGGGGACGAGAAAAAACGCGCGGCATTCGATCGGGGTGAGATCGACGCTGAGGGCAAGCCGCGCGCGCCGCAGTTCGAGGGCTTCGGCTTTGGACGTCAACCTGGCGGCGGCGGCGCGGATTTCCGCGGGTTTGGATTTGATTTTGGCGCCGGCGGCTTTTCCACCGAGCGCGGCGGCATCGACCCCGACATTCTTTCCGAGTTGTTCGGCGCAGGCCGTTCCCAAACTCGCGCACGGGCGCAATCGACGCGCGGCGAAGATATCGCGGTGACCGTCGCCGTGCCGCTCGCGACAGCGGCGAATGGCGGAGCCGTCCGGGTGGCGCTACCGACGGGCAGAACCCTGGATGTCGCGGTGCCGGCGGGAATTGAAGAAGGCAAATCGATCCGGCTGCGCGGGCAGGGCCATCCTGGGCGCCGCGGCGCGCCGGCGGGCGACGTCATCGTAACAATCCGCTATGCGCCGCATCCCCTCTTCAGGGTGGAGGGACGGGATCTCCGTCTCGACCTGCCGATCACGCTGTACGAGGCGGTCCTGGGCGCCAGAGTGCGCGTGCCGACCCTGGGCGGCGAGGTCGAGATGTCGATCGCCCCGCGGATGAGCGGCGGACGGGTGCTGCGCTTGCGCGGCAAAGGCCTGCCCGCGACGGCTGAGCAGCCGGCGGGCGACCTGCTGGCGACGATCCGTATCGCGCTGCCCGAGTCGCCGGACCGAGAGCTGACCGACCTGATGCGCAAGTGGCAGGACCGGAAACCCTACGATCCGCGCGGCGGCCTCGGCTGAGCGGAGCGAAATCGCTCCAGCGGGCCCGGCGGTCAGCCCCACCATCTTGTCACCTGCGAAGATTGGCCGCCGGCTTCCCATGCGCGCCGGGCAGAGTTATGGGATGGCCCGAGTCGCCGCGCCGCACGGCGGGAACGAGAGGCTTTGATGGAGCGCAACGGTTTGATCGGAGCCGATTCGGCCGTCGCGCCGGGCGTGATGCGCGGAATGCGCGGCGTCATCCTCGGCGTGGCGAACAATCGCTCGATTGCCTGGGGGATCGCCAAAGCGGCCCGAAATGCCGGCGCGGAACTGGCTTTCACCTACCAGGGCGACGCCTTGGAAAAGAGGGTTCGCCCGCTCGCGCAAGAGCTGGGCGCCCAGGTGCTCGGGCATTGCGACGTCACCGACGGCGAAACCATCGATGCAGTGTTCAAGGAGGCGGCGAAGCTTTGGGGCGGGCTCGATTTCGTCGTCCATTGCATCGCCTTTTCCGACAAGGACCAACTGACCGGCCGCTATATCGATACGACCGAGGATAACTTCACCCGGTCGCTTGCGATTTCCTGCTATTCCTTCACTTCGGTGGCGCAGCGGGCGGAACGGCTAATGACAAACGGCGGCGCATTGCTGACGCTGACTTATTACGGCGCAGAAAAGTGGATGCCGCACTATAACGTCATGGGGGTCGCCAAAGCGGCGCTGGAGGCCAGCGTGCGTTATCTTGCGGCTGATCTCGGCGAGAAGGGCATTCGTGTCAATGCAATCTCCGCCGGCCCGATCAAGACCCTGGCCGCATCGGGAATCGGTGATTTTCGCTATATCTTGCGTTGGAACGAGTACAACTCCCCTTTGCGGCGCTCAGTCACGACCGAGGAGGTGGGAGAAAGCGCGGTCTATCTCCTGTCGCCGATGGCGCGCGGCGTCACCGGCGAAATCCTGCACGTCGACGCTGGATACCACATCGTCGGCATGAAGAACCCGGGCGCCCCCGACATTTCGGTCGTCAAGGACTAGACGAGCGCTTACTTCAAGGCCTGCGCGGGGATCACTTCGGTGGCGATGGCGACCGCGACCGCATGTGTCAGGTTCATGCAGTGCAGCTTGTGGCGTGCCGTGTCCAGATGCGTCTTCACGCTGCCGAAGCTTATGCTGAGGATTTCGGCAACCTCCTGGTAGGTTTTGCCCCTCGCGGCCCAGACCAGGCATTGCTCCTCTCGCTTGGATAACTGGACCGGCGCGGACAAAAGCTTCGAGTTTATTCCGGCAGCAGAGTCGATCAGCGCTGACAAAATCTGGAGCTTGACCATGTTCTCCCGCTTGAACTCTTCCCATTCGGCCTTATCATGATCGCCGTTGAGGGAGACGAGCGCGCAAGCGTTTCTGCGATTGCGCACCGGAATTGAGACGCCCCTGAGGCCGACCCCGTGATTGAGTGCATCGGCGAAGAAGGAGGCCACGGCCGGCGTCGGCATCTCGAAGTCTTCCCAATCGAAAGGAAGAACAGCCCGGGACCCATGGGTAACCACCGGATCAATCGCGGAATATTTCCGGAGGAAATAGCGGGTCTGCCACTCCCTCGAATAGGTGACGACCGCGGTCAGCAGGCTGACGTCGACGCTGTTTTCTGCGGAAAAGCGGAGATAGGCGATGTGCTTCACCCCGATGTTGGCGGCAATCTCCCTCAAGATGTCCGCCAGGTCCCGATCGTCGTAGCCGAGCAGCCGATCCGTCAGCTTGATGGCGGCCGCGTCGATGCCGATGATCGGTCTCATTTCGGCGACGCTCATGTTCGGAACCCGAAAACCGGGATGGTGACCTCGTCTCTTGCCCAAGTCACCATCAAGGCGGCAGTGGGATCGATCTTGCCCGAGACGCGGATGCAGATGTCAAGCAGTTCGACACAGATCGTCATCAAGGCGCGCGTCTCGGCCGCCGACAGCCTCAGCTCCTCGACTTCCTGGGACGCGGCCCCTTCCGGATGCGATGCAACGGAAGAAACAGGCTCCCGGTTCTTGGCCGTTTTGGCCGCTTTTGTTCTTTTCGCCATAACCGCTCTCCCCTTGTACGACCTTCCCCGTACGTCACTTTTGCTGACGCACAGGGAAGATGACAAGCGACAAATTTGTGGAGGGGGAAGGGCGAACATATCCAACTCCAACTCGGAGTTGTTATGGATAGGCGAACTCCGGGCTATGAGGATCCTGCACGGATTCGCGGATGCCGAGCGCGGCGCGAAAGGCTTTCAAGGGACCCTCCCCGGTGTCGAAAAGGCCCGCGCAGCTCATGGTCTCGCCGATTTTCTGCGGGCGGCCGATGATCTGAGGGTTGCAGCCGGCCGCTTTCAGGACGCGGAAGATGCGCCAATCGAAAACCGAGACGATTTGCGTGAGACCGGCGAGGACGGCGACCTCTCCGATACCCAGAATGAGCTCGCTCAGAACGTGGCTGACGCCGCTGTTCCGACGCCCGAACTCTCCCCTCGCGGACGCCACGCATATTCGAGAGCTCTCCCAGATCGTCGCGCTTTCGACCGCTTCGCCCTCGTCGAGCAGCTGGGGAAACACGTCGCGCAGCATGTTCGGCCCCGTCGTCGGCAACAGCCGAAGCGAGCCCCAATATTCGTCGGTTTCAGGGTGGACGGAGACGAGATAAAGCGGATTGGCGTCGTCGAAACGGTCCCGCTCGCGGCCATCCCTGACGACAACTTCCCATCCGAGGCGATCCGAGAAGGTTCTCGCCCGGCTGCGAAACATCGCGTCCATTTCTCTGGGATAAAACGACGCGCAATACCCCGGGATAAGTTTCAACATGTCGATTGGCCTCCAGCGCCTGCTTGAGATTTGATGGCTGTCGGCGCGAAGCGGTCGCGCCGGCTTTGTGTTCCTGTTTTGTTCCATTATTATCGGAATCAGAAAAACGTCAATTTCGTTAGCGTCGCGGTTTTCGTAAAACCGAAGTTAGGGTTAACCCCAAACCCACAAATTCTGAACAAATCACGGTTGATTCGTTGAGCAGACGCGCAGCTGCAAAGCCATAAGATCTGCATTGCCGGACCGCGACGGCGACCCGCTCGAAGCGACGCCGCACAGAGTTTGAAGGGATTGAAAGGGATTGGATCCGCGGCTCCAGCGGCTCATCGCGCCGAGACCGTGATGAAGGCCGCGCTCTGGTCGCCGTCCCGGTTTTGCTTGCTCCCGGACGACGCCTTTGCCAAAAGAGGCCCGTCCGGTGGAGTCTCCCTTGATCGCAGTCAATCCCACCTTCGCGCGCATGGGCGAAGAGAACGCCTTCGCGGTGCTGGCGAGAGCCGCCGACCTGCAACGGCGGGGTCGCGACATTGTCAATCTCGGCATAGGCCAGCCCGATTTCAAAACGCCGCCGCATATTGTGGAGGCCGCGGTCAAGGCGCTGCGCGACGGCGAGCACGGCTATACCGACGCGACCGGGATCGCGCCTTTGCGGGAGGCTGTGGCGGCGGACATCAATCGCCGATTGGGCGTCGAAGTGTCGCCGGACCTTGTCCTCATTGTGCCGGGCGGCAAGGTCACGATGTTCATGGCGATCCTGGCGTTCGGCGAAGCGGGCGCCGACATCGTCTATCCGGATCCTGGCTTCCCGATCTACCGCTCCATGATCGTATTTTCCGGCGCAAACCCGGTCCCCGCGCCGATGCGGGAGACGAACGGCTTTGCCTTCTCGGCCGAGGAGACACTGGCGCTGATGACGCCGAAGACGCGGCTCGTCATCCTAAATTCACCCGCCAATCCGACCGGAGGCGTCACGCCGCCGGCCGAAATCGATAAATTGGTTGCAGGCCTCGCGCAGTGGCCGAATGCGGCGATCCTCTCGGATGAGATCTACGGGCAACTCACCTATGACGGCCTCGATCACCGCTCGCTGCTGGTCTATCCTGAAATCCGCGATCGACTGATCCTGCTCGACGGCTGGTCGAAGACCTACGCGATGACGGGCTGGCGGCTCGGCTATTCCGTATGGCCAAAGCCGTGGCGCGACGCCGCGCGCAAGCTCGCCGTCAATTCTTATTCCTGCGTCAATTCCGCAGCGCAGTTCGCCGGCCTTGCTGCGCTCGCCGGCCCGCAGGATTCGGTCACGGCGATGCGGGCCGAGTTCGACCGCCGGCGCAAGGCGGTCGTCGCCGGCCTGAACCGGCTTCCGGGCGTGAGCGCCGTCACGCCGAAGGGCGCATTCTACGCCTTTCCCAACATCTCCAGGACCGGCTGGAAGGCGAAGCCGCTTGCCTCCGCGTTGCTCGAGGAAGCCGGGGTCGCCGCCATCGGCGGTCCGGATTTCGGCGTTTACGGCGAAGGCTATCTGCGACTGTCCTACGCCAACTCACTCGAGAACATCGAACGCGCGCTCGATCGGATCGAGGACTTTCTGGGCCGACCGGCTTCGGCGAACGCGAGCGCCTGATAGAGCGGCGGGTGAGAGACTTGAGCATGCGCATTGTTGTTTTGGCCGTCGCGCTGGTCCTCTCCGTCCTCGGAGCCGCGGGGCGGGCGTTCGCCGAGGAGGCGCGTGCCTCGGACGCCGCCTGCGACGCGAGGAAGATCGGCGGCCGCGATCTCGCAGAGTGTCTGCGCGGCGGCGCGGAACGCGCCGAACGGGAGCTTGCAGCGACGATGGAAGCCGCGACCAAGTCGATCGAGGCCCGGCAGGGCCTGCTCTCGTCGCAGAAGACGCGCTGGCGCCGGGCGCTGAATGAGGCGGAGACCCAATGGGTGAACTGGCGCGATCTCGAGTGCCAGGACGTCGCGCCGTTCGAGGCGGGCATGGCGTCCAAGGACGGCGATCCGCGGCTCAGGTGCATCATCGACGACGACGCGGAGCGCGTCGCCAGCCTCAAGGCGCGTTATCCTTGAGCCGCCCACCGGCGGCGCCCATTCTGCTCGAGGGATTGGCCTTCGTGGCCGATCCGCTCGACCGCGCCTCCTACCGGCGCGAAAACGCTGAGGAAGTTGCTGAGCTCAGGACGCGCCCCGACACGAGAGCCATCCTCATCGCGCGCGACATGCCGGTGCTGCTGGACCGCGGCGCACGCCTCGACCCGCTTCTGCCGATGGCCGAGATCGAGGCGCTCGGCGGGGCGCGCATCGAGGCGCTGCTCGGGATCAAGCCCGATGGCGCGGCCGTCTTCACCGCGCTTCTCGGCGACGAGGCGGTCGTCGAGCAATCGAACACGAGCGACGGCTTCCTCGACCGCAGGATCCTCGTCGTTCCAGGCCGCGAAGATCTCAAACTCGTCGACCTCCGGTCGATCGCCGCGGGCGGCCTCGTGCCGTCGGACGAAGCGACGATGCTCGCTTCCGCCAAAGCGCTGATGCACTGGCATGCGCGGCGCCGCTTCTGCTCGAATTGCGGACAACGCAACGCAGTCGCCGCGGCGGGCTGGCGGCTCGAGTGCACAGCCTGCAAGATGCGTCATTTCCCGCGCACCGATCCGGTCGTCATCATGCTGGCGGTCAACGGCGACTCCTGTCTGCTCGGGCGCCAGCCGCGGTTCCCGAAGGGCATGTATTCAGCGCTGGCTGGCTTCCTGGAGCCGGGCGAGACCGTCGAGATCGCCGTCCGCCGCGAAATCGCCGAAGAGGCCGGCGTCGCCTGCGGCAGAGTGCGCTATTTCGCTTCGCAGCCCTGGCCGTTCCCCTCCTCGCTGATGATCGGCTGCTTTGCCGAGGCCCTGGATCGGGCGGTGGCGCTCGACCGCGTCGAACTCGAGGACGCGCGCTGGTTTTCCCGCGCCGAAACGCTAGCCCTCATCGAGCGCCGCCACCCCGCCGGCCTCACCGCGCCGATCCCGATGGCGATAGCCCATCATCTCGTGAGACGATGGGCTATCGACGACGTCGATTTCGGCTAGCCGGCCCAAGTTCCGGCCCAAACAGGTTGCTGCAGAGGGCGCGCCTCTCTATTCTGCGGCCGCATTTCCTTCAGTCTGAGAAAAGGAACGAGCCTCGATGGCTTTCCTCGCCGACGTCCTCTCACGTGTGAAGCCCTCCGCCACCATGGTGGTGACGCAGAAGGCGCGCGACCTCAAAGTCAAGGGGCGGGACGTCATTTCGCTGTCGGTCGGCGAGCCGGACTTCGACACGCCGGACAATATCAAGCAGGCGGCGATCGAGGCGATCAAGCGCGGCGAGACCAAGTACCCGCCGGTGCTCGGCATCCCGCCTTTGCGCGAGGCGATCGCGGCCAAGTTCAGCCGCGAGAACGGGCTCGACTACAAGCCGTCGGACACGATCGTCGCCACCGGCGGCAAGCAGATCCTCTACAACGCCTTCCTGGTCACGATGAACAAGGGCGACGAGGTCATCATCCCCGCGCCGTTCTGGGTCAGCTATCCCGAAATGGTGGCGATCAACTGGGGCGAGCCGGTCATTGTGCCGACGAGGCTCGAAAAGGGATTCAAACTGCAACCCGAAGACCTCGAGCGCGCGATAACGTCACGAACCAAATGGGTCGTCCTCAATTCGCCGTCGAACCCGACCGGCGCGGCCTATACGCGCGAGGAGCTCAGGGCGCTGACCGACGTCCTGATGCGACACCCGCACGTCTGGGTGCTGACCGACGACATGTACGAGCACCTCGTCTACGGCGACTTCGTCTTCACGACGCCCGTCCAGATCGAGCCTGCGCTCAAGTCGCGCACGCTCACCATGAACGGGGTGTCGAAGGCCTACGCCATGACCGGCTGGCGGATCGGCTACGCGGCCGGGCCGGCGGAACTCATCAAGGCCATGGACATGGTGCAGGGGCAGCAGACTTCGGGGGCCTGCACGATCGCCCAATGGGCCTCGGTCGAGGCGCTGAACGGCCCGCAGGATTTCATCCCGGTCCGCCGAAAAGCCTTCGAGGAGCGCCGCGACCTCGTCGTCTCGATGCTGAACCAGGCGAAGCACATCCGGTGCCCGAAACCGGAGGGCGCGTTCTACGTCTATCCGTCGGTCGCCGGCGCGATCGGCAAGCGGACAGCCTCCGGCAAGGTGATCGAGACGGACGTGGATTTCGTCTCCGAGCTTCTCGAGCAGGAAGGGGTCGCCGCCGTGCAGGGCAGCGCCTTCGGCCAGGGTCCGAACTTCCGGGTCTCCTATGCGACCTCGCTAAAGCAGCTCGAAGAGGCCTGCAGGAAGATCCAGAAGTTCACCGCGGAACTGATGTGAGCTCGCCGGTCTGCAGGAGCCTCAAGTTCCCAGCCACTGAGTCCGTTTGCCCGGCTGCGTCAAGCGGCTCCATAGGGCAAACGCCGCCACCGCCATGTGCACGTAGGCGTTCTGCAGGAAGAGGGCCCGCGGGCCGAAGCTTTTCATCAGCACGGAGGCGATCGTCGGCGCGGCGACCGCCGCTACGCAATAGATGAACAGGAGGCCCACCGATATGATGATCATGTCGTGCGGCGACGCGCCGTCGTTGGCGAGCGAGACGGCGAGCGTATAGAGCGAATAGGTCGTGAGGCCCACCAGGAATCCGAGGCCGATGAGCCATAGGCCCGGCGCTGTCTGCCGGGCGAGCACGATTTCGCAGGCCGCTCCAGCGATCATGACCGCGGCCATGACGAGCCTCCGGTCGACCCGGTCGGAGAGCACGCCGGCCGGAAAGACGCCGAGCGCCGAACCCACGACGATCGCCGAAGTGAAGAGCGGCGCTCTGTCCGGAGACATGCCGACGTCGACCGCGAACACGGGACCGAGGGCGAACGAAGCGCCGTTCGCGGCGCCGGCGGCGAGAACGGCGAAACAGGAGATCGGCGCTACGCGGATTAGCCAGAGAAGCCTCGGCCGGACGCTTTTCGGCTGAACCGGCGGATCGACGCTCGTCATCGCCATCGGCACGATGGCGAGGGCCAGGAGCGCGCCGGCGACGGCGAAGGGCGCGAAGCCGCCCGGCCCCAAAGGCTGCAGCGCCATCTGGCCTGTGGCGGAGGCGCTGAAGTTGGCGATCTGATAGAGCGCATAAAGCGCGCCGCGATTGGCATTGGACGCCTTGGCGTTGATCCAGGCCTCGATGACCGCATAGAGGCCGGCGAAGACAAAGCCGATCAGCGCGCGGAAGACGAGCCACGCCGCCGGCGATACGAACACCGGCATCAGGATGACGCTGGCGACGGCGAGCGCCACGAACGCGGCGAAGGCGCGGATGTGACCGCCGCGTCGGATGATGACGGGCGCGGCCAGGGTCCCGGCCAGCATACCGGCGAAATAGACCGATCCCAGCAGTCCGACCGTGAGGTTGGGAAAGCCCTCGATGCGCGCGCGCAAGGGCGTCGTGACGCCGACCAGCGCGTTGCCGCCAATCAGCAGCAGCACCGAAAGGAGCAGGGCGGCGATCGAGGAGAGGGGGTTCAAGGCGGGTGTCTTCTCGGCCCCCATCGTGGCATGTCAGAGGCCGGCGCGCGACGGGGAATGCTCCGTGGGCTTACGCAATTAACGCGGGCTTGCGTCGAAAATCGGCATATGCGGCGCCGCCTCGGCTTGTATAGCGCCGCCTTTCCGGTCAAAAGGCGGGTTTCCCAGGAGGCGCTGAGGCGATCAAGCGAATGGCGAACGCGCGTTGGACCCCCGACAGCTGGCGGACGAAGCCGGTCGAGCAGTCGCCTGTCTATCGCGACCCTGCGGCGCTGCGCGAGGCCGAGCGCCAGCTCGCCGGCTATCCGCCGCTCGTCTTCGCCGGCGAAGCGCGGAAGCTCAAGCGCATGCTCGGCCGGGCCGCGGCGGGCGAGGCGTTCCTGCTTCAGGGCGGCGACTGCGCCGAGAGCTTCGCCGAGCATTCGGCCGACAACATCCGCGACTTCTTCCGCGTCTTTCTGCAGATGGCCGTGGTCATGACTTTTGCCGCCGCCTCTCCGATCGTCAAGGTCGGCCGTGTCGCCGGCCAGTTCGCCAAGCCGCGGTCGAGCGACACGGAGACGGTCGACGGCGTCTCGCTGCCGGCCTATCGCGGCGACATCGTCAACGACATCGAGTTCACCGCGGAAGCGCGCGAGCCGGAGCCGCGCAGGCAGCTCGAGGCCTATCGGCAGTCCGCCGCGACGCTGAACCTCCTGCGCGCCTTCGCCACCGGCGGATACGCCAATCTCGAGAACGCCCATCGCTGGATGCTCGGCTTCGTTAAGGACAGCCCGCAGTCGGAGCGCTACCAGGAAGTCGCCGACCGCATCACCGAGACGCTCGCCTTCATGCGGGCGATCGGCCTCGACCCCGAGGCGCATCCGGAGCTGCGGGCGACCGACTTCTACACCTCGCACGAGGCGCTCCTCCTGGGTTACGAGCAGGCGATGACCCGGCTCGATTCGACCTCGGGCGACTATTACGCCACCTCCGGCCACTTGGTCTGGATCGGCGACCGCACCCGTCAGCCCGGCGGCGCGCACGTCGAATATTGCCGCGGCGTCAAGAACCCGATCGGCCTCAAATGCGGGCCGTCGCTCAGCCCCGACGAGCTCGCCCGCCTGATCGGCATCCTCGACCCGGAGGGCGAGCCCGGCCGGCTGACGCTGATCTGCCGCTTCGGCGCCGACCGGATCGAAGCTTCCCTGCCGCCGCTCTTGCGCGCGGTGAAGCGGGAGGGCCGGACGCCGCTCTGGGTCTGCGACCCGATGCACGGCAACACGATCAAGACTTCGACGGGCTACAAGACGCGGCCGACCGAGCGCATCGCCCAGGAGGTGAGAAGCTTCTTTGCCGTCTGCCGCGCCGAAGGCGCGTACGCCGGCGGCGTCCATCTCGAGATGACAGGCAAGAACGTCACCGAGTGCACCGGCGGGGCGCGGGCGATTTCCGAGACGGACCTGCGCGACCGCTATCACACCTATTGCGATCCGCGCCTCAACGCCGAGCAGTCGATCGAGATGGCCTTCATGGTCGCCGACCTCCTGAAGGCCGAACGCCTTGCCCAGCCGGAGCGGCCGGTGCGGGCCGCGGAATGAAGACGGTCTCAGCCTTGGGACCGGGTTGGTCTTCGGCTTGGGTTTTCTTGGAATCCGCAGGATTCCACTCGCTTCACCCTTGAAATCTTGCTTGAATTCTCTGGGATTCTCTTGGATTCCTTCGTCCGAAATAAGCGATATCAATGGGTTGCGGGCGAGTGGGGTAACCGGGGCAAATTCTCGGGCGGAGGGGGGAGTCAGCGGCGACAAAGTGTGATTCAAGCTTGGGATGGCGGCGCGCATCCCTGATTCGCTTGATCGGCTTTCGCATGACGACCTGCTCGGCGTGGTGCGCGATCTAATCCATGAGGTGAAGCGGCTTGGGGCGGAGAACGAGAAGCTGGTCGGCGCGTTGGCCAAGCTGAAAGTCGAGCATCAGGCGGTCAAGGACGAGCTTGCGCGGCTGAAGCATTTGCCGCCGCGTCCGCCGGTCAAGCCGTCGGGCATGGACAGGGCGACGGACGCGAAAGGGCCGCAGGCCGGGGGCGGCGAGAAAGGCGGGCGCTCGACGCAGCGGCGCGGCAGCCAACTCGACAAGCTGACGATTGGCGCGACGGTGGTGGTGAGGGCAAATGCGCCGGCGGGCTCGCGCCGCAAGGGCTACGAAGAGGTGGTGGTTCAGGACTTGAGCCTGACGCCGACGGTGACGCGCTACCGGCGTGAGCGGTGGGAAACGCCGGACGGCGAGACGGTCGTCGCCCATCTCGGTTCCGGCATTGTCGGGGGTTATGGCCCCAACCTGAATCGCCTGGTCTTGACGCTGCACTTTGCCGGACAAATGACCTGCGAGCGGATCGTTGCGCTGCTCAATGGGATGGGCGTGGTGATTTCGAAGCGGCAGGTGGTTCGCCTGCTGACAGTCAAGCTGGAGACGTTTCGCGCCGAGGATGCGGCGGTGCTGAAAGCCGGCCTGAGCGGCGCCTATGTCACGGTCGACGATACGGGGGCGCGCCACGCCGGCAAGAGCGGCTACACCACGCAGATCGGCTCTTCCAACTTCACCGCGTTTCGCACGGGGCCCTCCAAATCGCGTCTGGCGTTTCTGTCGCGGCTTTGCGGCGGAACGTCGCTCTGGGTGATCAACCAGGCCGCGCTCGACTATATGAAAGGGCGCGATCTGTCGCAGATCGTGATCGACAAGTTCATCGCGCATGAGGCGCGCATCTTCGCCTCCTCGGGCGAGTGGGAGCGCCATTTGCAGGCGCTGGCTTTGGGCGCGATCAAGGTCCTGCCGGATCCCGTCTTGATCGCCAGCGAGGCGGCGCTGTGGGGCGCAGTCCATCATCAGGGCTTGCTGCAGGGCACGGTGATCGTCTCCGACGACGCCGGCCAGTTCCGCGTCGGCGTGCACGCGCTGTGCTGGGTTCACGCCGAGCGGCTTGTTCACAAGCTCATTCCCGCCAACGACAAGCAGCGCAACGCCGTCGAGGTCGCCAAGCGGATGATCTGGTGGTTCTATCGTTGCTTGAAAGACTACAAGCTCGCGCCGGACCCCGAACAGGCCGAGTTCTTGCGCTCCCGCTTCGACCGCATCTTCAAGCGCGCGCGAACCGGCTACGCCACGCTCGACAGCCTGCTCAAACGCCTTCATCGCCACAAGGACGAGTTGCTGCGCGTGCTCGAGCGGCCAGAAATCCCGCTCAACACCAATGCCTCGGAAAACGACATCCGCGCCTTCGTCACCAAGAGAAAAATCTCTGGCGGAACCGTCTCCGACAAAGGCCGCGACGCCCGCGACGTCATGCTCGGGCTGGCCAAAACCTGCATGAAATTGAAAGTGTCGTTCTACGCCTTCATCGGCGACCGACTGGGACTTCCAGGCCCAAAAATTCCAGACCTCGCAACCCTCGTCAGTCCAGCCCCTGCTTGAACCAGCCCAAGCCCGCCCGGCAATTTGCCCCGGTTACCGAGTGGGCGACAGCGAAAATTGGGCGTCCCGCCCCGGTCAGGCGATCGCGCTCCACGCATTGACGGGAGCGCGACGACGGCGAAATTCGGAAGGCCTGAAAGCATGACGCAATTGTAGGTGCGCTTCTGATTTTCTGCAAGCAATTGTCGTCGATTGCCGGAGCCATTCATTCTCGGCGATCCGGCACGAGCGGCCGACCTTCCGAGGCGCGAGAGCGAGTGGCCATTCGGCGGGCCTGATTTCCCTTCGGGGAGAACGGTGCGAGCGTCGTCCGAGAGACGCGGCCTTCGCCCTCGCCTTTGCGCCCAGCGTCGCCAGAGCTCTTGCCAAAGCCGGCGACACGGCCTACCGGGGCTCGAGGAGGGGCGATATGCGACTATCCGATTACGCCGTCGGCCGCGACAACAACTTCACCCTTTTACGCTTTTCCGCGGCGATGACGGTCCTCTTCGCCCATAGCGTCGCCGTACTCGGGCTGCCGCCGGAAAAGGAATTCTTCCACGGCCATATCGGCTTCTCGCTCGGCGAAATGGGCCTCGACATGCTGTTCGTGACGAGCGGCTTTCTCGTCACCGCAAGCCTCATCAACCGCGAGGACCTGATCAGCTACCTCTGGGCGCGGGCGCTGCGCGTCTATCCGGCCCTCTGGGTGATGATGATCCTCATGGTCTTCGCCCTAGCGCCGGCGCTGACCTCGCTGCCGGTCAGCGACTATTTCGCCTCGCACACGACCTGGGAGTATTTCGCCAAGGGCGCGACGCTGATCGGCGGCATTCGGTATTCGCTGCCGGGCGTGTTCGAGACCGTGCCGCTGAAGAACGAGTTCAACGGCTCGCTCTGGACCATGCCGGTCGAGGTCAGGATGTATCTCTACCTCGCGGCGGGATGGGTGATCTTCGCGATCGTGCCCGGCTTACGGGTGCGGGCGCTTCGCCTCGCCTCGACGCTGGCGGCGCTCGTCTTCCTGGCGATCATCCTGCGCGGGCGCTTATGGACCGGCGACCTCAAGGGGGCCGACATCCGCGTCTTCATGTTCCTTTACGGCTCGGCGCTCTTTTTCTGGCGCAAGAGGGCGCCGATGAGCCTGGGCCTCATGCTGGCGCTTCTCGCCGCGCTCGTCTTTGCCGCGTTCGACCAGCGGGTCTTCTTCGCCGTCTACACAATCGTCCTGGCGCCGCTCGTTCTGCACCTCGCCTATGTGCCGGGAGGCGCTATCCGCAAATTCAACGGCTGGGGTGACTTCTCCTACGGGGTCTATATCTACGCCTTCCCGATCCAGCAGACCCTGGCCTATCTCTTTCCGGGGCTCTGGCTGGCCGGCATGATGGCGGCCTCGGCGGCGATCTCCTGCACGATCGCGGCGATCTCCTGGAACCTGATCGAGAAGCCGGCGCTGGCGCGCAAGGACGCCTGCGCCGCAGCGACCGAACGCCTGCTCGGCCAGGCCCTCGCGAAGCTCGCGGACGCCATCGGTCGCAGGTCCGTCCCTCCTGCCAGCGCGCCGGAAGAAGGTTAGGCTGGGCGGCAAGCCGAGCCCGGCGGCTAATCGCCCTCGCCGGCTCTTGCAGCGTTAGCTATCGAGACTTGCGGACAATCCAAGTTCCGCCGCCTGCGGCCCTCGCGCGCCAGGCGCGCGCCTTAGCGCTCCACGCGCCTGGCCGGGCGGAAGCGCTGGCGTTGTCCCGGCGGCCGGCTTGCGGTGAGCGGACGACCGGCGCTTCGGCCGTCCCGATGCGGCGCGTGGTGCGGGCGCTGAGCCAGCGCCGGGGCGACGGCGGTCGCCTTGCGCACGAGCGGCGCGGGCTTCGGGCCGGCGGCGCCGCGGCGGTCGGTCTTCGGCAGGCTGAGCCGGGTCAGGCGCTCGATGGCCCGCAGGAGGTCGCGCTCCTCGTGGTCGCAGAACGAGATCGCCCGGCCGGCGGCGCCCGCCCGCGCGGTGCGGCCGATCCGGTGCACATAAGCCTCGGCGACCTCAGGGAGCTCGAAATTGACGACGTGCGTCACGCTGTCGATGTCGATGCCGCGCGCGGCGATGTCGGTGGCGACCAGCGCGCGGGTCTTGCCATCGCGGAAGGCGCCGAGCGCGCGCTCGCGCTGCCCCTGGCTCTTGTTGCCGTGGATGGCGGTCGCATCGACGCCCGCCTCGTCCAGCGCCCTGGCGACGCGGTCGGCGCCGCGCTTGGTCCGGGTGAAGACGAGGACGCGGGACATCGCCTCGTCTTCGAAGAGCTCGACCAGCATGTCGCGCTTCTTCGTCGCATCGACGAAGAGGACGCTGTGCTCGACGCGATCGGCGGTCTTCGCCGCCGGCGTCACCGCGACCTCGACCGGGTCGTGCAGCAGTTCGCCCGCAAGGGCGCGAATGTCTGCCGGCATCGTCGCCGAAAAGAACAGGTTCTGCCGCTTCTTCGGCAGTTCGCGGACGATCCGGCGGATCGGCTTGATGAAGCCGAGGTCCAGCATCTGATCGACCTCGTCGAGCACGAGGAACTCGACCGCGCCAAGATGGGCGACGCGCGAGTCGAGGTGATCGATGAGGCGCCCGGGCGTCGCCACCAGCACGTCGAGGCCGGCGGCAAGCGCGCGAATCTGCGCGCCGTGCGGCACGCCGCCGAAGACGACCGCGATCTTGAGCGGAAGCCCGGCGGAAAGATCGCGAAAGCTCTGCGCGATCTGGGTTGCGAGCTCGCGGGTCGGGCTCAGAACCAGCACGCGCGCGCCGCCCTTCGGCGCGGGGCGCCGGTCGGTGACGAGCTTGTGCAGGATCGGCAGCGCAAAGGCCGCTGTCTTGCCGGTGCCGGTCTGGGCGATGCCGACGAGATCGCGGCCCTTCATCAGCGGCGGAATCGCTTGCGCCTGAATCGGGGTCGGGCGCGCGTAGCCGAGTTTGACCAGCGCGGCGGAAAGGGGCGCGGCGAGGCCGAGCCCATGAAAATTGTCCAAGGAGATGTCTTTCAAAACGCCGCCGAGCCACGCGAAAGCGCGTGAGGCGGCTTAAGGATCATTAAGAGGAACGCCCCGCGTGTCCGGGCGTCGAGAGCGAATGTCTTTGCGCGCGGCAGGAGGGCAAGAAGCCCTTCACGCGGCCAGCGCGCCTTTCGCCGCTGCGAAGCGGCGCGCCGGATATGGACGGGCCGAGGCGCAAAGTCAAGGACGCCATGCGCTATGCGCTGACCGCCAGATGCCCGTGGAAGCGCTGGCGCAGTTCCGTCTTGAGCAGCTTGCCGGTCGCCGTGTGCGGCAGGCTGTCGACGAACGCGACATCTTCCGGGACTTGCCACTTCGGCAATTTGTCGGACAGAAAATCGAGGATCGACGCCTTGCTCGGCGTCCGTCCTTCGCGCGGGTGAACGATCAGCAGCGGGCGTTCCTGCCAGACGGGATGGGCGACGGCGATGACGGCGGCCTCGAAGACGTCGGGGTGGGACATGGCGAGGTTCTCGATCTCGATCGACGAGATCCACTCCCCGCCCGACTTGATGACGTCTTTCAGCCGATCGGTCAGCTGCACATAGCCGTCCGGATCGATCGTGCCGACGTCGCCGGTGCCGAGCCAGCCGTCCTGGTCGACGACCTGGCCGCCCTCGCCCTTGAAATAGCCGGAGATCACCCAGTTGCCGCGCACCTTCAGTTCCCCGACCGAAATCCCGTCGTGCGGCAGGTCGCGCCCGTCGCCGCCCACGAGCTTGAGTTCGATCCCGTAGACCTGCCGCCCCTGCTTGACCTGCATGTCGACGAGTTCGCTCCGGCTTGCGCCCTCGTGCTTGGCGAGCAGCGAGCCCGTCGTGGCGATCGGGCTCGTCTCCGTCATGCCCCAGGCGTGCTTGACGAAGACGCCGAGGAGATCGTGGAACTTCTCGATCGTGGCGCGCGGCGGCGCCGAGCCGCCGGACAAGACTTCCTTGAGCTTGAGTCGCTTGAGGTCGAGGCGCTCGCGATTGGCTTCGACCCAGGCGAGGAAATTGAGCCAGATCGTCGGGATGCCGCCCGCCTTGGTGCATCCCTCCTGCTCGAGCAACATGTAGAGGCTCTCCGGATCGAGCCTCGGACCGGGAAGCACCAGCTTCGCCCCGCACATGGCGGCTGAAAACGGCAGGCTCCAGGCGTTGGCGTGAAAGAGCGGCACGACGACGAGGAAGGAATTGCTGGCCGATAGAGCCATGCAGTCCGCCGCGCAGGCGCCGAAGGCGTGCAGCACCGTGGAGCGGTGGCTGTACATGACGCCCTTCGGATTGCCGGTGGTGCCGGACGTGTAACAAAGCGTCGAAGCGGTGTTCTCGTCGAAGACCGGCCAGCGGTATTCGGCCGACGCCTTCGCCAGCAGATCCTCGTAGCAGAGAAGCTTGTCGACTTTGACGGATGGCAGGCTCTTCGGTTCGCAGAGCGCGATCCAGCCTCGCACCAGCGGCAGCTTTGGCGCAAGCTCCTCGACGAGTGGGGCGAAGACCGGGTCGAAGAACACATAGGCGTCCTCGGCGTGATGCATGATGTATCGAAGCTGATCGGGAAACAGCCGCGGATTGACGGTGTGGAGCACGCGCCCCGAGGCGGTGACGCCATAATAGAGCTCGAGATGGCGGCAGCTGTTCCAGGCGAGCGTGGCGACGCGGTCGCCCTGGCCGACGCCGAGCGCGTCGAGCGCATTGGCGACCCGCTTCGATCGCGCAGCGACTTCCGCATAATTCGAACGATGCACCGTCCCTTCCGGGTCGCGGGAGACGACCTCGCGTCCGCCGTGCCAGGTCGAGGCGTAATCGATGAGGCCCGATATCAGCAGCGGGCGTTGCTGCATCAATCCGAACATGCCTTCCCCCCAAACTCCGTCGGCCACTGTTGATTCGACTTTATCCAAACTGGATTGGTCGGGAAGGTCAACGGTCGGGAGATCGGTCTGACGATCGCCTTCGACCAGGTCTTCGTCCTGGAGGCGCGTGACGGCGCGAGGCGGCTGCCGGCCTAATCCCACCGCACATGGCGGGGCTGCGCTCGGCCGACGGGCGACCCGTCTCGGCTCGCGCGACCCGCGGAAGTCCGCGACTGCAATCGCAAACGCGCTTCCATCCGGTCGAAAATAGGCCAAAAACCGGTGTTACCCATTTCCGAGGCGGAGAAGATGCCGAGTCGTCGAGGGGAGGCTGGCGCAGGTTCGGAGGCGCGCCTTCTTGTCTTCCCTGCTTGACGTCGTCGCCCTGCACAAGAGCTTTGGACCGGTCAGCGTTCTGCGCGGGGCCGACCTTTCGCTTCAGGCAGGAGAGGTGCTGGCGCTGGTCGGCGACAACGGCGCCGGCAAGTCGACGCTCATCAAGCACGTGGCCGGTGTCCACAGGGCCGATTCCGGCGAGATCCGGCTGAACGGGGTCCCCCTCGACCTGCATTCGCCGGCGGACGCGCGCGCGCTCGGCATCGAGACCGTCTATCAGGATCTCGCGCTGGCCGACGATCTCTCGGTCGGCGCGAACGTGTTTCTCGGCCGGGAGCCGATCAGGCGCTGGCTCGGCCTTCCCGTCATCGACAACCGCAGAATTCGCGACGAGACCGAGTCCCTTCTGGCGCGGATCGAAAGCCGCATCCCGCCGAAGACTCGCACCGTGTCGCGTCTTTCCGGCGGCCAGCGTCAGGCGGTGGCGATCGCGCGGGCGCTCTACTGGCAATCCAAGGTGGTGATCCTCGACGAGCCGACCGCGGCGCTCGCCGTGATGGAGCGTGAGCACGTGATCCAGCTCGCGCGCAGGCTGGCCGCAGAGGGCCTCGGCGTCATCTACATCGGCCACAACCTGATCGA
Organism: uncultured Alphaproteobacteria bacterium; assembly: GCA_963772555.1. Lineage (GTDB taxonomy): Bacteria > Pseudomonadota > Alphaproteobacteria > Rhizobiales > Beijerinckiaceae > Roseiarcus. The sequence goes on along the minus strand of CAVYXQ010000012.1, from coordinate 47,226 downwards.
GATCCTCGAGGTCGCCGACCGGGTGGCGGTGATGTTCCGCGGCCGCATCGTCCACGTGACGGCGGCGGCCGCAACCACGCAGCCGGATCTGGTCAAATACATGACGGGGTACAGCGAGCAGGCGGCGGCAGACTGAGGGGCAAACACAGCGAAAGGAAATGCTCATGTTGAAGATTGGACTGATGGCGTCAGCGGCGCTCGCCCTGGCGGTCATTCCGGCCTCGGCGGCCGACTTTTCCGGCGTCCGCATCCCGGTGATCGTCAAGGCGACGACCTCGCAATATTGGGCCACCGTGTTCGACGGCGCGGACGCCGCCGCTAAAAAACTCGGCGTTTCGATCACCAAGCTCGGCGCAAGCGCCGAGACGGACGTCGCTCAGGAGGTTTCGATCATGGAGAACGCAATCCAGTCGAAACCGACCGCGATCGTGATCGCCGCCACCAACGCCCAGGCGTTGGCCCAGCCGATCGCCCACGCCACCGACGCCGGCATTCCGGTGATCGTCATTGATTCCAATGCCAACACAGACAAATACGTGACCTTCCTCGCCACCAACAATGTGACCGGCGGCGTCAAGGCGGTCGACGAACTTGCCTCGTGCGTCAAGGCGCGCACCGGCAAGGAAGAGGGCGACGTCGCCTACATGACCGCGCTCGCCGGCGCGCAATCGTTGAACGACCGCGACAAGGGATTCGTCGAGGAACTCAAGAAGTATCCCGGCCTGAAGATCGTCGATCATAGGACCGGCAACAACGATCCGGCGCGCGCGCTGTCGGACGCCGAGGACATCCTGACGCGGCATCCACAGCTCACCGCCGTCTTCGCCGACAACGAGCTCGAAGGCGACGGGGCCGGCCGCGCCCTGCAGGAGAAGAACCTCGGCTCGAAAGTCTGCGCCGTGGCTTTCGACACTTCCGACCAGGAAATCGGCTTTGTCCGCAACGGCATCCTCGACGGCCTGATCGTGCAGAACCCATTCATGATGGGCTACGCCGGCGTCTGGTATGCGCTCGCCGCCGCGAATGGCGTGGTGCTGCCGCACTATGTCGACTCGGGCGTGCACGTCGTCACCAAGGCCAATATCGACAGCCCGCAGATGATGGGCCTCCTGAACCCGAAGAAATATCAGCTTAGCCCCTTCCTGGGCAGCTGACGTCGAAGACGCCGCGCCGGGCAAACTCAATGCCCGGCGCGAATAGGAGATACACGGCCATGGCGACGATCACCGCGCCGACGCCAAGACCCAGCCGGTGGGCCACGCTCGTCGCCGAGCTCCGGCATGGACTCCCGGTCGAGACCTGGGTGCTCGGCTGCACCGTCCTGCTATGGATCGGGCTGGCGCTCGGTTCGCCCTATTTCCTGACGTCGGGAAATATCTTCAACATCATGCGCCAGGTCTCGGTCGACGCCATCATCGCCTACGGCGAGCTCTTCACAATCATAACCGCCGGCATCGATCTGTCGGTCGGGTCGGTCGCAGGTTTCACCGGCGTGGCCTTCGCGATGTTGCTCGCGGACGGCCTCAACGCCGCGCTGGCCGGTCCTTTGACGCTTGTCATCGGGCTGGCGATCGGGCTCGTCAACGGGCTCGGGGTGGCGCGGCTCGGCATTCCGGCCTTCATCGTCACCCTGGCGGGCCTTCAAGGCTACCGCGGCCTCACCATGCTGATCTCGGGCGGCATGACTGTCGCCGGCCTGCCGGATTGGCTGGGAGATTTCGCCAACTCGACGATTTTCGGCATACCGACGATGTTCGTCGTCATGCTCGCCTTCGCCGCCGCGTCGCAATTCCTGCTCGGGGCGACCCGGCTCGGGCGTTACATGTATGCGCTCGGCAGCAACATAGAGGCGGCGCGCCGGGTGGGGATCAACGTCACCCGCGTCACCCTTGTGGCGTATGCGCTGTCCGCGTTGTTCGCTACGGTCGGCGGCATGCTGCTGGTCGCCCGCCTGACGATGGGCAACCCGAATGCCGGGATGGGCGCCGAACTGCAGGCGATCGCCGCCGCGGTGGTTGGCGGGGCGAGCCTCTTCGGCGGGCGCGGCACGATCGGGGGCTGCTTTATCGGCGCGATCCTCTTCACCTCCATCGGCAACGGCGCCAACCTGCTCGGCGTCAGCTCCTTCTGGCAGATGGTGATCGAGGGCCTCCTGATCGCCGGCGTTGTCTATCTCGACAACCTGCAGAAACGGCGGGCGCAAGGGCAGTAAACAGCCATCCAGCGTCTTTTTCCTGTAGCCCACCCGAGGTACCATGGGGCGCATCGAACCCAGGAGAAGACAATGAGCACGCCGACGGGAAAATTCGTCTGGTACGAATACATGGGCGACCGCGCGGCGGCGGCGGAATTCTATGCCGACGTCGTCGGCTGGAGCGCCAAGGACGCCGGCATGGCGGGCTTCCCTTACGAGATCCTGTCGGCCGGCGAGCACATGGTCGCCGGCATGATGGACATTCCGGCCGCCGCCAAGGCGATGGGCGCGAGGCCCTGTTGGATGGGCTATATCTGGGTCGAGGATGTCGATGCGGCGCTGCCGAAGCTCATCGCGGCCGGAGGCAAGGTTTTCAAGGAACCTGCCGACATCCCGGGGGTCGGCCGGTTCGCCGTCGTCGCCGACCCTTACGGCGGCGGCTTCATGCTGTTCCGCGACCACGGCGGCAACCCGCCGCCGTCCCCGCCCCCTGGCACGCCGGGCCTCGTCGGCTGGCATGAACTGCATGCGGACGACGGCGCCAAAGCGATCGACTTCTACTGCGACTTCTTCGGCTGGAAAAAGACCGGCGAATTCGACATGGGGCCGATGGGCGTCTACCGCATGTTCGACACCGGACATGGCGAGCAGGGCGGGATCATGACCCGCATGCCGCAGACGCCGATGTCGTTCTGGCTCTACTATTTCAACGTCGAGGGAGTCGACGCCTCGGCCGAGCGGATCAAGGCGCGCGGCGGCCACATCATCAACGGCCCGCATGAAGTGCCGGGGGGACAGTGGATCGTGCAGGCGACCGATCCCCAAGGCGCCATGTTCGCGCTCGTCGCCGCCAGGCGCTAGGACCGCTGGCAGCGGCGGTACGCGTTGTCGCGATCCAATGTTTTCAGGCGCTTGGATCGCAAAACCTGTCACTATGTCACTTTGTAACATCAGCCTGAGGCATGGCGCCCAGCCTTGGGGCGTCGCAACCAAGCGGTCAGGAAACTGCGGCGGCCGTCGCGCCGCGCAAGGCGCTTGACTTCATACCGACCAGTTGGTACGTGCTCTCTATGTCCACGACGCATGACGCAGCGACGGCGGCGGCGAGAGCTCAGGCTTCGGCTGACAGGCTGCTCGACGCGGCCGTCCACGTGATCCGCTCGAAGGGCTATTCGGCCGCCCGGGTGGAGGACATCTGCGCCGAGGCCGGCCTGACTAAGGGGGCCTTTTTCCATCACTTCGCCGGCAAGGAAGCTTGCGCCGTCGCCGCGGCGGCCCATTTCGCCGCGCGCGCCGACGGCATATTCGACGCGGCGCCCTACTCGCGCCTCGCCGATCCGCGTGAGCGGGTGCTCGGCTACGTCGAGTTCCGCAAGGCCATCCTTCAGGGCGACCTGCCGCAGTTCACCTGCCTCCTCGGGACGATGACCCAGGAGGCCTATCAGACCCATCCGGCAATCCGGGACGCCTGCGATCGCTACATCAGCGAACATGCCGCCCGGGTGGAGGCGGACCTGACGGAGGCCAAGGCGCTCTACGCGCCGGCTGCGGAGTGGGCGCCAGAGAGCGCCGCGTTGTTCTCGCAGGCCGTACTGCAGGGCGCCTTCGTGCTGGCGAAGGCGAAACGCGGGCCGCGAGTTGCGGCAGACTGCCTCGACCACTTGCGGGGCTATTTCGAGACGCTGTTGCCCGCGGCCCCGGGCGCCGCAAACGAGGAGACGACGCCGTGAGCGAGCAGAAGATCACACCCTGCCTCTGGTTCGACATGAAGGCCGAAGAGGCGGTCCAACATTACCTATCGATCTTCAAATCTGGAGGCGTCCTGTCGACAACGCGCTACGGCGACGCCGGCCCCGGTCCGGTCGGCGCGGTGATGACGATCCTCTTTGAGATCGAGGGCCAGAAATTCCTCGCGCTCAACGGCGGCCCGCAGTTCTCCTTCACGCCGGCGATCTCGCTCGTCGTGGATTGCGACACCCAGGAGGAAATCGATCAACTCTGGGAGCGGCTCGGCGCGGGCGGCAAGCCGGGCCAGTGCGGCTGGCTCACCGACAAGTTCGGCATCTCCTGGCAGATCGTTCCGAGTCTCGTCCCGAAGATCATGCAGAGCGGGGACCCGGCCGCCATCGAACGCGTGATGCGCGCGGTCCTGCGGATGAAGAAACTCGACATTGCGCAATTGCACCAGGCCTTCGGGCCGAACTGAAGGAGGAACCTCATGGCCGATCCGTCTTCATCGAACCTGCTCGGCAGCTTCGTCTGGTACGATCAAATGTCGAACGACCTCGCCGGCGCGGAGGCCTTCTACAGCAAGGTCGTCGGCTGGACGCTCGCGCCCAACACGATGAACGACCAGCGCTACACGCTGCTCAAGGCGGGCCAGGCCATGGTCGGCGGCCTCATGCCAATTCCCGAGCACGCCAAGGGCGTGCAGCCGGCCTGGATGGGCTATATCGCCGTCGACGACGTTGGCGTTTACGCCGACAAGGTGAAGGCCGCGGGCGGGGCGATCCACCGTCCGCCGACCGACATTGCCAATGTCGGCACATTCGCGGTTGCAAGCGACCCGCACGGAGCCGGCTTCCTGTTGTTCAAGGGCGCCAGCAGCGAGGCGCCGACGCTGGACCCCATGGCGCCGGGCCACATTGGCTGGCATGAACTGCACGCCGGCGACGGCGAGCGCGCCTTCGCCTTCTATTCCGGCCTGTTCGGCTGGACGAAGGGCGAAGCGATGAACATGGGGCCCATGGGAACCTACCAGATCTTCACCACCAAGGGCCGGCAGATGGGCGGTATGATGAAGAAGATGGCGCAGGAGCCAATGGCGCATTGGGCCTATTACATCAACGTCGAGGCGATCGACACGGCCGTGGAGAGGGTCAAGTCGGCGGGCGGTCAGGTCCTCAACGGACCGATGGACGTCCCCGGCGGAAGCTGGATCATCCAGGGCCGCGATCCCCAAGGGGCGATGTTCGCGCTGGTCGCGCCGAAGCGCTAAGAGACCGAAAGGCGGCGAGCGTGTTCGCCGCCCTTGAGATCGTTTCCCTCAAGATTGCTGCCGCTCCTTCCCCATTCCGCTGGAGGACCAAGATGAAGATCTACTGGTTTGAAGCCCAGGCGCCGCGCCGCGTGCTGGCGCTCGTCAAGCACCTCTGCGTGGACGCCGACCTCATCGAGGTCGATATGATGGCGGGCGGCCTCAGAACGCCCGAATATGTTGGGCTCAATCCCAACATGAAGGCGCCGACGCTCGTGGACGGCGACCTCGTGCTGTGGGAGTCCTCTGCGATCATGGCCTATATCTGCGTGAAGGCCGGCTCGGACATGTGGCCGGCCGGCGAGCCCGCCGAGCAGGTCGAGGTTCTGCGCTGGTTGTCGTGGAACGACCAGCATTGGGGACCGGCGGTCGGGCCATTCTACTTCGAACATATCGTGAAGGGAACGTTCAGGCTGGGCGACCCCGACCGCGCGTCACTGCGAGAGAAGGTTCCCAATCTTCAGCGGTACGCCAAGGTGCTCGACGGACATCTCGCGAACCGATCGCATCCCGTTTGCGGACGTCTGACGATCGCGGATTTTCAGCTGGCGTCGATGGCGACCTATTGGCGCCGGGCGGAGATGCCGCTCGACGCCTTCCCGCACATCGTGCGGTGGCTCGACGAGCTCGACAAACTTCCGGCCTGGGCCAATCCCTGGCCGAGGGCGCCCGCGTTGAGAGAGGTCGCGTGACCGCGTACGAACCCAGAATCTCGTTCCGTCCAGACCACGGCAGGAGAAGATGCGCATGCGCGTCATGGTGATTGTCAAAGCAACGAAAGAGTCCGAGGCCGGCAAGCTGCCGAGCGCTGAGCTCATGAAGGACATGGGCGCGTTCAATCAGGCGTTGATTGACGCCGGCGTTATGGCGGACGGTGGGGGCCTCAAACCTACGAGCAAGGGCGCGCGCGTCGCCTTTTCCGGCGAGGACCGGGTCGTGACAAAGGGACCGTTCGGCAATGTCGGCGAACTCGTCTCGGGCTACTGGATCTGGAAGGTCAAGGACCTCGACGAAGCGATCGGCTGGGTCAAGCGCTGCCCGAACCCGATGCCCGGCCCGTCGACGATCGAGATCCGCGAACTTTACGAGATGGACGACTTCGCCTGATCGGGTGAGATTGTCCACGCCGTCGCTGTCCGCGTCTGGCCGCGATCGACGATCGCGGCTACAGTCGAACCTTCCGACGGGAAGGATACGCTGGTGACTCTGCCAAAGCGCAAGCTCGGCCGTCAGGGCCTCGAGGTTTCGGCGATCGGTCTCGGCTGCATGGGCATGAGCCAATCCTATGGCCCGGCCGACGAGACCGAATCGATCGCGACCCTGCACCGCGCCGTCGCTCTCGGCTGCACGTTTCTCGACACGGCCGAGGTTTACGGCCCCTTCGCCAACGAGGAATTGATCGGGCGCGCGCTCGAGGGCCGGCGCAATCAGGTGACGATCGCGACCAAGTTCGGCTTCCGCATCGAGGGCGGAAAGCAGGTCGGCGCCGAACGCGACAGCCGGCCCGGGCATATCCGCGAGGCCGTCGAGGGCTCGCTGAGGCGGCTCAAAACGGAGACGATCGATCTCCTCTATCAGCACCGCATCGATCCGGCCGTTCCGATCGAGGACGTGGCCGGCGCGGTCGGCGATCTCGTCGGGGAGGGCAAGGTCCGATATTTTGGTCTCTCCGAGGCTGGCGCCGCCAACATCCGCCGCGCCCACGCGGTCCATCCGGTGTCGGCGCTGCAGAGCGAATATTCGCTCTGGGAGCGCAATCTCGAGGCCGACGTCCTGCCGGTGTTGCGCGAGCTCGGCATCGGCCTCGTGCCCTTTTCGCCGCTCGGCCGCGGCTTCCTGACGGGCCAAGCGAGGCGCGCGGAAGACTATCCGGAGGGCGATTATCGCCGGAAGGATCCGCGCTATCAGGGCGACAATTTCGCCGCCAATCTGCGCGCGGCCCGGGTCGTCGGCGATATCGCGGCGCAGAAACAGGCCACGCCCGGACAGGTCGCGCTCGCCTGGCTCCTGCACAAGGGCGATGACATCGTGCCGATCCCCGGCACGAAGCGGCGAACCTACCTCGAGGAGAATGTCGCGGCCGCGGCTGTCCGGCTCGATCCGGACCAGATGAAGGCGCTCGACGCGGCTCTGGCGCCCGGAACGATCGCCGGGCCGCGTTATCCCGAGTGGATGATGGCGACGATTGACCGCTGAACGGCCGGAACGGCGCGCTTTCGTCACAAAACTGTCGTCGAATCGTTTGCGTCTCTTGGCCTGCGCCGCGCCAGCGGATAACATCGATTTGATTCTCACACGCGCTCCACCCAGCCTCCGGCGCTCGGGCTCGCGCGATATTGCAAGCGCCGGCGGGTTCATTCCATGGGCAAGGTTCCGACGACCGCGGCTTTCGTCAGCCAGAAGGGCGGCGTCGGCAAGAGCACCCTCGCCCGACTGCTCGCGGTCGGGGCGCTGCACCGCGGACGCAAGACGCTGCTCGCCGATTTCGATCTCGACCAGCTGACCTGCGTCGAATGGAGCGCGGCGCGCATGCGCGCCAATCTCCAGCCGGAAGTCGACGCGCGCGCCTTCAAGAGCCTGAAGAGACTGCGGAAGGGTGACGGCGTCGCCGACTTCATCGTCGCCGATACGCGCGGCATGGCCGATGATCTTTCGACCGAGATTTCCGAGGACAGCGACGTCGTCTTCCTGCCGACCGGCGTATCGCAGGACGACTTGAGGCCGACCCTCACCCTGGCGCGCAAGCTCGCCCGCCGCGGCGCGGAGGGACGGCTCGTCATGGTGCTGTCGAAGGTCGGCCGTTCCGAGACGCAGTTCGCCCACGCGGTCGAGACGATCGAGGACGCCGGCTTCGAACTGCTGGCGGAGCACTGGCCGCAGCGCGACGGCTTCCAGAGCGACCTCGACGCCGGCCGCGCCGGCCGGGAAGCCCGCAACCCCTATCTGCGCGAGATCGCCGAGCGGATGGAAGCGGCGCTCTGGGCGCGGGCGATGAAGGCGAAGCCGCGCAACTGAGCCCCTTCTCGCGCCGCCCTCCTCGCTGCGCGCGTTGTATTGACGGCCTGTGATGGGCGATGAAAACGCGATGTCGAAAACCGCGATCGGCGCGCGGCTTCGCGCGATCTGCCTCGCGCTTCCCGAAGCGCACGAGGAAACGATGCGGCGCGGCCCGTCGTACCGCGTCGCGGACAAGATCTTCGCCGTCGAGCGGCCCTGGAACGACGGGGCCGCGCTCTGGTGCAAGGCTCCCGCAGAGACAAGGGCGCTGATCATCGGCGCCGATCCGGCGCGCTTCTTCATACCTCCCTATTTCGGCGCCAAGGGCTGGATCGGCGTCGGCCTCCGTGAGGCCGCCGACTGGGCGGAAGTCGAGGCGTTCGTCCGCCGGAGCTACCGGCTGGTGGCGCCGAAGCGGCTGGCGAAACTGGCGGGATGAGCGCTGCGGCGAGTTGCGGGAGCAGGCCAAGGCAGCCATAATTCCCGCGGGCGACAAGCCTTGGGGAAACGCCATGTCACAAGCTGCGCACGCGCTTCGGCCGGCAGCCGAAGTCCCGGTTTCGCCGATCGATCCGTTTTCGATCGCCTTCCTCAGGAATCCCCATCCGGCGCACGAAGCCTTGCGCGAGGCGGGACCGGTCGTGTGGCTGGAGCGATACGAGGTTTACGCCGCGGCGCGGCACGCCGAGGTGAGGCAGATCCTCGACGATCCGGCGACGTTCTGCTCGAGCCGCGGCGTGGGCCTCAGCGACTTCGCCCGCGAGACGCCCTGGCGGCCGCCAAGCCTGGTGCTCGAGCGCGATCCGCCCGAGCACGGCCGGGCGCGCGCGGTGCTCAATCGGGCGCTGTCGGCGACGGTGATGCGGTCGTTGCGCGCCCGCTTCGCCGAGGCGGCGCAAACGCTTGCGGCGGAACTCGCGCGGCGAGGCCGTTTCGACGCGGTCGCCGACTGCGCCGAGGTCTATCCGATGGCGGTGCTGCCGGACGCGGTCGGCCTGTCGAAAGAGGGCCGCGAGCATCTCTTGCCCTACGCGGCGACGGTCTTCAACATGTTCGGGCCCGACAATGACCTGCGCCGCGCGGCGCTCGCCCAGATGGCGCCGCATGTCAAGTGGATCGCTGAGCAATGCAAGCGCGAGACGCTGACGGGCGACGGCATCGGCGCGATGATCCACACGGCGGCGGACGCGGGCGAGGTGACCCGGCAGGAGGCGGAGCTGCTGGTGCGTTCGATCCTGAGCGCCGGCTTCGACACCACCGTGCACGGGCTCGGCGCGGCGATGCGCTGTCTCGCCGGCAATCCGGACCAGTTCGCCGCGCTCCGCGCCGATCCGACGAAAGCGCGGGCGGCCTTCGAGGAGGCGATCAGGCTCGAGACGCCGGTGCAGACCTTCTTCCGCACCACGACGCGGGAGGTCGCGCTCGGCGGGGTCACGCTCCCCGAGGGGGCGAAAGTGCTGATGCTGCTCGGCGCGGCCAACCGCGATCCGCGCAAATGGCCGGCGCCCGACCGCTACGATATCGAGCGCCCGACGTCCGGCCATGTGGCGTTCGGCGGCGGCATCCACATGTGCGTCGGGCAGCTTTTGGCGAGGCTCGAAGGCGAGACGCTGCTTGCCGCGCTGGCGCGCGCTTTCGCGACGCTCGAGCCTGACGGGGAGCCCGAGCCGCTCGTCAACAACACGCTGCGCGGCTGGGTGCGGATGCCGGTGAAGGCGGCGTGACCCTGAAGATGCGGTCGCCGACCGCGTCACACGCGCTCGCGCTCATCGAGCGCGTCTACAAAGGTCCGACGTGGTCAGCGACCACGTCAACAAAAAGCGTGGGCCCCGACGCGCTTTGGCGGAGCGGGGCCCTGTTTCGCTTTCTGCGAAACGGTCTGGAATATTGCAGATGATAAGTTGGCGGATACGCGCTTGGCCTTCGCGCCTCGCCGCCAATGACGTTGGACTAGCCTTGTCGGAGCGCCCTTCCGCTCTGGCATTTGGAGCGGCGACGGCGCTTTGATCCCACGAACCCTGGGATCACGCGTCTTGGTCCGGTGGCGTCATTCCCACCTCGGCTTTCCGCCGCCCTTTCACTCCCGGGGGCGGCCTCCGCGCACCGCCTCCCGGGCGAACCCTGCGTGACGGCTTGATGACATTCTCTGCCGGACGCCGGCGGTGTCAAATCAAATTTGCGCCTTATCCAGGCCGGGCGGCGCGGCAAAAGGCGGCGCCTATCGGCCTGCCGCCTCGACCGCAGCGATCGCCGTCATGTTGACGATGCCGCGCGCGGTCACCGTCGGAGTCAAAACATGCGCGGGCTTGGCGGCCCCGATCAGGATCGGCCCGACAGGCAGCGCGTCGGCGATCACCCGGGTCAGCTGAAGCGCCGTATTGCCGGCGTCGAGATTGGGAAAGATCAGCACGTTCGCCTCGCCCTTGAGGCGCGAATGCAGCATCACGCGCTCGCGGGCGACCAGGGACAGCGCCGTGTCGGCCTGCATCTCGCCGTCGACCTCGAGGTCGGGCGCGCGCTCCTCGATGAGGCGCAGGGCCGCGCGCATCTTTCGGGCGGACGGAGTGTCGGCGGAGCCGAAATCAGAGTGCGAGATCAGCGCGATTTTCGGCTCGATGCCGAAGCGGCGCACGTGATGGCCGCAGGCGATCGCGGTGTCGGCGATTTCCTCGGCGCTCGGGTCGTAGCGCACATGCGTGTCGGCGAGAAAAAAGGCGCCCGTCGAGGCGATGACCAGCGAGAGCGCGGAGAAGTCCTTCGCCCCCGGCGCGAGGCCGACAATGTCGCGTATATGGTCGAGGCGTGAGGCGAAGCGGCCTTCGAGGCCGCAGATCAGCGCGTCGACCTCGCCGCGATGCAGCGCCAGCGCGCCGATGACGCTGGGCGAGGTGCGCACCACGGTGCGGGCGACGTCCGGCGTCACGCCCTTGCGGCCCGCCACCTTCAGATAGGTTGCGACATAGTCGCGATAGCGGGGATCGCTCTGCGGATCGATGACCTCGAAATCGATCCCGGGCTTGATCGTCAGGCCGAAGCGCTTGATGCGGTCCTTCATCACGTCGGGCCGGCCGATCAGCACCGGGCGTGCGATCCGTTCCTCGAGAACGACCTGCGTGGCGCGGAGCACCCGTTCGTCCTCGCCTTCGGCATAGATGACGCTCTTCTTCGCCGCGCGCGCCTTGGCGAAGAGCGGCTTCATCATGAAACCCGACCGGAAGACGAAGCGATTCAACTGATCGGCATAGGCGTCGAAATCGGCGATCGGCCGCCGGGCGACGCCGCTTTCCATCGCCGCGCGCGCAACCGCCGGGGCAATGCGCAGCATCAGGCGCGGATCGAACGGGCTCGGGATGAGGCACGTCTTGCCGAACAGCGTCGACTGGCCGCCATAGGCCTGCGCCACGACCTCCGAGGGCGTCTCGCGCGCCAGCGCGGCGATCGCCGAGACCGCCGCCTTCTTCATCGCCTCGTTGATCTCGCTGGCGCCGACGTCGAGCGCGCCGCGGAAGATGTATGGGAAGCAGAGGACGTTGTTGACCTGATTGGGATAGTCGGAGCGGCCGGTGCAGATCATCGCATCGGGCCGCGCCTCGAGCGCGATCTCGGGCATGATCTCCGGCGTCGGGTTGGCGAGCGCCATCACCAGCGGCTCCGGCGCCATGCGCTCGAGCATGTCCGGCTTGAGCACGCCGCCGGCCGACAGGCCGAGAAAGATGTCCGCCCCGTCGATGACCTCGGCGAGCGTGCGCGCGGCGGTCTCACGCGCGTAGACGGCCTTCCAGCGGTCCATCAGCGTTTCACGACCTTTATAGACGACGCCTTCGATGTCGCAGACGACGATATTTTCGCGCCTCGCGCCGAGGGCGACGAGGAGATTGAGAGAGGCGAGCGCGGCCGCCCCTGCGCCGGAGCAGACGATCTTGACCTTGTCGATGGTCTTTCCGGTCAGCTCGAGCGCGTTGGCGACCGCGGCCGAGACGATGATGGCGGTGCCGTGCTGATCGTCATGGAAGACGGGAATGCCCATGCGGGCCTTTGCCTTCTCCTCGACCTCGAAGCATTCCGGGCCCTTGATGTCCTCAAGATTGATGCCGCCGAAGGTCGGCTCGAGCGCGGCGATGATGTCGACGAGCTTGTCGACGTTGGTTTCCGCGACCTCGATGTCGAACACGTCGATGCCGGCGAATTTCTTGAACAGGACAGCCTTGCCTTCCATGACCGGCTTGGCGGCAAGCGGACCGATCGCGCCAAGGCCCAGAACGGCGGTCCCGTTGGAGAGGACGGCGACGAGATTCTGGCGGGCGGTGTAGAGATCGGCGGCGTGCGGGTCGGCGGCGATGGCCTGGCACGGGAAGGCGACCCCCGGCGAGTAGGCGAGCGCCAGATCGCGCTGGTTGGCGAGCGGCTTCGTCGCCACCACCTCGAGCTTTCCCGGCCGGGGCGAGCTGTGGAAATGCAGCGCCTCCGCCTTGAGATCGGCGGCGTTTTCGTGGGCCATCGCCTGTCTCCTCCCGGTCGCCGACGAGTCTTGCCGCATCCGCCCTCCTCGAACAAGGGCGGCGCCGCAGGCCTCGCGGCGCGGGTTTCGTCGCAGCATCAGGGTTGGGCCACAGCTTGGGCAGACGAGCCCAGCTCAGCGTGGACGACAAAGCCCAGGCGGCGCGTCGCGGGTCAACCTCATTTTCCCGACAAAAACGCCTGCCACTGCTCGGGAGTGCCGTAGAATACGTCCCGGTCGACGTTGCCATTGATGCCGGGCATCTGGCCGTCGGACTGATATTGCCAGAATTGCCAGGCGCGCGAGCCGTACTTGACCGCCGGATGGTACTTCGTCGAGCGCACCCAGATCGGATAGTCCATGAAAGCGCCGTCCGAAAGGATCGCCTCGTAGAAGTCGACCGTCGTATAGATGACCGGCCGTTTGCCGTAGTGGCGCTCCATCTCCTCCAGCATCACCTTCATCTCGTCGATGGCGTCCTCCTGGGTGAGGTGGCGGTGGCAGGTCTTGGAGGTCGGCGTCGCCTCGACGTCGAGCACCGGCGGCAGCGCGTCCTGCTCGACCGGCGCGTTCTGCTCGAAGAAGCTCATTTCCTCGAGCGGCGGGCGGCACCAATAGACGAAATGATAGGCGCCGCGCGCCACCCCCGCCGCCTTGGCGCCCTCCCAATTGGCCTGAAAGCGCTCATCCGCACGATCGCCGCCTTCGGTCGCCTTGATCCACGCGAACTTGACGCCGCTGCTCGCGACGGCGTTCCAGTCGATGTCGCCCTGGAACTTGGACACGTCGATCCCATGGACCGGGTAGTCCCTGGGCTTGGGCAGGGTCTGCGAGACATTTTGGTCAACTTCCAGCGGGCCGCCGCCGCAACCGCAGAGCAATGCCGCGAGCGCTAGCGCCGCGCCGCCGGCAATCTGTCGCTTGACGATACGCATCATCCGCTTGTCACCACCCTCCGCCACGCGCGCCGCTCGAACGACCCCACGGACGCGGTCAGGCAAATTAGAGCGATCCCGGTAATGTTTCGTTACCGACCCGCCCGGAAGACGTGCGGGCCCCTTGACCTCCGATCGGTCCGCCTGCAAACAACGCGCCGTTTCTCTCAGCCGGCGGAAATTGTCAATGCGCATCTGTCTGGCGCTGATCGCGCTCTTGCTCGCCGCAAGCGGCCCGGCCTCGGCGACCGCCTGTCCCCCTGATGCGCTCGGCACATCGCGCGTGCAAGCGGTCGGCACGCAGGGCGGACTCGAGGTGGGCCTGAAGACCTATTCGCAGGCGGTCCCGCTCGCCGATCACGAGGTGATCCTGACCTTCGACGACGGCCCCGATGCGGTCAACACGCCGAAAATCCTCGATGCGCTGGCGGCGGAATGCGTGCGCGCGACCTTCTTCGAGATCGGCCGCAACGCCGAAAGCCTGCCGCAGATCGCCCGCCGCGAGGTGATGGACGGCCACACCGTGGCGCATCACACCTGGTCGCACCCCCAGCCGACGCTGCGCTACATGCCCGATGCCGTCGCCCGTGCAGACGTGCTGAGGGGCATGATCGCGGTCGAGAAAGCCGCCTATGGGCGCGACTTCAGCGGCATCGACCCCAAGGAGCCGAAAGACCTGAAGCTCGAGGCGCCGTTCTTCCGCTTTCCAGGCTTCGCCGACACGGCGGACCTGCGGCAGTGGTTCGCCGCCAACAACGTCGGCATTTTCGGCGTCGACCTCTGGGCCTCCGACTGGATCAAGATGACGCCCGAGACCGAACTGAAGCTGGTGATGAGCCGGCTCGAAAGGAACGGGCGCCGGGGCATGCTGCTCCTGCACGACAATCATCCCTGGACGGCGGAAATGGTGCCGATGCTGCTCCGCGAATTGAAGGCCAAGGGTTACAGGATCGTGCACATGGTCGCCGGCCCGGGGAACGGTCCGACCGTTCCGGCCCCGGCCGGCTGGAGATCGGAGACCGAGCGGATCATCGGCGCCTTGAAGCCGCGGCTCGAAAAGTCGACGGCGAAGCTGGTCAATGGCCCGATTCCGGTGAAGCCCGCGCCGACGGAGTAGCTCGAGCGCAGGGTTTGGCGGTTGGGGATCAAAGGCGACGCAAAGAAACGCGCCAATGCCGCCCTCAATCCGTCATTTTGGAAGCGGATAAAAGCCAAGCGACTGCGGTCTGCGACGTGAAGCCGAAGAAACGGGTTCCGGCAGCCAGCGCCGGGAGCTTGACGATCATGCCCACTCTGCCAGCCGACGAGGATTATGCGCGGGCGCTTCTCTCGATTTTCCAGAGCGAGCGCCTCAAGGCGCGGCAAAGCCTGCGAGAGAGCGACGTGCGGAAGGCCTTCCTCGCCGCAGGCATGGGCAAGCCGTTCGATTTCGAGGCGGCCCTCGACTACGCGATCAGCCAGGGATGGCTTTGGCGCGGGCTCGGCAGCCTTCGCCTTACCTCTCCGGGCGACGAAGAAATGCTCACCATCCCGGTGGGCAGGGGGATGCAGCCGAAGCTGGGCGGCCGGCCGGCGGCCGGCGCTCTTCCAGCCGCCAAATCGAGGGCGTAAGCCCTGTCGAGGGTTAAAAGGAAGCTGGTGCGGTCAAGAGGACTCGAACCTCCACTCCGGTTAAAGAACTAGCACCTCAAGCTAGCGCGTCTACCAATTCCGCCATGACCGCACGAAGCCTCCCCGGGGGAGGCTCAAACCGAAGGCGGCCCGTTTATCAAATCGCCCCGCACGTGACAAGGCTCAGACCTGTTGTCGCGGGGATCGCGTCGAGCGTGCAAAGGCGCCTCTCCCGCATTGCGCCGCCCCATGAACTCGTGCTCTTTGTCGGCCGCGCGGTCGCGGGGTCCGCCGCCATCCTCCCGGGTCCTGGCGCGCGGGGATTCATGCGGCGCGGCCCACGCCGCTCGAGGGGCGACAGGCGATGCTGCGCAATCTCTCGTTAGCCCTCATGTTCGCGGCCGCCTCGAGCCTGTGGGCGTCGTGCGCCGCGACCTCCCAGTCTGAGGGCCCGGAATGTCCGCCGGGCCAAAGTGTTTATGGGGGCCGCTGCGAACCGATCCACGGCCTGATCTGCCCGCTCGGCCAGGTCGAACGCAGCGGACGCTGCGAGCCGCTCGGATCGGCGGCCTGCGCGGCCGGCGAAATCGAAACCGACGGGCGCTGCGAACCCGCGCGCCCGATCGTCTGCGCGCCCGGAGAGATCGAGAGCGGCGGCGGGTGCGCCCCACTCGCGCCGGTCGCCTGCGCGACCGGCGAAGTCGAGCGCTCGGGACGCTGCGAGCCTTTCCGGGTCGCAGCGCCGGCGTTGATTTGCGCGCGCGGCGCCGTCAGAAACGCCGGACGATGTGTCCGTGTTGAGCGGGCTCAGCCACGAGCCGCCGCCGCGCCTCGACGCGCGACGATCGCGTGGCGCGGCCATGGCCAGCCGAGGACGGTCGCTCAGCCCCGCAGGACGGCGCCCTCGAAGAACGCCTGCCGGCGGGGCCACGGTCCGCGGCATTGCTGAACTGAAAACACAATAGGCGTTCGGCGCCGTCCCTGGGCTGAAGCGACCGACGTGTCCGGCGCCGAGGCCGGTCCTTACGACAATCAGCCGCTTGTCGCGTCCTTGATGCACTTCGTCATGAACGACGTCTCGGCCGCGCCATGCAGCTTCTTGTCGGTCGCCTGGGCCTGGCAGGCGGTCTTCTCGCATTTGTTCATGAAGCTGGTCTTGGCGGCGCCGGCGAGCTTCTTGTCCATTGCCTGGGTCGCGCAGGCGTCCGCAGCGAAGGCGAGCGTTGGCGCGCCGGCGATGCAAAGGATGAGCGCCGCGAGCGCGAGCGTCTTGGTCATGGGTTGATCTCCCGAATCAGGCCTGTCAATGCGACCCGTCATGACCATAGCCGCCGGCGGCCGATCTGGCGAGAGCCCGGGCTATGGCTGTTACAGCAAAGTTGAAATGTCCCCTTTGAGCAACGTTGAGATGTCCCCTTTTGCGGAAGCTGGAGGGGGTCGTTTTGGACGGGGACGTTTTTGCGATGAGTGGAGCGGAGCGGGAGCGGCTTGACGTATTGCGGCGTGTGATGCGGGGAGAGCTGCGACAAGCCCGCGCTGCGGAGCTTTTGGGCGTCGGGGTTCGGCAGACGAAACGGCTGGTTCGCGGCTATCGTTGCGAGGGCGATGCGATCGTTGTCTCGCGCCGGCGTGGACGGGCTTCGAACAACCGGCTCGATGCGGGGAAGGTCGCCTCGATCGAAGCAGCGCTAATGGGACGCTACGCCGACTTCGGCGCGACGCTGGCCAGCGAGAAGCTTGGCGAGATCGAGGGCGTTCGGGTGTCGAAAGAGACGATCCGGCAGATTCAGATTCGGCTTGGACTGTGGCGACCCAAGCGGCGGCGCGCCAAGAAGGTCTTCCAGGTTCGCGAACGCCGGCCGCGGTTTGGCGAACTGATCCAGATCGACGGGAGCCCGCATGATTGGTTCGAGGGCCGCGGACCGCGCTGCACGCTGATCGTGTTCATCGACGACGCCACCGGCCGGCTGACGCGTCTGCAATTTGCGCCGGCGGAGACGACCAAGGCCTATCTGCAGGCGCTGGAGGCGCATGCGCTGACGCACGGCCTGCCGCTGGCCTTCTATTCGGACCGGCACGGGATTTTCCGCGTCAACGCCAAGGAGGCGCAAGGCGGCGACGGCTTCACCGAGTTCGGCCGCGTGGTCGAGCGGCTGCGCATCGAACTCATGCATGCCACGACCCCGCAAGCCAAGGGCCGGGTGGAGCGCGCCAACCAGACCTTGCAGGATCGGCTGATCAAGGAGATGCGCCTGGCCGGCGTGTCGTCCATCGACGAGGCGCAGGCGTTCGCCGAGGGGTTTGTCGAGCGCTGGAACAAAAGGTTCGCGGTCGCCCCGCGGCATGCCGAGGACGCCCATCGGCCCTGGTCTGGCTCCAACGCCGATCTCGCGGAAGCACTGGCGCGCCGGGAAGAACGCACGCTCTCCAAGGCGCTCACCTTCAGCGCCGGCGCAACCCGCTACGCCATCAAGACGCAAGGACCAGGAACGGCGCTGCGCGGAGCCAAGGTCACGCTTCTGCACATGCTCGACGGGAGCTTGCGCGTGCGCTTCAAAGACCGCGAGCTAGCCTTCACGCCATTTAAGACCCTGCCTGTCCCGCCCCCGCTCGAAGACGACAAGACCCTCGACGCCCGCCTCGACGCGGTCATCGCGCGAACCGCGCCGAACTCGACCGCAAGGTCCCGCAAGGGCGTGGATTACGGCTTGGCTCGCTACGGCGCTATGGGGAGCGCGCTTCGCCAAGCCGTAATCCACCCCCACTCAACCCACTCTCCGCTCCCAGAAAGGGGACATTTCTACTTTGCCACAGAAGGGGACATCTCTACTTTGCCTTGACAGAGCCCGGGCTATGGCCGCTCGTAACTTCCGATCAGCCGCGCTCGGGCGAGGACTGCTCCGGACATGGCGGCGACGATCGCCGAAAGGTCCGGCGGTCGTTCGAAACGGAGCGGCCTGGCGAGGGCGAACATCTGGAAGACGTAGCGATGCGGCCCGTGACCTGCGATCGGTCTCGGCCCCTGATAGCCGACCCGGCCGAACGATCCCTTTCCGAGCGGTATACCTTCCGGGCCTCCGGCTTCAAGCGCGCCTTCCCTGATCCCTCCGGCGCTCGGGTCGATGCCGAAGGCGATGAGATGGGCGATCGGCCAGGGAAGCGGCACGTCGGGATCCTGGACGACGAGAGCGAGCTCGCCGGCGGCCGGAGGAACCCCGTCCCAGCGAAGCGCGGGCGAGACATTGTCGCCGACCCCCCTGGCGGCGCACCGGGTGGGCATCATGCCGCCGTCGGCGAAGTCGGGGCTCGAGAGGCTGAAGACGCGGGGCGCTGCGAGACCGGCATCGTTCCAGACAAGACGGCGTTCGCCCGCCCGCACTGGGCGCAAGAGGGCGCCAAGCGCGCTCTCCAGGGACATCGGAGTTCTCCATCATAGGCATGCGACGGGCGCCTGCGCCTCTTCGCGCCTCTCGAGCACGCCTCCATCTTGACGCGATTCGGGGCGAGGAGGTTCCCGGGCCGGCGATGGCTGGCGCGGGACAAAGCGGCTGATTAAGATCAACATCATGCGGAACGCTGCGACGCGGTCCGATCGACCCCGCGGGCAGCGATGAGACGCGTGACCACCTGGCTGTTGTTTTTCCTGACGCTGGCGGCGCTCGCCGCAGCTGCGGCGGCGCAATTCGGCTATCTCCATGCAACCGTTCCGCCAACAGCGTTCGCCGCCGCCGCTGCGGTTTTCGCGGCTCTCATCCTCATCCGCGCGCTGCCCCTGAAGATCCGCCGGCCCGTCGTCTTCGTCGTGACCCTCCTCATGCTCGCCGCGCTGACCGGCGGGCTCGCCTATTTCCAGTTCGTCATCAAGCCGACCATGGTCAAGGGCTTCATGGCCGCCGCCTTCGCCCCGAAGCCGACGTCGGTGGCCGCGGAGGCGGCTCGCCTCGAGACATGGCCGCCGCAATTGACCGCGATCGGCACGCTCCGGGCCTACCAGGGCATCAGCATCGCGCCGCAAGCCGCCGGAGTCATCACCGCCATCCACTTCGAATCGGGGGCAGATGTCGAAGCCGGCCAGCTCCTGATCAATATCGACGATTCGGTCGAACAGGCCGACCTCGCCAACGGCCTCGCGCAACTTAAGAACGCCGACGTGACGCTGACCCGGCAGAAAATGCTGGTGGCCGGCGGCAATACGCCCCAATCGACGGTCGACACGGCGCTGGCGACGCGCGATTCGGCTGCCGCGACCGTCGAGCGGACGCGGGCGATCATCGCGCAAAAGGCGATCCGCGCGCCCTTTTCCGGTCGCCTCGGCCTGCGCAACGCCGATCTCGGCCAATACGTCGCGGTCGGCACGGCGCTCGCCACTTTGCAGCAGCTCGATCCGATCTACGCCGACTTTCCGGTCCCGGAAGAAACGCTGGCCACGCTCGCCGCCGGGCAGGACGTCAGCATGACGGTCGACGCCATCCCGGGCCGGACCTTCGAGGGGAAGATCAAGGCGATCGACGCCCGCGTCAGCGCCGAGTCGCGCAATGTGACGGCGCGGGCGGAGTTCGCCAACCCGGACCGCAAGCTCCTGCCGGGGATGTTCGCCAATCTGACCGTCACCACCGGCGCGCCCGCCGAAGTGCTGACCGTGTCGCGGACGGCGATCATCTTCAGCCTCTACGGCGACAATGTCTTTGTCGTGAAGCCGGCGCCGCCGCGCCCGTCCGCCGGAGAAACCGCTGAGGTCGCGCCGGGCGCCAATGCCGCGCCGGCGCCGTCGCCGGCCGAAGGACTTGTCGTCGAGCGCCGCTTCGTGCGGGTCGGGGCCGCCCGCGGCGAACGGATCGCGGTCGAAGACGGCCTGAAGCCGGGCGAGCGGGTCGTCACCGCCGGCCAGATCAAGCTGCAGGCCAATTCGCCGGTGGTCATCGACCAAGGGGCCGCCCTGCCGCCGCCCGCGGTGACGCCGAAACCATGAACGCAACACCATGAACGCGTTCACGGACCTCTTCATCCGCCGCCCCGTGCTGGCCAGCGTCGTCAGCCTCCTGATCCTGCTCGTCGGCGGCATGGCGGCGTTCAAGCTGCAGATCCGCCAGTTTCCTGAAACGTCGAACACCACCATCACCATCACGACCACCTATCCCGGCGCCGCGGCCGATGTGATCAAAGGCTTCATCACCACGCCGATCGAACAGGCGGTGGCGAGCGCCGACGGCATCGACACCCTGGTCTCGACCTCGCAGCAGAACGTCTCGACGGTCACGCTCAATCTGCGGCTCGACGCCAACCCGGACCGGGCGATGGCCGACACGCTGTCCAAGGTCAATCAGGTGCGGGGCCTCCTGCCGCGCGAGGCCAACGATCCGGTGATCGTCAAGCAGACAGGACAGGGCTATGCGCTCATGTATCTGTCGTTCAATTCGAGCGTCATGAACGCCTCACAAATCACCGATTATCTGACCCGCGTCGTCCAGCCGCGCCTGCAGACGGTGGACGGCGTCGCCAACGCGCAAATTCTCGGCGGCCAGGTGTTCGCCATGCGAATCTGGCTCGACCCTGTGCGCATGGCCTCGCTCCGCGTGACGGCCAACGACGTTCGCACCGCCCTGGCCGCGAACAATTTCACCTCCGCCGCGGGCGAGGTCAAAAGCGACTACACCCAGATCAGCGTCAATGCGCTGACTTCGCTCGACAGCGCCAAAGCCTTCAGCAAGCTCGTCATCGCCGCGCACGGCGACGCGCTGGTGCGCCTCGGCGACGTCTCGAAGATCGAGCTCGGCCCGCAAAGCTCGGATTCCTCGTCCGTGTTCGACGGATTGAAGGCCGTGTTCATCGGCGTCTACGGCACGCCCGAAGCCAACCCGCTCACCGTCATCGACGGCGTCCGCGCCATCTTGCCGAGCATCCAGAGTCAGCTGCCCGCCGGCCTGCAGGCGACAATCGCCTACGACTCGACCAGGTTCATCCGCGCCTCGATCTACGAGGTGGCCAAGACCCTGATCGAGGCGGCGGCGATCGTCATCGTCGTGATCTTTCTCTTCCTCGGCAACCTGCGTTCGACCTTCATCCCGATCGTCACCATTCCGCTGTCGCTGATCGGCGTGATGATCGCGCTGCTGGCGCTCGGCTATTCGATCAACCTTCTGACCCTGCTTGCGCTGGTGCTCGGCATCGGCCTCGTGGTCGACGACGCCATCGTCGTGGTCGAGAACATCTACCGCCATATCGAGGACGGGATGACGCCGTTCGATGCGGCGATCCGCGGAGCGCACGAAATCGCGCTGCCGGTCGTGGCGATGACGATCACGCTCGCCGCCGTCTATGCGCCGATCGGCTTCGTCACCGGGGTGACCGGCGCGCTCTTTCGCGAGTTCGCCTTCACCCTGGCGGGCGCGGTGATCGTCTCCGGCTTCATCGCTCTCACGCTGTCGCCGATGATGTGCTCGAAGCTCCTGCGCCACGACATGGGGCAGGGCTGGTTCGGACGCTTCATCGACCGCAGCTTCGAGCGCCTGCGCAACGCCTACCGGCGACGGCTGCACAGCACGCTCAACTTCCGCGCGCTGACGATCCTCATTCTCGTCGGCATCCTGGCGCTGACCGGCGTCATGTACCTGACGACGCCGCGCGAGCTCGCCCCGGAGGAGGACCAGGGCATCCTGCTCGCGCTCATCAAGGCGCCGCAGATCGCCAATCTCGACTATACCCAGAAGGCGACCGAGAAGCTCTACGAGGAGACGCGCGACGTGCCCGAGGTCGATCATCTCTTCGTCATCAACGGCTTTCCGAGCGTCCGCAACGCCTTCGCCGGCGTCCTGCTGAAGCCCTGGGACGAGCGGACGCGCAACCAGAAGCAGGTGCTGGCGGAGCTGCGGCCGAAATTCCTCGCCGTGCCGACCGCGCAAATCCAGGCGTTCTCGCCGCCGGCGCTGCCCGGTTCGACCGGCGGGCCGCCGATGCAGTTCGTCATCCGCACGACCGGCGACTACGCCACGCTCGCCGACATCGCGCTGAAGATGCAGCAGGCGGCGCGGGAGAGCGGCCTCTTCCTCTTCACCGACCTCGACCTCAAGTTCGACACGCCGCAATACGAGTTCAAGATCGACGCCGACAAGGCGAACCGCATCGGCGTCAACATGGCCGACGTCGGCACGGCGCTCGCCACCATGCTCGGCGGCAACTACGTCAACCTCTTCAATCTCTATGGGCGCAGCTATCAGGTCATTCCCCAGGCGCCGCGCGAATTCCGCTTCTCGCCCGAATGGCTGACGCGCTACCAGCTGCGCACCAGCAACGGCGAGCTCGCGCCGCTCTCGGCGGTGGCGACCGTGACCGAGCAGGTGCAGCCGAACGCGCTGACAAGCTTCCAGCAGCTCAATTCCGCGACGCTGTCAGGCGTGCCGTTTCCCGGGCGGACGCTCGGCGAAGCGCTCGACTTCCTCAAGGCGAAGTCGAAGGAGATTTTCCCCGAGGGCTATTCCTACGATTTCCAGGGCGACTCGCGCCAGTTCGAACAGGAAGGCAACGCGCTGGTCTATGTCTTCGTCTTCGCCCTCATCGTCATCTATCTCGTGCTGGCGGCGCAGTACGAGAGCTTCCGCGATCCGTTCATCATCCTGATCGCGCTGCCGACGGCGCTGTTCGGCGCGCTCTTGCCGCTCAACATCGGCGGCTTCCTCGGCTTCGCCAGCATCAACATCTATTCGCAGATCGGCCTCGTCACCCTGATCGGCCTCATCTCGAAGCACGGCATCCTGATGGTCGACTTCGCCAACCGGCTGCAGGAGCGGGACGGCGTGCCGCGGCGCAAGGCGATCGAGGAGGCGGCGGCGGTGCGGCTGCGTCCCATCCTGATGACGACGGCGGCGATGGTCGTCGGCATGGCGCCGCTGATCCTCGCCTCCGGCGCCGGCGCCCGCTCGCGCTTCGACATCGGCCTCACCATCTTCGCCGGCATGGCGATCGGCACGCTCTTCACCCTATTCGTGACGCCGATGGTCTATACTTTTGTCGCCCGCGACCACGCCGCAGCGATGGCCAAAGAGCGCGCCGAGGGGCATGTGCCCGAGGGCGATGCTCAGGCCGTATGAGCCGGGAGGCTTGGCTCAGGACGGGTCGGCGCCGAGCGCCTCGAGCCCGGCCTTGGCGCATTCCATGTCCTGCGAGTAATGGCCGCCGCTGACGCCGATCGCGCCGACCATCTCGCCTTTCAGCATGATCGGATATCCGCCGCCGAAGACGACGAGCCGCGGCGTGTGGGTGATGCCGTGCAGGAGCGGCGGATCGTTCTTGATGAATTCGAACCAGGCGTGGGTCGGCATGGAATAGCCGGCGGCGGTATAGGCCTTGTCCTGCGAGATCTGGATCGACAGTTTCGGCGCGCCGTCCATGCGCAGGAAGGCTTTGAGATCGCCGCCCTCGTCGGCGACGGCGATGCACATCTTGAGCTTCATCTCGTCCGCCTTTTTCGCAATGGCGGCGACGGCCTTTTCCGCGGCGGCGGCGTCGATGCTGTGCTTGACGATCGTCATGCGTTTGCCTCCCTCGAACGATATCGCCGCTGGCGCTAAGCCGCGCTTCCCGGCGCAGCCGAAGATGGTCCGCCGCCGGCGAGGCGTCAACTCGGCCCGTGCCTCTACGACCGGCGACCGCCGGGCGTCGGCCGCGGCGCCGATCCGCCGGCGAGCTCCGCCAGGATTCGCGCCCGCCGCGCGAACCAGGCGTCCAGACGGGCGAAATGCGGCCCGCGCCATTCAGAGCCTGGAGCCAACTCGCTCGCGAGGCGTCGCGGGCGCTGCTTCACCAGCTGCGGCGGCGCGCCAGCGGCGCGTTCCAGAGTGTCGACCATGGATTTCTCCCCTTCCTGCACGGCGTGCAAACCTTCGGATTCCTAAAAACAGAATCAGGCGGCCAGGCCTAAAATCTGGTAACTGGGGCAAATCCATGGGCAACGGCGCAGTCGTCATGGCGGGAGCGCTACCCCGAAATTTGCCCCAGTTACCAAAATCTGTCGCTTTTTCCCGGCCGCGGCCACGCGGGTCGCCGGACCGCAGCTGCAGATGCCCGTCCGGGCGATAAGACTTTTGGTCACCGGTATCGGGCCTCGAGCGGCGGCGGGTGGAAGAAGAAGACACTCTATCATAAATTAGAAATATTGTCAACGATTTTTGTGTTTTATAGAACTAGCCGGTTGGGATCCTCGCCTCCCAATCCGTTGTGGTCGAGCGTTTCTGGAGGGCGCCAATGACGAGCTTCTGGGTCTGGGGCGTCGCCCTGATCGGTTACGCGATCTTTCTCGGCTGGTACGTCAATTGGCGCGGGCCGCTCTCCCGGGCCGAGGCCGATGCGCTGATAGCGCGCATGATCGCCAGCGGCGCCGGCCGGAGCGACCCCGATGAATTGCTGGCGATCCGCCGCTTTCTGGAAGAGGACGACGGTCGGGAATTCTTCATGTTCAACATCATTCGCCTGGCCGACGCCGAGGTCGCCGATCCCGTTACCGGAGAGATGAAGCCGGCGCGAACGGTGCTGGAAGGCTACACCCGCATGTTCCTGCCGGCGCTTTTTGCCCGCGGCGGGCATCCGGCGCTGGCGGCGCGCCGGATTGGCGGCATGCTCGACACCTGGGGTCTTCAGGAGCGCCCGGATTGGTCGATGATGGGCTACGTGCGTTACCGCAGCCGCCGCGACCTTGCGCATCTGGTGTGTGACCCGAGATTTGGCGGCGCCCACGCCTTCAAGCGCGCGGCCATGCCGCAGACGTTCAACTTCCCCACCCGTCCGATGATCATGACCTTCGCCGGTCCGCGGATCTGGGTTGGGCTGGCGATGGCCCTTGTCGCCGCCCTGGTCCAGATCGGCATGTTCTTGCGCGCGGGTTCGGCGTGATGATCGAGTCGGCGTCAGCGAGGGTCAGCAGACGGCCGAACTTGTTCCGATTTCTCCCTGAGGGAGAAGGGGTTGCGCATCAGTCTTGCGCGAGCGCCATGTCCTTCTCGGCCAGTTCGTTCCTGGCGCGCTCGTTCTTGGCGAGCCGGGTGAGGCCCATCCCGCGCAGCACGTTGGGCGCCTTGGTGAACTGGATGTTGTCGTAGCCGACGATCTCGACGCGGTTGCCCCAGGGATCGCGAAAATCAAGGAAGGGTCCATCGGTCAGCGCGACTCCCGCCGCCTCGAGCGCCTTCCGCGCCGCCTCCTTGTCATCGACCACGAGGCCGAAATGGCGGCCGTCGTCCGCCGCTTGCCTGCGGCCCTTCTGCAGGGCGATGAACTGGTCGCCCAGATCGATGAAGGCCATGGCGTCGTTCTTGCCGCGCAGATCGAAGGCGAAGAGACGGCCGTAGAACGCCAGCGCTTCTTCGATGTCCCCGACCTCCAAGGCGATATGGTTGAGGCCGACGGCGCGCGCCCTTGTCGATTCAGTCACTGCATCCTCCTCAGCCCACCCCGAAATCAGGTGGGTAGAGCCAGCCCGGGACGCAAGCGCGACAGGCAACGCGTCGCGAACCGCGCGCTGCTCGGCCCTCGTTGTCTCGGTACAATTCCTAGCCACTACAACACTGTCAGAATGTTATACAACCCTTTATGACGTAGAGTCACTTCCGCGACAATATAGCGCAACCTGACTCAACCGGCATCGGTTGATCGGCGTGACCTAGCGTGTATATGTTAACTGCGGTCACACCGGGGGCGGCGACGCAGTTACCTCAATCCCACGCCGAGCTCGTCTCATGGTTTACTCTGGGGGAAGCGCCATGATGCAACTACGTCAGACACTTATGAATAATTCGGCTAATTCGGCTCTTGCCGGCGTCGCCGCGTCCACGGCCCTCATGGCCACGCTTTGAGCGGCGCCCTTGGCGGCCGACCGCCGAGGCGAGCCCCACGTTCCGCCTCTGAACAAGCTTCAACCCGACGCGAGGCTCGTCGCACGCCCTTCGCCAAAAATTCAGGCGGGCGGGTCCGAAGACCTCCTCAGGTGAATTTCAAGTCAACACGATCCTAGGGTGTGGACTCAATTGATCCAATAGCAGAGCGCGGCGATCAGGCAGAGGCCGGCGAGGAAGTTGCGGGCGGTTTTGTCGTATCGGGTCGCGATGGCGCGAAAGTCCTTCAAGCGGCAGAAGGTGCGCTCGATGACGTTGCGGAGACGGTAGAGTTCGGCGTCAAAGGGAAAGCGGCGCTTACGATGGGACTTGTTGGGGATGACCGGTTCCGTGCCGCGCTCATCGAGGAAGGAGCGCAAGTGATCGGCGTCGTAGCCCTTGTCGGCGATGGTGTGTTTGCTCGGGCCGATCGAGGCGAGCAGAGGCGCAGCGCCTTTGATGTCGGCGACGTTTCCGCCGGTCAGCAGGAAGGCGCGCGGCCTGCCTTCTGCATCGACGAGGGCATGGATTTTCGTCGTGCGGCCGCCACGCGAGCGGCCGATGGCTTGGTCTTCGGACCCCCTTTTTGGGCGCCGCTCGCCGAGCGATGCGCCTTCACCGCCGAACTGTCGATCATGACGAGGGCCGGAGGATCGGCATGTTCGACGAGAGCGGCGAACAGACGCTGCCACAGACCGCGCCGGCTCCAACGATTGTACCGGTTGAAGACCGTCGTATACGGCCCGTATTCTTCGGGAAGCGCCCGCCATCGACAGCCCTCGCGTAACCGATGGACGATCCCGCTGATGATGCGTCGATCGTCCTGCCGCTCCGGCCCGGTGTGGACCATCGGAAGATGCGGCGCGAGCGCCGCAAATTGTTCATCCGTCAGCCAAAAATTGTCCGCCACGAATCAAGCCCTCCATACGGACTTAAATCACGACAAATCACCCAAATCAATTGGGTACACACCCTAATACCGAACAGGAACCTCAACGATGACACCTACCGCGCAATCGAAACTTTCGCTTCCTCGCGAAAACAGATCCAATCGGTCGTCGCTGCTCGCCAGCACGGCGCTCGTCGCCCCGGTCCTCCTCGCGACGGCCATCCTGGCGCTCGCGCCCGGAACGGCGCTGGCGGCGCCAAAGACCTGGGTTGGCGGCACAGCCGGCAATCTGACCACCTGGTCGACGAGCGGCAACTGGTCGCCCACCGGAGCGCCTGCCACCACATCCGCCATCACCATCAACAATTCGCCTACCTCGAACCAGCCCACGATCACCAGCAACACCAACGCCAACCTGAGCGGATCAGGGGGATCGCTGTACGTCGGAACTCCGACTGGCCAAGCTAACGTGCTGACGATCAACAGCGGCTTCACCCTCACGATGGGGACAAACACGACCACGCTGGGCGGCGGCACGATCACCGGCGCAGGAACGGTGAGCTCCACCGGCACGATCGACGGCTTCGGGACATTTTCCGCGAAGGAAAGCGGCGCGGCCGCGTGGAGCGCCGATTCCTTGAACGGATTCCTGAACCTCAGCGGCGCCAACACCTACACTGGCGGCACCTTCACGACCTCGTCGTCGACGGGCGACGGCTTCAGCTTCAACAGCGGCGTCACGCTGAGCGGCATCACCACCGCCGGGACGAGCGGCGTGTACGATCTGAACGGCGCGACAATCAGCGGCCTGACGCAGGGCAATAGCGGCGCGATGTTCAACGTGACCGCCGACAGCACGCTCTCAGGCGCAATCGCCGCGTCATCCGGGGATTCGTACACTTACAATGTCGGGGGCAGCACGCTGGGCGCCCACACACTTAATCTGTCGGGCGCGACCGTCAGTTCGGCCGCGTCTACGACGACTGCCTTTGTCATCGGCTCCGGCGGCACGCTGAACAACAACAGCACCGGCACGGCCGCGACCACCGTCGGCGGCGGCACGGTGTCCATGCAAGGCGGCGCGATTACCAACACGGGCACAAGCACCGGCGCATTCACTATATCCGACGCGATCTCCGGCTACGGCTCAATCTCCGGTCCGGGGACGTATAGCGGCGGCGTGACCGCCACCGGCGGAACGATGGCTTTGAACGGCGCCCAGACGGGAACCGAAGCCTTCACGGGCACCGTGGGCGTCGGAACCGGCGGCAGCTTGACCATCGGCAGCGCCAGCCCGGCGCTGGTGACCATTGGCACTAGCACCACAGCTGGCACTCTGGCCGTCGGCGCGAACGCTGTCACCCTCAACGGGAACATGGCGCTGGCCGCCAGCACGACGAAAGGCATCGTCACCCTGGCTGGCGGGTCCCTCACCGGCACAGGCGCGATTACCTCGACCGGCGGCGCAATCAGCGGCTACGGCGAGGTCGCCGTGTCGGTCGCCGGGGCTACCTGGAGCGCCAATACCGCGGGCAAGGCTATCACGCTTGACGGCGGCGCAACGGACGGGGGCTCGTTCACCTCGACCTCGTCGACCGGCTCCTTCAACTTCGGCAACGGCGCCGGCAACGGCGTCACGCTGAACAGCATCGGGATCAGCGGATCCGGCGGCAAGTACAATCTCAACAACGCCACGATCAACGGCGCGAGCCTGAACACCGGCGGCGTCCAGCTGAACGTCACAGGCGACAGCGCGCTGTCGGGAACGATCACCTGGAATCAATACGATACGTTCAACATCGGCGGCTCGAACGGCGCGCACACGCTCAACCTGGGAACGGGCGCCACAACGAACACGACGTCGACATCACTGAGCACCGTGTCAAGTGGAGCCGCGCCCTTCATAATCGGCGCCGGCGGTGTGTTGAACGACTACAACAACAGCGTCAGCCAGGGCGGCGGCGGCAGCATAACCCTGGACGGCGGCTCGATCACCAACACCAGCGGGACCGGCAACACGAATGCGGGCCTCTTCAAGATCGCCGCCCCGATCAGCGGCTACGGCTTGATTTCCGGCAACGTGGACTTCGCAACTTCCGGCGGTTCCGTTGTAGCGTCGGGATCTGGCCAGACCCTGACGGTCGACGGCGGGACCGGCGCCGGCATCCAGCTCGGGCTCGCGAACAACTCGGGCATGACTCTCACTGCGTCGAGCGGCGCCACCTTGGACATGAAGGGCAACGTCAGCATCCTCGTTCAGTCGAGCATGACCAACGCCGGAGGCACGGTTCAATTCGACGGGATGAACCTCACAAATGGAACTGGCTCCGCCAATCCAGTGGCCATGAACACGTCCAGCACCACGACGTCGGGCCTGTACAAGGTGGCGAGCGGGACGAACACGCTCAGCAACGTCGCCTTCTCCACCGGCACCGCAGCCACCCTCGAGGTCGAACTCGCAGTTGAATCTGGACAAGGGAGGCGGGACCGTAGGCGCGAGTGTCGACTCGCGCAATGTGACGATCAACACCGGCGGGACGGTGAACGACTACAACGGCCCGGCGACGATGACCGTCGGCACGTTGAACCTGAACGGCGGCTCGCTCACCAACACCAGCGGAACCGGCGGCACCGCCGCGGGCCAGTTCAAAGTCACCGTCAGCACCGACTACACCAACGCCAACTGGGGCTCGGGCAACAGCTTCAACCCGACCGCGGGCGTGAGCGGCAATACCGTGATCGACGCGGCGGGAACCGGTCCGTTCCAGACGATCACCGGCTCGGCCGTGTCGAACGGGGCGACGGCCGCGCCGACGCTCGCGCTTGGGGCTGTCCACGTCGGGGACTCCACCTTGCAGAGCTTCGCCATCATGAACACCGGCAAGAACGACCCGTCGCTGCGCGGCGCGGTCCAGACGACCGGACTCACCGATGGCCGGCTCAGCGGCGTGACCGCCGGCAATTTCGGCCCGATCGCCAGCGGAAGCAGCACCGGCAGTTATACGGTGAACTTCAGCGCCACCCACGCTGGGGCGCTCAGCGGCCAGTCGATCGCCGTCGTCAGCAACTTCGCCAACGTCGGGACCCAGACGATCGCCGTGACCGGCGCGGCCTACCACTACGCCGATCCGGTGTGGTCGGAGACGAGCGGCGCGGGGACCTTCTCCGGAAGCGGCGACGCCTACACGCTCGACCTCGGGACCCTGAAAAACGGCGTCATGACGACCGCCGACCTGGAGATCCTGAACCAGCTCTACGCCGACGACCCGTCGGGGTTATTCACTGACCTGCTCGACGGCTCGTTCACCACGCAGGTCGTGAGCGGCAAGGCCTTCGATCTCACAGGCTTCGGCGACTTCTCGGGGATCGCCGCTGGCGACGCGGTCGATCAAACCGTCGCGTACGACTTGAGCGGAGGACCGGCCGGGACCTACGAGGAGATCATCACGTTCGCGCCGACGAGCTACGACACGCCGCTCGGAGACTTCGAACCTCTCGCCGATCACGCTGACCGTTACGGGCAGCGTTGTTCCGGAGCCTTCGACCTACGTGATGATGGGGCTCGGCTTCGCAGGCCTCGGCTTCGTAGGCTTCGGGCGCAAGGCGAAGGCCGCGCGCCTGGCGGCCCTCTGAGGGGCGACTTTCGAGGCGGATGGTCCCACGCCTTTCGCCTCGGCGTCCAAACAAACGTCACCGCTTCGCAGTCGACCGGCTTTTTCGGCCTGTTCGTCGCCTCTTCGCTCCGCCGCAAGGACGCAATCGCGATGGATCTTTGATCGTCTTTTCCAGGGCGTATCGGCGGCGGCTCCGCGACGAGCCGCCGTTCCTTTTTGCGCCGCATTCGCCAAGGCGTCATGATGGAGCGGCAGGCCGGCGGCGTGAGCCGACCTGCCGCTGGGTCCGGCGATCGCCTCCCAGGCTCCAACCGCCAGACCCGTCGCTCGTATTTACGAGGCGGCCTGGGTCGAGAGCGCCACGTAGCGCGGGCTGTCCTTCGTCTCGACCCGCAGCAGGACGGACTTCTTGCCGCCGGCCTTGGCCGCGTCGATCGCCGCTACGACGTCGGACGGCTGCGAGACCGGCTTGCCGGCGACTTCGAGGATCACGTCGCCGGTCTGAATGCCCTTGTCGGCGGCCGCGCCGTCGGGGTCGACATTGGCGACGACGACGCCGGACTTGCCGGCGACGTCAGCCGTGTTGGCCGGCGCGAGCGTCATGCCGTATTTCGTCAGCGAGTCCTTCGCCGGCGCCGGGGGCGCGTCGGCGTCGGCCTTGGCCTGCTTGGCGTCGGAGAGGGTTCCAAGCGTGGCTTCGACCGTCTCGGTCGAACCCTTGCGGATGATCTGAAGCTTGACCGGCGTCTTCGGCCCGAGCGTCGCGATGGTGCGCGACAGGTCGTGGGCGTCGGCGACCGCCTGGCCGTTGACCGCGGCGATGATGTCGCCATCCTGGAGGCCGGCCGCGGCGGCGGGCGAGCCCTTCTCGACCTTCGCCACGATCGCGCCGCCGGTCTGCTTGAGGCCGAGGCTGTCGGCGATGTCCTGGCTCACCGGCTGGATCTGGACGCCGAGCCAGCCGCGCACGACCTTGCCGTCGACCTCGAGCTGGTGGACGACGCTCTTGGCGACGTCGCCGGCGACGGCGAAGCCGATGCCGACGCTGCCGCCGGACGGCGAAAAGATCGCGGTGTTGACGCCGACGACCTGGCCATTGGCGTTGAAGGTCGGGCCGCCGGAATTGCCGTGGTTGACCGGGGCGTCGATCTGCAGGAAGTCGTCATAGGGACCGGCGCCGATGTCGCGCCCGCGCGCCGAGACGATCCCCGCCGTCACCGTCCCGCCGAGGCCGAACGGATTGCCGACCGCGATCACCCAATCGCCGACCCGCGGCGCCTCCGAGGCGAACGACACGAAGGGAAAGTCCGAGCCCTTGACCTTGAGCAGCGCCAGATCGGTCTTCGGGTCCGTGCCGATGATGCGAGCCGGCATCGACTTGCCGTCCGCCATCGTCACCGTCACCTCCTTGGCGTGCTCGACCACGTGATTGTTGGTGACGAGGTAGCCGTCGGCGGAAATGAAGAAGCCCGAGCCCTGCACCATGCCGATGTGCGGCTGGGCGTGATCCTCGCCGCCGAACGGCTGGCCGCCGGGCGCGCCGAACTCGTGGAAGAACCTCTCCAGCGGCCCGCCCTTGGGGGGGTTCGGCAACGGCTGCGCCTCGCCGTCGTAAGAGACGTTCGTCTCCTCGACCTTGACCTTGACCGACACGACCGCGCCCTTGACCCGGTCGACCACGTCGGCGAACGAGGAGGGGCCGGCCGACGGCGCCGTCGCGGCGGCGAGCGCAGGATTGCTGGCGATCGGCAGCGCCTCGAACGTCATTCCGCCGACGGCGGCGACGGCGGCTGCGCCAAGCAGCGCGGCGCGGACCGACTTCGATCGTCGCGCGGACGAAAATAGATTGGCCACTTTTGACAGCTCCATTCCTGATTCAGACGCCGGCCGGGTTAGCCGCGTGATGGAGCGCTGATATCGTGCGAACGCTGTTACGGCGCTGTGGCGGAAGCATGAAAGCTTGGTAAGCTCGCCGCGCCGTCGATCCGCCGGGCGTTCGCGGTCTACCGCGTCGCCATTCGGATGATATGGCCGCCGTGGCCCGGCTTCTGCGGCGGGACATGCGGCAGATAGCGGGCGACCAGGGTGGCGCGGTCGAGGTCCTCGATCGCGACGAAGCCGAGCGCCCGGGCGCGCGCATGCAGCGCCGCGGTGTCGAGCGCGCCGCGGAAAGGTTCGCCGAGCTCGGCGACGCGGGCTGCGCGGGCCTCGAACGCGCGCCGCGACTCGTCGTTTTCGCTCGCCGTGCGCGGATTGACGTAGTCGAAGACGATCTCGGCGCCGCCGGGAAGGCGGGCGAGTTCGGAGAGCGTCGCCTCGATCGCCGCCTCGGTCAGATAGACGGTGACGCCGAGCCACAGGACGAAAGTTCGCGCTCCCGGATCGTGCCCGGACGCGGCCAGCGCCGCGGTGAAGCTGCCGTGGTCGAAGTCATGCGCCACATAGACGGCATGCGGCGGCTCGGCGATGCCCGCGGCGGCGAGCCGGCGGCGCTTCTCGGCCTGGGTCGCCGGATGGTCGAGCTCGAAGAGGCGCAAGCCCTCGCGCGGCTCGAGGCGATAGGCGAAGGTGTCGAGCCCGGCGCCGAGGACGACGATCTGGCGCACGCCGGCCGCGACGGCGGCCCTGGCCGCATCCTCCGCGAAGCGGCTGCGCATGGCGATGAAGATCCGCAACGGCCGCTGATCCGGCGCCGCCGTCATCCGCGCGATCCATTCCTCCGCGTCATCGCCGAGAATGCGAAGCGCGAGAGGATCGGCGAACACGAAGCCGCCCTCGAGCCGCTGATGCGCCGCCCGATGCCCCGCCGCGCCGATCGCCGTCCGGCTCGCCTGACCGTGTTTCATGGTTCACGAAGCTTAAGGACGCGTCCCCAGTCTGTCGAGCCGACGGTATTGTCTCGAATGGCGCGTTGTAGCCGCGCGCGGTGAGCGCGGCCGGCGCGGTCAGCGACCGCGCCTACAAATGCCCCGCCGCAAGGATGTTCTCGCCCACGAGCATAGTCTCGCTTGGGAGTTACTAACCCGGGTAACCGGGGCAGATATTCTCTGGCGGCGGAGGCTGTCGAGAGCAAAAAAATGCGAAGCCAAAGCTGCGCTGTTTCTGGTGATTAGAAGCTAATAACATAATCTTCTGGTTTTGGCAAGAGTTCCTTCCAGGGCAGTTGAAGTCGCCATTCTTTTACGCAAAGCTGACTATGATTCCGGCGTCGGCTCGGGGGCTTCAGACAAGGCCATGGAGCGAGAACGCCCGCTGCCCGGAGGACGTCATGCATCCCTCTATCGCTGAAAAGCGCGACGATCTGGCGGCGCTTTGTCGCAGCTATGGAGTGACACGGCTGGAGGTGTTCGGCTCGGCGGCGCGCGGGAGCGATTTCGATCCGGCGAAGAGCGACGCGGATTTCCTGGTCGCCTTCGCGGAGGAAGACAGTCTCTCTGCGCTCGACCAGCTCTTCGGCTTCGCCGAGGCCCTGCAGGACATTCTGGGGCGGCCCGTCGATCTGGTCGAAATCCTCGTCGGTCCGCAATCCGTATCTTCGCGCTGCGATCAACCGCTCGAAGGAATTGGTCTATGGAACGTGATCCGCGCGTCTATCTTTGGAGGTCGGGCAGGAATCGGTTCCCGGCCTTCGCGAGCAATGCTGGCTGAAATGGGGCCTCCGGACGCATGACTCCCGAACGCCTGCTCGCCCACTATGACCGCATCGCCGACGCGCCGGACGCGGTGGCGCGGGTGCGCCGTTTCATTCTCGATCTGGCCGTGCGCGGCAAGCTCGTGCCGCAGGACCCGGACGACCAACCGGCGTCGGAATTGCTGAAACGAGTCGCGAAGGAAAAAGCGCGGCCGGTGCGGGCGGGGGAGTTTCGAGAACCGAGTAGCTTTATCCGAATTGAGCGGAAGGATCTGCCTTTCTCACCTGCTCCGCATTGGGAATGGGTGCGACTGATAGAAATTGCTGAGCCGAGTTACGGTTTCGCCTTCCCCTCTGGTCAGTTCAATTTGGCGAAGCGGGGAATGCCTCTCATTCGTATTCGGGACATTTCAAATGTTGACACAGAAGCGTACTTTGAAGGCGATTTCGATCCTGCCTATGTCGTGAGGGCGGGCGACTATCTCGTCGGCATGGATGGTGATTTCAATCTGCGAAGATGGAACGGGATAGACGGTCTACTGAACCAGCGGGTAATGCGGATCAATGGCTGGCGGTGCGGTGTCGAAGCGGAGTTCATCAAGCTGCCGCTTCAATTTGTGCTTAATTACCTGCACGGCGAAACCTCTCTGACAACGGTCAAGCACCTGTCAGCAAAGCAGGTGAACGGGATAGAAGTTCCTCTTCCGCCGCTCGCGGAACAACACCGCATCGTCACCAAGGTCGATGAACTCATGGCGCTGTGCGACCGGCTGGGGGCGGCGCGGACAGCGCGGGAGGCGACGCGCGATCGGCTGACGGCGGCGAGTCTCGCCCGCCTCAACGCGCCCGATCCCGAAACCTTCCCGGCCGACGCCCGCTTCGCCCTCGACGCGCTCCCCGCCCTCACTACACGCCCCGACCAGATCAAGCGACTCCGCCAGACCATCTTCAACCTCGCCGTTCGTGGCAAGCTATCGCCACTGGCGGTCCGGCAAGCGACGCCGTCCAAGCTCGGCAAAGTGGCGACCCTTCAGAACGGTTACGCCTTTAAAAGCGAATGGTTCTCGAACTCAGGAACGCGATTGCTCCGAAACGCCAACGTCGGGCATGGCATCCTGAATTGGATCGACGAGGTCCGCTTACCGCAATCTAAAGTTTCGGAATTTGAGCGGTTTCGGCTTCATGAAGGAGAGATAGTTCTCTCGTTGGATCGTCCGTTTATTGTGACGGGCACCAAGGTCGCTCGTGTTAGGCCCGAGGACCTGCCGGCGCTACTGCTACAGCGCGTGGGAAGATTTGTGACTTCGCCCGCGCTGGATCCCGATTATCTTTTCCTTTGGATCAATTCTCCGCACTTCACGGACCAGATTGACCCTGGCCGCAGCAACGGCGTGCCGCACGTGTCCTCGAAGCAAGTTGAAGGCGCGGCCCTGTTCCTCCCCCCCCTCGCCGAACAACATCGCATCGTCGCCAAGGTCAAAGCGCTGATGGCGCTTTGCGACCGAACTCGAAGCGAGCCTTGACGCCGCTGCCTCCACTCGCCGCCGCCTCCTCGACGCCCTGCTTGCCGAGGCGCTCGCGCCCGCCGTCGAACACGCGATGGAAGCGGCGGAGTGACGATGCCGACCGAGAGAGCGATCGTTGATGCGGTTGCCGGGACCCCGGGAAACGCATCGGCCGCAAAGTAATCCGCGCCCCAAGGCCTGGTCCGAGACTTCCCGTCGAAAACAGCAGCGCCGAACTCTTGGTCACTTGCCATGATACGGCAAGCCGTCGTCTTCGAGTTGGGCCTGAAGAAGGCCCGCAAGATAGTCTTCCATTTCCGAAAAGTCTAAATGGCCTTCGTCCCAAGCCCTGTCCGCTGCGATCAGGGCCTTCTCATACCCGTCCCGATCTTCTCGAATCCGTTCAGGGACGATTTTCCTTCCGGGCAACAACGATCCTGACCGCACGCACAGCAAATAATAACAGGTTGCACGCGCCGTCCTCCCGTTCCCCTCGATGAACGGATGGATCCAGTTCATTCTCCAAAGACCGTAAGCCGCCAGTTCCGTAGGCGACCATATGTACCAATTTTCTTGGACCGTCGAAATGAAACGGTCCATCCAAACTGGCACTTCCTTGAAATGAGGAGGCTTGTGATTGCCTACATATATGGGTTCTTCCCGAAATCTGCCCCCGAATTGCGAAATGTTGGCTACGGCAACGTGATTGAGTGCCCACAGCATGTATTTATCGAAAGCAGTCGGCCCCTTTTTGAGACCAATTTCGATGCAGTTGGTCAGCAACTCATATTGCCTATTCAGGTTTTGTTCCTGAATACGGTCGTACAGGTCCGGATCTTCATTCTCTAGCACAAACATGGGCGCAGGCCGGCCTAATTGCCGGGCCGACCCGCTTCAAGCGGTCCCCGGCGAAGTGACTCGAATCCTCGCGGCTGACGCTCTAGCCGATTCCTTCGTGATTCGCGAACCGACCGGCGCGTTGCCATATACGAAGCTGACGCGCTGCTCCTTCAGCTGCTCGTCTGTCACCACGGCAGTTCTTGCGCGCTCAAGAAGCCTCGCAAGCTCAGGCCGTTCCGGCGCTCGCTTCAAAGCTGATTTTCGCTCGGCCATGTCCCTCTCTCCCACAGGTCCGGAATCTTGCGCGCTTTGCGGTTAGCAAATCGTGATTTTCTGATTGATATAAGCGCGATCGTGCCAGCGTGCTAGTACCCAGAATCATTGGTCGGCGAAGCATGGTTTGAGGCGTTTTTGGTGGACCTCGGATTTAGTCCAGACGAAGCGTCTGGCGGTTTGGTTGTAGTCGGCGATGAAGGCGTCGATGTGGGCGACGAGTTGCTCGACGCTGGTGAACGAGGCGCCGCTGAGCGACTTCCCGGTCAGGATCGAGAACCAGATTTCGATCTGGCTGAGCCAGGAGGCGTGCGTCGGCGTGTAATGGAGATGCACGTTTTTGTGGCGCTTGAGCCACATGTCGCGGTTGGGTTTGTGGGTGGAGAGATTGTCGAGCACGACATGGATTTCGCGCTCCGGATAGGCGGCGATGACCCTGTTCATGAAGTCGAGAAATTCGACGCGCCGACGTCTCTTGTAGTGGCGGCCAACGACTTCGCCACTCGCCACGTTGAGGGCGGCGAACAGCGTCGTCGTCCCATGGCGTTTGTAATCGTGCGACTGGCCGGTGATGGCGCGCCCATTGGGCAGCTTCAGATAGCCTTGCGCGCGTTCGAGCGCCTGAATGGACGGTTTTTCGTCGACGGCGAGCACGATCGCATGGTCGGGCGGCGCCATGTAGAGCCCGACGATCTCGGCGGCCTTGGCCGCAAATTCCGGGTCGTTGCTCTGACACCAGGATTTGCGCCCCGACAAGTCGATCTTCTGCGCGCGCAGGAAACGCCAAACATATTGCACGTGAACGTCGCCAAGCCTCTTGGCGATCAGCGGCCCGGTCCAGTTTGCGTAGCCTTCCGGCGGCGCAGCGTCGAGCGCCGCCAGGATGCGCTGGTCCGTCTCCTTGTCGTATCTGGCCTCGGCCCCGCGATCGCCAACTTCCGAAAACCCGGGAAGTCGGTCCTTCGCGTAACGAACCCGCCATTTCGACGCCGTGCCGGTGGTACAGCCGAGCGCCCGGCCAATCGCCCGCGTCGCCGCGCCATCGGCGGCCATCAGCACGATCCGCGCCTTGAAGCGCGTGCGGTGCTCCGACTTGGTCGAACGCGCCATACCCTCAAGCTCAGCCCGCTCCTCGGCCGTCAATACGATCGGTGTCGCTTGCAAAAGGCTGCTCATGCAACCTTGAATCACAACTCAACGATCAGCGATAGTGGGTACTAGCAGCTTGGCAAGGCGCGCCCCCTCACCAGCACTCGACCCACCGTCGAGCAAGAAGTCGGCGCCCGCCACGAATGACGCCGCATCGTCGCCAAGGTCGACGCGCTGATGGCGCTCTGCGACCGGCTCGAACCGAGCCTCGCCGACGCCGCCGCTACGCGCCGCCGCCTCCTCGACGCCCTGCTTGCCGAGGCGCTCGCGCCCGCTATGGAACACGCGATGGAAGCGGCGGAGTAACGGGCGCCGATGAGCGAGAGCGGCCAGCCGCTCGTCAGGCGAGCTGCTTCAGGATATGCTCGGCGCTCGAAAGATCCGCCTTGCCCGGTTGCGGCTCCACGTTGAGCTCCTTCACCACGCCGTCGACCACCAGCATCGAATAGCGCTTCGAGCGCGGCCCAAGTCCGCCGGCCGAGAGGTCGACGTCGAGGCCGAGCGCCTTGGCGAAGTCGCCGTTGCCGTCGGCGAGGAAATCGATATGGCCCTTCGCCCCGGTCGCCTCCGACCAGGCCGAGAGCACGTGATGGTCGTTGACCGAGGTCATGGCGATCGTGTCGACGCCCTTGGCCTTGAACGCGGCCTCGTTGACGATGAAGCCGGGCAGGTGGTTCTTGTGGCACGTCGGGGTGAAGGCGCCCGGCAGGCCGAACAGCACGACCGTCTTGCCGGCGAAATAGTCCTTGGTGTCGATCGGCTGAGGCTCGCCCTCGGCCAGGAGTTGCAGCTTCGCGTTGGGCAGGCGTTCGCCGACGGAAATGGTCATGAGGGAGATCCTTCGAGGAAGGCGCCGCCTGACGCGGCCCGGGAAAACAGCGAGACTATGCGAAGGAAGCGCCGGGCGTAAAGCCGCGGCCATCCGCAACATCCGCAAGCGCGGCGGGCGCAAGCGCCGGAACGCTGATAGAGTGTCCGCGACGACGTGCGGAGAAGCCGCGTGCCTCCTCTTTTTTCGCCCAGAGTCGACGTCCTTCCGCCGCCGCCGCGGCGGCTCTGGAGCGAACTGTCGGAGATTCCGCCGGAGTTCACGCTCTACGGCGGAACCGCGATCGCGCTTCATTTGGGTCACCGCCAATCTGCGGATTTCGACTTTTTCGGCGACCGGCCGCTCGACCCAAACAACCTGACGCTGGCAATTCCGTTGCTGCGGGACGCGGCCATTGTGCAACGTGCGCCCAATACGCTGAGCTGCCTCGTCGACAGAGGCGGGCCCGTGAAGCTCTCTTTCTTTGGGCTTCCCGGGCTTGGACGCCTTCGTCCCGCGACAGTTGCGCCGGGCAACGGCCTGCGGGTCGCATCCCGGCTCGATCTCGCCGGGACCAAGGCTGCGGTTGTGCAAATGCGCGCCGAAGCCAAGGACTACATCGATATCGACGCGCTTATTGTGCACGGCGGCATCGACCTGTCGACGGCGCTCGCGAGCGCGGCTGCGATTTATGGACCGGAGTTCAATCCGCAGATTACGCTCAAGGCCTTGTCCTATTTTGAGGACGGCGACTTGAGTCGTTTGCCCCGAGCCGTGAAAGACCGTCTAGCGAAGGCGGTCCTTGAGGTCGATCTCGACCATCTCCCCAGCGTCGCCGCGAATGGCGGGGCCAGCCACGACGAAGCGCCGTGAAGCCATTGCCGCTGAACGAGGAAACCGCTGCGGTGGCGCGCCGCCTGATGTGGTTCGAGAGCCCGGCCGATGCGCTCGCGGACCCCGTTCGCTTTATGGCCTACGCTTTTGCCCGCGCGACTCACGTCGATATGAAAGTCTTGCGGGCCTATTTGGACGAGGCTGACCTCAGGGAGGCCCTCGACGCGGCCCCGCCCGGCATCATCGACCCGCGCTCCTGGGCCTACTGGAACCTGCGCCTGGGACGCCATCCGGCGCCGGCCATGCCGAAGCGGCGATTGGGTTAGCGGCCGGCGGCGTTGCTGGCCGTTCGCCCCTCGACCTTGGCGACGAAGGCGCCGATCGCCTCGAGATAGAGCTGCGCCGCCTTTTTCGTGAAGTCGTGCCCGAGGCCGGGCACGAGAAGAAGCTCCGCGCCCGGGATGCTCCGCGCGGTGTCCTCGCCATGCGCCGCGGGGACCAAAGGATCGTCCGCGCCGTGGATGACGAGCGCCGGGATCTTCAGCCTCGCCAGCGCCGCGTCGCGCGGCCGGGCGGCGATGACCGCCGCCATCTGGCGCGCCGCCGACGGCGGGTCGAACGGCGTATAGTCGACGCTCAGGCCCCAGTAGGCGCGCCGTTCCTCGTCGCTTTCCTGGAACCTGGGTCCGCCGACCGCCTTCGCCGCCGCGACGGCGGTGGCGATCCGGTCTTCGCGGCTCGGGCTTGGAGAAACCGTCATCAGCCTCGCGATGACGTCCGGATCGGCCGGCGGCAGCCCGGGCCGCGCCGTGGTCGACATGATCGAGACGAGGCTCTTCGTCTTCGACGGATGGTTGATGGCGACCAGCTGGGCGATCATGCCGCCCATCGACGCGCCGACGATGTGCGCGCGGGCGATCCCGAGCCCGTCGAGGAGGCCCGCGGCGTCGGCGGCCATGTCGTCGAGCGAATAAGGAGGGCGGACGGTCTCGCTCGCCTCGACCTTGGCCATCATGGCCGCGAGGTCCGGGAAGCCAAATTGGGCCAGGCGGGTCGAGCGGCCGATGTCGCGATTGTCGAGCCGGATGACGCGAAAGCCCCTGGCCGCCAGTCCGTTGCAGAGCAAATCGGGCCAGCCGGTCAGCGGCGTGTTCAGCCCGTGGATCATGAGGATCGCCGGATCGCTGTCGCGCCCCAGGCTCTCATAGGCGAGATCGATGCCGTTGGCGCGGATTTTCGGCATTAAGGGGCGGACCGTTCTCGGATGGCGGGACGCGACCATGTGCCGGGAGGGCCGCTGGCTCAAGGGCGCAGCGGTCGATGAGCGCGAAGCCGCGCCCAAAAAGCGGGTTTTCCGCTTTGCGCTCAATTCCCTGTTCCTGGGCGGAACAGCGAAAATTATTTCCCTGTTCCGTCTTTACCTTCTGCACGAGCGCACAAGCTGAACGACATGAAAACCCATGGATTCGCGCGCTAACCCGAGGGGCGGCGAGAGCGATTTTTCGGTTATCAGCGATTATCAGATCCTATGCGGATGGGCGGCGGCCGGACTTGGTAGGCTGATCTTCCACACCAGCATGGAGGCAACCGATGGAGTCTGTCACCTCTGCGACCGTTGTCGCGACCGCCGCCCGGGCGAATGATATCACGTTGTTCGCCTCGCTCGAATTGAGCAAATCGAAATGGGTCGTGACGATCAACAGTCCGGGCAGCGAGAAGTTTTCCCAGCATAGGGTTGAGGGCGGAGACGGCGCCGGCCTCATCGAGCTTCTTTCGCGGTCGCGGGCGAAGGCCGAGCATCGCTACGGCGTTCGGGTCACGACGATGGTCATTCAGGAGGCGGGATTGGATGGGTTTTGGATTCATCGCCTGCTCATCGCCAACGGGATCGAGAGCCAGGTCGTCGATGCGGCTTCGATCGCGGTCGCCCGACGGCATCGGCGGGCCAAGACCGATTCGATCGACGGCGAGACGCTGCTGCGGACGCTGATGGCCTGGGCTCGCGGCGAGCGGCGGGTCTGTTCGATGGTTCGGGCGCCGAGCCCGGAGGACGAGGATCGCCGGCGGCTGACGCGCGAGCGCGGCACGCTGCTCAAGGAACGCATTCAGCACACCAATCGGGTCAAGGGCCTGCTCATGGGCCAAGGCATCCGGGGTTACAACCCGCTTCGGCGCGATCGTTTCGAACGGCTCGAGGCGTTGCGAACCGGCGACGGTCGTGAGCTGCCGCCGATGCTGAAGGCGGAAATCCGCCGGGAGCTCGATCGGATCGCGGTTGTGACGACGCAAC
Organism: uncultured Alphaproteobacteria bacterium; assembly: GCA_963772555.1. Lineage (GTDB taxonomy): Bacteria > Pseudomonadota > Alphaproteobacteria > Rhizobiales > Beijerinckiaceae > Roseiarcus. The sequence goes on along the minus strand of CAVYXQ010000012.1, from coordinate 5,262 downwards.
TGGCTGCGGTCGAACGCGCCCGCGACGCGCTCATCCGCACGGAAACCGAGGAGCCGAACACCCCGGAGCCGAACACCCCCGCCGCCCTGCTCTTCAAGCTCAGGGGCATCGGTCCTGAGTTCGCCTCGCTGCTCTGGCTGGAATCGTTGTTCCGCGGCTTCGGCAACCGGCGCCAGGTGGCGGCGTACGGCGGATTGACGCCCAGCCCCTGGCAGAGCGGCGGCATCGAACGGGATCAGGGCATCTCGAAGTCGGGCAACCGTCGGCTGCGCAAGACCATGATCGAGCTCGCCTGGTCGTGGCTGCGTCATCAGCCGGACTCGGCGTTGAGCCGCTGGTTTCACGCCCGGGTCGGCGCCGCGAAGGGGCGGGTCCGCCGGATCGCCATCGTCGCGCTGGCCCGCAAACTGCTCGTCGCCTTGTGGCGCTATGTCACCCAGGGCGTCGTTCCCGAAGGCGCGGTGTTCAAGGCGGCCTGACCCGATGGCTCAATCCCTCCAACACTCCAACGGCTTAACGACTTAACGACTTGATCCCATTCCAGCGAAGCTGAACGCGACGGCTTCGCCGGATCCGGGCGGGCGGTGACCGCGAACTTTTCCCTGGCTGAAACACGCCGCTTATCAGGATGGTCCCGCCAACCCGAGCCCGACGCCCTCGAGCATGAGGGATTGTGGTCCGAGCCGACAAAAGCTCGACCGGATGTGAGGTGATGCGGCCGTCAAGGCTGCATGGCGAATAACGGGCTCACGCTTCGGATCCAAACGCCAAAGGAGACGCAATGGCAAAATGAATTGAGTGCGGCAAAGGCCACAGAGGCAGCCAAGAGCGCGCAAGGGCGCGCTCGTTCTCGACAGGGTATCCGGCCGCCGGCGCGTCAAGGGCGCTTCGCTCCCTGCTCCGCTGCGCTTCGCCCCGCTTCGCGGGTGACGCGCCAGCGGCCGGCCCAAACGAATGAACTTGACCGGAAATACCCCATGTGAGGGAATATCAGGGAAAAACAGGCGGAGCGGTCCGAAGGCGGCCCCTTCGTTGGGGCGGCTGAAGAAATCCGCTTAGTTGGACGCGGCCGCCTCCATTGTCGTCTCGACCGGCCCCGCGCCGCCCGTCAGCGTTAAACGCAGGGCGACCGGCAGGGCGGCGTCCTTCGGCTTGTCGCGCAGCCTCAGCTTGAAGCAGTCGCGCCCCGCCTCGGCGGCCGCGGGCGCGGCGGTCACCCACCAGCCGGCCGGGGGTTCGACGAAGAGGTCGCGCGGGGCGCCGGACTCGTGCGCGGCGCAGAGCCGCCAGCCGTCCGGACCGTCGGGCTTGAGCTCGCCGAAATCTTTCGCGTCGATTGCGCGCGGGGCGGCGGCCAGCGCCGTCTCGACCAGCCCCGCATAGGGCGAGGCGGCGTCCGCCACGGGCAGCGTCAGCGCGAGGCGCGCCTCGGCCGGCAGGCAGACTTTTTCGCAGACGGCGTAATTGGCGTGCAGCGCGAGCGTGGCCGGCTTCGACGAATCGCGCGGCTCGACCCGCAAAGGGAAGAGCACGTTTCCGTCATAGCCGAAGGCCTCGCTGCCGTCGGCCTCGCGGATCCGCTTCGGCGCCGGGAAGATAGGCTCGACCTTGGCGACATTCACCGAGCCGGCGAAATCGAAGGTCGGCGGCAGGCCAGCATCGCCGGGATCGCGCCAGTAGGTGATCGCGCCGGGCGCGAGCGCAATCTCGAAGCCGGCGACGCGCCCATCGGCGGCGACGAGCCGCGCCTCCGATTTCGCCGCCTTCGCCCAGTCGGTCGCGTAGCCGCCCCCGGCCCAGGCCGGGGCGGCGAGCGCGACGGTCAGGAGCGCGCCGCCGAGCCGCCGGGCCATGTGGAAGCGCCCCGCCCTGCGGCGGCGGAGACAAATCGCGGTCAAACCGGCGTTCACGATTTCGGCGCCTTCCTTTTTTCGTCCCCAATGCGTCATTATCTGCTGACTATACCGCGAACGGGATTTCCACTAGCATTCAAGAAACGGTCATGGATGGAGTTCAATCACCGGAGGCGCGAATGAAACGGGCAGACCCTCCGCCGCCGACGAGTTTCGAGGGCCAGTTCCTTATCGCCATGCCCTCGCTACGCGAAGGCCCCTTCGCCCGCTCGGTCGTCTACCTGTGCGCCCATCGCGAAGATGGCGCGATGGGGATCATCATCAATCATCGCGCCGATGAGATCGAGTTCGCCGAGCTGCTGGTGCAGCTCGACATCGTTCCCGGGGGCGAGCAAATTCGCCTGCCGCCGCGCGCCGAGGCGGTCAGGGTGCTGCGCGGCGGTCCGGTCGAGACGGGCCGCGGCTTCGTTCTGCATTCGAGCGACTATGGCGCAACAGAATTCGACGGTGAAGATCGCCGACAACGTCTGCCTGACCGCGACGATCGACATCCTGCGCGCCATCGCCAGGGGCGCCGGTCCTTCGCATGCCGTGCTGGCCCTTGGTTACGCCGGCTGGGGTTCCGGCCAGCTCGAGAGCGAGATCCTGGCCAATGGCTGGCTGACCTGTCCGGCCGACGCCGATCTTATTTTCGATTCGGATTACGAGCACAAATACGACCGGGCGCTGGCGAAGCTCGGCGTCCAGGCGGGCTGGCTCTCATCGGACGCCGGCCACGCCTGATAGCCGCGGTCTGACGCCGGTCTCGGCCGAAACCTCGAACATCTGCGCCCGGCCCTCGAGGCCGGCGAAGGCGGCCCAGTCGGCGCCGGTCAGGAACACTTGGCCGCCGAGCCGCTCCAGCGCATCGAACAGGGCCGCGCGCCGGCGCGGATCGAAATGCGCCGCGATTTCGTCAAAGAGGGCGAGCGGCGCGATCCCGGACATCTCGGCGACCAGCCGCGCGTGCGCCAGCACGAGCCCGACAAGCAGCGCCTTCTGTTCGCCGGTCGAGGCGCTCGCGGCCGGCGCATCCTTCGGCCCGTGCCAGACGCCGAGGTCGCCGAGATGCGGGCCGATCAGGGTCCGCCCTGCGGCTGCGTCGCGGGCGCGATTGCCGCGCAGCAGGGCCCGGTAGCGGTCCTCGACCTCGAGCGCCGGGCGGCTCGCCGCCAGCGCCTCGACATCGCCCTCGAGCGCCAGCCGCGCCCAGGGAAAGGGCGAGACGTCGTCGCGTTCGGCGGCGATCAGCGCTTCGAGCCGGCGCACGCATTCGAGGCGCGCCGCCGCGACGGCGACGCCGAGCTCGGCCGCCTCGCGCTCGATGGCGTCGAGCCAGGAGGCCCTATGAGCGGGATTGCGCCCGCCCTCCTCGAGCAGCCGGTTACGCCCGCGCAGCGCCCGCTCGAACTGGCCGACCCGCGCGCCATGACCCGGGTCGATCGCCAGCACGAAGCGGTCGAGGAACCGGCGCCGCTCGCTCGCCGGCCCGGCGAACAGCGCGTCCATGGCGGGGGTGAGCCAGACGACGCGCACATGGTCGGAGAACGCGCGCGAGGACGAGACGGCCGCGCGGTCGATGCGGTTGCGCCGTTCCGCAGCGACATCGCCGCCGGCGGGGCTGAAGCCCGAGCCGAGCTGATGCGTCTCGCCCTCCTGCTCGACTTCGACCGAGAGGGTAAAGCCGCCAGAGCCGCCTTGCCGCGCGCATTCGGCGAGCTCCACCCGGCGCAGGCCCCGCCCCGGCGACAAGAGGGAGAGCGCCTCGAGGAGGTTCGTCTTGCCGGCGCCGTTCTCGCCGCACAGGACGACGAGACGGCCGTCGATGGCGAGATCGAGCGCCGCATAGGATCGAAAATCCCGCAGCATGAGGCGCCGAACCAAAGGGCGCCGCGGCGCGGGAGGAGGGCCGTCGGGGCTGGCCATGGCGGCCCGCATGTGCCATGTCCGGCCGCGCCGGGAAAGTGGGAGGGGTTTGTTGGCGGAGACGCGCGTGAAGTCTCTCGACGTGCTGATGCCTTGCGAGGGCCTCGGAATCGTTGCGGCGAACCTGATCGCCGAGCGGCTGCCGCTGCATCGCCTTTGGCTCGAGCCCGACCCGGAAGCCTGGCTCGCCGAATGGGGCCCAAATCTCCGCGCCGTCGCCTCCAGCGGGCACGAGTTCCCGATCGACGCGGCGTTCATGCGCCGGCTGACTCGTCTCGAGATCGTCGCCAGCTTCGGCGTCGGCTACGAGCACGTCGACGCCAAATGGGCCGGCGAGCATGAAATCATCGTCACCCACACGCCCGGCGTGCTCGACGACGAAGTCGCCGACACCGCGATGGCGCTGACGATCATGGCGGTGCGCCGCCTGCCGCAGGCCGAGCGTTTCCTGCGCGCCGGCGGCTGGCTGAAATCGTCGTTTCCGCTGACCGCGTCCCTGCGGGGAAGGACGATGGGAATCCTGGGCCTGGGCCGAATCGGAAAGGCTATCGCCAGACGCGCCGAAAGTTTCGGGCTTAAGGTCGTTTATCATGGCCGCAAGCCCCAGCCCGATGTTATTCGACATCGCTTCTACCCGTCGTTGATCGACATGGCGAAGGACTCGGACATCCTGATCGTCGCCGCGCCGGGCGGTCGGGAGACGCGCCATATTGTCGACGCCGCGGTCTTACGGGCGCTCGGGCCGGACGGCGTGCTCGTCAACATCTCGCGCGGCTCGCTCGTCGACGAACAGGCCTTGATCGAGGCTTTGCGGACCGGAACGATCCTCGCCGCCGGCCTCGACGTGTTCGAAAACGAGCCGCACGTGCCGGAGGAGCTCATCGCGCTCGATAACGTGGCGCTGCTGCCGCACGTCGGCTCGGGGTCGGTCCCGACCAGGCACGCAATGGCGGAATGCGTTGCCGCCAATCTCTTCGCCTGGTCCAAAGGCGGGCCGCCGCTGACCCCGGTGCCAGAGACGCCATGGCAAGGGCGCTGGGGCGACCGCTCCCGGGCGCGGGGCTCGCCAGCGGAGGGGCGGGAGGAAACCGTGAGCGACAGGACAAGCCTTATCGCCGGAATATCGGCCGTCATGGGAAACTGCTGGGACTTGCCCGCCGACTGCAACGAGGGCGAGCTTTTCAGCTACGCCGAGATCCTGCTCGATCGCATCGAGGCGGGCGAAAGCAAGGATTCGCTCTATCCCTACTTGGCCGGCGTCCAGGTCGACAATCTGGAAATGCCGATGTCCGACGCCTACAAAGCGATCGTCGACCGGTCGTTCGATCTCGTCAGGCATCCGGACTGAGGCTGCTTCAGCTCATGCGTCGCTTGCCAAAGCGAACAGATTGACGCGCCAGAGGCGTAACTGCTGTGCCGGACACGGGCGGGTCAGTCGCCGACG
>CAVYXQ010000011.1:0-438349 GCA_963772555.1 uncultured Alphaproteobacteria bacterium | reverse complement strand
TGGACGCGGATTTCGGCGCGCTCCGCCGTGCCCAGGCCCACGTGGATCCACCCGGCGTGGCCCGAGGCGTCGCCGCCGCCGACCTGAACGGTGCGGATCTGAGTGCGCACGCCGGTTTTAACGGAGATCTTCGCCCCAACCGCGTTGCGGTTGGGATTGGGCTCGACGAGCCGGATCTCCGTCCAGTTGCCCATCGGCAGCGGTGGCCCGTCGCCGTTCCTCGCGCCGAGATTGCGGAAGAGCGAAACGTTCGAGTCCCGGTTGATCTGCAGGATGTCGAGGCCGCCATCGAGATTGAAATCGGCGATCAGGGCGCCGCGGCCCTTGCGGTCGCCGGCGATTCCGGCTTCGTCGCCGGCCTCGGCAAACTTGCCGCTCCACTGGCCAAGCAGGAGGTTGCTCGGGTCCTTAGCCGCGAAATCCGGCATCTGCTCGAGATTGCCCTTCGACACGAAGATATCGAGGAGCCCGTCGTTGTTGAAATCGGCGAATTCCGCGTGCCAGGCGGTCGAGGGCCGCTTGTCGCCGCCGCTATAGGGAATATGCGCGGTGACGCCCACTTCCGCGGCGATGTCGCGGTAGACCGGCAGTTCGCCGCGCCCTGCTTCTTCAGGATCGAGCTGCTGCAGCTTCTCGTCGCCCATCGAGGTCAGGAAATATTCCGGGTAGCCCGAGCCGTCGATGTCGCCCTCGGCGATGCCCATGCCAAAGATCGACAAATGCCGCCAGCCGTCGGCGCGGCTATAGAGGCGCGGCGTCTTGCCGGGCTCGATGCGCCACATTTGCTCCTCTCCGCCGCGGTAATATTGCCGGTCGTTTGAGACGCGGAGCGAGGGAACGCCGGACTTGTTCCAGTCGGTGAACAGCATCGAAAGCGCGCAGAACCCGGGCGCCAGCGGGGTGCGGACGGAATAGTCGGGCGTGTCGCCAGGCTGCGGCCGGTAGAGCGAGTTTTCCTCGCAGGTGCCCCAGGGCGACCCGGGTGCGTCGCGATCGACGTAATGGCCGATCGCCAGCGTCGGAAATTTCTGCCCCGGCTCCCACTCGGCGGCGAACGCGGTCGTCCAGCCGGTGTCGCCGTCGAAGCCCCACTCCTTGTTGGCGAGCGTGAAAGTGCAATCGGGGCCGCCCTTGAGGAGGAGATTGCCGCCGACCCGCATCACGAAAAGGTCCATGCGCCCGTCGCCGTCGATGTCGAGCGGATAGGCGCCGATGACGTTGGTGAGAAGCTTCGGGTCGGCGCCGATGTCGAGCGGCCTCTCCTCGAATTTCAGCGGCCCGCCCGCCTTCGACTTGTTGACGAAGAGCCGCGCCGGGTTCTTGCCGCCAGCGAGGAAGACGGAGGGAAAGCCGGAGCCGTCGCAGTCGAGCGCCGCGCCGCCGCCGCCGACGAAAAATTCCCACGGGCCGCCATAGACGCTGTGGATGCCGGCGGCCTCCGCCTCCTCATGCATGAGCGGCACGTCGCCGAGCGGCTTTGGCGAGCCGTCAGCGTCAGCCGACCGTACGGCGCAGGACAAAAGAAGGGCGGTAAGGGCCACGAGCCGCATCAGGGCGCCTCGATGACGAGCGAACGCAGGAACGCAACGAGCGTGTCACGTTCGTGAGCATCGAGCGCCAGATAGGCGTCGCGCGAGAAGCGCGCTTCGCCGCCGTGCGCGGCGATGACCTCGTCGAGCATGCGAAATTGGCCGTTGTGGCCGTAAGGCGCGGTCGAGCCCACGCCCCAAAGCCGCGGCGTTAGGAACACGTCGCGCTCGACGAAGCGCTGCGCCTGCAGTTCGTTGCCGAGGACGTTGACGGTCTCGTCGACGATAAGGTGGCGCTTGAGGTCGCTGAAGAGGGGGATCAGCCATTCGCCCTTCTCGTTCTTTTGCAGCGTCCTGGCGAAAGGTAGGGCGGCGAGGTCGATGCGGATCGGCGCCTTGACCTCGGAGGCGCGCAACGTTCCCGCCATGTCGTAGGGGGCGGGATCGGTGAAGAGGAGCGACTTCAGAGGCAAGGTCTTGACATGGCACGAAGCGCAGCCGATCGCGTCGAACTGCTTGGCGCCTTCTGCCGCTGCGGCATGCCAGTCCGCCGGCAAATCGGTTCTCACCGTCGGCGGCGGCAGGGTCGCCTGGAACGCGACAAGCGCCGAGACGTCGCCCGCCGTCATCGCGTCCGGCACGCCGCTTTCAGCGAAATCGTGGCTGCCGGTCCACCGCACGCCGAACCGCTCGACCGCCTCCATGCCATGGTGGATGTTGAGCGCATTGATGGTGAACTGACGAAGCGAGGTGAACACGCCCTTGCGGCTGAAGGGGCGGACGATGAGATCCGCGTCGACGCCGTCGACCGAGTTGAGATCGACGATGCCGTCCGGATGGGCTTCGATCCAACCGAAGCGGACGCCCTTGCTGACGAGATCGGCTCGGCACGGCTCGCCGGTAGCGCGCGCGTGCGCCACGGCCTCGGCGCGAATTGCTTGCAAGTCCGCGGTCATTTCCCGCGCCACCAGTTCGATGAGCCCCGCTCCCATCAGCGCAACCGTGTGGCGTTCGCTCGAGAATGAAGGATCGGTGGTGTCGAACTGCGCGCTTTCGAAGCCCTCGGAGACGAAGACGTTGGCGACGTCGTCGCCCGAGCCGCCTTCGACCGGGTCGTTGTGACAGCCGAAGCAGGAGTTCGAGTTCGGGGCCGCTCGTCCGGCTGAAGGGCGGATTGACCCCGCTTTTGCGCTTGGTCGGGATGATCGCCTGCGTCGCCTTCGGCCGGCCCGCTCCGTCGACGGTGGTGAATTTGGCCTTGAAGAGTTCGCGGCCACGCTCGATGAGGGCCGGCAAGGCGGACGGGCCGGCGGCGGCCACCGCATCGAAATCGATGTGCGAGCTGAAAACGCGCTCGTCCCAGCTGCCGCCGAAGGCGACGCCCGCCGCGAGCCCGAAGCCCACCGCCCCGATTATGGCGGCGATTCCCCGTCCTGGCTTCATTGTCCTCCCGGTCTCCCGCCGGCTTTCGATGGAGCGACCGGCCGCGCGGGTCTCTCTGTCATGAACCAGGGGCGGGCGGCAAGCTCGATCCGTTGACGATCCGTGTTCGTGTTCTGGTCTGTTGCGCAGATGCGCCTTGGAGAGTTACTGTGACTTTGGCGTTCGCTGTCGGGTCCGACAAAAAGTCGAAAGCCTTTGATCCGGTCCTGAGGGGACCTTTGTGGAGGAAACGGAATGAAGCACGCAATGACACTGGCGCTGGGGACGGCTTTGCTCGCCTCCGTGAGCCTCACTTCTTTTGCGGCGTCGGCAAAGGACGTCACGGTCGGCGTCTCCTGGTCGAATTTTCAGGAAGAGCGCTGGAAGACCGACGAAGCGGCGATCAAGAAGGCGCTGGCAGCGTCAGGCGCCAAATACATCTCCGCCGACGCGCAAGGGTCGCCGAGCAAACAGCTCACCGACGTCGAGAGCCTGATTTCGAAGGGCGCGAACGTCCTGGTTGTGCTGGCGATGGACTTCTGAGGCGATCCTCCCGGCAGTCAAGAAGGCCAACGACGAAGGCATTCCGGTCATCGCCTATGACCGCCTGATCGAGAGCCCGAACGTACTTTATATCACCTTCAACAACGTCGAAGTCGGGCGGATGATGGCCAAGGCGATCGAGGCCGCCAAGCCCGCCGGCAACTACGCCTTCATCAAAGGCGACAAGGGCGACCCGAACGCCGACTTCCTGTTCTCGGGGATCATGGAGGTCCTGAAGCCCGCGATGACGGCGGGCAAAATCAAGAATGTGGGCGAATCCTACACCGACGGATGGAAGCCAGACAACGCCCAGAAGAACATGGAGCAGATCCTCACCAAGAATGACAACAAGGTCGACGCGGTCGTCTGTGAGAACGACGGCATGGCCGGCGGCGTCGTGGCGGCGCTCAAGTCGCAGGGCCTCGCAGGCGTCGTCCCGGTCTCGGGCCAGGACGGCGATCATGCCGCGATCAATCGAATCGCGCTCGGCACCCAGACCGTGTCGATCTGGAAGGACGCGCGCGATCTCGGCAAGACCGCGGGCCAGGCGGCGGTCGCCCTCGCCGACGGCAAGAAGATGACGGCCATCGCCGGGGTGAAGCCATTCACCGGCGGCGCCAAGCACATCTCGGTCAGCGGCATCCTGCTGACGCCGCTCCCCGTCACCAAGGCGAACTTGAACGTGATCGTCGACAAGGGCTGGATCACCAAGGCGGAAGTCTGCGCCGGGGTGAATCCCGCGATGACGCCGTATTGCAAGTGAGCTGACCGCCGCCCGGCAGGGCGAACCAACGAAGACGGCGCCGCCCTCAGGGGCGGCGCCGCGCGGCAACAATGCGACGACCGCAGCATCGGCGGAGACGTCGCGAAAAACAAACACGGGGAGACAGAATGACCTCCGCAGCGCCGAGTGCGACCAGCACAGCCTCCACCGAACCCGCCATTCGCCGCCTGCTTCGAGCCACCGAGATCGACACGCGCATGCTCGGCATGATCGGCGCGCTGGTGCTGATCTGGGTGGGGTTCAATGTCTACACACAGATCCAGACCGGCGAGAGCCTGTTCCTGACGCCCCGCAACCTGTGGAACCTGAGCGTCCAGACCTCGTCGATCGCCATCATGGCGACGGGCATGGTGCTGATCATCGTCATGCGCCACATCGACCTGTCGGTCGGCTCGATCATCGGCTTCGTCTCGACGATCATCGGCGTCGCTCAGGTCCACATCCTGCCGGCCTATCTCGGCCTCGACAACCCGGCCATCTGGATCATCGCCGTCCTCATCGCGCTGGCGCTCGGCGCGGCGATCGGCGCCTTTCACGGCTCGCTCGTCGCCTATCTCGGCATTCCCGCCTTCATCGTGACGCTTGGCGCGCAATTGTTCTGGCGCGGCGCCGCCTGGTGGGTGACGACAGGGCAGACCATCGCTCCGCTCGACGACCGCTTCGCCCTGATGGGCGGCGGCCCGCACGGTTCGATCGGCGCCACCGCGAGTTGGGCGCTCTGCGCGCTCGCCTGCGCCGCCATCGTCTTCGGCCTGTATTCTGGCCGGCAGAGGCGGGCGCGGTTCCGGTTCCCGCAGCGGCCGATGTGGGCGGAGTACCTGATCGGCGGCGTCGGATGCTTTCTCGTCATCGGCGCTACAGCGATAGTCAACGCCTATCCGTGGCCAGAGCGGGTCGCCGCGCGCTATGCGCAAGAGCACAACATTCCCGTTCCCGAAGGCGGCCTCTTCATCTCGACCGGCTACGCGATTCCGGTGCTGATCGCGCTGGTGACGGGGATCGTGATGACGTTCCTCGCCACGCGCACGCGTTTCGGCCGCTACATCTACGCTACCGGCGGCAATCCGGAAGCCGCCGAACTCGCCGGCATCAACACCAAGAGGATCACGGTGCTGGTGTTTGCATTGATGGGCTTGCTGGCGGCGGTCGCGGCCTGCATCGATTTCGGCGCGGCTCGACTCGGCCACCAACGTGCTCGGGCAGTTCGACGAGCTCTACGTGATCGCCGCGGCGGTGATCGGCGGCACGTCGCTGGCGGGCGGCGTCGGCACGATCTACGGCGCGCTCATCGGCGCGCTGGTGATCCAGTCGCTGCAGTCGGGCATGGTGCTGCTCGGTTTCGACTCGGCCTACCAGCAGATGGTGGTCGGCGTCGTGCTGGTCGGCGCGGTCGGCCTCGATACCTTCTATCGCCGCAGAACCGCCAAGGGGTAAGCCCATGGACGCCCAAGCTCGAACCCCCCTCGTCGAGATGAAGGACATCTCGCTCGCCTTCGGCGGTCTGAAGGCGGTCGACGACGCCTCGATCGATCTTTATCCCGGGGAGGTCGTTGGCCTCCTCGGTCACAACGGCGCCGGCAAATCCTGCCTGATCAAAGTGCTGTCGGGCGCCTACAAGCGCGACTCCGGGCACATCTTCATCGACGGGCAGGAAGCCACGATCAACAACCCGCGCGACGCAAAGCATTACGGCATCGAGACCGTCTATCAGGCGCTGGCGCTCGCCGACAACGTCGACGCGGCGTCGAACCTCTATCTCGGACGCGAGCTTCGGACCCGCTGGGGAACGCTCGACGACGACTCGATGGAGGCGGAAGCGCGCAAGGTGATGGGACGGCTCAATCCCAATTTCCGCCGCTTCAAGGAGCCGGTTATCGCGCTCTCCGGCGGCCAGCGCCAGTCGGTCGCCATCGCCCGCGCGATCCATTTCAACGCCCGCATCCTCATCCTGGACGAGCCGACGGCGGCGCTGGGGCCGGCCGAGACGCGCCAGGTCGGCGAGCTCGTCAAGCAGCTCAAGGCCGAGGGCATCGGCATTTTCCTCATCAGCCACGACATCCACGACGTGTTCGATCTCGCCGACCGGGTGACGGTGATGAAGAACGGCCAGATCGTCGGCAGCGGCCGGGTCGAGGACATGACCAAGGACGAGGTCCTCGGCATGATCATTTTGGGCAAGTGCCCGCCCGGCGCCATCCCCGGGCCGGGCGCGATGGCGAGCTAGGGCGCCGGCCCGGCGGTCTCCGCGGCGCCGGGCTGCAAAAAGCTTCGATCTTGCGTCAATTGTTTGCAAACGGCCTGCAATTTCCTGCCAAAGATTGCAATTTCTTGCTTGGATTCGGGACTTATCAGAGGGTTACGGGCGAGTGGCAGGGAAAAAGGGAAAAGCAACTCCCAAGCCAGCGCGCCTGTCGACGCAGGAAGGGCGGCGTTGTAGCCGCGCTCGGTGAGCGCGGCCGGCGCGGTCAGCGACCGCGCCTACAAAAGCGCCGCGCCCCCGATGTTCTCGCCCACGAGGATTGCCTCGCTCGGGAGTTACGGACGCTTCTGGAACTCTTGATCAAGTTGTATATTATATTCGGATTTTCTTCAAGCAATTGTCGAAGAAAGAGTTGAGATCGAAGCGGACCAGCAGCCCGCCCTTCCGGCGCGCCGCCGCGAGACCGATCGAATTGGACCTGGGGCCCTCCGGCTGATGATGCGGCGCGGAGTGGAGCAGACCCGCCGTCAATCGGCGGGCCACGCATCCGAAATCGCCACTGGCCATCGCCAAATAATTAGCAAGAACCAGCGAATCGTTCAGAAATACGTGCAACCAAGTTTTCATTTCTCCTGAAGTATATAACCAACGCCCTTGAACTGTAACGGTGCCGCAGGTACTGGAATTGTTGATGACGACTTCCACTGCACATTCGGAGAACAGAGTACCTCCTGAAATATATAAGGGGCAGGTTGACGCTATGTTCGGCGATGCTCAATCGCTCCTGATTGGGTCAATCGCCGCGGCGGCCGCGCCGATGTGCGTTGCAATTGTATCCAATTGCTTTGACGACGTGATAATCGCCGCGGCGCTGGCCGTCCTGGGCGGGTGCCGCCTTTACGGAATGATGGCCTATCAACGTCACAAAGCCCATCTCGTCAGAATTGACGATCTGCGGAAGTGGGAAATTTTGTACGTGGTGGGCGCGTCCTTTCATGTGACGCTGATGGGTTTGTTCTGCCTGGTCACATTCATGCAGTCAGACGATGAATTTGGCAGACTCATGAGTTGCGTCGGGGCGATGGCGTATTTTGTCGGAATTCCGGGACGAAATTTTGCCAGCAATCTCCTGGTGAATTGGCTGATCGTCTGCGGCTCCGTGCCGATGCTGGCAGCTCTTTTCGTTGCGGGGGGTCATTTCTGGTTGATTTCGATTTTCGTGTTGCTTCCATTTTTTGCTGCGATGAGGAACATTTCCTTTCGGTTGCGGGGCGTTTATTTGGACGCGGTGCTCAGGGCGATTGACGTCAGTTTATTGGCCGACCAGTTCGACGCGGCGCTCAACAACATGCCCCACGGCTTGGCCATGTTGAACCGAGAGCAGCGGATTGTCGTAATCAACAGCCGCCTGAACAAGCTTCTCAAAATCAAAATTGATCCGCGCGAACGCGATTGGACGATTGCCGACTTATTCAGTCTCGCGCAAAAATCCGGGCTCTTGGATTCGGATCAAGTCCGGACGACCGTCGCCAATTTCCTGCTTCAATTACAGGACTTCCCTAACCAGGAGTTGACTTTTGACCTCCTCGACGGTCGGACTCTCAACATAAAGTGTCAGCCGATGAGCGACGGCGGCGCCGTCTTTGTGTTTGAGGACATTACCGAGCGAATACTCGCCCAACACCGCATTAGCCAGCTGGCCCGTTTCGACTCCCTGACCGGCCTGCCCAACCGATCCGAGTTTCTGGAGCAGGCCACGTCGATCCTCAGCGTGCGGAATCCCGACTCCAACAGCGCGATGATGTTTATCGATCTGGACCAATTCAAGCAGGTCAACGACACTTTGGGACACGCCATAGGCGACAAATTGCTTTGCGAAGCCGCGCGGCGACTGTTGGATCAACTCCGGAAACAAGATCTCATCGGCCGCTTTGGCGGAGACGAATTCGTAATCCTGCTGAACGGACTGGCGAGCCGCGAGGATGCCGAAGCCACGGCGGCCCGGATCATCGCGCAACTGTCCAAGCCCTATCAGATCGGGGATCATCGCCTCTGCATTGCGGCGAGCATAGGAATTTCGTTCGCATCCGAGCAGAACGAAGACGTCGGTTGCTTATTGAGGGACGCCGACCTGGCGCTCTATCAAGCAAAGGCCGACGGCCGCGGCGTAACGCGAGTTTTTGCTCCAGAAATGGAGGAAAGGGTTCGCACGCGAAGAGCGCTCGAGTACGATTTTCGGGAAGCGCTCACTCACGACAGCTTTGAGGTATACTATCAACCCATTTACAATCTGGGCAAACGGGCTTTCACGGGTTGCGAAGCCCTGTTGCGATGGAATCATCCCACTCGTGGGTGGATTTCACCAAGCGTGTTTGTGCCGCTCGCGGAAGAGATGGGGTTGATTGGAGAGCTGGACGACTGGGTATTGCAAAAGGCGTGCTTTGACTGCGCGAAGTGGCCCCCCGGACTTGGCGTCGCCGTCAACATTTCTGCAATCCACTTTCTCGATCAAAATCTGATCAAATCTGTGAGGCAAGCGCTGAAGTCCGCTCATCTTCAGGCCTCTCGCCTGACTGTTGAAATCACAGAGACGGCTTTGCTAAAAAATTTGGATGCGGCTCGGCTAATCCTCTCTCAACTCCGAAGGCTTGGTGTTTCGATATCTCTGGATGATTTCGGAACTGGCTATTCCAGTTTAAGCTATCTGCATTCCCTGCCGCTTAATAGAGTTAAAATCGACCGCTCTTTCCTTCAGGGACTTGATCGAGAGGGGATGGCTCTCAAGTTGTTGGACGGTGTAGCCAAGCTTTGCATGATACTCGGTCTGGAAGTCGTCATGGAAGGAGTAGAGACTGGAGAAGAGCTGGCGCTGGTGTCGGAAAACACGCCAATCAAGGAGATCCAAGGATTTTACTTTTCACGGCCCTTGCCGGAAAACGCAATTTTGAAGTCTCTTTGAGAAGCAGTCGAGGCTGGCCGCATGAGCGCCGCAAGACGGTTCCGAGTTACACAACCCGCCGGATCGAATCCGGACGCGCATTCAATTCATTGATAACATCACTTTCATCACGAAGATTCCGGGACACATCGATATTGTTTTCGCCAGCCTGGCAAGTGGCTGCAGATTTCAGGCGTCCCGCGATCGCCTTCACTCGCGACGCTAAATGGAGATTGCCCTGAACGGTATTAGGTGGTAGGTTATTGGATTAAACAAGGGATCGCCAGCTTTGGCAACTAAAGTCAGCCCGGCAACGGGCTTTGATGAAAACGTCCGGGCGCTGTGGAAGATAATAGACTGTCGCCCCGCAATACTTACCTCTGAAAAAGAGCGTATTTACAGACTCCGGTATTCTGCTTACCTAAGGGAAGGAGCGCTCCCACCAGGCGCGCCAGAGCTTTTCGTGGACAGGTTTGACGACGTCGATAACGGGCTTTCTTTTGGTTTGTACATTGACGGCCGGCTTTCTAGCTCCATTCGTATTCATGTCGCGTCTTTTGAGTCTCCCGAGTGCCCCGCGATGTCCGTATTTTCGGACTACCTTCGTCCCATGATCGCGCAGGGCTTCGTTGTCCTCGATCCGACGCGCTTCGTTATTGATGCTGAGGCCGCGCGACGATTCCCGAAACTGCCCTATGCAACTTTGCGGATCTGCTGGATGGCGTCGGATTATTTCCAGGCGGATTACGTCTTAGCCAGCGTTCGCACTGAGCATCAAAGTTTCTATCGGCGGATCTTCGGTCATCATGTGGTCTGTCCGGCGCGGCCTTATCCCTCGCTAAGCAAACCGATCAGTCTTATGATCCTTGACTTTCGCAGAGAGCGGGAGAGAATTGTCGATCGGTATCGCTTCTTTGAGTACAGCAATGAGGAAAGCCACAAATTATTTCGGTCATTATATGTGGGAACTCGCCACGAGAGCCACGGGGGGCTCGTGGCGTCGGCAGAATCCAGACAAGTTGCTAAAGTCAGCGAATAAATTTTGCAAGGTCCTCCCGGTAGCCCGCGCGAATTGGCAGTACCGATGAAATGCAGGTCAAAGAGTGCAATTTTAATCGAACCTGCAACGCAAATTTCGACATTTTCCTCTACTCTCTATCGGTCACTTCATCCAACGCGGCTTCCTGATGACGCGCAGAGCTCAAAATAGGCAGAGTAGTTTCGTGTCTTCTCTCTCTTCATTTGAGCGGAACCTGTGTGGCGCACGATCTCGTGGTCGCGCTGACCGAATGGTGTCTACCAGCCATGGGCTGATTGCCGTCCGGCAAAGCTCGGGGACGAAACTTCCGGTGTTGCTTCTTCACGGCGAGTTGCTCTCTAAAGAAATCTTCAGCCCGATCCTGGACGGCCCTTTGGGGCAACGGTATCGGCTGATCGCCATTGATTTGCCCTCGCGGGGCGATTCCAGCGGCGGGTTGGACGCCGACGGGCCACAAAGCGTTTCGGCAATTGCGGACGCTGCGCTGCAGGTTCTGGAGGTCCTGGATGTCGACCAGGCCGCCGTGATGGGTTACTCACTCGGCGCATTGGCGGCGATCGAGTTGGCGGACAGCTTTCCGGGTTTGGTGGGTCTCGCGTTGAGCGGACTGCCGATTGCGGTTCCGACGCGTGCGCCAAAGCTCGTTTCGCAGGAGGAATTGCCTGCCGCCCCGCCCACGGACGCCCTCGCATCGGGATCAGGGACCGAGCGGGCCGCAGAAAGGGCGGATCTCAGCGCCGAGCAATGGAGCTCGGCATTGTCCGAGCGCCTAGGGAAACTCGCGACCCGTGTTCCCCGATCGGATATCCCGGTGAGGGTGATCGGCAACGCTGCTCCGGCTGCGCCGCAGAATCCGCCTGGACCCGCCAGTTTCAGCGACAGCGAGCGGAATGCTGCGCGCTGGCTTTCCGGTAGAGGCGGGGCCGCGCGCTGGAATTCTCCGACGTTCATAAATCTCGTCAACAAGGACCTGGGCGATTTTTTGAGGGGCTTGGAGACGTTGCACGAAAAGCGTCTCGCCGAACCGGTCCTTTGGTTCGGGGGCTGACGGCCTTGCAAATCGATGCGCTCAGCGGTCGATTGCGGGAAGACGTGATGTCGAGCGAACGCGTCCTGTTTCCCCGGCGTCTCGTGAGCGCTTGGCGTTCCCTGGCCGACGCTTGACTCCTCGTCGCCGTTTAATTCGGCGCTGCGCTCATGCAATCGGTCGTACGGGTGTGTCGGTTTTCCTGAACGCGATCGCGGCATAAGCAAACCGATCGAGGTTTGACGCTGGGCTTTGCCTTTCCAGTCGTGTAGACGAGACGCGCATGCTTTACGCTCGCTATCCGTCGCTATTGGACAAGGTCGTCTTCATCACCGGAGGCGGAACAGGAATTGGCGCTGCGATGGTCGAGGCGTTCGTCGCGCAGAAGGCCAACGTCGCCTTCGTCGACATCCAGGTCGAGGCGTCCAAGGCGCTCGCGGCAAGGCTTGGCGCCTCGGGCCCGGCCCCGCTCTTCATCCAATGCGACCTTACCGACATCGCAGCGCTCGAGGCGGCGATGGAGGAAGTCTGTCAGCGTCTCGGGCCGATCGGCGTCCTGATCAACAACGCGGCCAACGACGAGCGCGAGGATGTCGATGAGGTGAGCGAAGAGGACTGGGACCGGGCGATTGCCCTCAACGTCAAGCATCAGTTCTTCGCCGCCCAGGTCGCCCGCCGATCCATGCGCGAACTCGGCGGCGGGGCGATCGTCAATTTTTCGTCGACCGCCTGGATGATCGGGATCGCCCGGCTTTCGGTGTATTCGACCGCCAAGGCCGCGGTGGTCGGCCTGACGAAAAGCCTCGCGCGCGAGTTCGGTCCGGACAACATCCGCGTCAATGCGATCGCGCCCGGGGCGGTGATCACCGAGCGGCAGCGGCGGCTCTGGATGAGCGACGAGGACATCGCCGGTTTCCGCGCCCGCCAGTGCCTCAATCGCAGTCTCGTCGCCGAAGACATCGCCCGGACAGCGCTTTTCCTCTCGGCGCAGGACAGCGAGATGATCACCAAGCAATGCTTCCTGGTCGACGGCGGCCTGCGCTGACAGAAGGTCTCGCCTCCGAAATGGCTTGAACGGCCATCGAGACGGGCGCATGATTCACGCCGCGGCGGCCGGACACAAGGCCGCCCGGCAAAAGGGAGAGAGGGAATGACAGTTGCGCGCATTCTCGCCGAAAAAGGGCGCGACGTCCTCACGACACAACCGCATCGCACGCTCAAGGAGGTCGTCGATCTTCTCGCCGCAAGGGGCGTCGGAGCCGTGGTCGTCGCCGACGACTCGATGAGCGTGCTCGGCATTCTTTCCGAGCGCGACGTCGTGCGGGTCATCGCCCAGAACGGCGCCGCCGCGCTCGACGATCAGGTCTCGCGCCACATGACGCCGAAGGTCATCACCGTGACGCGCAACGACACGATCGACCACCTGATGCAGACGATGACTGCGGGGCGGTTCCGCCATCTACCTGTCGTCGAGGAAGGGCGGCTGATCGGCATCGTTTCGATCGGCGACGTCGTCAAGCGCCACGTCGACGCGATCGACATCGAGCGGCAGGCTCTCAAGGAATATATCGCGACGGCTTGAGACCCGCAGGCGCGCCTCAAGCGCCGGCAGATTCGATTCGGGGCTGTTCGACGGGTTCCGAAATGTCGGCCGCCGCCCGGCGGACCGCATCGCGGCCGATCGCAATCAATTCGTCGGCGCGGTGAAACTCGAACATGCCGATCCTGCCGACCTTCAGCTGCACCAGCGCATCGGGCGGATCGCCGGCGAGCCGCGACCGCATGATGCGGTCCTGCAGGATATCGAAGGCGTTGACCATCACGGTCATCAGTCCCGGCGGCGCCGACTCGGGCTCCGGCGTGGGACGGGGGGTGCCGCCGCGCCACCAGCGCGAGATGACGCCGCTCGTGTCGTTGGCCGGCTCCGCGACGACGAGCTGAGGCGGTTCGGGTCGGCCGAACGGATCCTGGATCGCGGTGCCGCGCCCGACATCCTCGCTCGAAATGTTGAACGCGATGACCCGCTCGGCGCCGAGCGCGCGCGCCACGCTCACCGGAACCGGGTTGACGATCGCGCCATCGAACAGCCAGCGGCCTTCGACATTGACCGGCTCGAACACGCCGGGAAGGGCGTAAGAGGCGCGGATCGCCTCGACCAGCGATCCCCGCCGCAGCCAAATCTCGTGCCCGCTGCCGATCTCGGTAGCGACGCCCGCGAAGCGAACCGGCAGATCCTCGATCATCAGGCCGCCGAGCTCCGCCTCGAGCCTCGACCGCAAGCGCTCGCCGCCGATGAGGCCGCCGCCGGAGAACGAAAAGTCGATGAGGCCGAACACCCGGCGCCGGGTCAGCGAACGGGCGAAGGCTTCCAGCATGTCGAGCTTGCCGGCGGCATAGCAGCCGCCCACGAGCGAGCCGATCGAGGAGCCGACGATCACATCGGGCCTGACGCCGAGAGCGGTCAATTCCTGCAGGGCGCCGATATGGGACCAGCCACGCGCGGCGCCCGCGCCGAGCACGACTCCCACCTTCGCCGGACGCCCCCGTCCGGCGGGTGCGGCGTCAGAATCGCTTCTCCAATAGGTCGCCCCGAACATGGCGTCTCTTTAACGTAGCGTCGCCGGTCCTCGTTCCGCGCCGATACAGTAATCTCCTGCGCAACGTCGCGCCAGACAAGTAATGCTGAACAATCGTTCAGAAAGCGTGACCGGCCGCTCGAACCCCGCGGTTTTTTCGCTATTCGAGGAACGAAAGGCGGACCCCGTCGCCGCCGGGCTCGATCCGGCGGTAGAAGCACGAGCGGCGACCGGTATGGCAAGCTCCGCCGTCGCCGCCGACCTCGACGAACGCAAGAAATGCGTCCTGGTCGCAGTCGACCCGCATCTCAACCAGTTTCTGGGTCTGCCCGGAGGCGTCGCCCTTGCGCCAGAGCGCGTCGCGCGAGCGCGACCAATAGTGGACGAAGCCGGTGGTCAGCGTCGCCTCGAGGGCGGCCCTGTTCATATGGGCGACCATCAGGACATCGCCGCGGGCGGCGTCGATGGCGATGCAGGTCGCCAACCCGTCCGCGCCGAACTTCGGCCGAAACGCCGATCCCTCCTCCCGGTCGGAAGCCTCCCCCGACATGATCAGCCTGCGCCGCGCAAAAGATTGAAAAAGCGCGTCTGCTCGCTGGGGTCGTCGCGGAAGACGCCGGTGAACTGGGTGGTGACGGTCGAGGCGCCCGGCTTGCGGACGCCGCGCATCGCCATGCAGGTGTGCTCGGCCTCGATCATCAGCGCGACGCCGCGCGTCTCGAGCGCATCTTCGATCGCCGTGACGATCTGCGCCGACAAGGCCTCCTGCGTCTGCAGTCGGCGGGCGAACGCATCGACGATGCGCGCCAGCTTCGAGAGGCCGACCACGCCGCCGCGCGGATAGTAGCCGATATGGGCCTTGCCGAAGAAAGGCGCCATGTGGTGCTCGCAATGCGAAAAAAAGCCGATGTCGCGCACCAGAACGAGGTCATCGTAGCCGGAGACTTGGCGGAACACCCGGGTCAGCGGCTTGCCCGTGTCTTCGTGATAACCGGAAAACAATTCTTCATAAGCCTTCGCGACCCGCCGCGGCGTGTCGGCCACGCCCTCGCGGTCCGGATCGTCGCCCGCCCAGGCGATGAGCGTCCTGACCGCCGCTTCCGCCTGCTCGCGGCTCGGCCTTGTGACGGGCGCAAACGCCCGGGCCGGCTTCATCTTCACGACATCGTTCATCGGCATCCCCGCCGGCGCGGGCTCGCGCCTTGCAAGCCTCGATTTCGGCTTTCCGCGCCCCTATATAGGACGTCGGGGGCCGACCGCCAGTTTCATCAGACTGACTCCTTTGGATGATTGACGAGATCTACAACCGACGCATTCTCGAGCTTGCGGGCAATATTCCGCGGCTCGGCCGGCTCTCCGCTCCCGATGCGACGGCGAAGGCCCATTCGCGCCTGTGCGGCTCGACCGTCGTCGTCGATCTTAAGGTGAAGGACGGCCGCGTCGTTGATTTCGCCCATGACGTCAAGGCCTGCGCGCTGGGCCAGGCGTCGTCGTCGCTGATGGCCCGCCACGTGATCGGCGCCTCGGCCGAGGAGCTCATGGCGCTGCGCGACAGCATGACGCAGATGCTCAAGGCGAACGGCCCGCCGCCGCAGGGCAAGTGGGCGGATTTCGCCGTGCTCGAGCCCGTGCGCGCCTACAAGGCCCGGCATACCTCGACGCTGCTCACCTTCGATGCGGTCGCCGATGCGCTGCGGCAGATCGCTGCTCGAGCGAGCGCGACGGAGAGCGCGGCGGAGACATGAGCGCGCTCACGCTTGCGCCGCGCCGCGCCATGCACGCGCTGATCCGCCTCTATCAGCTCACCTTGTCGAGCCTCATCGGGCGGCAGTGCCGCTATCTGCCGAGCTGTTCGGCTTATATGGACGAGGCCATTCAGCGTCATGGTCTCTGGGTTGGGTCGTGGATGGGAGCGGCGAGGATCTGCCGTTGCCATCCCTGGGGCGGCTCCGGCTACGATCCGCCCCCCGCCGCCATTCCGCCCTGCGCCGGCTGGGCGCGGCCCTGGCGCTACGGGCGGTGGCGCTACCGCTGCGATTGATCGGGCGCGCGCCTTGCCTCATCGGCCGCCGGCCTTTAAGGACGGGCGCCATTCCGCAACCTCCGCGAGACCGATCCGCATGGCTGAGCCGCGCCGCGCCGACGCCGCTGCGCCCCGCATCGAGGGCGGGCGCTTTCTCATTGTCGAAGCGCGCTTCTACGAGTTGATCAGCGCCGACCTCCTTGCCGGAGCGAAGCGCGCCCTCAACACGGCCGGGGCGACGTACGACGTCGTCACCGTCGCCGGGGCGCTCGAGATCCCGGCTGGCATGGCGATCGCGCTCGACGCCGCGGAGGCGTCGGACAAGGCCTATGACGGCGCCGTAGCGCTCGGTTGCGTCATCCGCGGCGAGACCTTCCATTTCGAGATCGTCGCCGGCGAGTCCGCCCGCGCGCTCATGGACATGTCGGTTCGGCGGAAGCTGGCGCTCGGCAACGGCATTCTCACCACCGATACGGTCGCCCAAGCCGCGGAGCGCGCCGACCCGCAACAGGGCGACAAAGGCGGCGACGCGGCGCGCGCGGCGATCGGGCTTGCGCTCCTCAAGCGCCGGCTCGGCCGATGAAGAAGTCCGAACGACGCTCCGCCGCGCGTCTCGCCGCCTCGCAGGCGCTCTATCAGATGGAGGTCGCCGAAAAAGGATTGAACGACATCCTGGCGGAATTCGAGGCGCACTGGATCGGCAAGGAAATCGAGGGCGACGCCTATAATCCAGCCGAACTCGGATTCTTCCGCGACGTGTTGTCGGGCGTGCTGCGCGACCAGGTTCCGATCGACCGGGGTGTCGACGACATGATGGCCAAAGGCTGGCCACTGCGCCGGGTCGAGGCGCTGATGCGTGCGATCCTGCGCGCAGCTTTCTACGAGTTGCGCAGCCGCCCCGATGTGCCCGCGCGTGTGGTGGTGACGGAATATGTCGACGTGGCCGCCGCGTTTTTCGGCCCCGACGAATGCGGCATGATCAACGCCGTGCTCGATGCGCTGGCGCGGCAAACGCGACCGGCGGAGTTCACCGCCGGCCGCTGATCGAAGCGCCGCCTCGGGGTCTTCCGTTGCGGCAAGTAAAACGCAATTTTTTTGTGGGACCGGGCCAGGGATTCCTGTCGCGCCGGTTTACTTCATGTTAACCATGGCGAATCAGAGTGGGGCATTGAGATTTGCTGCAGCAATCCACAGGGTTTGCGCATTGGATTACACTGGGACCGAAGCCATGCCGAGAAGCGATCCGGCCGAGGGTTTCTCTGGTTTGCAGGAATGGTCCGAGCCGCTCATTTTCGACCGGCTGTTTTTCGCCTATCGCAAGCTCGTTTCGGACGTGGGTCTTGCCGCATCGCTGACCCGGTTGCACGCGCGAGTTTGGCGCGCCCTCATCCGCGGCGACATGATCGGCTTCGGGACCCAGCGGGAAATGCTTGTCTCAGCCCTCGGAAACTGCAGCCTGACCTTGAACCATCTGGCCGAAGTCGATGCCGAGATCATGGCCGAGCTTCTCGATGTCGTGATCAGCCGCTACCACCGTTCGCAGCGGACGGCGCGCGCCTATCATCTGGCCCTGATGCAACTGGCCGGACAGCTCGGCCCGGCCCGGCTTGCGGCGTGACAGACGCGCTTCGTCCGCGCGCGCCGGAGAACCTATAACGCCTCGCGCAGCCTCTTCCCGCGCAGTTCGCGATAGAACGGTCTCGGCCTGAGCCGGTCGAGGCCGCCGCCGAGCGCGCTTGCGAGGTCGTCAAGCGCAAGGTGCGTGATGTTGGGCAGATCCAGCTCTCGCGCCTTGTCGAGCGGCGTCCAGACGAGATCCACCAATTCCGCTTCCGCATGAACGACGCCATCGAGGCGCCTGGCGATGAGACGCGCGTCGATGATGAGAAAGCGCGCGTCGAATTGCTTCGGCCGCCCGGGAGGCGTGATCGCGCGGGCGAGAAAATCGATGTCGCCGAGACTCGGCGTCACCCCAGTCGAGGCAAATCGCGTCCAGGCGCCGCGCGGCGCGTCAGCGCCCGCGGCCGCCTCGACGCCGATCGCCAGCCCCGTCTCCTCGAAGGTTTCGCGGATCGCGGCGAGGGCGAGCGCGCGGGCGAAAGCCGGGGAGGGTCGTCGCACGCGCGCATTGAGCTTGTCTTCGACATGAGGATCGAGCGCCGCCGCGACGCTCATGCGCCTGTCCTCCGGCTCGACCCTGCCGCCGGGAAACACGTATTTGCCGGGCATGAACTTGTGCTTTCCGTGCCGCTTGCCCATCAACACCCATGTCTGCGGTCTCGAGCGGTCGAGGATGATCAGCGTCGCCGCGTCGCGCGGACGCAGCCGAGCGGCCGATCTTGGGCCCGTCAAGTCGGATCCCCGCCGAAGCCGTGCATGAACAGCGCCCACTGCTGGCCGACGACCGCCCCCTTCATCCTGGGTAAGAGCAGAAGGCTTACGACAATGGTCACGGTGAGCCAGAGGAGGGCGTTGAACAGGAGCGGCATTTGCGGCCACACGCTGTCCGACATGAGGACGCCGCCGCCGACGACGTGACAGACGACAAGCATGGTCAGGTAGGCGGGGGCGTCGTCAGCCCGGGCGTGGCTCAGATCCTCGCCGCACGTCTTGCAGGTGTTGACGACCTTCAGATAGGCGCGGAACAGGCGGCCGCGGCCACAGGCGGGACAGCGTCCGAAAAGCCCACGCCGGATGGCCTCGCCGAGCGGGCGGTCGCGCCGCGGGGCCTGCCAGTTTCTGAAGGACATGTCGTTCATCGGCGAGCGGCCTTGTGGCTTGCCTTGCGCGATGGAGCCGCCGCCTCCCGCCGCGCGCCCCTTCGCGCCGGGCGTTCGGACGCGGAGACGATCTCGAACCTGAGCGCCCCGGCGAAGGGCGCCGCTTCGACGAGGCGAACCTGGACCGGGTCTCCCAGGCGATAGGCGACCTTGGTGCGCGCCCCGACGAGCGAGCGCGTCCCCTCCTCATAGCGGAAATAGTCCTCGCCCAGCGTGGCCGCCGGGACGAAGCCGTCGGCGCCGGTTTCGTTCAGTTTGACGAACAGGCCTACTCTGGTGACGCCGGCGATGCGGGCGCCGAACTCGGCGCCGACCTGGTCGGCGAGATGCGCCGCCACCAGCCGATCGACGGTCTCCCGCTCCGCCGCCATGGCGCGGCGCTCCGCGGCGGAAATGTGTTCGGCGATCTGGGCGAGCTCGCCGGCCCGCATGTCGTTGAGCCCGCCCTCGCCGAGCTTCAGCGTCCGGATCAGCGCGCGATGGACGATGAGGTCGGCGTAGCGGCGAATGGGCGAGGTGAAATGCGCGTACCGGCGCAGATTGAGGCCGAAATGTCCGTAATTCTCGTGGCTGTATTCAGCCTGCGCCTGGGCGCGCAACACGACCTCGTTGACCAGCGCCTCGACCGCATGGCCGCGCACGCGGCTCAAGACGCCATTGAAATGCGACGGCCGCACGCGATCGCCCCTGGCGAGCTTGACCCCGATCGTGCCCAGGAACTCGACGAGATCGTTGAGCTTCTCGTCGCTCGGGGCGTCATGCGCGCGGTAGAGCAGCGGCGAATGCGCGGCTTCCAGCGTCTCGGCGGCGGCGACATTGGCGAGGATCATGAATTCCTCGATCATCCGATGCGCTTCCAGCCGCTCGGGCCAGCGAACGCCCGCGAGTTGTCCGTCTTTGTCAAGAACGAGCTTGCGCTCGGGCAAATCGAGGTCGAGCGGATCGCGGCGTTCGCGTTCGATCTTGATCACGCGATGCGCCGCGTAAAGCGGCCTGAGCGTCGAGTTCGAGCAGCGGCGCCGTCGTCTCGTCTGTCCGGCCGTCGATTGCGGCCTGGGCCTGTTTGTAGGAGAGCCTGGCGGCCGAGCGCATCATGACGCGATGGAAGGCGTGCGACCGCTTCCGGCCTTCGGCGCTCAGGACCATGCGCACCGCGAGCGCCGGCCGGTCTTCGAGCGGCCTGAGCGAGCAAAGGTCGTTGGAAATGCGCTCGGGCAGCATCGGAACGACGCGGTCGGGGAAATAGACCGAATTGCCGCGCTCGAGCGCCTCGCGGTCGAGCGCCGAACCGGGACGCACGTAGGCGGCGACGTCTGCGATGGCGACCGTGACGACGAAACCGCCGGCGTTGGCGGGATCGGGATCGGCCGCCGCATGAACGGCGTCGTCGTGATCCTTGGCGTCGGGCGGGTCGATGGTGACGAGCGGCAGCGCGCGCCAGTCCTCGCGTGGCGGCGCCAGCCGGACCGGCCGGACCGTCTCCGCTTCCTTCAGCGCCTCAGGCGAGAACGCGTGCGGGATATGATGCTGGGCCAGCGCGATGAGGCTTACCGCCCGCTCGGACTTGACCGAGCCGATACGCTCGACGACGCGCGCCGGGGCCATGCCGAGGCGGCTGGCGCGAATGGGTTCGATCGCCACGAGATCGCCGTCCTCGGCCTCGCGCGCCATCGCCGCGGACACGAAGAATTCGCGCGCCGCGCGCTTTTCCACCGGCAGCGCCCGTCCCGATCCGTCCTCGGCGCGGCGGAAGACCGCGATCAGCCGCGCCTTCGCCTTGTCGAGAATCCTGATGACGCGGCCGGAATAGGCGGGCGCGTTTCCTTGTGCGTCGGGATCGAACTCGACCCGCATCAGAACGCGCGCGGCCAATGCCGGCGCGGGTCCGGCGGCGCGCTTGCCGCGCGGGCGACGAACAAGAATGCGCGGCGGCGGTCCGTCGCCGTTCCACTCGGCGGGCCTGGCCACGAGTTCGCCGTCGCGGCTGCGCTCGGCGATGTCGGCGACCACGAGCGAAGGCAGCCGGCCCTGGATTTGCAGCGCCTTGCGCCCGCGGCCGATCGCCCCCTCGGCCTCGAGATCCTCGATCAGGAGCTTGAGCTCTATTTTCGCCTCGCCCTTCACGCCGAAGGCTCGGGCGATGTCGCGCCTGGTGACGCGGGCGGGCGGCTTCTCCCCGTTCGGAGCGGCCTGGCCGCCGATGAAGGCGATCAATTCGTCGCGCGAGGGGAGGGCGGCTCGCTTTGCCTCTACGCCGCGAAGTCTCTTCGGCGCGCGCCGCTCGGGAGTATGATCTTGCAAGGCCGGTACTCTGGGGGCCATCGAAGCGCCCTATCGGGGAAACCTAGGTGCGACCGGAGACGGAAACAAGTTACGGCGCTCTCATTGGAGGCCGGAATCTCTTTTGCCGGCAAGATGCGCTCAGAGAGGGCGCGCTTGCGTTCGACGATCGCCATCAGAACGACCCCGTCGATCAAGCTCGCGTCGCCCATGAGACCCTCGACCCTGACTGAGGCTGGGTTCAACGCCCGGGCGCCTTTTCGATTCTGATCAGCGTGAACAGCTTCAGCGGCGGAAGCTCCGTGCGTTCGACGATGCGCGCGTCGGGACGCGACCCGATCCAGTCGCCGACGGCGGAATAGGGAAAGTTGGGGTGCCAGCCAAGCCAGGCCGAGGCGTTCTCCATTCGCCGCTCGAGCCCTGCGCGCAAGCCGGCAGGCGCGGCAAAATGGTTCATCACGACGAGACTGCCGCCCGGACGCAGCACCCGCCATGCCTCGTCGAGAGCCGCTCGCGGCTGGGGAACGACGCTTATCACGTAGGGCGCGAGCGCGACGTCGAAGGCGGCGTCGGCGAACTCGAGCCGGGCCGCGTCCATGAGGTGAAGGCCCTTGACCTGCGCAAGCCGCTTTCGTTCGACCCGCGCCCGGGCGGCGCTGAGCATCGGCGCGCTGATGTCGATCCCGGTCACCAGCGCGTTGCCAGGCAGGAGGGGCAGTTCGAGGCCGGTGCCGACGCCGATCACCAGAATCTCGCCGCCCGCGCCGGCCGCGGCTCCCGCGGCGCGCGCCGCCGCGAGTTTGCCGGCATGAAACGGCAGATCGAAGATGAGGTCGTACACGGGCGCCCAGCGGCTGTAGGCCGCCTCGGCATGATGGCCGGCATAGCTTCCGGTCGCGTGCAAGGGGTTCATGGCCGATCCCTTTCTTCGGCGGGGGCCAGGCCCGGACAGGCACTTAAACTGGCCGCGGCGCCGAAGGCCAGCGATTTCCGACGACGCTGAAGAGGTTTGCAAGCGCGTCAGGTGGATAACCCACTTGCTGCGAAAGCCGTTCCCGCACTCTAATGTGATCTCCGCGCGGCGCGGGCCGCCGCCGCGGATATTCATGGGAACCGGGAGGAGCGGTGATGCTTGACCATATTGGGCTCGCGGTCGCCGATATGAACCGGGCGAAGGCCTTCTACGAGGCGGCGCTGAAGCCGCTCGGGATCGGCCTCGTCATGGAGATGACGGCGGCGGAGACTGGGGCCGACGCGCACGCCGGCTTCGGCGCCGAGGGCAAGCCGTTCTTCTGGATCGGCACGGGGGCGAAGCCGAAGGGCGGAACGCATGTGGCGTTCACCGCGAAGACGCGCGCCGAGGTCGAGGCTTTCTATCGCGCCGCGCTGGCGGCGGGCGGCCGCGACAACGGCGGGCCGGGCTTGAGGCCGCACTATCACCCGAACTACTACGGCGCCTTCGTCTTCGATCCCGACGGCAACAATATCGAGGCCGTCTGCCACCGGCCGGGATGAGCCGTCATGGATCGCCGGTGCAGAATTCAGTGCGATCGGGATTTTTCAAAGACTTGAGTGTTCTTTTTCGCAACTCCGTAACAACCTGGCTCGCCGAGCCGAGGGGTGCTCGGGGGTTACGCAACTTTGCAACTTTGTCCGCCGACCAAGCCGGCCTAGCGCCCTTCAGTGGAGATGCACATGGAACCCAGAACCGACGAAATCGCCGACGGCATCTATCGGCTCTCGACCTTTCTGGCGCAGATCGCGCCGCCAGCCGGTTTTACCTTCAACCAGTTCCTCGTCCTTGGAGACGAGCCCTTGCTGTTCCACACCGGTCTCAGGCGAATGTTCCCCGCAGTCCGGTCGGCCGTCGGTCGCCTCATGCCGCCGGAGCGGCTGCGCTGGATCGCCTTCGGCCACTTTGAGGCCGATGAGTGCGGCGCGATGAACGAGTGGCTCGCTGTCGCGCCGCAGGCCGAGGTCGCGCACGGCCAAACTGGATCCATGGTGTCTCTGAACGACATGGCCGACCGCGCGCCGCGCGTTCTGAAGGACGGCGAAACAATCGATCTCGGCAAAGGCAAGCGCGTCCGCTACCTCGACACGCCGCATATCCCGCATGGATGGGACGCGGGCGTCCTCTACGAGGAGACCACCTGGACCCTGCTCTGCGGCGATCTGTTCACCCAGGTCGGCGACGCCCCGGCATTGACCGAAAATGACGTCGTCGGGCCCGCGATCGTCGCCGAGGACCTATTCAATTACTCGAGCCTCAATCCCGGCATGGGCGCGATCCGTCGGCTTGCGGACCTTTCGCCGCGCACGCTGGCGCTCATGCACGGCCCCTCCTATTCCGGCGATGGCGCGACGGCGCTACGCGCCTTGGCCGACAATTACGACCGCCGCGTTGTTGATCGCATGGCGTCCATCAGAGGCGACGCGCTCTGATTCACACAATGACCGGTATGGCGGGGTTTGGTGCTTATCAATCGCCGCCGCGCTGTCTCGGCGATGGACATTTGTCATAGACTCGGTTTTCGATCGACTTCGGGGCGCCTCGCGCTTGCGAAAGCGAACTCGCGGAGCAGTTGGCAGAGCGCATGAGCATCGCGTCGCGCGTCGTTGTCGTTTGGGATCTCCCGATCCGGCTCTTTCACTGGCTGGTCGTGGCGCTGGTCGCGGCCGCCTACGCGACGTGGCGACTGAACTGGATGGATTGGCACGGCCGGATCGGCGACATGTTGCTCGCCTTGCTGATCTTCCGGCTGCTGTGGGGCTTCTTTGGCAGCGAGACCGCCCGCTTTTCGCGCTTTCTCGCTTCGCCCCGGACGGCCGTGCAACACTTGTCGTACGTGCTTCTCCGCGAGCGCGACCGCCAAGTTGGGCATAACCCGGCGGGCGGTTGGATGGTGGCGCTCCTGCTCGTTCTGCTGCTCGCCGAGACGCTGAGCGGACTTTACGTCGCCAACGATATCGCCGACGTCGGGCCGCTCACCGAGCTGACCCCGGCCTCGATCGCCGACGCGATTTCAGCCGCGCACAGCATCATCTGGGACATTCTGTTGGCGGCAATAATCCTGCATGTGCTGGCCATTCTCGTCTACGCCGCGGCCAAGGGACAAAACCTGCTGCTCCCGATGGTCATCGGGACAAAGGTTCTGCCTTCAGGCGTGCCCGCCCCGCATCTCGCCAGTCCGGCACGGGCAGCCTTCCTCTTCGCCGCGAGCGTTGCGGCGGCGCTTATCCTCGTGAACCTGATCTAAAGTCCGGTCAGCTCTTCGGCGGGATGACCTGCCCGCGGATCTCGCCAGCCGGATGGGACTGCGTGTGCACATTCACGTACCAGTCGCCCGCGTCGAATTGCTGCGCCTGCTCGGGAGTGAGCGTAGCGCTCCCCGTTATCGGGTTCGTGGGCGCCGTCCCTTGCTTGGTGAGCCAGATCAGGACCGGCGCGTTCTTGCCCGCCTTGGCCGGGCCGTGGAAGTGCGCCATCGTGACCGGGCTCGACAGCCCGCTATAGGTGATGTTCCAGGTCACCATCCGGGTCGCCGGATCGTAGGTGAGGTCAGCCGTTCCCGAGCCGGTCGTATCGACTGGCGGCACGCTTTGCGCCCCGGTCAGGGGAACCTTGAACGAAACGGTTTCAGCATGGGCTGCCGTTACGGCAAAACCAATCGCCAAAACCGAAGCAAGGACAGCTCGCCGAGACACCGCAGCTTTCATCTCTTCCTCCCAAAAGCGCTGATCCAGCGGATCGCCGCCAACCGCGGGGATCGCGGCCACCCTATCATTGCAGGATTTGCCCGCAAAATCGACGCATTCAACCGACTTGTCGAGTGTGTGGTAAGGGTGGCGAGCCTCGAAAAAGGGAGGAACGCGTGCAGTGCGGCGGCGGCTCGGCTAAGAGGTTGCTCGTTTGATGGCCGCGCCCGCGCTTACCGCGGGCGCCGAAAATTGCTAAGCCAGTATGGCGTCTTAGACGATGGAACCGGGTTGATGGCGAACGTATCGATCCGCGCACGGCTGATCTTCCTGTCAGTCTCGCTGCTGGCGATCCTTGTCGTCTCCTCTGCGCTTCTGATCCGCGAGCTTGCCCGCAACTCGAGGACCCTCGCCGAGGAGGCGATGCTTGTCTCCGTTGTCAAAAACGCAAATTTGGCCAGCAAGCACTTCGGCGATTTGAAATATTGGGTGATCGACTCGGCGGTGTCGCAGCTTGCGAGCTCGCAGCAGGCCGCGGCCGATGCGAAGGCGCGGCTCGATACGGATCTTAAGGCGATTTCGGCTGTCGATCCCGTGGTCGTCTCGGCCATCAGACGCGAGGTCGACGCGCTTTCCGGATTGGCGCAGCAGGCAGGCGTGGCCTACGCGAGCGACGACAGCGCTGCTGGCAACGCATTGCTGCAGCAGGCAAAAAGTCACGTTCTCGGCATCGATGACGAGATCGACAAGGTTGTCGACCGGGTCGAGCAGCAGGCTTTGGCGACGCGCGACCTGGCGAGGCGCCAAGCGGAACTGGCGGTCAAGCTCTCGATTGTCGGAGGAATTGGCGCGCTGGCGCTGGCGTTGGGCTTCACTGCGCTCACCGTGCGCTCGATCACCGTCCCGCTGAAGCAGTTGGAGCGGAGCATGACTTCGATCACGCATGGCGAACTCGACGTCGCCATGCCGGCGGCGGGCGTCCGCGAGATCGGGGCGATGACGGCGACACTCGGCATGTTGCGCGACAGCCTGATCGAGCGGAACCGTCTCGAACGGCAACGGCAGCGCGCCGAGGCGGAAATTCGCGCCGCGCGCGATACTGCCGAAACGGCCTTGCACGACCTCAAGGCTGCCCAGGCCAACCTGATCCAAGCCGAGAAGATGGCGTCGCTCGGCCAGCTGACCGCCGGGATTGCGCACGAAATCAAGAACCCGCTCAACTTTGTCAACAATTTCGCCAGCCTGTCGATCGGGCTCCTGGACGAACTGAAGCAGTTGACCGCGTCGGCGATCGCGACCCTCGACAAGCATCTGCGCGGCGAGGTCGACGAAGTCGTCGACACGTTGACCGGTAATCTCGAACGGATCGCCGAACACGGCAAGCGCGCCGACAATATCGTCAAGAGCATGTTGGCGCATTCGCGCAGCGGCGGCGGCGACCGGCAGAGCGTCGACCTCAACGCGCTCGTCGAGGAAGCGCTCAATCTCGCCTACCACGGCGCCCGCGCCCAGGATCAAAACTTCAACATCACTCTTGAACGGGACTACGATAAGGACATCGCTCCGGTGGCGCTCGTGCCGCAAGACATAACGCGCGTGCTTCTCAATCTGTTCGGCAATGGCTTCTATGCGGCGAACGAGCGCCGGCGCAAAGTCGGCGGCGCGTTCAGACCTACCTTGACGGTAACCACGCGCGACCTCGGCAAGGCCGTCGAGGTCCGGGTGCGCGACAACGGGGTCGGCATTCCCGCCGAGATCAGGGACAAGCTCTTCCAGCCGTTTTTCACCACGAAACCGACGGGCGAGGGCACCGGGCTCGGACTGTCGATCAGCTACGAAATCGTCACCAAGCAACACGGCGGCACGATCGACGTAGCCAGCGATGTTGGAGCGTTCACCGAATTCACCGTATGTCTGCCGCGACGTTTCGCCGCCAGGGAGGCAGCGGAGTCTTCAGCCGCAAGCGGGGCGTCATGACCGTAAGCATATTGATTGTCGACGACGAACCGGACATCGCCGTCCTGTTTCGGCAGCAATTTCGCCGCGAGGCGCGGGAGGGCTTCTATGTCCTGCATTTTGCGTCGTCGGCTTCGGAAGCGCTCCAGCGCCTCGCCGGCGACATCGAGCCGCAGCTGGTTGTCATTCTGTCGGACATCAACATGCCGGGGATGGATGGGCTGGCGCTCCTGCGCGAGATCAAGACGCGAAAGCCCGAGCTTCCGGTGATGATGCTGACCGCCTACGGCGATGAGGAGCGGCGCCGTCGCGCTGCCGAATACGGCGCTGCCGATTTCGTCACCAAGCCAGTCGACTTTGATTTTTTGAAGGAGAGACTGCGCCAGCTGCACGCGCCATTGGCCTGAGGAGCTTCTCATTGCTCAACACATCCAAGATCCTTGCCGTCGACGACGAGCCCGATTTCGAGCAGCTGATCCGGCAGCGCTTTCGCCGCCAGATCCGGGAGGACGAGTTCGAATTCCGCTTCGCCCATCATGGTGAGGAGGCGTTGTCCGCCCTGGACGCGGAGCCGGACATCGACCTGATGCTGCTCGATATCAACATGCCCGTGATGGATGGGCTGACCTTGCTGAACGAATTGCGCGAGCGGAAGTCGGCGGTGCGGGCGATCATCGTCTCGGCCTATGGCGACATGACCAACTTGCGCACGGCGATGAATCGCGGCGCCTTCGATTTCGTCACCAAACCTGTGGACTTGAGCGATCTCGAGATCACCGTCCGCAAGGCGCTGGCCAATATCGCCAAGCTGCGCGAGATGGATCGCCTGCGGCAGGCGGCCGAGCGGGCGCGCAACAATTTGTCACGCTATTTTTCGCCGAACGTCGTCGAGTTCCTGGCGGCGCAGGATGAGCCGCTTGGGGCGGGCAGGCGGGAAACGGTCGCCGTGCTGTTTGCCGATATCGTTGGATTCACGCGGATGGCCGAGGCCATGCCTCCGGAAGCGGTCATGGCGATGCTGCGCGAATTCCACGCGCGAATGACAGCGCAGATCTTCGCCTCCGGCGGCACCGTCGACAAATATATCGGCGACGCGATCGTCGCGGTGTTCGGCGTGCCGACGGCGAGCGCCAATGACGCCGCCAACGCGCTGTCCTGCGCCGAGAGGATGCTCGACGCGCTCGAAGCCTGGAATGAAGAACGCGAACCGGAGGGAGAGGCGCCTCTGGCTATCGGCATCGGTCTCAACTACGGACCGGCCGTCCTTGGCGATGTTGGCAGCGAGCACAGCATGTCGTTCACGGTCATAGGCGATACCGTCAACACCGCGGCCCGATTGCAGACGCTGACCCGCGTCCTCGGAACGCCGCTGGTCGTTGGCGACCCGCTCATTGAAGCCGTCAAAGCGCGGTCCCCCGAAGTCGCCGCCAGCCTGGTGGATCGATTACAGGATGAGGGCGAGCAGAGCTTGCGAGGTCGGGGCGGCCCCGTCCGCATTTGGACGCGCAAGACAGGCGGAGGCGGAAAAGGATCGACTGAATTGCGATCGTCGACTGCGCGAGCGCTCGGGCGCGCCGGCTCTCCCGAGTGACGGCGTCCGCAGGGCGCCATGTGGGCTTCGGCTCTCCAGCCTTAGCCTGAGGTCGCCAGCTGCCCGGCGCTCCTGAGATCCGCTTGACCGAAACCGGAAAGCCGCTGTACACCGCCAAAACCCGCACCACGGGCGGCCGGGAAAACGGGATGGCGCGCAGCTCCTACGGCGCCCTCGACGTCAAGCTTTCGAATCCAGGCTCGGCGCGGATCGGCACAAATCCCGAGCAGCTGCTCGCCGCCGATGGGGATCGCGGCCCGCAACACGACGATCCCTCTGCCGGCCGACCTCGCGATCGACGCCGAGGTGGACCTGAACCTCGGAGACGGGGGCTACTTCCTCCGGGCTCGCCTCAACGTCAGCCTCCCCGGCGTCGAACGCGGGACCGCCCAGGCCCTGGTGGACGAGGCGGACCGGACGTGTCCGTATTCCAAAGCGACACGCGGAATTATCGATGTCGCGATCAACCTGGTCTAGCCGAAGCCTGTCACGGTTGCGTTTTGCCGTTGTTCGCTGCGCCGGCCTGCGGCCCTAGAAACGTACGAAAGCCGCGAGAGCCCCGACTCGACCCCAACTCGAGATGGACCCTCACCATGCATGAGATCAAAACCTCCGAACGGATCAGTCTCCGTCGCCGCCGGTTTTTTGGCGCCGCGACCGCGACGCTCGCCGCTGCGCAGCTGGGCCTGATTCGCGTTGCGAATGCGCAGTCGACGAAGCCGGAGCAATCGCCCACGATCAAGCCGGCAACCAACACTTCGTTCGCCTCCATGAAACAGATCGACGCCGGCGTGCTCAATGTCGGATACGCCGAAGCCGGCCCGCCCGATGGTCCTGTGGTCATTCTTCTGCACGGCTGGCCCTACGACATTCATAGCTACGTCGACGTCGCGCCCCTGCTGGCGGCCGCCGGCTTCCGGGTGATTGTCCCCTATCTGCGCGGCTACGGCTCGACGCGTTTTCTTTCCGGCGACACGCCGCGGAACGGCCAGCAATCGGTGGTCGCCGTCGACGCCATCGCCTTGATGGACGCTCTCAAAATCGACAAGGCGATAATCGGCGGTTTTGATTGGGGCGCGCGCACCGCCGACATCATCGCGGCGCTCTGGCCGCAGCGCTGCAAGGCCCTGGTGTCGGTCAGCGGCTATCTGATCGGCAGCCAGGCGGCCGGCCAGACCCCATTGCCGCCGGCGGCCGAGCTGCAATGGTGGTATCAATATTACTTCGCCACGGAACGCGGCCGAGCCGGCTACGACAAATACCGGCACGACTTTTCGAAGCTCATTTGGCGGCTTGCCTCGCCGAAGTGGAACTTCGACGACGCGACCTTCGATCGCACGGCGGCGTCGTTCGAAAACCCGGATCACGTCGCGATCGTCATCGATAATTATCGCTGGCGGCTGGGACTGGCTGAGGGCGAGCCAAAATATGACGATCTGGAAAAGCGGCTTGCCCAAAGTCCGGTCATCGGCGCGCCCACGATAACCCTCGAAGGCGACGCCAACGGCGCGCCGCACCCAGACCCCAGCGCGTACGCCAAGAAATTCTCGGGCAAATATTCGCATCGGGTGATCGCCGGCGGCGTCGGGCACAATCTGCCGCAGGAGGCCCCACAGGCCTTCGCCCAAGCTGTCATCGACGTCGCCCAGAATTGATTGGCGTTCTTTTGCGTTGACGCGGCAACGCCTCAGCGGCATCCGTCTTGTCAATGTCTTGAAATTGAGCGCAGCCTCGGCGACGATCTGTTGATGTCGCCGCGGAAAGGCGGCAAGCTTCGCCGCCTGGCGGGGCTTTGGCCGAAGCGCGGCAAAGCGTCTGGCGCGCCAGGGAGGCTCACGGGATGAAGACGAAGGCCGCTGTCGCCGTCGCCGCGGGAAAGCCGCTCGAGATCGCCGAGG
Source organism: uncultured Alphaproteobacteria bacterium (assembly GCA_963772555.1). Classification (GTDB taxonomy): domain Bacteria; phylum Pseudomonadota; class Alphaproteobacteria; order Rhizobiales; family Beijerinckiaceae; genus Roseiarcus. Next base: position 408,064 of record CAVYXQ010000011.1, on the reverse strand, counting down.
TCGATCTCGACGGGCCGCGTGACGGCGAGGTCCTCATCGAGATCAAGGCGACCGGCATCTGCCATACCGACGAATTCACCCTGTCGGGCACCGATCCGGAGGGGCTCTTTCCGGCCATTCTCGGCCATGAAGGCGCCGGCGTGGTGGTCGACGTCGGGCGCGGCGTGACCAGCGTCGGCAAGGGCGATCACGTCATTCCGCTCTACACGCCCGAATGCCGCCAGTGCCCCTCGTGCCTGTCGCGCAAGACCAACCTGTGCACGGCGATCCGCGCCACCCAAGGGCAGGGCGTGATGCCGGACGGGACGTCGCGCTTCTCCCGCGGCGGCGACAGGATCTTCCATTACATGGGCTGCTCGACCTTCTCGAACTTCACCGTCCTGCCGGAGATCGCGGTGGCGAAAGTCGATCCCGCCGCGCCGTTCGACAAGATCTGCTACATCGGCTGCGGCGTGACGACGGGCGTCGGCGCCGTCCTCAATACGGCCAAGGTCGAGGCGGGCGCGACCGCGATCGTCTTCGGCCTCGGCGGCATCGGCCTCAACGTCATCCAGGGGCTGAGGCTGGCCGGCGCCGACATGATCATCGGCGTCGACGTCAATCCCGACAAGAAGGCCTGGGGCGAGCGCTTCGGCATGACGCATTTCGTCAATCCGACGGAGGTCGGCAAGGACCTCGTGCCCCATCTCGTCAACATGACGAAGCGCGGCGCCGACCAGATCGGCGGCGCCGACTACACCTTCGACTGCACCGGCAATGTCGCGGTCATGCGCCAGGCGCTCGAAGCCTGCCACCGCGGCTGGGGCCAGTCGATCATCATCGGCGTCGCCGGCGCGGGCCAGGAGATCGCCACCCGGCCGTTCCAGCTCGTCACCGGGCGCGTCTGGAAGGGCACGGCGTTCGGCGGCGCGCGCGGCCGCACCGACGTGCCGAAGATCGTCGACTGGTACATGGCCGGCAAGATCGAGATCGATCCGATGATCACCCACACTCTCAAGCTCGAGGAGATCAACAAAGGGTTCGAGCTGATGCACGCCGGAGAGTTGATCAGAAGCGTTGTCGTTTATTGACGGCAGGCGCCGGTTATCGGCGTCGGGCGGGAGCCCCGTGGGTATCCTATCTCCCGGCGAAGCAAAAGGCGAAAAGCTTCTGGATTTCTGTGTGCCTGGCGGGAATGGAAACGACAAGGTCCCCTTGAACTCGTCTCGAACGATATGAGGGCTCCCCAAAGCTGATCCCAATCCGCGAGCCTGAACCCCTTCGCTTCCTCGCTTAGCATCAGACCAAGCCTCTTCAACGCGCCGACGCTCGGTCCTGCCACAACGAGCGCTTTGTATCGGTTGCCGTAGTCCATGCTTGGCAGGACTTGCTTCGCCAGCGAGTTGTTCAGTCGGTAGCGGACCTTTGCGCTTCCGTCCTGGCTCCGAGTAATGTCGGGCGGTTGTCCCTTGTCGCTGGAAACGACGACGCTAAACGTGATCGTTCCATCGTCCTCGCATTTGCCATGGACGCTGCCGCTGACGCCGGTGTCGTTGGACTGGGTTGAATTGACCTCGGCGACGGGTCTATCGGTCATCACGTCCACCGTTTCCTTGTATTCCCAATCGGAGGGATGCTTGCGAACGAATTCCAGACCCTTGGCTTCGACTTCGGTCTGCGCTGAGTTGGCGTTCGGATTTGCGTCCGCGCCCGCCGAATTGCCGATTGGCGCGGCGGCTACAAGCGCGAAGAGCCCCACTGTCCGCGCCAGCTGGATGACAGAGCCTGATCGCATCCCCCGCTCGCCCCTATTCCGTCCGGACCGATATGACACCCGGGTGGAGCGCAGGAAAATTGTTGAAGCAGAACCCGAGACTATTCGGGTGCATAAGCCCCTCCCTCCGCCCGCGCGCCCGCGATCGCGAAAGTCTACTCCCATTTTGTTCAATGCCAAGGCTTGAAAGGCCGGCGGCCCCCGGAACGCGGCCTTGGCGCGTTTGGCGGCCCGGCCCTCACTGCGCGATTTGGCGCCCGCGGTCAGGCGGTCCCGAACGATCGGATTGACGAAAGTGGAGGCCGCCGTAGATTGATACGTGTCCGGCAAGATCGAGATCGATCCCACGATCGACTTCCACTGACGCTCGAGGCGATCAACGAGCGTTCGAAAGAGCTCGCCGGAGAGACGATCAGAAGCGTCGTCGTTTATCGAGAGCACGAGGAGGAAACGATGCCGGAAGCGGAAAAACTTCATCCTGCCATCGATGGAGGGGTGAAGCCGACAGACCCGAACTTCGCCGGAGGGACCCTGGTCTGCCTCTGCGAAACGAGGCCGGTCAAGGTTCGCATCGAGGGCCAGGTCGCCCACAATCACGCCTGCGGCTGCACGAAATGCTGGAAGCCGGCGGGCGCCGTCTTCTCCGTCGTCGCCGTCGCGCCGCACGACAAGGTGACGATCGCGGAGAACGGCGACAAGCTGAAGGTCGTCGACCCGAACGCCCTCATCCTGCGCCACGCCTGCGTCGCCTGCGGCGTGCACATGGTCGGACCGGTCGAGCGCGATCACCCGTTCAAGGGGCTCGACTTCGTCCACCCGGAGCGCTTCGAGCAATCCGGCTGGGCGGCCCCGGGCTTTGCCGCCTTCGTCTCTTCGGTGATCGAGTTCGGCGTCGATCCGAGCCGGATGGACTCAATCCGTCATCGCCTGCGGGACCTCGCGCTCGAACCTTACGACTGCCTGTCGCCGGCGCTGATGGACTATATGGCGACCTGGACGGCCAAGCGGTCGGGCGCGCTCAAGGCCTGAACTGCGGCGTTTCCTTCTCCCGCTTGCGGGAGAAGGTGGCCCGAAGGGCCGGATGAGGGCCTTGCTCTATTGATCGAACAGCGAGAACAGCGACGGCGCGGCGGGGGGCCGTGGACGTTGGTCGACCGCGTACAGGGGCTTCGGCGGGGCATGTGCGGCCGCCGAGGGTTCGGCGCCGCCGGGGATCTCGCCTGTCACCACCACGGACGTGTGGGCCATCTTTTCCTGCTTCACCAGCGTCCAGAGCGTGGCGGCGTTGGCGACCGACAGCCTGACGCAGCCGTGCGACACGGCGCGGCCGAGATAGCGCGGCTCGTCCGTGCCATGCACGGCGTTGCCGGTCATGGTGAAGAAAATGGAATAGGGCATCGGCGCGTTTTCATACTCATCGCTGTGGTGGTCGATCTCCATGCGGAACGGCCTGAAAGCGCCGCTCGGCGTGTCGTAGCCGCTCGCTCCGGTCGACACCGGCCACCGGTAAAGCTGCCTGCCGTCGACCGTGACCGTCATGCGCTGGGTGGACTTGTCGATCTCGACGAGGAGGTCGGCCCTGGCCGCTTGGCCGACCGCCAGCACGACGCCGGCTGCAGCCGCGAGCGAAGCCATGAGACGGAGGATACGCATTGCTGAGCCCGCTTCCCGTAAGCCCCGGCGCCAAAAGCGAGTTTGCCGCAGGATCGTCGCCGGGGCAAGTCACTTATCGTTGTCAACGCGATTTCGCCGATCGCGTCGACAGGCCCCGAGCGCTCACTTCCTCCTGGCGGCCTTCGGCTTCGCCTTCGCCGGGCTCTTGGCCGCGGCCCTCTTCGCCCCGGCCGTCTTGGCCGGCGCCGCCTTGGCGGGCGCTTTGGCCGGCTTGGCCTTCTGGGCCGCGGCTTTCCTCGCCGGCGATCCGGTCGCAGCGCCCTTCGCCGCCGCCTTGCGCGGCGAGGACACGGGCTTGCCCTCCCGCTCGGCGATCAGCTCCAAGGCCTCGCTCAGCGAAATCGAGGCCGGCGGCGTCGACTTGGGGATCGTCGCGTTGACTTTGCCCCAGTTGACGTAAGGCCCAAACCGGCCCTCACGCACCGTGACCGCGCCGCCCTCGGGGTGCTCGCCGACGAGCCGGCCCCCGGCGCCGCCGCCCGCCGCCTTGGCGGCGAGCAGGGCGACCGCCTCGTCGAGCGTCAGGCTCGCAGGATCGGTTCCGCGCGGGATGGTGGCGTTGATCTTGCCGTGATTGATGTAAGAGCCGAAGCGTCCCTGCTTGACGCTGACCGCGCCGCCTGCCGCGTGTTCGCCGAGAACGCGGCCGGCCCCGCCGCCGAAACGCGAGGCGGCGCCGCTCTCCTTGGCGACGATGAGATCGATCGCCCGGTTGGCGCCGACCTCCAGCACATCGTCGTCGCGGCCGAGATTGGCGTAGGTCTTACCGTGCTGGACATAAGCGCCGTAGCGCCCGATGCCGGCCAGGATCGGCTCGCCGCTCGTCGGATGGCGCGCCACTTCGCGCGGCAGCGCCAGCAGCGCCAGCGCCTTTTCCAGCGTGACGTCGTCGGCTTTGAGCCCGCGCGGCAGCGACGAGCGCGGCGGCTTTTCGCCCTCGCCCCGCTGCACATATTCGCCGAAGCGTCCGTTGCGCAGCGTGATCTCCTCGCCCGTCTCCGGGTCCTCGCCCAGGACCCTGACGCCCGGCCGCTCGCCCTCGGCGCTTTCGGCGCCGGTCGGCGACAGCACGCGAGTGAACTTGCATTCCGGATAGTTCGAGCAGCCGATGAAGGCGCCGAACTTGCCGAGCTTCAGCGAGAGCTGGCCCTTGCCGCAGACCGGGCAGAGGCGCGGATCGACGCCGTCGCCGCGGGCGGGAAAAATATGCGGCCCGAGAAGCTCGTTGAGGCTGTCGAGCACCTGGCCGGTGCGCAGGTCCTTGATGTCGCCGACCGCGCCGGAAAAGTCGTTCCAGAAGTCGCGCAGGAGCGCCTTCCAGTCGATCTCGCTGTTCGACACCTGGTCGAGCTTCTCCTCGAGATCGGCGGTGAAGTCGTAGCCGACATATTTGGCGAAGAAGGCTTCGAGGAACGCGGTCACGAGCCGCCCCTTGTCCTCCGGGATGAGGCGCTTCTTCTCGAGCCGCACATAGTCGCGCTCGCGTAAGGTCGCGATGGTCGAGGCATAGGTCGAGGGGCGGCCGATGCCGAGCTCTTCCATGCGCTTGACCAGGGTCGCCTCCGTGTAGCGCGGCGGCGGCTCGGTGAAGTGTTGGCTCGCCTCGATCCTCTCCTTCGTCAGCCTCTCGCCTTCGCGCATCGGCGGCAGGCGGCCGGACTCCTCGTCCTCCTCGTCGTCGCGGCCTTCCTGATAGAGGGCGAGAAAGCCGGGAAAGCGCACGACCTGGCCGCTGGCGCGGAAGTCGAGCCGTCGCGCGCCGGCTTCCGCCAGAATGTCGACGGTGGTGCGCTCGAGCTGGGCGCTCTCCATCTGGCAAGCGATGGCGCGGTTCCAGATGAGTTCGTAGAGCTTGGCCTGCTCGGGCTCGAGATGGCGGGCGACGTCGCGCGGGCGGCGCGTCATCTCGGTCGGCCGGATCGCTTCGTGCGCTTCCTGGGCGTTCTTGGCCTTGACGACATATTTCCGCGGCGCGTCGGGCACGTAGTCGTCGCCGAAATCCTTGGCGATGACGCGCCGCGCCGCCGCCACCGCCTCGGGGGCGAGATCGACGCCGTCGGTGCGCATATAGGTGATGAGGCCCGCCGCGCCGTCGCCGACGTCGACGCCCTCATAGAGGCGCTGGGCGATCTGCATGGTGCGCGCCGGCGCGAAGCCGAGCTTGCGCGACGCCTCCTGCTGCAGGGTCGAAGTGGTGAACGGCGGATAGGGATGGCGCCGGACGGGACGCGATTCGACGGAGGCGACCGAGAACTTCGCGCTCTCCAACGCCGTCTTGAAGGCCTCGGCCTCGGCTCCCGAGCCGACGTCGAGACGGCTGATCTTCTGCCCGTCGGCGCCGACGAGCCGGGCGGTGAAGGGCGCGTCCGCCGCCGTCCTCAGGTGGGCGACGATCGACCAGTATTCCCGGGCGACAAACCGTTCGATCTCGAGCTCGCGGTCGCAAACGATCCGCAGAGCCACCGACTGGACACGGCCTGCCGAGCGGGCGCCGGGAAGCTTTCGCCACAGCACGGGGGAAAGGGTGAAGCCGACGAGGTAGTCGAGCGCCCGGCGCGCCCGATAGGCGTCGACCAGCGCTTCGTCGATCTCGCGCGGATGGCGCATCGCCTCCTGGACCGCGTCCTTGGTGACCGCGTTGAACACCACCCGATCGACCCGCTTGTCCTTAAGCAGCTTCTTGTTCTTGAGGATTTCATGCACGTGCCACGAGATCGCCTCGCCCTCGCGGTCGGGGTCGGTCGCCAGAATCACCCGTTCGGCCAATTTGACCGCGCCGCCGATTTCGTTCAGCCGCTTGGCGGCCTTGGCGTCGACCTCCCAGCGCATGGCGAAGTCGTCGTCGGGATCGACCGAACCGTCCTTGGCCGCGAGATCGCGCACATGGCCGAAGGAGGCGTAGACGCCGTAGTCCTTGCCGAGATACTTGTTGATGGTCTTCGCCTTGGCGGGCAACTCGACGATCACGACTTTCATGTTCAGGTCATTTCCTTCCGCGGCGCACAACGAGAGGCGCATCGCAGCAATTCGGGCGCGGGATATGGAGAGGCAAGGCCGCTGTGTCAAATCAGCGGCGCCTTCCGGCAATGAAAGCGCGAGCCGCGTGTCGATCTGCGGAGCAGGGCGCGGCTTCGATGTTCGTCAAGGAAAGCGCCGCATTGCGTCTGGCCGCCTGCCCATGCGAAAAGGTCGTCTTCTCCCCAAACTCGTGAGGACGCCATGGCCAATGACAAGCCCGTATGGTTCATCACCGGCTGCTCGACCGGATTCGGCCGCGAACTGTCGAAGATCCTGATCGCGCGTGGCTATCGCGTCGTGGCGACGGCGCGCGACGCGGCGAAGATCGCCGACCTGGTCGCCAGCCATTCCGACACGGCGCTGGCGCTCGAGCTCGACGTCGAGCGGCAGCCGCAGATTGCAACAGCAGTCGGCGCGGCCGAGCGCCGGTTCGGGCGCATCGACGTCCTGGTCAATAACGCCGGCTACGGCTATCTCGCGGCGATCGAGGAGGGCGACGACGCCGACATCCACGCGATGTTCGAGACCAACGTCTTCGGCCTCGCGGCGCTGACCCGCGCCGTCCTGCCGATCATGCGGGCGCAGCGGTCGGGCGCGATCGTCAACATCTCCTCGATGGGCGGCTTCATCGGCTTTCCGGGCTCCGGCTATTACGCCGCGACCAAGTTCGCCGTCGAGGGACTGTCGGAATCGCTGTCGAAGGAGGTCGCGCCGTTCGGCATCAAGGTGATCATCGTCGAGCCAGGGCCTTTCCGAACCGACTGGGCCGGCCGCTCGCTGAAGACGGCGAAGCGTCCGATCGAAGCCTATGCCGAGACCGCGATCGCGAGGCGCCGCCAGATCCAGGGCATCAGCGGTTCGCAGCCGGGCGATCCGGTGCGCGCCGCCGAGGCGATCATCGCAACCGTCGAGCAGCCGAACCCGCCGCTGAGGCTGCCGCTCGGAAATTTCGCCTACGATGCGATGCGCGCGGAAATAGAGGCGGTGCGCAAGGAAGCCGAGGCGGTCGAGGCGGTCGCCCGCGGCGCCGACTATCCGAAGGCGGGGTGAGCGTCACGACCGGCGCTTCGGCGGGTGGGCGAACACGATCGTGACTGACCGCTTCGACCTGCAGCGTTTCGTTGAAGCGCAAGCGCCCATTTACGCGCAGGTCTGCGCCGAGCTTCGGGCGGGCCGGAAGGAGAGCCACTGGATGTGGTTCATCTTTCCGCAGATTGCGGGCTTGGGCCGGAGTCTGACGTCGATCCATTTCGCCATCGTCTCGTTGGCGGAAGCCTCGGCCTACCTGGCGCATCCGGTCCTCGGCCCGAGGCTGAGGGAATGCGCGGGGCTGGCGCTTGAGATCGAGGGAAAAACCGCCCGTCAGATTTTCGGGGGGATCGACGAACTCAAGTTTCGCTCGTCGATGACCCTGTTCGCCGAGGCGGCGCCCGACGATCCCGTGTTCGGGAAATGCCTGGAAAAATATTTCGGCGGCGAGACCGATCCCGCAACTCTGGCGAAGCTGTCCGCGCTTTCGTGATTTCGGCGTTCATGGCTTCCTTGACGCCGGCGTCCCGCCACGAACGCAACTTCCTGATCCAAGGCGTCAGGCCAGTTTCGACGCGGCGTCAGACGATCTGGGGTCGCAACCTGCGCCGCGATGCTCCAAGCGCGAGCAGCCCCATGCCGACGAACATCATCGCCCAGACTGGCGGTTCCGGCACCGTGCCGACGCCGTATCCGCCGTCGACGACGTATCGGATCGGCGAAATATTGTAGCCGACGTTCGGGCAGGCGAAACCGGAGCATTCCCACGATACGACGCCGGCCAGGATCGGATTGTCAGCCCGCGCCGTCGTCAGAGCATACTGAAACTGAAGTTCGAGCGAGCGTCCGTAGCCGAGCGTCGAAGAGTAGAACGTCACGGTGTCGTCGGGCAGGCCGGTCCCGCCGACATTGTTGATGTCGCCGGCGACCAGATTGGCGTTGTAGGTGTCGCCGGGCAATGGACCGCCCGTCCCGTTGGACATCGTGCCGTCGGTCGTCGTCACAGAGATGGAACTCTGCGTCAGATAGCCGTACTGGTTGACGGCGAAGGTCCCGTTGGCGACATAGCCCCCGTCGTCAAAGAACACGTTCTGCAAGTCCCAGACGACATCCGCCCGGGCTGTAGAAGCCGACCACGCCTGCGCGGCGACCAATGTCCCAGCCAGCGCAAATCCAGCGCTGAAAAATCGTTTCATCGCATCCCCCGATTTCGCCTCGAAGCGACACGTAGCGCAAAAAGGCGCACAACCCCTGCCATACCGAGCGCGAAGCTTCAGTCCCGTTTCCGCTCCGCGTCGCCCGTTAACATTAGCATGGCGTTGCGAATAGCGACAGGGCGGCCAGCAAGAAATTTTAGACCGCTCTGGCCATCGGGTCGGGCATGCCGACAAGCTCGAAGCTCAGCGCCCGCAGGCGCCGGCGCGCCTCGCGGTCGTAGGCCTGCGCATCGGCGCGGGATTCCTTGAGGCCGTTGAAGTAGAGCCCGGTGCGACCCTCGAGCGCCGGCGCCTCGACCAGCGCCAGGATCGCCGCGCCGCCCTGTTCGACCGTGCTGATCGGCCGGGCGCCGACTCTGGCGCACCATCGTCGTGTCCATATAGGTCGCCGGGTGCAGGCAGTTGACCGTGACCTTGCAGTCCTTCAGCTCCTCGGCGAGATCGATGGTGAAGAGGATCTGCGCCAGCTTGCTCTGGCAATAGGCCCTGACGCCGCTGTAGCCGCGCGTCAGCATGACGTCGGAAAAGTCGATCGGCTGCTGCCCGGCGGACGAGACGTTGACGATGCGCGCCGGCGCGCGCGCCTCGAGCAGGGGCATGAGGAGCCGCGTCAACAGAAAGCCAGCGAGATAATTGACGGCAAAGCGCAGCTCGAAGCCGTCGGCGCTGACCTCGCGCTTGTCTCCGGTCGTGCCGATGCCGGCGTTGTTGACGAGGACGTCGAGGCCGTCCGTCTCCTTGCGAATGGCCTCGGCGAGCGCGCGCACTTCGGCGAGCGAGGCGAGATCGGCGGCGACGAAGCGCGCCGCGCCCCCCGCTTTGGCGATCCGCTCGGCCACGGCTTCGCCCCGCGCCCGATCGCGCCCATGCACCAGGACGCGCGCGCCCTCGGCGCCCAGACGCTCGGCGACATACCGGCCGACGCCGTCGGTCGAGCCGGTGACGAGGATCGTCTTGCCTTGCACGGTCATTCGCGCACAACCTCGACCCGGTTGGGATAGAAGGCGAGATGCGACGCGATCTCCGCGACGTCCGCCTTGGGCCGCTCGTAGGTCCACACCGCATTTTCATCGTGGGCGTCGCCGTCGGCGAGCGAGTAATAGTTCGCCTCGCCCTTGTAGGGACAGGTCGTAACGCGTTCGGTGCGCTGAAGCAGGCTCATGTTCACATCGTCGCGCGGGATGTAGGCGACCGGCTTGTAGCCAGCCTCCGCCAATTCGAGCGCTCGCGCGCTCTCGCCGATCGTCTTGCCGCGCCAGACGACGCGCACACGCCCGGCGATCGGAGCGATGGTGATTGGATGGTCCTTGGTTCCGGCTTCAGTCATTGCCTGGCTCCAGAGTTCGACAGGGTGAGTATGAGCGGTCCCGCGGCCGGCGCCTGTCGGCGCACACCCCTCATCCGTCGCCTCTCCCGCGAGCGGAAGAAGGGAGGTCAGACATGCGCGGCGACCGCTTTGGGCTGATAGGGCTCCTCGAGTTTGGCGATTGTGCGGGCGTCGAGCTTGAGCTCGGTCGCCGCGATCGCGTCCGCCAGGTGATGCGGCTTCGAGGCGCCGACGATCGGCGCGGTCACGTAGGGCTTCGACAGCACCCAGGCGAGCGCCACCACCGCCGGCTTCGTCCCGAGCTTCTCGGCCGTCTCGATCACCCGCTTGCGGATTGCCTCGTCCTGGCGCGAGCCGAGGCCGAGCGCCACGCTGAACGAATCGGTGCGCCCGCGCACGGTCGAGGCGTTCTCGCCGATCCCGGCGCCCGCCAGATAGCCGCGCGCCATCGGCGACCAGGGAATGACGGCGATGCCGTCGAAGGCGCAAAACGGCATCATCTCGCGCTCCTCCTCGCGGTAAACGAGGTTGTAATAGTTCTGCATCGAGACGAATTCCGCATGGCCCTTCATCCGCGCCATGTCGATCATGCGGGCGAACTGCCACGCGTACATCGAAGACGCGCCGATATAGAGCGCCTTGCCGGCCCGCACGACGTCATTCAGCGCCTCCATCGTCTCTTCCATCGGCGTCGCCGGGTCGAAGCGGTGGATCTGATAGAGATCGACATAGTCCATGCCGAGCCGTTTCAGCGACGCGTCGATCGCCTCCATGATGTGCTTGCGCGACAGCCCCTTGGCGTTCGCGCCGGGTCCCATCTGCCCATGCACCTTGGTCGCCACCACGACGTCGCTGCGCTTGACGTGTCCCTTCAGCGCCCGCCCGAGGATCTCCTCGCTCGCGCCCTGCGAATAGACATCGGCGGTGTCGAAGAAATTTATGCCGCGTTCGAGCGCCTCGCGGATGAACGGCCGCGACGCCTCCTCCTCCAGCACCCACTCCCGCCATTTCGAAGATCCATAGGTCATGCAGCCGAGGCAGATTCTCGACACCTGCATGCCTGTCTTGCCGAAACGCGTGGTTTCCATGGGTCAAGCCCTTTTTGGGTGAAGTTGCGCCCATCATAGGACGTTTCGTAGGGTCGCCGCAAAACTGGAAAAGCGGATGGCGACGACGAAGCGCGGCTGGGACTTCTGGATCGATCGCGGCGGCACGTTCACCGACGTGATCGGGCGCGATCCGCAGGGGCGCCTGCATGCGGCGAAGCTGCTCTCGGAGAGCGACGCTTACGCCGACGCGGCGGTCGAGGCGATCCGCCGCCTGCTCGGTCTGGCGAATGCCGCGCCGATCCCGGCGGGGGCGATCGGAATCGTCAAGATGGGGACGACGGTGGCCACCAACGCCCTGCTCGAGCGGCGCGGCGAGCGTACGCTGCTGGTGACGACGCGCGGCTTTCGCGACGCGCTCGAGATCGGCTACCAGGCGCGGCCGAAAATCTTCGCCCGCGAAATCAAGAAGCCCGAGCAGCTCTATTCCGGCGTCATCGAAATCGACGAGCGTGTGCTGGCCGACGGGACCATCGAGGCCGCTCCCGACTTGCAAGCCGTTCGCCGGGCGCTCGAGGCGGCGAAGGCTGATGGCTATAAAGCGGTGGCGATCGTCTTCATGCACGCCTACCGCTATCCGGCGCACGAGCGCGCGGTCGGCGCGATCGCGCGCGCCGTCGGCTTCAAACAGGTCTCCGAAAGCCATGTCGCCTCGGCGCTGATCAAGCTCGTCGGTCGCGGCGACACGACGGTGGTCGACGCCTATCTCTCGCCGATTCTGGCCCGCTACGTCGGGAAAATCTCGCGCGCGCTCGACGTTGAGCGCACCGGCGCGAAGCTGATGTTCATGATGTCGTCGGGCGGCCTGACGTCGGCGGGGCTCTTCGCCGGCAAGGACGCGATCCTGTCGGGCCCGGCGGGCGGCGTGGTGGCGATGGCGCGCACCGGATCGAGCGCCGGCTTCAAGCGGGTGATCGGCTTCGACATGGGCGGCACATCGACGGACGTCGCCCATTTCGACGGCGAGTTCGAGCGCGCCTTCGAGACGGAGGTCGCCGGCGTGCGCATGCGCGCGCCGATGCTGAGGATCCATACGGTCGCCGCCGGCGGCGGCTCGATCCTTCATTTCGATGGCGCGCGCTTTCGCGTCGGCCCCGATTCGGCCGGCGCCGATCCTGGCCCCGCCTCTTACCGGCGCGGCGGCCCGCTGACCGTCACCGACGCCAACCTGATGACCGGCAAGCTCATTCCCGAATTCTTCCCGAAGGTGTTCGGGAGGGACGGGCATCAGCCGCTCGACGCTGGCATCGTGCGCCAGCTTTTCGATGCGCTGGCCCGCCAGATCGGCGACGGGCGCAGCGCCGAAGCGGTCGCGGACGGCTTTCTCGCCGTCGCCGTCGCCAGGATGGCGGAAGCGATCAAGACGATCTCGGTCGCGCGCGGCTATGACGTGACACGCTACGCGCTCAATTGCTTCGGCGGCGCCGGCGGCCAGCACGCCTGCGACGTGGCCGACGCCCTCGCCATTACGACGGTGCTGATCCATCCCCTGTCCTCGCTGCTCTCCGCCTACGGCATGGGGCTTGCCGATATCCGCGCCCAGCGCGCGCAAGGGGTCGAGGAGCCGCTCGACGCCGGCGCGCTCGCCCGCGTCGGCCTTGTCGCCGACGCGCTCGCCTGGGCGGCGGCGCGCGAAGTCGAGCGCCAGGGGGTCGCACGGACGGCGATCAAGGTCCATTGCCGCGCACAATTGCGATATGCCGGCTCGGACACGACGATCGAAACGCCGCTCGCTTCGCCGGCCGCGATGCGCCGCGCCTTCGAGAAGGCGCACAAGAGCCGCTTCGGCTTCATCGACCGGACCAAGGCGCTGGTCATCGAGGCGGTGTCGGCCGAGGCGGTCGGCGGCGGCGCGCGCTTCGCCGAGCGCGCACGGCCTCCCGCGTCGGCGGCAGCGCCCCCCGTCCCGGCGCTCGCGACCCGCTTCTTCTCCAAAGGCGCGTGGCGGCCGGCGAATGTTTTCCTGCGCCAGTCGCTGCCGATCGGGGCGGCGATCGACGGTCCGGCGCTGATTATCGAGCCGCACCAGACGATCGTCGTCGAGCACGGCTGGCGCGCGTCGCTGACGCCGAAGAACCATATCGTGCTCACGCGCGTCGCGCCGCTGCCGCGCCGCGAGGCGATCGGCGCCAAAGCCGATCCGGTCATGCTCGAGATCTTCAACAACCTCTTCATGTCGATCGCCGAGCAGATGGGCGTGACGCTGCAGAACACCGCCTATTCGGTCAACATCAAGGAGCGGCTCGACTTCTCCTGCGCTGTGTTCGACGGCGAGGGGCGGCTCGTCGCCAATGCGCCGCACATGCCGGTGCATCTGGGCTCGATGGATCGTTCGGTCGAGACCGTCATTCGCGACAATGAGGGGCGCATCCGCCCCGGCGACGTCTTCGCCCTCAACGCGCCCTATAACGGCGGCACGCATCTCCCCGACATCACCGTCTGCACGCCGGTGTTCGACGATGAGGGCAAGACCATCCTCTTCTGGACCGCCTCGCGCGGCCATCATGCCGACATCGGCGGGATCGCGCCGGGCTCGATGAGCCCGCTGGCGACGACGATCCACGAGGAGGGAATCTACATCGACAATTTCCTGCTCCTCGACCGCGGCCGCTTCCACGAGCGAGAGCTCTACGCGCTGCTTAAGAGCGGACCGTGGCCGGCGCGCAATCCGTTGCAGAACGTCAACGACCTCAAGGCCCAGATCGCCGCCAACGAGAAGGGCGTGCAGGAACTGAAGCGCATGGTCGAGGCGTTCTCGCTTCCGACCGTCCAGGCCTATATGGGCCACGTGCAGGACAACGCCGACGAGAGCGTGCGCCGCGTGATCGACAGGCTCTCCGACAGCGAGGCGGCCTCGACCTCGGACCAGGGCGCGGTCATCAGGGTCAGGATCAGCGTCGATCGGGAAAAGCGCGAGGCGACGGTCGATTTCACCGGGACGTCGCCGCAGCAGCCCTCGAACTTTAACGCCCCCGAACCGGTCACCCGCGCCGCCGTGCTCTATGTCTTTCGCGTCATGGTCGACGACGACATCCCGATGAACGCCGGCTGCCTGAGGCCGATCCGCGTCATCCTGCCGGAAGGCTCGATGCTCTCGCCGCGCTATCCGGCCGCGGTGGTGGCGGGCAATGTCGAGGTGTCGCAGGCGGTGACCGACACGCTCTTCGCCGCGCTCGGCGCGCTCGGCTCGGCCCAGGGCACGATGAACAACCTGACCTTCGGCGACGCGACCTATCAATACTACGAGACGATCTGCTCCGGTGCGCCCGCCGGCCCCGGTTTTAACGGCGCCGCCGCCGTCCACACGCACATGACCAATTCGCGCCTGACCGATCCGGAAGTGCTGGAAGGCCGCTTTCCTGTGGTGCTCGAGGATTTCCACATCCGCCGCGGCTCCGGCGGCAAGGGCCGCTGGCGAGCCGGCGACGGCACGCTGCGCCGCATCCGCTTCCTTCGGCCGATGCGCACGGCGATTCTGAGCGGCCATCGCGCCGTTGCCAATCCGGGCGCGAAGGGCGGCGAGCCCGGCGAGCTCGGCCGCAACTCCGTCCGCCGCAACGACGGCCGCATCGAGATCCTGTCCGGCTGCGCGGAAACGCAACTCGAGGCGGGCGAGGCGATCGAGATTGTCACGCCGACCGGCGGGGGATGGGGGAAGGCGGAGTGATCCCTTCTCCCTTTGGGAGAAGGTGGCGCATAGCGCCGGATGAGGGATCGCCGCGGCGCGGCACGCAACTGTTCTTCGATCTCCGAGCGCCGTCCGACGAAAAACGGCGCGGAAGCCAACCGTTTTGTTGGTCTCATCTTTTTTACCGTAGGTTTAGCAAACCATGTCCGCAACCTATCCACGCGCCGCACCACAGACCCGATTGGATTTAGAGCGGATCAGATCCGCGATCCCCAGGATTTCGCCGGTCTTCCGCAACACGCCCCAATACGCCTGCCCGGCGCTCGGCGAGGCGCTCGATTGCCAACTCATTGTCAAACTCGAGACCGCCAATCCTGTGCGCTGTTTCAAGGGCCGCGGCGCCGAGACCGTCATGGCGCGGCTGTCCGACAATCCGGGCGCCAGGTCCGCCATTTGTGCAAGCGCCGGCAACCTTGGGCTGGCGCTGGCCTACAGCGGACGAAGCCGCGGGATTTCCGTAACCGTCGCGGCTGGCGCCGGCGCCAACCGCTACAAGCTGGAGCGTATCCGCGCCTTGGGCGCGACGGTGCGGATCGTCGAGGGCGACTTTGACGATGCTCGCAATCTTGCGCAGCGGATCGCCGACAGCGAAGGCGCGTTTCTGGTCGAGGACAGCGAAAACCTCGATACCTGCGAAGGCGCCGGGACGATCGGACTCGAACTCATGGAGGACGGCGATCCCATAGACGCCGTGCTCATCGCGCTCGGGGGCGGCGCCATGGCGACGGGCGTTGGCCATGTCTTCAAATGCCTGGCCCCCGCGGTCGAGATCGTTTGCGTGCAACCCAAGGGCGCGCCGGCGATGGCGCTGTCCTGGAGGGCAAAATCCGTCGTCGAGACCGACCGCGCCGACACGATCGCCGACGGCGTCGCCGGCCGGCGCCCAATTCCGGCAGTCCTTGACGACCTCTTGGCCGTGGCCGACCACGTCCCACTGGTTGAGGAACACAGCATCGTTGCCGGAATGCGCATGCTCTATCGCCACGCCGGACTCATGGTGGAGCCCTCGGCCGCCCTCGGCGTCGCGGCGATATTGGAAGATCGAGCCCGCTACAGGGACAAGCGGGTCGTGACGATCATCTGCGGCGGCAACGTCATTCCGAGCGACTTCGAGCGGTGGGCGATCAAACAGGACGACATTTCTCTATGACGATGCAGATGACAGCGTCTGCAAAAGGCGGGGCCGCGCGATCGTGGGTGAACGGGCCGTCGATGTCTCTGGGCGTTCCGTGACGGTCCCCCATAATACGAGATGCCGTCTGCAACCGTCGCCATCGGCTCTCGACTTACCGCTCAGGCGGCGGGACGTCAGCGGAAGAGAATTGAGGTTGAGAAAACCGCCCTCGCCCGCCCGCTTTCACGTCCGGGCGGCGCCGACGCGCACCAAAGCGGTTCGCGCCTGCTCGAGGGCGTCTTCCGCCCGGCGGATATCGGCTTGGGTCGCAAGCTTTCGGTGGCTTTCGGCAGCAATCTTCTCAGCCTCGCGGAGCAAGGCGGCGCGATGGCCCGGCCGGTCCAATCGCGACCCCGATCCTCGTAAGACGGCAAGAATGTGCAGGCTCATCGCGATACTGTCCGCGCCATAGATGCGGAAAGGCTCGAAGCTCAGCCGGGCGAGCTCCTCGAATGAGACCGGATCCTCCAAGAGCCGCGGTTGGCCTGTCGCGCCGCGCCGCAGACCCGATGGAACCTCACCCTTCGCCATCGCGGCGAGAGCGTCCGCCAGCCAATCCGCGCAACCCATGGCGGTGAAGGGATCGTTGATGCCCGGAGACAAAGCCCGCGCAGCGGTGTCCGTCAGTTGGCGCACGCCATAGCGAACGTCCTGCACCGGCGTGCGACGGGCGCCGAGTCGAAAGCGCTTTCGAAGGCTCGAGGACTGATCCTCCGGCAGGCTCTCGGCCCCCCACACCTGAACGAGAACGCTGCCCTGCAGGACAAAATCGCCTGGCCTCACTTTCGTCTTGAGGAAGAGATCGCATTTCTGCGCGACCCCGACCAACCCCTCACGGTCCATGTACTGCAAGTAGCCGCTCTCCGTTGCGCAGACCAGCGCCTCGGGTTCGCCGCGCGGGATCGGCAATTCGAGTTCGTCGTCGCCGGGTCCGGGGGGAGCGGGCGGGCAAAGTCTGACAACGTCGTCCCTGAGTTCTGCGCCAATCTCAGCCACGATGTGCTCGGCCTGGATGCTGTTGGAGATGTGGTCGATAAAATAGATCAGGACGCCGAGACTGGCGACGGCGAGAACGACTCCGCAGGTCACCGAGAGATTTGGCACGAAGCCGCCTTCCGACTGGCTCCTGATCGTCCGCAGGACGAGCAGACAATAGATGAAGGTGGCGACGAAGGTGCCGAGAACGATCTGGTTGCCGAAATCGCGGGTGAAATTGCGCAAGAAACGCGATCCATATTGCGAGCCGGCCAACGTGAGCGCCGCGATCGTGATCGAGAAGACCGTTCCCGCGACGGTGATCATCGATGTGGCGATCGTCGAGAGCACCAAGCGCGCGCCCTGCGCTCCGCCTGACCAGAGCCAAGTGGTCGAGCTGGCGATCTGCGGTCCGAAGGGACCGCGATCGATCATGATCGTGCCCGCCGACAGCGCTATCCCCGCCATGGCCATCAGCGTCGGCACGAGCCAGAAGTTGGTTCGAAGATATTCCCAGACTGCGAAAAATCGATCCTTCACCGAATCCGTCCGTTCCCTTCCGGGCGTGAAACCGGCGGCCGGGCCGGTTGGTTTCCTGGCGACCGGAAAATCGGTTTCTGATGGGTTTCGGTAACGGATTACTCAACCCCCATACTGCGAGAAGCGGCCCGCAAACCCGTCGCCATCGGCTCCGACCTACCGCCCAGGCGGCGGGACGCAAGCGGAACAAGATCGCGGTTGAGTCATGGACTGCACCCCTCCGCTGAGACAGGGCTAATTCTGTGACAGGGCAGTCATGGATTGTTGGTTGCGATCGGCCTTGTCGCGGCTTCGAAGGCAATCGGCGTTTTGTAGCCGAGGCCCGTCTTCAGCTTTCGGCCTTGACGTGGCGTTGAACCCACCGCCCTCATCCTGAGGACACCGCGAAGCGGGCGTCTCGAAGGATGCTTCAGAAGGCGCCGAAACGCCTGCTCAGAAATGGCGGATCTTGGAATCGTCCTTCGAGACGCGCCTGCGGCGCTCCTCAGGACGAGGCGGTGAGTTGCACAACCTCCAATCCATTTGGAGGCAGGGGGCAGGACTTCCCGATTGAGATTCAAAAAGACGCCGCGCAGGCTCTTTCGATTGCCGCGCGTGGCGGAAAAGCCGACACGGCGAAGCCGTTCAAGGGTGTGGATGGCGGAGTCTTCGAGATCGCCTTGCGCCATCGCGGCGATGCGTTCCGCATCATCTATGCCGTGCAAATCGGCGCGCGCTTTGGATAATTGATGCGTTCAAGAAGAAGTCGAAAACAGGAATCAAAACTCCCCGGATGGAGGTTGACCTCGTCCGCGAGCGGCTGAAACGATTGCAGGAGGCGCTTAAATGACACACGACGACGATAGGGAGCTGATCCACGGGAGCGGCAACGTGTTCCGCGATCTTGGCCTTCCCAACCCCGAAGTCGAACAGCTCAAGGCGATCCTTGCCGCCAAGATCATCGGCGTTCTCGACGACCGGAAGCTGACCGTTCGCCACGCTCATGAGCTCACAGGCTTTGCGGCGGCTGATTTTTCGCGCGTTCGGCAAGCGAAGCTTTCCCGCTTCACCGTCGATCGCCTCATGTCGATGCTCGACAGGCTCGACCAGGACGTTGAAGTGACAGTCAGCGTCCAGCCGCGCCTGCCCACGACTCCGGCAGCGCCACACGTCGCTTGAACAATGATCTGCGGTACGCGCACGCGTATCAGGGACGGTCAGAGCGTCGCTGCGCACATTAAGGAATTGGGCGACGCGGGAGGACGCCGCGGGCTGACGAAGCGACAGAAACAACGCAGGTACTCGGGGCTGCCGACGGCCGCCTCGATTGACCTCGCCCCGCCCGCGCGTCACATTTCGCCTGAGGAGGAAGCGCCATGGACCGGATGAGCGGCAAAGCGGCGATCGTCACTGGCGCGGCGAGCGGGATCGGCCGGGCGAGCGTCATCGCCTTCGCCCGCGAAGGGGCGAAGGTGCTCGCGGTCGATCGCGCCCGGGAGGGGCTCGACGAGACGATCGGGCTGGTCGAGAGCGAGGGCCGGACGGCGCTCGCCCATATCGCCGACGCCGGCGACGAGGCGGCGGTCAAGGCCATGGTCGCCCGCGCCCTCGAGGCGTTCGGGGCGATCGACGCCATCTACGCCAATGCCGGGATCAGCGGCGGCCTGACGCCGCTCCTCGAACAGACCATCGAGCTTTGGACCGAGGTTTTGCGTATCAACCTGATCGGGCCGTTCCTAGCCATCAAGCACGGCGCGCCGCCGATGATCGCGCGCGGCCGCGGCTCGATCGTGCTGACGGCGTCGGTCGCGGCCCTGCGCGCCAATGCCGGGAGCGCCCCTTATGGCGCGAGCAAGGCGGGGGTGGTGAGCCTGGCGCAGAGCGCCGCCAATGCGCTCGCCGGCACCGGCGTCAGGGTCAACGCCATCTGCCCGGGCCTCATCGAGACCGGCATGACGAAGCCGATCTTCGAGACGGCGCGCGAGCGCGGCACGGACCACAAGATCGGCCAGCTCAATCCGCTCCTGCGGGCGGGCCGGCCGGAAGAGATCGCCGCGATGGCCCTCTTCCTCGCCAGCGACGAAAGCTCCTACGTCAACGGCCAGGCCTTCCCGGTCGACGGCGGGCTGTCCAGCAGCCTCCCGTTCGCCGGGCCGAGGCTGTGAACGAGGGCCGTGCCCTGTAATCTCGGAAAAAGAGACAGTTTCTTGCCAAAAGGCCAAGCTCGTGCTTCGCTTTTCAGAACGGCTGCCGGTCGGCGAAAAGGGGAGGAAGTCACGCGGCCGATTTGCGTAAACTGCAGAGTTCGAGACGTCCCGGCGTTTTTGGGGGAAAGCCGTCACACAATTTTCGCTTGCCCGCAGTCGCCTCGCAACCCATTGAAACGGCTCAGTTCGGACGAGAGAATCCAAGCAAATCCAAGCAAATCCAAATCCATTTGGGCGGCGAGAAAGCCGCTTTCCAAGAAGTCGCAAGACATTCCAAATTCGGGCAGGCGTGCGCAGCGTCGGCAGGCCCCCTCCGCGGCCGGGGGAGGGCTCATGCGCCTCTAAGCGCTCGCGTCGTGGCCGCCGTCAGCCGCTCGTACCCCGCGCGAGTGAAGTGGACGGCGTCCGGCTGGTAGCATCCGGCCTCCTTTCCGCGCGGGTTCCACGCCCCCGGCTCGCCAACCGCCACAACATCCGGCATCATGGCGAGCGACTCGTTCAGAAGCTTGCGGTCGTCGTCGCGAACCCGGAAGTCCGGACCGAACGGCGGCAGGACGACGGCAGCGATCGTCGCTCCCCGCGCCAGGCGGCGGGCCTCGCCGATGATGTCGCCGACGGCTTCGACGATCGACCGGATGTCCTCGCCGCAGACGAGATTGTTGACGCCGACAATCAGCACCACGGCTTTCGCCTCGATCGCGCCGTCGTCGAAGCACGCCAGCCGCCAAAGGACGTGCTGGGTGCGGTCGCCGGAAACGCCGAGATTGTACACACGCCTGCCGGACCAGACTGTCGCCGGCCATTGGTGCGCCAGCGAGTCGCCGATGATCACAATATCGACGGGGGCTCTCGGGGCGGCGCCGATCGTGGCGGCGTGCCGCAGCCAGGAATGGATCATCGGCGGCGACGCCGGCACGCGGGACGGCGCCGCGCCGGCCGGAGGCGCAAGGCGCTCCCGAGGAGGTGACAGCGTCGGCCGCGGAGGCATCGCTCTTCGGCCGCGGAGGCTGGACAGCTTGGCCCGCCAGTGGCGAATGCGCGCCGGCGCATCGGCCAGTCGCGGCCGGTTGAGCTCGGCCCGGTAGGCCGCCGTCGGAGCGGCCTCCGGATCGAGTCGCAGCAGCCAATCGGCGACCGCCCGCGCCGCCGCCAGACGCCGAGTTGAGGCGAGAAACCTGCAAGCTCCGGTCAGGACGAACTTGTGATCGGGTTCGATCCCCATCGCCTCGTCGAACCTTGCAATGGCTTCAGCGTCACGACCGGCCCTCGACAGCGCCTGCGCGTAGCGCGCGATATAGCCGACGTCGCTGGCGAGAAGTTCGTAGGCCTGGCGGGTAAGCTCCAGTTTCCTTTGCCGCGAGCCCCGCCGTTGGGCGAGCGTCAGGTAATACTGCGGCGCCCGCGCCCGCCTATCCATCGCTTCACGCTCGAACGCCGCCCGGTCGAACGTTCCTTCAGCCGCCTCCATGACCGCGCGCTGCAGAAGCCCGACTTCAGCCAGAAAGCCGGTGACCGGATGACCGCAGTCGGGCAGCCGGACGTCGCGGATCTCAAGAGCGCCGCGATAGAGTTCGACATGGCGCGCGTCGCGATCCGCGGGATCGTAGAAGATATCGGCGGAGGAGACGAAACCCTTGAGCGCGAGGCGCCGCTCGATCCCGTAATCGAGCCGGCGCGCGTCGGCGCCCCAGCGGTCCTCGAAGGGAACGAGACGGGGATCGATCGAGAATTGCGGCGAGAGCGCGATCGCCGTCGTCGCGCCGGCAAGCCTGCCGAGGCGTATCGCCGCATAGGCGCCCATGCTCGACCCGTAGGCCGAGACCCGGTCGAACGCAGCGGCTGCCTTAGCCGCCGCCTCGAGCGCCAGCTCGATGTCCGGCGCCAGATACCAGTCGTTGTCGCGCGACAGAATGTGGATCGCGTTGACCCCGCGCGACGCGAGGAACCCTTCGCCGAAGCCTTCGCGGTCCAGTGTGCGCCTGTCGGTGTAGGCGTCGAAGGTCACGACGCAGAACTTCGATTCGTGGCCGGTCCTTGCCCTGACCAGAAGCTCGGCGCTCCGATAGATCTCAGCAACAACCGGCATCGTCCGCAGTTCCGCCCCGTTCAGCCCGGACGGAACCACTGCCGACTTCCGGACGGCGACGCAATCGCCTCCGCGGTTGCGGACGATCGTCGGGCGGACCGCTCATGCGCGCGGGCTATGAGGCGGGCGATCGCCAAGACCTTACTGCCCCCGGTAGCTCACCCGCCAGATCGCGCCGCCCTCGTCGTCGGTGACGATGAGCGCGCCGTCGTTCGTCACCGACACGTCGACCGGGCGGCCCCAGACGCTTTCGTCGTCGGCGACGAAGCCGGTGAGGAAGTCCTCGTACACGCCCGTCGGCTTGCCGTCCTTCATCAGGAGGCGCACGACCTTGTAGCCGGTGCGCTTTTGCCGGTTCCACGAGCCGTGAAAGGCGACGAAGGCCGTGCCCTTGTACTCGGCGGGAAACTGGTCGCCCTCGTAGAAGGTGATGCCGAGCGGCGCCGAGTGCGGCTGGAACAGGACGTCCGGCACGGTCACGTGGCCGGCAAGATCGGGCCGCTGCCCCGCATGCCGGGGGTCCGGGTGGTCGCCGATGTAATACCACGGCCATCCATAGAACGCGCCTTCGATCACCCGCGTCGCGTAGTCGGGCGGCAGGTTGTCGCCGAGCCCGTCGCGCTCGTTGACCGCGCACCAAAGGCCGCCGCTCTGCGGCTCGATTGCGAGCCCCGAACAGTTGCGGATGCCGGTCGCGACGATGCGCATGTTCTTTCCGTCGGGATCGAAGGCGAGCACATCCGCCCGGTCCCGCTCCACCCCTCCGGACGCCCCGAGCGGCTCAGCGGCGCCCTCCGCCGCCGCGCCGTCGTCATTGGTCGCCGAGCCGACCGACACGAACATCGTCGTGCTGTCCGGAGAAAAGGCGATGTCGCGCGTCCAGTGCACGCCCCCGCTCGACAGGTCCCTGACGATCGTTTCCGCAGGACCGTCCGCCTTCATGTCTCCGCTGCGATAGGCAAAGCGCACCACTTCGCCCGGCGTCGCGACATAGACCCAATGCGGGTCCGCGCCCGAAGGATAGAAGGCGATGCCGAACGGCCTCACGAGGCCTTCGGCGAAGACGGCGCTCTGCGGCGGCGCCTTCCCGCCCTCCGGGCGAAATACGCGGATGCGGCCGGCGCCGCTCTCGGCGACGAAGAGGTCGCCGTTGGGCGCGGTGCGCACGACCCGGGGCGTCGAGAGCCCGGCGGCGAACAGGTCGACAACGAAGCCCGGCGGAGCTTTCGGGACCACGGCGGGGGTGCGCGGCGCGCGGCGCGGCGGGTTGCCCACCGAAGCCGTCGTGAAGGGCGAGGGGAGATCGGCTGGCGTAATCAGGCGGCGGACGCCCGGCGCGTCCGACCGCCAGTCGCCGAACGCGGCCTGGCCCACGAGGACGCCGTCAGCCGCAAGCGCCGTTCCGATGCTGAGCCAAAACGCGAGCACCCCGAACCCGGTCCGCATACGAACCTCCCCATGCGGCCGAATCAACCTTGTGTCGTCGGCCCGGTTCCGCGGATCTCTGATTTAAGCGCGTCCCCTCACGTAGAATTCATCGACGGGTTGCGGCCGCCTGACGGGTTGCCGGGCAAATCGCCGGATCACTTCTCCTTTTGCCGCCAGATCACGTCGTAGCTGAGGGTGAAGGCGAAAAGGCTCGAGCTGTTGCCCGGCGCGTCGGCGACGGTCCAGGTCCCCGAACCCATGACGTCCTTGTATTTGCCAGTCCCGCCGATCCATTCGACCGGGCCGCTTTCCGGGCCCTCGTAGGTCATGAAGAGCTTGTCGCCGTCGCCGTCCGTCTGCACGCAGGTGCCGAAGAACCTGTAGCCGGCGGTGCGCGCCTCAAACTCCTCGAGGCAGCGGATCGCGAGATTGTCGAGGAGCTTCGACCCATCGCGGGTCTTGACGACGCCGTTGCACTCGGCCGCGGATTGGGAGCCGACGGGGCCCATGTCGACGATCGCGAGCGAGCGGCAGACCGCATAGGCCGCGAGTTTCACCGCGCCGCTTTTCGGCAAGGGCTCGGCGGCGACAGCCGTCACGGGCAATGCGGTTGCCGAGGCCGCGAGAATGAAGAGCGCGCCGAAAAGTCGCATGATGACTTCCTTTTGTCCGAGGGTTGGCCTTTTGCATACGCCGGCGGGGCGCCGCCAGATCGCTGGACGGCCCGATCGCCGACGAGAAGGCGGCTGGGCGCCTGGCCTTCTCGTCATTGACGCGGTTCCCGCCCCATCCCGTAGAATTCAACGTTGGGCCGGATGGCGAAGGCATTCGCCAGCCGGTTCGACATGGCGAAAAGGGCCGCGATCGCCGCGATGTCCCATGCGTCCTCGTCGGTGAACCCGCCGCGCTTCAGCGCCTCGTAATCGGCTTCATCGATGGCGTGCGAGCGCTCGGCCACCTTCAGCGCGAAGTCGAGCATCGTTCTCTGGCGGGGCGTCAGATCGGCCTTCGCCGGATTGATCGCGACCTGGTCGGCGATGAGGGGATTCTTGGCCCGGATGCGCAAGATTGCGCCATGCGCGACGACGCAATACCCGCAGTGATTGAGGCCCGAGGTGGCGACCACGATCATCTCGCGCTCGGCCTTGCTGAGGCCGCCGGGCTTCTCCATCAACGCGTCGTGATAGGCGAAAAAAGCGCGGAACTCGTCGGGGCGGCGCGCCAGCGCGAGAAAGACGTTAGGGACGAAGCCCGATTTTTCCTGCACGGCCTCGATTTGTTCGCGGACGTCCTTTGGCAGAGCGGCGACGTCGGGCGCGGAAAATCGGCTGATCGGCGGCATCACGCGGTCTTCTCTCCAGCGCAGTTCACCCATGCTATCATCCCTCGGCCGCAAGGACACGGCGGCTGGATCGAGGACGGATGGAATTTGGCGTCTACACCTTCGTCGAGACCCGACGGGATCCCAAGACCGGCGAGCCGGCGGGGGTCGACAGGACCTTCGCCGAGCTAATGGAGCAGGTCGAGCTCGCCGACCGGGTCGGACTCGACGTGTTCGGCGTCGGCGAGCACCACCGCCCGGACTTCGCCGTCTCGGCGCCGGCGGTGGTGCTTGCCGCCGCCGCGGCGCGGACCCGTCGCATTCGTCTGACGAGCGCGGTCACCGTCCTCTCGTCCGACGATCCGGTGCGCGTCTATCAGCAGTTCGCCACGCTCGACCTGCTGTCGGGCGGCCGGGCGGAAATCATGGCGGGACGCGGCTCGTTCATCGAATCCTTCCCGCTGTTCGGCTTCGCCCTCGACGACTACGACGCCCTCTTCGCTGAAAAGCTCGACCTCCTGCTGGCGATCCGCGCGAACAGCCACCCGGTCTGGCGGGGCGCCCACCGCACGCGGCTGAACGGCGAGGGCGTCTATCCACGCGCGCTGCAAGACCCCTTGCCGGTCTGGATCGCCTCCGGCGGCACGCCACAGTCGGTCGCGCGGGCGGGCTCGCTCGGCCTGCCCCTGGCGATCGCGATCATCGGCGGCGAGCCGGCGCGGTTTGCGCCGCTCGCCGCGCTCTACCGCGAAGCCGCGCGGCGCGCCGGCGTTGCGGCGGAGACGCTCAAGCTCGGCCTCAATGGCCATGGCTTTCTCGCCGACACGACCGAGATGGCGATCGAGGCGTTTTTTCCGCCCTATGCCGAGGCCATGAGCCGCATCGGCCGCGAACGCGGCTGGCCGCCGCTGTCGCGGGCGCAGTTCGACGCCGGCCGCAGTCCGCGCGGCCATCTGACGCTCGGGACCCCGGACGAGGCGATCGCCAAGATCCTCGCGCAGCACGAGGTCTTCGGCCACGACCGCTACCTTATGCAGATGACGGTCGGCCCGCAGCCGCAAAAGGCGATCCTGCGCTCGATCCAGCTGTTCGGGACCGTTGTCGCCCCCGCGGTCCGGTCGGCGCTCGCAAAACGCAGGGCCATGGCTTAGGAGCCTTGAAGCCGGCGACATCCTGGCTGCGTCGCCGCCGCCGTCGATTTTTAGGAAACATCGAGCATGAAAGAAAAGATCGGCTTCATCGGCGTCGGGCTCATGGGCCACGGCATGGCGAAGAACCTCGTCGAGAAGGGTTGGCCCGTGACCGTCCTCGCCCACCGCAAGCGCGAGGCCGTCGACGACCTCAAGAAGCGCGGCGCTGAGGAAGCGGCAAGCCCCCGGGAGGTTGCCGAGAAGAGCGACCTCGTCGTCCTCTGCGTCACCGGCTCGCCGCAGGTCGAGGCGATCGTCCAGGGCCCGGACGGGCTGGCGGCCGCGGGCAAGCCGCTGCTCGTCATCGATTGCTCGACCTCCGAGCCCGCGTCGACGCGGCGCCTCGCCGAGACGCTCGGGTCCCAGGGGATCACGCTGATCGACGCGCCTTTGAGCCGCACGCCCAAGGACGCCTGGGAAGGCACGCTGGACGTGATGGTCGGCGGCGACCCGGACGCGGTGAAGCGCGCCCGGCCGATCCTCGAGGCCTTCGCCGGCCGTGTCGTCGAAACGGGTCCGGTCGGGACGGGCCACACGATGAAGCTTCTCAACAATTTTCTGTCGATGGGCTATGCGGCGATCTATTCGGAGGCGCTGATGGTCGGGGCCAAGGCGGGCCTCTCGCCGGCCGTCTTTGACAGCGTGATCAGCGGGGGCCGCATGGATTGCCCGTTCTATCAGACGTTCCGCAAATACGTCATCGAGCGCGACCGCAACGCGCATCGCTTCACGCTGGCCAACGCGTTGAAAGACGTGACCTATCTCGCCGGCTTCGCCGGGGCGCTCGGCGCTGCCAACCCGGTCGGCGCGGCGGTGCGCAATTCCTTCGCGCAAGCCGTCGCTACCGGCCACGGCGGCGATTATGTGCCGATGCTGTCGGATCTGGTGGCGGAATGGAACGGCGCCTCGCTCGCGCCAGAACGCCGGCGCTGAGGCGGCGCAGCCGATGGCCGATTTCTTCCTGCTGGCGAGAACGTCAGGGCTGCTTATGATCCTCCTGCATCGATACCGACGCCGTCCGCGAGAACCTATCTCCAAATCGGCTCATGGGCGAGGGCGGCGCGCAGGAAGTAATAGAGTCCGGTCAGGGCGGTCACGACGAAAACACCTTCAAGCGCGTGCGTGATCGGCTCGCCGAGCTGGAACAAGCCGCCGATCGCCCAGCCGGCGGCGAAGCCAGCGCCAATGAGTTCGGTTCCAACCAGAATGGCGACGCTGATCAGCGTTGTGGCGTTGGTCCAGTCGATCGTTTTCATTGGCTGGGCGTTGGCCAAAGACTCTCTCCGTTTGCCAAGCGCCCGCGGTTATACCAACGCGTCCCGGGGCGCAACCCCGCGCGATACGCCCAGATCGCGCCCCGGCCGAGCCTCACTGTCTGCCCCATCCACCCAGGCTTGGCGAGGGTCGCGTGGTCCTCCAGAATGCGCAGGGACTATTGGCGCGGACCAGCTTATGGCCGAAAAGCGCGGACAATTGTCGAAGACGCCGCGGAAACCAGCCGAATCGACTGCCCCGCCTGGGCGGATGTGTCGCGTTGCCTCTCGCCGGCTCTCACTGCAAGGTGGCGATCCATACGCCTGCATCATGTCTCTTATCGCCGATCGATCTCTCCGGGACCGCGCCAGCCGCGCGGTGACCGAACATGCGCCCAGCGGCGGGATTGGTCCGCTCGCGCTCGGCGCTCTCGGCGTCGTCTACGGCGACATCGGCACGTCGCCCCTCTATGCGATGGACCAGATTTTCCGGCTCGCCCCGCCGCGCGGCCCCGGGGACGCGCTCGGCGCCGTCTCGCTCGTCATCTGGACGCTCTCTCTCATCGTCGCGATCAAATATGCGATCTTCGTTCTGCGCGCCCAGAACGACGGCGAGGGCGGCGTCTTTGCCCTCTATGGACTCCTGCACGATCGCGCCGACCGCCGGGCGCGCATGCTGCTCTGGGCGCTGATGGCCGGCGCGGGCCTCCTGATCGGCGATGGCATGATCACCCCGGCGATCAGCGTCTTGTCGGCGGTCGAGGGCCTCGGCGTCGCCGCGCCGGGCCTCGCCGGCGCCGTCGTTCCGGTCACCCTCGGACTGTTGATCGCCCTCTTCGCCGTTCAGTTCAAGGGGGCCTCGGGAGTCGGTTTCGTGTTCGGGCCGATCGTGCTCATGTGGTTCGCGGCCATCGCTGCGCTCGGCGCCGCGTCAGTCGCGGCCCATCCGCAAATTCTCGCGGCCTTCAATCCGCTCCATGGCCTGGCCTTCCTCGGACGCGCGCATTTTTTCGAGGCGCTCCTTATTCTCGGCGCCTTGATGCTGGTCGTCACCGGCGGCGAGGCCATGTACGCCGACGTCGGCCATTTCGGCGCGCTGCCGATCCGGCTCTCCTGGTTCGCGATCGTCTATCCCGCGCTGCTGATCAACTATCTGGGCCAAGGGGCCTATGTGATCGGGGGCGCGCGCCCCGCCGACGACAAACTCTTCTATGCGCTCGCGCCGCCGTGGCTGCTGATGCCGCTCATCGTCCTGGCCACCGCCGCGACCGTCATCGCCTCGCAGGCGCTGATTTCCGGCGCTTTCTCGCTCGTGTCGCAGGCGATCCGCCTTGGCCTCTTCCCCCGGCTCAACATCAAGCATACCCACCACGCGCACGAGGGTCAGGTCTACATCCCGGTCGTCAACTGGGCGCTGCTGATCGGTTGCGTGGCGCTCGTCCTGTCGTTCGGTTCGAGCGGGTCTCTGGCGGCGGCTTACGGCCTTGCCGTGTCCGGCGTCATGGTGATCACCTCGGCGGCGATGATTGCGGTTGCCAGGCGCGAATGGCGATGGAGCCGTGCGACGACGGCAATCGTCTGGGGGCCGCTGACGGCGCTCAACGCCTCCTTCCTCCTCGCCAGCCTGCTCAAGCTATTCGAGGGTGGCTATGTCCCGGTCGCGATCGGGACCGCAGCCTTCGCCGCCATGGCGACCTGGCGCTGGGGCCGCAAGGCGACCTACGCCGCCCACAACGCCATGGCGACGATGACGATGGGCGAGGTCGTTGCGCTGCACCGGTCGAGCCGCCATTATCTCCAGCGCAACGCGCTCATCATGTCGCCGCGGCCGCTCAGGGCGCTCGGCGACCGCGCGCCGTCGCTGATCCGCCTCATCGCCGAGCGCACCGGCGTCTTGCCGCGCAATCTCGTGTTCGTCGAAGTCGCGCACAAGAAAACGCCCTACATTCACGGCAGCCGCTATCGGGTTACCGTGTTCGATCGCGAGGAGGGCCGCGGCGGCGTCATTGGCGTCGAGCTTTCATTCGGCTTCCTGGAGGAGCCCAATGTCGAACGCGCGCTCGAAGATCTCGCCCGGCACAAGGAAATCGACCTGCCGAGCGACGCGCATCAGTGGATCGTGCACGTGATGCAGGAAAATCTGCTGCCGCCGCGCCGAAGCAATCTCTTCAAGCGCTTGCGGCTGAACCTGTTCCTCTTCCTGCGCCAGGTCTCGCGGCCGGCCTATTCCTACTACGGCCTCGGCGACGAGGTGCAGCTGACGGTCGAGATTATCCCGGTGAGGCTGCGATGAGGCGAGCATCGAAAAGATCTGCCGCCGAAGTCGCCAGATGGCTTGACCACAGCCGCATGTCCAATCCTGGCCCGCACGCGGCGCTCGTCGATTATCTTCCTGCCGAACTTGGCGCTCTCATCGGCGTTATCCAGGGCCTGTTGATCCACTCGGACTGGCTGGACGAAGATTCGGTCGACAATCGGCGAGTTTCCGCCGACGCACGGAAAACGCTCTCCCTCGCCGAGCGACTCGACCACATTCTCGAAATCGACCCCCGCCCGCTGCATGCGATGCGCCCGCCTCCCAGACGATCCGTCGGCACGTGCCGCGACTTTTCGTTGATGCTGTGTTCGTTTCTGCGCAGCAAAGGCGTTCCCGCCCGGCTCAGATGCGGCTTTGCCTCCTACTTCAGCGATCACTGGGAGGATCACTGGGTTTGCGAATACCGGGATCGCCCCGCCAGGGCCTGGCGTCTCGCCGACGCTCAGCTCGACGAAGCGCTGCGGGAGAAACTCCAGAGTACGATTCGATCCTGCCGAGGTTCCCCGCGAATCGTTCATGACTGCCGGCGAAGCATGGCGCGAACGCCGCGCGGGACGCGCGGATCCCGATCGGTTCGGACATGGCGCGGCGGTCGGGCTGTGGTTCATCAAGGTGAATGTGCTCCGCGATCACGGCGCGCTGAACGGTCAGGAGACTTGCGTTTGGGACGGTTGGCGAGATGCGCCCTCGGCGAAGCGCGTGGTCGAGGGGAAAGAGATCGCCTTGCTCGATCGCCTGGCGTCGAATCCGGAGAGAACGTTCGTCGACGTCCGCCCGGACTGGCGAGAGTTGTGACGCCATGACTTCCCGAACCGCGAGCATCGCTGCGCTCGATTCCGCCACCCTCGACGAGAGTCTCGAGCGCCTCGCCGAAATTCTGCACGCGTGCGTGCACGAGGGCGCGAGCGTCGGCTTCGTGCTGCCCTACGACATGGACGAGGCGCGCGCCTTCTGGCGCAACAGGGTCGCCCCGTCGCTCGCCGGCGCGAAGCCGAAGCGGATCGTGCTGGTCGCGCGGCTCGGCGAGACGATCGCGGGGACTGCGCAGCTCGACCTCGACACGATGCCGAATCAGCGCCATCGCGGCGAGGTGTCAAAAGTGCTGGTCGACCCGAGGGCGCGGCGCGCTGGGATTGCCCGCGCGCTGATGCTCGAGATTGAGCGCCGCGCTGCCGAAGCGGGCCGCTGGCTCCTAACCCTCGACACCGCCGGCGACGCGGCGGAGGCGCTCTACCGCTCGCTCGGCTATTTGCTGGCCGGGACGATCCCGCTCTATGCCCGCAACCCTTTCGATGAGCGCTACGACGCCACGCGGCTCATGTACAAGGACCTCCGCAGAGGGTAGCCTGCGGCGCTCCTTTTAACCTCCCTGAGGCGACCGACGGCGGATGCGTGAGTCGAACGGCCCGAGCCTCGTCGGGCGCGTCATCCTGGCGCTGTTGACGCTCTACGCGCTGGCGATGATTGTCCCCGGCCCCTACCGGATCCTGTATCCGCTCGGGTCGTTCGGTCTCACCACCAACGCCGACGGCCTCGTCTACGACGTGCGTGGGCCCTTCGACCGTGACGAGGATTCCCCCGCCTGGCGGGCGGGTCTCCGGGTTGGCGATGAGATCGACCTCATGGGCATGCGTTGCATTCCGGTCGACACGAGCGTCTGCGCCGCGAACCTCGCCATGTGGGGCGGGGTGAACTATGTGATGCCCGGCCGTGAGGCGAAGCTGCTGATCGTTGCGACCCCCGACCGCCCCGCGCATACGGTGAGGTTGGTCTCCGAGCCGCGCCCTCCCAACCGGGCGCTCAACCTCATGCTGGTGCTCAACGAGATCGCGGGCGTCCTGGTCGTGCTCGGCGCGGCCTGGCTGGTCTGGATTCGTCCCGGCCCGATGACCTGGGGCTTCTTCGTCTACGCGATGCAGTTCAACCCAGGCCAGTCCTACGAGTTCTATGCCTGGCTGCAGCAGTGGCCGCGCGCGCTGATGGTTCAGGACGTTCTCTCCTGCGTTCTCCAGGCGGCGGCCTATGCGGGTTTGCTGCTTTTCGCCCTCAGGGCGCCGGTAGACCGCGTGGAAGGTCGGTGGCGCTCGGTGGAACGCGCGCTGCCGGCGATCGCCGCCCTTCTCCTGTTGATCGACCTGGCGAGCCTCGGCAGCCTCTTCGGCTACAGGACCGAAAGCTGGATGCGGGCCTCGACCCTGATGGGCTTCCCGGTCGGCGCCGCGGCGATCCTCATCCTCATCGGGCGGCGTCCCGACCTGACGCCGCGGGACTACCAGCGCATGCGCTGGGTGATCTGGGGCTGCCTGATCGGCCTGCCCGCGTATTCGTTCGCCGAGTTGTCGCAGGAGACCTCGCTGCTGACCGATCGGTTCTGGCAGGGCGGCGTTCCCGAGGATGTGTCCAGCCTCATCTATCTGATCAATGGCGTCCTGTGCCTCTTCGTCGTGGAAGCGGTGCGACGTCCGACTGTCGTCAGCGTCTGGAACCCGCTTCGCCGGGTCACGCTGCTCGGCCTGCTGCTCAGCGTGCCGGCGTTCTTCATTCACGAACAGTTCGGCACGATCCATGCGATGATCGAGCTGCCGGAGTGGGTCTGGGTGATGGTCGCCTCGGCCCTCGTGTTCCTGCTCTCACGCGCGCACGAGTATGCGACCGAGTTTGCAGACCGGCTTTTCGACCGGAAATTTCACCATGCGAAGCAGCAGCTCGTCGCCGTCGGCCGAACCATCCAGAGCGCCGACAACCTCGCCGAAGTCGAACGCCTGATGGCGGAGGAGCCGACACGAGCGCTTGGGCTCGCGTCAGCAGCAGTCTTCCGCCATGAGGGCGACCTTTTCCGACGGCGCGCCGCCGCCGGCTGGGAACCCGGGAACGCCGAGACGCTCTCGAGCGCCGAGCAGCTCCTGGGCGGACAGCTCCGGAGCGATGCATTCGCGCTGGACGGAATCGGCGGAATCGATCCGTCCGATGCGCGCTTTCCCAAGGATGTGGCGCGCCCCGTTGTCGGCGTGCCGGTCGCCAATCCGCGGCGCTGTTTCGCCGTCGCTCTCTACGGCGGCCATGTCATCGGAACCGATCTGGACGCCAACGAACGCGAGCTGTTGCTGACTTTGGCCCGACAGGCGGAGATCGCCTATGCGCAGGTGGACAGCGAGACGCTTCAAAGGCGCATCGAGGTCCTGGAGCGGCAATTGCAGCACGTCGCAGCCCAGCGCTAAGGACTGCGCTCGCGCTCACGTGCAACAGCTCGCTTCCCGGAACGGAGGGGTTCGCGTCGAGGCGGGGAACGGCGGCCGGGAAGCGCGGGATGTAAGAAAAAGGAGGCACGCTTGACTGGATCACCGCCCGAGCCTCTCGAAGGCGTCCGCGCCTGCGTGTTCGACGCCTATGGCACGCTGTTCGACTTCGCCTCGGCCGCGTCGCGCTGCGACGGAGTGCCAGACGACAAGCGAGCCGCCCTGACGGCGCTATGGCGCGACAAGCAGCTTCAGTACACTTGGCTCAGAAGCCTCGAGGACCGCTACGCCGACTTCTGGCAGGTGACCGGAGACGCGCTCGACTTTGCGCTCGAAAGCCTCGGCCTCGAAGAGCGGGGGCTGAAGCCGCGCCTCATGGACCTCTACCTCGGCCTCGACCCGTTTCCCGAGGTTCCAGAAGTTCTCAGCGAATTGCGCCGTCGCGGCTTCAAGACGGCCATTCTCTCGAACGGTTCGCCGGCGATGCTGGCGCCCCTCGTCTCACGCGCTCGGCTCTCCGAATCCTTCGACGCAATCTTGTCGGTCGACGCGGTCAACGTCTTCAAGACCCATCCGAAGGTCTACCGCTACGCGCTCGACCAGCTCGACCTGCCAGCTCGGGCGATCGCCTTCCAGTCGTCCAACGCCTGGGACGCCTATGCCGCCTCGGATTTCGGCATGCGAGTCATCTGGTGCAATCGCTACGGCCAGCGGCGCGAGCGCCTGCCCGGCGCGCCCGATTTCGAGATCCGGACGCTCGCGGAACTGCCGCGGCTGCTCGCGGCCCCCTGACGGGCGCGGGCCAAACTGTCGCGGCCTGCCCTCACCACTTCTCGGCGTAAGGCCGCGCCTCGACCTCGAAGCTCCAGGCGGAGCGGTCCTGCCGGACGAGATTGGCGGCGATGTCGGCGACGCCGGACGGCGCGATCAGGGCATCCTCCGGGCGGTCTGGAAAGCGCGCTTTGGCGGCTGCCGAGCGGACGCCGCCGTCGACGATGATCAGCGCGACATGGATTCCGTCTGGCCACAGATGGCGCGCCATCGATTCGGTAAGCCCGCGCTGCGCCATCTTCGCCGGCGCAAAGGCGGCGGTCCCGGCGACGCCGCGGCGCGAGGCGGTCGCGCCGACGACGATGATCGCCCCCTGGCCTCGCCGGCGCATCGCCGGGATCGCCTGCCGCGCGGCGAGGAAGAGGCCGAGCGTATTGACCCGCCAGGCGCGCTCGAAATCTTCCGGCGAGACCTCCTCGATCGTGCCCCAGACGCCCGAGCCGGCGTTGAAGAGCAGAACGTCGACCTCGCCGAGATCGGCGCGGATCTTCTCGAACGCCGCTTCGACCGACTTCGCTTCGGCCGCGTCGCAAGCATAGGCCCGGGCGCGCGGCAGTTCCTCAGCCAACCGGGCGCTGAGATCGGTCCGGCGCGCCAGGAGCGCCACTGCGTAGCCATCGGCCGAAAAGCGCCGGGCGAGGGCCTCGCCGTTGCCGGGGCCGACGCCGACGACGGCGCAGACCGGAGGTTTCTTATCAGCCATCCCAGTCTCCTCGAAAGCGCGATCCTGCCGCGATGCGGACGATCCTGCACCCGGGCAAGGGGGTCGCGCAACGGAAGCTTAGGGAAGGCGTCGGGGTTGACGGCTTCGGCCAATCCACGCAATTCAAGGCTCGCGCCGGCGCGTCGAAGCGCGTGACGCGAGGAGACAGGGAAATCCGGAGGCGACATGACCGCTCGGCCGTGGCTCAAGTCCTATCCAACGGGAGTGCGTTGGGACGCGCCGATCGAGATCGCGCCGGTGCAAAGCGTGCTCGAGACCGCGGCGAAGCGCTTCGGCCCGCTGCCTGCGCTTGAGTTCATGGACAAGCGCATCGCCTATGCCGAGCTCGAGGCGCTCTCCAACCGCGCGGCCGCTGGCTTCCAGAAACTCGGCGTCGGGCCTGGCGTTCATGTCGGCCTCTATCTGCCGAATACGCCCCATTACGTCATCGCCTTCTTCGGCGTCTTGAAGGCCGGCGGAACGGTGGTGAATTACTCGCCGCTCGACGCCCTGCGCGCGCTCGAAGCGAAGATAAAGGACAGCGAGACGGACTACCTGGTCACCCTCGATCTCGCCTCGCTTTATCCTCAGGCGGAAAAGCTCCTGGCGACGACGCGCCTCAAGCGTCTGATCGTCGGCGAGTTCGCGGAATTCGCGCTCGCGCCCGAACCGGTGAAGGCGCAGATGACCGCGGGCGGCATGCTGGTGGCAGTCAAACACGACGAGCGCCGCGTCGCGTTCGGCGACCTCCTCGACAATGACGGCCGCTTTGAGGCCCATCCGCTCGGCGACCTGACCGAGGCCCTTGCGGTCATCCAGTACACCGGCGGCACGACAGGCGCGCCGAAAGGCGCGATGCTGAGCCACTCCAATCTGACGGCCGCCTGCTCGCAATATGAGGAAATCGTGACGCGAAACGAGACCTCTGACTATGAGGTGGGCAATGAGCGGGTTCTTTGCGCCCTGCCCCTCTTTCACATTTTCGGGCTATCCGCGGTTTTGATCGTCTCGCTCCGACTGGGGGCCGAAGTCATCCTGCACCCCCGTTTCGATCCTGCGGCCGTGGCGAGGGACATCGTAGCGAGAAAGGTCACCCACTTTCCGGGCGTCCCGACGATGCATATCGCGCTCCTCAGCCTGCCAAATATCTCGGCCTTCGATCTCTCTTCACTCAAGCGCTGCTCGACGGGCGGGGCTCCGTTGCCGGTCATATTGCAGCAACAGTTTCAGGCCGCCACCGGCTGCTTCCTGACGGAGGGAGGCTGGGGGATGACGGAAACGTCGCCGGCCGGCACTTTCAAGCCTCACGCCGGTCCGGCGAAGCCGGGGTCCTGTGGAATTCCAGTTCCGCGGACTGAAATGAAATTCATCGACGTCGCGGATCCGGATCGCGAAGTCCCGCTCGGCGAGCGCGGCGAGATCTGCGTCAAGGGCCCGAACGTCACCAAGGGCTACTGGAAGAATCCGGAGGCGACGGCCAACGCCATGACGGCGGACGGGTTCTTCCGCACCGGCGACGTCGGATATATGGACGACGACGGCTACCTCTATATCGTCGACCGCACCAAAGACATGCTGCTCGTCGGCGGCTTCAACGTCTATCCGCGCAACATCGAGGAGGCGATCTACCAGCACCCCTCGGTCGAGGAGGTGAGCGTCATCGGCGTTCCGGACGCCTATCGCGGCGAGCGCCCGAAGGCCTTCGTCAAGCTGAAGGCCGGCGCGCCGGCGCTCACGCTCGACGAACTGAAGGACTTCCTCAAGGACCGGCTCGGCAAGCATGAGATGATCGGCGCGCTCGAGATCCGCGACGACCTGCCGAAAACCGCGGTGGGCAAGATCTCGAAGAAGGACCTGCGCGAGCAGGAAGCCCGCGCCCACGTCGGCTGAAGCCACGCCGGCTTTCGATGCTTCATGCGCGGCGGCGCAAGACCGCCGCCTCGAAGTTGCGAAGCCGTCGAGCGCGGGGCCATAGCGACCGTCTCGAATCTCAAAACGCCCCCCCCACGCTGATTAGCGTGATCCTTGAACCAGGCGGCTTCTGGATATACTGATATCCGAGCGCTACCAGGTCCCGGATCTTCGAGCCGATGATCACTGCCGCCGCGCTGCTCGCGGATTGCGACCAGCTTTTGTCCGAAGACATGCATGAAGGGCTGTCGATCGAGGGACGTCTGCGGATCGTCAATCCTTTCGGGCCCCCTCGATGAAACCCGCCGCGGCGCCTTCGGCGCTCAAGGTGCAGGCGGCGCTCGGCGAGCGGTTCGCCGTGCTCGAATTCGACGCCAGCACCCGCACCTCCGAGGACGCCGCGGCGGCGATCGGCTGTACGGTGGCGCAGATCGCGAAATCGCTGGTCTTCCGCGCTGAGTCCGGGCGCCCCGTTCTCGTCGTCGCGTCGGGCGCCCACCGTGTCGATGAAAAGAGGATCGCCGCGCTCGTCGGCGAGCGGATCGGCCGCGCCGACGCCGACTTTGTCCGGGAAGCGACCGGATTTGCGATTGGCGGCGTGCCGCCGGTCGGGCATGAGACGGCGCCGGTCGTGTTGCTGGACGAGGCGCTGATGGCGCTGCCCGAAATCTGGGCCGCGGCCGGGACGCCGAACGCCGTCTTTCGCCTGACGCCGGCTGATCTCATGGAGCTGACCGGCGGCCGGCTCGCGGCGGTGGCGCGGCAGGCGAGCTGAAAGCGGTCTCGAGGAGGGAGCATTGCCTCAAGCGAGAATCCGGATCGGCGTCGGCGGCTGGAATTACGAAGGCTGGCGCGGAATCTTCTATCCGAAGGGCCTGGCGCAGGCGCGCGAGCTCGAATATGCCGGTGCCCATCTCACCTCGATCGAGATCGACAGCACCTATTACGGCTCGAAGAAGCCCGAAAGCTTCATCAAGTGGCGCGACGCGACGCCGGACGATTTCGTCTTCGCCGTCAAGGGCCCGCGCTTCGCCACCAACCGGCGCGTCCTCGCCGAGGCGGCCCCTTCGATCGAGCGGTTCTTCAAGAGCGGCGTGACCGAGCTCAAGGGCAAGCTCGGGCCAGTCAACTGGCAGTTCGCCACGACCAAGCGCTTCGACCCCGACGACTTCGGCGCGTTCCTCAAGCTGTTGCCCGCGTCGGTCGACGGCCTCGCCATTCGCCACGCAGTCGAGGTGCGCCACGAGAGCTTCCGCTCGGCCGACTTCGTCGCGCTGGCGCGCGAACACGGCGTCGCGATCATTATTGCCGGCGACGGCAAGTTCCCCTTGATCGCAGACCTGAGCGCGCCGTTCGTCTACGTCCGCATCATGGGCACAAGCGAAACCGAGCCCGCCGGCTATTCCAGCGACGCGCTGGCGCTGTGGGCGAGCCGCGCCAGGGCCTGGGCCGCGGGGAAGGCCAACGACCTCGAGACGCTCGCGCCGCCGGTCGAAGCGGGGCCGCGCGACGTCTTTCTCTACGTCATCAGCGGTTTCAAGCAGCGCAACCCGCTGGCGGCGACGGCGCTGATCGAGCGGCTGGGCTGAGCAGATTCTTCAGGCGCCCCCAACGAGGGCCAAGGAAGGCCGGTTCGATGGAAGCGACGCCTTCGGACCGCTCCGCCTGTTTTCCCTGTTATTCCCTCACATGGGGTATTTCCGGTCAAGTTCATTCGTTTGGGCCGGCCGCTGGCGCGTCACCCGCGAAGCGGGGCGAAGCGCAGCGGAGCAGGGAGCGAAGCGCCCTTGACGCGCCGGCGGCCGGATACCCTGTCGAGAACGAGCGCGCCCTTGCGCGCTCTTGGCTGCCTCTGTGGCCTTTGCCGCACTCAATTCATTTTGCCATTGCGTCTCCTTTGGCGTTTGGATCCGAAGCGTGAGCCCGTTATTCGCCATGCAGCCTTGACGGCCGCATCACCTCACATCCGGTCGAGCTTTTGTCGGCTCGGACCACAATCCCTCATGCTCGAGGGCGTCGGGCTCGGGTTGGCGGGACCATCCTGATAAGCGGCGTGTTTCAGCCAGGGAAAAGTTCGCGGTCACCGCCCGCCCGGATCCGGCGAAGCCGTCGCGTTCAGCTTCGCTGGAATGGGATCAAGTCGTTAAGTCGTTAAGCCGTTGGAGTGTTGGAGGGATTGAGCCATCGGGTCAGGCCGCCTTGAACACCGCGCCTTCGGGAACGACGCCCTGGGTGACATAGCGCCACAAGGCGACGAGCAGTTTGCGGGCCAGCGCGACGATGGCGATCCGGCGGACCCGCCCCTTCGCGGCGCCGACCCGGGCGTGAAACCAGCGGCTCAACGCCGAGTCCGGCTGATGACGCAGCCACGACCAGGCGAGCTCGATCATGGTCTTGCGCAGCCGACGGTTGCCCGACTTCGAGATGCCCTGATCCCGTTCGATGCCGCCGCTCTGCCAGGGGCTGGGCGTCAATCCGCCGTACGCCGCCACCTGGCGCCGGTTGCCGAAGCCGCGGAACAACGATTCCAGCCAGAGCAGCGAGGCGAACTCAGGACCGATGCCCCTGAGCTTGAAGAGCAGGGCGGCGGGGGTGTTCGGCTCCGGGGTGTTCGGCTCCTCGGTTTCCGTGCGGATGAGCGCGTCGCGGGCGCGTTCGACCGCAGCCAGTTGCGTCGTCACAACCGCGATCCGATCGAGCTCCCGGCGGATTTCCGCCTTCAGCATCGGCGGCAGCTCACGACCGTCGCCGGTTCGCAACGCCTCGAGCCGTTCGAAACGATCGCGCCGAAGCGGGTTGTAACCCCGGATGCCTTGGCCCATGAGCAGGCCCTTGACCCGATTGGTGTGCTGAATGCGTTCCTTGAGCAGCGTGCCGCGCTCGCGCGTCAGCCGCCGGCGATCCTCGTCCTCCGGGCTCGGCGCCCGAACCATCGAACAGACCCGCCGCTCGCCGCGAGCCCAGGCCATCAGCGTCCGCAGCAGCGTCTCGCCGTCGATCGAATCGGTCTTGGCCCGCCGATGCCGTCGGGCGACCGCGATCGAAGCCGCATCGACGACCTGGCTCTCGATCCCGTTGGCGATGAGCAGGCGATGAATCCAAAACCCATCCAATCCCGCCTCCTGAATGACCATCGTCGTGACCCGAACGCCGTAGCGATGCTCGGCCTTCGCCCGCGACCGCGAAAGAAGCTCGATGAGGCCGGCGCCGTCTCCGCCCTCAACCCTATGCTGGGAAAACTTCTCGCTGCCCGGACTGTTGATCGTCACGACCCATTTCGATTTGCTCAATTCGAGCGAGGCGAACAACGTGATATCATTCGCCCGGGCGGCGGTCGCGACAACGGTCGCAGAGGTGACAGACTCCATCGGTTGCCTCCATGCTGGTGTGGAAGATCAGCCTACCAAGTCCGGCCGCCGCCCACCCGCATAGGATCTGATAATCGCTGATAACCGAAAATCGCTCCCGCCGGCCATCGGGTAAGCCGAGCAAATCCGTGGATTTTCATGTCGTTCAGCGGATGTGCTCGTACGGAAGGTAAAGCCAGAACAGGGAAATGATTTTCCCTGTTCAGCCCAGGAACAGGGAATTGAGCGCGAGGCGGAAAACCCGCCTCGACGCCGCCGCCCGGTTGCGAGAGGACAAGGTCATGTCTGCTTGATTTCAGGCGGACGGAGGCTCGGGAACTCGCGGGCGGACCGGTCAGATATCCCCAAATCCCGCCGTCGTCGGCTTTTCTCGCCCCGCCCTCAGCGCCTCGTTCTCCCGCTCGAGCAGAGCGATGCGCCGGCGCAGCGTTTCGATCGCCTTCGCTGCGCCGGCGGCGTCGACCTTCTGCGGAATGTGCTGGGGGCAATTCACGTCCCACGCCTCGACGTCGATGAGGATCGCCTGCTCCGGCCGCGCCGCATAGCCTTCCGGCATCAGCCTCGCGACGATCTCCGGGTCCTCGACAATTCGCGCCCGGCCCCAGATCTTGACCCGGCGGCGATGGGCGTAATCGATCAGGAAAAGGAACGCCCGGTCGTTCTCCGACAGGTTGCCGGCGGTGATGTACTGGCGATTGCCGCGAAAGTCGGCGAAGCCGAGCGTGCGTTCGCCGACCGGGCGAATGAAGCCCTTCGGACCTCCGCGGTGCTGGGCGTATGGCCGTCCGTCCGCGCTCGCCGTCGCAAGATAGGCGGTATCGACTTCCGCGAGGAACGCGACCAATTCGTCGGTGATCCTCGTCTCAAAGCCGCCGCCCGCCTCCTGCCTGGCATAGGCCGAGCGGGAGCCCCGCTCTGCCTGCACGGCCTTCACCGCCGGTGTGAAGGCGATGTCGCTAGCGGGGCTTTGCATGGCTCGCTGCCCCCCGGCTCAGGCTCTCTCGGCGCTCTGGGCTTCGTCGCTGCGATTCGGCCCGATCCGCAGCCGCGTCAGGGCGATGAGACCGTCAACCACGGCCGCGCTCAGACCCGGGAGTCCGTAGAGGTTCAGCGGCGCCAATTGCGCACAGAGGTCGCTGCGCACAAGGCTCGGGGCGGAGCCGGATCCGCCTGATCGGCAAATGTTCGTGCAAGACATGGATTTTTCCTTTCGGGATGAAATGAACTCGCCCCCGGATATGGGCTCTTGCCTGCAAGAATGTAATTGGCGAATCCTGCGCTTCAGTATTGCGAAATTCGGGATAATCGATGGACGGGCTGGACCGGCTGCGCGTTTTCGTCGCTATCGCCGACAAGGCGAGCTTCACCGAGGCGGCGCGTGCGCTCGGCATCTCGCCGACGGCGACGAGCCGCGGCATGGCGGAACTCGAGACGTCGCTCGGCGTCGCGCTCCTGCGCCGCACGACGCGCTCGGTCACGCTGACGCCGGAGGGCGCCGCCTATCTCGAGCGCTGCCGCCGCGTGCTCGAGGATTTGGATGACGCCGCGCGCTCGATCCGCGGCGACAAGGCCGAACCGCGGGGATTGCTGATCGTGACGGCCCCGGTCCTCTTCGGCCGGATGCACATCCTGCCGATCGTCACGCGCCTCCTGCGCGCCTATCCCGGGCTCGACGTTCGCTTGACGCTGACCGACCGATTCGCGCGGCTCGTCGAAGAGGGCGTCGATGTCGCGGTGCGGATCGGCGACCTCGCCGACTCTTCTCTGCATGCCCTCCGCCTCACGGAGGTCCGGCGCGTCCTGATCGCCAGCCCCGCCTATCTCGCGGCGCGCGGCGAGCCGACAACGCCAACCGATCTGCGTGGCCACGACATTATCGCCTTCGAAGGCTTTGCGCTCAACGGCGAATGGCGCTTCGGGCCGAAACTCGAGACAGTCGTCCGCTGTGAGCCGCGTCTTCTGACCGACAGCATCGAGGCCGCGATCGACGCCGCGATCGAGGGGATCGGCATCGCCAGGACGCTGAGTTACCAAGTCGACCATCACGTCGCCGCCGGCCGGCTCCGCTATCTCCTGACCGATCTCGAACCGCCGCCCTGGCCGGTCAATCTCGTCTATCAGGCGAACCGCCTGCGCTCGCCGAACGTGCGCGTCTTCCTCGACGAAGCGCGCCGGGCGCTGCGGCGCGCTTGATGCTGTGAATTCGCTCCTTGCCGCGATGGATGAAGTCCCAGCCTTTTGGCAAGCTTTGTCTGAATTTAAAAGCGTAATGCGGTCGGCTTGAACCGCCGCGGCTGTCGCGACCACATATTCACTCCGTTCCAATCCGGATTTCTTGACATGTCCGGGATACTGCCGTACGCCGCGTCCAGAAAGAAGGGAATATATCATGCCTCAGGACCCTGTTCGCTCCGCGCGCATCGAGGCGCGTATCGCGCCCGAGGCGCTGGCGATCGTCAAACGCGCCGCCGAGATCCAAGGGCGGAGCGTGAGCGAATTCGTCGTGAGCGCCGCGCAGGAAGCTGCGAGCAAGACGATCGAAGAAACGACCATCATTCGTCTGTCGGCTGAAGGCCAGCGGGCATTTGCCGAGGCGATCATCAATCCCCCGAGTTCCTCGGCCGGTCTCAAACGCGCGTTCGCCGCGCATCGTCGCTTGATCCGCGAGGTTCGTTGACGGGGTTCGTCACCGAGGCGTTGCACCGCGATCATCCGCGCGAATCGTTTGTTTCGGGCGTCGCCGCGCTTGATCGCTACCTCCGTGAGCTGGCCCTGCAAGACGCCAAACGGCGCATCGCCGGTTGCTACGTGGCGGTCACCGGCGAAGGCGAGATTGCCGGATTCTACACGCTCGCGGCAACGCATCTGCCGATGGATGCGCTGCCCCGCGAAACGACGAAGAAGCTGCCGCGCTACCCGGTCGTTCCCGCCATGCTGATGGGTCGGCTGGCCGTCGCCACGAAGCGCCAGAAGCAGGGCCTCGGGCGCGCGCTGGTCGCGGATGCGGTCATCCGCACAAGCCGTCTCGGCATCGGCGCGTTCGCCCTGGTTGTCGATGCGAAAGACGAGGGGGCGGTCGCATTCTACGAAGCCAACGATTTTGTGCGCATTCCGAACGGCGCACGGCGGTTGTTCCTCCCGATCGCGACCGCGCTCGAACTTCGGGAGCATCTCAGTTTGAAATTTCGGCGAACGCCTTTTAGTAAGGACCGCGCTTCGGAGAGGGAGCGTCGTCCGCGAGGCATTAGAGCCGCCACCCTGCGAACGGGTTCTCAACCCGTGGTCGATACGTATATGGATCATTGGCAACGCCGGCGCCTTCCTGGATAAGACGCTTTTCAACCACAAGCCGGCGACATGCCCGGCTCACATGCGGACGGTTGAAATCGTCTCCAAAAAGCATTTCGGAAATGTCCTGTTGGGTAAGTTTCAGCCTCGGGTATTTGCGGCAAACGAGCGCTTCGATCCTACCTTCGAGCTCTTGATCCGTTAATTCCACGTCGTTCTCCATGCCTTACGCCAAGCTTAGCAAGGGACATCGGACGGTGCGAGCGCACGTCAAGCCCATGAATTTTCAAACTGAGACACTCTCGAACTTCAATCAGGCAAGCGGAAGTCGGCGTCTTGACAGGTAACCAAATAGTTGCCTATGTGCGGATACGGAACTGGATGGTTGCGTAAAGCCGAGATGGATGACGATGCGGTGTTTCATGCGCTGGCCGATCGGAGCCGCCGCCAGCTGCTCGACCGGCTGCAGAGCCGGAACGGCCAGACGCTCGGCGAGCTCTGTCGGGGCCTGACGATGACGCGGCAGGCGGTCGCCAAGCATCTGGCGATTCTCGAAAAGGCCAATCTCGTCGCCTCGGAGCGCCGGGGACGCGAGAAGCTGCACTTCATCAACCCGGTTCCGATCAACGCCATCGCCGAGCGCTGGATCGCGAAGTTCGAGCGCCCGCGCCTTGGCGCCCTGTCCAAGCTCAAGCAGGACCTTGAAGGAGAGAGATGATGACGAAGCCGGCCGAAAGCAGATTTGTCTACGTCACCTACATCAAGACGACGCCGGAACGGCTGTGGTCGATGCTGATCAGCCCGGAATTCGCGACGCAATACTGGATGGGCGCCCGTCCCGAGGCGGATTGGAAGGAAGGCGGCGCGTGGAAACTCGTCTTCCCCGATGGCCGCATCGCCGATGCCGGCGAGATCGTCGCGTTCGAGCCGGGCAAACGTCTCGCCATTCGCTGGCAAAACCAATTCAAGCCGGAATTCAAGGCGGAGGGCTGGTCGCTCTGCACGATGGAGATCGAACCGAAGGACGAAGCCGTCAAGCTGACGGTGACGCACGC
This sequence comes from uncultured Alphaproteobacteria bacterium, assembly GCA_963772555.1. Lineage (GTDB taxonomy): Bacteria > Pseudomonadota > Alphaproteobacteria > Rhizobiales > Beijerinckiaceae > Roseiarcus. The sequence continues at coordinate 364,390 of CAVYXQ010000011.1, read as the reverse complement.
CATCGAGCGCAAAGGCTCGAAGTTCATCGAGGCCGTCTCCGGCGGTTGGCCGCAGATCCTGTCGAACCTGAAATCGCTGCTCGAGACCGGCTCGGTGATTCTGCCGCCGAAGGAGTACCGGGCGTGAGCGGCGCTACTTTTTCTCGGCGCCGGCGAAGGCGGCGGTCATGCCGAGGCCGATCATCATGAGGCCGCTGACATAGCGTTCGAAACCGGCCCAGGCGCGGCTCTTCTTCAGCCAGACGCCGGCCCAGCCGGCGAGAAGCGCATAGCACCCGTCCGAGACGAGGCCGAGCGCGATGAACGTCAGCCCGAGAAAGGCGATCTGCATCGCCGCATGGCCGCGGCCAAGGTCGACGAACTGCGGCAGGAACGCGAGGAAGAAGATCGCCGTCTTCGGGTTGAGGAGATTGACGAGGAAGCCGTCGAGAAACAGGCGCCGGTGTCCGTGGCGGGGCGGAACGACATCGCCTTCGACGGCTTCGGCGCGACCGAGAAGCTTCCTCAAGCCCAGCCAGATGAGATAGGCCGCGCCGGCGTACTTGACCGCGCTGAAGGCGAGCGCCGACGAAGCCAGCACCGCCGACAGTCCGACGACCGCCGCGAGGATATGCACCAGCGTGGCAACGTGAATCCCCAGAACCGAGACCAGTCCTGCGCGCCGGCCCTGCTCGATGGAGCGTCCGACGATGTAGAGAACCGCCGGTCCCGGGATCACCAGCAACACGATCGCCGCGACGGCGAAGAGTTCGAGAGCCGCGGCGCCGGGAATGACAATCTCCATCGTCCTCTTTGCCTTCTTGAGCGATGAACGGCGAGCATGCCCGATCTCGGGCGGACCTGTCCAATCGAAGCCCGTGCTTCGGTAGTGGGTCAGTTTGAACTTCAGGTTTGGGCGGACACCGCCCGTTACGGCCGTCGCCAGTGGAACGCCCGCAATCGACGTTGAGCGGACCTACCGGATGGCCGTTCTGGACGCCTCATCTGGACGGGAGAGCGGACCTTTATACACCTGATTTCTGCACAGCGTGAATTATTGACTTCATTGACGCCGATTCCATGTGCAAAAATCTTGCAGACCGTGCGAAAACTCGGCGGCACGCTCTGTGGTGCTCAGATTTCGGGGCCTGTAACCGCGCAGATCAGAAAAAATCGCGAAAATCCGTCTTCCGCGCGACCGTACGGAACACCGCGCCGAGTTTTCGCACAGTCTGCTTGATTTTCGCACGAAAGAGGCCGCACAACGCGCGGGCCTCTTCCTCGACCGGTATTTACTTCCAAGCATGATAGTTAGAACGCGCACCTTTCGCGCGGGTCTTCAGAACCCCCGCTTAGAGGCCGCATCGCAATAGTCGATCGTCCGGAAAACGCGTTCGCCCTTGAACTCGATGCTCCCGAAATCATGCTCCCCCCCGCCATCGCAGCAAGTCACCTCGCGCAAATTTGTGCGATGGCGTTCTCCCAGCATGCACCGTTGCGAGTGAGCGTTCCCAGAGGCGCGTTAGCATGTGAATCTCTTCGATCCTCGTTCCACTTGGCCTCCGCCGTGTTTCCATGCACATCGACGTAAGCGAAATAAAACCCTCCGATGGGGATTCGTTGATCATCTCTAAGAACGCCGATGGCGAATGATCCGTCCCCAAAATCCTCGAAATTGCACCGGCCGTTGATATAGGTCTTGCCCTTGACCACAAGTTTGCACAGGGCCGGCCGTTGCGCGGCGATCGCCGCGCTCCCCGTCAAACCGCATATTGCGATAACACTAGCCATGACGATCGATCGCATAGTTTGCCTCCTCTGTCCGCCCGCGAGACTCCGTCTTTGGGCAGCTCTCTCAAAACCTGCGGTTTTTGAGGCGGTTTCGTGTGTTTCAAATATCTTGCAGACCGTGCGAAAACTCCGCCGAGTTTTCACACGGCCTCCTTTTGTTCGCTTTTTCGAGCCCTGAGAGCGTCCGGAATCGAAAATTTCGCGATAATTTTCGCTCTGCGCGACAGGTTGCAAATTTTCGCCGACTTTTCGCACGGTCTGCTTAATTTCTGCAACGCTCTAACTTCTCGATTTCTATCAAGTTATATGTGGACATCGAGCGTTTGGAGGAGATCGACGTGGCTCCCTCGGATGATGAACCAGACGATGAATTCAAGGCGAAGGCCGTCGCTATGGCGATGCCCAAAAACTGGTGAATTGGGTTGGGCGTTCTACTGGCGTGGGCTGTTTACAGGATTTCTGTCGCCGGGGCTGAGGTCTATAGCACATAGATGATCGACGAATCACGCCTGCGAGCCCTAGACGAACTTCCTCAGAGTTTGTCTCAGACATGGCGATCACTATTCTCGCCGCTCTCGAAGGCCACGGCCAGCGGCAGCGAGGTCTGCGCGCAGATCGCCAACGAGGTTCCCGGAAACGGACATACCCAACGTCTTAGATGAGTCAGGGCACGCCGACGACCTCTCAAAAGTCCCCGAAATTCGGGCGAAAAGCGCATCGTCAAAATTCTTGCAGACCGTGCGAAAACTCGGCGGCACGCTCTGTGGTGCTCAGATTTCGGGGCCTGTAACCGCGCAGATCAGAAAAAATCGCGAAAATCCGTCTTCTGCGCGACCGTACAGAACACCGCGCCGAGTTTTCGCACAGTCTGCTTGCAGACCGTGCGAAAACTCGGGCTGAGAGGATTTCACGAATCGCGGGCGCCATATTACCAATCAGGCATGGCGCACATTTCCGGCTTCGAACGCTCCCAACTCCTGCTCCTGCCGGAGGCGGTCGACGACTATGTCGGCGCTGACAACCCGGTCCGCTTCATCGACGCCTTCGTCGACGGTCTCGATCTCGTCGAGGCTGGCTTCGGGCGGGTTCAGCCAAAGGCGACGGGTCGTCCGGGCTATGCGCCGGGCGATCTGCTCAAGCTTTACATCTACGGCTATCTCAACCGCGTGCGGTCGAGCCGCCGACTGGAAGCCGAGTGCCATCGCAACATCGAGGTCATCTGGCTGTTGCGGACGCTGAAGCCCGACTTCAAGACCATCGCCGATTTCCGCGCCGACAATCGGGCCGCGTTCAAGGCCGTATTTCGCGCGTTCACGCTGCTATGCAAGCGCCTCGATCTGTTCGGCCGGGAATTGCTGGCCGTGGACGGCACGCGGATCAAGGCGGTCAACAACAAGGATCGCAACTTCACCCGCAATTCGCTGGAGACTTTCATCAAGGCCGCCGACGAACGGCTGGCGGATTACCTCGAGCGCCTCGACGAGGGCGACGCGGCGGAAAAGGCGACGGGCGGCGCGCGGGTGAAAAATCTCGCGGAGAAAATCGAGGCCTTGAGCACGAAGCGCAGCAAATACGACGCCATGCTGAAGAACCTCGAACGCACGGGCGAAGACCAGATATCCCTCACCGATCCCGACAGCCGCGCCATGGCGGCGCACACCCGCGTCGCCGTCGGCTACAACGTTCAGGTCGCGGTTGATGCGAAGAACAAGCTGATCGTCGAACAAGAAGTGACGAACCAGGTCGTCGATATGGGCCTGTTGCGGGCGACCGCCGAGCCTGCGCGGGAAATCCTCGGAGTTGACACGATCGACGTGGTCGCGGACAAAGGCTACTTCCGAACCGAGGACATCGCGGCTTGCGAGAAAGCCGGGCTGACGCCCCACGTGCCTCGTCCCCAGCGCGGATCGTCGGCGAGCAACGGATTCTTTCGCAAGGACGAGTTCGTCTACGACATGGAGCACGACGCATATGCTTGTCCAGGCGGTCACGAACTGAAGCCGTTCCGCTTTGGCAAGCTGCGCGAAATGACGAAGATCGACTACGCAAACAAGGAGGCGTGCCGCGATTGTCCGCTGCGCCCGCGCTGCACGGACGCCGACTATCGCGCCGTTTCGCGTCTGGAACACGAGGACGCCCTGGACCGCATGGCGGCTCGCCTCAAGTCGAGGCCGTGGATTCTCGACCGCCGCCGCGAGACGGTCGAACACCCGTTCGGCACGATCAAACAATGGATGAACCAGGGCTCGTTCCTGACGCGCGGCCTCGAAAAGGTGCGCGCCGAATTCAGTTTGACGGCGCTCGTCTACAATTTGCGCCGTGCGCTCAACATCGTGGGCGTCGAGGCGATGACGGCCGCGCTCGCCGCCTGAGGGGGCAATTGCCGCGCGCCGCACGCCCCGGGCGCCTCCAATAGGCGCTCCAAACGCGATAGCCGGCCCCGCAGAGCCGAAATCCGGAAATCCATTCCGAATCGAACCGCCCGCGCGCCCGCGGGGCTGTTCGCGCCGATCGCGCAGAGTTTTCGCACGGTCTGCTTGATTTTTGCACCAACGGCAACGTCTGAAAACAGATCGATTTTGCCCGTTCAGCACGCCCTCGGCAAACGCCCGGTATTTGCGTGCGCCGTGAGAAGGCGGCGCTTTCCAGTGGGTGCGAGCCCCACCGGCGAACGCTCCAGCCGGAAGCAACCGGAGCAGTCATGGAGGTGACGAAATGGCTGAAGCCTTCGGTATAGCGCGTCACATATAGGTGACGGCGCGAGTGTGCGGGCCGCAACCCGAGTGAACGCCGAGCAAGCCTCGAAAAGGACGATGTGCAGGCCGACCCGACTGCAATTTCGGGGAAGGCTGATACGGCTGGGTGAGACGAGCGAAGACGACGCCCAGTCGCTGCACCGGGGTACTGGCGGCGGCGCGTACACAAGGAAAGCGCGCGCAACACGCGAAGCCCATGGGCGTGGTCAGGGATGATCAACCGGACGCCCGCGAGGGAGAGGCTGGGCGCTCATGGGTGGCGGAGAGGCTCGTAGTACCGCCGAAGCCGGGCAACGCCGGTGGAGGGAAGGGGCCTCAGTTCAAGACAAACGCGAGACGTGGTGAAGGACCTGGAGATTGGGCAACCTATCAACTCCGGATAGCGTTCAGAAACTGCAGACGGCGTTGCACGCGAAAGCGAAGGCAGAACCCGGCTACCGCTTCTACGCCCTCTACGACAAGATCAGCCGCGAGGACATTCTGGCGCACGCCTATGCCCAGTGCCGCTCCAACAAGGGCGCGCCGGGCGTAGACCGCCAGGACTTCGAGGCCGTCGAGGCGTATGGGGTCGAGCGATGGCTGGGCGAACTGGCGCCTGCGCTCAGGCAGGAGACTTACCGATCGGACCCTATCAGATAGCGCGATCGGCGGCTGGGTCGCGGCGCAGTCGCCACAAAAATTCTCGCAACCGGCATATTCCGGAAAAGGAGAAATCAAATGATCGCACGCATCTGGCGCGGGCAGGCGAATGCTTCGAACGCTGACGCCTATTATCGCCACTTCACGACGAAGGTCGCGCCGCATTTGAAGACGATGCGAGGCTGCCAGGGGGCCTATCTGCTGCGGCGGGAAACCAATGGAGAGATAGAATTCCTCGCTGTCACGCTCTGGGAATCGATCGGCGCCATCAGGGAGTTCGCCGGATCGAATCCTGCAATGGCCGTCGTCGAGCCAGAGGCTCGCGCGGTTCTATCGGCGTTCGATGATTTTGCCAGCCATTACGAGGTCGCATACAACGCCGCGTGAGAGCCGAGAAAAGAAGGCGCAGGCGAAGAGAATTCGTTAGACGCGCTGAAAGCTCAGTCCAACGTCGCCGTCCTTTCACCCGCGTCAACCTCGGATCATTCGAACCCTCTGCGCAACAAAAAGGGCTATCATCCGAAGCCGACGGCGCCATTCTTGGGGCGCTTCGGGAGATGTCTCTGTCGCGTTTCCGGCGACGAAGAGGAGAAAAACATGGTCGAGACGCCACCGAGGCAAGGGGTCCGCCTGGACTCCGTGTCCACCGAACCGCGCGGTGGGGACAGCGGATCCATGTCGCCGCCAAGCGCTCTAGGAGAATCAGGGCTTGCGCCGACACCGGCGAGTCCCGGGACCCCGAAAGCCGTCAATCGACATCGGAACCACCATCTTGCCGTCGCGGTCGGGCGCGGCTTGGTGGGATGCTGTCCCAACTGCGGCAAGGGCGCGATGTTCCACGGCTATCTCACCGTCACTCCGCGCTGCCCCGTCTGCGGCGAGGACTTGAACGCCCAGCGCGTCGACGACGCGCCGGCGATTCTCACTCTGCTCGTCGTCTGTCTCGTCGGCGGCGGCGGCGTTCTCCTGTCGGACGACGCCTGGCCACAAATGCCGCTCCTCGTCGTCGCTCTCCTCTGGCTTCCTGTGACGGCGGTCGTAACCCTCTTGGTTCTGCCGCGATTTAAGGGGGCGGCCGTCGGCTATCAATGGGCCGTCGGCATGCACGGTTTTGCGGCCGCGAGGACGAGCCGTGAGCGGGCGAGCGTGCATACGCGCCGAGATTGACGGAAGATTGCGAGGCAGACCCCGCGCAGCCGCGAAGCTGCTCAGGCGGCGGCGTGGTCGCCGCCGATGAGCCGCCAGGCGCCGGCCGCGTCCCGCTCCAGCGTTGTCGTCTGCATGCCGAACGGCTCCGGCGTCACGCCGCGGATCCAAAGCTCAATGCGCTCGGTCTCGACCTCGAGGAAGGCGGCGTTCGCCCGGTCCGCCTCTGTGGGGAAAAAGCGGTTATAGGCGTCCTTCCAGCGGCGGCGGATCTCGGACGCGTCCTCCCGCAGCCTCGCCGCGCCGGTCAGAGCGACGAAGGAATCTTCCGCGTCGCGCTGAATGACGAGCGTGACCCTGCCGGCGCGCCGAATGGGGGACGCCTTGCGCGAGCGCAGGTCAGTGATGAAGCGGATTGTCCAGTCGTCGTCGCCGGGCTCGGGCGGCAGCCGCCCCATCGGCCGCAGGCAGGGCGCGTCCGCGTTTTTCGGGATCGCCAGCCAGCAATAGCGCGCATCGGCGAAAGCCTTGGCGGCGGCGGCCAGTAGCCGGCTCACTTCGACGCGATCGGGTTCATTTTCTCCTTGCGACATAGCGACCTCCATCCCTGCCGTCCTCCTTGACTCGCACATCTTGACTAGAAAGTCTAGACTTGATAGTCTACCAAAATGGGGCGAGCGCTTTTCGACAACGCCGGTTTCCTCGCCGCGGCCCGGGCGCTCGCGTCCGAACGGGGTCCCGCGGCGGTGACAGTCAATTCCGTCACGCAGCGCCTGAAAGCGCCGAAGGGCTCCTTCTACTATCGCTTCGCTTCGCGCGACGCGCTGCTGGGCGAGCTGTGGCTGGAGACGGCTCTCGCCTATCAGGTGGGGTTCGTCGCGGCGATCGAAGCCGGTGACGGGCTCGCCGCGGCGCTGCACACGCCCGCCTGGGCGCGCCTCAATCTCGAGGACGCGCGGCTCCTGCTGCTCTATGACCGCCACGACTTCGTTCAGGGAGACTGGCCCTCGGCGCTCAAGCGCGGCGTTCGCGACCAGGCGGAGCGTTTCGAATCCTGCCTCGAGAGCTTTGCCCGAAGCGTCTTCGGCCGTGCTGGGCGGTCTGAACTTCGTCGAGCGATGTTCGTGCTTGCGGAGGTTCCAATTTCCGCCGTCAAGACCCATCTTCGGCAGGGAGAAAAGCCGCCGCCGCTGGTCGATGAACTGATCGCCAGGACCTATCGCGCGATCGTCGGATGACGGCGGTCCGACGGCGCGGAGCGGACACGGGGAGAGGACACGATGATTGACCGCAGGCCCCTGGGCCTGTGCCTCGCCGCGGCGTTGTGTCTGATCATGGGCGCGGCGGGGGCGCGGCAGCCGACGTTCGGGCCCGAGCTTCAGGGCTTCGATTACCCCTGGCCGGTCCGCGACTTCGCCTTCTCGTCGCAGGGCGAGGCGCTGGCCATGCGCTATATGGACGTCGCCCCGCCGAGGACGCCGAACGGCAGGACGGCCGTCCTGCTGCACGGCAAGAACTTCTGCGCCGCGACCTGGGAGGAGACCATCAAGGCGCTCGCCGATCACGGCTACCGTGTGATCGCGCCGGACCAGATCGGCTTCTGCAAGTCGACCAAGCCCGAGCGGTATCAGTACAGTTTCCAGGCGCTGGCCGAAAACACGCATGCGCTCGTCGCATCGCTCGGAATCAAAGCCATCGTCCTCATCGGCCACTCGACCGGCGGCATGCTCGCCGCGCGCTACGCGCTGATGTATCCGGACGAGGTCTCGGCGCTCGTCCTCGTCAACCCGATCGGGCTCGAGGACTGGAAGGCGCTCGGCGTTCCGGCGCTCAGCGTCGATGAGTGGATCGAGCGGGAGCGAGGCGCGACCGCTGAGCGCATCCGCGCCTATGAGCAGTCGACCTACTACGCCGGCGAGTGGCGCCCCGAATACGACCGCTGGGTCACGATGCTCGCGGGTCTCGTGCGGGGGCCGGGGCGCGAGATCGTCGCCCGCAACACCGGGCTCATCGACGACATGATCTACACCCAGCCGGTCGTCTACGAGTTTCCGCTGATCCGCGTCCCGACGCTCATCATGATCGGCGACAAGGACACGACCGCCATCGGCAAGGACATCGCCCCGCCGGAGGTTCGCGCGCGGCTCGGGCATTACCCCGCGTTGGCGCAGAAGACGAAAGCCGCCATCCCAGGCAGCGCGCTAATCGAATTCCCCGATGCGGGCCATGCGCCGCAAATCCAGGAGCCCGACCAATTCAACGCGGCGCTGCTTCGCGCGCTCGCGTCATCCGCGAGCAGGCGATGAAGTCCCGCAGGCTCTTGCGGTTGGAGCCGCCTTGCCGCACTTCAAGGCAGGCGCGGTCGCGCCGCTGAATCCCGAGGATGTCCCATGCAAAGAGCCGCCATCGTTTCCCCCTTGCGCACCCCGGTCGGCGCGTTCGGCGGCGCCTTGAGGCCGGTTCCGGTCGAGGAATTGGGCGCGGCGGTCGTGCGCGAGCTCCTGAAGCGCACTGAGATCGACCCCGCCCGGATCGAGGACGTGGTCTTCGCCCAGTCCTACGCCAACGGCGAAACGCCTTGCGTCGGCAGATGGATCGCGCTGCAGGCGGGCTTGCCGATCGCGGCCCCGGGACTGCAGCTCGACCGCCGCTGCGGCGGCGGACTGCAGGCCATCGCCACCGCGGCGATGATGGTGCAGACCGGCGTCGCCGACGTGGTCGTCGCCGGCGGCGCCGAAAGCATGAGCAATGTCGAATATTACACGACCGAAATGCGCTGGGGCGCCCGGGCAGGCACGGTGAAGCTCTTCGACCGCCTCGAACGGGGCCGCGAACGGTCGCAGCCTTTGGAACGGTTCGGCTTCATCTCCGGCATGATCGAGACCGCGGAAAACCTGGCGCGACAGTATCAGATTCCGCGCGAAGCGACGGACGCCTTCGCCGTGCGCAGCCATCAGCGCGCCGCCAGGGCGTGGGACGAGGGCAGGTTCGCCGACGAAATCGTGCCGCTCAGCGTCCCACAGCGCAAGGGCGCGCCGGTCATGGTCGGGCGCGACGAAGGCGTCCGCCCGGACGCGACGGTCAAGACGCTCGGGCAACTGAGGCCGATTATGAAGGACGGCACGGTGACCGCGGGCAACGCGAGCCAGCAGAACGACGCGGCCGCCGCCTGCCTCGTCGTCGCCGAGGACCGGCTGAAGGAGCTCAAGCTCGAGCCGCTCGGCTACCTCGTCGGCTGGACGGCGGTCGGCTGCGAGCCGGCGATCATGGGCATCGGGCCGGTTCCGGCGGTGCGCAAGCTCTTCGGCAAGCTGAACCTGACGCTCGATCAGATGGATCTCGTCGAGATCAACGAGGCCTTCGCCTGCCAGGTGCTGGCGGTGATGAAGGAGCTGCGGTGGAACGATCTCGACCGGCTCAATGTCAACGGCTCCGGAATCTCGCTCGGCCATCCGATCGCCGCGACCGGCGCGCGCATCATGACCACGCTCCTGCACGAACTGAAGCGCCGCAAAGGGCGCTATGGCCTCGAGACGATGTGCATCGGCGGCGGCCAGGGCATGGCCGCCGTGTTCGAGCGGGCGTGAGCGGCGCCCACGCGACCGGTCCGCTAGCCCTTTATGAAGGCGAGCAGATCGGCGTTGATCGTCTCGGCCTGGGTGGTGATCATGCCGTGGGGAAAGTCCTTGTAGGTCTTCATCGTCCCGTGCTTCAAAAGCTTCGCCGACATCGGACCGGCGGCGACGTAAGGCACGATCTGGTCGTCCTCGCTGTGTATCACCAGCACCGGCACATTGATCTTCTTCAAATCGTCGGTGAAGTCGGTCTGGGAGAAGGCGACGATGCCGTCGTAATGCGCCTTGGCGCCGCCCATCATGCCCTGCCGCCACCAGTTCCAGATCGTCGGCTCCAAAGCCTTCACGCCCGGCCGGTTGAAGCCGTAGAAGGGCCCCGCCGGAAGATCGTAGTAGAATTGCGCCCGGTTGGCGGCGAGCTGCGCCTGCAGGCCGTCGAAAACCTCCTTGGGGAGGCCCTTTGGATTGGCCGCTGTCTTCACCATCAGCGGCGGCACCGCGCTGATGATCGCCGCCTTCGCCACCCGGCTTTCGCCGTGGCGACCCAGATAATGCGTCACCTCGCCGCCGCCCGTCGAATGGCCAACGTGGATGGCGTTCCTGAGGTCGAGATGCGCGGTCAAAGCCGCGAGGTCGTCGGCGTAATGGTCCATGTCGTGGCCGCCGCCGGTCTGGGTCGAGCGGCCGTGGCCGCGCCTGTCATGCGCGATGACTCGGAAGCCCTTCGCGAGGAAGAACAGCATTTGCGGATCCCAGTCGTCCGCCGAGAGCGGCCAGCCGTGGCTGAACACGATCGGCTGCCCATTGCCCCAGTCCTTGTAGAAGATCTCGACGCCGTCGTTGGTGGTGATCGTAGGCATGTCCTTATCTCCTCGGTCACTGGAAGCCCGCGGCTTCCCAAGCGGAAGAGGTAGCGGACGGCGCCAAAGATGGCGACCGACAAAATGGCGCCGGGCAAGCTCAAAGAGAGATGGGCGTCGCATCGCTCGCCGAGTTTGCGACCCCCCGTCAAGCGGCTCTGTCCGGACTTACTCCGGCGCGGCCAGGACCAGCTCCGCGTCGTCGACCACATAGCGGGCGTGACAGGTGTCGCGGATGAAGCTGATCCGGCCATCGGTCCACTCCAGCCACATCAGATAGCTCGGCTTCGCCGCCTGAGCATCCTCCCAGACCGCGATCGCCTCGCGCCCCTCGAGCCAGGCCGGGGCGAGCCGCGCCGGTGGGTTGCGCGCATAGATGCTGAAGAACATGCCGACCTCGGCGGCGCCGGCGCGCAGCGGGTACGTCGACTGGATCAGCCGCACGTCGTCGGCCAGCATCGCGCGCAGCCCGTCCCAGTCGCGCCGGTTGAACAGGGCGACATAGCGGGCCACAGCGGGCGACGGCGGGCGCGGCAGGGGCTCAGGCGGCGCCTCAGCGTTGATCGCCTTGAGCCGGGCCCGCCCGCGGGCAAGGTGGGCCTTCACCGCGTTGACCGAGAGGTCGAGCAGGGAGGCGATTTCCTCCAGCGACTGGTCGAGCACGTCCTTGAGGATCACCACGCTTCGCTGCGTCGTCGGCAACTCCACGAACCGCGACACCGCGGTTTCGACCGCCTCCCGGCGCATCAGCGCCTCCATAGGGTCTGGGCTCTCCGGATCGGCGACCTCGTAAGCCGCCTCGATGGGCTCGGCCGCGCGGATCGCGCGGCTGCGCATGAGGTCCAGCGCCCGGTTGTGGGCGATCCGGAAGAGCCAGGCGCGGAGCAGCGGAACCTCCTCGAGCCCGTCCAGGGCGACGAGGGCCCGGGCGAAGGCATCCTGCACCACATCCTCGCCCTCGATCACCGAGCCCATCAGACGCGCGCAGTAGCGGTGGAGCTCAGGCCTCAGCGTGCCGGCGAGCGCCACGAGCTCGGCGTGGCGCCCGGCCTGCAGCGAGGATTGAACTGCGCTCAAGCCGCCTCTCTCTCGAGGACCGTGATCCCCGTATCGCCCTTCAGGCCAAAGGCGAGGCCCGCGGCGTACTGCGGATCGTCGAGCACCGCGACCAGGAAGTCGCCAAACTTGCGCGGCGGCATCGGCGCGCCAAACCGGGCCAGGAACGCCTCGCGGCCGACGCCCGCCGCCCGGGCGTAGACCGTGGACGCCTCGTCGCCGACCCCGGTGCCCCCGATGATCTGCTGAGGCACGATCGCCTGGAAGCGGATGCCCAGTTCCTTCTGCTTCGCGATCCCATTGGCGTATTTGGCCATGAACCACAGCATGCGCTTGGCGCCGGCGTAGCCGCCCGAAAGCGGCGATCCGTTCTCGGCCGCGCCGCTCGAGCCCACGAGAACCCGGGCCCCCGGCTCCAGCGGCAGGTTGAGTGCGGCCTGCATCCAGTAGAGTCCTGCCTTGACGTCAGTCTCCCAGATCGCGGTGAAATCCGACCAGCTCAGCTGGTCCAACCGTCCCATCCGCGGGGCTGCGCCGGCGTTCAGCGCCAGGATGTCCGGGCGGACCTCGGCAAGGATGCGCCGAGCGGCGGTCTCTTCCGTTACGTCGGCGGAGATCGTAGCGACGCCCAGCCGGGCGCGGACGGACTCGAGCGCGTCAGCGCCGCGGGCGACAACCGTCACCCTGGCGCCCTCAGCGACCAAGGCCTCGACCAGTCCCAGGCCAAGGCCACGGCTTCCGCCGGTGACCACGGCAATCTTGTCTTTGAGGCTCATCGTTTCCGCTCCACTGCCCGAGTGTAGCAAGGACGATCGAGGGACGGAAAAGGAGTTATCATCACCCGCGCTGCGGCGATCTGCGTCACGCCGAAGGCGCGGCCCGAACGCCCTTGCGTTCGTCTGCGCGAATTCCAGGAATGTTGTGGCTACCTGACGATCCTTCGCGAGCAACAGAGACGCGTGCGGTTCAAGCCCATTCGCCCTTGCGGAAGACCGGGGTGCGGCCGCCCTCGGCGTCGAGGCCGTCGATCTCGATCTGGTCCGAGCCGATCATCCAGTCGATATGGATCATGCTCTTGTTGCCGCCCCTGGCGGCGATCTCCGCCGGACTGAGCTTGTCGCCGTCGACGAAGCATTTCGCGTAGCATTGTCCGATGGCGATGTGGCAGGCGGCATTCTCGTCGAAGAGCGTGTTGAAGAACAGGAGACCGCTCTGGGCGATCGGCGAGGAGTTCGGCACCAGCGCCACTTCACCGAGGCGGCGCGCGCCTTCGTCGGCGTCGAGCACTTTTTTCAGCACCTCTTCGCCGCGCGCCGCCCTCGCCTCGACGATGCGTCCCGCCTCGAACCTGACCGCGATGCCGTCGATCAGCGAGCCCTGATAGGAGAGGGGCTTGGTGCTGACGACGCGCCCCTCGACCCGGCGCGCGTGCGGCGTCGTGAAGACTTCCTCGGTCGGAATGTTCGGATTGCAGACGATGCCGTTCTTCGCCGTCGCAGCGCCGCCCTGCCAGTCGTGGCCGTCGGCGAGCCCGATGGTCAGGTCCGTGCCCGGCCCGGAATAATGCAGGGCGCGAAACTTCCTGCCGTTCAGCCATTCCGTGCGGCGGCCGAGTGCGGAATTATGCGCCGTCCAGGCGGCGACCGGGTCGTCGTTGTCGACCCGCGAGGCGGCGAAAATCGCTTCCGCCAGCCTGCCGACGGCGATGTCGTCCTCTTCTCCGGGAAAGACCCGCTTCGCCCAGGACGCCGTCGGGTAGGCGACGATGTTCCAGTTGATGTCGAAGCCGGCGATCTTCTCGAGCGCCGGCTGATAGGCGATCGAGTTCGCCTTGTTGGCGCGCGCCACCTTGTCGGGGTCTTCGTGCGCGAGCAGCATCGGATCTTCGCCGACAATGGCGAGCCGCGCGGTATTGGCGTCGAACGCCTTGCCGACGCCGTCATAGAGCCAACCGGGCGCGCGGTCGAAGCTCTCGTCCGGCGCGAAGCGGAAGCGCGACAGCGTTATCTCCTCGTCGGAGAAGACCGGCGTCACGAGGCCGGCGCCGGCCTTGTAGGCCTCCTCGGCGATGCGCCGCGCCAGAGGCAGGGCCGCGACCGGCGCCGTGAGGAAGAGATCCTGGCCCGGCTCGAGGCGCAATCCGACCTTGATCGCGGTTTCGGCAAGTCGGTCGAGCTTCACGGGGTCGATCGGGGCGGGGACGTTACGCTGATGCGCGGTCATGGGGGGAACTCCGCAAGGGGATGTCTTCACGGTCCTGCCCTAAGGTAGTCGCGTCCCCGGCCGCGAAAAGGCCTCGCCGGGAATTTGCCAAGGGCCCGCAGTGCCGGCAAAGGCCGTGCCGCAATAGGGGAACTCGTCCCGCATCCGGGTTCTGTCTGTCGCCGTGTTCTCCCTCCCTCACCGATGCTTCATCCGAGCCCGGCGGCTTGCGCGATCAGAAACAACCCTGCGCCGACGGCGACGGCGCCGGCGCCTCGGGCGACGCGCTCGCCGGCCGGCGCCAGACGCTCCATCGTGATGGCCCCCGCTACGACGGCCATCGCGCGAAGGTCCACGATCCCGACGGCCAGGAGGACCGCCATCGGCCCGAAACAGCACTCGACGCAGTTCAAGCCGAGGCGGAGGCCGTGCCGCCAGGCCGTGCCGGCGTCGGCCGGCAGGATACGGCCGTAGCCGGGCGTCTCCCGGCAGCAGGCGAGGCAGCGCGCTTTCCACGCGCTGAACTGCAGCGCGCCGGCGACCAGAATGACGCCGCCGACCGCGATCGGGACGGCGCTCGCTAGCGTCGGCTCATGCATCTCGATCGCCGCAAGCGCGACGCCGAGCGGAAAGGCGGCCATCCCGAACATTGTCCAGACGAAGAAGTAACCGGCGCCGACGAGCGCGGTCAGCCTTCCCAGCCGCCTCTCGCCCTCGGAGCTGACAGCATGGCGGTAGCGCTGCAGCATCGGGACTAGGGAGGGCAGCATCATCGCCGCCATCATCACGGTCCACATGCAAAGGAACGACGCCGCCGCGCCGGGCCACGTCTCTCCCGGCATCCGCATCCACGCCATCGACATCGTCCAGCCGCCGGGCATCGCCACGCCGTCCATCGCCGACATGCGCGCGCCCCAGACGACCGTCAGCGCGGCGCTGGCGATGAAGACGAGCCCCCCGAAACCGAAAAAAGCCTGTTCGGAAGTTCGCGCGTACGCCATGCGAGCGGGGCTCAGCCGTTGTCGTACTCGTCATGGCGGCGCCACCAGACGCCCGTCTCGTTGCGCCCCTTTGGCGCGCGGTCGAGCCACTGATACATGCCCCAGAGGCCGTCGAGGCCCCGCGCGTAGGTCGAGTAGGTGTGGTAGACGCCCCCGTCCTCGAGCGCGAAAGCGCTCATCCCCGGCCTTTCGCGCGTGTAAGTGGCCGGGTCAGTCCCGGTCATGGCCGCGTTATCGCCGACTGGCGTCCCTGGCATGCGGTTCGGAATCCCCTCGTCGGTGCGCGACTTCCACGGCGGCTCTCGCCGGTAGTTGTATTCGATGCTCCCCTCTCGCTGTTGCTCTTCATCGAAGGAGGCGCTGAAGTCGGCGTTGAAGTCGCCGCCGAACGAGGAGGCCCAGGGAAATGCCCACCCCATCCGTCGCTTGTAGGCCTGCAGCTTCGCCAGCGGCGCCCGCGACACCGCCCAGAGCATCACGTCGTGGTTGGCCAGGTGGACGGCGAAGCCGTCGAAGCCGTCCGCGATTGTCGAGCAGGTCGCGCACCCCGCCCTATAGTCCGGCCCGAACATGTAGTGGTAGACGAGGAGTTGCGACCGGCCGCGGAACAGGTCTTTCAGCGAGGCGCTCCCCGCGTCGGTCTCCAAGCGATAGTCGTTGTCGACCCGGACCCAGGGCAGCTCCTGACGCCGCCGCGCCAGCTCGTCGCTGCGCCGCGTCAGCTCCTTCTCCTCATCGAGGAGCTTGAGACGGGCCGCGAGCCACTCTTCACGAGTTCCGGTCTTGTGGTCGATCATCGTGTCTCTCCTTTGGTCGGTGTGGCTGGTAGTTTTGGGCCCGGGGGCGCCAGTCAGTGGACCGACCCGCCGGAAAGCCCCCCGATCCTGCCGACGACCCCCTTCCAGCCTTGGCTCATGCTCCGGAACGCGGTTTCGTTCTTCGGGGTGACGAAGCCGGAATGGACGAGGCGAAGGCGCGTGCCGCCGTCGGCCTTGACGAGCGTGAAGGTGACGATCGTCTCGAGACGCGAGCCATATCGCCCATCGTTGCTGTCGTCGCCGCCTCGCCACGAAAAGACGAACCGCTCGTTCGGAACCGCTTCGAGCACCTCGCAATGAATGACGCCGTCCCATGCGCCGGCCGGCGTCGTCTGAAAAGTGAATGGTGCGCCTTTCACCGGCTCGAACCCTGTCGGCGCCATCATGAGCCAGCGGCCAACGAGCTCGCCATTCGTCAGGGTCTTCCAGATTGTCTCCGGCGCGTGCGGAAACACCTCCTCGACAACGATGTCTTGCGTGTCGTACTTCATCGCGGCGTCGTTCATGGATCGATCTCCTTGAGAAGGGTTCGGAGGTTGGCGAACCGCTCGCGCCAGAAGACACCGTAGTGGCTCATCCAGTCGACGAGCGGGGAGAGGCCCTCCGGCTCGGCGCGGTAGTAGACGTTGCGGCCCTCGGGGCGCTCGGCGACGAGGCCCGCCTGCTTCAATGACTTGAGGTGTTGGGAGATGGCGCCCTGCGTCACCCCGCTCCCCCGCGTCAGTTCAGCCACGGTGATCTCGTCGGACCCGACGATCCGCTCGAACACCGCGCGCCGGGTGGGATCGGCGAGCGCGCGCATGACAGCGGTGATGACGGCGGCTTGGGTCATTGACGAGACATTAGCTAGGACTAATGCATTAGTCAAGCCTAATGCGTTGCGCGACCCCCTCAGGCTCCGTGGTCGCGCTCCCCGGCATCCAGGATCCAGGTCCGTTCGGCGAAGGCGACATAGATCCGCTCCTGCCCCAACGCGGCGCCGAGTTCTGCCGCCAGCTCGTTCAGCATGGCTTCGATCGCGGCGTCCGGCAGGTGACCGAGATAGGCATGCACCGCCTCGCCGGTGAACAAGGCGACGGGTTCGCGGTCCGACCCTACCGTGCCGTCCTCGCGCGGCCACGCATAGGTTACCTCCGCGCGGGTGAACATGCCCGAAAGCGCAGGCTGGCCGGCCTCGACGCGACGCTTCATCCAGGCGCGTGCGGTGCGCACCGCTTCGGAGACGTCGAAGACCCGACCCTCGGCGTCCCAGCCCTCGCGCAGGCCGACGCTGATGCGAAAGTCGCGGCGCGGGCCGTCGGAGCCGTCGACGACGACATAGTCTTCGGGTTTTGGCGCGGACAGTCGGATGCTCGGCGTCTTGGGCATGGGGAGGGCTCGCCTTCGCATACGACTGTATCAAGATCGCCGGCTGGGCGATCTGGATTCGTCGCCAATTCGCGAATGGCGTCCGCTGGGGCGACAGATGGGGCGCCGGTGCGAGGCGATTTGCGTCCGGCCGGAGGAATCCGTATCGACGCCTCGGACGACGGGACCCCTCTTCAACGGGTCTTTTTCGACGATTGCGCCAGGCGGCAATGGCAGAGCGCTGATTTGAATCATTTTCTCGGGTCGTCAGCGCTGCTTGAAAGTCAAGCGCTTCTGATCGGCGTCTTCCACGTGGCGATCGCCACGGCGGTCACCGTGCATGTGTTGATGACCAAGCGCGAGGTGCCGGCGGCGATCGGATGGATCGGGATGGCGTGGCTCTCGCCTGTCCTGGGAGCGCTCCTCTATGTCGGTTTCGGCATCAACCGGGTGAGGCGTCGCGCGCGTCGGCTGAGGGGGCCGGCTCAGAGCGTCGACCCTCTGGTCACCGGCGACATTGCCTCGGAGGACCCGATCGAGCGGCTCAAGACCGCTGTCGGCAAGATCACCGGCCAGGAGATCGCGACCGGCAAGGTCGTAGCGACGCTCCAATGCGGCGATCAAGCCTACCCGCAAATGATCGCGGCGATCGAGAGCGCCCAATTTCAAGTTCGGCTCTCAACCTACATTTTCCGCACTGACGACATCGGCCTGCAATTCATTGACGCCTTGGTCAGGGCGCATCGCCGCGGAGTGAGAACCCGCGTTCTGATCGACGGATTCGGCGGCGGATTTGTGCGCTCGTCCGCCTATCACGCTTTGCGGCGGCAAGGCGTTCCGGTCGCCCGGTTCCTCCACTCGACGCTGCCCTGGAAGATGCCGTTCCTCGATCTCAGACTGCATAAGAAGAGCCTGATCGTCGATGGGCGGAGCGCGTTCGTCGGCGGCCTGAACATCGGCGCCGAGAACGTGATGGCGAAGGGGCCGAAAGCGCCGGTCCGCGACACCCATTTTCGCCTCGAGGGGACGATCGTCCGGCAGATAGAGCAGGAGTTCGACGACGACTGGTCGTTCACGACCGGCGAAGAGGCGATGGGAACGGGCGCCGCCCATCCGGGGCCAGCGAGCAGCGCATCGGCGGCCCGCACGATCGCTTCCGGGCCGGACCAGGAGGTCGATCAGCTGGTTCTGGTGCTATTGTCCGCCGTCAACCTGGCGCGGCGTTCGATCAGGATTGCCACGCCCTATTTTCTGCCGGACGAGCAACTGATCACCGAGCTCCGGCTGGCCGTCTTGCGGGGCGTCGACGTGAATATCGTCTTCCCGCAGAAGAACAATCATTTCCTCGTCGCCTGGGCCGCTCAGACGCACATTCGCCCGCTGCTGGAGACTGGTTGTCGTCTCTGGCGCAGTCCGCCGCCGTTCGACCATTCGAAATTAATGACGATCGATGGCCGATGGAGCCTCATCGGCAGCGCCAACTGGGACACCCGGAGCCTTCGCCTGAATTTCGAACTGACCGTTGAGTTCTACGACAAAGACCTGGCGGAGGAGCTCGCCGAATTCATCGACCTCCGCTGCGTCCAGCCGATCACATTGCCGGAAATCGACAAGCGCCCGCTCCCGGTGAAGCTCCGGGATGCGGCGGCGCGGCTCGCGATGCCCTATATATGACGGCCGATCGATGAATCCCGATGAATCGAGGTCTCACTTGAAGATTGCGTCCTACAATATCCACAAATGCCGGGGCCTGGACGGCGTCACCCGGCCCGATCGCATCATCGGGGTGATTGGCGAGCTCGGCGCCGACGTCATCGCCCTTCAGGAGGTCGATCGCCGTTTTGCCCGACGTGGCGGGCTCCTCGATCCGGCCGCCATCGAGCGCGAGACCGGAATGCAGCTTTTGGTGCAATCGGACGATTCTCGCCGCCACGGCTGGCACGGCAACGCCCTTCTCGTGCGCGGAGAACCTTTATCCTACAGCCGATCGCGCCTGCGGCTGCCGGGAGGCGAGCCGCGCGGAGCGATCGTCGCCGAACTGGATCTCGGCGATGGGGAGTTTCGCGTTATCGCCGCCCACCTCGGCTTGCTTCGTCTTTCACGGCTTGATCAGGTCAGCGCGCTGATGGCCGCTTTCCGGGATCTGCCGCCGATGCCGACCATTTTGCTCGGCGATCTCAACGAGTGGCGCCGGCGCGGAAGGTCTGCGCTCCGCGGGCTTGAGCCGACCTTTCGGGTCGCGCCGTCGGTTCTGAGCTTTCCTTCCCGCCGGCCCGTTTTCGCCCTCGACCGGATTCTCGGTTGGCCTGACGGCTTGATTGCCGATCTCGCGGTTCATGACAGCCCGCTGGCGCGGCACTCGTCCGATCATCTTCCGCTCACCGCCCGAGCGAACCTGAGGGCGGCCACGCCGGCGGAGCAAGTCGCGGCGTGAGACGGAGGCGGTATCTGTCCGCGCTCGCCGCACGACTTCACCTTTATGTGGACGTGCGGATGGTTTGGCTGGTAACCGGCACATCGGCTTCACATGAGGCAACATGACAATCTGGAAATCGGCGTCGATCGCGGTGCCCCTCATGGCGACGGGCTTGATACCCGCGCAGGCCGCCTGCCAATTCAGCCCCTTCAGCTTCTTCCCCGATCGGAACGACCAGGTACAAATCCAGGTGACGACCGAATCGGGACACTCCTGCACCATGGCCTTCAAGGAAGGGCCGGGCTATAAATTCACCGGCGCCTCATTCCTGAAGCCGCCCCCGCACGGCGTCTTGGCTAAGACCGGCGCGACCAAATTCCTGTATCTGCCTTTCAAGGGCTACAAGGGCCAGGACAGCTACGCGATCAAGATCTGCGCGATCGTGCAGGGTCGCGGCGGCTGCTCGTCCCTTACCTATGTGGTGGATGTGCGATAACACCCGCTCAGCGAGCGAATGGAGGCGCACGGACTGACGTCCGCTCGATCGCCCCGGCGGCTCGCTTCTCACGTCGTCGGCCCGGCGGTTGAAGCGCCCTTGACCTCAGGGATGAAAGGGCCCATGCGCCCCTTCCGAGGCCGCAGAAGGTCGAGGTTCCATCCGCCTCGCCTACGGGCGGCGCGCTTCGACGGAGCCCGTCTCATTGATGCGACCAAGAGACTCGAGAGCGTTCATCCTTGCCGCCGTGGCGGCTCTCAGTCTCGGCGCTCCGGCCGCGCGCGCCCTCGAATGCGGCAAGAGCGCCGAAGGCTTCGGCGCATGGCTGAGTTCCTTCCGGCAGGTGGCGATCCTCGACGGCGTCTCGCCCGAGGTCGTCGACGCGGCGCTCTCCGGCGTCGTGTATGACCATTCGGTCAAGGGGCACGATCACGGGGCCGCCGCTTTCGGCCATAACTTCGAGGGATTCGCGGCAAGCCACATCACCCCCGGCGGAATCGCGCGCGGCCGGGCGCTCTTGAGGTCCTACGCCGGGCCGCTGAAGACGATCGAACAGCGCTTCGGCGTTCCCGGGCCGGTGCTGGTGGCGATCTGGGGCCTGGAGACGGGTTTCGGCGGCGACAACGGCAATTATCCGACGTTCAGCGCCCTCGCCACCCTCGCCTGGGACTGCCGCCGCCCCGAGCGCTTCCGGGCGGAACTCGTCCAGGCGCTGATGATGGTCCAGCGCGGCATTGTCCGCAATCCCAGACAGCTCCGAGGCGCCTGGGCGGGCGAAATCGGCCAGACCCAGCTGATGCCGTCGGCGGTTCTCATGTTCGCCACGACGCCCGACGGCGGCGGCGAGCCGGACCTCATCCACAATTCCGCCGACGCCCTCGCCTCGACTGCGAATTTCCTCAGAAACCATGGCTGGCAGCCCGGCCAAGGCTGGGACGACGGCGAACCGAACTTCGCCGCCATCCTCGAATGGAATTCCGCGCAAATCTACGCCAAGACGGTGGCGCAGTTCGCCGACAGGCTGGCGGGGAGGTAGCGCGCCCCTACGTCATAACTCGCCATTGTCTTCGCCGCGCCGGTTCGGCGAGGCTGCTCGCCACTCGCAGCCTGAGGAGGCCCCCATGCTTCTGCGCGCCATCCTTTTCTGCCTTCTCGCCGCGGTCGCCGCCTCGCCGGCGCGCGCGGACGACACTTTTGTCATCGGCGTCATGAACGACGAGTCCGGTCCCTATGCCGATCTCGCCGGCCCGGGTTCGGTCGAGATGGCGCGCATGGCGATCGAGGATTTCGGCGGCAAGGTCCTCGACAAGCCGATCGAGCTTCTCGTCGCCGACCATCAGAACAAGGTCGACGTCGGCCTCGAGATCGCCCGGCAATGGTACGACGAGCGCGGCGCGCGCGCGATCTTCGACATCACCAATTCCGGCGTGGCGCTGGCGATCCAGGGCCTGGCGAAAGCGCGCAACCGGCTGGTCGTCTTCGACTCGGCCTCGTCCTCGGATCTCACGGGCAAGGCCTGCTCGCCGAACGGCATCCAGTGGAACGCCGACAACTGGTCGAACGGGGTGGCGCTGATGCGCCTCCTCATCGCCAAGGGCCTCGACAGCTTCTTCTTCATCACTGCCGACTACGCCTTCGGCGCCTCGCTCGAATCGGACGCGCGCGACGCGATCGGCAAGGCCGGCGGGACGGTCGTCGGCGGCGTCCGCTCGCCGCTCAACACCGCCGATTTCAGCTCGTACCTGATCGCGGCGCAGGCCTCGAAGGCCAAGGTCATCGTCTTCGCCATCACCGGCGCCGACCTCTCGAACGCGCTCAAACAGGCGAACGAGTTCAAGCTCGCGCCGGCGCAATATCTGGCGACCCCGATCACCTACTTGAGCGACGTGAACGCGCTTGGGCTCGGGGTCGCGCACGATCTCACGTTCATGCAATCCTGGTACTGGGACCTGAACGACGAGACGCGCGCCTTCGCCAAGCGCTTCTTCGCCCGCCGGCAGCGCATGCCGAACGACAACCAGGTCGCCCTTTATTCTTCCGTCCGCCATTATCTCGAGGCGGTGGCGGCCACGGGAACTGACGACGTCAAGACGGTGACCAAGGCGATGCGCGAGGCGCCGATCCACGACATCTTCACCGACGACGGAACCATCCGCCCCGACGGGCGGGTGCTTTACGACCGCTATCTCATGCGGGTGAAGCAGCCGGCCGAGTCGAAATATCCTTGGGATTATCTGGCGGTCGTCGCCAAGATCCCGGCCGCGCAGGCTTTCCGCCCCCCGGGCGCCGGCGGCTGCACGCTCGGGGCGCCGTAGGGCGACGCATCGCCGTGGTGGCGCTTGGCGCCATCAACTCTTTGATGGCGTCATGAGCCATCATGAAGGCGGAGCTGCTGATCCGCGAGCGGGTCGTCTATAGGCGAAGCCCGGGTACATACTGAAATCTTCGGAACCGTCCCGGCTGCTCCCCCCACAACTGTTTTCGTCAAGCGCTTCGCCAATTCGAAGCGCTTGTCCCCCTCAGGTAAACCTGCTATCCGCCCGGCTTCGAACCCGTGGAAGAACGCCCGGTCGCCAGCCGGGGCATCCGTTCGCACCACGAAACTGCAACCTGGCGCAGCCTCATTGAGCGACAGCCCGAGGCCGCGCCCTCGCATGGAGCAGCCTCAATGGCAAAGAAGATAACCGGTTACATCAAACTGCAAGTGCCGGCGGGCGCGGCCAATCCGGCGCCGCCGATCGGGCCCGCGCTCGGCCAGCGCGGCCTCAACATCATGGAGTTCTGCAAGGCCTTCAACGCGCGGACCGCGCAATTGGAGAAGGGCGCGCCGATTCCGGTGGTGATCACCGCCTACCAGGACCGCTCGTTCACCTTCGAGATGCGCCAGCCACCGGTGACCTTTTTTCTCAAGAAGGCGGCCGGCCTGAAGATCGGCAAGAAGCCGGCCTCGGGGGCGAAGACGCCCGGCCGCGGCTTCGTCGGCTCGGTGACGAAGGAGCAGGTGCGCGAGATCGCGGAAAAGAAGATCGTCGACCTGAACTGCGACACCGTCGAATCGGCAATGAAGATGATCGAGGGCTCCGCCCGCTCGATGGGCCTGCAGGTGGTGGAGTAAGACGATGACACATCACGGCAAGCGAATCCTCAAAGCCCGCGAGCAGGTCGAGCGCACGAAGCTCTATCCGCTGCAAGACGCGGTGAAGATGATCAAGTCCAACGCCAGCGCCAAGTTCGACGAGACGGTGGAGCTGGCGCTGAACCTCGGCGTCGATCCGAAGCACGCCGACCAGATGGTGCGCGGCGTCGTCAACCTGCCGAACGGCACGGGACGGACGCTGCGCGTCGCGGTCTTCGCTCGCGGCGCCAAGGCGGATGAAGCGCGCGAGGCCGGGGCGGACATCGTCGGCGCCGAGGACCTCGTCGCCGCGGTGCAGGGCGGCGAGATCAATTTCGACCGCTGCATCGCCACGCCCGATCTGATGCCGCTCGTCGGCCGTCTCGGCAAGGTGCTGGGTCCCCGCGGCCTGATGCCGAACCCGAAGGTCGGCACGGTGACGATGGACGTCAAGGCGGCGGTCGCGGCCTCGAAAGGCGGCGCCGTCGAGTTCCGCGCCGAGAAGGCCGGCATCGTCCAGGGTTCGGTCGGCAAGGCCTCGTTCGCCGACGAGAAGCTCGCCGAGAACATCAAGGCCTTCGTCGATGCGGTGAACCGCGCCAAGCCAGCCGGCGCCAAGGGCCACTACCTGTTGCGCGCCGCGGTTTCCTCGACCATGGGGCCCGGCGTCAGGCTCGACCTTTCGAGTTTGCAGACGGCGACCTCGGTCGGGGCGTAAGACGCGTCGCTCGCGACAGGCCAGGGTCGGGTCCTCGGGGGCCGCCTTGGTCATGTCCGGCGCAAGCGGCACGGCCAACCTATCCGGACCAGAGTCTGGTCCGGCCCGTTGAGTGCGAATTCATACATGCCCCAGGGCTTATCCTCGGGTGCGCCGAGCGCCTCTCCGGGGAAAGCCGCCGCGGCGGCGTCAACGTCCTTCCGATAAAGATAGAGGCCGAAGGGATTGCGGCCGGGCTCGAGCCACCCCTCGACCGCTGGGTTAAGATGGACCTCGCCTCCGATGTCGTCTGTGAGCATCCGGTAATCGGCGGGACTGCCGGGCTTGAGCCGAAAGCCAAGTCGTTCGAAGAAGGCCTGCGCAGCGTCGAGGTCGTTGCAGGGCAGAATCGCGGTAAGCCGTTCATCCATGCCACGTCCCTCGGGTTGGAGGCGCGCTTCTTGACGCGAGGCGCAGGAGTGATCGAGTTCGATCGCGAACGCATCCTAAGCTTAGACTAGTGTCCGTCCATAAACGCTAAGTTTTTGAAATTATTTGTTAAATCGCTGTCCTTACGAATGCAAGGCCCGGCGGTTTCGGCTAAGCTTTCGGATCAAGCCACTGATTCGGAAGGCGAAACCGCCACCGCCGGAGCCCGACAATGCGTCAGGAACGCACCGTCCAGGCCAGCATATTCGATCTCTTCGCCGACCACGAGATCGGCCAGGAACTGAAGGCGATGTCGCAGTGGCTGGACGAGCATCGCGAGCTCATCGGGCTGGCGGCGGAGGATCTGCGCCGACACGGCGTTAAGGAGACCGGGCGAGAAGGCCTTCCGGCCGAGTCGGTCTTGCGCTGCGCGCTTCTCAAGCAGCATCGCCAGCTGAGCTATGAGGAGCTGGCGTTTCATCTTGAAGACTCGGCCTCGTTTCGCGCCTTCGCGCGGCTGCCGCTGTCGTGGACGCCGAAGAAGTCGGTGCTGCACAGGACCATCAGCGCCATCCGGGCCCAGACATGGGAGGCGATCAATCGCGTCCTGCTGGCCAGCGCGCGTCAGGAGAAAGTCGAGACCGGCAAGGTCGTGCGGCTGGACAGCACGGTCGCCGCCGCGCTCATGCATGAGCCGAGCGACAGCAGTCTTCTCTGGGATGCGGCCCGCGTGATGGTGCGGCTGTTGAAGGCGGCCGAGGCCTTGGTCGGCGGTCTCGAGTGGCGCAATCATCGGCGCGCGGCGAAGAAGCGAGCGCGCGCGATCGAATATGGCCGCGACCGACTGAAACGGGTCCAGCATTATCGTGAGCTGATCAAGCTGACCCGGGCGACCCTGGCCTATGTTGATCAGGCCGCAACGCAGGTATGGCAGGCGCCGGACCCGATCGCCGTCACGCTGTGGCAGGCCGAGCTCCGTCACTATCGTCTGCTGATCGAGCGGATCATCGCCCAGGCCGAGCGTCGCGTTCTTAATGGCGAGGCGGTTCCCGCCAACGAGAAGATCGTCAGCCTGTTCGAGCCGCACGCCGACATCATCGTCAAAGGCGGCCGCAAGGTTCAGTACGGCCACAAGCTCAACCTGACCACCGGCCGGAGCGGCTTGATCCTCGACCTGGTGATCGAGACCGGCAATCCGGCGGACAGCGAACGGTTGTTGCCCATGCTGAAGCGCCATATCGCCTTCTACGGCGAGTCGCCCCGACAGGCCGCCGCCGACGGCGGTTTCGCCAGCCGTGACAATCTCGCCCAGGCGAAGGCCCTTGGCGTCCACGACATGGCCTTCCACAAGAAGGCCGGCCTGCGCATCAAGGACATGGTTAAGAGCAACTGGGTCTACCGCAAGCTGCGCAACTTCCGAGCCGGCATCGAATCCGACATCTCGTGTTTGAAGCGCGCCTATGGTCTGGCGCGCTGCGTCTGGCGCGGGCTCGACCACTTCAAGGCCTACGTCTGGTCCTCGGTCGTCGCCTACAACCTCGCCCTCTTTGCCCGGCTCAAGCCGACCTGATTTCTCGTCTTCGGCCGAAGGCGCGCAAGCCTGGTTGAGCCCGAGTCGGCCTCTCATTCTGAATTCCTGAACTTGGCGGCCGGATCAGCCCACGCAGCAGCCACAGCAAACGAAATGGCTCCCAAACGGCCCAGTTCATCGCCAACGCGATTGATTCCAGCCGAAAAATCATGCGTTTATGGACGGACACTAGACTAGACTAGCTCGGCGCGCTTGCCGCTGACAGACTTGGGCGTGGCGGCGATCTCGGCGGGCGTCTCTCCTCGCGCACCTGCCGAATCGGGGCGGTCGACGGAGTCGCGCCGGCCCTCTGGCATCGGGCCGCGGGCGAAAGCAATGCCCTCCAACATCGCACGGCAGGGCTCGTCGCCGACTGTCACGGCTTGCCGTCTGCGTCATTCATCGGGTGCAGATCGCGTACCATCGCCTTGGCGCGCTCATCGAGCACATGGGTGTAGATCTGGGTGGTCGATATGTCGGCGTGGCCGAGCAGATCCTGAACGACACGGAGATCGGCGCCGTTCTGAAGCAGATGACTGGCGAAGGCGTGTCGCAGCACATGCGGGCTTAATCGGGCGGCGCTGATCCCGGCGGCCGCAGCGACCGTCTTCAGATCGCGCGCGAAAGCCTGTCGTGTCATATGCCCGCTGGCGCTCTTTGCCGGGAACAGCCATTGCCCCGTCGCCGCGCCCGGCGCGGCTTCGTTGAGGAGGGCGCGATACGTGTTCATTGCCGCGCGGGCGGGGTCGGACAGCGGGGCTAGCCTTTCCTTGCGGCCCTTGCCGCTGATCGTCAGAAACGGCTCCTTTGCGCGCGCGGCCGATTTCGGCAGGCTCAAAGCTTCCGATACGCGCAAACCGGAGGCGTAGATGAGTTCGATCAGGCAGGCCGTGCGGGCCGCGGCCAGACGCTCGCGAAGGGGTCGGTCGCGGGCGTCCAGCCCTTCCCGCGCGGCAGCGATCAGCCTGTCGACTTCTGCAACCGTCAGCACTTTGGGAAGAGGACGGGCGCGGCGCGGACCTTCGATGGCGACAGTCGGATCATCGCGCCGAAGAGCCTCGGCATAGAGATGTTTGTGGAACTGACGAATCGCCGACAGCCGCCGTGCGAGCGAAGCGGCCTTCAGGCCTTCCGCGCTGCAGGCCGCAAAATAGGCCCGCACATCGGAGGCGCTCGCCTTCCGCGCGCCGGTCCCTTCCCCGGCGAGATAGGCTTCGTAGTCTCCAAGATCGCGGCGATAGGCTTCGATGGTGTTGGCGCTCGCGCCGCGCTCTGCCGCAAGCGCATCGAGAAAACCGGCGACCAGGCCGCCAGACCGGTCCTTCATTTGGTCGCCTTCGGCAGAGGAATGGTCTGGGTGATTTCACGCGGCTTCACCTTAACGAAATTCGCCAGGACGAAAAGTCCGCCGTAGACGAGGCCCGCGAGCACGGCGACAGCGACAAGGAAGCGGATGAGGCTCGGCAAGGCGCGATCCTGCGGTTGCGTTGCACGCTTGGTTAGCGTGTCACTCCTCGTCGAACAAGTTTGGCGGCCGGTCTTCCCGTTGCGGCTCGGCTAGGCCGAGATGACGGAAAGCATGCGGGGTGAGCAGCCGGCCGCGCGGCGTTCGCTGCAGGAAGCCGAGCTGGATGAGATAGGGCTCGATGATATCCTCGATCGCGTCGCGCGGCTCAGAGAGCGCCGCGGCGATTGTCTCGACTCCAACCGGCCCCCCGACGAATTTGACGGCGACGGCGTCGAGATACCGCTGGTCCATCTGGTCTAGCCCAATGGGGTCGACGTCCAGACGGCGAAGCGCGCGATCGGCGAGCGCCCGGGTTACCGGGCTGTCGCGCTCGACGACGGCGAAGTCGCGAATCCGCCTCAGGAGCCGTCCGGCGATGCGTGGCGTCCCGCGCGAGCGCCTGGCGATCTCGTTGGCGCCGTCCTCCGCGAGCGCGAGTCCGATCACTTTCGCCGCGCGCACGACGATCCTCTGCAGCTCCTCGGTCGTGTAGAAATTGAGGCGTAGAGGGATGCCGAAGCGGTCTCTCAGCGGCGTCGTCAAGAGCCCCGCGCAAGTTGTCGCGCCGATCAGGGTGAAATGCGCGAGGTCGATCTTGACCGAGCGCGCGGCCGGGCCGGCGCCGATGATGAGATCGAGCTGAAAATCTTCCATTGCGGGATAAAGGATTTCCTCGATCGCCGGATTGAGCCGATGGATCTCGTCGATGAACAGAACGTCGCGTGGCTCGAGGTTTGTGAGTTGCGCGGCAAGATCGCCCGCCTTCATGATGACCGGACCGGAGGTCGAGCGGAAATTGACGCCGAGTTCCCGCGCCACGATCTGCGCCAACGTTGTTTTGCCGAGCCCGGGCGGTCCGACCAGCAGCACGTGATCGAGCGCCTCTCCGCGCGCCCTGGCCGAATCGATGAAGACCTGCAAATTTCTGCGGACAGCCACCTGCCCTTCGAATTCGGTCAGCGTCTGCGGGCGCAGGTTTGTGTCATCCTCAGGACGTTTCTCGGCGGAGACGAGCCGGCCCGGCGATTCGGCCATGTCAAGCGGCTCCGCCGGTCACTGCGCCAGTTCCCTTAAGCCTGCGCGAATGAGCGCCGCGGTTTCAGCATGGCCGCCAAGCCTGGCCGAGCACCTGGCGACCGCCGCAGCGGCCTGCGGGCGGGCATAACCCAGGCCGATGAGGGCGAGGACGGCGTCCTCGGCCGCCTTGGGCAGCTTCCCGGCGTTTTCTGCCTCGGCGTCCGCTCGCTCGACGCCCGCTGCGCCAAGGGCCGGGGCCTTGTCCTTCAGCTCCATGACCAGGCGCGCCGCAAGTTTGGGCCCGACGCCCGGCGCCCGCGCCATCATCCCTCGGTCCTGCCTCGCGATCGCGCCCGAAAGCGCGTCGGCCGTCAGCGTGCCGAGGATGCCGAGCGCGACCTTGGCGCCGACGCCTTGCACGTTTTGCAGAAGGCGAAACCAGTCGCGTTCGGCCGCGGTCAGAAAGCCATAAAGCCGGATCGCGTCCTCCCGCACGTGCGTTTCGATCATGAGCTCCGCCGGCTGGCCGACCGGAGGCAGGGAACGCAGGGTGCGGGCGGAAGCGGCGACGAGATAGCCGACCCCATTGACGTCGAGAATGAAACTTTCCTCGTCAAGGCTGTCGACGACGCCGCGGAGCTTGCCGATCATGCGGCGCCTCTCCGGCGCGCGTCCCTGTGTTGCGCGTGGCAGATGGCGACCGCAAGCGCGTCCGCCGCGTCGGGGGTCGAGGCGTTGGAGGCCGGCAGCAGCATTCTCACCATCATCGCGACCTGATTCTTTTCCGCGTGGCCAACGCCCACCACTGTCTTTTTGATGAGATTGGCGGCGTATTCCGAGACCGGCAGGTCCTTGAGCGCCAGAGCCGCCAGCGCCACGCCCCGCGCTTGGCCAAGCTTCAGCGTCGATTGCGGATCGCGATTGACGAACGTCTCCTCGACCGCCGCTTCATTCGGCTCTTCGCGTTCGACCAGCGCCGTGAGCTCGCAATGGATCGCAGCCAGCCTGTCGGCGAGCGAAATCGTCGCATCGGTCCGGATCGAACCGCAGGCGACGAAGCTCAGCCTCGAGCCGGCGGCCTCAATCAGACCCCAGCCGGTATTGCGCAGACCGGGGTCGACGCCGAGAATCCGAATCGCGCCGCTGTTCATGGGGTTCCCTTATACGAAATCGCGGCCGCCGCGTGGGAGCGCTCAAAGGAAGTTTTCCGTCGCCGCCAGGCTCTTGAGGTCGCGATCGACAGCGCGGAGCGTATCGAGCGACTGGCGGAATGCGCCGCTGCCGATGCCGCGCCAGACGCTCGACGTCCGCTCGACGAGGCGAGGGATCGTGATGGCGAAGCCGGCGGCCTCCGCGAGCGCGCCTTTCTCATTGATGAGGTAGCGCCGGTTGAGGGCGAACAGCGTCTGGCCGACGCAGCACAACGCGCGGTAGGCGCAACCGGCGAGTTGGGTCTGATCGTGGCGAAAGAGGGCGAGCTCCGCGTTCTCGACGCTGAACAGGACCTCCCACAGGAAGCGGCGGATAATCGTGTCGCGCAGCGCGTCCGGATAGGGGCGCGTCATCGCCTTGAGCGCCGCCAGACTTTGTTCAGGGTCGTGGAGGGCCCGGCAAAGGGCGATCTCGCCCATCCAGGTCGCCGAGCAGAAGCCGTGCGGATGACCCGGCTGATAGTCCATCGTCACCTGTCCTGACCGGCAGGCGCGGATCGTCTCCTCGACCGCCTCCACGCAGCGATAAAGAAGATCGATCTTCCTGCCGCCAATCGAAAGCCAGGCGCCCCCGAGGATCCACGGCCCCCAGGCGCCGACCTCGGTCACGACGGCGGCGCGCGGATCGTCGACCAGCGCGTTCGCC
Source organism: uncultured Alphaproteobacteria bacterium (assembly GCA_963772555.1). Lineage (GTDB taxonomy): Bacteria > Pseudomonadota > Alphaproteobacteria > Rhizobiales > Beijerinckiaceae > Roseiarcus. The sequence goes on along the minus strand of CAVYXQ010000011.1, from coordinate 334,116 downwards.
GTCTCGCGCAGGCGCCCGACGTCCGGCTCGACACCTCTTCGGTAGTAAAGGCCGATGTCCGTGTCGGAGGAGGGGGTTGAGGTCCCCCTGGCGCGCGACCCGCCGAGCGCGATCGCCGCGACGCCGGGCACCTCGGCGAGCGCTTCCGTCAGGCGCTCCAGCATAGCCTCCGACATGCGACCGCCTGCCCCGCTCGGCCATGATCCTGTCGACTACTCCAGCAATCCGCCCCTGTCACGCGACGCGCCGCTGGCGCCGCCAGCGGCGCTGCGCTAAGGCGCAATCCGGCCCGCATTCAAGGAGGGACAGGGGCGCAATGCTGCCGACTAAGTTCTGGGTGGAGATGCGCTGGCCGGATTTCCAGCGCGCCGGCATGAGCGAGGTCGTCGCCGTCCTCCCGCTGGCGGCGATCGAGCAGCATGGGCTTCACCTGCCCGTCGGCGTCGACGCCATCCTCAACGAAGGCTACGTTGAACGCGCGGCGGCGAGAGTTCCGGACGAACTGCCTGTTCTTTTTCTGCCCATGCAGGCGATTGGCGTGTCGGACGAACATAGCGAATATCCGGGAACTCTGACGCTCTCGGCGGAAAACGCCATCCGCGCCTGGACAGAGATCGGCGACAGCGTCGCGCGGACAGGCTGCCGAAAGCTCATCGTGATGAATTCCCACGGCGGCAACGTCGCTGCGATCGACGTCGCCGCCCTCGAACTTCGCCGCCGCTGGAAGATGCTTGCGATCAACGCCTCCTGGCGACGTCTCGGTTACCCGGACGGTCTCTTCTCGGCGCGTGAGGCGATCCATGGCGTTCACGGCGGCGACGCCGAGACGTCGCTGACGCTCTCGTTCCGACCGGCCGCCGTGCGCATGACGGAAGCGCGCGACTATGCGAGTGCGACCGAATCGATGGAGCGCGACTTCGCGCTCCTGCGAGCAAAGTCTCCGCTCGGCTTCGCCTGGATGGCGAGCGACCTCAATCCGGACGGCGCCGCAGGCGAGGCCGACAAAGCAAGCAAAGCCAAGGGCGAGGCGGCGGCGGATTACGGCGTCGAACGCTTCATCGCGCTCCTTCGCGACGTGCACGCCTTCGACCTCGGCCGACTTTCAACCGGCCCGCTGGGGATGAAACGATGACCGAGCCGCACTTCGATTTCGAGCGCGAGGCGATGGCGAGGGGTTGCCGCTGGGTGGCCGGAGTCGACGAGGTCGGCCGCGGCCCGCTCGCGGGTCCGGTCGGCGTCGCGGCGGTCATTCTCGATCCGAGCGATCTCCCGGAGGGCCTCGATGACTTCGAAAGCGCTGACCGAGGCCCGGCGCGACGACCTTCGCCCGATCATTTTCGCCAAGGCGCTCAGCGTTTCCATCGTCTTTGCCAGTGTCGAGGAGATCGACGCCTACAATATCCGCGGCGCAGCCTTGCGCGCCATGGCGCGCGCGATCGGCGGCCTGAGCCTTCGGCCGGACCTCGCCCTCATCGACGGCCGCGACGTTCCCGACGGACTGATTTGTCCGGCGCGCCCGATCGTCGGCGGGGACGGCCTCTCGATGTCGATCGCCGCCGCCTCGATCATCGCCAAGACGACGAGGGATGCGCTGATGCGCAATCTGGCGCGAGAATACCCGCAATATGGCTTCGCCAATCACGTGGGCTACGCCACAGCCTCGCATCGCCTTGCTCTGGCGCTCGCGGGTCCTTGCCCCTACCACCGCCGCTCGTTCCGTCTCAGTGAAAATCAAGAGGCTGAATGAACGGATGTGCTGCGGGGCGAGAGGTTAAGGAAATCTTCGCGCCGCTTTGGTCGATTCAAAACGACACAGCGTCAAGCGGGACGGCATAACCAGACTTTTACTTAAAGCGGGCCATAACCGACGGGCCGGATCGAGCATCCGGCGGTTGAGTCGAGTGATTTGCGTCCATGGGTATCTTGCGCGCCGGCGCGTTGCGTTTCCCCTCCCAGCTTCAGGTTCTGCGTACTGGCGATGGCGAGACGAAACGCCCGGCCGCAATCGTTCCCGCTCAACGCGATGCGATCGTGATCGGCGACTGCGTCGCTGAAATGGAGAGGATCCCTTCGGCGTCGGTCGACCTCGTTTTCGCCGATCCGCCGTACAACCTGCAGCTCGAGGGCGCTCTCACCCGCCCCGATCAGAGCCTCGTCGACGCGGTCGACGAGGCTTGGGACAAGTTCGCCGATTTCGCCGAATATGACGCCTTCACGCGGCGCTGGCTCGGCGCTGCCCGGCGGCTGATGAAGCCGAACGCCACCCTCGTCGTCATCGGCTCCTATCACAACATCTTTCGTGTCGGGGCGATCCTCCAGGAACTCGGCTTCTGGATCCTCAACGACATCGTGTGGCGCAAGGCCAATCCGATGCCGAATTTCCGCGGTCGCCGCTTCACCAACGCGCACGAGACGATGATTTGGGCCGCCCGCAGCGCCGACGCCAAAGGCTATACCTTCAACTACGAGATGATGAAGGCCGGCAATGAAGATTGCCAGGCGCGTTCGGACTGGCTCCTGCCGATCTGCGCGGGCGCCGAGCGCCTGAAGGATGGCCAGGGGCGAAAGATCCATCCAACGCAGAAGCCCGAGGCGCTCCTGTCGCGGATTCTCCTCGCGGCGTCCAACGCGGGCGATCTCGTGCTCGATCCTTTTTTTGGCTCCGGCACCACCGGCGCGGTCGCCCGCCGGCTCCATCGTTCCTTCATCGGCATCGAGCGCGATCCGGGCTACGCCGCCGAGGCGCGCGCGCAAATCGACGCGGTCGAACCGCTCGCCGAAGAGACGGTTGTGACCGCGCCGACCCGCCGCAGCGAGCCGCGCGTCGCCTTCGCCAGCGTCATCGAAGCGGGTCTCGTCGAGCCTGGGGAACGGCTGGTCGACCTCCGCCGTCGGCATGCGGCGCTCGTCCGCGCCGACGGCACGCTCGCCGCCGGGGCAGCCATCGGCTCGATCCACAAGATCGGCGCACTCGTGCAGGGGCTGCCTGCCTGCAACGGCTGGACCTTCTGGCATATCGAGCGCGGGGCCCAGCTGGCCCCGATCGACGAGTTTCGCGGGGTCCTGCGGGCGGCGATCCGGGTGGCGGCGGAATAATCAGGATTTCGGCCGGCCGTGTCGCAGTGGCTTGTCGAAGTCTTTGGCGCGCAAAAGAAACACTTCTCCCACACTCTCTTCGGTGTCGAGCCAGGCGAAGGGCAGCCGGGGGAAATCGCGAACCAGCAGGTCGCGGCCGCGGCCGACTTCGCAAATAAGAGCGCCGTGCGGCGTGAGCCGGTTCGGCGCCCCGGCCAGGATACGCCGCACGACGTCGAGGCCGTCCGCGCCCCCAGCATGCGCAAGGCGCGGCTCGGCCGCATATTCCGGAGGAAATTCGGCCAAGGCTTTGGCGTCGACGTAGGGCGGATTGGCGAGGATCAGATCGTAGCGCCTGTCCCCGAGCGGGGCGAAGAGATCGCCCTCGATGAGGGTCACGCGATCGGAAATCCCGTGCTCCTCGACGTTGCGCCGCGCCACTTGCAGCGCCTCGGGCGAAAGATCGACAGCGTCGATCCTGGCGTTGGGAAAAACGCGGGCGGCGAGGACGGCGAGCGAGCCGCCTCCCGTGCAGAGGTCGAGGACGCGCCCGATCTTCGCTGGGTCGCCGGTCGGCGCATCCTCGTCGGCGAACGCCGTCATCAGGAGTTCGCCGACGAAGCTGCGCGGCACGATGACCCGCTCATCGACATAAAACGGCACGCCCTGGATGTAGGCCCGGTTCAGGAGGTAGGCGGCGGGCTTGCGGGTGATGACGCGCGCTTCGATCAGCGCGTCGATCCGCTCGCGCTCGGCGCGCAGTAGCCTCGCGTCGAGGAAGGGGTCGAGCGTATCGATCGGAAGATTGAGGCCTTCGAGAATGATGAAGGCCGCTTCGTCGAGCGCCGTCGTCGCCCCGTGGCCGAACGCCAGGCCTTCGGCGCGGAAGCGGCCGATCGCGTAACGCAGCCAGTCGCGCGGGGTCCGGAAAAGCGCGACGCGCTCATCGCTCGCCGTCGTCGGCCTCAAGCTCGGACGACCGGCTTTCCCTGCGGCCGGCGTTGGTTCGCGTGCCGGGCGGAAGCTCACTCGGCGTGCTTGCACTCGTGCATGAAATGCTTGCGCGGCTTGCCGTGCAGATCCTTGGCGTCGGCTTTCTGCGAGCACTCGATCGACTTGGCGGAGCGTGCGCCGGCGTCCCCGGGATCCGCCGCGGCCTTGGAGGCCCCGGCTTTGGGGACGGCGTCCGGGGTTGCGGCGTCGAAGGCGAAGGCGCCGCCGGAGACGAAGAGACAAAGCGCCGCGGCGCAGGCCGCAATCCTGATTTGCATGTTCAATGGTTTTCCCAGTTATTCCGTATTGTTGCGCTTGGCGCGGGGCCGCTTATAGGGGCGGCGCCCGGAAACTCAAGCCGAGCGCCTCTTCGCCGTCCGTCACATCGCCGGCGCCGAATGAAAGAAACGAGCGGGATGCCCGAACTCTCCATCGTCGATCTCGTCGGCCGCTTCCCTGATTTCCGCGTGGCCTTCGTGCTCGCCGAGCCGCTTGCCATTCGCCCCGTCCGAGGCCCGGAACTGGCGAGCCAGATCGCCGCGGCGGAGGCGGCGTGCCGTCAACGCTGGGGCGGAATGGAGCTCTCGGCCATTCCCGAAGTCGGCGCCTGGCGCGCTGCCTACAAGGGCTTCGGGGTCAAGCGCACGAGCTATCGCTCCTCCGCCGAGCGGCTGATCAAGCGGGTTCTCGCCGGCCAGCCGCTGCCCGAGATCAATACGCTCGTCGACCTCTACAACATGGTTTCGCTCGAGACCGGACTGTGCCTCGGCTGCGACGATCTCGACCGGACGGCCGGCGACCTCGTCTTCCGCTTCGCAAGGGCCGGGGACAGCTTCGTCGACATGGGCGCGGAGCCGGGCGAAGATCCGGACGATCCGCCGAAGGCCGGCGAGGTCGTCTATGCCGACAGCCGCCATGTACTCTGCCGCCGCTGGAACTGGCGCCAGGACGCCCGCACCGCGTCGCGCCTGGAGACGCGACGGGCGGTCCTGACGGCGCAGTCCAACGGCGTTGGCGACGTCGAAGCCGCCGCGGCGCGCCTCGCCGGACTCATCGCCCGCGAATGCGGCGCGACCTGCCGGATCGAGACGCTGGACCGGGCGCGGCCGAGGGCGGCGTTTTAGAGCCGGACCCGGTCAGGCCGGCGGCTTGCGGTGGCGAAGCCAGCCGGACGACGAGCCGGCCCGTGCGGTGCAAAGCGGGCCGTGTTCGGTCAATTTGGACTTTCTTCGAATCCGCGGGATAGCTCTCGTATCCTGCTTCCCGTGGCCTTGGATTCTCTTGGATTCTCTTGGAGTCGTTCGTCCGAAATGAGCGTTTTCAATGGCTTGCGCGGGAGCCTCGGCAAAAGATCATTGCAGGCGCCTAGCCGATTGAACGATCATTACGAGTAGAAATTGCGGACGGCCAGCCAGACCGACGATGGCGATGACGGAGCGTCTTGAGGTCATGGCCGAATTGTAGCGCAGATTCTGTTTTTCAGCAATAGACTGTCGCCGCGGCGATCGAAACGAAACGACCGGCACAATCCGGCGCGACCCCAACCGGCCACGCAGAACGCGGTGCAACGCAAGTTTGTCGCCCCCCCTTTCGCCAGCAAGCGACACGCGTCCGCGCCCTCACGCCCGGCCCCCTCACCCGTTCGGAAGAGGGAACGGCGCCTCGAACATCGCCCTTGCGATCATCAGGTCAAGATGGCCGCCGCCGCCGTTCTTGAAGACGGTGATCTCGTCGCGCGCGCGGCGGATGGGGATGCGGCCCGAGACCAAGTCGAAGAGATCGCCCTCGATGGCCTCGGGCCCGATCACGCCGCGCGCGATCGGATTGGCGAAGTCGCCGCAAGCGCCCACGGTAAAGCGCAGCGTGTCGGCGAAGAGCCGGCCGCGGCGGACGACATCGTCGTCGCTCTCGCGCATCGCCGGGGTGAAACCGCCGACGAGGTCGATATGGGCGTCGTTTCTGAGCCAGGCGCCGCGGAGCACCGGATCGCGGGCGGCGGTGAGGCAGCTGACGACTTGAGCCTCGCTGACTGCGGCGTGAGGGTCGCTTCGCGCTTCCGCGTCGAAGCCTTCGGCTCGTAGCTCGAAGGCGAGGCGTTCGGCGGCCTCCGCCGTCCGATTCCAGACGAGCGCCTTACGGATCGCGGGGCGGACGGCGCGAAGAAAGCGGACATGGGTCCTCGCCTGGCCGCCGGCGCCGAGCACGGCGAGCGTCGCGGCGTCCTCGACGGCAAGCAGGTCCGCCGCCAGCGCCGAATCGGCCGCCGTCTTCACCCGGGTGAAGCTTTCGCCGTGAATGGCGGCGAGCGGCGCGCCGTTCGCCGCGTCGAACAGGACCACCACCGACTGCACGTTCGGGCGCGCGCCGAGCCGGCTGTTGTCGGGGAAGACCGTCGCCGTCTTGACGGCGATGCCGCGCTCAGGGCGCCAGGCCATCCAGGTCAGGACGGAATTGGCCGTCCCCGGCTCCTCGAGCAGCATGCGCTCGACGCGCCCCACGCCGCCGCCGCGATGGCCCAGGCGCAGCGCCTCGATGAGGACGAGCGGATCGAGCGTGCGGGCGAGGGCGTCGGCGTCGATCAGGCGCATGAGGCGCTCAAGTCCTCACCCCAACCCTCTCCCGCGATCCCTTGGTCGAGCCTCTACACAAGCCGAATTTGCGATGCTCTTCATGGGACTGCTCGCTGTGGCGGGTTTTCCCTTCTCCGCGAAGGTGGCCGAAGGCCGGACGGGGTACGGAAAGCAGGTATGGCCGGTGAAGGTTCGCGATGACGTTCGCGCAATCCGACTTCGGCCGGAACAACTGGCCACACCCCATCCGGCGCTATGCGCCACCTTGTGTCCAGAAATTGTGAGAAAGTCGGCGAACGGGCGGCTGTTCCAAGCAACCGCCCGTCGCCGGACCTGAGCCCGTAGCCACCACAGGAGCAAACTGCGGGGAAGCGAGGGACAGGTCCGGTGTCTTCCATAAGCCCGAACAGTTGCATGGGCGTGAGAGCCCGTACGAGCAAGGAAGGGAGTGGGAGTATGCCACAAGAGACGCGCATTGTCGGCCTCGATGTCGCGAAGAGCAAAGTCGATGCTTGTATTCATTCGATGGGACTGCGCCTGTCGGCGCCGAGCACTCCGGAGGGCGAGGCGGATCTGGTGGCGTGGCTGCGCGCTAACCGGGTCGGCCGGGCGGTGATGGAGGCCAGCGGCGGTTATGAGCGGAGCTGGGCGGAAGCCCTGCGCGCGGCCGGGCTCAAGGTTCGTGTCGTCGATCCCAAGCGGGTTCGCCATTTCGCCAGGGCGGCCGGACGGCTGGCCAAGAACGATCCGATCGACGCCGAGACGATCGCCCGGTTCGCCGAGGCGTTTCCCGACGACAGCGTTCAACCGCACGATCCCGCGCGCGAGGAGATCGCCCGCCTGGTCCAAGCCCGGGAAGCGTTGAAAGACGTTCAGGAGCGGATCAAGCAGCAGCGCGAGCACCACCCGCCGGCCATTGTCCTCCAGGCCCTGGCCGCGGTCGCCAAGGCGCTGCGGACCGAACTGCGCAGGCTCGAGGCTTCGATCGCCTCCAGAATCAAGGCGAACCCGGCGTTTGCGCGCCGTGGCGAGCTCATCGACAGCGTGCCGGGGCTCGCCGATCAAACTGTCGCCGGCATCGTCGCCTGGTTCCCCGAGCTCGGGCGCATCTCCAATGAGGCTGCCTCGGCCCTTCTCGGCGCCGCGCCCTATGACGACGACAGTGGCCAACGCAAGGGCGCGCGCAGCATCCGGGGCGGACGGCGCAAGCTGCGCAACCTCCTTTATATGGCGGTCGTGGGCGCCGCCACCCAGCATAATCCGGTGCTCAAGGCCTATTACCAACGGCTGCTCGCCAGAGGCAAAGAGCCCAAAGTCGCCATCATCGCCTGCATGCGCAAGCTGATCGTCATCCTGAACACTATGATTGCACGCGATGAGCCCTGGAATCCGCCTGCTCGGGCCGCCGAATGAGCGGGCCCTCGCATGGCCGCCGGGCGGCGCATTGCGCCGACCGCATGGATGCCCAAGAGCCCGGTGAGCGGACGGGGTCAAGGCCGAAGCCGCCGGAGGCGGGGGCGCGAAGCGCCAGCCTTGAGCCCGGCCGAACACCGGGCTACTCCCACCCAACACAGTTGCTTCCCCAGCAAGCCGGGGAAGAGGGCCCGTCTCTCGACGGGCTACGCAGGCGAAGGCGGACGAGCGGAGCGCGGCCGGACGAGGGAGTTGCACGTCAAACATCCTTCATCAGGCGGATGGCGTCGTAGACGGCGGCGTGGATGTTGCGGCTCGCGACGGCGTCGCCGATGCGGAAGAGGCGGTAGCGGCCTTGCGGGTTGCGCACGATCGTCTGTGGCCGGTTGGCGATGAGGGCGTCATGGTCGATGGCGCCCAGGTTCACCGAGCCGGGTTTCAGCGCGAAGTAGAGCTCGTCTACCGGCGTTGCTCCATGCTCGACCACGATCTGGTCGGCCTCCTTCTCGACATGGCGCTTGCCGTACTCGTCGAAGAAGATGCCCGCGACCCTGTTGCCGCGCCGCTCGAGCCGCTCGAGCCGAAGGTTGAGCGTGATCGCGGCGCCGGCGAGCGAAAGCGCCCGGAAATAGGCTGGGTAGCTCGTGCCACCGATGTCGGGGGCGAGCATCCGGTCGGGCGTCACGACTTCGAGCTCGGAGCCGGCGCCGGCGATGAATTCGGCCGCCGTCATGCCGGGATGGGCCCCGTTGTCGTCGTAGAGCAGCACCTTCGCCGCCGGCTTGACCGCGCCGGCGAGGATGTCCCAGGACGACGCAGCGAAGGCCTGTCCGTCATCGAGGAAGCCCATGTTCGGCACGCCGCCCGTCGCGACAACGACGATGTCGGGGTCCTCCGCCAGGACGTCGGGCGCCTCGGCATAGGCGTTGCAGCGGAGGGCGACGCCGAGCCGCGCGCATTCGGCGAGGCGCCAGTCGACGATGCCCATGATCTCGCGCCGCCGCTTCAAACCGGCGGCAATCCTGATCTGCCCGCCGGCTTCAGCCCCCGCCTCGAACACGACGACCGCATGGCCGCGCTCCCCGGCGACTCGCGCCGCCTCGAGGCCGGCCGCCCCCGCGCCGATGACGACGACCTTCTGCTTTGGCCCGCCGCTCCTGGCGATCACGTGCGGGATCGTCGCCTCGCGTCCGGTCGCGGCATTGTGGATACAGACCGCCTGGCCCGTGTAGATCGAGTTGATGCAATAAGCCATGCCGACGCAGGGCCTGATCTGATGCTCGCGACCCTCGGCGACCTTGCGGGCGATGTGCGGATCGGCGAGATGGGCGCGCGTCATGCCGACCATGTCGAGCTTGCCGCTGGCGATGGCGTGGCGCGCCGTCGCCACGTCCTGGATGCGCGCCGCATGGAAGGTCGGCATCCGCGTCTCCCGCCGGACCTCGCCGGAAAAATCGAGGTGGGGCGCCGATCGCGAGCCCATGCCGGGGATGACGTGCGACAGCGCCTCCTCGGTTTCGATATGCCCGCGGATGACGTTGATGAAGTCGATGAGGCCCGAAGCGGCGAGTTGTTTGGCGATCGAGACGCCGTCCTCGCGGCTGAGCCCGCGGTCCCAATCCTCGTCGCAGACCATGCGGACGCCGACCAGGAAATCCTCGCCGACCCGCTTGCGCACGGCGGCGAGGACCTCGAGGCCGAAGCGCATCCGATTGTCGAGCGATCCGCCGTAGGCATCGTCGCGCCGGTTGACGGCGGGCGACCAGAACTGATCGATCAGGTGGCCGTAGCATTCGAGCTCGAGGCCGTCGAGGCCGCCGGCTTTGACCCGCTCGGCGGCGTCGGCGTACGCCCCGATCACCCGTGCGATGTCCCAGTCCTCCATGACCTTGGGGAAGGCGCGGTGCGTCGGCTCGCGGACGTTCGACGGCGCCAGGACCGGCAGCCAGTCCGCCTTGTTCCAGTTGGTTCGCCGGCCGAGATGCGTCATCTGGATCATCACCGCCGCACCCGCGCTGTGCACGTCGTCGGCCAGTTCCTTTAGCCAGGAGACGACCTCGTCCTTGTAGAGGAGGATGTTGCCGAACGCTTGCGGAGAGTCGGGCGCGACCACCGAGGAGCCGCCGATCATCGTTAGCGCGAGGCCGCCCTTGGCTTTTTCCGCGTGATAGAGCCGGTAGCGCTCTTTCGGCAGGCCGTCCTCGGTGTAGTTCGGCTCGTGCGCCGTCGACATCAGACGATTGCGCAGCAGAAGATGTTTTAGCCGGTACGGCTGCAACAGCGGATCGCTCGGCATTGTCGCTCATTTCCTCGGGGCGGTGAGACGCGCAGCCGGCCGAAGCGCGCGCTGGTTGCAATGGCGCCTGCCCCCGGGCAATAGTCCGAGCCACGCCCGCCGCCAACCGGAGAATTTCGGTTTCGGAAGATCAACTCGGGCGAGCGAATGGGATCGAAAACGGGGGGAGAAAATGGCGGCGGGCAACCCTGCCTTCCTATTGGTGCACGGCTCCTGGCACAATGCGGCGACCTGGGCGCGCATTCTGCCGCTCCTCGAAGCCGAGGGCTATCGAGCAAAAGCGATCGATCTGCCTGGCGCCGGCGTCAACGCCGCCTTTCCGGAGAGCTTTTTGCGTCGGCCGCTCGATGAGGCGGCCTTCGCGACCGAACCTTCGCCAAATGCCGGCGTGACGCAGGCCGAACGAACGACGGCCGTTCTCAAGGCGATCGACGCGCTCGGCAGCGACGTGGTCCTTGTTGGACATTCGTTGGGCGGGCTGACCGTGTCGTCGGTCGCCGAAGCGGCGCCCGAGAAGCTGCGCGCGGCGGTCTATTTGGCCGGGCTGCTGCTGCCGCCCGGAATGACGACGGCAGCGATGACCCAGCACGAGACCATGGCGGCGGCGCTCGTGGACTCCGTGCTTCGCGCCGAACCTGTCGCCGTCGGCGCGCTGCGGATCGACCCCGCCTCCGACGATCCGGCCTATCGCGCCGGGCTCAAAGAAACGTTTTATGCCGACGTGACGGACGCCGACTTTGCCGCCATCGCCAAGACGCTGCACTGCGATGAACCGACGGCCGTTTTGTTCGAGCCGTCGCCCATCACCGCTGGTCGCTTCGGCCGCGTCCCGCTTCACTACATCCGTTGTCTCGCGGATCGCGCTATCCCGCTCAGCGGCCAGGATTTCATGATCGCAGCGACCGACAAGGCGATCGGCGGGGCGACCCAGGTGCAGAGTCTCGAGTCGAGCCATTCGCCGTTCCTGTCGCAGCCCGAAGCGTTGGCGACGATGCTGGCCGGAATCGCGCGCGCGGCCTGAGAGATCGGATATTTGGGAGCCGAATCGGCGGCTGGTTTGCGGCACATTGGGAGGGTCGGATGCGATCGAGGGAATTCGGACGGACGGGGCGAAAGGTCAGCGAGATCGGTTTCGGCGCCTGGGCGATCGGCGCGGGCTGGGGGCATGTCGACGAGGGCGACGCCGTCGCCGCCCTGAACGAGGCGCTCGATCGCGGCATGACCTTCATCGACACCGCCGACGTCTATGGCGACGGGCGGTCGGAGAGGCTGATCGCCCGCGTCCTCAAGGGAGAGGCGCCGAACGACCGTTTGTCGCCACCAAGGCGGGCCGGCGCCTGCCGGCGCAGACCGTCGCCGGCTACACGCGCGAGAACCTGGGCGCCTGGATCGATCGCAGCCTGAAGAACCTGGAAGTCGACACGCTCGACCTCGTGCAGCTGCATTGCCCGCCGACCGACCTCTATTACCGCCCTGAAGTTTTCGCCATTCTCGATGACCTCGCGAGGGCGGGAAAAATTCGCAACTACGGCGTCAGCGTGGAGCGGGTCGAAGAGGCGTTGAAGGCGATCGAATTTCCTGGCGTCGTCAGCGTCCAGATCATCTTCAACATTTTTCGATTGCGCCCGGCCGACGTCTTTTTCGATCTGGCGAAGCGGCGCAACGTCGCCATCATCGCCCGCGTGCCGCTGGCGAGCGGCCTGCTCGCGGGCAAGTTCAAGCCCGACACCAAGTTCGATGAGTCCGATCATCGCCAGTTCAATCGGCACGGCGAGGCGTTCGACGTCGGCGAGACCTTCTCCGGCGTTCCCTATGACATTGGTCTTGCGGCGGTCGAGAAAATTCGCCCGCTCGTCGGAAGCGGGACGATGGCGCAATTCGCGCTACGCTGGATCCTGATGTTCGACGCCGTCACCGTCGTCATTCCCGGGGCGCGCAACGCCGGTCAAGCGCGGGCCAACGCCGAAGCGGCGGATCTGCCGCCGCTGAAGCCCGGGACGATGGCGGAACTCAGGGCGATCTACGATCGCGACATCAAGCCGCACGTGCATCAGCGCTGGTGAAAGCGAGGGCCGATAGCGGCGTGGTTTCCTGCGTAACCGGCCCCCCGCAAGACGTGGCGAGCGGCTCGGCCGATCACATGACAATGCCGGTTGCAGGGCGCTAAGATGCCCGAGTTGGCCCGCGCGCTTTTCTCTCCTCGCGCCCGGCGGAGGAACCCCCGATGAGCGGACGCCTGTCGCTGCATGTGCCGGAGCCGACCGTCAGGCCCGGGGGCAAGCCGGATTTCAGCCATGTCGACGTGCCCGAGGCGGGCGAGGTTCCGCGGCCGCCGATCGACGTCCCCCCGTCGGAAATCCGCGACTTCGCCTACACCATGATCCGTGTCCTCGACGATCACGGCGACGCGGTCGGCGACTGGGTCGGCGCGCTCACCCCCGAAGAATTGCGCAAGGGCCTGCGCGACATGATGCTAACGCGCGCCTTCGACGCCCGCATGCTGCTCTCGCAGCGGCAGGGCAAGACGTCGTTCTACATCCAGAGTCTCGGCGAGGAAGCGATCGCCTGCGCCCATCGCAAGGCGCTGTCGCCCGGCGACATGTGCTTTCCGACCTATCGCCAGCAGGGGCTCCTGATCGCGCATGGCTGGCCGCTGGTCGACATGATGTGCGAGATCTTCTCCAACGAGAAGGACAGGCAGAAAGGCCGCCAGCTGCCTGGGCTCTATTCGTCGAAGGAGGCGGGCTTCTTCACGGTCTCGGGCAATCTCGGCACGCAATATCCGCAAGCCGTCGGCTGGGCGATGGCCTCGGCGATCATGGGCGACACGAAGATCGCCTCAGGCTGGATCGGCGACGGCGCGACGGCGGAAACCGACTTCCATTCGGCTCTGGTGTTCGCCTCCGTCTACCGGCCGCCGGTCATTCTCAACATCGTCAATAACCAGTGGGCGATCTCGTCCTATCAGGGCATCGCCGGCGGCGAGAGCGCCAAATTCGCCGCTCGGGCGCATGGCTTCGGCATCCCGTCGCTCCGGGCCGACGGCAACGACTATCTCGCTGTCTACGCCGTGTCGAAATGGGCGGTCGAACGGGCGCGGGCCAATCTCGGCCCGACGCTGATCGAATGGGTGACCTATCGCGCCGGCGCCCATTCGACCTCCGACGACCCATCGAAATACCGGCCGAAGGAGGAATGGGCTGCCTGGCCGCTCGGCGATCCGGTCGAGCGGCTCAAGGTCCATCTCATCCGCCTCGGCGCATGGAGCGAGGACCGACAGAAGCAGATGCAGGCGGAGGTCGACGCGGAGGTGCTCGAGGCCGCGAAAGAGGCGGAAAGCCATGGCACGCTGCACGACGGGCCGAAGCCGAGCGCCGCGACGATGTTCGAGGATGTGTTCAAGGAGATGCCCCGGCATCTCAGGGAGCAGCGGCAGCAGCTTGGGGTGTGAGATGGCAGCGCCGACCGCGTCGAACGAAAGACGGCCGCTTGCGCCCCCCTCTCCCCTTGCGGGAGAGGGGTTGGGGGTGAGGGGTCCGGCGCCGTCAGGCGCCTTGCTTCGGAGCGCCTTGCGGCGCGGACCCCTCATCCGTCTCGCTACGCGCGACACCTTCTCCCGCAAGGGGAGAAGGGGAGCGCGCGCCCCCGGCTCCTCCCATTGGGCCGGAGCCTAGCCATGCCCCGCCTTTCGATGGTCGAAGCGATCCGGGACGCGATGGATTGCAAGATGGCCGAGGACGAACGCGTCGTCGTTTTCGGCGAGGACGTCGGCTATTTCGGCGGCGTCTTCCGCTGCACCGAGGGCCTGCAACGCAAATACGGCAAGTCGCGCTGCTTCGACGCGCCGATCAACGAATTGGGGATCGTCGGCGTCGCCATCGGCATGGGCGCCTATGGCCTCAGGCCCGTCGCCGAAGTGCAGTTCGCCGATTATGTCTACCCCGGCTACGACCAGATCGTCTCCGAGGCGGCGCGGCTCCGCTACCGCTCGGGCGGCGACTTCTTCGCCCCGATCGTCATCCGCATGCCGTGCGGCGGCGGCATCTATGGCGGGCAGACGCACAGCCAGAGCCCGGAGGCGCTCTTCACCCACGTCTGCGGCCTCAAGACCATCATCCCGTCGAACCCGTACGACGCCAAAGGCCTCTTGATCGCCTCGATCGAGGACGACGACCCGGTGATTTTCCTGGAGCCGAAGCGGCTCTACAACGGCCCGTTCGCCGGCCATCCCGACCAGCCGATCACCCCCTGGGCGAAGCACCCCTTGAGCGAGGTTCCGGCGGGCCGGTACGTCGTGCCGCTCGGCAAGGCGGCGGTCCGCCGCGAGGGCAAGGACGTGACGGTGCTCTGCTACGGCACGATGGCCTATGTCGCCGAGGCGGCCGCTCAGGAGACCGGCGTCGACGCCGAGATCCTTGACCTTCGCTCGCTCGTGCCACTCGACGTCGACGCCATCGTCGCCTCCGTCGAGAAGACGGGCCGCTGCGTCATCGTGCACGAGGCGACGCTGACCTCGGGCTTCGGCGCCGAGCTCGCCGCCCAGGTGATGGAACGCTGCTTCTACGCCCTCGAGGCGCCGATCGAGCGCGTCGCCGGCTGGGACACGCCCTACCCGCACGCCGAGGAATGGGACTATTTCCCGGGGCCCGCGCGGGTAGGCCGGGCGCTCCTGAAAGCGATGGAGGGCTGACGCCGATGGGCATGCGCTCGATCAGGCTGCCGGATGTCGGCGAGGGCGTCGCCGAGGCCGAGATCGTCGAGTGGTCGGTCAAGGTCGGCGATCTCGTGCGCGAGGATCAGGTCGTTGCCGCGGTGATGACCGACAAGGCGACGGTCGAAATCCCGACGCCGGTCGCCGGCGCCGTCGTCGCCCTCGGCGGCGCCGTCGGCGACGTGCTGGCAGTCGGGTCCGAGTTGATCCGGATCGACGCGCCCGGGCTGCCCGACTCGCCTCCGCCCGCGGCGAGGGGCGCCCCGGCTAGGGCCGCGCCCGCCAAGGCCGGACCGCCGCCCGAGCCGAGGCCGGCGGAACCCGAGCCCGCAGCGGCGGAATTGCCGCTCAAGGCGCCGCCGAGCGCCCCGGTCGCCCCGCCGCGCCCGCTCGCTCCCGCGCCCCGCCATGGCGCCCCTCGCCCGCCGGGCGAAAAGCCGCTCGCCTCGCCGGCCGTGCGGCAGCAGGCGCGCGAGGCCGGAATCGACCTGCGCTTCGTGCCCGGCACGGGACCGGCCGGCCGCATCACCCACGACGATCTCGACGCCTATGTCTCCCGTCCGCCCGAGGCGCCGGCAAGAGGCTCCGGCAACGCGCCGAACCTCGGCGTCGAGACGATCAAGGTCGTCGGCATGCGCCGCCGCATCGCCCAGAACATGGCCGAGTCGGCGCGCCGGGTGGCGCATTTCTCCTATGTCGAGGAGGTCGACGTCACGGCGCTGGAGGAACTGCGCGCCGCGCTCAACGCGCGCGCCACCGCCGAGCGGCCGAAGCTGACCATGCTGCCCTTCCTGATGCTTGCGGTCGTCAAGGCGATCGCCGACTTTCCCCAGGTCAACGCGCACTACGATGACGACAATGAGGTGATCGAGCGCTACGGCGCGGTTCATCTCGGCATTGCGACGCAGACGCCGGTTGGCCTGATGGTTCCCGTGGTGCGCCACGCGGAGACGCTCTCCCTGCACGAATGCGCCCGCGAAATGCGCCGGGTGAGCGAGGCGGCGCGCCAGGGGGTCGCGGCGCGCGACGAGCTTTCCGGCTCGACGATCACGCTGACCTCGCTCGGCGCGCTCGGCGGCGTCGCCTCGACGCCGATCATCAACCGCCCGGAAGTGGCGATCGTCGGCGTCAACAAGGTCATGGTGAGGCCGGTCTGGCGCGACGGCGCCTTCGCGCCACGGAAGACCATGAACCTGTCGTCGTCGTTCGATCACCGGGTGGTCGACGGCCATGACGCGGCGACCTTCATCCAGCGCGTCCGCGCGCTTCTCGAGACGCCTGCGACGCTCTTCATCGAGGATTGAATCGCATGCCCGACCCGTCATTGCGACGAGCGCAGCGACGAAGCAATCCAGGCTTCGTAGGGCGCCCGGCGATCCGTGGCTCGCCTCGCTTGGGCTTCCGCTCGCGATGACGATCATGAACGAGCTGCGATGCAAGGTCCTGATCATCGGCGGCGGCCCCGGCGGCTACGTCGCGGCGATCCGCGCCGGCCAGCTCGGCCTTGACACGGTGCTCGTCGAGGCCGACCGGTTGGGCGGAACCTGCCTCAATGTCGGCTGCATCCCGTCCAAGGCGCTGATCCACGCGGCTGGCCTCGCGCATGCGCTGACCGACCCGCACGGGCTCGCCGCCATCGGCCTCGCCGCCGCTTCGCCCACGCTCGACTATGCCAGGACCGTCGCCTGGAAGGACGCGATCGTTTCGCGGCTGACGACCGGCGTCGCGGCGCTGCTGAAAAAAGCCCACGTGCGCACGCTGCACGGGCCGGCGACCGTTGTCGACGGCAAGACGGCCCTCGCCCACGCCGACACCGGCGACACGCGCATCGCCTGCGAGCATCTCGTCATCGCCACCGGCTCGGAAGCGATGGCGCTTCCGGCGCTGCCGTTCGGCGGCGACGTCATCTCATCGACCGAGGCGCTGGCGCTGACCGAAGTCCCGCGCTCGCTCGCCGTCGTCGGCGCCGGCTATATCGGCATGGAGCTCGGGATGGCCTTCGCCAAGCTCGGCGCCAAGGTGACGATCGTCGAGGCGCTGCCGCGCATCCTGCCGCTCTACGACGCCGAGCTGACGCAGCCGGTCGCCCGCCGACTCGCCGATCTCGGCGTCGAGACGATGCTCGAATCGCGGGCGCTCGGCTTCGCCGGGGGCGTGCTGAAAGCCGCCGGCGCGAGCGGCGGCGAGAGGACGATCCCGGCCGACAAGGTTCTGGTCGCGATCGGGCGGCGCGCCCGGACCGGCGGCTTCGGCCTGGAAAAGCTCGACCTGGCCATGGCCGGCCCGTTCATCCGCATCGACGACCGCTCAGCGACCTCGATGCGCAACGTCTGGGCGATTGGCGACGTGACCGGCGAACCGATGCTGGCGCACCGCGCCATGGCGCAGGGCGAGATGGTCGCCGAGGTCATCGCCGGGGAGAAGCGCGCCTTCGACCATTGGGCGATTCCGGCGATCTGCTTCACCGACCCCGAGATCGTCGCCGTGGGCCTCTCTCCCGAGGCGGCCAAGGCGGCGCATGGCGAGACCGTCGTCGGCCTCTTTCCCTTCCGCGCCAATGGGCGCGCCATGACGCTGCAAGACGACGAGGGCTTCGTCCGCATCGTCGCCCGCGCCGACAATCACGTCGTGCTCGGCGTGCACGCCGTCGGCGGCGGCGTCTCGGAGCTGTCGGCGGCCTTTTCCCTGGCGCTCGAGATGGGCGCGCGGCTCGAGGACGTCGCCGGGACGATCCACGCCCACCCGACGCTCAGCGAAGCCTTCCACGAATCGGCGCTGAAGGCGCTCGGCAAGCCGCTGCATATTTGAGCGGGGCTTCGCCCCACAGGACGCATTCGGCCGTTCCGCCGGTTTTCCCTGCTATTCCCTGAAATTCCCTGCAAACGCAAAAAAGCCCTCCCGCGGCCCGTCGAGCGGCGGACAAAACCAGGGCATTTCATTCCCTTCAGCGGATGCGTTCGCGCGGAAGCTGAAGACGGAACAGGGAATTTGAATTCGCTGCTCCGCCCGGAACAGGGAATTCGGGCGCGAACGGAAAACCCTGCCGCGCAGGGACGCGGCCGCCCTGCTCGCGACGCTGGTCCGCCGCCGCCATGCGGCGGGCTTTTTTGCTCATCCGTCGATGCGCGACTTCGCCGTGAGGTCGCCGGCGCGCCAGACATAGGCGGCGAGCAGCGGCTCGGCTGCGGTGCGCATGGCGTGGGTCGTCCAGGAGGGATGGTGGATCGATGTCCCGGGCGGGCGGAGCCGCCAGTCGGACTGGCCGGAGCGCCACAGGGCATGCCCCGCCAGGGGGAGATAGAGTTCCTCCGCCTCGTGCGAATGCGCGGGATATTCGGTGTCGGGGCCGAGGAGAAGGACGCCGCAGGCGATCGCCTCGCTCTCGAACGCGCCGCGCCTGCCCATCCACTCGCTCCAGCCATAGTTTTGCAGGAAGCGCTCGCCGAAATCGGCGCTCGCATAGGTCTTCCGCCAGTCGAGATCGCCGGCCCGCTCCGCGATGGCCTCGACCAGCGCGCGCGTCCCGGGCGCAGCGAAGCGCCCGAGGCCTTTGAGGAGGAAACGACGGGAAGCGAGCGTGCGGCTTGCCGCCGCGCGATCAAATCCCGCGGCCAGTCGCGCAGGAAGGGCAAGGCCTCCGGGCCCGCCGCCTCGAGCATGTTTGCCAAAGCGCCCACGAGTGGGCGCAGGGAGCGCTCGGGCTGGGTTTCGTTAGGCATGGGATTCATGCGCGGGTCTGGGTTCTCGGGCATTGTCATTCCCGCGAACGCGGGAATCCAGAGTAGCCCCCCTGCGCGGCCTTCAGTTCTGGATGCCCGCATGCGCGGGCATGACAAAGAAGCAAGGCGCCGCACCGCACCGCGGCGGCCAAGGCGCTCATGCGACAGGCAGGCGCAGGCCTGAGAGATCGAGCGCCTCGCGGAGGGCGCGGACGTCCGCTCCGGCCGATCCCGCCCGCGAGAGCCGCCAATAGTTCGTATGCGAAAAGCCTATCGACTGGCCGCGCAACGCGCGCAGATCGACGTCGCGAACGGCCTTTCCGAATCGAAACGCGAGCGGGCCGGAGATGATGTCGCCGGCGAAGACAAGCCGCGCAGGATCATGGATGTTGGTCCAGCTGACCGCTGCGAACGGGGCGGCGTGATGGAGCTGCCACTCGCGGTCCTTGCGGAGCGGAAAACAGAGAAGCTTGGGCTCCGCCTCGTCGAGCGGAAGATCGGTTTTCCTCGCTTCGCCCAGCGACCAATCGTCAAGGACCTCGCGCACCGGCGGACAGGTGGGGAATTCCCGGCGCAGGATCCGCTCGTCCATGTCTTTTGCGCTCTTGCCGAGAAGGAAGTCGGCGTGCGCAAGCGGCGAGCCCAGCGTGACGAGGTCGGTGATGAGCCATCGCCCATCGGGCTCCTCGCCCTGAGGCGACGGGCGCTGCCGAAGAAGCCGCGAGAGGTTCTGTTGCGCCTGACGAAATGCGGCGACGGCCTCGTCCGAGGGCTTCTTCTCAAACGCGATGAGAGACTGCTCGAGCCGCCGCAGCGCCTCGAATTCTGCCGTGCCTTCAACGAGCGTGCGGCTCGCGTCGCGCCTCGCCCAGAAGTAACTGACAAGATCATAGGCCAGGATCGAACCGAGGCTGTGGCCCACGACGATGATGCGCTGATAATCTTTCTTGTGCAGTTCGTCGAGCAGCGCGAGCCCTCGTTCGCGGATGTCCTTGCGCGCGGCAATGTTGTCCGGAGTGGCCCGCGTGTAGCGCACCACGCGGCCTGCGTAGGGAACCGCGACGCTGTGCGCGAGCCAGGCCAGAACGGCGGCGACTGCGGCGAGCTCCCATGTCTGCCAGCGAAGCAAAAACGAGAATGGCCAAAAGTCGCGGAATGGAGTGTGAAAGATCGTGGCGTCCCTCGGCAGCACGCTTGCGATCAGCAAGGCAAGGATGACGAGGCACAAGACCCAGAGGGCGATCCAGGCGAGCATGACGTCGCGCGGGACGGAGGTGAACGGATTGCGGCACAGGAGCGTCGCGACCCACGACCTGACCTCATCCCATGTCGAGCCGGCCGACAAGTCGGCCCAATAGAGCTCGTAGAAGTCCGAACGCACGCCGCGCGGGAACGCGGGGGTCGGCGTGCTTTCGCGCGTCGTGATGCGCCTCAGTTCGAGCGAGCCCGTCCGCACGTCCGGCTTGCTCCAGGTTTCCGCCGGCAGCGGCTTGTCGTTCCTGCAGACGTCGGGGTCGGTCTCCCACACGGCGCGGACGAAGTCGGTGATCGTGTCCATCGGACGCTGCTCGCCGATGCCGTGAATGACCACGATCGCCTGTTTCGGGAAATGCGATTGAGGCGTGGCGGACGGCTGGGCGGCCGCGGTCGCCGGGGAACCGGCGCTCATGCGTGATCCTCCTCCCTTAGGCTGACCGCAATCCCCAACGCTCTGTCACGCGGCGCGCGGAGCGATCAGTTCGAGAGCGGGCCCGAGTTCGCGGCGCCGCTCCATCAGGTCATGGTCGGCTTGCAGGCCGAGAAAAAGCCGGGCGTCAGGCGAAAATACCGGGTCAGGCGCAGGTCGCTGTCGGCGGTGACCGCCCGCTTGCCGAGCACGATTTCGTTGATGCGGCGGGGCGGCACGCGCAGCGCGCGGGCGAGCGCGGTCTGACTCAGTTTGAGCGGCCGCATGAACGCCTCGAGCAGGATTCCGCCCGGCGTCGGATTGGGAAGCCAGTCGGGATCAGGGGTAATCGACGATTTCGACATCGGACGGACCTCCTTCCCTCCAGGCGAAGCAAATGCGCCAGCAGGCCGCCGCTGTCGATAGCAGCGACGATGTCTTCGAAACATATCCTTCTCTTGGCGTCGGACTTGCGCTCGCGATTCTTGTCGGGGCTCCAGACGATCGTCCTCACGGCGAGATTGTCTGGACGGAGTAAGGCAAGTCAAATCCGCTCTTCGAACCTGCTCCCCCTTTGGATCCCATCGCGCGGGGAATCGTCGAGGGCATGAGCAGCGCATCCCGGGGGCGATTGAACGAAGCCGACTTCGTCGGCACAATTGCTTCGACGGACCTCGGAGACTGTTGGAGCTGCGAAGTGGCTCGAATTCGAAACCGACAGACCGTCGAACGACGCGGCGGCCGGCCTTGTGCATCAACGTGCACACGATCCGAAACGTGGCGGACGACACCGGAAGGCGTGGACGGGACCGGTACAGAAACAAGAGCGACTGTGGCGATCGTGGCTCAAGCGCTTGAAATCCTTATGTGGCGAATTGAAGCTTTTTCCATAGGGCCGATTGTGGCGGCGTCTCGCCGCTAACCACATTCGCAGTGTCCAAGCGCGTCCGCCCAGCTCTATCACCCTCGAACGCGGCGCCTTCGTTCAATCCGGCTTATGTGAGGTCGCCCTTCGTGGCGATCAAACGCGCGCGCCGGCGACCTCACATAACCCTCCAGACTCCATCCCATATCGGAAATACGGGATTGAGTTATGTATCGCCGGAACCCCTCTCTGGACCCCGTAACGACTTGGCCCTCATTTAGGCATTGGCCGGCCTGCCACCGTAACTCCGATTCCGGATTCGCCGCCAGGCAGGGTGAGCGCATCGTCCTTCAGCGCGACCTCCTCGCGACTTTGCGGCGGCGAGAGCTCGACACTGTCGGCGCCAAACTGTCGGCCGAGACCGCGCTGCCCCACCTTCAGACGAAGCCCGGCGAGAATGTCGCCGGGACTTGCCGTCAGACTTTGACTCTCGCGTCGGGTCGGTTCGCCATGATCGACAACGGCCTCGGATTCCAGCTCGTCCCATGGTCGCGATCGTTGGAGAAGCAGCTTGGCCGGCATGTTGCCGGCGTGATGAATGACGGGGGCGGCATCGACTGGGGACTGGGGCCAAAGAGGGAGCTCGGCCGCTAGGGTTAGACACGGCGCGCGGCTGCCTCTGGCCGCGAGACGCCGCCGCCGAATGGTCTCCAGAAATAGTTCACGCGTTCGTGAAAAGACTGTTGCGTCAAGTGCGACTTTATGAAACTTTCACACATAAGGCGACCTTGGGTCAAATTTGCGCCTTGTTTCGCCAAACCGCGGCGGAAGTAGGGATAGCTCGCGTTGGGGCATCGAGTTTCGTGCGTATTGCGAGCTTTTACGAGCATTGCCGGAAGCGGGAACCCAAAAGGTGGTAGTCTAAAACGATTAGAGCGCGGCGATTATGGCACAGCGACCAAGACATGTTCCCCCATCCACGCCCCTGCGTCTGAGGGCGATATCGAAAGATAGACCGCACCCTTACTTCATCGTGCACCCTGACGCGAAGGCCGGCGACGACTGGCCCGTCAAGGACATTTGTGCGGCCTATGACTGGCCGGACCCGAAACAGACACGGGTTTCGGGCGGCGGGAAGATTGCGCTGATCCACCTCGCCGGCGGCTGGCTGCAGACGGACATCAACACGTTCTTTGCCGCGCAAGGGCTGCCGGGAAGGGTGACGCCTACCCCGACGGATCGCTCGCTCGATCCGGAGGTGACGAACAGCAAGTTGCAGAAGCCGAACGAAGCGGATGCGGAAGTCGCTCTCGATATCCAGCTTGCCGGCGCAGCCTACGCCGCGGCGACGGACAAGCCCGCGACCATCGTGGTCTACTGGACGAAGGACCTCACCGCGGGGCTTGTCGCGGCCACCGCGGACAATTGCGACGTCTGCTGCATCACCTGGGGAGCGGACGAGCAGACCTGGGGGCGCGCCGCGGCCGACGCCTTCAACGCCGCGGCGAAGGCCGCGATCGACAGCGGCATGATCATCGTCGCTGGGTCGGGCGACAATGATTCGAGCGACGGGGGCCCTTCCCCCTCGAACGTCGATTTCCCGGCCTCGTCGCCCTATGTGATCGGCTGCGGCGGCACGAGTCTGGGGAAGCCGCCGAAAGGCGCCGCGGCGGAGAAGGCCGCTGCGGTCAAAAAGGCGCTTGACGAGGAAAAGGTCTGGAACGACGAGCCCGGCGATCCGGACGGCGACGGCACGGGCGGCGGCGTCTCGGAATTCTTTACCATTCCCGACTGGCAGCTCGGTACGATGCAGTCGACGATGCGCATGGTGCCTGACGTCGCCGCGCACGCAGACCCGGCCACAGGCTACCGGATCGTCGTCGCCGGGAAAGACTACGTCGTCGGCGGAACGAGCGCCGCCGCCGCACTGTACGCGGGTCTCTTGGCGGCGTTCGGGCCGAAGCGCGGCTTCATCCTGCCCGACCTCTACAGGAACAATGTCTGCTTCAACGACATCAAGAGCGGCGACAACGGCATGTTCCGCGCCCTTGTCGGACCGGACGCCTGCACCGGTTTGGGGTCGCCTAAAGGCAAGCTTTTGGCGGGTCGCATCGGGGACGCGGAGGTGACGCTAAAGAGGGTGTGGGGAGTGGCTATTTCTGCGAGTAAGCGGAGGGACCGTCCGACCGGGGTCTGCTCTTGCGGAACCTCAGCATACCCATCGCCCAGATTGACGCCCCGATTAGTGTCCCGAAGTGCTATTGCCGCAGCTGTCCCATGTCCGAGCGGCTGGGTAGCAAACGGGACGCCGATTCCGTCTCCAACATATATCCGAGTCGGTGTCTTAGCGTACGCCGCACCGGGAATAAATGCTGGCTCCATTGCCGATGACAAACCAATATTTGAACTTATGCCTGGCATCACAGATCCGGTGGACTCACTATTTGGCGATCTGATGAATGAGTGGCCAGGCGTTCGATTAGAACCACGGGATTTGGATCGTTACGGGAACGCTGTGACAGTCGGCCAAATCTGTTCTTATGTGCAATGCTGCTTTGGGAAACCCCCCCGATGACGATAATCAACAAGTATCCGATCATCGCTGGTTCTTTCGCAGTATTGGCTATTTTTGATTCTGCGCTTGCCCAAGTTATACCGACAGAGAAAAAAAAATCAATCGAACAACTTTGCGATGGAGACGCCAAATGCATTGCTGCGGCGAAGGAAATCGTTATTCAGCATCAGAACAGACAGAAAGGACATCCTGCTAACGTAGTAGTAACAGGAGGGCAGCAAGCTAGTGAAAAAACCGCGGAGACGGCGCCATTCCTAACGGCATACGCAGCACAGCTGCTTACACCTAACCAAAAATGCTCAGACCCAAGTCAATATTTATTCTTTCGGAAGGACTCGTTTGATAATTTTAACTTTATAAGCAATTTACCACCTGATAATAAACCTGCTGACGCGTCTGCTTCCGGTGCCTCCATTAATTACACCGATGATCGCCAAGCTGCAAACCAGAAGGCAACCTTTAACTTTAGACTGACATATCTTCTAGCGGCAAAGCAGCATTGCTACGCTCCTTCTATTGGTGGCGGCCTCACCGACCCAACATTACCTTATACGCTGGCTTTCGCAATTGCGCCTTTTTTTTCTAGCAATGGAACTTGGAACCAGCCTTTTACAACAACAACAACGAGCGTGAAAGCTACAAGCGCGAAGTCTAAGTCTGGAACCACTACAACGACGACGAGAACAACGAGCACAACAACTGTGACGACCGTTACAACAAATAAGGGTTCGATCGTCACCACTACAAAGAAGACCAGCACCAGCGCTCTCCGCGCAGGAGTCGACTTTCAATACGCACTCAATACGTTAACATCACCTATACAGCAGAACTTCTTCTATGTGTCTCCATTTTATCAGACTGACGTAAGAGGAGCTGCACAGATTTGGGGTGCAGACCTATGGTGGACCCCCGTTGCCCAGCGAATATTTCTTGGTGAAGGTGCAACTCTGCCATACTCCCGATTTTACTGGCAGTTCAAGGCCGAAACTGAACTGACTCAAGTGAACAACCCGGGATATACCGACTTCAGTTCGGGAGGGCATGCCCAATTTGGCGACGCAATTAGAGCTCAACTCGATTTGTTTCCAAGAACCTCCGGATATGACTACTCCAAATGGGGAGGATGGTTTGACTCATTTATAGCGGGCAGATTTTCATTGATTGGCACCCAACAGTATTACTTTGACGTCGCGTCGAAACAATCAGCGCCTTACTACACCGCTCAACTGCAATATAGACTTGCGCAATGCTCGACGGGATCGGCGAACACAAAGACAGCTACGACGGGCGGGGAAGGGAGTGCAACCGATTCAAACGTACAAGTGGTCGATTACAAGTCTACCTGCGCCGGCACATCAACGCTATCTCTCGAGTACGACTATGGAAAAGACAAAGATACGTATGTAAAAACGAACCAGTTTGTAGTAAAATTGACGTTTGCTTATTAGGGAGGAGCTGAAGTTAACAATAAATGACGTAATGTTAATTGCGGGTTATAACTATGATATCAAATATTTCTGTTCCGGTTCGTATCGGTTTGTTTTCTTCGACGTTTTCCCTACTCGCCGCCTGCGCCGCCCTACCGACGGCGTTCGTGCCCGAGCATGACACCCCATCCTTCCCGGGCATGAGCGAGGTCGCGGCGGAGGCGCCGGGGCGGGCCCTCCATGTCCTTCTCATTCACGGGATGGGCACGCCGCAGCCATATGGGTTCGACGCCTTCATCGCCTCGATGGCCGGACGGTTCGGATACGTCCAGATTTCCCACTCGACGCCCGAGGCACAGTATCAAGGTTGCTACAAGCGCGCGACGCCGGCTCAGCCCGCACTCTTGACGCCGCCGCCGGACGTGATCGACGTTCAGGGCGCCGCGCCAGAGAATCAAGCCCGCCTCTACACCTACGACTTCGGGCCGCCCGGCTCGGACCGAACTGCTTTGACTGTCAGCTATCTGCTTTGGACGCCCCTCACCGAGAGCGTCAAATGCCGCCTCGAAGACGAGGACGCCAGCGCCCCGCCGAAACAGGAACTGGCCGACTTCGCCAAGGACTTCATCGACGACAAGTTGGCCGACGCCGTCCTCTACAGCGGCTCCTACCGGCAAAAGGTGATCCGCCCCTCGCTGCAGGGCGCGCTCTGCACGGTGACCGGAGGAACGTGGACCCAAGGCAAGTGCGACCAGCATGCGGCCGAGTACCGCGACCCGACTGTCATCATTACGCACAGCCTCGGCGGCTACATGATCATGGACGCCATCCAGAACGAACTGCGCGGCCGATGCGAGGCGAACGGCGACCGCGTCGCGGCGACGCGCACGCCGGCCGAAAAGGTTCTCGCAAATACGCCGGTCGTTTACATGATGGCGAACCAGCTTGCGTTGCTCGACCTTTCCACCTTGCGGCGCGACCCGAACGCGCCGCCGCCCTTGCGAGCCGCTGCGGGCGAGAAAATCACGAACGATTTCGCCAAGTGCTGGGCGGCGGCGAGAGCAAGGTCGGCCGCGCGAGAGGGGCGGACCGCGCCGGTCAGTCAGGTCGTGGCGTTCAGCGATCCCAACGACATCCTCTCTTGGCGGCTCGAGCCTCGGAACCTTCAGTTTCCGCGCGCCGACTGGGGCAAGGTCGCCGTCACCAACGTCTTCATGTCGAACGGCGAGTTCAGCGCGCCGGGCCTCTTCTCGGACCCGGTCAACGCCCATGTCGGCTACTTCGTCAATCCGACAGTGATGGACATGCTGATCTGCGGGATGAAGGACGGCGCGGTGCGGCCTTGCCCCGTAACGGTAGGCGCGCGCTGAGCGGCGCAGTCCGTGCCGACCGCTTTGCTGACGTGCCGTCCGCCCCTTTGGCCGCCGGTAACGTCACCGGCTGGACCGTCCTCCTCTAGTTCAAGCCCCAAGGAAAGTAGGATCAGTCACCTTCGGGCCTTCCCATAACCGAAGGCCTCCTCCCTAGTCTAGTGTCCGTCCATAAACGCTAAGTTTTTGAAATTATTTGTTAAATCGCTGTCCTTACGAATGCAAGGCCCGGCGGTTTCGGCTAAGCTTTCGAATCAAGCCACTGATTCGGAAGGCGAAACCGCCACCGCCGGAGCCCGACAATGCGTCAGGAACGCACCGTCCAGGCCAGCATATTCGATCTCTTCGCCGACCACGAGATCGGCCAGGAACTGAAGGCGATGTCGCAGTGGCTGGACGAGCATCGCGAGCTCATCGGGCTGGCGGCGGAGGATCTGCGCCGACACGGCGTTAAGGAGACCGGGCGAGAAGGCCTTCCGGCCGAGTCGGTCTTGCGCTGCGCGCTTCTCAAGCAGCATCGCCAGCTGAGCTATGAGGAGCTGGCGTTTCATCTTGAAGACTCGGCCTCGTTTCGCGCCTTCGCGCGGCTGCCGCTGTCGTGGACGCCGAAGAAGTCGGTGCTGCACAGGACCATCAGCGCCATCCGGGCCCAGACATGGGAGGCGATCAATCGCGTCCTGCTGGCCAGCGCGCGTCAGGAGAAAGTCGAGACCGGCAAGGTCGTGCGGCTGGACAGCACGGTCGCCGCCGCGCTCATGCATGAGCCGAGCGACAGCAGTCTTCTCTGGGATGCGGCCCGCGTGATGGTGCGGCTGTTGAAGGCGGCCGAGGCCTTGGTCGGCGGTCTCGAGTGGCGCAATCATCGGCGCGCGGCGAAGAAGCGAGCGCGCGCGATCGAATATG
Source organism: uncultured Alphaproteobacteria bacterium (assembly GCA_963772555.1). Taxonomy (GTDB): domain Bacteria; phylum Pseudomonadota; class Alphaproteobacteria; order Rhizobiales; family Beijerinckiaceae; genus Roseiarcus. Next base: position 306,533 of record CAVYXQ010000011.1, on the reverse strand, counting down.
GCCGCGACCGACTGAAACGGGTCCAGCATTATCGTGAGCTGATCAAGCTGACCCGGGCGACCCTGGCCTATGTTGATCAGGCCGCAACGCAGGTATGGCAGGCGCCGGACCCGATCGCCGTCACGCTGTGGCAGGCCGAGCTCCGTCACTATCGTCTGCTGATCGAGCGGATCATCGCCCAGGCCGAGCGTCGCGTTCTTAATGGCGAGGCGGTTCCCGCCAACGAGAAGATCGTCAGCCTGTTCGAGCCGCACGCCGACATCATCGTCAAAGGCGGCCGCAAGGTTCAGTACGGCCACAAGCTCAACCTGACCACCGGCCGGAGCGGCTTGATCCTCGACCTGGTGATCGAGACCGGCAATCCGGCGGACAGCGAACGGTTGTTGCCCATGCTGAAGCGCCATATCGCCTTCTACGGCGAGTCGCCCCGACAGGCCGCCGCCGACGGCGGTTTCGCCAGCCGTGACAATCTCGCCCAGGCGAAGGCCCTTGGCGTCCACGACATGGCCTTCCACAAGAAGGCCGGCCTGCGCATCAAGGACATGGTCAAGAGCAACTGGGTCTACCGCAAGCTGCGCAACTTCCGAGCCGGCATCGAATCCGACATCTCGTGTTTGAAGCGCGCCTATGGTCTGGCGCGCTGCGTCTGGCGCGGGCTCGACCACTTCAAGGCCTACGTCTGGTCCTCGGTCGTCGCCTACAACCTCGCCCTCTTTGCCCGGCTCAAGCCGACCTGATTTCTCGTCTTCGGCCGAAGGCGCGCAAGCCTGGTTGAGCCCGAGTCGGCCTCTCATTCTGAATTCCTGAACTTGGCGGCCGGATCAGCCCACGCAGCAGCCACAGCAAACGAAATGGCTCCCAAACGGCCCAGTTCATCGCCAACGCGATTGATTCCAGCCGAAAAATCATGCGTTTATGGACGGACACTAGTCTAATTATAACAGCCCAGTCCAAACTCTGCGCTAGCCCCGCCGTGGGGCCGCCCATAGCCATGCTCCCGCTCAAAACAAAAAATACCGCTGCGCCATCGGCAGCGTCTCCGCCGGCTCGCAGACCAGCAGATCCCCGTCCGCCCTCACCTCATAGGTCTCCGGATCGATCTCGATCTTCGGCGTCGCGCCGTTGTGGATCATGCTTGTCTTGCGCAGTTTGCCGCGGACATTCTCGACCGCCACCATCCGCTTCTCGACCTTGAGCTTGCGCGCCAACCCGCCGGCGACAGCGGCGTCGGAGACGAAGGTCAGCGAGGTTCCGGTTCGGGCGCGGCCATAAGAGCCGAACATCGGCCGATAGTGGATCGGCTGCGGCGTCGGGATCGAGGCGTTGGGGTCGCCCATTTGCGCCGCGACGATGGCGCCGCCCTTGATGACGAGGTCGGGCTTCACGCCGAAGAAGGCCGGCGTCCAGAGGACGAGGTCGGCGAGCTTGCCCTTCTCGACCGAGCCGATGTGCTTGGCGACGCCATGGGCGATAGCGGGGTTGATGGTGTATTTCGCCACGTAGCGCTTGGCGCGGAAATTGTCGTTGCGCGCGCCGTCGCCTTTCAGCGCGCCGCGCTGGCGCTTCATCTTGTCAGCCGTCTGCCAGGTGCGGATGATGACTTCGCCGACGCGGCCCATGGCCTGCGAATCGCTCGACATCATCGAGAGCGCGCCGAGATCGTGCAAAATGTCCTCGGCGGCGATCGTCTCCTTGCGGATGCGGCTCTCGGCGAAGGCGATGTCCTCGGGGATGGTCGCATCGAGGTGATGGCAGACCATCAGCATGTCGAGATGCTCGTCGAGCGTGTTTCTCGTGTAGGGCCGCGTCGGGTTGGTCGACGAGGGCAGCACGTTGGCGAGGCCCGCGACCTTCATGATGTCCGGGGCGTGGCCGCCGCCGGCGCCCTCGGTGTGGAAGGCGTGGATGGTGCGGCCCTTGAAGGCCTTGATTGTGTCCTCGACGAAGCCGGATTCGTTGAGCGTGTCGGTATGGATCATCACCTGCACGTCGTGGTCGTCGGCGACCGACAGGCAGCAGTCGATCGCCGCCGGGGTCGTGCCCCAGTCCTCGTGCAGCTTCAGCGCGCAGGCGCCCGCCTTGACCTGCTCGACCAGCGCGGCGGGCTTCGAGGCGTTGCCCTTGCCGGCGAAGCCGAGGTTCATCGGGAAGGCGTCGGCCGCCTCGATCATCCGGGCGATGTGCCAGGGGCCGGGCGTGCAGGTGGTGGCGAAAGTGCCGGTCGCCGGCCCGGTGCCGCCGCCGAGCATCGAGGTGACGCCCGACATCAGCGCCTCCTCGATCTGCTGCGGGCAGATGAAATGGATGTGGGTGTCGAAGCCCCCCGCGGTGAGGATCTTGCCCTCGCCCGCGATCACTTCCGTGCCCGGGCCGACGACGATCGTGACGTCCGGCTGGATGTCGGGATTGCCGGCCTTGCCGATGGCGTGGACCAGCCCGTCCTTGAGGCCGACGTCGGCCTTGACGATCCCCCAATGATCGAGAATGACGGCGTTGGTGATGACGGTGTCGACGGCGCCGCGTGCGCGCGTTGTCTGCGACTGCCCCATGCCGTCGCGGATGACCTTGCCGCCGCCGAACTTCACCTCCTCGCCATAAGTGGTGAAATCCTTCTCGACCTCGATGACGAGTTCGGTGTCGGCGAGCCGGACCCGGTCGCCGGTGGTCGGGCCGAACATGTCGGCATAGGCGAAGCGGGGGAGGGAAGTCGGGAAGTTCGGCATGGAGTGGGCCTTAAGCAAGTTGGGCTAGAGGATCGCAGGCACCGCGGAAAAGAGATCGTCGGACTTGCGCGCCTCGGTATCGAAGGTGGCGGTGGTGAAGCAACCGGCGGAACGATTGATCTCAGCGAGAAAGTAGTCAGCGAAGTCAGCGCCGCCTTGGCGATAGCGATGGAGCGCTCGTTCGGCCTCGTCGAGGTTTGCAATCACGAACTCCGGCGCTTCCAGAATGAGCTCCACCCGGTCGGCGATGTCATTGCGCGACTGCTTGTAGGTGCGCGCCAGCGTCCAGGTCAGCTCGCTCAGGACGATCGGATTGACGAAGCAGCCGCGCTCGCCTTGAGCGCGGACCAATGCGTCGGCCCGCGCTCGTTGCGCCAGATCGCTCGTTTCGACCAACCGCAACAGCACATTCGTGTCGAGCCCAATCATGCGCTCATCCGCCCCTCGACCGGAGTTCTTTCTCGGTCACTGCGTCAGTAATCGCATCCTCGATGTCCTGTTGGGTCAGCGAGCGACCGAGAGCAAGCGGCGGCAACGTATCCCGGCTCTCGAAAATGCTCCGGCGCCTCAACGGTCGGATGCGACCTTCTCCGCGGTCCAGCCGTTCAAGCGAAAGCTGATCTCCCGGCCTGAGGTCCCAAAACTCGCGTATGTCGGGAGGAATTGTAATTTGGCCTTCGTTCGAGAGGGTCACTCTGAACTCCGCTTCGATCGGCAAGTCCTTGCTCATTGTGACCTCTTGATCCGGCGTCAATCCTATCGACGGCGTCTCTATCACACCTTCCCCATCACCTCCTGGCGGAAGCCGTAGACCTCGCGTTTTCCCGCAAGCGCGACGAGGCGCACGGCGCGGGTCTGGCCGGGCTCGAAGCGGATGGCGGTTCCGGCCGGGATGTCGAGGCGGAAGCCTTTCGCCCGGGCGCGGTCGAATTTCAGCGCCGGGTTCGTCTCGAAGAAATGATAGTGCGAGCCGACCTGGATCGGCCGGTCGCCGGCGTTGGCGACATCGAGCGTCACCGTCTCGCGCCCCTCGTTCATGGCGATCTCGCCGGGCTCGGGCAGGATCTCGCCCGGGATCCGCTGTTCCGCCGCGCCGCGGATCGGATGATGGACGGTGACGAGCTTGGTGCCGTCGGGAAAGGTCGCCTCGACCTGGATGTCGTGGATCATGGAAGCGACGCCGTCCATCACCTGGTCGCGACTCAGCACATGCGCGCCGGTCTCCATGAGTTCGGCGACGGACCGGCCGTCGCGCGCCCCCTCGACGACGAAGTCGGTGATCAGCGCCACCGCCTCCGGATGGTTGAGCTTGACCCCGCGCTCGAGCCGCCGGCGCGCCACCATGGCGGCCATGGCGATGAGGAGCTTGTCCTTTTCCCGCGGCGTCAGATTCATTTTATCCCCCCGCTCATGCCTGCCGCGCATCCTTCGAGACGCGATGCTTCGCATCGCTCCTCAGGATGAGGTCGGTGTGCTCCTCTCGTCCTCAAGGAGCGCCGCAGGCGCATCTCGAAGGACGAAGAGCAATTTTCGCGCCCGAACTATTGCCAGAGGCGCGGCGGCCTTCGTCCGGCGAGCGCCACAATGGCCGCGATGACGGCTGTGCGCAATCGGGCGGGCGAAGCCGAGACGAGCCGGGCGACGAGGAGGCCGTCGAAAAAGCTCGCGCCGGCCTCGACGCCCTCGCCGGAGGCGTCGAGCGCCGCCCGCAAATCGGGCAGGCGCGCTTCGATTTTAGGCGCTGCGGCGAGCACCGTCGCCAGCGCCCGCGCGCCCGCGCCGACCGCTGCGCGATCGAGCGTCGCGCCGGCGTCGGCGAGCCGCGTCTCGTCGGCGAACACCAGCCGGCCGTCGCGCGACACCCGCCAGGAGTTGCGGAGGCTGGCTTCGATCCGGCTTTCGCCCATCGCCAGCCGGCCGAAGACGAGGCTCTCGACGGCGAGAAGGCTGGCGTCGCCCGCCATGTCGATCGTCAGACGGCGCTCGAGCCGGGCGCCGTCGAAGAGGATCGTCTCCTGCGGCAGCCAGAAGAGCCGCGCCTCCGGCGCGAGGGCGAGTTCCATTGCGATGCGCGCGGGGGCGCCGTCGCTGCGGTAGATCTTTTCCGCCGCCGGCGTCGTCGCCTCGACCTCGGCCTTTTCCTCGAGCGTAAGCGCGATGCGATAGGAATCGCCGCCCGCGACGCCGCCGCCGACATTGACGATCGCCGCTTCGCATGCCGCCCGGGCGCGGGGGAAGCGCCAGCGCAGACCGCCGGTCTCGAACAGGCGCTGAGGCTCCGTCCGTGCGCCGAAGCGCGCAAAGGTCGCGCGCGCCTCGGCCTGCGCCCGCTGGCGCCCGCCCGGGCCTAAAGCGGCGGCGTCCATCAGGAGCGGCAGCGGCGGGAGAGATCGACCTCGGCGCTCGGACATTCGGGATCGAGCACGGGCTGAAACGGATCGGCGACGCGATAAAGCTCGTAGGATTCGATCGGCGCCCCGGCGCGCCGGCGGAAGAGCGCGCCCTCGGGCTCGACGGTGCGAAAGCGCATCTTGAGGATGAGGTCGAAGCGGCGGCCCGCTTCGCCGAGCGCCAGACCGGGCGCGCCGAACAGGCTCTCGGGCGGCGCGGGCTCGAAGATCCAGCGGATCCGCTGCTCGGGCTGGACAATGGGGAGCGAAGGATCGCCGTAGAAGGTCATGAGCGACGTCAGCGCGTAGCCTTGCGTCAGGACGAACGCCGCCGGCCCGGCCCGCGCCCGCGCATCGAGGTCCTGCGCGAGCTCGCGGAAGCCCTCGAGCCGGGCGGTTGGATCGGCCCTGCCGAGGGGAAGAGCGCCCATCGTCGCCTGGGCGAAGGCGAGCGCCATGACGGCGAAGCCGGCGGGCGCGGCCCAAAGCGCGCCGCGCGCAATCGCGGCGGAAGGTCCGCCGGCATTTTTGCGGCGCGTCTCGGCGACCCAGTCGGCGGCGAGGATGGCGCATGCCGGAAAAAGCGGCGCCAGCCAGTTCCCCTGAACGCGGTCGTGCAGCCCGTGGATGAGGAAATAGGCGAAGGCGGGAAGGATCGTGCTGATAAGCATGCGCCGCGCTTCGTCGGGCGAGCCCGGCACGGGCCGCCCGCGCCAGGACGCGGCGGCGCCCGCGGATACGAGGGCGGCGAAGACGAGCGGGTTCATGAGCCCGATCTGCGCGGCGGCGAACTCGACGAGGTAGAACGGCGCGAAGCCGTGCGGCGGGGCCCGGCCGAGCTGCTTCAGGAAGGTCGCCCAGCCGTGCTCGGCGTTCCAGACGACGAAAGGCGCAAAGAGCGCGAGCGCGATCGCCAGCGCCGCGGCGGAAGCCGGCGAAAAGAGCCAGCGCCTGAGCGAGGGCGTGGCGAGGAACGCAAGCCCGACGCCGGCGCCGAAAAACGCCGCGGTGAACTTCGATTCGAGCGCCAGGCCGAGCGCGACGCCGAGCGCGATGAGCCACCGCGCCTTGCCCGTCCGCAGAAGTTCGGCGAGCGCCGCCAGGCCCAGCGTCCAGAACAGAACGAGCGGCGCATCGGGCGTCACGAAAACGGCCCCGGCGAGGACGAGCGGCATCGCGATCCACATCAAAACCGCGAGCGCGGCCGTTTCGCTCGAGCGGAAAAGGCGCCAGGCGATCAGCGCGATGAGCGCCGGCAGCGCCCCGACCAGGATCAGCGACAGCGCTCTGACGCCGAGTTCCGAATTGCCGAAGAGATCGGTCGAGGCGCGGATGAGGAGGGCGATCATCGGCGGATGGTCGAGGTAGCCGAAGGCGACCGAGCGCGACCAAAGAAAGTAATAGGCTTCGTCGAAGGTGAGCTCGAGGCGGCCGGCCGCCAGCGCCTGAAGGGCGAGAAGCCCGACCGCGCAGCCGATCGCCCAGGGCGCAAGCCGTGCGGCGCGGTTTTCGGCCCGCGGTTGCAATTCTGCGACGATAGAAGCACCCTTCACGTCGTCGCCTTCATATCCCCTCGAGGCCCGGTTCTTGCCTGAGGGCTCCAGTGGCACGGCGGCGCCCGAGGGTCAATCATGAGACCCAGGCGCTGAAATACAGCCGAGTGTGGCGCCGTGCACACAGATACTGGCGCCGCGCTATCGTATAAAGCGCAACCAAGGACCGCCCGCGGAGGTTGCGGGCTTCGGTTGAGGACCCATGGCCATAGGCGCCACCAGGACAGGCCCAGGCAGGATGATCGCGAGAGACGCCCGAGACGACGCAGCGGACGCCTCGCGCTTCTTTTCCCGCATGGCCTATGCAATTCTTGCGCTCGGCGCCCCGGTCGGCGTCATCATTCATCCCCTCGCCCTGTTCGTGGTCTTTCCCATCGGCGTCGCGCTGATCCTGATGGCGGCGGCGCTGGAGGGGAAGCCTGGCTTCGTCGACCGGGCGCTGCTCGCCTTCCGGATCCCGGCGTTTCTGGCCCTCATCGCCGGTCTCGGCTGGGCGACGCTGTCCGTCCTCTGGACGCCCTACCCGGTGTCGGCGCTGCAACATGCGCTGAAACTCGGACTGCTGATCAGCGCCACACTGCTCGCGTTGGCGGCGCCGCGCGACAACGCGCGGGCGACCGATCTTTACCTCTTTCCGATTGGCGTTGTCTGCGGCATGGCGACGATGGCGGCCATGGGCCTGTCGCACATTCTGACCGGAACGGCCAACTTGGCCGGCCTCCGATCGGGCGCCGTCGCGCTGGCGGTTCTGTTGTTCCCGGCGATCGGGGGACTGACCGCGCGCGGACGCAACGGCTATGCCCGGCTCCTTTTGATCCTGGCGCTCGCCTACGCTTATATCGACGGCTTCGCGCCGCTGACGGTTGCCCTGTTCGCCGGCTACCTCACGCTGTCCTTCGCCATTTCCGACCTGAGCCGCACGACCCGCGAGCTCGCCTGGGGCGCCGCCGCCCTTGTGCTGCTCTGTCCGCTGATCCCCGCCTTCGCGCCGACGATCAGCGCCTGGATATTCCACGCCAAGCTTGCCAGTTTGCCTTCGCCCTATTCGCCGCTCTCGGTCGCGGCGGACATCTTCACCCACGAGCGGCTAAGGTTGATCACCGGACACGGTTTCGAGACCGTCGCGCGCGGCGTTCGCGGCATGATCCTGCCTGAGCAGACCCCGAAAGCGCTCGCCTTCGCCGTCTGGTATGAACTCGGCATCGTCGGCGCGCTGATCGCGGCGACGGGCCTGTGGTTCGCATTCCGGGATACCGCCAAGGCGCCGCCCCGCCTCGCGCCATTCATTGCGGCCGAACTGACGGCGATTGTCGCGCTGGCGTTCCTCAATGTCGATTTCGACGATATGACGACGCTGACCCTCATTGCGGTCGCCGTCGTCTCGACCGACGTGGCGGCGCGCAGCCAATATCGCACGACCCGGCCGTCGGCGGCTGGTCTGGCGAATCTTTAGGCGCCGGACGTCCGTTTCCAGCTGAAACCTGCCGGCGCCCCTCAGGTTGAAGCGCCGACAGCGAATTGCTGCGATTGCGAAGCGTCAGCGCTTCCGTGCGAAGCCTACGCCGGAGGAGAATGTTCGGGGACGCTTGTACTCCACCACGACGGCGCGGGTCCTACCGGCGACGAGGCTGGCGCGACCACGCGTCTTGGCCGCCTGCCTGACGGCCAGCGCCTGCACGTCCTCGACCGGCACGCCCATCAAAGACGCGGCGATTTCAGCGCGTTGCCCCGGATCATTGGCCAGGCTCTCGGCGGCGATCAAGGCTTCCTCGATGGTCGGATTCTCGCGCCGGACGCGACGAACCCCCCATTTGGTCTTCCAGATGGCGGCCATGGGCCCCTCTCCAAAGTCGATTCTGTGCCCCAGGATAGCAGATATGCTGCACCGCAACAAATTAAAACATCGAAAAAGGCCTTTGTTAGGAGATTTTGTAGGGGATAGTGCGGTCAACTCCCTTTTCGGCGGCTGCCGCTTAGGGATGGCGTCCCAGACGCGCCACCTTGCCGGCATCGTCACGGCGCGCCAACAAACCGCGCAGATGAAAAAGGTTCCCTCCTTGCCTCCTGCGGCGTCGGCCGAGGCCGGCTCGTCCAGCGTTGCAAGAACGGCGCCGGCTCCGAGTCGACGAGCGCCGGACAGTCGTGGGCTTGACAGACGCAAAGGCCCGCGCGAGCTTGACCAAACGGTCAGGAATGTCCCGGTCCGCCGCAATCGGCCAAGAGGGAGACCCAATGTCGATCGCCGCCCATCGGCCAGGGATTTCCGACGTCGCGGCCGGCCGGCTCGACGCGGCGAGCGTCAGGGCGAACTTTGCCGACCTGCACCCCCCGTTGACCCGGCACGAGGCCATGGTCGAGGCCGAGCGCTGCTACTTCTGCTTCGACGCCCCCTGTCAGAAAGCATGCCCGACGTCGATCGACATTCCGCTTTTCATCCGGCAGATCGCGACCGACAACCGGGATGGGGCGGCCCGAACCATTTTCGACGCCAACATCATGGGCGGCATGTGCGCGCGCGTCTGTCCGACCGAGACGCTGTGCGAGGAGGCCTGCGTGCGCGAAGCCGCAGAAGGCAAGCCGGTCAGCATCGGCCTTCTGCAGCGCTACGCGACGGACCCGACGATTGCCGCGGGCAAGTCGCCGTATGAGCGCGCCGCCCCGACCGGCAAACGCGTCGCCATCATCGGGGCGGGTCCGGCCGGCCTCGCCTGCGCCCATGCGCTTGCGGCGGCCGGCGTCGATGCGACGATCTTCGAGGCGCGCGGCAAGCCGGGCGGTCTCAACGAATACGGCATCGCCGCTTACAAGACCGTCGACGACTTCGCCGCCAGGGAGGCCGCCTTCATCCTGTCGATCGGCGGCATCGAGGTGAATTACGGCGTCGCGCTCGGCCGGGACGTCACGCTCGACGCCCTGCGCCGCGACTATGACGCGGTGTTCCTCGCCCTCGGCCTCGGTTCGACCAACAAGCTCGGTCTTGCCCGGGAGGTCGAGCTCGAAAACGTCGTCGATGCGGTCGACTACATCGCCCGCCTCCGGCAAACCAGCGATCTGACGACGCTTCCGGTCGGCCGCCGCGTCGTCGTCATCGGCGGCGGCATGACGGCGGTCGATGTCGCGGTGCAGTCGAAGCGCCTCGGCGCAGAGAGCGTGACGATGGTCTATCGCCGCGGCGCCGACAAGATGAAGGCAAGCGCGTTCGAGCGCGAGCTGGCGCAGACGAGCGGCGTCGTCATCCGCACCTGGGCGCGTCCGGCGGCGATCGAGGGACACGCCGGGGCCCTGAGCGGCATCGTCTTCGAAGATACGCACGAGCACGAGGGCGCACTGGCTGCGCCCGGCTCCGTTTTTCGTATCGAGGCCGACATGCTGTTCGCCGCGATTGGCCAGAGGGGAACGCCGGAGGCGCTCGGCGCCGCCGAGATCGACCGCAAGGACGGCCGAATCGTCGTCGACAGCGAGCGGCGAACCAGCCTCGAGGGCGTGTGGGCCGGAGGCGACTGCGTCTACGGCGGACAGGATCTGACGGTGAGCGCCGTCGAGGACGGCAAACAGGCGGCCCGGTCGATCCTTGCCGCGCTCGGCGTTGCGAGCGCCTGAGAGGAGGAGCGGGGTCCAATGGCCGATCTGCGCACCAATTTTCTCGGCGTGAAATCGCCCAATCCGTTCTGGCTCGCCTCGGCGCCGCCGACCGACCGACAGGTCAATGTCGAGCGGGCCTTTCGCGCCGGCTGGGGCGGCGTCGTGTGGAAGACGCTGGGCGAAGCGGGGCCGCCGATCGTCAACGTCTCGGGCGCGCGCTACGCCGCGGTCCACGGGCCCGACCGCCGCCTCATGGCGATGAACAATATCGAGCTCATCACCGACCGTGAGCTCGAGATCAATCTGCAGGAGATCAAGGAGGTCAAGCGCAAGTGGCGCGGCCGGGCGCTGATCGTCTCGCTGATGGTCCCCTGTGACGAGGAGTCGTGGAAGGCCATTCTGGCCCGGGTCGAAGAGACCGATTGCGACGGCGTCGAACTCAACTTCGGCTGCCCGCACGGGATGTCGGAGCGCGGCATGGGCTCGGCGGTCGGCCAGGTTCCCGAATATGTCGAGATGGTCGCGCGCTGGTGCAAGGCGCACACCCGCATGCCGGTGATCGTCAAGCTGACGCCGAACATCACCGACATCCGCCACCCGGCAAGAGGGGCGAAGGATGGCGGCGCCGACGCCGTGTCGCTCATCAACACGATCAACTCGATCATGAGCATCGATCTCGACGCCATGGCGCCCGCCGACGCGATCGACGGCAAGGGCACGCACGGGGGAATGTGCGGACCGGCGGTGAAGCCCATCGCGCTCGCCATGGTGGCCGAAATCGCCCGCGATCGCGCCCTTCAGGGGCTGCCGATCTCGGCCATCGGCGGCATCGCCACCTGGCGCGATGCGGCGGAGTTCATTTCTCTCGGCGCCGGTACGGTGCAGGTCTGCACCGCGGCGATGACCTACGGCTTCAAGGTCGTCGAGGAAATGGTCTCGGGCCTCAAGGTCTTCATGGACGCAAAGGGCTACGCGACGCTCGATGACTTCCGAGGACGCGCGGTCGGCTCGATCGTCGACTGGCAATATCTCAACCTCAATTACGTGGCGAAGGCCCAGATCAACCAGGATCTCTGCATCAAGTGCGGCCGGTGCCACATCGTCTGCGAGGACACATCGCACCAGGCGATTTTCGCTCACATCGACGGCCAGCGGCGCTTCGTCGTCAACGAGGCGGAATGCGTCGGCTGCAACCTTTGCGCCCTCGTCTGCCCGATCGAAGGCTGCATCGAGCTCGTCCACAAGACTGTGGGCGTCGACCCGCGCACCGGCCTCGACTACGGGCAACCGCCGGCGAACTGGACGACGCATCCCAACAATCCAGCGGTCGCGAAGGCGGCGGAATAGCCAGAAGCCCCGCCTCTCTCCTCGGGCGCGGCTCTCACGCCTGCCCGGGCCCGTCCTCATAGCGGGCGAACGGCGCGCGCATCGTAACGAGCTCTTCCGCGGCGGTCGGATGGACAGCGAGGGTCGCGTCGAAATCCGCTTTCGTTGCGCCCATCGTCATCGCGACGGCGACGAGCTGAATCATCTCGCCGGCGTCGGGGGCAAGGAGATGGGCGCCGAGAATCCGGTCCGTCGCTCCATCGACGACGAGCTTCATCAGCGTCCGCTCGCCGCTACCCGACAGCGTCGCCTTGAGCGGCCTAAAGTCCGCCTTGTAGACGTGCACGTTGGGGAAGAGCGCGCGCGCTTCGGCTTCGGTCAGTCCCACGGCGCCGAGTTCTGGGGTGCCGAAGACGACGCTCGCGATCGTATCGTAGCGGATTGGCCGGGAGCCGGACCCGAACAGGCCGTCGGCCAGAACCTGTCCTTCGCGAATGGCGACCGGGGTCAGGTTGACGCGATGGGTCACATCGCCGACCGCGTGGATCGACGGCACCGAGCTGGTCAGGCCCTCGTCGACCTTGACCGCGCCGTGGCGGCTCAACACGACACCCGCCGTCTCGAGACCGAGCCCCTTGGTGTTGGGCAGCCGGCCGGTCGCGATCAGCGCCTGGTCGACATCGATCGCCGTTCCATCGGTGAGCGCGACGCGAAGCCCGCGGGCCGCCTTCTCGATGCGGCTCGGCAGGCAGCCGAACCGATGGGCGACGCCGGCGCGCGCCATCGCCGCGCGCACACCCTCGCGCATGTCGTCGTCGAAGCCGCGCAAGACGTTGGGCGCGCGCATGATCTGGGTGACCTCAGATCCCAGCCTTTGAAAGAGCGAAGCGAACTCGACCGCGATATAGCCGCCGCCGACGACGAGGAGCCGCTCCGGAAAAACCGGCAGGTCGAAGATTTCGTTGGAGGTTATGGCGTGCTCGAGGCCTTCCACGCCCGGCAGAAGCGTCGGCCGCGAGCCGACCGCAACGAGGATGTGGCGGGCGGAAAGCTCCTCGCCGTCGGCGAGCCGCACACGTTGAGGGCCGACGATCGCGGCGCGCTCTTCGACCAGTTTCGCGCCGGAATCGGCGAGATGGGCCCGGTAGGCAGCCGAGAGCCGCGCGATCTCCATTTCCTTGGCGGCGACGAGGCTCGGCCAGTCGAAAGACGGCTCTCCGACCGTCCAGCCGAAACCCGCGGCGTCGGCGAAATCATCGGCGAAGCGGCTGGCATAGACATAGAGCTTTTTCGGCACGCAGCCGCGGATCACGCAGGTCCCGCCGACGCGGCTTTCTTCGGCGACCATCGTCCTTGCGCCGTGCTGAGCTGCAACGCGCGCCGCCCGTACGCCGCCGGAACCGGCGCCGATGACGAAAAAGTCGACGTCGAAGGCCATGTCTGCGGTTCCGGCTTCGGCGCCGCGATCAGAAATCGACCCCCTTCTTCTTCATTTCCTGCCGCGCCTTGGTGAGGATGTCGGTCGACAGCTGCTGGCGCCACGGCTCCGCCAGAGCGCTGAATTTCTGGAAGAACACGGGCTCGGTCGCCAGGTATTTCTTGCCGACGGGACTGCTGAAGAAGGCCGCGGCGTCCTCGATCTCCTTGTCCGACATCATCGTCGCGAGGAGTGTCTCCGCCTGTCCGTACATGTCCTTAGCGCTCTTATCGAACTCTGGCTGGATCGCCTTCAGGGTCTCGCGCAGGCTGACCTTGATCTCGGGACGCGTATTGGTGACGTTGCGTTCGAGCTCCGTCATCATGCCTGGAACAACAAGCGCCAGCGTCGCCTTGACGCCCATGTCGTCCAGGATCGTGTCTGCCGCCGCAAGCGCAGCCGGGGATGGCGCGGCGGGCGTCGCCGGCGCGGCCGGCTGGACCACTTCCGCCGCCAGCGCGCCCCCGCTGGCCAAGAGGATTGCAGGCAAAAGGAAGCGCATTGCGGTTCGCGCTGCGGACATGAGGACGACTCCTTATGACGAATGGATTCCACCGGGACGGTGGAGAACTTTGACGCCCGCGGCGCCGGCGAGAAACGCCGTCGACGCGTATCCGAGGAACAGCCCGTGCTCGACGACGCCGGGGATTCGCGACAGCCGCTCTGCCAGGCGCTCTGCATCGGCGATCGCGCCGAGCGCGCAGTCGAGGATGTAGTGGCCGCCGTCAGTGACGAAGGGCTTGGCGCCGCCGCGCAGCCGAATGGGTCCGGCAAGGCCGAGATCGGCGATCGCGCGCTCGATATGCCGCCGTGTCGCAGCCAGGCCGAAGGGCACGACCTCGACCGGCAGGGGAAAGGCGCCGAGACGTGAGACGAGCTTGCTCGCATCGGCGATCACCGCCATCCGCAGCGAGGCGGCGGCGACGATCTTCTCTCTCAGGAGCGCGCCGCCGCCGCCCTTGATGAGCCGCAGATCCGGGTCGATCTCGTCGGCGCCGTCGACCGTCAGATCGAGTTCCGGCAATTCCTCCAGCGTGGCGAGCGGTATGCCGAGCGCTTTTGCCTGGGCCGCTGTGGCCTCCGACGTGGCGACGCAGCGGACGTCCAGGCCGTCCGCGACTTTGGCGCCGACGAAATCGACGAAATGGCGCGCCGTCGAGCCCGAGCCGAGCCCGAGCCGCATTCCCGGCTCGACGAGGTCGAGCGCGCGCCGCGCCGCTTCGCGTTTCAGCCGATCGCCGTCGACGCTCGCCGTCATGCCTCCACTCGCCTTCCCGAATCTCGCGGAGCCTGGCGCGCCGCGACGACGAAGACAAACCGTGCGGAGCCGTAAACGACGCAAAACACGGGCGTCGCTTTAGCGGCTGGCGCCTTCGAAGGCAAATGGGAGCAGACCTCGTTCAGAGCGCGCCGGGCGCCTCCCGCGAGGTTCGCCGCGGCGCGGGCGGAAAGCGCCGGCCTCGAGACCTTTATGACTTTTTGCTCGAGGCCTCGAGCACGTCCTCGAAGGTGCGCAGGCCCGTCGTCGGGGCGTTGACGAGAACCGCCATATTCCCCGGCCGGTGCTGGTTCTTCCACATTTTGGTGTGGGCGAGGGGGATCTGCGACCAGGGGAAGACATCCGACATGCAGGGATCGATCCGCCGCTCGATCACGAATTTGTTGGCCGCCGAAGCCTGCTTGAGATTGGCGAAGTGCGAACCCTGGATCCGCTTCTGCCGCATCCAGACGAAGCGCGCATCGAAGGTCAGATTGAACCCGGTCGTGCCGGCGCAGAACACCACCATGCCGCCGCGTTTGACGACGAAGCAGGAGACCGGAAACGTCTGTTCGCCGGGATGCTCGAACACCGTGTCGACGTCCTTCCTTCCTGTGACGTCCCAGATCGCCTTGCCGAACTTGCGCGCCCCGGCCATGAAGGCGGTGTATTCCGGCGAATTGACCTTGGGCAATTGCCCCCAGCAGTCGAAATCCTTGCGGTTGACGACGCCCTTGGCGCCGAGCGACATGACGTACTCGCGCTTGCTTTCGTCGGAAATGACGCCGATGGCGTTGGCCCCCGCCGCCGCGCAGAGCTGCACGCCGAAGACGCCGAGGCCGCCGGACGCGCCCCACACCAGGACGTTGTCGCCGGGCTTCAGCCGATGCGGCTCATGGCCGAACAGCATGCGATAGGCGGTGGCGAGCGTCAGCGTGTAGGAGGCGCTCTCCTCCCAGGTCAGGTGGCGCGGGCGCGCCATCAGCTGGCGGTCCTGCACCCGGCAGAACTGGGCAAACGAGCCGTCCGGCGTTTCATAGCCCCAGATGCGCTGCGAGGCGGAGAACATCGGATCGCCGCCGTTGCATTCCTCGTCGTCGCCGTCGTCCTGGTTGCAGTGGACGACGACCTCGTCGCCGACTTTCCAGCGCTTCACTTTCGCCCCGACCGCCCAGACGATGCCCGAGGCGTCGGACCCGGCGATGTGATAGGGGTTCTTGTGCACGTCGAGCGGGGAGACCGGCTCGCCGAGCGCCGCCCAGATGCCGTTGTAGTTGACCCCCGCCGCCATCACCAACACGAGCACGTCGTGGCTGTCGAGGGGCCAAGTCGGAACGACCTCCACCTGCATCGACTGCTCCGGCGGACCGTGGCGCTCCTTGCGCACCGTCCAGGCGTACATCGACGCCGGGATGTGACCCAACGGCGGAATCTCGCCGATTTCGTAAAGGTCTTTCGTCGGCGCGTCCGCCGACAGCTCCCAGTCGGCTGGGCGAGTGGTCATTGGGCTTCCTCAGCGCCCGATCGCAAGTCGTCCCCGGGCGGAGACGGATATTGCGGCGCACAAATCCAACATCGCGCTTCAGAGGAGGAAAATCAATCCCACTTGCGTGGCACCGCCGGCGCGCCGCGCTGGCCGCAGTCGCAAGCCGAAGGGCGATGTCAGGGGGCCGATGCAAAAGGGTAAAGGCGGGCGTGTCGTAATCGGCAATCCGGAGAGCGCCGAACGATCGACGCTGAGGGCGCGCGCTGACCGCAGAACCCCTGGCGTCATGGAGCGGGAGAAAAGGGGAGCCACCGCTTCCGCCGATCCCGGCGGATCTTCGATCGGCCGGCCCGAACGGAAACGCTCCCGTCGGATTTCACCCTCGCATTCGACCCGAACGGCTGGTGGCCTGCGTCTCCGACTTCAACAGATCCTCGGCGTCCGTTTCCGGGAGCGGACTTGGCCGCTCGCAAGCCAACGAGATTGCGACGCGCCGGCCTTCGGTCGCCGCCTCGAGGATCGCGGCCATGACCGCGAGCACGTGCAACGCGACGTCGCCGTTGGCGCGGTGGGGTCGCTGATCGGCGATCGCGCGCGCCACGTCGGCCAGGCCGAGGCCGCGATTGTTCGCAAATTTCGGCGCTGCGATCGGCCAGTTCTTTGCGCCGAAGGTTCTGTCGCTGGTGGGGATCGTCCGCCAATCCTCGTCTTTTCCCGCAATCAGAAGATCCCCGCCGAACCAATTCGGGTCGGGCAGGCGCAGGGACGCCTTTTGGCCATACAATTCGATCGGCGGAACGCCGTGCTTCCAGACGTCCCAACTCGCCATCAGCGTCACTTGGGCGCCGGCTGCAAAATCGAGCAGAGCATGGACGTTGGTGAGCGTCTCCACCTTGATCGATTGGCCGTGCGCCGGAGAGGCGGGCGTCGTCACGACGCGTTCCGCAAAGCCGATCTGACCCGCCGCCTGAACAGAGGCGACCGGACCGAGGAGCGTGACCAGCGCGGAGAGGTAGTAGGGCCCCATGTCGAACACCGGGCCGGCGCCGGGGCGAAAGAAGAAGCCGGGATTGGGATGCCAATGCTCCATGCCGTGCGACATCACGGCGGCGAGCCCCGTCAGCGGCTTGCCGATCGCGCCGGCGTCGATGAGCGCACGCGCCTCCTGAACGCCAGCCCCGAGCACAGTGTCGGGCGCTGCGCCAACCCGCAGGCCTGCCGCCTTGGCGGCGGCGACAATCGCCACGCCATCAGCGACTACGGTTGCCAACGGCTTCTCGGAATAGACGTGCTTGCCCGCTTCGATCGCCCCGAGCGAAACGTCGGCGTGGGTCTCGGGAATGGTGAGATTCAGAACGATATCGACGTCGTCGCTCTTCAGCAGTTCCTTGACGCTTCGGGCGTCGAGCGCGTAGCGCTCCGCCTGCCGCTTCGCCGCGTCCGGGTTCAGATCGGCGCAGGCCGTAACGACGATGTCGCGAAAGCGCGGCGCGTTATGGAGATAAATGTCGGAAATATTGCCGCAGCCGACGAGTCCGACGCGCATGGGCGTCCGAGCGGCCATTACCGCTCTCCCTTTGCATAGTCGCGCATCGCCGATGCGCTGACGCGAGCGAAACGATCGAAATCGCTCGGGTTGTCATGTTCGGCGACCATCATTTCGGCACCCGCGGCGACGCACTGCGGCCAGAGTTCTGACCAGGGCGCTGTGCCCGTCCCGACGTCGGCCCAGCCGTCCTCCTTGAGCTTTTGGCCCGCCGGCGCGATATCTTTGACATGCACGAGCGGAATGCGGCCGCGATAGCGCTCGATCCAAAGCGGGGGATCGCCGCCGCCGCGCATGACCCACGCGAGATCGGCCTCCCAAAGGAGATGGTCTCCCAGGAGGTGCTCGATCGGCAGCGAGCCGTCCGCGAGGGGGCGGAATTCGAAGTCGTGATTGTGCCAGGCGAAGCGCAGCCGGGCGGCCGAAAGCAGATCCTTAATCCCGACCAGCCGCGCTCCCAATGCCTTCCAGCCGTCGGCCGTCGTTGGACGTTCGGCCGGCGTCAGATATGGCGCGACCACGATCTCGACGCCCAGCTTTTGCGCGATTTCGACCGCCCGCTCGCTTTCGCCTTCGAGCATCGCGATGCTGAAGTGTCCGCTCCGTGCGGTTAAACCATGCGCGTCGAGCAAGCGTTTCGTCGCCTCGACGTCGTCGTAGAGCGGAGCGAAGGTCTCGACATTGGTGAATCCGTAACGAGCGATCGTCGCAAGTTGCGCCTCGACCGGCGGAAACTTGCGGCCGCTGTAAATTTGCATGCCGAGGGGATGGGTGAGCGCCATGTCGTCAGGATCCCATGGTTGCGCTGTCGGTCCGCGACGCGGGGAACAACTTGAGCCTGAGGGCTTTCCCGTGGACCGTTGTCTGTTTATGTGGCCCGTCAGCTCATGTCGTCGACGGCCAACCCAATGAGCGGCGGAGAAACGCGCATTTAGTCGCCTCCCTTCCTTGAAGATACTTGCTTGAAGATATTTGCTTGGCTGGATGTAATCGATTGCAACGGCGTGTATCAGATCCGAGCTCAATTACAAGGGAACCACACCGGGCCGAAGATCACTGGGCTCCCGCTTGACCGGCTGGCGCCGCGCCGCCTTTTCTGCGATTGTGCTGTGCACAAATTCGTCGCGCTGCAGTAGCGGAAGGAAAGCGATGGCGGAAGCGAACGAGCCGGCGCCGGCGGCGCCGCGGGACAAGCCCTGGATCTTTCGCACCTACGCCGGGCATTCGACCGCGCGCGAGTTCGAACCAGCTCTATCGGCAGAATCTGGCCAAGGGACAGACCGGCCTTTCGATCGCCTTCGACCTGCCGACCCAGACCGGCTTCGACAGCGACCATCCCCTGGCGCGCGGCGAAGTGGGCAAAGTCGGGGTGGCGATTTCGCACCTCGGCGACATGCGGGCGTTGTTCGAGGACATTCCCCTCGCCTCGATGAACACTTCGATGACCATCAACGCCACCGCGCCCTGGCTGATGGCCCTCTACATCGCAGCCGCCGACGAACAGGGCGCCGCGCGGACCGAGCTCCAGGGCACCACGCAAAACGACATCATCAAGGAATATCTGGCGCGCGGCGCCTATGTCTTTCCGCCGGACGCGTCCCTTCGCCTGACCAGGGACCTGATCCTCTTTTGCGCCCGCGAGACGCCGAAGTGGAATCCGATGAACGTCTGCTCCTACCATCTGCAGGAAGCCGGGGCGACGCCGGTGCAGGAAATGAGTTACGCGCTGGCGACCGCCATCGCGGTGCTCGACCGGGTGCGCCTGTCAGGCGAGGTGGACGAGGCCGGTTTCGCCGAGGCGGTCGGGCGCATGTCCTTCTTCGTCAACGCGGGCATGCGATTCGTCACCGAACTGGCGAAGATGCGGGCCTTCGTCGAACTCTGGGACGAGATCACCCGCGACCGCTACGGCGTCAAGGATCCGCTCAAGCGGCGCTTCCGTTACGGCGTGCAGGTCAATTCGCTCGGGCTGACCGAGCAGCAGCCGGAAAACAACGCCTATCGCATCCTGATCGAAATGCTCTCCGTGGTCTTGTCGCACAACGCCCGGGCGCGCGCCGTCCAGCTGCCGGCGTGGAACGAGGCGCTGGGCCTGCCCCGACCGTTCGACCAGCAATGGTCGCTCCGGTTGCAGCAGATCATGGCCTACGAGACGGATCTCCTGGAATTCGGCGACATTTTCGACGGCAGCCAGGAAATCGCGGCGCTGGTGGCGAAACTGAAACGCGAGGCGCTCGGGGAGATCGCCTCGATCGACGCGATGGGCGGAGCGGTCCGGGCGATCGAATCCGGGATTCTGAAGGCGAAACTGGTCGAATCGAACATGCGTCGCCTCGAGGCGATCGAGCGCGGCGAGCAGATCGTCGTCGGCGTCAACGCTTTCACCAACTCCGAGCCTTCGCCTCTGACGGCGGGAGAGGATTCGATTCTAGTTCCGTCGGCGGAAGCCGAGGCCGAGCAGATCGAGAAGTTGAACGCCTGGCGCGGCCAACGCGACGAGGCGAAGGTGCGCGAGGCGCTCCGTTCGCTCAGGGCGGCTGCGGCCGGCGGCGCCAATGTCATGCCCGCCTCGATCGTCGCCGCCAAAGCCGGAGCGACCACGGGCGAATGGGGCAATGCGCTGCGCGCCGAGTTCGGCGAGTTCCGCGCCCCGACCGGCGTTTCGCCCCGAGCGAGGCAAGAGGCGGCGGAACTCGACGCGCTCAGAGGCGAGGTCGAGCGGGTGTCGCTGAAACTCGGCCGCCGGATCAAGCTCCTGATCGGCAAGCCGGGCCTCGATGGCCATTCCAATGGAGCCGAGCAGATCGCCACAAGGGCGACGGACGCAGGAATGGACGTCGTCTACGACGGGATCCGCCTCACCCCGGCGGAGATCGTCGAGCGCGCCCGGTCGGGGGTCCACTGCATCGGCCTGTCGATCCTGTCGGGCTCCCACCTCGCGCTCACCGAAGAGGTGCTGGCGAACATGCGCGCCGCCGGCCTCGAACGCGTGCCGCTCGTCGTCGGCGGCATCATCCCGCCGGCCGACGCCGAACGGCTTCGCGCGGCCGGAGCAGCGGCCGTCTACACGCCGAAGGATTTCAAGATCAACGCGATGCTGGGCGCCATCGTGGCGGAAGTCGAAACGCGCTTCGACCGGGAGAGCGCGCCTCAGCAAAGCTGAGCCAAGCCTCGCAAAGCGTCAGGAGTGGCCGACGAAGAGCAGAACGGCCGCAAGCGCAAGCGCGATCATCGCCGTCACATAGGCCGTCTGCAGCGTGACCGTCTTCCACCACAGAATGCGGGAGAAGAGCGCGCACCGTTCCGGAAGCGTCTCGTCGTCGCGATCGGAGTCGGCGACGAAAGCGAAGTCCTCTGGCTGGATCTTCCGCCGGATCGGAAAGCGCTCCCGCCCGACGCGCGGGAATCGGGGAAAGACGGAAATAAGCAAGTTGACGAAGATGATCATGAACGGCGCCAGGAGGACCGGCAGGTTCAGGTACCACGGGTAGGAGCCGCGAAACTGCAGAACCGTTCCCATCATGATGGCGACGAACAAAACCGCGATGTTGGCCTTGATGTCGCTCAGCCGGATCGAAATCGCCGTAGCCGGCGATGAGATTGCGCAGCTGCGCGTTTCTGTCCTTGGCCATCAGACGCCCCGACCCGCGAGCGCGTCGCGACGCATCAGGTCCGCCACACGAAAATGAGGATTAAAACCGTCAGGACAATGCAAACCATCGACAGAAAGAAGCTTATGTTGATGTAGAAGGTCTTCCACCAGAGAAGTTCGGACAATACCGCGCAGCGCAACTTCAGCTGGTCGATTTCGTCCTCCGTCTGCCCGACATTGGCGAAATCCGCAGCGCTCGCCGTGCGCGAGACGAGAAAGTGCTTGCTGCCGCGGCGCGGATAACGGGGGATGAGGACGAGGAACAGACACAGGTAGACGATCAGGAAGGGCAGCAGCACGATTGGAATGGGCAGGTAGCTCGGGAACCTTGTGTAATTCCCCAGAATCGGACCCATCATGAAGGCGACGAACAGAATGGCGATGTTCGCCTTGAAATCGCTGGCGCGGATCGCGTCGGTGTAGCCGGCGATCAGACCGCGATAGGGTTGCGAGGGATCGGCCGCGGGTTCGTTCATCCGGCTGTCGGGCGCTCCAATTGGACACCGGCATGAGGGATCGGGCCGGGTCGGGGGCCCCGCATCTACAAATGTAACGTTCGCGTGAACCAAGAACGTCTGTCAAGTCGGCTTTTCGGGCGTTCTCATCGTGGAAAATTGGAGCGGGCGGGCCTGGGCGACGTCCGCCAGCCGCCCGGCGGCCGTTACGCGGCCGTCTTCGTCCTTCCCTGCTTCAGGAGGAAGAGCCCGCCGCCGACGATGACGCCGTTGCCGACGATGATCGCCAGCGTCGGGACGTCGCGCCAGACGAGCCAGCCGATCAGCGTCGCCCAGAGGATGGCGGAATATTGCAGCGGCGCCAGGACGGCCGCGCGGGCCAGCGAGAGCGCCCGGGTGATGAAGATGTAGCAGGTCATGGAGACGATGCCGACGAGCGCCATCAGGCCGAAGTCGAAGGCGCTCGGGCTGGTCCAGGCTGCGGAGACAGTGGTCGCGCCGACAAGCCCGCCGCCAACGAATTGCCAGACCGTCAGCTGCAGCCAGTGGGCGCCGCGCAGCTTGCGGGTCAGCGTCTGGCCGAGAGCGAACATGGTCGCGCCGAAGAGGGCGACCGGCGAGGCCGACGAAAACAGCTGCGGGGTGGGCCTGAGCGCGATGACGACGCCGGCAAACCCGATAACGACGGCCATCCAGCGGAAGCGTTCGACCTTCTCGCCGAGCAGCGGGACCGAAAGCGCCGTGACGATGAGCGGCGCGGCCATATAGAACGTCATCACGTCGGCGAGCGGCATTGAGCGCGTCGCCCAGTAGAACGAATAGGTGTCGCCGGTGATGCAGAGCACCCGCAGGAGCTGCAGGGGGATGTTGCTGACGGCAATCAGCGCCGGCCGCAGCGCAACCACCATGGGACCGAGCACCAAAGCCGCGCCGGCGAGGCGCAGCACCAGCAATTGCCCGACCGCATAGTCGGCGACCAGCCATTTCCCGAGCGCGTCGTTGAGCGCGAACATGAGCACGCCCGCCAGGTAAAGGCCGACGCCGAGACCCATGGCGGGCGGGGACGAGGAGGACATGGGCTTTTGATTTTCCAGGCGCGCCTCGATGGCCCTGCCCCGTGGTTATCCGGAAACGGGAAGGCCGAAACGCGCGCCGGCGCCCTTAAGCTCAAAAAAACATCAGGACGGCCGCTCGGGCGAGACGCGGCCCCTCGCCGATGAATCGCCTTGCGTCAGCGCGAATAAAATTCGATGACGAGGTTCGGTTCCATATGGGTCGGATAGGGAACTTCGGTGGCGCCCGGCACGCGGGTGAGCTTGGCCGTCCCCTTGCCATGGTCGACCTCGAGGTAGTCGGGAACGTCGCGCTCAGCGAGCGCGGCGGCTTCCATCACCAGGGCGAGTTGCTTTGAGGCCTCCTTGATCTCGATGAGGTCCCCGACCTTCACCTGGTAGGAAGAAATGTTCACCCGCCGGCCATTGACCTTGATATGGCCGTGATTGACGAACTGGCGCGCCGCGAACACGGTCGGCACGAATTTGGCGCGGTAGACGACGGCGTCCAGCCGGCGCTCGAGCAGGCCGATGAGGTGGGCGCTCGAATCGCCCCGCAGGCGGAGCGCCTCGACATAATATTTGTGGAATTGACGCTCGGAAATGTTGCCGTAATAGCCCTTGAGCTTCTGCTTGGCCTTGAGCTGGGTGCCGAAGTCGGTGGCCTTGCCCTTGCGGCGCTGGCCGTGCTGCCCCGGCCCGTACTCTCGCTTGTTGAAGGGGCTGCGGGGGCGCCCCAAATGTTCTCGCCCATGCGGCGATCGATCTTGTACTTGGCTTCTGCGCGCTTCGTCATCGCGGTTCCTCTTCCTTCGAGCAATGGGTTCAACGAGGAACGCGCCCTCCTTTGCGCCTCAGACTGGCGCTGACAGGCTGTCGCCGAGCAAGGCTTAGCCGCGGGTGCGTCAAACGACGAGCGCGCCCTCCTTTACCGAGAGCGCGCCTGTGGTCGGGCTCCTAAGCAATCGGCCGGCGACTGTCAACGCCCGTCAAATGCCCCGGAAGCGCATGAGATGGCCCTCACGGAGGCTGATATGCAGTTTCGGCATATCACGCACCGCGGCTCGCGCAAATTCAACCATTTCTCCGCGAAATCAATCATATTTCGATCAGCGCGCCGATCTGAGACGCTTAAGCCATGCAAAATTCACTTAATTTTTGCATTGCACCATTGACTTTTGCGCTGCAGCAATCTAATTGGGGGCGGTCTAGGAGCGGGAGCCAGCGACGACCCCTGAAGTTGAGGGACCTTCGTCAAGGAGGGCGGTCAGGAAAGGAGACCGCCATAATGTTGAATTCACTAATGCGCATCTTGCGCGCGCGTCGGACCTACTGGAACGTCGTTAACGAACTTTCCAGTTATTCGGATCGTGAGCTGCACGATATCGGCATCGACCGTGCGGACATTCACGAGATCGCCCAACTCGCGTCGCGGGAACAGAACTAAGGCTTGATTGCAGTCTGGCGGCGGCGCCCTCAGGGGCGCCGCCAGACATCATTTCCGGTTGTAGACATCCTCGATGCGAACGATGTCATCCTCGCCGAGATAGCTCCCGGTCTGCACCTCGATCAGCTCGAGATCGATCTTGCCCGGATTGGCGAGCCGGTGCTCGGAGCCAATCGGCAGGTAGATCAACTCGTTCTCGTGCACGAGATGGGCGCCGCCCTCCAGGGTCACTTCAGCGGCGCCGCGCACCACGATCCAATGTTCGGCGCGGTGATAATGCTTCTGCAGCGAAAGCTGTCCGCCGGGCCGCACGACGATGCGCTTGACCTGGTAGCGCTCCCCCTGGTCGACGCTCTGGTAATAGCCCCACGGCCGGTACATCCGCCGATGCTGGGTGGCCTCCGGATGCGCCTCGGCCTTGAGCCGTTCGACCAGCTGCTTCACCTTCTCCGTCTGCGACTGGTCGGCGACCAGAACCGCATCCCCGGTGGCCACGACGATGACGTGGTCGAGGCCGATGACCGCAGCGAGATGCTCGTCCGACCGCACGAGGACATTGGACGAATCGATCGCCACCGCCCGTCCGCGCAGGCTGTTGCCATCGGCGTCCTTCGGGCTCAGCCGCCAGACCGTCGACCATTGGCCGACATCGGACCAGCCGACGTCGGCCGCCAACACCGCGGCACGCTGGGTCCGCTCCATCACCGCATAGTCGATCGACGTCATGGGCGCCTTGCCGAAGAACTCGGGGTCGAGAACGATGAAGCCGAGGTCCTTCTTCGCAAGGACGACGGCTTTGCTCGTCGCCGCGGCAATCTCGGGTTCGAAGCGCGCCAGTTCCTCGAGCATGACGTCGGCCCGGAAAACGAAGTTGCCCGAGTTCCACAGAAAGCCCTGTTCGATGAACGAGCGGGCCCGATCCTTGTCCGGTTTCTCAACGAACCTTTCGACTTGCCGCACCTGCGGATCGACCGCCAGCGGTTTCCCCGGATGGATATAGCCGTAGGCGGTTGCCGGATGATCCGGGGTGACGCCGAAAGTGACGATCTCTCCCGCCTCAGCGGCGACGCCGGCTTGCGCGCAGAGGGCGGCGAACCTCTTCCCGTCCTTGAACACGTGGTCCGCGGCCAGCACGGCGACGACGGCTTGGGGATCGCGCAGCGCGACCCAGGCGGCCGCGGCGCCAACCGCCGCCGCGCTGTCGCGCTTTTCCGGCTCAAGCAGGATCGTCGCTTCGGCGCCGATTTCCTTCAATTGCTCGGCCACCCGGAATCGATACTCGAAATTGGTGATCACCACCGGGCGTTCGAAAATTTCGGGATCGCCCACGAGGCTGACGATCGACTGGAAGGTCGATTGGTCGCCGATGAGCGGAATGAACTGCTTCGGCAGGCTTTCTCGCGATTCCGGCCAGATCCGGGTGCCTGAGCCGCCGCACATGATGACCGGCTGGATGATGGTCAAATGCGTCCCCGCACGCGCCGACTGCGCCGCGTCTTTAGGCTGACGGCGGGGTCAAGGCAACCTACGGTCTCTACGCCTTGGTCGTCGCGGCGGGCGCATCGCGAGGAGCCGGGGAGAAGGCCGCCATGCCGGCGCAGGCCGCCGCGAGCGCCAACGCGAAGCCGGCGAAGGCGACGGGCAAGGAAAAGCTTTGGGCGATGGCTCCAGTCGCCAGGGGGGCGGGCAGGCGCGTCAAGGCGCTGAACAGCGACGCCGAGGAAAGGCCGACTGCCGGCTGCGCGCCCGCCTGTCCGGCGGCAAGCGCGAAGCTGCAAGGCACAATTGCGCCGGTGCCGACGCCGATCAGGGCGAAGCCGGCGACGCTCGCGGCAAAGCCGCCCCCGGCGGCCACGGCGGCGAACCCGGCGGCGGCGACCGCGAAGGACACAACGATGATGCGCCGGTCGCCCAACCGGAGGCGGATGAAATCGGCGTTGAACCGAAGCGTCGCCTGGCAGGCGGAGAAGAAGCCCGCGCCGAGGCCGGCGACCGCGGCCAGCTTCGGCGCTTCGGCCCGCAGGAGCAGCGCCGACCACAGCAACGCCGCGGTCTCCGCCGCGATCGAGACGCCGATGACGATTCCGAGCCCGATAAGAGCGGGGGCGAAGGAGAGGCCCCGCTGCGACGCCGCAACGGGGGTCGCCGCCGGCTCATCGTTACGCGAGGCGCGCTCGTAGGCGAAACCCGCGGCGGCGAGTCCGATCGCCGCGATGACACCGGCGGCCCATGGCGCGGCGCTCGCGACGATGAGGCTGCCGGCAATGGCGCCGATCGCCATGCCGGCCGAGGCGCAGGCGTGCAGGCGGGCGAGGATCGGCCTGCCGAGCCGCCGTTCGATCCGCGCGCCCTCGGCGTTCATCGTCACGTCGACGACGCCACCGACGAATCCCGACGCAATCAGCGTCGCTGCGACGACAGGGGCCGTCGTCGCGTTCAAGAGCGCGCATAGGGCCGCGCCGAAAGCGAGCGCGCTGAGGACCAGGACTTTTCGCGCGCCGAAGCGCTGCCCCAGCGCCCCGCCGGCCGACATGGCGATCAGGTAGGCAGCCGTATACACGGTAAGGATGACGCCGAAGGCGGCCGGATCGACGCCGGCGCGGGTGAGAACCGCGCCGGAGGCGCCGCCCCACAAGCCGATTCCGACGCCTAAGGCGAAGAAGACCGCGGCGACAGCCGCGTGCACGCCGAACGAACCAGCCATTGACCGCTTCAGAAGTCGGTCGGGGCGCCGCCTTCCGCCTTGCGGCGGGCGACGAAGGCCTCGAGCGCCTCCAGCCGCTCCGGTTCGAACGGCGGCGGGGCATAGTCGCGCAGACGCCGGGCGACGATGCGCTCGGCCGCATCCGCCGCGGTCGGCGATCCGGCCTCGCGCCAGGTTTCGTAGTTGCGCCAGTCGGAAATCGCCGGCGAGAAAAACGCAGTGCGATAACGCGACTGGGTGTGCTCGGCGCCGAAGAAATGGCCGCCGGGGCCGACTTCGCGCATCGCCTCCAGTGCGAGCTCCCCATCCTCGACCCGCATCGGCCGCAGGAATTCCGCGATCATGGCCAGGAGGTCGGCGTCGAGCGCCATCTTCTCGAACGAAGCCTGCAGGCCGCCTTCCATCCAGCCGGCGCCGTGCATGAGAAAATTTACGCCGCCCATGATCGCGCCCCACAGCGAGAACACGCTTTCATACGCCGCCTGTGCATCCAGCGAATTGGCGGCGTTGGTGTTCGACGAGCGGTAGGGAAGGCCGAGCCGGCGCGCGAGCTGGCCGCCGACGATCGCGGTCTTGAGGTATTCGGGCGTGCCAAAGGCCGGCGCGCCCGATTTCATGTCGACGTTCGAGGTGAAGCCGCCGTAGACGAATGGGGCGCCGGAGCGCACGACCTGCGTCATGACGAGTCCGGCCAACGCCTCGGCGTGCTGCTGAACGAGCGCGCCGGCCAGGGTGACCGGCGCCATCGCGCCCGCCAGCGTGAACGGGGTCAAGACGACGACCTGGTTTCGCCGCGCCATCTGGATCACGCCTTCGAGCATCGGCGTATCGAGTTCTGAGCGGCGAGGACGAATTGATGACGGTGAAGAGCGAGGGTTCGCGCTCGAGCGTCGCATCGTCGACACCGCGAGCGATCTTGACCATCTCGATCGCGTCGAGATTGCGCTCGAGCCCGAGGCTGTAGGCGTGGATGGGCTTATCGGACAGCGTCAGCATGTCGAAAAGCGCGTCGAGATGGCGGACGGACGCGTGGATGTCGACCGGCTCGACCGGATAGCCGCCCCAGAAATGAATAAAATCGAGCGACTGCCCGAGCCGAAGGAAGTTCCGATAGTCGCGCTGGTTGCCCGGCCGTCGCCCGCCGGCGCGATCGAAGGCGTTGGGGGCGCTCGCGACGGAACCGAAGGCGACGTGACGGCCGCCGACGGTCAGATTGCGCGCGGGGTTGCGCGCGTGCAGGGTGAATTGCTTCGGCGCGAGCCCGATCCGGGCCTCGACGACGGCCGGATCGAAGCGAACCCGCTGCGAGGCGGGATCGACATCGGCCCCGGCGTCCTTCAGCATGGCGCGCGCGCCATCGTGCAGGAAGTCGATCCCGATCTCCTTCAGGACCGTGAGCGCCGCCTGGTGGATCGATTCGAGTTCGTCCTTCGAAACCAGTTCGAGGGGCGGGAACGACGAAGATGGCTGCGCCGGCGGCGGTGATTTCTCAGCCGGGCCGACGCGCTCGGCGCCGCGCCGGCGTCGTCGGCCGGCGTCATGCGGCTCTTGGTCAGCGGACATGGCGCCCCTTACAGGTTCTGTTGCCGGTCAAGCTAGCCCGCGCGGCGTTCCCCGGCCTCGCGCCAAATTGGCATCGCGACATGCCAATTTGCACGGGCTGCGAAAAAGCTATTTCGCCGCACGGAGCTTCGGGGCCTCCGGCGCCGGCGCGTCCTCGGCCGCCTTGCCGCTCGGACCGGCGGAAAAGCGCGCGATGAGCCAGGAGCGGAAAAGGGCGACCGCCTCGTTGCTGAGGTCCTCGGGATGGGTCGTCAGATAATAGCCGTAGCCCTCGTCGAGCCAGAGGTCGAACGGACGAACGAGTCTGCCGGCCTTGATCTCTTCATGGAAAAGCAGCGGGTCGAGCAGGGCGAGTCCGTCGCCGCTCATCGCGTATTGCGCTGCGAGCTGTTGCGTGTCGAAGACAAGGCCGCGGTCGACCGCGAGGTCCGGTCGGCCGATCGAGCGGACGAACATTTCCCAGAAGAAATGGCGAGGCCGTCCCTCGATCTTGAGATGAAGGAGATCGCTCGCGGCGATGAGCTTGGCGGGATCGCTCGCGTCCATCGATTCGAGCAGGTTCGGGCTGCAGAGCAGCGTCGATCGCACCATCCAGAGAAGATCATGGATCGCATCGGTGACGCGCGGCTCGGAATAAACGATGGCGATGTCGATGTCGCCGTCGACCTCCGGGCCGGTCGTCGGCTTGGAGACGATTTCGAGGGAAATGCCGGAATTCTCGGCACGGAAGTCGCGCAGGATCGGGATCGCCAGCCGATGGGCGAAGGAGGTCGGCAGCGCGACCTTGAGTACCCGCTTCGGCCGGCCCTTTTCCTTGATGACCTCGCCGAGCGCCTGATCGATGCGGTCGAAGGACTTCGACACGACCGGAAGAATGTGCCGGCCGGCTTCTGTCAGCACGAGCTGCTGCGGGCGGCGCTCGAAGAGGGCCACGCCGAGGAAATTCTCGAGTACGATCACGTGACGGCTAACCGCGCTCTGCGCTACCGTCAGGCTGTTGGCGGCGGCAGTGAAGCTGAGATGCTGCCCGGCCGCTTCGAACGCCCGGAGCGCATTCAGCGGCAACCACTTGCGATCCATCGGTCCTCCCCGCGCCGCGGCAGGCCATGTCATGCGTGTCCTCGCGCGCAGTCGAATATATTTTCATAGCGCATGCCGGCCGGCTAAGACAATACGATCCGGCGCGAGGAATCGGCCTTCCACCGCTAAAGTCATCATGAACTCGCATCGCTCGAGGTTCCGTTCGACCGGCTTTCGTACGGGAACACCGAGCCCGCGCGAGGTCGATCGACGCGATGCTCGCTTTCGACGCAGTCAGGCGCAAGACGGAGCGTTCGACAGCGCCGATTCGCGCCGGTCAGAGATCGAACTGCGCCGCGAATTCGTCGAGTTCCGCGTTCGCCGCCGCGACAGTGCGGCGGGCGAGGGCGTATGACCGCGCCAGCGTCCGGTCGTCGATGGCGAAGAGCGCGGCGAGACGGCACAGGGTATGCAAGTCGACGTCGCCGAACAAAGCGCGCAGACGCGCCGGCGCGCCGGAGCCGGTTTCCAGCATTCGCTTGAGCTCTTCGCGGCCGACGGAGATCCCGCTCGCGTTCTCGATCGCCGACGCGGCGGTCGCGGCCGGATCGAAGCGCTGGTTGCCGCCGGTCATTCGGGTCGCTCGATCGCTTTGTCCGCTTCCTCGATCAGCGCGATCGCCGAACCGATCATTGTCGGAATGATCTTGGCGAAATCGCCGATCGGGACGACGTCCTCGGACAATTGATCCGGGGACAGGCGGCCGAGCGCGTGGAGCCGATTGAGTTGCGCATCGCGGCGGGGCGCCGAGGCCCGTACGGCTCTCTTGGCCGCGACGGGAACACTCAGAGACGCCGCGACGAGATCAAAGGCGTCGCGCGGTTTGATCAGGGCGGCGCGAAAGAAGAGCTTCTTCGCCAGGATTTCCTCGGTCGTTTCGAGGACGACCTTGCGTCCCGCGACCTCGAGGGTCTCGCGCGGCGCGGCGCCGGTGACGCTTCCGGCGACGACAAAGTCGATGTCGCCGTCGGCCAGGACAAGCTTCAGCGAATTGGCCTGCTCCGAATAATCGCGCACCATCGCCGCCACGGCGTCATTGAGTCGCGGCGTCAGTCGAGCCAGCCACTGTACATCGTGCAGGAAGAGGTCGATGTCGCGGCTCAGACGATGGTGCAGTCGCATCATCAGAGCCGTACCGCCGCCAAGGACCACCTCCGGCGCGTCCCCGCCGGTCTGTCGAAGATCGTCGAGGATGGCGAGCGCGGACTTAAGAAGGCCTTCCCAGCTTCGCTCGTCCATCGCTCGTTGCGTCTCCCGCGGCCGTCCGATCAACCCCGCGTGGATCTCTACCGATAGTGGGTCCAGATCGTCTTGAAGTCCATGTATTTGTCGATTGCGTGCGGCGAGCGGTCGCGGCCGAAGCCCGACTGCTTGAAACCGCCGAACGGCGTCGTCAGCGAGGAGCGGTCGTAGGCGTTGACCCAGACCGTCCCGGCGCGGATGGCGCGGGTAAGCCTGTGCGCCGCGCCCATATCGCGCGTCCAGACCGCGGCGGCGAGGCCGTAGATCGTGTCGTTGGCCAGGCGAATCGCCTCGGCTTCCGTCTCGAACGGGATGACGACGACGACCGGGCCGAAGATCTCCTCCTGGGCGATGCGCATGGCGTTGCTCGCGCCGTCGAGAATGGTCGGCTCGACATAGAATCCGCCGGTCTCGGCGAGCGCCCGCTTGCCGCCATGCGCGATCCGCGCGCCCTCCTGGACCCCGAGCTCGATGTAGCCGAGCACGCGCTGCATCTGCTTTTCTTCCACCATCGCGCCGAGCTGCGCGCCGGCGTCGAACGGATGGCCGAGCGGAATCTGCGCCTGCTGCACCTCGCCGATCTTTCTGACCAGCGCTTCGCGGATCGAAGCATGCGCCAGCACGCGCGAGCCGGCGTGGCAGGTCTCACCCTGGTTGTAGTAGATGCCCCAGGCGATCGCCTCCGCCGCGGCGTCGAGGTCAGCGTCGGGCATCACGACATGGGGCGACTTGCCGCCGCATTCGAGCGCGACCCGCTTCATGTTGCTCTGGCCCGCATAGACCAGCATCAGCTTGCCGACCTCGGTCGAGCCGGTGAAGGCGATCATGTCGACGTCGGGATGCAGCGCCAGAGGCTTGCCGGCTTTCTCGCCCATGCCTGGCACCACATTGAGCACGCCGTCGGGAAGCCCGGCCTCCTTACCGAGGCGCCCGAGGACGAGCGAGGCGAGCGGCGACTGCTCGGCCGGCTTCAGGATGACGGAGTTGCCGGCGAGCAGCGCCGGCCCGAGCTTCCACGCGGCGATGATCAGCGGGTAGTTCCACGGCACGATCGCGCCGACGACGCCGAGCGGCTCCTTGCGCACGAGCGCCAGGTCCTGCGGCCCAAGCGGCGCGATCTCGTCGAACAGCTTGTCGGCGTATTCGGCGTAGTACTGGATGCAGCTGGCGCAGAACGGGACGTCGACGGCGAGCGAATTGCCGATCACCTTGCCGACGTCGAGCGTCTCGAGAAGAGCGATCTCCTCGGCATGCTCGCGGATGAGCTCGGCGAAGCGCAAGAGGACCTTCTTCTTCCGCTGCGGGTCGGCGTCGCGCCAGGCGCCGCTCTCGAACGCCGCGCGCGCCGATTTGACCGCGCGGTCGATGTCGGCCTCGCCGCAGTCGGCGACATGGGCGAAGACCTTGCCGTCGATCGGCGAGACTTTGGCGAAGGTTCCGCCGTCGAGCGCGTCGACGTAGGCGCCGCTGATGAAGGCGCGGCCTTCGATGGCGAGGGAAGCGGCGCGGGCGATCCAGCCCTCGCGGGTGTTCGGACGGTCGAGCATTGGCGGAGATTTCCTCAAAAGCGGCGGATGGGGGCGGAAGGCGGCGACCATGACGTCCGATTCGCTCCGAGCGAAACGAGATTTTGCAGATGCCCGAATGCCGTCAGGGCATGGGCTCTGCGCCCCGAGGCGCCAGCCCTTCCCCTTGTCGGTCCAGCGCACTAGATAAGCGTCGCTTTTCTCCCCGAAAACCCGAACCCCATGTCCGAGACCAACCCTGTCGCGCGCCGGCGCACCTTCGCCATCATCTCGCACCCGGACGCGGGCAAAACGACGCTGACCGAAAAGATCCTCCTGTTCGGCGGCGCCATCCAGCTCGCGGGCGAGGTGCGCGCCAAGGCGAACCGGCGCAAGACCCGCTCGGACTGGATGGGCATCGAGCGCGAGCGCGGCATTTCGGTCGTCACCTCGGTCATGACCTTCGAATATGGCGGTTGCGTCTTCAACCTGCTCGACACGCCGGGCCACGAGGACTTTTCCGAGGACACTTACCGCACGCTGACCGCCGTCGATTCGGCGGTGATGGTGATCGACGCCGCCAAGGGCATCGAAGCGCGCACGCGCAAGCTCTTCGAGGTCTGCCGGCTTCGCGACATTCCGATCGTCACCTTCATCAACAAGATGGACCGCGAGACGCGCGACCCGTTCGACCTTCTGGACGAGATCGAGAAGACGCTGGCGCTCGATACCGCGCCTCTCAATTGGACGATCGGCCGCGGCCGATCGCTCGCCGGCGCTTACGACATCCGCCGCAAGTTGCTCACTCCGCTGGGCAAGGACGCCGAGGCGATCGCTGTCGCCGGCCCAGACGATCCGCGGGTCGCAGACCTCCTCCCCGAGCACGAGCGCGCCGAGGCGATCGACGAGCTCGATCTCGCCATCGGCGGCCTCAAGAGCTTTGACAGGCCGTCCTTCCTCGAGGGCCATCTGACGCCGGTCCTGTTCGGCAGCGCGCTCAAGGATTTCGGCGTCAGGGATCTGATCGACGCGATGGCCGAATTCGCCCCCTCGCCCCGCGCGCAGGCCGCGGCGAGCCGCACGGTGAAGGCGGACGAAGCCAGGATGACCGGCTTTGTCTTCAAGATCCAGGCGAACATGGACCCCAACCATCGCGACCGCATCGCCTTCATGCGCGTCTGCTCGGGCAAGCTCGAGCGGGGCATGCGGGCGAAGCTGGTGCGCACCGGCAAGCCGGTGACGCTCTCCGCGCCGCAGTTCTTCTTCGCCCAGGACCGTTCGCTCGCCGAGGAGGCGTTCGCCGGCGACGTCGTCGGCATTCCGAACCACGGGCTCTTGAGGATCGGCGACACCTTGAGCGAGGGCGAGGAGATCGTCTTCCGCGGCGTGCCGAGCTTCGCCCCGGAGATCCTGCGGCGGGTCAAGCTCGCCGACGCGATGAAGGCCAAGAAGCTGCGCGAGGCGCTGCAACAGATGGCGGAAGAAGGCGTCGTGCAGGTGTTCCTGCCGCACGACGGCGCGGCGGCGATCGTCGGCGTGGTCGGCGCGCTGCAGCTCGACGTGCTGACCGAACGCCTCGAGGCCGAATACGGCCTGCCGGTGTCGTTCGAGCAGAGCCGCTTCGAGGTCTGCCGCTGGGTGTCGTCTGGCGATAAGGCCGAACTCGACAGGTTCCTCGCCGCCTATCCCTCCTCCATCGCCTCCGACCTCGACGGCGCGCCGGTGTTCCTGGCGACCAGCGCCTTCAACCTGCGCTACGAGCAGGAGCGCTGGCCGAAGATCGCCTTTGCCGACGTCAAGGACTATCAGAAGGCGGCGTGAGGAACGAAACCGGGCCGCCAGGGGCAGAGCGACGGGCAAGAAAATCTTTCCGATCCCTCGCCTCCGGGCCGGTCCTGACGCGTTCGCGGCCGCGAGGGCCGTTCCGCCTGTTCTTCGCTGATAATCGCTGATAATCCCTGCTAACTGGAAAATCGCGCCTGCCGCGCCTCGGGCCAGGGCGCAGGTCCATGGCGTTTCATGTCCTTGAGCGGATCTGCTCGTGCGGAACGGAAAGACGGAACAGGGAAATCGTTTTCCCTGATCAGGCCGATAACAGGACAGGAATCCCAGAGGAGAGGGCGTAGCGGAAAACCGGCTTCATGGGTCCGGCGCCCGAGCCTGATCGTTAAGAATTTCTTAACTCCGGCGATCTAGCGCCATTGGCTGCCGCCAGCTCAAACATAAATTGTCCGCCCAGCCTCAACCCCGCGCTTGGCGCGGCCAGGGGCCGAGTGGAAACGAACGCGTTCGATGTGTTACAATCGAAGTTGTGACGCGCGAAGAAGCGATAAGCCGATTGCTCGAAAACCAGGCCGAATTGAAGCGGCTCGGCGTCGAGAGGCTTTATTTGTTCGGCTCGACCGCACGCGACGAGGCGGGAGACAGTTCCGACGTCGATTTGTTTTTCGATTACCAGAAGGGAAAGTTCGGACTCTTTGAACCTATCGACGTGAAAGACTATGCGGCCAGCATCCTCGGCCGTAAGGCCGATGTCATGACGCGTGACAGCCTGCACAAAGCGCTGCGGCAGAAGATCGAAGCGTCCGCCGTGCGCGTGTTCTAATGGGGGCGCGGTCGCTTGCTCCACGGTTGACCGACATCGTTGACGCGATCGCCCGGATTCGGGAGACGCT
This sequence comes from uncultured Alphaproteobacteria bacterium, assembly GCA_963772555.1. Taxonomy (GTDB): domain Bacteria; phylum Pseudomonadota; class Alphaproteobacteria; order Rhizobiales; family Beijerinckiaceae; genus Roseiarcus. Next base: position 271,817 of record CAVYXQ010000011.1, on the reverse strand, counting down.
TGGCGATATCACGCTCGAAATCTTTGAGAGCGACTGGCGACGGCAATGGCTCGTCGAACGCGGCGTCGAAATCATCTCGGAGGCGAGCCGCCATCTCACGCCGGAGTTGAGGCCCGTCACCCGGAGATCCCATGGCGAAAGGTGGGGGCTATAGGCAACATTCTGCGTCACAACTATGAGAACGTCGCCGCGCCGATCATCTGGAAGTTGGCTCATGACGATCTAGAGCCATTGGAAAAGGCCTGTCGCGCCGAGCTTTTGGCGACCGAACAAAACGGCTGAGCCGGCGCCCGGGGGGAACTTTCATGCCAATAGCGCTCAGTGACATCGTCGTTCCCGATTTCGGCGTCCCTGTCGATCCGCCGCGGATCCCCGCGACAACCTACGCGGCGCGCTGCGACGAGGCCTATGCGAGAGCCGGATCGGATTGGCTCGTCGTCTATGCCGACCGCGAGCATCACGCCAACATGGCCTTCCTGTCGGGCTTCGAGCCGCGCTTCGAGGAGGCGCTGCTCCTGCTCGGTCCCGGCGGGCGACGCTGCCTCGTCGTCGGCAACGAGGGCCTCGGATACGCCCCGGAAGCCGGTCTCCCGGGGCTCGATGTGGCGCTGGCGCAGAGCTTCAGCCTCATGGGCCAGGACCGCTCGCGAAGCCCGAGCCTTGCAGCCGTGCTGCGGGACGCCGGGCTGAAAAACGGGCAGACGATCGGCGTCGTGGGGTGGAAATACCTCGAGGCGCCGGAGTGGGAGAGGCCCGGACCGGGGTTCTTCGTCCCCCATTATCTCGTCCCCCTGCTCGGCGACATCGCCGGGGCGCCGGAGGCGCTGAAGGACGCGACCCCGGTCCTCATGCACCCGACGGCGGGATTGCGCGCGACGATCGACGCCGACCAGATCGCGCTGCATGAACGGGGGGCCGCGCGCGCCTCCGCCGCCGTCTGGCGCATCGTCGCCGGAACGCGGCTCGGCGTCAGCGAAATGGCGGCGACCGAACGCATGGGCTATGCCGGCGAAGTGCTCACCGCCCATGTGATGTACGCGACCGGGGATGCGCGCCATCCGGTGATCGGCCTGCGCTCGCCGGGCGGCCGGATCCTCGGGCGCGGCGACGGCGCGGCGACGGCCATCGGCTTTTGGGGCGGCCTTTCGGCCCGCGCCGGCCTCATCGCCGAGGAGGACGAGGCGTTCCTGAAGACGCCGGCCGTCTATTTCGAGGCGCTGATCGCCTGGTACGAGACGGCGGAGATCGGCGCGACCGGCGGCGACGTGTTCGAGGCGGTCGGCGCGGCGCTGGCGCGCGGGGGTTTAAGCTCGGCGCTCAATCCGGGCCACCTGACGGGTCACGACGAATGGATCCATACGCCGATCCGCCCCGGCTCGGCCGAGCGCATCGCCTCGGGCATGCCGTTCCAGGTCGACATCATTCCGACGCCCTTGCCGGACGGATGGGCGCTGAATTGCGAGGACGGCGTGGTCTTCGCCGACGCCGCGCTCAGCGCGGAGCTGAAAGCCCGTCATCCGGCGGCGTTCGACCGCATCGAGGCGCGACGGCGATTCGTCCGCGACCGGCTCGGCGTCGCCATCCGCGACTCGATCCTGCCGCTCTCGTCCACCCCCTTGTGTCTGCCGCCCTTCTGGCTCGCGCCGGGCCGGCTCCTGGCGCGATCCTGAGGTTTGCGGTCGCCCGTGTAGCGCTATTTTGTATTGAGTCCTCATGACACGCCCGCCGACGTCCAGCTGTGGAGACGCGCGTCTGCCCAACGGCGACCGCGCCGAACTCGACCTCCGCAAGCTTACGGACTACTGCCTCAATCCCGATCATCCTCGCGGCCGCCACAAGGCTCGCGTCTTTCGGGATGCGCTGCGCGTGGAGCAAACCGACGCGGCCGAGTTGCGCAGCATTCTTCTCCAGGCGGCCCGCGATGAAGCAGCTGTGCGGTCGGCCCGCGACGGGTGGGGCGACCGCTGGCAGGTCGACGTCGCGGTAACGCGACAAAACCGGCGCGCTGTGGTAAGGACGATGTGGATCGTGCGGAACGGCGACGAGGTTCCGCGCTTCTTAACCTGTTGGGTCTTGTAATGGCCGTTCAGACGAAAGATGGCGATGAGTCGGCCGCTGTGCTGAGCGCCGTCGCCTTGCTGCGTGATCTTCCGGAGCACGGGCTCGTTCGTGGACAGGTCGGAACAATCGTGGAAGCGCTCGACGACGCCGCTTCGCTTGTTGAATTCAGCGACGATCGTGGACAGACCTACGCGATCGTTCCCTGCCCGAACGACGCGTTGCTCGTGCTGCGAACCTTGCCTCGAGCGGCGTGATCGGCGAACGAGTCCTTCGGGGACCGGAACGGTGTGCAGCAATCGCCGCGACTCCCGCTACCCCACGACCTCGAGCCCATTGTCGGCGCACCATTGGCGCAGCGCCTTTTCCGTCGCGGCGTCTTCGTAGGCGCGCCACGTGTCGAGCGCGCCGAGGCGGCGAGCAAATCCTTGAACCGGCTGTAGGCGCCTTTGCGCGAGAAGATGCGGGCGATCTCGTCGGCATGGTCGCTCAAGACTTCGTCGGCGAGGCGCATGACCAGCCGGCTGCCGAGGTCGAGGTCGCGTCGGCTGGGCAGGGCAAGGTCGTCGCCGCTGTCGATGTCGTCGGGGAGCTCGTCGAGATCGATTTGGCGCTCGCCCCCTCCACCATCCCCTGGGCTTCAACCCGGGCGGCGGTGGCAACCGGATTCACAGATCATCGTTCGAGCTCGTGGTTGGGGGACGACCCTGAGCGGGCCTTCAAGATCGCCGCAATGAACGGAAGGAGAGGGCTAGAAAGCGGACTTCGGCTGAAGGCGTCGATTGCGCCAGGGGCGAGCGTTGAAAGGTGATTGGCGCCTCACCGCCGGCGAGCCGTACGCGGGGCGCCGGCAAACGCCTCGGTAGCGTTCTCGACGGCAACCGCCTAACACCTGAGCGGCGCAAGCTTTCGGGAACCGCGGCGCACGAACAACTGCTGGCCGCGTTCCCCGCGGGCCAACGCTCTTCAGTGCGCCGGCGCGCTTCCCAGCCGATCGGACAGCGCGGCCGTGAACAATGGCTTCCATTCGTTGATATGGCGGTCGATCAGCGCGGCGATCTCTTCGACCTTCCCGGCCGCCGCGAGTTCGATGAATTGATAATGCTCACCCACCGAGGCAACCTGACGCTGCCGACCGACCGCGGAATCGATGCCGTAGAGCCGCATCCCGTCCCGAAGCTCCATGATCAGCCTGGTCAGGAGCGGGTTCTCGGCGCGGTCGACCAGTGCGAAGTGAAAGGCGCGATCGGCTTCGACATAGGCCAGCACGTCATTCGCGCTCACCGTCTCCGCGATGACGTCGGCGAACGTCCGCAGTTCGTCGCCATCGGTCAGCCGCCGCTCGGCGAGCGCCACGACCGCGAAGCGCTCGAGCAGCGTTCGCACCGCAAACAGATTGTTCAGATCCTGAAGCGAGGCAGCCTCGACCCGGAATCCGCGATTGCGCAGCGGCGTGACCAGTCCGCCGCGGCTGAGCTCCAGGAGCGCCTCGCGCACTGGCGTCGTCGAGACTCCAAGCTGCCCAGCGAGAGAGGGAACCGAATACATCGCGCCCGGCGCGACCCGGCCCGAGACGATGTCCGAGCGAACGCGCTGGACAACCTTGTCGCGCAGACTGGTGAATGCTTCGGCGTCGCGTAGCGTGTCCAAACTCGAAGCTCCGGATAAATTGTCGCAGGCGATCATAAAGCGCTTGCCTCGGTGTGTCACGCGTCATAGTAACGCGCTACACCGCCCACTGGAGGGGCGCCATGAAATGTAGACTTGAGTTCTGGGGCCATCATCACGGCCGCGGTCGGCCATCTCGCGGACCGCGTCCCCGCGGCCTCCACGGCGGTCGTCGCTAGCCCCGCCCGCGGGATTTGAAACTGCGCACGGTCCGACAGACCGGAGCGTTTGATCTCCAACGAAGTGAAAGGCCCCCAACGATGTTGAAGACGCTTGCCCTCGTCTTGACGGCCGCGGCGCTCCCTGCGGCCATTTCGCCGTCCGAAGGGATGCCGTTTCAGCCATCCACGGATCAGTCGTCGATGATCGTCCGGGTGGCTGAAGGATGTGGCCCCGACCGGTATCGGGGACCAGGCGGCGCCTGTCATCGGTTTGGCCGCGGACCGTATCCAGGCGGATATTGGGGACCCTATCGATACGCCTATGGCGGGAATGGCTGCCCGCCAGGCTCTTGGCGCGGGCCCTGGGGCCATTGCCGCCACACGCCCTACCACGGACCGCTGCCTGGCGGCGGCTGGCAATAGCTCGACGGCACTTTAGGGGAGCCCTGCGCGATGCTCAACGACCTCAGCCGCCGTCAAGCGATCGCCCTCGCCGGCGCCGCCATTCTCGCGCCAGCCCTCGGCGGCGCGTCGAGCGCATCCGACGAGACGGGCGGCTCGAGCAGCCCAGCGGTCGCGCCGGCCTCAGCCGAGCTGGCGCCGGGCGACGCTTTCGCGCGGAATCTCGAGGCGCTGCCTCGAAATGTCGAGAAGATGCTGACCGGCCGCGCGATCTATGTGGACGATGTTCGCTTCGACGGCGAAGCCGCCGGCGTCGTCGTGCGCTCGCCCCATCCCCACGCGCGCATTCGGACCATCGATGTCTCGGCGGCGCGGGGCGCGCCGGGCGTGCTCGCCATCCTGACGGGAGAGGACGTCGCCCGCGTAGCGAAGCCGCTTCCATGCGTCATACCGCCTTCGGCCTACGGACGCGCCAAGCCGCTGCATGCCGATCGTCCGATCCTCGCGGTCGACCGCGTGCGGCACGTGGGCGACGGCCTGGCTTTCGTCGTCGCCGAAACGACGGAGCAGGCGAACGAGGCGGCAGGGCTGGTCAAGGTCGACTACGAGCTCCTGCCTGCGTTCGTCGAACCGAGCGCAGCGGCCGCCGAGGCGCCGATCTGGGCCGACGCCCCCGACAACGTCGCCTTCGACTGGCTGTTCGGAAACCCCGCCTTGTGCCGGAAGCTGTTCGACCGGGCGGCGCACACCGTCCGGGTCCGTCTCTCGATCCCCCGCCTCATACCCAATCCGATCGAGCCTCGCGCGGCAATCGGGCTGCACGACCCACGCGCCGACAGGCTGACGCTGGTGTCGAACCCGCAGGGCGTTCATTTCGTCCGGGACGTCCTGACGCGCGCGCTCGGATTGCCAGACAAGAAGCTTCGGGTCGTTTCACCCTATCTCGGCGGCGCCTTCGGATCGAAGATCTACGCCTATCCCGAGCATGCGCTCGTGCTGCTCGCGGCGCGCATGATCGGCCGCCCGGTCCGCTGGACCTCGACCCGCGCCGAGGCGTTCCTGTCCGACACGCAAGGAAGGGGACATACGACGGAGGCCGCCCTGGCGCTCGACGAGAACGGCCGCTTCCTCGCGCTCTCGGTGCGCCCGACTGTGGACCTCGGCGCCTATTTCTCGCAACTGACGCCGATCACCGCGACGGGGGTGGGGGCGCCGGTGCAGGGCGGCGGCTATGGCTTCCAGGCGATCGAAATCAATGTCCGCGGAATCTTCACCAACAAGGTTCCGGTGGACGCCTATCGCGGCGCCGGACGGCCGGAGGCGACCTATGTGCTTGAGCGTCTCATCGATCGCGCCGCCGCCGAGCTCAAGATTGATCCTGCCGAGCTGCGCGCGCGCAACCTGCCCGCTTCAGTAAACGCGCCGTTCACGGCTGTGACCGGGCTGCGGATCGACGGCGGACGGTTTCTCGACAACCAGCGGCTTTGCCTCGAGCGCGCTGACCGGGCCGGTTTCGCAGAGCGTCGCGCGGAGGCGGCGACGCGCGGACGCCTGCGCGGGTTCGGGTTCGCGAATTACCTCGAGGCGAACGGCGGGCTGCAGGTCGCCGACGCGATCGCGCCAGGCAGCTTTCCGCACGAGTGCGCCGCCATGAAGTTCGGTTCCGACGGGACGGCGACCGTCACGATCGGCACCCAGTCGTCCGGCCAGAACCATGCGCGCCCCGTGGCGCTCTATGTCTCCGGAAAGCTTGGCTTTGCGGCCGACGCGGTCGTTGTCCGGGAAGGCGACAGCGACGCCCTGCCGGTCGGCGGGGGCACGGGAGGCTCGAAATCGACGTTGACGAGCTCTGTCGCGATCAAGCGGGCGGTCGACATCGTGATCGCGAAGGCGCGGGTCCTCGCTGCCGGGACGTGGAATGTTCGTCCCGAGGCGGTTAGGTTCGATCGAGGCGTCTTTTCGGTCGCCGGATCGCGCCGCACAGTCAGTTTCGTGGAGCTCGTGGCGCATTATCCCAGGCTGTTGGACAGCGAGGGGGAGGCCGCGCTGCAATACGGGAGCAGCGCCAACGGCTGTCACGCGTGCGAGGTCGAGATCGATCCGGAGACGGGCGCCGTTGAGATCGTCCGCTACACTGCCGTAGACGATTTCGGGCGGGTCATCGACGCGACCAACGTTCGGGGTCAGGTCCAGGGCGGCGTCGCGATCGGCCTCGGCCAGGCGCTCGTCGAGATCGCGCCGACGCCCGAGGCGCTGCAGCGTCCGCTCGCGACGTCGAACTTCAACCATGCGCTTCATCGCGCGGCCGACATCCCGAACGTTGACTGGGTCGACAACGGGATGCCCTCGTCGACCAACATCTTCGGCGCCAAGGCCTGCGGCGAATCGGGAGCGAGCGCCGCTCCGCCAACTGTCATGAACGCGATCGCCGACGCGCTGCGCGACTATCCGCGCGCCCACGACCTTCAGATGCCGGCGCGGTCGGCGGACGTCTGGGCGGTCGTCGCGGCCAGGGCTCGAGCCGGGTGAGGCGCGCCCGAGGCGGCGGACGCATTGCAAAGGTCGCGGCGGGGGAGCCGCTCGCGCCCGGCTGGCGAATCCGCCTTCAGCTTCTGGCGCAGGACCTCCTGCGCTTCGACCGGCGCCGGCTGGGCTGGGCGCTGGCCGCGCGCACCGTCGCCGGCCTCGCCTTGCCGATGCTGCTCGCCCGCGCTTTCAACGCGCCGGGGCTCGTGTATCTCGGCATCGGCGCCTACCTCATCGCTATCGGCGACAGCGTGGACGATGGCGACCGCAACCAGCCCCTTCGGATTGTCGGCGGCGGTCTTCTCGGCGCTGTCGCGCTTGCCGCCGGCGTGCTGTTTGGAGGAAATCTCGCCGCCGCGGTCGCGGGCATGCTGGTCTTCGGGCTGGTCGCCGGCATGATGGGCGTCTACGGCGCCGCCCTGGCCGCCATGGGCCTGCCGGTCGTCTGGGCCTACGTCGAACTGGGCGCGCCTGCAATCGATCATTCCGCAGGAAATGCTCTGTGGCTCGGGGCGATGTTCGCGCTGGGCGGCGTGCTGACGCTGGCCCTTACTTTGGGACTGCGCCCCGCCGTCCGGCTGAGGCCGGAGCAGCTAGCGGCCGCCGACTGTTTCGGGGAGGTCGCGCATTATCTCGCGGGGCGGATCGTCGCCGGGCCGGTCTCGGCCGAGACAAAGGTGCGCTCGACCATCGCCAGCGCGCGGCGTCTCGCTGCTCAGGCGCGCGGCGGGGCGGACGGCGCGCGCCGACTCCATCAGAAGATAGTGGTTCTGATCGAGATCGCCGACCGCCTTTTCTCTCTAGCTGGAGCCTTGCGCGAGGCCGGCCTCCGGCCGCCCCCGCTCGCCGCGGAGGCACTCGAGGCGCTGCAGCAAAGCCTGCAGAGGCAGGGAAACCCGTCTGAACTCAGGCGCCTCGCGGCGGCGCTGGCTGAGCCGCCGGCAAGCGAAACCGCTGCGGCGCGCTTCGACCCCAGCGGGCTCGCGCGGCGCACCGCGGAGGAACTGGCGCACGCGCTACGGATCGCGGTCGACGACGACACGCCCCCGCCGCTCTTCGCAGCGCCCACGCCAGGACGCGACCTCGCCGCACTGTGGTCGCCCCTTCTCGACAATCTCAATCCGAATTCGATCGTCGCGCGCCACGCCCTGCGCTACGCGCTGGCGCTGGCCGCGGCGGTTGTCGTGTTCTGGCTGTTTCCAAAGCCCTTCGGCTACTGGACGCCGTTGACCGTGACGGTCGTGCTGAAGCCCTATGCCGGCATGACGCTCGAGCGCGCCGTGCAGCGCACGATCGGCACTGTTATTGGCATCCTCGCCGGGCTCGCCCTCATGCCGCTCTTGCCGACGATCCCGCTGCAGTTCCTCGCGACGATGACGCTGTTTTTTGTCATGATGGCGGCGCTGCCGTTCAACTACAGCCTGGCGATCCTTTTCCTCTCCGCAGGCCTGATCCCTTTCGAGCACATCCTGAACCCCTCCCTTCACGCGTCCGTCGGCTTCGATCGCCTCATCGCCACCGCGATCGGCGCCGCGATCGCGCTGGCGGCCGGGCATCTGCTGTGGCCGACCTTCGATCGGCGCGGCCTGCCGGAGCGCTTGCGCGCGTCGGCGCAGGCCATGGCCGACTATGCCGATGCGGCGTTCGCCGCCGCCGAGGGGCGCGGCGACGCTGCCGCGTCGGAGGCGGCGCGTCGTCGCGCCGGCTTGGCCCTCACCGATCTTCATGCATCACTGCAGCGGGCGCTGACCGAAATTGGAGGCGAACCCGTCATTTTGGCGGCGATGTTGCAGTCATCCTTTGCGCTCCAGCGGCTCAGCAGCACCCTCAACGCTCTCATGAACGCTGCTCCGTGTCTCGCAAGCGCGCGCCTGCCGCTTGAAGCCTTCCGGAGGATTTTTGTGCCCGCCCTTGCCGAACCTTACAGCCCGGATCCGGCGATCACGAAACTGCGCGCCGGAATTCCATCAGCCGACGGCTCCGCCGAGGCGACGTTCGCGCGAAAAATTGTGGGTCGCTTGGCGTCGGAGCTTGATATGCTTCGCCAAGCGCTGGCGCGGCGCCAGCCATTTGCCGACGCTGGGCACTCGCCAGGACCTTGAGGGGGACTTGGGGCTTAAGACGACCGGACAATTCGCGGAAAGCGACCCTCCTGGCCCGATACGCGATACCGACCTCGATTCGCTTCAGGGAGTGAACGGGCGACGCCATTCCCGTCATAGCGCTCGCGAATCAGCTGCTATTTCGTTCGGCGCCGCCTTTGGCATCCGGCTCGGAGGCGATAGACTTCCGCGACCCGAAGTCTCAGCGAAGGGCAGATTCATGTGAAACCTTCTTCGTCGAACCCAGCCGGACTGATGCGCATCGCGGCAGACAAACGCGCGCCGTCCGACGGGGGGATTTTCTCTCCCCTGCGCTACGCGGTGTTCCGGCGCATCTGGACCGCGAGCCTGTTGTCCAACCTCGGCCTCCTGGTTCTCGGCGTCGGCGCGGCGTGGGCGATGACGCAGCTCTCCTCATCGCCCGGCATGGTGGCGCTGGTCCAGACCTCGCTGATGTTGCCGGTCGCGCTGGTGTCGACGCCAGCGGGCGCAATCGCGGACATGTTCGATCGACGCGTTGTCGGCCTTGTCGCTCTCTCGATCGCTTTGGCCGGCTCGCTTTCGCTCTCCGCCCTGGCATGGCTGGGCCTCGTGACGCCGGTCCTGCTGCTCGTCTCTTGCTTCGTCATTGGCAGTGGAATGGCGTTGTTTGGCCCGGCGTGGCAGGCGTCGGTCAGCGAACAGGTGCCGGCGGAGGCGCTGCCTGCGGCCGTCGCGCTCAACGGCATCAGTTACAACCTGGCCCGCAGCTTCGGGCCGGCGATCGGCGGCGTCATTGTCGCGTCGGCGGGGGCGGTCGCCGCATTCGTCGCCAATGCTGTTCTCTATCTGCCCCTCCTCATCGTCTTGTTTTTCTGGCGGCGGGTAAAGGAGCCGTCGCGGTTGCCGCCTGAGCGATTGGCGCGGGCGGTCATCTCCGGCGTTCGCTACATCGTCCACTCGCCGCCGATCCGAATTGTGCTCGGGCGGACATTGGCTACCGGAATCGCCGGCGGTTCGGTGTCGGCGCTCATGCCGATTGTCGCGCGCGACCTTCTGCACGGCGGCGCGCAAACCTACGGCGTCATGCTCGGGACGTTCGGAATGGGCGCGGTGATCGGAGCGCTCAATATTTCCACAATTCACAGGCGCCTGGGAGTCGAAGCTTCAATTCGTCTGTGCATGGCGCTCATGGGCGTCTGTGTCGCGATTGTCGCGATCAGCCGCTCGCCATTGCTGTCCGGATGCGCGCTGGTCTTCGCGGGCGCCGCGTGGACGGCGTCGGTCACGCTATTCAATGTCGGCGTTCAACTCGCCGCCCCTCGTTGGGTCGCGGGTCGAGCGCTGGCGGCCTATCAGGCGGCCATCACAGGTGGGATCGCGTTCGGCAGCTGGGCGTGGGGCAGCACGGCAAACATCATCGGGGTCGAGGGAGCGCTGCTCATTTCCGGCGCCACGTTGTGCGCCTCGCAATTGCTTGGCTTGTGGATGCGGATGCCGACGGTCAGCGGGCCCAACGAGCTGTCTCTCGACGTCCTCGCCGACCCTGAGGTGCGCTTGTCGCTGACCCCACGCAGCGGACCGATCGTCATTGAGATCGAATATCGCATCGAGCCCGGCAAGGCGCGCCTCTTTTACGCCGTCATGCTGCACGTTCAGCTGAGCCGTCAGCGCAACGGCGCTTATCGCTGGTCAATCGCAAGGGACATCGCTGACCCTGAATTATGGACAGAGCGTTTTCACTGCCCGACGTGGCACGACTATCTGCGTCAGCGGAGCCGGTCGACCAAGACGGAGCGCGCCCTGCACCTGCGCGCCAACGAATTTCATATCGGGCCGGAACCGATCCGGGTACGCCGAATGTTGGAACGTCCTGTCGGATCCGTGCGCTGGAAAGACGACACTCCCGATCGATCCACCGCGACCATCGCGCCGATTACCAGTCCTGGGACTGGCCCTTGATCAGGGTCGCGCCGGGCCAGCGACGACACAATTGGAAAGAGCATCGATGCCTCAGCCGAGCCCAGACGACAACCCTCTCCTCGAACCCTGGACCGGCCCGTTCGAGGCGCCGCCGTTCGAGCGTATCGAGCCGAAGCACTTCCGCCCCGCGTTCGAGGCCGCGCTGAAAGAATCGCGCGCCGAGATCGACGCGGTCGCCGCCGATCCGGAGCCGCCGAGCTTCGCCAACACGATCGAGGCCATGGAGCGCAGCGGCAAGAGCCTCGACAAGGTTGCCGGCGTTTTCTTCAATCTTACCGGCGCCGCGACCGACGACGAGATCCAGGCGATCGAGCGCGAGATCGCCCCGGTGCTCGCGCGCCATCGCAACGAGACCTATCTGAACGACGCCCTGTTCAGCCGCATCGACGCGCTGAAGGGCAATGCGGATAAGCTCGGGCTTTCCGCCGAACAGGCGCGGGTGCTCGAGCGCTATCATCTCAATTTCACCCGCGCCGGCGCCGCCGCGCCGCCGGAGACGAAGGCGCGCCTCGCGGCGATCGGCGAAAGACTGGCGAGCCTTGCCGCCGCGTTCGGCCAGAACGTGCTGGCGGACGAAAAGGCCTGGCTGATGCTGCTCGACGAAGGCGATCTCGACGGCCTGCCGGACTTCTTCGTCAAGAGCGCCGCGCGGCTCGCCGCGGAGCGCGGTCATGCCGGCAAATACGCGGTGACGCTGTCGCGCTCGAGCATCGAGCCGTTCCTGCAATTCTCGGCGCGGCGGGACTTGCGGGAGAGCGCCTTTCGCGCCTGGGCGGCGCGCGGCGAAAACGGCGGCGCGACCGACAATCGCGACATCGCCGCCGAGATGGTCCGCCTCCGGGCCGAGCGCGCGCGCCTGCTCGGCTATGAAAGTTACGCGCATTACCGTCTCGCCGACACGATGGCCAGGACGCCTGAGGCCGCGCTCGATCTTCTCGAATCGGTGTGGACGCCGGGCGTATCGAGCGCGCGGAAGGAAGAGGAGGCGTTGCAGGCGATCGTCGCCAGCGAGGGCGGCAATTTCCAAGTCGCGCCCTGGGATTGGCGCTACCTGGCGGAAAAGCGGCGCAGGGCCGAGTTCGACTTCGACGAGGGCGAGGTCAAACCGTATTTGCAGCTCGACCGGATGATCGAGGCGGCGTTCTACGCGGCGGGGCGGCTCTTCGGCCTCGGCTTCGCCGAGCGCTTCGACCTCAGGCTCTATCACCCCGACGCTCGCGCCTGGACGGTGACCGGAAGCGACGGCGCGCCGGTCGCGCTCTTCATCGGCGACTACTTCGCCAGGCCCTCCAAACGCAGCGGCGCGTGGATGAGCAATTTCCGCGGCCAGCAGAAGCTGGACGGCCCGCAATTGCCGATCGTCGTCAACGTGATGAATTTCGCCAAGGGCGGCGCGGACGAGCCGAGCCTGATGAGCTTCGCCGACGTCAGGACGCTCTTCCATGAATTTGGCCACGCGCTGCACGGCATGCTGTCGGACGTGACCTATCCCATGATCTCAGGGACCCATGTCGCCGGGGATTTCGTCGAGTTTCCCTCGCAGCTTTACGAAAACTGGATCGAGCAGCCGGAAATGCTGCGGCGCTTCGCCCTGCATTCCAAGACGGGCGAGCCGATGCCGGCGGCGCTGCTCGGCAAGATCTTGCGCGCGCGCCAGTTCAATCAGGGCTTCGCCACGGTGGAATACACCGCATCCGCCCTCGTCGACCTCAAGCTGCATCTCGATCCGTCGCCGGCCGATGTGGACGTCGTCGCCTTCGAGGGCCGGGAACTGGCGCGGATCGGCATGCCGGCGGGGATCGCGATGCGTCACCGCACCCCGCACTTCCAGCATATTTTCTCCGGCGGCTACTCGGCCGCCTATTACAGCTATCTCTGGTCGGAAGTTCTCGACGCCGACGGCTTCGAGGCGTTCGAGGAGCGCGGCGACATCTTCGATCCGGAGGTCGCCGGGCGGTTGCGCGAATTCGTCTACGCGGCCGGTGGCCGCCGCGACTATGACGAGGCCTATCGAGGCTTTCGCGGCTGGGACCCGTCGCCGCGGGCGCTCTTCCGCAAGCGCGGGCTCGCGGGCGGATGAGACAGATAGCGCCCGGCGAGGAACTGGCCGCCGCAATCGCCGCGCAAGTCGCCGAGCAGGCGCCAAAAAGTATCGCGCGGTTCACGACGGGGGCGCGCCACTTTGTCTACGAGGCGACGTTCAACGATCGCCAGCCGATCGTCGTGCGAATCGGAAGCACGAACGCTCATGCCGAGATCGCCGGCGCCGTCCATCTGTCCAATTTGCTAAGACCGCGTGGCGTGCCGCTGCCCGCAATTCTCGCCGAGAATGTTGAATCCGCTTTCCCATGGATGGTTCTCGAGCGTCTGCCGGGCGTCGACCTCGGCGCTGTCATAGGAAGCCTCTCCGACACGCAGTTGGAGCAGATTGCGGCGCAGGTCGCGCGGGCGCAATCGATAGCCGCGGAAACGGGTTCGTTCGGCCGCTACGGTCACGCAGTGCGATCGACGGAGGCGCCGCACGCCGCGTGGTCGCAGGCGCTGGGCGCTCATCTCCATCGGTCGCGCCGTAGGATTGTATCCGCGGGTCTCTTCGATGTCGCTTGCGCCGACTTCGTTCGGAGCGAACTCAGCCTCATGCGAGACGCGATCGATTCGATCCCGGCCACGCCTTTCTTGCACGACACCACGACGAGGAACGTCATCGTCACAGAGGATGGAGCGTTGTCAGGAATTGTCGACGTGGACGACCTCGGCTTTGGCGACCCGCGCTATCCAGCAGCGCTGACCTTGGCCGTATTGACCGCCCAGGGCGGCCCTGCTCAGTACGTCTCGGCCTGGTTGCGGCACGCCGGACGGCCGGACGACCGGCTCTTTCGAATGTACGTGACGCTCTTCCTCCTGGACCTTATGTCCGAGCATGGCCAAGCGTTCAACGGCAACGAACATCCGTCTTCGCCCCGAGAGCGCGCGTCGCTTCAAGGCTGCTTCGATCGCAGTCTCGATTGGATCCGGCGTTGATGCTGTCATTGCGAGCCCGGCGTTGATGCCGTCATTGCGAGCGAAGCGAAACAATCCATCGGCGTAGGGCGCCCGGTGCGGCATGGATTGCTTCGTCGCTGCGCAACTCGCAATGACGAACTCGGACTTGGCCGCGCTTTTGCGCGGTTCCGCATTAACCGGGCGTTAACCCTATAGGTGAAGTCTCCCCGCTTGACGCAACGGCAGTCCCGAGGGAGCCGGACATGCGTCGCAGCGCCGGGGCTGGCGGAAACGCGATCCCTGAACGCCAGCCTTTCAGCCGTCGAGGGGCGAGGCGGCGTCGGCGAGCGCCCAACAGGAGAGGCAAGGCATGCCGATCGATCTGAAGGCTCCCCAACTGAAAGAACTGAAGCCCCGCATCGTGGTGTGCGGCGTCGGCGGCGCCGGCGGCAACGCAATCAACAACATGATGGTCGCCAACCTGTCCGGGGTCGACTTTGTCGTCGCCAACACCGACGCGCAGGCTCTCGCCTCGTCACGCGCAGATCGAATTATCCAGCTGGGCCTTCAGGTGACGGAGGGTCTCGGCGCTGGCTCCAGGCCGGAGGTCGGAAAAGCGGCGGCCGAGGAGACGCTGGAGGACATTCGCGACTGCTTCGCCGGCGCGCACATGGTTTTCCTCACCGCCGGCATGGGCGGCGGCACCGGCACAGGCGCGGCCCCCGTCATCGCGGCCGCCGCGCGCGAGATGGGCATCCTCACGGTCGGCGTCGTCACCAAGCCGTTCCATTTCGAGAGCGGCCGCCGCATGAGGGTCGCTGAAGCCGGCATCGCCGAATTGCGCAAGGCGGTCGATACGCTGATCATCATCCCGAATCAGAACCTGTTCCGGGTCGCCAACGAGAAGACGACCTTCGCCGACGCTTTCGCCATGGCGGACCAGGTGCTTTGCTCGGGCATCTCCTGCATCACCGACCTTATGGTCAAGGAGGGCCTGATCAATCTCGACTTCGCCGACGTGTGCGCGATCATGTATGAGATGGGGCCGGCGATGATCGGCGCCGGCGAAGCGACGGGGGAAGGTCGCGCCCTTCGCGCCGCCGAGGGGGCAATCGCCAACCCGCTGTTCGACGACGCCTCCTTGAAAGGCGCCCGCGGCCTTCTGATTTCGATCGCCGGCGGCAAGGATCTGACCCTGTACGAAGTGGACGAAGCCGCGACCCGGATTCGCCACGAAGTCGACGATGACGCCAACATCATCGTGGGCGCGATCGTCGAGCCCGCTCTCGAGGACGCAATACGGGTGTCGGTCGTCGCGACGGGCATCGATCAGACGGCCAATCTCCAGACCGAACATCGGTCCGGTCACTCCGTGGCCGAGCCGGTTTCCCGCCGGAGCGTTGCGCCACAGGCGCCGGATAAGACCGCGCGAACGTCCTTCAGCACGGTCGAGACGCACCCGCCCATCGCCGAGGTCGCGGAGGTCGAAACGCCGTCTCTTCCCTCGCCGATCATCCCATTTCCGGAGCCGATCGAGCGGCGGCCGATTCTGGACGAAGAGACGCGCTCCGATCCGCCGGCAAATCGCCGTCCTACCCTGCTGGAGAGACTCGCCCTGCTGGAGAGATTTGCCATCGCGGCGTCGGAAAGCCGACATGTGCGACGAGCCTCAGGCTGGCGCTGAACGCGCCGACGCTTACTATGCGGTAACTTTTTCCCCGCATTGTCGCTGGCGCTTCTCGCGGAGGGCAGTCCGGTGCCTGTCGTGTCGATTTCGAGCCGAAGGTCGAGGCGTCGAAAATGACCGCGTCGACGTCTTCAGCGCCGGCCGAACGGTTCAACCCGAAGCTTCGCGCCGATATCCTCGTTCCATTGAGCGACCTTGGCGGGGGACCGCGCTGTCCATTCGGAACGCGGCTTCGGCCAGCGGCCGACGAAGTCGCGGTGTAGGTTTGCAGCCCTCCCTGTTCACCCGTCTCGCCGAAGTCGAGGCCGAGCTGCGGGCCATGAGAGACACGTTCGCCGAGATGAAGGTGAACCAGGACGAACTGCGTCACGATCGCGACGAATGGCGATGGCGGGCCGAGCGTCTGCTGGCGGATCGAGAGCGGGGGGCATGGCAGCGCTGGCATGGGCGGGCTGCTGCAACGCTCGACGCCGCCACAACGAGCCTTTGCGGTCTCATCGCCGAGGCGCAGAACAAACTGGCCGAGGCGAAAGCGAGCCGGGGCGCGCCGCGTCAGGACCACAGATGGCGCAGCCGAGCCAAGCGTTTTCTATCGGTCGGCGCTAGTAGGGCGCCGGACCCCTCGCGATGACGCCGAGGCTTGTCAGAACGACCCAATCGCCGCCCCGTCTCTCGAATTGTAACACGCGCCCCGCCCCGGGGAGTATATCTCCGGGCGCTACCTCTTGCGGGCCATAGCGACTGACGACCACCGCTATGCCGTCTCGTACGTCCTCGACGCTATAATCCCGGAGCAAAGGCCTCGGCTTGGCCGTTCCGGCTGTCTCACTCGAGGCGGAGGGTTCCGCTTTTGCCAAGAGCGTCGGCTTGGCTGGCGGGAGGGGCTTGGTCGAATTCGCGGCGAGGGCGGCTCTCTTCTCTGCCCTGTCGAGCCTCGGCCCGCTGTCGGCGCCTTCAGGGAGAGGCGCGGCCGCGCCTTCGGCTCTCTTCTCCAGTTTACTGAGCCTCGCCGCGAGGTCGGCGAATTCGGCGGCGGGCGCCGCCGCGACCGCGACTTTTTCTCCAATCGATCGAGCCTCGCTGCGACATCGGAAAATTCGGAGGCGGGAATGGTCGCGACGGCGGCTTTTTTCTCCAGCCTATCCAGCCTCGCCTCAGTATCGGCAAGTCTCGAGGAGGACTCCTGGTCGATGCGCTCGCCGAGCTTATCCAAGCGCGCTCCGTGCTCCTGCTCGATCTGGTCGAGCCGAATCGTCACCTGGGTGAGCGCGGCGCCGAGATCGCGCATTTCGGCGCGCTCCTTATCGCGCCGCCACGGGCGGGCGATCGCCTCCAGCGGCTGCTCGAGAAGCCCCACGGTTGAGGCAAGACCCGTCATCACCTTGCTCTTGGTGGCGGCGACCGGCCCATTCAGAGGCGAAACATACATCTCAAATGCGGCGCAGGCCGCAAACAGCACCAAGGCGGTTCGGAGGAAAAGCGTCTTCAGGCCGCGCGCTTTTGCCTTCTTCGCCTGCGGCGGCGACTGTCGATACGCTGCATCGCGAAGCGGAATGACTTCGGGCGGCGTTGTTACTGGTCTCTGTTGGGCCTTGCCGCGGGACCCCGGCCCCGCTGGACCGACCGTCCGTGCGGCGGGCGTGGCAGTCGCCGGCGGCGATCCCTTCGTGAGCGCGGCGGCAGCGCCCGTCTCGCCGAGCGCCTCAAACAGCCCTTGAGCCGTGGCGTAATCCTTGCGATCGAGGGCCGCCAAGGCGTTCTCGATTGCGGCTGCGGCGTCTTTGCGGCCGAGCGCCTCGAAGAGCCCCCGAGCCGTCGCGTAGTCCCTGCGGTCGAGCGCCGCCAGCGCGTCCCCGAGAGGATCAGCCGCCGTCGCGTCGGACGCCGCGATGGCGAGCGACGAAGCGCCGACCCGATTGTCTCCGCCGTCCTCCCGGAGAGAGGCAAATTTCTCCCTCTCGACCGAAGGCTCAGCGAGCGGCGTGGTTACAGCTTTGGCTTGCTCTTCTTCCCCGGCGCGGAGAGCGGGGGAACTCTCTGCCGGCGCCTTGTCCGCGGTGGCGGGCGGAATCGGCGCCTCGGAGTTTGGCGATCCTGCGACCGCGGCTAGGCGATGGCCCTCTGCGCCGGGCTCCCCGGTCTCGGAAGAGGTCTCGGAATTCAACTCGGCGTCGATTTTCATTGCCTGCTTCCGACGGTGTTTCGTCAATTCTCCTGGCCGCCTTAACGGTGTCTTGAGGTTTTTTTTGCGGCGGAACTCTTGTTTCGCCTCTGATCCCTGCGCCACAGTTAGCGCCGGATTAACATGTACGCTGCTGGGCGGCCCTTCGACCCGGAGCTTCCGCGGGGCCGGGGCCTTCGCGCCGACTGGCAACATTCCGGGCTGGGCCGCGTTAAATCACGCGAAGAGGTTTCGACTGTCGGAGCCGCGATGGCGACGGTAAGCATGAAGCACCAGTGGCACGCCTGGTACCTCGTCGTCGCCCTGATCGGCGTCTTCATCCTGCAGGACATCTGGGCGTTCAACCAGCAGGTCGCCGTCATTCCCTACAGCCAGTTCCTGAGCGACCTGAAGGGCGACAAGATCGCCGAGGTCCGGGTCTCGGGCAGCTCCATCCAGGGAACATGGAAGACCCCGGAGGACAACAAGCGGACATTCGAGACCACGGTCGTCGCCCCCGATCTCGCCAATGAGCTCGAACAGCATCACGTGAAATTCTCCGGCGAGGTCCAGAGCACGTTTCTCTCGACGCTGTTGTCCTGGGTCGTTCCGATGCTGCTGTTCTTCGGCATCTGGATCTTCTGGTTCCGTCGCCTCGCCGACCGCCAGGGCTTTGGCGGCCTGATGTCGATCGGGCGCAGCAAGGCCAAGATCTTCGTCGAGACCGACACCAAGACGACCTTCAACGACGTCGCCGGGGTCGACGAGGCCAAGGAGGAACTGGCGGAAATCGTCCGCTTCCTCAAGAACCCGAAGGAATACAGCCGGCTCGGCGCGCGCATCCCGAAGGGCGTCCTTTTGGTCGGGCCGCCCGGCTCCGGCAAGACGCTGCTGGCGCGCGCCGTCGCCGGCGAAGCGGGCGTGCCCTTCTTCTCCATCAACGGCTCCGAATTCGTCGAAATGTTCGTCGGCGTCGGCGCGGCGCGGGTGCGCGATCTCTTCGTCCAGGCGCGCGAACGGGCGCCGGCGATCATTTTCATCGACGAACTGGACGCGCTCGGCAGGGCGCGCGGCGCGTATCCGTTCGGCGGCCACGACGAGAAGGAGCAGACGCTGAACCAGCTGCTGGTGGAGATCGACGGTTTCGATTCGACGACCGGCGTCGTCCTGATCGCGGCGACCAACAGGCCCGAGATTCTGGATCCGGCGTTGTTGCGGGCGGGCCGGTTCGACCGGCAGGTTCTGGTCGACAGGTCCGACCGCGCCGGGCGCGTCGACATCCTCAAGATCCATCTCAAGGGCCGCCGGGTCGGGGCCGACGTCACGCCGGAGCAGATCGCCGCGCTGACCCCGGGATTCACAGGCGCCGACCTCGCCACGCTTGTCAACGAGGCCGCGCTGATCGCCACGCGCCGGAACGCCGCCGAGATTTCGATGGCCGATTTCACCAACGCCTTCGAGCGCATGGTCGCCGGGCTCGAGAAGCGCAAGCGCGTGCTCGCCCCCAAGGAGCGCGACATCGTCGCCCATCACGAGATGGGCCATGCGCTGACGGCGATGGCGCTGCCGGGCGGCGAGCCGGTCCACAAGGTGTCGATGATCCCACGTGGCGTCGGCGCCCTCGGCTACACGATCCAGAGGCCGTCCGACGACCGCTTCCTGATGACCCGTGAGGACCTGGAAGACAAAATGGCGGTGCTGCTCGGAGGGCGCGCGGCGGAATGGATCGTCTACGGGCGCACCTCCACCGGCGCGGCGGACGACCTCGCCAAGGTGACGGACATCGCGCGCGACATGGTGGCGCGCTTCGGCATGGACCCCAGCGTCGGACCCGTTTCCTATGAAAGCCCGCCCTCGCCGTTCCTCGGCGGGGGGCCGGCGCCGCAAGGCTGGAGCGAGCGCCGTTACAGCGACGAGACCGCGCACGCCATCGACGAGGCGGTGCAGCATATCGTCGAGGCGTCGTTCCAGCGGACCGTCGCCATCCTCGAAGCGCTTCGCGGCCTGCTCGAGGAAAGCGCCCGGCTTCTGCTCGAGAAGGAGACCCTGGACGAGACGGCGCTGCGCGAGCTGGCGAAAAAGATCGCCGCCCACCCGCCCGCCCCCGCGCTGGCGGCGGCCTCGAGCGCCGGGGCCATCGGCGCGGCAAGGGGGCCTGGGGCGGGCCAGCGGAGCTGATCCCCTCCGCGTTGCGCCCATGCCGCAGGCGATCCCTCCGACGAGGCACGCTCCTGGCCCACCTCCCTCATTCTAAAGCCCTCCGCGCCAGCGGGCCCGCGAAGAAGAGATGCGGTCGACTAACGCGGCCTCTATAAAAGAAGCCGGGTAGAGCGCTTCAGCAAGGGTCCGTCATGCGCGCCTTGATCACCGGCGCCGGGAAAGGCATCGGCCGCGCTGTCGCCAGGCGGATGGCGCGGGACTTCGAATTGCTCGTGCTCATGGATATCGACGCCGTCGCGCTCGAGGAAGCGGCGTCGGAGCTCGGCGCTGGCGCCTCCGTCAAGGCCGTCGTCGGCTCGGTCGCCTCGAGCGCGGACTGCCGGCGCGCGGCGGACGAGGCGGCGGCGCTCGGCGGTCTCGCCGTCCTCTCCCACAACGCCGGCATCCAGCGCTACGGCACGGTCGAGACGACGAGCGAGGCCCTGTGGGACGAGGTGATCGCAGTCAATCTCACGGGCGCCTTTCTCATTTCGAAGGCGGTCATGCCGCTGATCCGCGCCGCCAAGGGCTCGATCGTGCACATGGCGTCGGTCCAGGGCCTGGCGAGCCAGGCCGGGGTTGTCGCCTACGCGACGGCGAAGCACGGGCTTATCGGCCTCGTGCATGCGATGGCGGTCGACGCCGCGCTGTACGGCGTCCGCGTCAACGGCGTCGCCCCCGCCTCGGTCGATACGCCGATGCTGCGCGATTTGGTCGCGCTCGCCGCAAACCCCGACGAAGTCTGGGCGGCGATCAGGGCCATGCATCCGCTGGGGCGCGCGGCGAACCCGGAGGAGATCGCCGAAGTCGTGGCGTTTCTCGCCTCTCCCGCCGCCTCGTTCATCACCGGCGAGGTCGTGCGCGTCGATGGCGGGCTGATGGCGCGCCTCGGCGGATCGCCGAAGGCGGAATGATCGCCGTCATCCGGCCCCGGAAAGTCTCGCCGATCGAGGCCCGTTCGCCGGCTCGGCTGGCAGACGGATGCCGAGAAGGCGTTCGGCGGCCTCGGCGATTTTCGGGTCGAGCGCCCGCGGCTCAAGCGACACGTTTTTCGACAGGCGGTCCGCGATGATGCGCAGCGCCGCGAGCCGCCCATAGGGCTTGTCGTTCGCCGGAATGAGATGCCAAGGGGCGCGGTGCGTCGAAGTCTTTTGCATCATCTCCTCGATCGCCCGCTCGTAATCGGTCCACCGCTCGCGGTTGCGGAAGTCCTCATAGGAGAGCTTCCAGCGCTTCAGCGGATTGGCGAGACGGTTGCGGAACCGGCGCAGCTGTTCGTCACGCGTGATGTGTAGGAAGAGTTTCACCAGCCGCACCCCGTCGGCGACGAGCATGCGCTCGAATTCGTTGATTTCCTCGTAGGCGCGGCGCCATTCGTCCTCGACGGCGAAGCCTTCGACCCGCTCGACCAGCACGCGCCCGTACCACGAGCGATCGAAGGCCACGATCCGACCATGCTCCGGCAGACGCTCCCAGAAGCGCTGGAGATAGTGCAGGGTTTTCTCGCGCTCGCCGGGCGCGGCAATGGTGTGCACCTTGAAGCTGCGCGGATCGAGCGCCCATCCGAGCCGCCGCACCACTCCGCCTTTGCCGGCCGTGTCCCATCCTTCCAGCACGATGACGGCGCGGTGCGAGGTCCCGAGATAGGCCTGCTGCACGCGCTGCAAAGCCTCCTGCAGTTCGGCGAGGCGGCGCTCATAGTCGCCGAACTCGACCTCAGGGAACCGCCCGATGTCGCGCAGGGTAGGGCGTTTGGCGACAATGAAGTCGGCGGTTTTCATCGGTTGGCGCCCTTAGGTGGCCGCTGAGGCTCGTTTACGGGGGCTCCCCGGCCGTCGGTCGACTTTCGCCCGAAAACACATTCGGTGACAGCGCCCTTCCCAGCCTTGCCGGCCCAGTCTAAAGATCAATGTAACCAGCGCGATCGCTGCGCAATGTGGCGTGCGGCCGCAGGAACGTTCTCAAGTTGTGCAGGTTGTCTGGAAAACAGGCGCCCGGAACGACAAACATGCCTGAGACCCTCCGGTCCGACACCCACCGGCTCCGGAAAGCGCCCAATTCCTCGACGATCGAAAGGAATACGCCGCGCGGCCGCGCCACGCCCTTGTCCGCGCGTGGATCTGCGTCGAAAGCCGCGGAGACCGACCATGTCGCGGCAAGCGTCGCGCTGCACAACCTGCGCGGCCTCGCGATCACGTTCGTCCTGATGCTGCATTCCACGCTGGCCTATCTGGGGTCCAATGGCGCGACGCCGTCCGCTTTCGATCGACCGCCCTATGGCTGGCTCGAATTCCCTGTCATCGATCGGCAACGCTGGTTCGGTTTCGATGTCTTTTGCGCCTGGCAGGACGTCTATTTGATGGGCCTGATGTTTTTTCTCTCTGGGGTCTTCACCTGGCGGAGTCTCGCCGGGCAGGGAGTTCACAAATTTATCGGCAAGCGGTTGTGGCGCCTCGGCGTCCCGCTTCTTTTCGGCCTCATCGCAGTGATGCCGGTCGCGCTCTACCCAGTCTACCTGGAGACGGCCGTAAGGCCGAGCCTTGCCGGATACGCGCACGAATATCTCGCCCTGCCGTTCCTGCCGATCGGCCCGATGTGGTTCTTGTGGTTCCTGCTCGGTTTCGCGGGGATCGCGGCGGGACTACGCGTGTTCCTCGGAGAGAAAGTCGCGTCGGCGGCCCGATACCTCGAACAGAAGCCTCAACCCGCTTTTGCGGCATGGATCGTGATTGCCATTGCCGCTTATCTGCCGCTGGCGCTGCTGTTCACGCCTTGGCGTTGGGGCGCGCTCGGCCCTTTCGGGCTTCAGCTCAGCCGGCCTCTGCTGTACCTCGTTTATTATCTGGTGGGCGTCGCGATCGGGGCGAATGGGCTGGGGCGCGGCCTGTTGCGCGTGAGGGGAGGCGCCGCGAGCAACTGGAAGACCTGGATGGTCGCGGCGGCGGCGTCGCTCATCCTGTGGATGGGGCTGACGGCGCTGACGATCCGGCTCGGCAGCGGCACGCCCCTGCCTCTGGCGATGTCCAGCGACGCGAGCTACGCGCTCGCCGGCTCGTGCAGCCTCGTTTTTGCCCTGGCAATCTGCCTGCGTTTCGGCGCCGGGTCCCGCTGGCCGGTTATCGCGACCGTGTCGGACAACGCCCTCGGCGTCTATGTCCTCCACTATGCGCCGGTCGTCTGGATGCAGTACGCCCTTCTCGGGCTCGCCTGGCCCGCTCCCATCAAGGCTCTCGCGGTGTTTTGCCTGGCCGCGGCCGCCTGTCTCGCCGCGACGGCGGCGGCGAGTTCGCTTCTCGGCCGGGCGTGGCGAGCGCGACATGCATCCCCGCGAATGATGAACCTGCCTTCCTGAAAACGCGCCGCCCCTTCAATGCTTAAGGCGCGTATGCTCTCATTGAGAGTCCGCCGAGACCAATTCCTTCGGAATGTCCGCCGTCGGGATGGCGTCGTCGGGCAACCGGTTCCAGACCTGCGTCTGGCCGAGGAGCGGGATGCCCAAATAGCCGCGCACCGACAGCTTGTGACCGTCGGGGCTCAATTCCATCTGACAATGATAGACCGTGCCGTCGCGCGGATCGAGGATCGTCCCGTCCTGGTATTTGAGGCCGTCGCGCCGCATGGCCTTGACGATCGTCAGGCCCAACATCGGCGCGTTCTTCTGGTCGCCCTGACATTTCGCGCAGACGGTGAACGTCCTGTTATCCCCGGGCCGTTTGAACATTTTGACCAGACGGCCCTCGAACCGGCCGTTCTTCTCGATGAAGTAGAACCACGCGCCGACATGACCGTCGTTGTCGACCTGCTGCCAAAAGCCGGCGGCGGTCTGCTCGGCCGCCGGCTGCGCAAACCCCGGCGTCAGGGCCAAACCGAACGCTGCAGCGAGAAATGCGACTCTCATGCGCTTCCCTTGTTTGCCTGTTGAGTTAAGCGGGCTTCTTGCCCGGCATTGGATCGGATTCATGATCGGATTGGGGCCGGATTTGTCCCTTTGCGCATTGCCGTCACATGCCGTGGCTCTCCAGAACCGCACGGCATCGGACGCTAAGCTTGTCGCGATGCTCCTCCAGGCACTGAAGATACGCGTTCGAGCCCGCGTTGGCGTTAACTCGGTAACAGAAATGGCGAACGTCGGGCCGGCAGGCGGTCTGCTCCTCCGGAGTTCCGGACTGCGCGAAGGCGTTCGAAGCGCAGACAAGGATCGTCGCGGTCAGGCAAGCGCGTCGAAAGGACATAGAAGATCTCCATAGTCGAAGAGGCTTCAGGGCTCGCCGCGCTCCCGCGGTTTGCCCATCAGGATGGGCTGGAAAAGGACAGCGGCGGCCAGAGTGCAGACGAGCGAGAGCGCCAGCAGCTTGCCCATGCTCGACGTGCCTGGGTGGCTCGAAAACCATAGGCTGCCGAAGGCCGTCGCCGTCGTCAGCGCGCTATAGATCACTGCGCGGGTCAACGGCGTCTGGAGAAGGTGCGTCGTCCCCTCCCGCCACGCCATGATGTAGTAGATCTTGAACGCGACGCCGACGCCGAGCAGCAACGGCAGCGCGATGATGTTGGCGAAATTGAACGACATGCCGATTAGCGACATGATCTCCATGGTCACGAGCCCCGCAAGCGCCAGCGGCACAAGCGTGAGCAGCACGTCGCCCACCCGGCGAAGCACCAAAAACAACAGAATTGCGATCGACGCCAGGGCCCACGCCCCCGCTTCGATGAAGGCGCGCAGTATCATGTCGCCCGCCTTGAGCGTCGCGATCGGCCCTTCGGTCGCGTCCGGTTCGATGGCCAGGACGCCGCGCGCAAACTCCGCCATGGCGCGGGAGTTGTCGGGATTGCCCTTAGGCTCGATGGAAATTCGCGCCCGCCCGTCGGCCGCGATCCAATTGTCGACTAGCGCCCGAGGCAAAGTGTCCAAGGTGACCGGCTGCGCGGCGAGGGAAGCCTGCAGAGCCTGGAGGTCGGCGTCCAGCGGCCAGACCAGCGTCTGCGTGGCTTTCGCGCGGACCTCCGGGCCGCCCTGCGCGAGCTTGG
The DNA here is from genome assembly GCA_963772555.1 of uncultured Alphaproteobacteria bacterium. Taxonomy (GTDB): domain Bacteria; phylum Pseudomonadota; class Alphaproteobacteria; order Rhizobiales; family Beijerinckiaceae; genus Roseiarcus. Next base: position 246,884 of record CAVYXQ010000011.1, on the reverse strand, counting down.
AGAGCAAAGTCGCGAGCCTTCGCGCCGCGGCGGCGCCCTGGCCCATCTGTTCGCCGGCCGCTTCGGTCAACCGCTGCGCTCCCTCCTTCAACGCCTCGACATTCTCCGCGTCCGTCGGCGCGGCTTGGGCTTCCTTGGCGTCGAAGGCGTCCGCCAGCTTTGTCGCGGCGGTGCGGATGAGGGGAATCTTTTGCTCCTGGTCGCCTGGAATGAAGCTCGAAAGGGTCCGCACGCTCAGCACCTGAGGCAGTTTCTTCAGCCGGCCAGCGACGGCGTCGGCCTGCTCGAGGGACGGGGCCAGCGCCTCGGCGGCGTCGACGCCGATCGAAGGGTCCCGCTCGAGCGCCCGATAGGTCGCGATCGCCTCGCTTTTCGGGTTCTGCAAGTCGATCGGATTGGAGTCGAATTTAAGCCAGAAGAGCGAGGGCAGCGCACACGCCACGACAAGCGCGGTGCCGACAATGATCGGTATCCTGTGTCTGGCGAGATACTCGTCGACCGGGGCAAGAAATCTGTAGCCCAGCGGCTCGGGCTCCCCGGGCGCTTTCGACAAAAAGATGAGCGCGGGCAGGACGGTCACCGTCGAGACGAACGCGATCAGCATTCCGGCGCCGGCAATCAAGCCGAGTTCCGAGACGCCTTTGTAATCGGTCGGCAGAAACGAGAAGAATCCCGCCGCCGTCGCCAGCGAGGCGAGCGCCAGCGGGGTGGCGACGCGCGCGCCGGCGCTCGTCAGCGCCCCCCGCAAGTCGCCCAGCCGATGACGCTCGTCGCGATAGCGAACGCTGAACTGGATGGCGAAATCGACGCCGATGCCGACGAACAGGACAGCGAAATAGATCGATATGATGTTGAACGCGCCCACCATGAACAAGCCGAGCGCGGCCGTCGCCGCCAGGCCGACCGCGAGATTGACGATGAGGGCGCCGATAAGCCGCGAGGAGCGCAGGGCGAGCCACAGGATGAGGAGCACGATCGCCGCCGTCACGACGCCGTTGCGGACTGCATTCTCCTTGATGGTGCCGAACTGTTCGTCGTCGATTGCGACCGGGCCGGTGAGCCGCACGCTGGCCTGGTATTTCGAGGCGATCGGCGCGGCCATCCGCCGCAAAGCCTGCTCGGCCTGCTCTCCCGGCTCGAGGGCCTTGAAGTCGAGAACCGGACGAACCTCGACGAATCCGAGCCGCTCGTTCAACGAGGGCTGCTTGCCTTCGACAAGTCCCCGCCATGAGAAGCTCGAGGGCTTTCCGGCGAGGACATCCGTCAGGCTGTCCGACACGAGGTTCAGCGGCCGGGCGAAGTCGTCGAGCTTGAGCCGGTTGGATTGAAGACCGAGCAACGCGTCCTCGAGCCCCGCGACGAGGCCTCGCAAGCTTCTGTCCTGAGCGAGATCATGGATGATCGGCTCGCCCTCGATCAGTCCCTCGACCGTGCCCTTGAGTTCCTCCACCGACAGATAGAGGAGGCTGTGACGCGCAAAAAAGCTTGATCCGCTCAAATCCGCGGCCGAGCGGAAGCGCGCCTTGTCCGAGTCGACCGCATGCGTGATTTCGCTGGTGGCGGCGCTTGTGAGCTCTGGGGTTGGGGCCTGGACGACGACTTCCAACAGATCAAAACGTTGAAAAGCCCTTTCGAACGCGAGCTCCTGCTTCCGCCATTCGATGTTCGACGGCAACAGCGCGTTGATGTCCGAATTCAGCCGGAAATTGCCGGCCGCGTAGATTCCGCAGGCGACCGTGAGAATGAGACCGGCCACAACGACCAATCGAGCATGAGCAATGCAAAACTCGATGACAAAAGCGACCGTGCGGGTAATCATGCAGGGGTTCTGAGGTTGCAGGCCGCTCTCGCCCGGAATCCGTCGTCGACGGTCCGCGCGGGTCTATCGGGTGACGGATGGCGCGCGTCGCCGCGAGTTGTCGCGTCCGTCGGGTCGGCTTCGACTACCAATCTGCGCCAGCATCCGCTCCACATGATTTGAAAAGACGTATTGCGCCGGCCTCTGCCCGTCGAGCGGTATCTCGCGCGCCATCGGGCCCTTTGTGCGGACGCCGAAGAACGCCGTCCATGCCGCTGACCATGGCGCCTTCAACGCAACGTCTGCCGCGGTCGGCTCGTAGCCGCAATGCGCCATGCAATTGGCGCACTTTTCATAACGTCCGGTCCCGTAGCTATCCCAGTCGGTGGTCTCCATCAACTCTTTGAACGTCTTGGCATATCCTTCGCCCAAGAGATAGCAGGGCTTTTGCCAGCCGAAGACGTTGCGCGTCGGCATGCCCCATGGCGTGCAGCGGAAATCGCGGTTGCCGGCCAGGAAATCCAGAAAAAGCGGCGAATGCATGAAGCGCCACTTCTTGCCCTTGCCGAGGGCGAACACGTCCCGAAACAGCTGCTTCGTCTTGCGGCGCGCCAGGAAGTGTTCCTGGTCCGGCGCCCGTTCATAAGCGTAACCCGGCGAGATCGAAACCCCGACCCCCAGCTCTTTGGCAAAATCGAGAAACGAGGCGATGTCGGAGGCAGAATGACTATCGAAGACCGTCACGTTGACGTTGACGGAAAGGCCCTTTTCCTGGGCCTTCTTGATCGCTGACACGGCAACGTCGAAAACGCCTTCCTGGGCGACCGACTTGTCATGCACATCCTTCAGGCCGTCGAGATGGACGGTGAGGAAGAGATAAGGAGAGGGTTCGAACAGGTGCAGCTTCTTTTCGAGCAGAAGCGCATTGGTGCACAAGGACACGAACTTCTTGCGCGCCACGATGCCCTTGACGATCTCGCCGATATCGCGATGAATCAACGGCTCCCCTCCGGGAATGGCGACGACAGGGGCGCCGCACTCATCCACCGCGTCGAGGCATTCCTGGACCGAAAGCCGCTGGTTGAGGATCGGATCGGGATAGTCGATCTTGCCGCATCCGACGCAGGCGAGATTGCAGCGGAACAGCGGCTCGAGCATCAGCACCAGCGGATAGCGGTCGCGGCCGGCAAGCCGCTGCCGGACGAGATAAGCGGCGATTTTCGCTTCCCGGAAGAAAGGAACTGTCATGCTCGTCCTGCCGCTCGGGGCGTCCTTGCTGCGGCGAGGTCCGCCGGAAGCTTGAACTCGATCACCTCATCTGGACCATTAAGGGTCGAAATCTCGACCGGACGAAGACTCGCTAGCTGGCGAATCACGTCGGAGACGAGTTCTTCCGGGGCCGAAGCGCCTGCGGTGATGCCGACCGAGCGGACATCCTCCGCCCACTCCCGCCGGATCTCTCCGCTGTCGGCGATGAGGTGGGAGGGCACGCCCATCTGGGTGGCGATTTCACACAGCCGGTTCGAGTTCGAACTGTTCTTGGCGCCCACGACCAGGACCATTTCGACCTCCTTGCACAATTCGCGCACCGCCCACTGACGGTTCTGCGTCGCATAGCAGATGTCGCGGATGTCAGGGCCGACAAGATCGTGGAACCGCCTTTGCAGCGCGCCGATGATCCCCCGGGTGTCATCGACGCTCAGCGTGGTCTGGGTGATGTAGCCGACCGGCGTATCGGCGGGGATGTCGAGCGCCTCGACGTCGCGCTCGGTCTGGACCAAAGCGACCGGGGCGGAGATCTGACCGAGAGTTCCCTCGACCTCCGGATGCCCGGCGTGCCCGATAAGGATGACGGTGCGGCCCTGCGTCTCGTATCGCTTGGCCTGGTTATGGACTTTCGTGACCAGCGGACAGGTCGCGTTGTGAACGAAGAGCCCCCGTGCGGCGGCCTCGTTCTCGACCTGCTTCGGCACCCCGTGGGCGCTTAAGATGGCGACCGCCCTGTCGGGGATTTCCGACAATTCCTCGACGAACCGTGCGCCTTTCGCCTTCAGCGTGTCGACGACGCGCTTGTTGTGAACGATTTCGTGCCGGACGTAGACGGGAGCATCGTACTTCTCCAGCGACCGCTCGACAATGTCGATCGCCCGCACCACGCCGGCGCAAAAGCCGCGCGGCTTCGCCAGAACGATCCGCAACGGCGTTCTATTTTCTACAGCGCGGCGCGGCGAGAACGGAAACCGGGCAGGATTGAAGCGGCGGACCTGCGGTTCCCGGTTCAGCGCCTCGAAAACCTTGGCGACGATGCCGTTCGCATCGAGCCTGGCGTTGGCGTACATCGCCTCCGGATTGCCCTGCTCGAGGAACGCATCGGGTAGGACGATGGAGCGCGCCTTCAGGCCGCCGTCCAGCCGCCCATGCTCCAGCAGGAGGTGCATGACATGGGATCCGAATCCGCCGATCGATCCCTCCTCGATGGTGATCAACGCCTCATGCTCGTCGGCAAGTCCGAGGATGAGTTCGATATCGAGAGGCTTGGCGAACCTCGCATCGGCTACGGTCGCCGAAAGTCCAAACCTGGCGAGTTCCTCTGCAGCTTTGTTGCATTCAGCCAGGCGGGCCCCAAGCGACAGCAGCGCGATGTCGTTTCCCTCGCGGATCACGCGTCCCCGTCCGATCTTGAGCGGCTGCGCGATCTTCGGAACGGGTGCCCCACGCCTTCTCCCCGCGGATAGCGCACAGCGGAGGGGCGGTCGTCGATCGACGCCGCGGTCGCCACCATCCGGGCGAGGTCGGCCTCATCCGAGGCGGCCATGATCACGAACCCGGGGAGACATCCGAGATAGGCGAGGTCGAACGAGCCCGCATGCGTCGGCCCGTCGGCGCCGACCAGACCTGCGCGATCAATGGCGAAGCGCACGGGAAGCGACTGCAGCGCCACGTCGTGCACCACCTGATCGTAGCCGCGCTGGAGGAACGTGGAGTAGATGGCGCAAAAGGGCTTCAGGCCGTCGGCCGCCATGCCGGCCGCGAAGGTCACGGCGTGCTGTTCGGCGATGCCGACGTCGAACATTCGATTGGGAAACGCCTTGCCGAAGATGTCCAGCCCGGTTCCGTTCGGCATCGCGGCCGTCACGGCGACGATGCGCTCGTCTTTGAGGCCCTCCTTCACCAGGCTCTCGCCGAACACTTTCGTGTAGGAAGGGGCGACCGACTTGGCCTTGACCTGAATGCCCGTCGCCACGTCGAATTTCGCGACGCTGTGGCCTTTGTCGGCGGAGGATTCTGCCGGATGATATCCCTTTCCCTTTTGCGTGACGACGTGGACGAGAATGGGACCACTATCCGAGTTGCGAACCCTTTCCAGGGTCGGCAAGAGCTGAGCGAGGTCGTGCCCGTCGACGGGTCCCACGTAGTGGAAGCCGATCTGTTCGAAGAGCGTGCCAGCCGGGCCGGACGCCCGCGGGTCCCCCGCCGGAACCGCCCCGGATTCCTCCAGGCTGGCTTTCGGCGCCGATCCATCCCACCAGGCCGCGTGAGTTCGCGTGAGACGGCTGAGGTAAGCCGACATCGCCCCGACTGCCGGCGCAATGGACATTTCATTGTCGTTCAGGATGACGATCAGCCTGCTGTTTGCCGCGCCGGCGTTGTTCAAGGCTTCGAAGGCCATGCCGGCCGAGATCGATCCGTCGCCGATTACGGCAATGACATTATGACTGCGGCGCCCGAGATCCCGGGCGACGGCCATTCCGAGGGCGGCGGAAATCGATGTCGCCGCGTGCGCGGCGCCGAACGGATCGTACTCGCTTTCGCTGCGCTTGGTGAATCCCGACAGACCGCCGGCGGCGCGCAGGCTGGGCATCCGATGACGCCGGCCCGTCAGGATCTTATGCGGGTAGGCCTGATGGCCGACGTCCCAAATGAGTCGATCATCGGGGGTGCTGAATACATAGTGCAGCGCGACAGTAAGCTCGATGACCCCGAGGCTTGCTCCCAGATGTCCACCGGTCGCGGCGACCGACCGTATCGTCTCGGTACGCAATTCCTCGGCAATTTTGCTGAGATCGGCAGGGCTGCATAGCCTCAGGTGCTCAGGACTGTTGATCGTGTCTAGAAGCATCGGGCCATTCGCCTTCTGTTGAGACCGCGAAACGCGCAATCAGCGATCAATGTTCCAGTTCGGAATTGGAGTGAAAGCGTTACATGCCGAGGCGGGCGATGCGGCTGTTGCCACGCTTCAGGTTGCGGAAGCGCGCCATCGCCCAGAGGGGAAAGATCTTCGAATAACCATGGTAGCGAAGGTAGAAGACCCGCGGAAAGCCGGTCGCGGTGTGGAAAGGCTCGTCCCAGAACCCATCCTCCTGCTGCGTGGCGCAAAGATACGCCATGCCGTGCGCGACAGCCCGATGGTCTGCTTCGCCCGCAGCCATCAGCCCCAGGAGCGCCCAGGCCGTCTGGGACGCGGCGCTGGCGGCCGGGACGAAGCGCTTGCATTCGAGCCGGTAGCTGTCCGAGCTTTCGCCCCAGCCGCCGTCGGGGTTCTGGATGCTGACCAGCCACTCGACGGCTCGGCGAACGGGCCCCGAGCCAGGATCGTGACCGGCCGCGGAAAGAGCGCAGAGCGCCGACCACGTGCCGTAGATATAGTTCATCCCCCAGCGGCCAAACCAGCTTCCGTCCGGCTCCTGCGCGGCGAGGAGCGCGCGCACGCCTCGCTCCAGCGAGGGGTCGGCGTCGATCCGTTCGCCCAACTGCGCCAACATCGAAACGCAACGAGCGGTCACATCGGCGGTTGGCGGATCGAGCAGCGCCCCGTGGTCGGCGAAAGGTATATTGTTGAGGTAGTGACTGGTGTTGTCGGCGTCGAAGGCCGCCCAGCCGCCGTCTGCGCTCTGCAGCCCTTCCACCCACTCGCGCGCCCGGCCGATCGCCTCTTCATAACGGCCGCCGGCGGTTCCGAAAATGTCGCGGTCGGCGCGATCCATCGCCATTGCGACCACCGCGGTGTCGTCGAGATCGGGATAATGCGGGTTCGCATACTGGAAAGCCCAGCCGCCGGGGCGGACATCCGGCTTTTGCGCCGCCCAGTCCCCAGCGACGTCGAGCACCTGGAGAGGCTTCAGCCAAGACAGCCCCTCGCCTGCCCGGACGCGGCTTTCCGAATCGCCGGCTTCGAGCAACGCATGAACGGCGAGCGCGGTGTCCCAGACCGGCGAAAGACACGGCTGGCAGTAGGCCTCCTCGTCGGTGATGACCAGCAGCCGGTCGATCGAACGCCGCGCCTGCCAGACATGAGGGTGATCCCTCGGATAACCGAGGCAGTCGTACATCAACACCGCGTTCGCCATGGCCGGATAGATGGCGCCCAGTCCATCGTCTCCGTTCAAGCGCTCGGTGACGAAGGAAACCGCGGCTTCGATCGCGCGCCGGCGGGCGCCCGAGGGAAAAAAGGGCTCCGCCGACTTCAGCACCCGGTCGAGCAATCCGAACCCTTTGACCCATGCCCAGTGTTGATGCGCGCCGGCGGGCCAGCGGCGCACCGTCTCCGCAGGCTCGACGAAAAGCTCCGCAATGCGAACGCCTCGCGGATTGGCGGCGCGAGGCTTGATCGCCTGCAGCACGAGCAGCGGCACAAGCACCGTGCGGGCCCAGTAGGACACCTTGTCGAGGTGAAAGGGAAACCAGCGCGGCAGCAGCATGATCTCGACCGGCATCGTCGGAACGCCGCTCCAGGGAATCTCCCCGTAAAGGGCGAGCAGGAAACGGGTGAAGACGTTGCTTCTCGCGGCGCCGCCGCGATCGAGTATCGCCGCGCGCGCCCGGGCCATGTGCGGCGTCTGCGGATCGTCCCCGATCATCTTCAAGGCGAAATACGCCTTGACGCTGGCGCTCATGTCGAACCCGCCGCCATGAACGAGCGGCCAGCCGCCGTGGTCGGCCTGGATGCGACGCAGGTAGGCGGCGATCAGGCGCTCGAGGCCGACATCCTCCGCCTCGCCGCGAAAATGCCGCAAGAGCAGGTATTCCGCCGGGATCGTGGCGTCGGCCTCGAGCTCGAAGCACCAGTGGCCGTCTTCACGCTGTCGTCGATGCAGCGATTTTGCCGCGAGCGCTATGCCGCTCTCGAGCCTCTCGAGAGAAAGCGCGCCGTCCATACGTTGGGCAACGAGCGTCATTGCAGCGCGACCCCCATGAAAGCTCTTCGCGTTCGGCCCGTCGCCATGACGCAGGAGGCCGCTTCGTAACCGGATCGAACCGCCCCTTCGATCGTGGCCGGCAGGCCGGTCTGGACCCAGTCGCCGGCAAGATAGACATTCTTCCATGCGGTTCGCTGCTCGGGACGCTTGGCGTCCTGAGCCGGAGTCGCGGCGAATGTCGCCCGCTTTTCCTTGACGATTCGCCAGGGCGGGAGGGCTGCGGCGAGCCCGGTCAGTTCGGCGACCTCCCGCCAGATTTCGGCAGCCAGCGCCTCTCGCGGCCGATCGATGAGCGCGTCGGCGGCGCTGATCGTCACCGAGAGACGATCAGGGAAAGCGAACACCCATTGGGTCAAGCCGCCGATCACGCCCATGATCGCCGGCTGACCGTCAGGCGGCGCCAAGCGAAAATGCGCGTTGACGATCGCCCTGAACTCGTCCGGCGCCTCGAGGTCGGGAAGCAAGGACTGCGCCGCCCACGGCGGAACCGCCAGCACCACCGCGTCATCGTCTCCGAGCGTCAGCGAGCCCGTATCGAACTCGAGAGCGGTCGCGCGGACCCCCTCGATGCGGACTTGTCGCAACCGTTCGCCGAGCTTCACGACTCCGCCGTTGCCGACAATGAAGGCGATCGCCGGATCGATGAAGGTCCGAGACAGCCCGGCGCTGGCGATCAATGGTCGGCAAGCGCGCCCGCCCGCGCCAAGAGTGTTGCGGAGAAGCGCGCCCGCGAGAGCGGCGGAGCTCTCCTTCGGTTCGGTATTGAGACCGGCGAGCAGGACGGGCCGCCAAAGCCGCTCGTAAAGCGGACCCGAGCACGACATGGCGCTCGCGACCGTCGCGCCCGCCGGCGACCAAAGGATGGGCAGCGGCGCGAGATATTCCGGGAGCGACGTCCCCGGCGCTCGTCGTTTTCGATCGAAGAGCCACCAGGGGGCCCGTCCGTCGTTGGGGCGCAGCTGCCAGCGCTCGCCCGTGCCCAAGTCGGCGAAATCGAAGATCGCCGCCTCGGGGCCGGACAAGCCGTCGAGCGTTCCTACCTGCTTGAGATAGCTGAGCGCGGCATGGTTGCCCGACAGCAGAAGGTGATTGCCGTTGTCGATGACGGCCCCGACCGCCGGATCGAAAAACGATCGGCAGCGCCCGCCCGCCGCAGCCGCCGCCTCATGCACGACAGTCGGGAAGCCCGCCTCGGTCAGATGAAGCGCGGCGCTCAGCCCGCCGATTCCGGCTCCGATCACATGAACGACGCGGTCTCTCATAGGACGCCGTAGTAGAGAAGCGCGCCAAGAACACGGATTGTGCTTGGTCTGACGCGCCCCCTGGGCGGCGCAAAGCCCTGAGCCGTCATATTGTCCAGAAGCGACCGATAGGCCGCCGCCATGAGCCGGGGCGTCCGCACTGCGCCGCGCGGCGCCGACGCCATGACGGATTGCGCCTTATCGAAATGGACGCGCGCGCGGCGCGCCACCTCCATGCAGGCAAGGGCGACATTCGGCTCCATCGTCGCGTCGAGCGGATTATCTGTCGGAACGCTTGCCGCGATGAGCTCCTCGCGCGGCAGGTAGAGGCGTCCGATCGCCGCATCTTCGTCGATGTCGCGAAGGATGTTGGTCAATTGGAGCGCGCGCCCGAGATGGAACGCCAGCGCTTCCCCCGACTGGGGGCCGAGACCGAAGATGCGGACCGACAAACGCCCGACGGCGCTCGCCACGCGATCGCAATAGAGTTCCAAGGTCGGCCAGTCGGGGGCGCAAATGTTGCGCTCGGCGTCCATCGCCACCCCATCGATCACGGCTTCGAAATCCTCGCGGCGCAAGCCATACCGCCGGGTTGCGTCGGCGAGATCGGCAAGATGGGGCGGCGCCTCGCGGGTGAACATCGCTTCGATGGCGCTTCGCCAGCGACCCAACTGATCCATACGTTGCGCCGCGGACACATAGATGGGTTCGTCGGCGACGTCGTCGACCGCCCGGCAGAAGCGATAGACGGAAAACATCGCCTCGCGCTGGTCCTTTGGCAATATGCGCATCGCCATGTAGAACGAACTGCGCGCAGGAGCGGCGTTCTCGCTCACGCTCTCGCCCTCCGCCGATCGGTTGAGGCCTCGAACAAAGTTCGAGCCAGGCTCCGAGCCGCCGCGACGCCCGCGACCCGGGCGAACTCGAATTTGCCAAGCCGCACCTTTGCCCTCAGCGGGTCGCGGCGCCTGAGCCGTCCCGCGAGGCGGCGCGCCAGGCCGTGGATCGCCGCGATCTCGAGCGCCAGGCGGCGGTCGGCGATCCGCGGAACCAGCGCTGCGCCTTGCTGAACCAGGCCCTCGGCATTGCGCGCGATTTCGGCGATCGCTCCGGCCAAAGCGGGCGAGGCGCGCGGCGCCGCCAGCATTTCGACGGTTGCGCCATGCGCGTCGAGAATCGCCTGCGGCAGATATACGCGGTCGAGCCGGCGGTAGTCTTCGCCGCAATCCTGCAGATGATTGATGATCTGAAGCGCCGAGCACAAGGCGTCCGAAGCCGGCCACAGCTCACCTCCTTCGCCGTGGACGTCGAGGACGAAGCGTCCGACCGGCATCGCCGACAGCCGGCAATAGTCCATCAGTTCGTCGAAGTCCGCGTACCGGTTCTTGCGCGTGTCCAACCGGAAAGCCTCGAGGAGATCGAGGGCGTGACGCGGCGAAAGCGCGCGCTCAGCCAACGCCTGCCGCAGAGGCTCGGCCTCAGGGTCGGTTCGGCGGCCACAAAGGGCGTCTTCGAGCCCGTTCAGCAGATCGTTCTTCTCCTCCGGGGAAAGCCCCGGATGATCGGCGACGTCGTCGGCGGCGCGGACAAAGCGATAGAAGGCGAGAATAACCGGCCGAGCCTCACTGGCGATCAGCCAGGAGGCGACGGGAAAATTCTCGTCTCTGGCCCCTTTGCCGGAGCGCGTCTCGGTGGCCGTCGTCATGCGCGGCCGACTTTCGCCAGTGGCGCCTGAATGCGACCTTTCCACAGCCCTCCCTGGCCGCGCCAGTATTGCGCCGCCGATCGTACGGTGAAGACGACATAGGCGCCGGCGACCGCGGGCAGCGCGAAGGCCGAGACGAGCGGGCGACCATAAAGCCGGAGCGTCGGGGCGAAGGCCAGCGCCATCATCGCCCAGGCAAGCGCGCCCGCCGCGCGGGCCCAACCTTCCGCGAAGAGCGTGACAACCGGCGGCGCAACGAACACCAGGGTCATGCCGGCGACCGTCGCCGCGAGGCGCAACGACGAGAAACGGAGTTCGGCGAAGGCCGAACGCGCCACCATGCCCCCGAAGTCGGAGACCTTCGGGTAGGCCCGGCGACTGCAGGCGTCCTCGGTCAGGCCGAGCCAGATCGGACCCCGCCGCTTCATCAGGGCGCCCAGCGCGCAATCGTCGATGAGCGCGCCCTTCAGCCCCTCGAAGCCGTCCGCCGCAGCAAGCGCATCGCAGTCAACCAGCATGCAGCCTCCCGCCGCCGCCGCCGTCCTGCGGCGGGGATCGTTGACCCACGGGAAAGGATACAACATTTGGAAAAAGAATACGAACGCGGGAACGAGCCACTTTTCCGCAAAACTTTCGCAGCGCAATTTCACCATCAGCGAGACCAGCACGGCGCGCCTCTTCTCGGCGAGGGCGACCAGCCGGCTCAGGATGTCGGGCGAAAGAGAAATGTCCGCATCGACGAAAAGCACATACCGAGGCTCAGAAGCGCTCAAGGCCGCGGCAAGGCCCTGTTGCATCGCCCAAATTTTTCCGGTCCAGCCTGCGGGAGGCGCGGCCCCGGCGGCCGTCTCGAAGCTGCGCGGGGCCTGATCCGGCAGACCGTTCGCCTTCGCCGCCCCGAGCGCGACCGTGGCGGTGCCATCCGAACTTTGATCGTCGACGACCACGACGGAGAGAGAGCCCGAGTAGTCCTGGCACATCAAATCCGCGACTGTTTTGGCGATCATGCCGGCCTCGTCCCGCGCCGGGACGACCGCAACAACGCGCGCGGGCTGGGTTTCGGACCTCTCCTCCCCGTCGATCGTCGTGGGCAAGCATAGGCTCCGGGAGCGCCAGAACCGTCCTCGGCCAAACAAGAGGCAGGCCCAGACAACCAAGGTAGCGACCCCCACCGCCAGGCTGATCATCCCCAAGGATCTCCGACGCAAACAGTCGTAAACGCGGACGGACAACATATTGTTCCTGGCGCATGAGACCGAATCCGGCGAGGATCGACGGTGTTGCGCTGAGCGCCCGATTTCGATAAGGGCTGCGACACCTGCTTGCGGAAAATCTGAATTTCCTCTACAATGCCCGCATGAGTTCAAGACGCCTCGAACGCGCCAATTTAACCCACCACGGCCGCTCAAATCACCGGGGCCTCATATTTGCTTTTTCCGGAGACCCGCTCGCAACCCATTGATATCCCTCGTTTCTGACGAAGGAATCCAAGAAAATCCAAGAGAAACCAAGCCGGCGGGAAGACCCAACCGCAGACGTTCCTGCGGATTCCAAGAAAATCCAAGCAAAAGTCAATCCGATCTCAATTCGACCGCGATTATTCATCTCAGAAGGATTGTGAAATCCGCCACATGAGCCGATCGAACATGCGGTCGCTAAGGACCCGCCGCAGGAACAGCATCGGCCGCGCGGCGCCGCCGGTCGGATAGCGGGCCTTCGGCCGGGCGGCGCGCACGGCCCCGACGATCGTTCTCGCGACAACCTCGGGGGGCGAAGGCACGCCCGACGCTTCGCCGCGCGCCAGCATCGCGACGTGCTTTCGCGCATACGGGCCGTAAGTCGTGTCGCCCGAGATCCGTAGCAGACTCTCCTTGGCGATGGGCGTCCATTCGGTGCGGATCGTGCCCGGCTCCACCAGGATGACGTCCACGCCGAAGGGCTTGAGTTCCATCCGCAGGCAGTCGCTGAGCCCTTCGAGAGCGTACTTGCTCGCGTGGTACCACGCGCCGAACGGCTCGCCGAACTTGCCGCCCATCGACGAGACGTTGACGATCCTGCCGGACTTCTGCGCCCGCATCATCGGCAGGGCGAGCTGGCACAACCGCGCGAGACCGAACAGATTGACCTCGAACTGTCGCCTTGCATCGGCGAGCGAAACGTCCTCGAGAGCGCCGCAGCAACCGTAGCCGGCGTTGTTGACGAGGACGTCCAGGCGCGTCGCCTTCGCCTTGACCGCTTCGACTGCGCTTTCGATCGACGCCTCATCCGTCAGGTCGAGGAAAAGAAGCTCGGCGCCCTTCTGTGCGAGCGGCGCCATCCTCTCCTGCCGCCGGGCCGCGGCGAACACCTCGAATCCGTCCTTCAGCAGGGCGAGGACGGTCGCCGCGCCGATGCCAGAGGACGCCCCCGTTACCAACGCGGTCTTGCTCATCGTCATGCTCCGCCGGACGAGAATTGGAATTTTCGATTGGCGGCGCCCTCGGCCGAAAAGATGGCGCCAAGGAGGACGGTTTGCATCACCTTCCGGCCCCCCGGGCCGGGCGACTCTTTGGAACCCGGAGCGAACGCAAGCGTTTGACCCCGTCATATCGCTACCGGCGTCCCCTCGGCCATACGAGCCCGCATGGGCCGCGATCGCGAAGGCGAGCCCCCTCTCGGCTGCCAAGTCGAAACCGCCATGGCCGAAGAATGGAACCGGCGAAGGAACTCAGCTACAGGCGCTTCATAGCCTTCGCCGCGCTCGCCGTGGGCGTCGCCCTTGTTCCCATTCTGATCTGGCAGCTCGGCTTCATCCTGCTTTTGGCCTACGCCGCAATCCTCGTCGCTATCCTTCTTCATGTCGCGTCCGAGCCGCTGCAGCGCTGGACGCCATTGCCGATGTGGGCCGACCTTCTGATCGCGGCGCTCGTTGTGCTGGGCGTTTTCGCGCTTGCCGGCTGGGTATTCGGCACCCAGCTCTCGGCAGAGTTTTCCGACGTCTGGGCGCGCGTCCACACCGGCATCGTCAAGCTGCAGCAGCTGCTTCACCAGAGCCAATTCGGACAGTTTCTGCTGTCCCGGCTCAACAACGCAAGCATTTCCGTGACCGGCGTTTTCGGAACGTTCGTCTCAACGACCATCGTAGCAATCGAGGCCGTGATCGTCATCCTGATCAGCGCAGGATACCTCGCGGGCCATCCCGATGTTTATCGCGCCGGGCTCGTCCGGCTCTTTTCGCCTCGCTACCAGGCCTGGGCGAACGAGACTCTCGAAGACCTCGGCTCTGCGCTCCGCTATTGGCTGCTCGGCCAACTCATGCAGATGGTGATTATAGGACTTCTGTCGACTCTGGCGGTGTGGCTGATCGGCCTGCCTTCGCCCTGGGCGCTGGGCTTGATCGCAGGCGTTGCGGAATTCGTTCCCTATATCGGCCCCATTCTGGCGGCGATTCCGGCGCTGTTGGTGGCATTGACCCAGGGCCAGGGCAACGTGATATGGACGCTGGGCGCGTACCTGGCGATTCATCAGGTGGAAGGCAATCTCGTCGTGCCCCTCGTTCAGCAGCGCATGATCTACATTCCGCCGGCCCTCATGCTGCTCGGAATCGCGGCGATCGGCGCCCTGGCCGGAATTGTCGGTTTTGTCATGGCCGCGCCGATCGTAGTCGCCGTCTTTATCGTTGTGCAGAAGGTTTACGTACGGGACACCCTGAAAGAACCGATCACTCTGCCGGGAGAGGAATAACCCACTGGCTCCGCCGCCGATTCCCTTTCGGCGCTGGCGCGCCATCAAACCGTCGCATGCAGGAGGATAGAAGCCTTTATGACAAAGAAATCCGCTCCGTCGTCGCAGTCCGTCGCCCCCGCTTCCGACATCCTGTATCCTTCCGCGATCCCGTTCGTACTCGTTCATTTGGCTTGTCTCGGCGCCATTTGGACAGGCGTCAGCTTGCTGGCGGTCGCGATCGGCATGGCGCTCTACTGGCTGCGCATCTTCTCCATCGGCGCCGGCTACCATCGGTACTTCTCGCATAGGTCTTATGAGACGGGCCGCGTGTTCCAATTCATTCTCGCATTTCTGTCGCAGAGCACCGCGCAAAAGAGCGTTCTGTGGTGGGCGGCCAAGCATCGTGAGCATCACCTGCACTCGGACACCGAGCAGGACGTGCATTCGCCGCGGCAGAGCGGCTTCCTCTACAGTCATCTCGGCTGGATTTTCGCCCGTCGGCACGAGGCGGCGGATCTGTCGAAGGTTGCGGATCTCACGCGATATCCGGAACTGACTTGGCTGCACCGCTACGAGTTAGCGCCGGCGGTCGCGTTGGCGATCGGCTGCTTCCTCCTCGCAGGCTGGTCCGGGCTGGTTGTCGGATTCTTCTGGAGTACGGTCGCGACCTATCACGCGACCTTCTCCATCAATTCCCTTGCCCATGTGGTCGGCCGCCGGCGCTACATCACCGGCGACGATTCTCGCAACAATTGGGTGCTGGCGATCTTCACCATGGGAGAAGGCTGGCACAACAATCATCATGCCTATCAAAGCAGCGTTCGCCAGGGCTTCCGATGGTGGGAATACGACCCGACTTTCTATGTCCTCAAGCTTCTTTCTTATGCCGGGCTGGTGTGGCGGCTGAAAGCCCCGCCCCAGGAAGTGGTGAAAAATAAGCACAGGCTCGGCACAAAGGTCATTCGTCGCGCCGCCGTGCAAGTCGCCTCTAGTTTCAACGTAGACGGGATAGCAACCGGAGTTGTCGCCGTCCTCGGCGCGGGCGGGGTGGCGGCGTTGGCGTCGCGTCTCCGACAGGCGCACCCCTATGCGGTTCTTTGCGAGATGGATCTGCCGCAACTGCCGAGCAGAAGCGATATCATGCGACGCGCCCGCTCGATGCTTTTGCATTCGCCCTCGATCGAGGACATCGCCGCCAAGGCGCATCAGCTGGTTCTCGAGGCGATCAGCGCCCGACTAGCCAAGCTCGCTGCGGAATCGGCTTGCGCGGATTCGTTCGCCTGACGGACGCTGATCGATGGGCGCTGGGCCGGGCGCCCGATCGCCCGTCGTCGGCTGCGCCGCCAAATCAGGGAACGCGAGACCGTCAACGAAAAGCGGCCGCAGGCGCATGAGGGTAGCGCGGGCGAAGTTCGCCCTGACCGCTAATAGTATGAGCGGCGCGAGTTCGCCGGGGCTTTCGAGCAAGGCGCGGAAAACAGCCCTGGCGCTGATCGATCCATCGGTCTGGCGGCCAGCCAGCGCGACGCTCAAGAGTCTGCAGCGCGCGTCGTCCACGACAACTCGGACCGCGGCGAAAGGGAGGCCGTGCAAACTCGCAATCGACGCCGCTACATGGGATTCCGTATCGACCGCAGCCGCGCCATGGCGCCTGTACAGGCGCCCCTTCTCAGCGACCTCGAGGATGGGGTCGTCGACCCCGAGAATGGGCGCAGCAACTGCGCCGGGAATCGATCGCAAGAGGTGCGCCGACCAAGCGCCGTCCGTCGGCCATGCCCGGGTCCCATCCAGTATGCAGGACGCCACGACGCAGGAGCCGGCCGGCAGACCGGGAGCGAGACCGCCACAAACGCCGAAGCTGATGATCGCGCGATCCGTATCAATCACCCCGGCGTCCAGCAAACCCGCCTCTGTAGCCCCGCGCGAAACCGCCCGCACAGACGGCCCGGCGATAATCCTCGCCTCGAACTTGAGCCCCACAATCGCGACGATGCCGGGACTGGAGGTCTTGGCCAACGCATAATCCGCGCGCCCGGAGCCGGCGGCGGAGCCTCGCGCGTCAGAGAGTCGACGGGCGCCGCCAAACCAATGCGTCAGCAGCGGCGTCTCGCAGGATCGCGAGCGACGAAACCGAGACAGCAGGGGACGACCGGCATCATCCTCGACCAACATTCCCACCTCCGAGTCCGACAAACCCCGTTTCGCCCAGCGACGCTTCGCCGCCGGGCTTCGATTCCTGATCCCCGCGCTAACCGGTCGGAGCAGTCCGCTTTCAGTCAGCGCCAAACGCCTGCGCTGTCGATTGGGCCTCTCGAACCGGATCAGACGTAGGATCGACCGCGTCCTGGTAACCGCCCGGACGACGCCGCGTTTGCCGCAAGGCCTCGGCGGTTTCCGGTGCGATTATGGCCATGAGCTCGTCCACGTAACGATACCCGGGGGCCTGTCCCGGAAAGATATCCCGGGTCGCCGGATGCATGTAGATCTCGCAAAGGCCGGCCGGCAGATGGTCGCGAAGGAGAACACACAGGCGCCCGACCGTCATCCGTCCCGACCAGCGTAGCCCAAAGACAGCGTCCGGAGTGAGCAATCCGGCCCGTCTCGCCTTCGCCCTTACGATAACCGAACAAGCGCGCTCGACGATCCGGAGTTTGCAGCGACCGTCGGCATCCACTTCGCTGACGGTCCGCCGCGGTTCAACAGGCGCCCGCAGCGCGCGAGCGCCGTGCCGCAAGCCGGTCTCGATGACCATCTCCGCCACCATCGGGTGAAGATGGAAATGCTGATGGACAGTTATGTGATCGAGAGGCAGCTTCGTCGCGCGGTAGGCGCGGAACTGCGCTTCGATTTCGGCGCGCATCTGATTCCGGGCCCGGTGGCTGAACGCCAGGTTCGTCCCCAGCGACACAAGGTCGGAACGGAGACGACCTTGATGGTCGACGAGGTCAGGAATCTGGTTCGGCTGCAGAGCAGGCGAAGCGTCGGTGAGCGCGAGGTGCAAGCCGACGCGCAATTCCGGCATCTTCCGGGCTCGCGCCACAGCGTCGGCCGCGAAGGGCGCCGCGATCATCAAACTCGCGGCCGAGAGAATCCCCTTCCGGTGTCCGATCTCCACGGCCTCGTTCACCTCTCGGGCCAGCCCGAAATCGTCGGCCGTGACAATTAGGACGCTCAAGAGGGAAGGTTCCGCCGCTCGCGAAGAAAGGACAAGAACTCGACCCCCTCGCGCAATCGTCGCCCAAACATTTGCGGGCTCCGCGCCATTTCCGAAACAATCGCCGCAATCTTCGACGCGCGAAAATAAAATCGGCGATAAAATTCTTCGACGGAGTCGAAACTCTCCTTGTAGGTCAAGCCCGGATAACGCAACGGCGCAAGCTGGATCCCGCGCGTATCGACGAGTTCGGCGTGCGTTTCGTCGAGCCAGCCGTTCTCGACCGACTGGCGATAAAGCTCCGTTCCAGGGTAGGGAGCAGCGAGCGATACCTGCATGGTATGCGGATTGACTTCGCAGGCAAACCGGATGGTCTCTTCGATCGTCTCCTTGGTTTCGCCGGGGAGCCCGATAATGAAAGTGCCATGAATGACGATGCCGAGCTCGTGGCAATCCTTGCTGAAGCGCCGCGCGACATCGACCCGCATGCCTTTCTTGATGTTGTGCAGAATCTTCTGGTTGCCCGTTTCGTAGCCGACCAGAAGGAGTCGAAGACCGTTTTCCTTCATTGTGTTCAGCAATTCGCGGCCAACGTTCGCCTTGGCGTTGCAGGACCAGGTGACGCCGAGCCTGCCCAATTCGCGCGCGATCGAGGCCGCGCGCGCCGGATCGTCGGTGAAGGTGTCATCATCGAAGAATATCTCTTTCACCTCCGGGAAAGCGCGCAAGGCCCAGCGCACTTCTTCGATGACATTCGAAACACTCCGCGTGCGGTAGCGATGGCCGCCCACGGTTTGAGGCCAAAGGCAGAACGTGCACCGCGACTTGCATCCCCGCCCGGTGTAGAAGGAAAGGTACGGGTGTTTGAGGTAGCCGATGAAGTACTTTCGCACGTCGAGGTCGCGCTTGTAGACCGGAGTGACAAATGGCAGGCGGTCCATATCTTCGAGCACAGGCCGCGGCGCATTCTCGACGATCAGCCCGCTGCCAGCCCGGTAGCAGAGACCGGCCACCGCCGCGAGATCCCGCCCCTCGGCGACCTCCTTGATGGTGAAATCGAACTCAGCAGCAGTGGCGAAGTCGACAGCGGGGGCTGCGGCGAGGCTTGCTCCCGGGTCGACGGCCACGGCGGCCCCGATCATTCCGATAACGAGCCTCGGATTGACCTCTTTCATCGCGGCCGCCATCGCGGCGTCGCCGGCGAACGACGGCGCGGACGTGTGCAGCACGGCGAGTTCGAACCCCTTGGCCTGGCGCAAGACCTCCGCCGCCCCGACGCCATGCGGCGGCGCATCGAGGAGCTTGCTGTCCGGGACGAGCGCAGCCGGCTGCGCGAGCCAGGTCGGATACCAAAACGATCGGATTTCGCGCTTTGCCTGGTAGCGCGCACCCGCTCCGCCGTCGAAGCCTTCATAGGAGGGAGCTTGCAGGAAAAGAGTCCTCATCGGACGCCCTCACTTGGCCTCGTGGATGAGCGTGCCATCCGCGTTAAGGCGATAGCGTTCGCCTCGCCAGCTGACGCGGGCGCCGAAGAAGCTGGCCACGTAGACGGCGACGAAGAGCAGATCATGGAGCGGCAGAAGCCAGTAGGATTGGCGAGGAAGAGAGAAGGTTCGCTCGACCGAGAGGCAGACGACGAGCCGGCCGACGAGCGCGAGCAACAGCAGCGGCACCCCATAAACGCCGCCAAGCAGGGCGGCTGGGATAGCGAAGGCTGTCGGATGCGCGACGATCGAGGCCGTATATCCGGCGGGATCGATCGTCCTGATCGTTCTCGCGGCGCGTAGCTGGTTCAGCATCAGCGCTCGCGCGGTCTCTTCGCGGCACACATGCCCAACCGAGGAGCGCGGGATCGCGACCTCGTAGCCGGTCTCCCGTACGCGCCGGCCGATGGCATGGTCATCGTCGAGGCAATCAGCAAAAGCGCTGAGCCCGCCGATGCCTTCCAGGGTGGAACGCGACAAGGCGATGGTGGAGCCGAAACACGGACGGGCGATCCCGAAGGTGAGCGCCATCACGACGCTCGGCAGGAAATTCGCGTTGATGCTGAGGGCTGAGAGCGAGGACCAGAATCCGGCGCCGCTGACGCCGTGGTAAAGACAGGTCACCGCCCCGACGCCGGGCCGCTCGAGTTCGCCGACAACGATTGACAGGTGGCCGGGGCCGACAAGGATGTCGCTGTCGACCAGCACGACAATGCCGGCTCGCGCGCTTGCGGATGTATTGATCAGATTGGAGATCTTACGATTGGCCCCGTGTTGCTTGGGGTCGATCCTGAGCGCAACCCTCATGCCCGAAAACTTCGCTGCGACCGCGTTGACAATGCCGATCGCCGGATCGTTCGCGTCCTGGAGGCCGCATATCACCTCAATCGAGCCGCAGTAATCCTGCCGGCAGAGCGCCGACAGGCGCTCGTAGAGCTGTTCATCCTCGCCACAGAGCGGCACGAGGATCGAGACCGGCCGCCGCCCCGGCGCTGCGCGACGCGGTTCCTCCTTGAATTGCAGAATCAGAATCGCAGCCAGCGCCAGGTAGACGACCCCGAGCGCAGCCACGAACGAGCAAGAATTCGCGACCCAAAGTCCCAAGTCGCCGTGGAAGTCCGCAATCATAGGCCACTCCCCGAAGGATGGAGGGAACACTTGCGGTATCGTTCGTCCAGGGCGTGTCGCGACAGAAATGCCGTCGCCCCACGCCGCCACAGGATGTCCAGGCGGGCCGCCCTTGGATTGCCCGCAAAGACGAGCAACAATCCAATAGCATTCTGGCCGAGGCGTTGCATCCAGGCCCCCGGGCCGCGGGGCTCCATGTCCGGCACGAGTTCAAAACCGAACCGCGCCGCGATGTGTTCGAATTGGTCGACTTGGCCAAGGCTGCGTAACGGCATCACGGCGCGAACCGCGGCGATGTCGTCAAACTCCGCACGGCCATCGAGAAACTCGAAGAGCTCGCGAAAAGAGAGATCCATGACCTTTGCGGTCTTGAGCGCCCACCCAATCGTCGCCCCTGACCGATCCATCCGCGGGAAAAATTCGTTGCGGAAGTGGAGGTCGACGATCCGGTCTCCAGGGCGAAGTCGAACGCCATTCGCCAGCGAAATCCCTCGAGCAACTCTGTCAATTTTTGCGCGGAACATGCAATCGGGACGCTCCGCATAGTCGAACACCGCGTTGCGGCGGCGGAGCCGTTCGTCCAATGCGAAGACAACGCGAGCAAGGGAACGCTGACCAAACTGCGTTTCTGCATCCACCGGCCGCTCCGCGATGACACCGCCACCCCGGGCTGAATAACGCGCAAACGCGTGTAAAGTTGCAAACCGATCAAACGATCTGATCGTCCGGGCTCCCGCGCCGCGACCGGCTCGCCGCGGACCGGGTCGGGACACGCTTCCGGTAGAGGGTCGCCAGCACCACTTTCACCGTGAGCGCCGCCGGCACAGCGAGAATCACTCCGGCGATCCCAAAGAGCACCCCGCCCGCGAGAAAGCAGAAAATAACCAGCGTCGGGTGGACGCGGCCGGCGTTGCCGAGCACAAGGGGTCCGACGACCTGGTCGATGGAGAGCCGAAGCGCGATGGCGTAAATCACATAAGCGAAAATGGCCCAAAGGCTTGCGGCTTGCTGAACTGCCGCCAAGCCGGCGATGACCGCCGACAAGCCAGGTCCGATGACCGGCAGTATCTCAAGGAATCCGGTCAGCACCGCCAAGAGGACCGCGTGCTTGAGTTGCAGGAAGACGCCAAGGCCGAGATAGGCTGCGCAGCCGGCGAAGACGACCACCCCGGCAATCCCGGCGAAATAACGCAGCAGGATCGGGCGTAGACGAAAAAGGATCCGCGCGCACAACGGCCGCCAACTCGGCGGAAACAGCCAGATGAAACCGGTCGCCAGCCGGCGCCCGCCGGTGAGAAAATAGGCCAGCAACGTCAGGGTCAAAAAGAAGCCGAACATGGCGCCGAATGCCGACCCGAAGATCAGGAAGAGGCTGCTCGCGCGTTCGGCAAACTGTCTGAGGGCGGTGACCGCGGCTACGGCAATCTCGGAGGCCGAGACCGATTGCCCGAGAAGCTGGACCTTCTGGTCGCCAACTATGCGTTGGAGCGGTTGCTCGATGATGCTCTGCAGATGGGAGAGCACCTGAACGCCTTCTTTAAGCATCGAAGGAACGACCAGATAGGCCGCGCCCAGAACCAACGCCAGGAGGATGAAGAAGACTATGAGCGCCACGGCGGTCCTCGGCGCCCTCGTCATCGTCGACAGCCAGTCGACGAGCGGCGTGAGCACGAAGGCGACGGCGCCGGCCAAGACGAATGGCAAAAGGACGATGTGAATCAGATAGAAGAAGAGTAGAACTGCAAACGCAATCAGCAGGACGGCGACGGTGTTGACGCTTTGCGCGGCTTCGCCTTCACTGTCCGGTTCGTCCCCGTCGCTCATGAATAAACGCGGCCCTTCCAGGACACCCGCCGCGTCAAGCGCCGGCGAAGGCCGTCCAGGGCGATGAGTCCGCCGATCGTGTAGCCGAGGGGAAAGAGCAGGCCATACCAGACGGGCGCGCCGAAGTAGACCGC
Organism: uncultured Alphaproteobacteria bacterium; assembly: GCA_963772555.1. Lineage (GTDB taxonomy): Bacteria > Pseudomonadota > Alphaproteobacteria > Rhizobiales > Beijerinckiaceae > Roseiarcus. The sequence continues at coordinate 224,514 of CAVYXQ010000011.1, read as the reverse complement.
GCCGGCGAAATGGAAGCCGGCAGCCGCCAACGCGGTTGGAAGCGCCAGCCCGAGGGCGACACAAGCCTCGCCCGACCCCGCGCGACAGGTCGCATAGTCGAGCATTGGCAGGAACAGAAGGGTCCAGCTCACGATCACCGCCGCCGCCGCCGTTGCAAGCGCCCGGACTGGGCCGCCGAACATTTCGAGCACGTTCTTGGCGAAGCCGGGCCAGAGGTCGCTCCAGCCGGAGTACATGCGGGTCGAGAGGAGCTGCGACCCGTCCATCAGAAGAACGCGATGACCCGCCCGTTTCAGAAGCCGGGCAAGCTCGAGGTCCTCACAGATCGCCCCCGCGACTGCCGCATGGCCGCCCACTACGTCGTAGGCCTCGCGATGGACCAGCATGAACTGACCGGTCACGGTTGTTTCGCCGTCGTTTGACGACTGCAACCTGGAGAGGTCCTGCTTAAAACTTAGAAGATAAAGCCCGCAGGGGATCATCAGGCGTTCCGCGAAGCTCAGCAGACGATGGCGCGGCGCCAAGGAAAGCAGGGCAAGCCCCGGTGGGGCGGCGGCGATGGCGCTGGCAACCAGAAGCGGGTCGGCGCGCATGTCCGCGTCGATGAAACAGAGCCATTCCGTCTCGGAGGGAGCCGCGCAGGCGCCCCGCCAGCAGGCTTGGTTCTTGCCCGTCCAGCCTTGTTGCAGCGGGCCGCTCGTGAGGCATTTCAGGCCGGGGTGCCTCCTTGCCAGCGCGGCCATGATCCCACCGGTGCCGTCCTCGGACCCGTCGTCGATGGCAATGATGTGAAGGCGTTCCGGCGGATAGTCCTGGGCGGCCAGGCCGCGAAGGCAGGCGGCGATGTTCGCGGCCTCGTTGCGGGCCGGAACGATGACCGCGACAGGAGCGCCGGCTTCAGCGGGCGGTGCTTGCGGCTTCAGGCTCAGCAGCGCGCCGCGTTGGCGCAGCGCCCTCTGGAAAAGGAGGAAAACCAGAAGCAGAAGCAGCGCCGAGGCGAGGAGCTCCACGTGGAAACCGGGAATTTGGGTCGCCGTTCCGACCGGGAACCACGGAACGCGCGACACATCGGGCCGGTTCCATTTCCACAACGACCTTGGTCAACGAGCGGAGCCCGTCCGGCTCCCTCCCATCCTCGCAACACGCAGCTTCGGGGTGAGCCGCCGCCAACCCTGGCACGGCATGCTAGTACCCAGAATCATTGGTCGGCGAAGCATGGTTTGAGGCGTTTTTGGTGGACCTCGGATTTAGTCCAGACGAAGCGTCTGGCGGTTTGGTTGTAGTCGGCGATGAAGGCGTCGATGTGGGCGACGAGTTGCTCGACGCTGGTGAACGAGGCGCCGCTGAGCGACTTCCCGGTCAGGATCGAGAACCAGATTTCGATCTGGCTGAGCCAGGAGGCGTGCGTCGGCGTGTAATGGAGATGCACGTTTTTGTGGCGCTTGAGCCACATGTCGCGGTTGGGTTTGTGGGTGGAGAGATTGTCGAGCACGACATGGATTTCGCGCTCCGGATAGGCGGCGATGACCCTGTTCATGAAGTCGAGAAATTCGACGCGCCGACGTCTCTTGTAGTGGCGGCCAACGACTTCGCCACTCGCCACGTTGAGGGCGGCGAACAGCGTCGTCGTCCCATGGCGTTTGTAATCGTGCGACTGGCCGGTGATGGCGCGCCCATTGGGCAGCTTCAGATAGCCTTGCGCGCGTTCGAGCGCCTGAATGGACGGTTTTTCGTCGACGGCGAGCACGATCGCATGGTCGGGCGGCGCCATGTAGAGCCCGACGATCTCGGCGGCCTTGGCCGCAAATTCCGGGTCGTTGCTCTGACACCAGGATTTGCGCCCCGACAAGTCGATCTTCTGCGCGCGCAGGAAACGCCAAACATATTGCACGTGAACGTCGCCAAGCCTCTTGGCGATCAGCGGCCCGGTCCAGTTTGCGTAGCCTTCCGGCGGCGCAGCGTCGAGCGCCGCCAGGATGCGCTGGTCCGTCTCCTTGTCGTATCTGGCCTCGGCCCCGCGATCGCCAACTTCCGAAAACCCGGGAAGTCGGTCCTTCGCGTAACGAACCCGCCATTTCGACGCCGTGCCGGTGGTACAGCCGAGCGCCCGGCCAATCGCCCGCGTCGCCGCGCCATCGGCGGCCATCAGCACGATCCGCGCCTTGAAGCGCGTGCGGTGCTCCGACTTGGTCGAACGCGCCATACCCTCAAGCTCAGCCCGCTCCTCGGCCGTCAATACGATCGGTGTCGCTTGCAAAAGGCTGCTCATGCAACCTTGAATCACAACTTAACGATCAGCGATAGTGGGTACTAGGAGGCAAAGGTGCGCCTCGGAGAATTCGAGAAGGCTCGTTCATCGATTTTAATGGTACCGCCACCCCGGCTCGAACGGGGGACCTCTAGATCCACAATCTAGCGCTCTAACCAACTGAGCTATGGCGGCACGCCGGCGCCGGCGCGGAAACTAGTGCCAAAGGCCCGCGCTGGCAAGCCGATGCGCGCGGTTCGGCGGGCTCACCCTGCCTTCGACGGCGCGCGTTGCCGCGACCTGGGGGCTACAAAGAGAACGCCGCCCGCAGCGGCGGACGGCGTTCTTTCCGGCGGCGCGGCGGGAGGAACCGCGCCCGCACGAAAGGTGGACTAGACGGCGATCTTGAAGGACTTCGCCATCTGGCCGGAGATCGGCTCGAAGGCGTCCTTCACGGTCTTCTGCGCCAGCGCGCCCATCTCCTTCGCCTGTCCGGTCATCGCTTCGACCTGCTTGCGCGCGAATTCGCTCTGCAGGGCGACGAGATCGGCAAGCGACTTGGCCATGAACGACGCCTTCATGAAGTCGAAGTTCGCTTCGGTGTTGACGCGCATCGTCTCAAGCGCCTTGGCGTTGAGGGCGATAACGCCGTCCTTGGCGGCGTTGAAGCTGAGCTCGAGGGCGCTCGCCGTCTCGTCGGCGGAAGCCTTCGCCTTGGCGAAGGCGGCGCGGGATTCGACGACGCCCTTTTCCAGCGCAGCGCGGACGCTCTGCTGCATATCAGCCGCCGGCTCGACGAAGGTCTCCGAGACTTCAGTGGCCAATTCGGGCGGGCTCTCGATGGGCGGAACGGGTTCAGCGGCGACGGCCTGAACGGGAGCGCCTTTTTTCGGGGAAGCAGCCATGATCTTTCCTCTCGATGGGAGCTAGACTGGGAGTGGCCGGAACGGCCACTCAGTGTGAACCGGGAGTGACGCTCTTCTGGAAGATCGCTCCGAGTTCCTTGGCCTGCGTCTGCAAAGTCTCGAGCTGAGCCTTCAGGTATTCGCTCTGCAGCGCCATCGCCTCCTGCGGATCCTTCGCCTTGACGAGCTTTTGGGCGAGGTCGAAGGTGGCATTCACGTTCTGCTCGGTATAGGCGAGCACCTGCGCGCCGAAGGTCTTGGCGCCCCCCTGCGAGGTGTTGGTCGCATCGCCGGCGACGCCGGCGGTGCGCTGGGCCACCGCGAGGAAGCCCTCGAACGCCTTGCGCGCCTGCTCGACGCTCCGCTCGGCAAAATCACGCAAATCGTTGGGGACCTCGAATGGTGAATTGGACATTGTCTTTCCTCTTTCCCTTTACGTCTGCCGGAAAATCGCTCCAGCCTTGATTGCGGCTTTTGTAGCGCAATCTTTGCTGCAGTGCAACATGAATTTTGCGGCGCACATAAGAATCTTAACCCTGGATCGAGACGGAGGCTCCGTCGGCGTGGCGCGCGCCCGACAACAGCGTTAAACTTTCGCTAACGACGCCCGCGCGTTTCGAATCGAACCGTGGGTCCGGCGCGCCGTCCGCAAAGCGAAATGATTTGAGTCCCGAGCTGAAACACCAGATTGATCGCGCGGTCCTGTCCCCGGAAGCGGCGGCGGCGGCGTTCGACGCGGCGGAGCGCGACGAATCTTTGCGCGACGCCGGCGCCCGTCTCGCGATCCTTGACAGCGCCGGACGGATCGTTTTCGCCGGTCCGGCCGCTCTTCGGCTCTTCGAGGCGAAAGACCAGTCGGAGCTGCAAAGCCGCCTGCTCGCCGGAGACGGACCGAACGCTCGCCGCCTGCGGCATATGGCCGCGACCTTGCCGGTCGGAGAGGCTCCGCGCCTCGAGCGTGTGCGCACCCTGGCCGGGCGGCGGCCGCTGAGTCTGAACTTGCGCTGTGCTCGCGTCGACGGCCCAGAGGGGCCTCCCCTGTTGCTGCTTTGGGCCTCGGGCGGCATCGCGGCCCCCACGCGTGCCGAGTTGACCTCCCAAGAACGGAAGCCTGCGCTGGCGGAACCGGCCGCGTCCGAGCCAACGCCTGCCGAGGCGGCGCCCCCCGCGAGGGCTCGCTTCTTATGGTCCCTCGACCGAGACGGCCGGTTCGGTGCGCCCAATTCCGTCCTCATCGCGGCGCTCCGATCGAATGCGCCGCACCTCGGCGAAACCCTTGAGGCGTTGAATCGCCGCCTCGGGTCCGTCGAAAACGGCGATCTCGTGCGCGCTGTCTCGAACAGGGAGACCTTCTCCGACGTGTCCGTCCTGTGGCCGCTGGTCGCGGGCGGTCGCAAGGCGAGGATAAAGCTGTCCGCCGCGCCCGTCTTCGACCGCGGCCGGGAGTTCGCCGGCTTCAAGGGCTTCGGACGCTTCGTCGAGATCGTTGAGCAGCCGGACCCGGCGCGCGACGTCCTCCCACCGAACTCAGCTCCGATCGGGCCGGCGCTACGGGAAACTGCGACCGGCTCGATGCCGACGGGCGAGCCGCCGAAGATGACGGGCCTCGCGCCAGGCGCGGAGATCGCTGACGAAGCGCTTCCCGCGCGGGCGGGCGCGGGCGCCAACAGAGCCGCGGATCCGGCAGAGCCGCCACGCTCCTCGTCGAAACACGCCGCGAACGAGGGCGAATCGCGCCCAGCATTTCCCGATAGCGCGGCGGTTGAGCCGACGGAACTGCCCGGGCTTGCGGACGCAGCGATCCCGGCGGAGCGTTCGTCTGAAGCCCACAGCGAAAAGCATGAAGATCTCCCGGCGACGCGGTTCGGCGGGCCGACGATTCCGAACAGACGCGAATCCGTCTTTGCTTGGCCGGAAAGCCCAGCAAATGAAAACGAGACCGCTGCCGAAGCTGGTCTGGCGGCCGCGCCTCCCGAAAATCTTGCCGAACCGAGAGAAAAAAACGCGGATCCCAGCCGCGCGCCGACGAGCGATCCGGACGCACGCAGAATCAGGCCCCGCCCCGACAGAGAACGGCGAGGCCGCGGCCGCCGTGGGGACAGGTCCAGCGCCCGCGGCTGCTGCCGATGGCTCGTCCGGCGAACCGCCGGCCGGCGCGCCGACGGCTCCGCCCGAACGCACCGCCGAAATCTATGTCCTTCGCCAGGCTCATGGCGCTCCGTCCAAAATCGTGCCGATGCGGCCGGGAGCGCTTGAAGCGCTGACCCCCGTCGATCCCGGCGCAAGCGGGAGCAGCGACAGCGTCGAACTCAGCAAGAGCGAGCGGGACGCGTTTCGCGAGATCGCCCGCGCGCTCGGCGCCCGGCCCGGTCCGCGGGCCGAGGCCGGGGGAGAGGTCGGCGCCCCGGCTCCGGACGGGGGCCAGGGGCCGAGCGCCGGGGAGATGCCGGAGGCTTCCGCACCCGCCGCCACGGGTGGGCCGACCGAAGAGCGGCCGCGAGAAGCGCAGATCGGCGTCGGCGAACCGCTCCCGCGCAATGCGGCGGCGATCCTGGACCGCCTGCCAATCGGCGTCATGGTGGCGCGCGACGCGCGTGCGCTCTACCTCAACCATACGCTGCTCGACCTCCTGAACTATCGCGATTTCGCGCATTTCGAGTCGTCGAACGGGCTCATGACCATGTTCGCGGGCCGCGACCCGCAGGCGATCTCGAAGTCCAACTCAACCGCCGTAGCGATCGTCAGGGCCGACGGCCGCGCCCTCAAGGTCGACGGACACGCTCAGGCGGTGACCTGGGACGGCCTGCCGGCGACGCTGATCGCCTTTCGCCGGCTCAGGGAGGCGGAGGCTGAAGACCGGCGCTCCTCTTCCGAGCGCGCCCGGCGCAGCGGCTCGGCCGAGGAGTTCGAGGCTATGCTCGCCCATGCGGCCGACGGCGCGGTCGCGCTCGATCCGGCCGGGCGGATCGTGTCGCTCAATCGGCCGGCCGAGAGGCTGTTCGGTTATGAGGAGGGGGAGGTTGCCGGCGAAAGTGTCCTGATGCTGCTGCAGCCGCAAAGCCATCCAGAAACGACGGCGCGGCTCGAGAGCCTCAGCCGCGATGGCGCGGACGAACTGGCGCGCCCGTTCCCCGTCGTCGGACGGGACCGCGCCGGCGCGGCGCTTCCGCTCGCTCTGACGCTCGCGCGGATCGGCTCGCCTGAGGCGCCGCATTTCTGCGCGCTGCTGCGCGACCTGAGGAGCGAACGGGACGCCGAACGCCGGCTCATGACGGCGCGCGACGCCGCGCTCGCGGCGAGCGCCGCGAAGACGGAATTCCTGGCTCATGTCAGCCACGAGATCCGGACGCCCTTGCATGCGATCCTCGGCTTCGCCGAGGTGATGATGGAGGAGCGCTTCGGTCCGATAGGCAACGAACGCTACAAGGACTATCTGAAAGACATCCATACGTCGGGCAAGCACGTGATGAGCCTCGCCGACGATCTGCTCGACCTGAGCAAGATCGAATCGGGCAAGTTCGAACTTGCCTTCGCGCCGGTCGACGCCAACCACCTCATCCGCGAATGCGTCGCGCTCATGCAGCCGCAGGCCGCGCGCGAGCGAATCATCATGCGCGTCTCGCTCTTCGAGACGCTTCCGCGCGTGGTGGCGGACGAGCGCTCGCTGAAGCAGATCATGCTGAACCTGATCTCGAACGCGGTGAAGTTCAACGCGCCGGGCGGCCAGGTGATCGTGTCGACCGCGCTCGATTCGGCCGGACAGGCGGTGATCCGCGTGCGCGACACCGGCGTCGGCATGAGCGAGAGCGAGGTCGGCGTGGCGCTGGAGCCTTTCGGCCAGATCGGCGCGGCCGCCCGCAAGGGCGGCGCAGGCCTCGGTCTGCCGCTGACCAAGGCGCTGGTCGAAGCCAACGGGGCTGAGTTCTCGATCAAGAGCCGGCGCGAGCACGGCACCCTGATCGAGATTGCCTTTCCGGCCGTCAAGGCAGCGCAGTAGCCTCGCGACTGCGCGGCTTGCGCAGCGCTCTGATCGACGGCGCCTTCGACGCGCGTCACGGGCGCATCGTCGCGCGCGGCGGCGACCGCAGCCTCATCGAATTCCCCGCCTTCCGCGACGTGTTTGGTGCGAGGATTGCTGAAATCGGCGCAGGTCGAGGCCCCGGTAGATCCGCAAGCGCCTTGATCTTGGACAAGCGCCTCGATCTCGGGAACGGAGTCGCGACGCCAACGCCGCGTCCGGGTCCGCGCGACATTGGGCTTGCCATATTGCAGGGGCTGGCGGACATTGGCCTGCTTTTTTCAAGCGAGGGCACAAATGAGCGATCTCGTCTTTATAGTGTTCGACAGCGAGGCCAAGGCCGAGGAGGTCAGGTCCAAGGTGCTCGAGTTGCAGCGCGAGTATCTGATCGAGGTCGAGGACGCAGTGATCGCCACGCGCGACGACAAGGGCCGCATCCACCTGAACCAGATGGTGAACACGACCGCGACGGGCGCCGTCTCGGGCGCGCTTTGGGGCACGCTGATCGGCTGGATCTTCCTCATGCCGGTGGTCGGCGCCGCGGTCGGCGCGGCTTCGGGCGCGCTCGGCGGGGCGCTGACCGACGTCGGCATCAACGACAACCAGATGAGAGCCGACGCCCAGGCGGCGCTCACGCCGGGAAAGGCCGGACTCTTTCTCCTGATCCGCAAGGTGACGGCCGACAAGGTCCTCGAGGACCTAAGGGGAGTCGGCGGGACCGTCATCCGCACCTCCTTCGATCACGCGAAGGAGGAAGCGTTGAAGGCGGCGCTGGCGGGGACCGTTCCCTCAGCTTCCGCTACGGCGCCCCGGCCGCGGAACCGGCAAAGACGTCCTGACGAGCCGCACCCTATGACCACCGGATCGGACCGGGGGAGTTCTGGCCGGCACTGGCTTTTGGCGGCCCTGCTCGATGAGCTTCCGTACGCCGCGATCATTGCGCTCGGCCTCATCGGCATCAGCTGGACGAGCATCTCCCGCACGGGGACCACGACCTATTGGGTCATCCTGACCCCCATCCTTGCCCTAATCTGTATCGTCGCGGGATGGCGTCACACCGTCTCCGGGCAGCGTATCGCCATGGCGATCACCCAAGTCTTCCAATGGGCCGCGGTCCTGGCGGCAATGTGGCTGATGCAGGTCAGCGACGAGAACGCGGTGCTCAATTCCAACGAGACCGGGCTCATGCTCCTGACCCTGCTCGCGCTCGGGGTTTTCGTCTCCGGACTCAATCTCCGGGCGTGGAAGCTTTGCGTCACCGGGGCCTTCCTCGGCGTTTGCGTGCCGGTCGCCGCTTGGGTCGAGCACGCCGCGCTGCTGCTGCTGCTTGTCGGGCTGACGCTGATCGCGCTCGGGGCCCTCTACTGGTGGTATTCGGCGCGCGGGCGTGAGGGATCGGTTTCCGCATAAGCGCGCGAACAAACCTTAAACCAATGGCTTGAAAGTGACGCCCGCCGGGAAAACTGCACGGACCGCACTGCTCCTGCCAAGCCTGCGGGGCCGCGGCCTGCTCTTGCTGAGGGCGGCGCGAAAATGCGACAATGCCGGCGCGGCGCCGCTTGGACCTGAGGCGCCTCCACTTCCAAAAGGCCGCTCCGTCATGCCCCCGTATCGTTCCCGCACCACCACGCACGGCCGCAACATGGCGGGCGCCCGCGGCCTTTGGCGCGCCACCGGCATGCGCGACCAGGACTTCGGCAAGCCGATCATCGCCGTCGCCAATTCCTTCACGCAATTCGTGCCGGGGCACGTGCACCTGAAGGACCTCGGCCAGCTCGTCGCCCGCGAGATTGAGGCGGCGGGCGGCGTCGCCAAGGAGTTCGGCACCATCGCCGTTGACGACGGCATCGCCATGGGTCATGACGGCATGCTCTATTCGCTGCCCTCGCGCGAGATCATCGCCGACAGCGTCGAATACATGGCCAACGCCCATTGCGCCGACGCGCTCGTCTGCATCTCGAACTGCGACAAGATCACGCCGGGCATGCTGATGGCTTCGCTCCGGCTCAACATCCCGTCCGTGTTCGTCTCCGGCGGGCCGATGGAGGCGGGCAAGGTCAAGGTTGCCGGGGGCGTCCGCACGGTCGATCTGATCGACGCGATGGTCGCCGCGGCCGACGAGAACGTCTCCGACGCCGACGTCGCGGTGATCGAGCGTTCGGCCTGCCCGACCTGCGGCTCGTGCTCGGGCATGTTCACCGCCAATTCGATGAACTGCCTGACCGAAGCGCTCGGTCTCTCGCTGCCCGGCAACGGCACTGTGGTGGCGACCCACGCCGACCGCAAGCGCCTCTTTGTCGAAGCCGGCCATCTCATCGTCGACCTCGCCCGCCGCTATTACGAGGAGGACGACGCCAGCGTGCTGCCGCGCTCGATCGCCAGTTTCAAGGCGTTCGAGAACGCGATGACCCTCGACATTGCGATGGGCGGCTCGACCAACACCGTGCTGCATTTGCTCGCTGCGGCGCACGAGGCGGAAATTCCATTCACCATGGCCGACATCGACCGGCTGTCGCGCGGCGTGCCCGTCTTGTGCAAGGTCGCGCCGTCGGTCCCCGACGTGCACATCGAGGACGTCCACCGGGCGGGCGGCATCATGGGCATCCTCGGCGAGCTTGACCGCGCCGGCCTCCTGAACCGCGACGTCGCCATGGTGCATGCCGAATCGCTCGAGCACGCGCTATCCAGGCACGACCTCAAGCGAACCAAGAGCAACGCGACGCGCGAGTTCTTCTCCGCTGCGCCCGGCGGCGTGCCGACCCAGGTCGCCTTCAGCCAGAAGGCCCGCTACAAATCGCTCGACGAGGATCGAAGGCAGGGCGTGATCCGCGACGCCGGTCACGCCTTCTCGAAGGACGGCGGGCTTGCGGTGCTCTCGGGCAACATCGCCCTCGACGGCTCGATCGTAAAGACAGCCGGTGTCGACGCCAGCGTCCTCAGGTTCACCGGACCCGCCCGCATCTTCGAGAGCCAGGACGATGCGGTGAAGGGCATCCTCGGCGGCGCAGTCGTCGCCGGCGACGTCGTCGTGATCCGCTACGAGGGCCCGCGCGGCGGCCCGGGCATGCAGGAGATGCTCTACCCGACGAGCTATCTGAAGTCGCGCGGCCTCGGCAAGGCCTGCGCCCTCGTCACCGATGGGCGCTTCTCCGGCGGCACCTCGGGGCTGTCGATCGGCCATGTCTCGCCCGAGGCAGCTGAAGGCGGCGCAATCGGCCTCATCGAAGACGGCGACCGGATCGAGATCGACATCCCGGCGCGCTCGATCAGCGTGCTCGTCGATGAGGCGACGCTGGCGAGACGCCGCGCGGCGATGGAGGCCAGGGGCGCGGACGCCTGGAAGCCCGCCGAACCGCGCACGCGAAAGGTCTCGACGGCGCTGCGCGCTTATGCGGCCTTCGCGACCAGCGCGGCCCGCGGCGCGGTGCGCGAGGTGCCGTGAGATAAAGCCGATTCGGAAGGCGCTCGGCGCCCGCTCCATCGCCTCCCGCCTCTTCCTGTCGGCGGCCTTCTGGAGCACGCTCATCCTGGTTTTCGCCGGTCTCGGCTTGAGCGCGCTCAACGCGCGCTGGACGGAAGCCAATTTCGACGATCAGCTCGAGGTCTATCTGAAGGCGCTCGTGGCCAATGTTGCGATCCCCAATGAGGAGGCGAAGGGCGGGGCGCCCGCGGCGGTCGCCCCGCAGTTCGAACTCGCCTATTCCGGCTGGTACTGGCAGATCACCCGCGTTGACGTCAATCCGCCGGAGATCCGGGCGTCGAAGTCGCTGTTCGCGACCCAGCTACCCCATCTTGTGCCGGTTGGCGAGGATCGAGGCGCGATCCTCAGCGGCTACGGGATCGGGCCGGGCGGCCACGAGCTCAGGATCATCGAACGCCAGATCGACGCCGGCGACGAGGGGCGCTATCTGATCCAGGTCGCCGCCAACGCGGAGGTGATCAAGGCGCAGGAGCAGAGCTTCCAATGGGCGCTTGCGGCGACCTTCCTGACGCTGGCGCTGGCGCTGATCGGCTCGACCGCGCTCGCCGTCCGCTTCGGCTTAAGGCCGCTTCGGGTGCTGCAGGAGGGGGTGGCGGCGATCCGCCGCGGCGAGGCCGAGCGCATCGCCGGCGATTTCCCGGAGGATGTCGCGCCGCTGGCGATCGAAGTGAACCAGCTGCTCGACGCCAACCGCGAAATCGTCGAGCGCGCGCGCACCCAGGTCGGCAACCTCGCGCATGCGCTGAAGACGCCGCTCAGCGTGCTGATCAATGAGGCCGACTCGATGAGCCCGGACCTGCCCGAGAAGGTGCGCGAGCAGGCCGACGTCATGCGCCGCCAGGTGACGTTCTATCTCGACCGGGCCCGCGCCGCGGCGCGGGCGCGAACGATCGGCGTCGTCACCGATGTGAGGACGGTCGTCGACGGACTGGTGCGAACCTTCGAGACGCTGCACGCGGAACGCGGCCCGACCTTCGCCGTCGACTTGCAGGAGGGCTTGCGCTTCCGCGGCGAGGCGCAGGATCTGACCGACATGATCGGCAACCTTCTGGACAATTCGGGCAAATGGGCGCGCGAAAGGGTGGCCATTCGCGGCTGGCGCGAATCGGCCGGCCGGGACGCCGCCGCCTTTGTCGTGGCCGAGATCGACGACGACGGTCCGGGCCTCGATCCGGGGGCGCGCGCCGAGGCGCTCGAACGCGGCAAGCGGCTCGACGAATCCCGCCCCGGTTCCGGCCTTGGCCTCTCTATTGTCGTCGAGCTCGCGGCCGTCTACGGAGGCTTGCTCGAGCTCGCGGACAGTCCCCTCGGGGGACTGCGCGCGACCTTGCGGCTGCCGAGCGCCTGAGGATCGATGCGAATGAGGCGTAGGCTCGTGGCGGCATTGGCGTTCGGAGCGCTGTCGCTCGTCGGCTGTTCGGGATTCGGCATGAGCGGCGGTCCTCCGCCGCCGGCCGCAAGCTTTTCGTCGCCGCCGACCACGCCGGCAGTCCCGACCGGCGCGGCGCTCGGCGGCGTCCTGGGCGGACCGGTCGGCGCCGCGCTCAGCGAAGCCGACCGGCAAACCGCTTGGGAAGCCCAGGTCGCGGCGCTCGATTCCGGCAAGCGCCGCTCATGGCGCGGCGCTCACGGCACGTTCGGTTTTGTCGAACCGGGGCCGGAGACCGGCGGCGGCTGCCGGACCTTTTCGCAAACCATCTACGTCTTCGGGCGGCCGAACCGCGGGCAGGGACTCGCCTGTAAGCAGCCGGATGGAAGCTGGAAAACGTCCCGCTAGAGTTTTTGACAAGACCTCGGCCTCGGATTGCGATATCGGAGCGGTGAGATCGTTGCGGCCGTCGCCGGGCCGCCCAGAGGCGTCTGATGGTATGGTTCATTCTGGCGGGAATGGCCGCGGTTGCGGCGCTCGCTGCGATTTGGCCTGTCCTGCGCCGCTCCCCGGAAACCGCCGAGGCTGAGGCCGCGGCGAGCGAGGCCGCGTTTTACAAAGCCCAGCTCGACGAGATCGAGCGCGATGTCGCTCGCGGCCAATTACCGCACGAGGAGGCGCCGGGCGCCCGCGCAGAGGCGGCGCGCCGCCTCATCGCCGTCCATTCGAAGTCGCCGAAGACGCGGGCCGCGTCGCCGCACGAGCGCAACCGCCTGGTCGCGGCCGTGCTGATCGCGATCGGCGTTCCAGCGATCGCCTTCCCGCTCTATGCCTATGTCGGTCAGCCGCAGATGCCGGACGAGCCTTTGGCGAGCCGAAACCCCGCCCGACTCGCCTCGAGCGACATCGAGGCGGCGGTCGCCGGGGTCGAGGCGCATCTGATCGCCAAGCCCGACGACGGCAAGGGCTGGGCGGTGATCGCGCCAGTCTACATGCGGCTCGAACGCTATGACGACGCCGCGCACGCCTATTCCGAGGCGCTCAGACTTCTCGGCGAGGACGGCGCCCGTCGCGCTGGTTACGGCGAGGCGCTGGTCGCCGCCGCCGGCGGGGTCGTTACCGACAAGGCGCACGAGGCTTTCGAAAAGGCGCTCGCCGATGAGCCCGGACTGCCGCAGGCGCGCTTCTACCTGGCGCTCGGGGCGGAACAGGACGGCAAGAAGGACGAGGCCATTCGCGAATATGAAGCCCTGATCGGCCAATCGCCGCCTGGCGCGCATTGGCTCATGATCGTGAAGTCCAGGCTCGCCGCGCTGAAGGGCGAGCCGCCGCCGCAGACGGCCGCCGCGGCAGACGAGGCGAACGTCTCCGCCGGCGCGCCGGACGCGCAGAAGGCGATGATCGAGGGCATGGTGAGCCGGCTCGCCAACCGCCTCGCAAGCAGCGGCGGCAGCGTCGAGGAGTGGGCGCGCCTTATTCGCGCCTACACGGTCCTGCATGAGGACGGGAAGGCCAAGGCGGCGCTTGCCGATGCGCGCAAGGCGCTTTCGCCTGACGCCAATGCGGTCGCGAGCCTTGACGCCCTTGCGCATGATCTTGGCCTCGGAGACGCCAATTGACCCGCCGCAGCCGCCGCCTCGCCCTCATAGCCGCCGCGCTCGTCGTGATCGGCTGCGCGGCCGGGCTCGGGCTCTACGCGATGAAAGACAGCCTTTCTCTGTTCCTGACGCCGACTGAAATCGCTGAAAAGAACCTGCAGCCTGGGACGAGGCTCCGGATCGGCGGGCTCGTTGAAGCCGGCTCCGTCGTGCGGACCGGCGAGCGGCTGACATTCAATGTCACGGACGGAACGAAGACAGTCGGCGTTGATTGCTTGAACGCCTGCTTCGCCGACGTGCCGGATCTCTTTCGCGAAGGGCAGGGCGTCGTCGTCGAGGGCGTTCTCGCCGGCAACAGCCGGCTGAGCGGCGATCAGATCCTCGCCAAACACGACGAACGCTACATGCCGCGCGAAGTCGTCGAGGCGCTGAAGAAACAGGGCCGTTGGCAGGAAGGGGAGGCGGCGGCGAAGCAATGATCGTCGAAATTGGCCATTTCGCTCTCATCCTGGCGCTCTGCGCAGCGCTGGCGCAGACCGTCGTGCCGTTCTGGGGCGCGCGCATCGGCGATGCGGAACTGATGGCGGTCGGCCGCAGCGCTGGGCTGACTCAGTTCGCGCTCATCGCGTTCTCCTTCGCGGCGCTGGTCCACGCGCATCTCACGTCGGACTTCTCCGTCCTCAACGTGGCGGAGAATTCGCACAGCGCGGTGCCGACGATCTACAAGATTTCAGGCGTCTGGGGAAACCACGAGGGCTCGATGCTGTTGTGGGTCCTCATCCTGGCGACCTTCGGCGCGCTGGTGGCGCTTTTCGGGCGGTCGTTGCCGCGCCGGCTGCGCGCCGACGCGCTCGCTGTGCAGGGCCTCATCAGTGTCGCCTTCCTGCTGTTCATTCTCCTGACGTCGAACCCGTTCGAGCGCATTTCGCCTGCCCCCTTCGAGGGCCGCGACCTCAACCCCATTCTGCAGGACCCGGGCCTCGCGATCCATCCGCCGCTCCTCTATCTCGGCTATGTCGGCTTCTCGATCGTCTATTCCTTCGCTGCCGCGGCGCTCATCGAAGGGCGCATCGACGCAGCCTGGGCGCGCTTCGTGCGCCCCTTCGCCCTTACCGCGTGGAGCCTGCTGACGCTCGGCATCTCCGCCGGTTCATTTTGGGCTTATTACACGCTGGGCTGGGGCGGCTTCTGGTTCTGGGACCCGGTTGAGAACGCCTCCCTGATGCCGTGGCTCGCCGGGACAGCGTTCGTGCATTCGGTCGCGGTCATGGAGAAGCGCGACGCCCTGAAAATCTGGACGATCTTTCTGGCGATCCTCGCCTTTTCTTTTTCCCTGCTCGGCACCTTTCTGGTCCGCTCCGGCGTCCTGACGTCGGTGCACGCCTTCGCCAGCGATCCGCGCCGCGGCGTCTTCATCCTGGCGATCCTGGCGCTCTTCATCTGCGGCTCGTTTGCGCTTTTCGCCTGGCGCGCGCAGATGCTGAAGCCGGGCGGCGTGTTCGCGCCCATCTCGCGCGAGGGCGCGCTGGTGCTCAACAATCTCTTTCTGACCACGTCTTGCGCGACGGTGTTCTTCGGCACGCTCTATCCGCTCGCGCTCGAACAGCTGACCGGCGAGAAGATTACCGTCGGGGCACCTTTCTTCAACATGACCTGCGGCGTGCTTCTGCTCGCCGCCGCATTCTGCGCCCCATTCGGATTTTCGCTCGCGTGGAAGCGCGGCGATCTGCTCGGGGTCATCCAGCGGCTGAGCGCGGCGCTCGCCGCCGGCGCGATTGTGGCGCTCGTCGCCTCCGCATGGCGAACCGGCGCATCGGTTATCGCGGTCGTCGCGGCTGGACTGGCGGTCTTCGTCATTGTCGGCACGCTGACCGAGGTGGTCATGCGCACCTGGCGCCCGGACTTTCAGTCGGTGTGGCGTTGAAGCGCGCCGGCGGCCTGCCGCTCTCCTTCTGGGGGGCGGCGCTGGCTCATATCGGCGTCGGGGCGACCATCCTGGGCCTGGCCGGTGTCGGTTTCGGCGCCGAGACGATCGCGACGCTGCACAAGGGCGTGCCTCAGCGGGTCGGACCCTATGAGATCACCCTCGATTCCGTCGGCGAGCGCGGCGGCCCGAACTACAAGGAAACCGTGACCGTGATGACGGTGCGTTCCACCGGGACGGTGGTCGCGACGATCGAGCCGGCGCGCCGGCAGTTTCTCGCCCGAGTGATGACGACGACCGAAGCCGGTCTGGCCACGCTCGATTTCGGCCAGGTGTACGTATCGATCGCCGATCCGACGCCGGAGGGCCTGCCGGCGCGGCTCTACTGGAAGCCGCTGGTGACCCTGATCTGGCTCGGCGGCGCAGCGATGGCGCTCGGCGGCGCCATCTCGCTGGCCGATCGCCGCCTGCGCTTCGGCGTCGCGCAGCGCGCGCGGGCCGGCGCGGCTGTCGCGGCGCGGTGACCGATGCGCCGGCTCCGCCTCGCGCTTCTCTTGGCTTTTGCCCTCCTGGCCGGGCCGGCATTCGCGGTGCAGCCCGATGAAGTGATGAAGGACCCGGCGCTCGAGGCGCGCGCCCGAGCCCTCTCGGCGGAACTTCGCTGCATGGTGTGTCAGAACCAGTCCATCGACGATTCCGACGCGCCGCTCGCCCACGACATCCGCATCCTGATCCGCCAGCGCATCGCCCAAGGCGAGAGCAACGACGCCGTCCGCGCCTTCCTCGTCTCGCGCTACGGCGATTTCATTCTGCTGAAACCGCCGCTGAAGCCCGAGACCCTGCTCCTCTGGCTCTCCGCTCCCCTCACGCTCTGCGCCGGGCTCGGCGCCGTAATTTTGGCTCGCCGCCGAGCGCCGGCTGCGACCCCTGCCCTCAGCCCCGACGAGGAGAGACAGCTTGCGGCGCTTTCCCGGGAGGAGACCGGCTAAACGCGCTCGGCGGCTTGGCCGTCCTAAATAAAGCTAAAAAACGCCATGCGCGATTGGCAGGGATTGGCCCGTCTGATGTCCCGGCCGGAGCGCCTGAATTCCATGGAAGCAACGCGAAGAGATGTCCTGGCGCTCGCGGCTGCGGCGACGCTGGCCGCTTGGCCGGCGAGAGCCGAGATCGGGAGCGGATCCGCCGCCCCATCGGGCGAGGCGGGTCTCGCGGCCTTCGATGAAGTCTGGGAAACCGTGCGCGACCGCTTCTACGACCCTCGCCTGCACGGTCTCGACTGGCAGGCGGTGCGGGCGCGCTATCGTCCGCAGGCCGCCGCCGCTGGCTCGCGCGAAGACGCCGCGGCCGTCGTCAATGCGATGCTGGACGAGCTCGGCGCGTCTCACACGCACTACTACACGCCCGCGGATCCGGCCTATTACCAGCTCGCCGATATCTTCTCCTGCGCCCTCGCGCATCGCGGCCTGAAGCGGGTCTTCCCGTCCGGCGAGGTGACCTATCCGGGGATCGGCGCGTTCACCAACGTCGACGACCAGGGCCGGATTTTTCTCACCGGCGTGGTCGAGGGCGCGCCGGCGCACGAGGCGGGTCTGCTCGTCGGCGACGAAATCCTCTCTGTCGACGGCGCCCCATTCCGACCGGTCGAGTCCTTTCGCGGCAAGGTCGGCGCCGCCATATCGCTGTCGATCCGCCGAAGCCCCGGCGCCGCTCCGATGGCGATCAGGATTGCGCCTGCCGACATCCAGCCATCCGCAATGTTTCTGCGCGGACTACAGGCGAGCGCCCGCGTCATCGCCGCCGGCGCAAACGCCCGCATCGGCTACGTCCATGTCTGGTCGTACGCAAGTCGCAGATATCAGGCGGCGCTCGAGGAGCTGATCGCCGAGGGCGCCCTGCGCGACGCCGACGCGCTCGTCTGGGACCTTCGGGACGGCTGGGGCGGAGCGCAGCCGGACTACCTCGATCTCTTCAATGCGCGCGCGCCGACCATGCAGGTGACGGATCGCAACGGCGAGACGGGAATGGTCGACGTCAAGTGGCGGAAGCCGGTGGCGATGCTGATCAACGGCGGCACCCGAAGCGGCAAGGAGGTGCTGGCTTACGGGTTCAAGGAATACCGGCTGGGCGAGCTCGTCGGCGTTCGCACGGAGGGCGCGGTGCTTGCCGCGACCGCGTTCCTGATCGGCGACAGCGGCCTGTTGCTGCTTGCGGTCGAAGACGTCCGCGTCGACGGCCAACGCCTGGAAGGCGTAGGCGTCGCGCCGACCATCGAGGTCCCGTTCGATCCCCGTTTCGCCGCGGGCAGCGACCCGCAGCTCGACCGCGCCGTGCAGATCCTCTCGCGCAGCTAATTACAATGGCGTCGCCGCCGAAGGCCTGCGAAACGCTTTGGCTGACGGACCTGCCCGCATGCGGCATCGTCCGGGCTGTGCGGACGAGGGCCAAAGTCGGCCGGTGCGGATTTCATCGTAATCGGCCTTTTTCAAAGACTTGAGTGCCCTTTCGGTAACCGGGGCAAATTCTCGGGCGGAGGGGGGAGTCAGCGGCGACAAAGTGTGATTCAAGCTTGGGATGGCGGCGCGCATCCCTGATTCGCTTGATCGGCTTTCGCATGACGACCTGCTCGGCGTGGTGCGCGATCTAATCCATGAGGTGAAGCGGCTTGGGGCGGAGAACGAGAAGCTGGTCGGCGCGTTGGCCAAGCTGAAAGTCGAGCATCGGCGGTCAAGGACGAGCTTGCGCGGCTGAAGCATTTGCCGCCGCGTCCGCCGGTCAAGCCGTCGGGCATGGACAGGGCGACGGACGCGAAAGGGCCGCAGGCCGGGGGCGGCGAGAAAGGCGGGCGCTCGACGCAGCGGCGCGGCAGCCAACTCGACAAGCTGACGATTGGCGCGACGGTGGTGGTGAGGGCAAATGCGCCGGCGGGCTCGCGCCGCAAGGGCTACGAAGAGGTGGTGGTTCAGGACTTGAGCCTGACGCCGACGGTGACGCGCTACCGGCGTGAGCGGTGGGAAACGCCGGACGGCGAGACGGTCGTCGCCCATCTCGGTTCCGGCATTGTCGGGGGTTATGGCCCCAACCTGAATCGCCTGGTCTTGACGCTGCACTTTGCCGGACAAATGACCTGCGAGCGGATCGTTGCGCTGCTCAATGGGATGGGCGTGGTGATTTCGAAGCGGCAGGTGGTTCGCCTGCTGACAGTCAAGCTGGAGACGTTTCGCGCCGAGGATGCGGCGGTGCTGAAAGCCGGCCTGAGCGGCGCCTATGTCACGGTCGACGATACGGGGGCGCGCCACGCCGGCAAGAGCGGCTACACCACGCAGATCGGCTCTTCCAACTTCACCGCGTTTCGCACGGGGCCCTCCAAATCGCGTCTGGCGTTTCTGTCGCGGCTTTGCGGCGGAACGTCGCTCTGGGTGATCAACCAGGCCGCGCTCGACTATATGAAAGGGCGCGATCTGTCGCAGATCGTGATCGACAAGTTCATCGCGCATGAGGCGCGCATCTTCGCCTCCTCGGGCGAGTGGGAGCGCCATTTGCAGGCGCTGGCTTTGGGCGCGATCAAGGTCCTGCCGGATCCCGTCTTGATCGCCAGCGAGGCGGCGCTGTGGGGCGCAGTCCATCATCAGGGCTTGCTGCAGGGCACGGTGATCGTCTCCGACGACGCCGGCCAGTTCCGCGTCGGCGTGCACGCGCTGTGCTGGGTTCACGCCGAGCGGCTTGTTCACAAGCTCATTCCCGCCAACGACAAGCAGCGCAACGCCGTCGAGGTCGCCAAGCGGATGATCTGGTGGTTCTATCGTTGCTTGAAAGACTACAAGCTCGCGCCGGACCCCGAACAGGCCGAGTTCTTGCGCTCCCGCTTCGACCGCATCTTCAAGCGCGCGCGAACCGGCTACGCCACGCTCGACAGCCTGCTCAAACGCCTTCATCGCCACAAGGACGAGTTGCTGCGCGTGCTCGAGCGGCCAGAAATCCCGCTCAACACCAATGCCTCGGAAAACGACATCCGCGCCTTCGTCACCAAGAGAAAAATCTCCGGCGGAACTGTCTCCGACAAAGGCCGCGACGCCCGCGACGTCATGCTCGGGCTGGCCAAAACCTGCATGAAATTGAAAGTGTCGTTCTACGCCTTCATCGGCGACCGACTGGGACTTCCAGGCCCAAAAATTCCAGACCTCGCAACCCTCGTCAGTCCAGCCCCTGCTTGAACCAGCCCAAGCCCGCCCGGCAATTTGCCCCGGTTACCCCTTTCGCGCAACTTTCAGAGTCTGTCTGCTCGTGAAGATGTCCTATTTTTATACTATGTGATTATGTATAATAATCGGGTGCCTCTCACGCCGCGTCAAAGTCGAGCTTCACCGTGGCCGTCAGCGGCCGGGACTGGCAGGCGAGCACATAGCCCGCGTCGAGCTCCCAGGGCTCGAGCGAGTAGTTGACGTCCATCGCCACTTCGCCCTCGATCACCTTGCAGCGGCAGGTGCAGCACATGCCGCCGCGACAGGAATGGGGGATCTCGAAACCCTGTCGGTGCGCCGCCTCGATGATGAGGCCGCCGGGCTCGACTTCGATGCGGCGAGTCCGCCCGTCGAGCGTATAGTCGACCTGCGTCTCGCTGGCATGCGGCGAGCGCGCGGGAACGGCGGGGGGCGCTGGCGCCGGCGCGCCATCGGTGGAGAAGAGCTCGGCCTTGATCCGGGAGGGCTCAACTCCGGCGGCGATCAGCGCCTTGCGTCCCTCCTCGATCATGCCGAACGGACCACAGAGGTAATAGGCGTCGACATCCTTCGGCGGAACGATGATCCTGGCGAAGAGCGCGATCCGGTCGCCGTCGACCCGGCCGTTCAGAAGGTCGATTTCCTGCGAACTCGCGCGACAGGACGTGAAAGACCGAGAGGCGGCCGAGATGGCGGTCCTTCAGCTCGTCGAGCGCCTGGCGGAACATGATGCTCGAAGCGGTGCGGTTGCCGTAGAAAAGCGTCGCGCGCGCTTCGGCGTTGGCGGTCAGCGCCGAGCCGATGATCGAGATCACCGGCGTGATTCCGGAGCCTGCGGCGAAGAAAGCGTAATGGCGGCTTGCGCCGATGTCGGCGGTGAAGCGGCCCTCGGGCGGGGCCACGTCGATCGGCGCGCCCTGACGCAGCGCCTCGTTGGCGAAGCAGGAAAAACGGCCGCCCTCGACTTTCTTTACCGCGATCCGAAGCTCGCCTTCCCCGACCGCGGAACAGATTGAATAGGAACGGCGGCATTCCTCGCCGCCGATCGTTGCGCGCACAGTGAGATATTGGCCCGGCTGAAAGGCGAACGCATCGCGCAAGCCCTCAGGCACGGAAAAGGCGAGCGAGACGCTGTCGGGCGTTTCCTGACGCCGGTCGGCGATGACCAGCGCGTGGAAACGGCTCATGGGCTCGCGGCTCAGACGCACTTGAAGTGCTCGAACGGCTCGCGGCAGGCGCGGCAGCGCCATAGCGCCTTGCACGCGGTCGAACCGAATTCTGAGACACGCTCCGCGTCGTTCGAGCCGCAGCGCGGACAGGCGACGTCGGCGGACGCCTCGAACAGCGCGCGCTTGCCGGAAGCGCGCCCGGGCGGCGAAATCCCGCAGGCGCGCAGCTTCTCGCGCGCCGCCTCGCTCATGCGAGAGGTCGTCCAGGCCGGCGTATGCGTCAAGGCCACGCGCACGTCTTCGAAGCCATCCCTGGCAAGCTCCGTCTCGATTGCCAGCGCGATGACGCCCATCGCCGGGCAGCCGGAATAGGTCGAAAGAATCGTGACCGTCACCCGGCCGCGCGCGTCGACGTCGACTTCGTGCAAAATGCCGAGATCGGCGATGGTGAGAACCGGCACTTCCGGATCGGTCACGCGCCCGCAGGCTCTGCGGGCGGCGTCGGCGCGAGCCCTGGCACCGGGAGCGAGCGCGCTCACCAGCGTGCGTCCGGATAGGCGCGCTGCAGGAACTGCATCTGCGCCAAGATGTGGCCGAGGCGCTCGCTGTGCTCGCCGCGCTTTCCGGCGCGCCCTCCATGGCGAGCCGCCGGCGCCTTCAAGGTTGCGCGGCCGAGAATGCCGTCGATCGCCTCGTCGAAGTCGCCGCGCAGCGTCGACGGGTCGACGCCGAAGCCCGAGGCCGCGACATCGCGATCCAGATCGTCGGCCTCGAAGAGCTCGGCGACATAAGGCCAAAGGTCGTCGAGCGCGGCCTGAGCCTTTTCATGGCTCTCGGCCGTGCCGTCGCCGAGCCGGATCATCCATTCGCCGGCGTGACGCAGATGATAGGCCATCTCGCGCGACGAGCGGGTCGCGATGCCCGCCGTCTCGGGATCGTTCGATGCGGCAAGCTTCTCGTAAAGCGGAACGACGTAGGCGGAAAAGATCAGGTGGCGCGCCATCGTATCGGCGAAATTGCCGTTCGGCTGCTCGACCAGCAGCGGATTGCGGTACTCAGGCTCGGCCCGCCGATAGGCGAGGACGTTTTCGTCGCCGAAGTTCCCCTCGAGCTCGCAGGCTCGCGTATAGAAAGCTCGCGTCTGGCCGATGAGGTCGAGGCTCAAATTCGCCAGCGCGATGTCTTCCTCGAGCGTCGGCGCGCGCGACAGCCATTCGCACAGCCGATGGCCGAGGATGAGCGTGGCGTCGCCGAGACGAACGAGCCAGGCGGAGCGGCGGTCGGAGTCGGAGAGCATCGCCAGATCTCACATGTCGCCGACTTCATCCGGCACCTCGTAGAAAGTCGGGTGCCGGTAGATCTTGGACGCGGTCGGCTCGAACATCATGGCTTTCTCGCCCGGGTCGGAGGCGACGATCGCCGACGACGGAACGACCCAGATCGACAGCGTCTCGCCCCGCCGCGTGTAGACGTCGCGGGCGCTCTGCAGCGCCATGGTCGCGTCATGCGCATGCAGGGAGCCGACATGCCGGTGGGCGAGACCGTTGCGCGGCCGGAGGAACACTTCCCAGAGCGGCGTCGCGGGCTCGGTCATTGTCTTGTCCTCGAAGGAAAAAGCGCTTCAGGCCGCCCGATCCGCAGGCAGGCGTTGCTTCCCGGCGTAAGCGGCGGCGGCTTCGCGAACCCAGGCGCCGTCGGCCTCGGCCTCTCGCCGATGCTTCATGCGCTGACGGTTGCAGGGTCCTTCGCCGGCGAGGACGCGGGCGAATTCGTCCCAGTCGATCGGCCCATGCCGCCAATGGCCGGCCGTTTCGTCGAAGCTGAGGTCCGGATCGGGAATCGAGAGGCCGAGGTACTGCGCCTGCGGCGCGGTGGCGTCGAGAAACTTCTGCCGCAGCCCGTCGTTGGAAAACCGCTTGATCTTCCACTTCATCGACAGCTCCGAATGCCTGCTGTTCGAATCGTGCGGGCCGAACATCATCAGGGATGGCCACCAGAAGCGGTTCAGCGCATCTTGCGCCATCTCGCGCTGCTCGGGCGCGCCGCGGCACATCGCGATCATGATGTCGTAGCCCTGTCGCTGGTGAAACGATTCCTCCTTGCAGATGAGGATCATCGCTCGGGCGTATGGCCCGTAGCTGCAACGGCAGAGGGGGATCTGGTTCATGATCGCCGCGCCGTCGACGAGCCAGCCGATCGCGCCCATGTCGGCGTAGTTCAGCGTCGGGTAATTGAAGATCGACGAATATTTGGCGCGGCCCGAGAGCAATTGCTCGTAGAGATCCTCGCGCGTGACGCCCAGCGTCTCGGCGGCCGCATAGAGATAGAGGCCGTGCCCGGCTTCGTCCTGGATCTTGGCGAGCAGCTGCGCCTTGCGCTTGAGCGTGGGCGCGCGTGTTAGCCAGTTGCCCTCGGGCTGCATGCCGATGATTTCAGAATGGGCATGCTGCGAGATCTGCCGCACCAGCGTGCGCCGGTATTGTTCCGGCATCCAGTCGTTCGGCTCGATCTTCTCCTCGGCGTCGATGCGCGCCTGGAAAGCGGCGAGCATAGCCGGGTCCTCCGCGATGACCGGCGCAAGATCCTTGGCGTTCAGCGCCTGGGCGTACATGCGTTTCCTGCTCAACTCTAGCGTTGCCCCACCCGTCAGCTTTCGGCATTATGCATCATATTATTCGAGATGCAAGAAAAATATGTAACGTATCGTCCCGCTCCTCGAGCCCCGCGTCAAAAGCGCTGCCAGGCAATTGAGCGCGGCGGCAGGGGTCCGTGGGCGGAGGCCGCATTGGCGTCGAGCCAGTCCTCGGACGGGCGGAAGAGCGCCCGCCAGATCGCCGCGGTTGTTTCCCGCGCCGTGATCCCGGGCCAATCGGCGGGCAGGTAGGGGGTCGGGAGGAACGGATCGCGCAAAACAATGCGGCGGAAGGCGTGAATGACCAGCACGCGCATGGCGACCGCCGGGAGCCCAGTCGGCTTTCCTCCTGCCCTCAGGCTCGACACGACGGGCGCCAAGGCGGCGGTGAAGTTCGCGTAATCGTCAGCCAGCGCCGTGAGGTCGAAAGCGTTTCCGACGATGCGTCGCGCCTCCCCGTCCGACAGCGGGGCGGCAGTCAGCACAATAGCCGACGGGAGGTCGCGCGGCTCCTCGTCCGCGGGAATCATGTAGAGGCGCGAACCGAGTTCCGCCGCCCCGCGGTGGCGCAAGATGGAGCGCAGACGCGCCTGTTCGGTCTTCGGCAGACCGGCGACAAGGTAGAGGCGCCAGGCGCAGGGGTCCTCAGGCTGCCGGGCGGCGTAGATGCGCCGCGAGGCGGCCTGCAACTCGGAGACGGCGATCGGCGTCAGCTGGTAGAAGCTGTTGCGGCCGGCCCTCTCGCGGGTGACCCAGCCGTCGCTTGCCAACCGCGACATCGCGGTGCGGGTGACGCCGGGCTCGATGCTGAAGGCCGCCAGCACCGCAGTGATGGCGGCCACGCCGACGTCGCTTCCGCGCGGCAGGATGCAGTCGCCGAGGAAACTGACCGCCAGCGACCCCGCTCGCAAAGAGCCGAGGCGCTCAATGACGGCGCGAAGCGCTTCATCGGGCGTCGCCGTGTCGTTCATGCCGGCTGGATCATTTCGCCCGGCGCCCGCCCTTAAGTCTTCAATCTTGCGCCTGCTAGGCGTTCAATGAAGGCGCAAAGAAGCCGCCGCGCGACAGCGTGCGAAGCGGCTTGTCGTCAAAGACGAGACGAACGTCAGTTCGAGCCGGCATTCCCCGGCGTTTGAGACTGCGCCGTCTCCTGCGACGACGCCTTGTCATTCGAAGCCGACGTGCCGAAGTTGCACGCCAGCGCAGGCGCGACGATCGCCGCCAAGCCGCAGCCGAGCAGGAGTCCGATTAGCATAGAGCGCATTCTTGCCTCCTTCGCCATCAAGGCGACAAAGTGTAGCACCCGCCGGAGACGATGCAAGAGATGTTTCAACGCCGGGCGACAGTAACCGCTTGCGCGTCGACTGAGACCGGAGGCTGAGCATGCCGCACCCCGACGCCGCGGTCTCGCCTCCCTCGGCGTTGCTTCCGGCGCTCGAGGCGCGCGGCGTCTTCAGCGTCGGCGCCCTGCTGGCGGCCGCGCCCTTCCTGGCAAGCGCCCCCCTTGGCGAGCCGAGGCCGTGATCGTCCTTCCCGGTCTCAATGCCACCGTGGACCTGCCCGCGGTCGCAGCCCAGATCCGTTCGCTGCACGCCTCGAGCGGGACGCCGGTCAGCCTCGTCGGCTTGAGCCGGGGGGGCATCATCGCGCGGGAAGCGACGCGGATGGCGCCGGATTCGGTGCGCCTGGTCATCACGATGGGGAGCCCTTTCTCCGCGCCGGCGGCCACCAATATCGTCGCCGGCTGGCGCCGAGTGACGGGCGAAAGGTTCATGGCGCAGTCGCCGGGCGGATTGCGCCGTCTCGCAGACCCCCTGCCGGTTCCCAGCACCTCGATCTACAGCCGGTCGGATGGGATCGTCGCGTGGCAGGCGTGCCGCCAGGCGGAAGGACCGTTCGGCGAAAGCGTGGAGGTCCGAGGCTCGCACATCGGCCTCGGCTTCAATCCGGCGGCGTTCTGGGTGATCGCGGACCGGCTGGCGCAGCCCCTCGATCGATGGACGCCGTTTCGCCCGAGCCGGCGCGCCGCGAGGTTCTTCCCCAGAGGCCGGCCCGCCGATTGACCGGTTTCGACCGCCGGCAGCGCGTCCGTTGGGCTTTCGCGAGAGCGCGGCGGCTAGGATTCTCCGACCGGGGGCGAATGGCCGGTGAGGCGGCCCCGCGCAGGGACACGGCGCGCGGCGCGGAGCCTTGCCGGATCGTAATACACGAAGCGCCGCCAGCCGCGCCGGTGAAAAGGCTCCCAATCGCCCTCGGGCTGGGCGAGGCGGTCGGCCACCGCGAAAAGGGCCGCGGGATGCGCCCCAAGACCCATGTGGCTCGAGTCGACGACGATATTCTCCGCCAATTCGCGCCGCGTCTCGACGCTGCAGCGCCAGGAAACGACGCCGTCCGTCGGGCTCCAGATCGAGGTGGTCGGCGCCGGCGGCGGCGTCCTTAGCAGCCCGCTGAAATCTTCGCAGCCGACCGGGCTGCCGCTGGCAAATTCATAGAGCCGCCATGCGTTCGTTTCGCGCGGATTGCCGGTGAAGGGCGAACCGAGGGTAATGACGAGACGCACCATCTCCGGCGACAGCTTGGCGAGCTCGCGCGCATAGAGGCCGCCGAGGCTCCAGCCGACAATGCTGACAGAGCGCCCGTGCTCGCGCCAAAGGGTCCGCAGCGTCGCATGCGCGCGCTCAAAAACCCCCTGGCGCAGCCCGAGGTTGATCCCCTGGCCCCAGCCGACCGCGGCATAGCCGCGTGAACGCAGGAAGCGACGCAGAATAGCGGTGCTCCCGTCGCTCGCGGCGAGCCCAGGCAGCACCAGGACGGGATGCCCATCGCCCTTCGCGGCGGCGCTCCATACCGGTCGCAGGGCGACGGCGGCGTAATGTTCCCACAGCGCCCGGATCTCGAGCAATTGCAGGAGCAAACCCGGGGCGTGCATGTCGCGCCCCGGCGAACGTCCACGGGCGCTCGATTGAGGCCCCATGAAATTTTCGGTAAGCGGGCGATTTCCGTGTCGGCTCTGCTCAAGCGTCATGTGCGCAAAACGCCCGAGCAGTTTTCGCGTTCCGCGCGTTAACCGGACGACTTGCGCCGGCTCGCCCAGCGCGGCAAAACGCCGCGCCGGTCGCAAGGCGGCTGCGCCATTGTTCGGAAAAGGTGTAATCCCCGGCCGGCAAGTCTGCGTTCGATCCGCTCACGGTCGTTCGCGACCAAGGCCGGGGCAAGATACGAAGTCCATCCGGGACGCGTCGAGCGGGAGAGACCCTTGCGATGATCGAGGCCGGTTCAAACAACGCGTTTCGCGGCGCCGATCGCTTCGGCCTCTTCGATCTGGCCGTCGTTCATTGGAATTTGGGCGCGCCCCAACTTTATGAACAGGCCTTGCAGCGCCACGAGGCGCACATCGCCGCGCATGGGCCGCTTGTTGCCGATACCGGTGTCCACACCGGCCGCAGTCCGAAGGACAAATTCATCGTCCGCGACGCCAACACCGGCCCGACCGTCTGGTGGGACAACAACAACCCGATGGCGGTTGATGATTTCGACGTGCTGCTCGCCGATTTTCTCGCCCACGCTAAGGGCAAGCCGCTGTTCGCACAGGACCTCTATGGCGGCGCCGATCCCGCCTTCCGGGTAAAGACCCGCGTCTTCACCGAATATGCATGGCATTCGCTTTTCATCCGCAATTTGCTGATCCGGCCGCCGGCGGAGGACCTGCCGACGTTGATCCCCGACCTCACGATCCTCGACCTGCCGTCTTTCCGGGCCGATCCGAAGCGTCACGGTTCGCGCAGCGAGACCGTCATCGCCTGCGATTTCACACGCAACATCATCCTGATCGGCGGCACGAGCTATGCCGGGGAGATGAAGAAATCGGTTTTCACCTACCTGAATTACGTCCTGCCGCCGCGGCACGTCATGCCGATGCACTGCTCGGCCAACACCGGCAAGGAAGGCGATACGGCGATCTTCTTCGGCCTCTCCGGCACCGGCAAGACGACGCTTTCCGCTGACCCGCATCGCACCCTGGTCGGCGACGACGAGCACGGCTGGGGCCGCGGCGGCGTCTTCAATTTCGAGGGCGGCTGCTACGCCAAGGCGATCAAGCTGTCGCGCGAGGCCGAGCCCGAAATCTACTCGACGACGGAGCGTTTCGGGACGGTGATGGAGAACGTGGCTCTCGATCCCGAATTGCGCGTTCCTGATTTCGACGACGACACCAAGACCGAAAACACCCGCATCGCCTATCCGCTGCACTTCATCGCCAACGCCTCGGCGACTGGGCGGGCCGGCCAGCCGAAGAACGTCATCATGCTGACTTGCGACGCGTTCGGCGTGCTGCCGCCGATCGCCAAGCTCGATCCAGCGCAGGCCATGTATCACTTCCTCAGCGGCTACACGGCAAAAGTCGCCGGCACGGAAAAGGGCGTCACCGAGCCGCAGGCGACCTTCTCGACCTGCTTCGGCGCGCCTTTCATGCCGCTGCACCCGACGGTCTACGGCAATCTCCTGCGCGACCTCGTCGGTCGCCACCATGTCGACTGCTGGCTGGTCAACACCGGCTGGACGGGCGGCAAGGTCGGCGTCGGCCGGCGGATGCCGATCCGGGTGACCCGCCGCCTGCTTTCAGCCGCGCTCGACGGATCGCTGCACAGGGCCGACTTCCGCACCGATCCCCATTTCGGCCTCGCCGTCCCCGAACAGGTTCCCGGCGTCGAGCCGCATATCCTCGATCCGATCAAGACCTGGCGCAACAAAGGCGAGTTCGCCGAGATGGCCGGCCGGCTCGTTCAGATGTTCCGCGATAATTTCAGGAAATTCGAAGACCACGCCGACGAGCGTGTACGCGCGGCCGCACCGTCGTCCCGGATCGCCAGGATTTGAGCGCCTGACGCCTACTTGCGCCCGCATCTCCTTTCGAGCATGTAGGCTTCCGTATCGCCCTTGAACCCGACATTGTCCAGAACCGACGCGCCGAGCTTGATCGAACCGGACAGGACCCATGTCCCGTCGGCGCTTTTCGTCCATGCGCTGCAAGGGATGTTATCGATGTCGGACGGCCAGTTGTCGACGACATAGGTCTCCGTGGCTGCGCGAGCAATCTGCATGGCAAGCCCGGAAGCGGTCGCGGCGGCGAACGCTATGACGAACAAGTTCCGTATCGCGTGTGGCCAAACGTCCGCCATTCGCCGAGCCCCGCAGTTCTATTTCGACGCGAGGGCCGCGATCCGCTCCCGCGCTCCACCGACGCCGGCGGCAAGCGCACGTGAATAATAGTTGCGCGCGGCGGCTTCGTCGCCCTTGATGCCGACCGCGCCGAGACGCGCGAGTGTCGTGGGATCGTAAGTATCGCCAAGCGCCATCAGCGCGCGGGCGTCGCCGCCCTCTGCGGCGCGCTGCAGAAAGGCGCGAGCCGTCGCGATATCGCCCTTGGCGAAAGCGACCAGACCTTCAGCGCACAGGCGCCGCGCATCGTTGATGGGGATCGACAGCGAGGCGATGGGCGATGTGTCGTTTGCCGGTCCCCGCAGCGCGTTCGCCAGCTTGTTGATCGCTTCCCTCGGATGAGTGGCATAGGCCGCCGGTCTCTCCGTCAGGACGACAGGCTGGGCGACGAACACCGGTTGTTCGACCGCCGCCCTGCCTCGGGCGGCTGAAGGCTCGATACGCGGCCAAAACGCCACGATAAGAAATCCGACGACGAGGCCGGCAAGCAGACCGGCAAGAACTTTCCACTGGATTGGCAGCGTTCCGTCCTCCCTTATTGCATCAGGCTTCGCCAGCGGGTGAGAGATTTGTAAAGCCGATCCGAATCCTCGGCTTTCGGTCCTCCGCTGGAATCCGCGGCCACCTTCGCCGACGCACGGAACGCGTCAAGCGAGGCGTCGGTCGTCGATTTGCGTTCGTCGAGCCATTGCTGCGCCGCCGCCAACCGCGGCCATGTCTCGCTCGACGGGGACGGGTCGGCCGCGAGATTAACGTCTCGCCAATGTACGTCACGATCATCGCTCAGAAGGACGCCGTAATTATCGAAGAATACCCGGGTGAGGCGGCCGATTGCATCCGCGCGCTGCGAGCCGGCCGGCGCGTCGAGCCCGATCAGCGCCAGCGGCTCGGCGAGCGTTTCGACGCTGTCGTTGGCCCGGACCAGGTTGGGCCGCTCGGCTGCGGTGACGCGCGCCGGCGCATAGACATCCTCGAGCCCGGCCGACCAGGGAATGGCGACGATATAATACCCGCCGTCTTCGCCGAAATCATCGAGCGCCCGCGCCTCCTTGGCTCCGAGCACGACAACCGCCCCACGCTTGCCGGAAGACAGGCCATCGAGCGCCTCCGTCAGCGGCTCGTAGATTGGATTGACTGCGATTCCGAGTCGCGAAAACAGAAGTCTCGCGCTCGTGGCGGTGGCGCTTTCGGGATCGCCGAAACTCACGGCCTTGCCGTTGAGATCGCCGATCGCCTTGACCTGGCGAGGCGCCACGATCTCGAGCGTTTCCGGCGCGAGGCGGGTGACGAGCGGCGTGCGTTTCGGCCAATCCGGATCCTCCTTCACGCTGGAGAGGAGGCTATCGAGGGTCACGACGGCGAAATCGGCCATGTCGGATCGGGAGGCCCTGGCCAGGCCCGAAGGCGATGTGGGGCCGACGATCGCCTTGCCCGCCGCGCCCTTTTCGTCGAGCACCGCGACAAAGTCTTTGGCCATGCGGCTCGCGGTAAGGTCGTCGGGATCGGCGAGAATGGCGAAGGGTTTGAGAGAGGCGGCTTGAGACTGTGGCGCCGCGTTGATCGCCGGGCCATCGGATTGCGGCGCTGGCTTGGCGGCAATTGCGGCCCTTCCGGGCGCCGATCTGGCAAATTCATGGCCCGCCTTGCCGCGCCAGGCCCCATGCCACAGCATAAGCTTGCCATTGTGATATACGGGATGGGTATACCGCACCAAGCCGGCAGGCGCCCTATGCGACGCGGCCAACAGATGCCCTTGGCTCGACAGCAGAAGTCCACCGGCCATCGCGGCGGCCGCGCAAAAGCGCGACCGCCGCGGCTCACTCCGCCACGCGCGTCTCAATACACCACACTCATGACTGGGGCGCCTGCCGCCCGATTTAATCGGTTCGTCATTGGAGCCGGACCTTGGCGAGCAAATGCGACGTCTTCAAGGCATCCGGCTTGTTCCTTGACCCAGGCGTGTGAGCCTCGAATCACCCGCCCTTCGTCTCACCTCGCGACGCTGTCGAGCGCCGCCGTCAGCGCGGCCTCTTCGATTGGCTGAAGCGCCGGCCCGTCGAAATAGACGAGCGCGGCGCTCACTGGCAGCGACGGGTAAAGCGGCTGCAACGCCGCGCGATAGAGCGCGAGCTGCGCGACATGCGCCTCAGCCGGGCGCGCAGGCGGCGCGCCGAGTTTGAAGTCGACGATGGTGACGCCGCTCTCGGTCACCAGCATGCGGTCGAGGCGGCCGCTGAGCGACAGGTCGAGTCCGCCCGGGCGCCGCAACACGCCAGCGAGCGCGACCTCGCCTCGGGAGCCCGGCCCGAACAGCGCGGCGAGGTCCGGCGCTTCGATGATCGCAAGAGCCTGAGCGGCGAGGGCATTGCGCGCCGCCTCGTCGAGCGGCAGCCCGTTGGTCTCGAGATAGGCCCTTGCCGCCCCTTCGCGACCCGCCGCGGGCAGTTGGGGAAGCATCTGCAAGAGGGCGTGTCCAAGCCGCCCGGCGAGCGCCCGTTCGCCTTCACCGTCGCTCCGAGGCCCCGCGTGCGATGGCCGAGTCCGCCGGATCGACCCCTCCGGCCGGGCCGCGCTTGAGAGCCAGGCCGGCCGTTGGATCGGCTCGACCGGCAGGGGCGCCTCGGCCTCCGGGGCGGCGCTGAGCCCTTCGCCCATCCGGAAGATGGTCTCCCGTGGATCCCAGGGCGCGGGCGCCGGCGCTATCGAGTCCTTGAGGCCATGCGACACGAGATCATGCCAGCAGTCCTCCGCTTTGCCCTTCACCGTCTCGTAGCCGGCGACGATCAGGCGCTGCCCTGCCCGGGTCATCGCGACATAGAGCAGGCGCCGATGTTCGGCCGCCTCCGACCTTCGCCTCTCGGCGCGCGCCGCTGCGAGCGTCGGGCAGTCGTCGGCAGCCTTGCGAACTCCAGGCGAAGAGCGGCGGGCCGCCGGGGTACGCAGGCTGAAGCGGCATCAGCTTCGGATCGTGCCGGCCGTCGGGCGCGCCGCAGGCGTCGGGCAGAAAGACGACCGGCGCCTCGAGCCCCTTGCTGGCATGGACGGTCAGCACCCGGACGCCTTCGCTTTCGCCCTCCATGTCGCGCTTGACCGGCGCGTCCGTCGCCGCAACTTCGGCGAGAAACCGATGAAGCGAGGGAGCCTCGCGCCGCTCATGCGCGAGCGCCAACGCCAGGAACTCCTCGATCGGATCGGCGGCGTCGGGTCCTAGCCGGCCGAACAGCGCCCTGCGCCCGCCCTCCTCGCCGAGGAGGCGGGCGTAGAAGGCATAGGGCGAAAGCATTTTCGCCCGCGTGCGCCACGTCGCCAGCCGGCGGGCGGCGTTGCGCGCCCGCTCGTCGCCGGAAGCCTCCAGCGCCGCGGCGAGCGGACCCCGCCGGCACGCCGCCAGCGCAAAAAGCTCGTCCTCGTCGAGCCCGATCAACGGCGACTTGAGAACTGACGCCAGCGTCAGATCGTCGTCCCGCAGGAGCGACGCCAAACCCGCGGCGACGAGGTCCATGACGGCGATATGGTCGCGCAGCATCAGCCTGTCGGCCCCCGCGACTCTGACGTGGCGCTCCTTCAGCGCGCGGATCACCGCCTCGAAGAAGGCATTGCGGCTGCGCACCAGGATCATCACGTCGCCTTCGCGGATCCGGCGGGCTTCGCCGCTCTTCGGATCGACGATGCGCTCGCGCGCCTCCGGCGATAGCCACGCCTTGATCGTGTCGGCGATGCAGGCAGCCAGCTTCACCGCCGGATCGGTTCGAGCCGGCTCGTCGAGCGGCAGCCGCCAGTCCGCTGGATCGGGCTCGGCCGCCGCCTTGAGGGTCGGCCAAATCTCGATGACGCCCTTCATGCCGCTGCGCACCGCCTGATGCTGCGGCGGCGGCTCGCCGTCGGCGGTGAGGCCGTCGGCGGCGCTTTCCGAGCCGAACGTCTTGTCCACTGCATCGAGAATGGTTTGGGCCGAGCGGAAGGAGAAGTTCAGCGGCACGCTGACGAAAAGGCGCGACGACTGGCGATGCCGGTCCTCGAAAAAGCGCCGCATCTCGGCGAACATTTCCGGCGCCGCGCCCTGGAAAGAGAAGATCGACTGCTTCTCGTCGCCGACGGCGAAGACAGTGCGTTCCGTCTCGCGGGCGCCCTTGCCGGCGAAGAACTCGGCGCAGAGAGCCGCGAGAATTCGCCATTGCTCGGCCGAGGTGTCCTGCGCCTCGTCGACGAGCAGATGATCGAGCCGGTAGTCGAGCTTCTCCAGCACCCAGGCGGCGCTCGAACGGGTGACGAGCGTGAGCGCGCGCGCGATCTGGTCTGCGAAATCGAGCTGCCCGCCGTCGGCCTTGGCTTCGGCGAAAGCCGCGAGAATCGCCTTGGCGACGACGAACAGCGCGACGCTGCGCTCGGCCGTCTGAGCCGCGCGCCAGGTCTCCCGCAGCGCGATCAGCCGGCCCTGTTCCTGACGCAGATCCGCTTCGAGGTCCGGCAGTTTCTTGCACAAATCCTTTGTCGCAAGCCGGCTGCGTGGCGTTCCCGCCCCCGGCTTTTCGTCCTTGTCGGTGAAGAACCCGTTCAGCAGCGCCTGGATACGCGTGCGCTGGTCGCCGCCATTGGCGGCGCGCACTCGCGCGGCGAACTCGCAGTCCGCGGGCTGGCCTCCTTCGAGCCGCTTTGCCCAAGCCTCCCGGCGCCGTCGTCCTATGTCGCCGCCCAGCATCTCGGCCTCAATGGTGGCGACAGCGGCGCCCTCGGCGAGCCCGAGCCGGCCGCGGAGCGCGGACGCAAAGCCGTCCATGTCAAAGGCCTCGAAGGTCGCGGCGAAGCCCTGCGCCTCGCGGATCAGGGCGTCGAAGTGGAACGCTCCGGCCTCCCTCGCCGTCAGGGCGAGCAGGTCCGCTCTCGCAGGCGAAGTCCTGATTTCCGCGATTGCGCGGTCGAGCGCCTCCGCCATCAGCGTTTCCGCCTCGCGCTCGTCGATCACCTTGAAATGCGCGGGGACATTGGCCTCGAACGGGAAAAGCTGGAGCAGCCGTTCGCAGAAAGCATGCAGGGTCTGGATCCTGAGCCCGCCCGGGGTCTCGATGGTGCGGGCGAACAATTGCCGGGCGAACCTGAGCTGGGGCGGACCTGGCTTCTCCGCCCCGGCCGCAACGATCGCCGCCGTCAGCGCCTCGTCGTCGAGGCTCGTCCACTCGGCGAGGGTCCTGAAGATGCGGTTCGCCATGTTGGCGGCAGCCGCCTTGGTGAAGGTGAGGCAGAGGATTTGCCCCGGCGGCGCCCCCTTCAGCAGAAGCCGCAACACGCGCTGGGTCAGCACATGCGTCTTGCCGCTGCCCGCATTGGCCGAGACCCAGGCGGACGCCGTTGGGTCTGAGGCCTGCCTCTGCCTCTCGCGCAAGGGCGCGGGAATGGCGAGGATCGGGTTCACGTCGCGTCTCCCCCCGTTTCGTCGGCCACGCCACCGGTCGCCGACCACTCTTTGACCCGCGCGAGATGATCGTAACTGGAATAGCGGCTGGCGAATTTGGGGAAAGGCCGCGAGAGATAGGGCGTCGCCTCGGAGGTAAACTGGTCGAGCAGCGTCTTGAGTTCAGAAAAATGTTCTTCGGCAAGCGCGACGATGTCCGCTTTGTTCCCCGCAGCGGGCCTCTCCTTGCCGCCGTCGCGGCCGCCAAGCTTAAGGTAGATCGCCTCGGCCGGCATGATCGCGCCGAGGTCCTCGAAGCCGCTCCGCATCAGAATTGCGGCTTCCAGGGTCAGTTGCGGCGCGAAGCCGGCCGCCACTTCCCCGGGTCCGGGCGGCTGGCCGCTTTTGTAGTCGATCAGTCTCGCCTTGCCGCCGCGCAGGACGTCGATGCGGTCGGCGCGCGCGGTCAGCTTGAAGGACTCGCCGTCGCAGAGCCGAAACTCTGTCTTGCCCTGCCGCTCGACCCAGATGCGCTCGATCCCGGGCCGAGTCCTACGCTCGAAGTCGAGCACGAAGTCGACCGCCTTCTCGATATTGGGCCAGGTCAGGCCGGCAAAGGCGGGCTCCCGTAGCAGGAGGGCGAAACGGCCGCGGGCCAATCCCAGCAGGATCTCACGCGCCTCCGCCGGAAGTTCGCCAACGGGGTAGCGCTCGGCAAAATCCTGCAGGGCGCCGTGCCACGCCTCGCCGGCTTCGCGGGGCCCAAGTTCGCGCTCGACCGGCTCGAGCGCCTGAAGCTTGAGAATGCGCTCGGCATAGATCGCATAGGGGTCCCGCCGCATCGTCTCGACCGCAGTGACGCTGAGCTTGCGTGGGCGCAAGGCTGCCGGCGGCTTCGGCGCCGGCCGCCCGATGGGCGCGATCCTCGCCGGCTGGTCGAGTGTCCGGGCGAGGCGGAGGTAGGCTTCGCCGCGCTGTTCGGCGGCGAGGAACGCTTCGGCTCCGGCCGCCGCGGCGATGCGTTGCAGAAACCTCGAGGGCACGGTCGGCTCGCCGCCGCGCTTCCTGGCGCGGCTCATGATCGTCTCCGGCGCACCGAGGGCGCTGGCGAAATCATGCGCCGTCTGGCCGATGCGCCGCTCCGGGGCCGAGAGGCCGAGCTCGGCCCGCATCGGTCGATTGAGAAAAGCGTCGGTCTCGACGGCGGGCGGCCAGACCTTCTCGTCGAGGCCGGCCAAGAGCGTCCGATCGAAGGCGAGGAGCCGCGCCTCGAGCAGGCCTAGGATCTTGAGTTGCGGATGGCCGCCCTCGGTCGGCGGCGCCCTGACGCCGGCGAGCGCGTCGTTCACGAGGCCGGCGTACTCGCCGAGCGTGCAGAAAAAGCCGACGGCAGCTGCGGCGCGCCATTCGTCCATGAGCGCGATCAGCGCCTCGAGACCGTGCGGTTCGGGCGGGTCGGCTTGCGGCGCGGCGAGCATCGCGGCGAGCGCCGCGCCATGCGCCGCGAGGCAATCAGCGAGTGGGGACGAGCGGACCGCGCGCAAAGGCGCGAGAGCGGCGGCGAGGTCGCGCGCCAACGCCTCGGCCTCGCGCCGCCGGGTCTCGTCGATCGCCGCGATCGCCGGATGAACATGACGGTCTTCGCGCGCCGCTCTCGCTGCGGCGAAAGCCAGGTCGAGATCGTCGAGAGGACCGGGCGGGATGGCGCGGAAGACGCCGAGTTCGAGCGCGCGCGCCGCCCGGTCGAGATCGGTGCGCAGCCGGTTCAGGCGCAATGCCGGATGAGCGATCAGCGCGATCAGCGACAGCGGCGTCCATTCGATCGCGGCGGCGAGGATAAGCCGCGCCAGTCCGCCGACCTCGGTCTCGCCGAGCGTGCGCCCCGCCGTATCCTCAACCTCGACGCCCCAGCGCGCCAGCTCGGCCGCCACGCGGCGCGCGATCGAGGGATCGGGCGTGATCAGCGCCGCGGTCTTGCCGGGTGTCTCCAGGACCTCGCGGATCGCCACGGCGAGCGCCAGCGCCTCTTCCGCCTCGCCGTCGGCGACGATGATCGAAACTTCCCCAAGCGCCGCGGCGACGGCACCCGCGGACAACGCTTCCTTGCGCTCCCGCCAAGCCTCGGTCGCCTCGGCAGGGCGGAGCGCTTCGCTCAGCAAGGCGGCGCGAGCGGCAAGCGACGGCGATGGCGCGCCAAGCGTGACGACCTCCTCCCGCCTGACGCCGATCTGGACGACCAGCCGATGCATGAGCGCCTGCGGGTGAGTGGCTAGTCGCTGCCTGGCCGCGTCGGGGGCGCCGATCATGTCCCACGTGCGCCCGTCGAGATGCAGGTCGAAGCCGGGCAGAACGACCGCGCCCTGGGCGCTGCGGGCGATGGCGGCGATGAGGGCGGCGGTGGCGCGGTTCGCGCCGGTCGAGCCTGCGATGATGGTCGGGCCGCGGCGCGTCCCGCTTTCCAGGCCGCCGATCTCAGCTTCGACGAGCAGCGAGACGCGTTTGGCGCGGTCGATCAGACCCTGCTCTTCCAGCCATCGGGGCCAGTGGGCGAAGGCGATCTTGAGAAAGTCGAGGGTGATGCGCCAATAGGAATCATAGCCCTCCGGGGCGAGCCGCTCGATCCGCCGCCAGTCGACGCCTTCGATGATCATGTCGTCGATCAGGGCGGCGAGGTCGCCGGCGAGCGCATAGGCTTGCGCCGGCGTCGCCGCGACCAGCGCCGGCTCGCCGGCGTCGCAGACCAGGCGGCCATCCGCGCCGACGCTGCGAATGGCGCCCTTGAGCGCCCTGCCCCAGGCGCGGACCAGCTCCGCAAGCGCATGGCGGCGCGTCAGTTCGCCGACCGCGGCCGGCGGCCCGGGGCGCGGCGCACCGCCGTCGTCAGGGGAATAGAACGCCGCAGCGTCGTCCGGCTCGAAGGCGCCGAGCGGGGCGATCCGCGGCAGGAGCACGCTCTGCCGGCCGCTCACTTCGAGGAGCGCCTGCGCCAGAGCGGCGCCGGCGCGCTGCGTGGGCACATAGATCGTTGCATCCGCCAGCGCGAGCTGTCCGCCCGAGCCGGGGAAGCCGTCGAGCAGCCGGCCATCGAGCAGCGCGCGGGCGAGCGTCGGCAGGAACGGCGCGCCGGGCGGGATGGTGAAGACGCGAGGCTCGCGAATCGGCATGGCTCATGCTTCTCCCGCCGGGGGGGTCGAAGGCAAGCGGGGTCTGTGGACGAGGCTGGCGCCCGCGTTCGGCTGACGCGGCCGACGCGGTCAACGACCGCGTCTACTCGTTGGCCGGGCCGCCGAGGGCTGCGGCCAGCCGCCGCCAATGCGCCTCCTCGCCCGGGATGCCGAAACGCAGCTTGTCGGGCGCGTCGGCGAAGGGGCGGACGAGAATGCCAGCGGCGAGGAGGCTGCGGAAGGCAGCTTCGGCGTCGTCCCGGGCCGCCAGGCGGAAGAGCCGCGTGCCGCCGAGGATGCCCCAACCGCTCGCATGAAGGAGCGCGTCGAGGCGGGCGACTTCCGCCCCGACCTGTGCGCCGGTTGCGCTCAGCCACGCCTCATCGGCTAGCGCCGGAACGCCGATTGCGATCGCCGGGCCGCTGACCGGCCACGGACCGAGCGCGGCGCGCAAGGCCGCGGCGATGTCGGGCGAGGCGGCGGCGAAGCCGAGCCTCAGGCCGGCCAGGCCATAGGTCTTGCCGAAGGAGCGTAGGACCGCCGCGCCCCTCCGTGGCAGGAACGGCGCGAGGCTTTCCTCGCCGTCGAAATCGGCGAAGGCCTCGTCGACGATGAGCCAGCCGCCGCGCGCTTCGAGGCGCGCGTGCAGGTCGAGGAGGTCGAAGCGGCCGGCGACGCGGCCGTCCGGATTGTTCGGGTTGACGACGATCGCGACATCGATATCCCCCAGCGCCTCGAGCGAGGCGGCTTCGAGAACCCGCGCGCCGACGCAGGCGAAGGCTTCGCCATAGCCCCGGTAGGTGGTCCCGAGCGCGGCGACGACGCCTTTCGGCGCAATCAGCGCCAGCGTCTGGATCAGTGCCTGCGAGCCGGGACCGGCGACGACCGTCTCCGGCTCGGCGCCATAGCGGGCGGCCGCCGCGGCCTCGAGCCCGGCGAGCGCCGCGCCGTCCGGCAGGCGCGTCCACGCCTCCGTCGGGAGATCGGGCAGGGGATAGGGATGCGGGTTGATCCCGGTCGAGAGATCGATCCACGGGCGGGGCGCGTCGGTATAAAGCCTGCGGGCGACGTCGAGCGCGCCGCCGTGGTAGGCAAACGCGGCAAAGCCCTCCGCCGGGATGTGTCCCGGCATCAAGAGGTCCGCCCCGGCATCAAGAGGTCGCCCCCGACATCGCCCATGTCCCTTTCCCAATCGCCGGCGCTCGCGCTCTCAGCCCTCCTCATCGAGGCTCTGGTCGGCTACCCGGCGCCTCTCTATCGCGCTTTTCGCCATCCCGTCACCTGGATCGGCGGCTGGCTCGGCTGGCTCGAGGCGCGGCTCAATCGCGCGAACCTCCGCTTCACCGTGCGCCGCGGGCTCGGCGCGCTGGCGCTGGCGCTGACGCTCGCGCCGGTCGCGCTCTCCGCCGAGACGGCGACGTGGCTGCTCATTCCTCATGGCGCGCTCGGCTTCGCCGCGCTGGCGCTTCTCGCCGCGAGCCTGCCCGCGCAGAGGAGCCTGGACAAGCATGTCAGCGCCGTCGCCGACGCCCTCGACCGCGGCCTCGACGAAGGACGCCGCGTGGTCGCGATGATCGTCGGCCGCAATCCGGACGTTCTCGACGAAGCGGGCGTGGCGCGCGCCGCGATCGAGAGCCTGGCGGAGAATTTTTCCGACGGCGTCGTCGCGCCGATCCTGTGGACTGCGCTGGGCGGGCTGACGGGTGGGGCGCTCTTCAAGGCGATCAACACCGCCGACAGCATGATCGGCCACCAGGACGAACGCCACGCCGCCTTCGGCTGGGCGGCGGCGCGGCTCGACGATCTCGTCAACCTGCCGGCCTCGCGCCTCGCCGCGCTCTTTCTCGCCGCCGCCGCGCTGACGCCGGGCGCCTCGGCCGGCGAAGCCCTCCGCGCCGTCCGGCGCGACGCGGCCAAGCACCGCTCGCCGAACGCCGGGTGGCCGGAAGCCGCCATGGCCGGCGCGCTTGGGCTGAAGCTCGCCGGCCCGCGCGTCTATGGGCAGACGCTCGTCGACGACGCCTTCATGGGCCGCGGCCGCCGCGACGCGACCGCCGACGACATCCGCCGCGCGCTAAGGCTTTACCGGCTCGCCTGCGGGATCGAGGCGCTGGCGCTGGCGGCGGCGACGGCGTTATGGACTTTCGGTGCGCGAGGTCTGTGAGAGGCGGGAAGCGCTGCCGAACCATCCGTGCGCCAAATCACCAAAGCCGGTGGTGATCCCGGCCCCTGACCTTTGGCAAGCCCTCAAAAGTCTCCGTGGAAGCCCTGTTTTCACGCTCGGGTCCTTAAAAAAACCAAACGCGAGCAATAGGAGCGCGGAATTCGCCGATGAGAACGGAAATGCTGCTCGGCAGTTAATCCCAGCCTCATTGGGCGAACGCGTTTTTCGGATTGTGTTTGGGT
Organism: uncultured Alphaproteobacteria bacterium; assembly: GCA_963772555.1. GTDB lineage: Bacteria > Pseudomonadota > Alphaproteobacteria > Rhizobiales > Beijerinckiaceae > Roseiarcus. The sequence continues at coordinate 184,776 of CAVYXQ010000011.1, read as the reverse complement.
TGTGGAACGCCTTGACCGGTGGCGCGCTTTGGCGCGCAACGATCGCGGGTCACAATCTACGAGGAAACTCTCAAAGGGAGGAACACGTGGAACACGACATCAAAGATCAGTCGGACGTAACGAACGCCGCAGGCGCGATCAGCCGTCGCACCGTCTTCACGACCGCCGCAAAACTGGGTTTGGGCGCCGCCGGGCTTGCCGGCGGCACCGCCCCGGCTCTGGCGCAAAATGCCGGCGGCGGCTTGCCGAAGAAAAACTACAAGTTCTTCTTCGTCTGCCATGTCACGCTGGACCAATTCTTCACGCCGACGAGATACGGCGCGGCGGACGCCTGCGCGGCCTTCGGCTGCCAGTACCAGTGGACCGGCTCGGAGAAGAATGTCGTTTCCGAGATGGTCAGCGCCATGCAGACGGCCATCGCGGAAAAGGCGGACGGCATCGCCGTTTGCCTCGTGGACCCCAAAGCCTTCGACGCGGCGACGGCCCAGGCGATCGCCGCCGGCATTCCCGTCATCGCTTTCAACGCCGACGTGCCCGCCGGCAGCCCCAATGAGCGTCTCGCCTATGTGGGGCAACCGCTGTTCCAGTCCGGATACAATTCTGCCGCGAAGTGGCTGAAGATGGTGCCGAAGGGCAGCCACATCATGCTCGAGATCGGCGTTCCGGGCTCGCTGAACACCCAGCCGCGCCTCGACGGCTACATCAAATACATCAAGGACCAGGGCAACCCGGTCACCTACGACGTCGTCAACGCGGGGCCGGACCCGGCTACCGAAATATCGCGGATCGAAAGCTACTACCTCAGCCACAAGAACGTCGCCGGGCTCTTCGCGACCGGAGGCTCCGACACCTACGCCTGCGGCTTCGTCTCCAACAAGTATGGTTTGGCGAAGGCGGGCGTGATCGTGGCCGGCTTCGACCTCTTCCCGCAGACCCTGCAGTTTATCAAGAGCGGGGACGTGACTTTCACCGTCGATCAGCAGGCGTATCTGCAAGGCTTCCTGCCTGTCCAGCAGATGTACCTGTGGAAGCTTTCAGGCGGCCTCACCGGCCCGGCCGACACCGACACCAGCCATGCTTACGTGACCAAGGACAATATCGATAAGTATCTGGCGAAGAGCCGGTTCACCGGCGCGGTCAGCACCGAGCCGACATGAGATAGTCCACTCCGGACCCATTCAGGCGCCCGCCCCGCACGATTGTTCCCTGGACGGCGGGGCGGCGCTCTCGGCCGTGAAACGGACTATGACATTACCCATGCGAAAGGGGCGTTCTCCAAGCGCAAATGACTTGGTGGACGGCCGCGGTGGAACCCGGGCGGGTTGCCGATGAGTTTAGACTTGGAACCCAGAAAGGCGCACACGGGTGACGACCGAGCCCAGCGCGGGAACGAGGCGGAAGGTTGGCGTCAAGGTACCGACCACCACGGTCGAGAGGCTGCTGTTCATCCTCTCCCGGTATCGCGAGGCCAGCATCGCCGCGGTCGCGATCATTCTCGTGCTTTATTTCCAGATTGGCAGCGGCGGGCAGTTCCTGACCGCGCAATTCCTGGGCGTCGTCTTCCGCGACACCGCCCGCATCGGCTTGCTCGCGATGGGCGAAGTCATGCTGATGATCACCGGCGAGATCGATCTTTCGGTCGGCAGCACCTTTTCTGTCGCTCCCTATACGATGGCCCTTCTGTCCGTTCTCTGGAATGTGCCGCTCGCTGTTGGCGCGGTCGCCGGAATTCTGATCGGCGTGCTGGTTGGCGCGGTCAACGGCGTCGTCACTGTCCGCTTCCGCGTGCCCTCGCTGATCACCACGGTCGGCACGCTCTTTTTTCTGCAGGGCGTCGCCGTCTCGATTTACAATAGCCAGCCCATCATGACGCCGGTGCAAGAGCCCTTCAACGAGTTCTTTGGCGAGAGCCTGTATAATCCTCGCGCCGACGCCATCTTGTCCTGGCACAGCCTGTCGGCGTTCACACCGATGCTGTGGGCCGCCCTGGTCGCCGTGACGTTGACGCTGGTCTTGAACCGAACGACCTTCGGCCTGCACACCATCGCCACGGGCAGCAACATCATCGGTGCGCGGGAAATCGGCGTTCGCACCGATCGGATCAAGGTGTACAACTTCATGATTGCTGGGGGGCTCGCCGCGCTTTCCGGCATCATCAACACCTTGCAGTTTGCCTCTGCCGATCCCGCCGCCGGCAGCCCTTTTCTCACCCTGCAGGCGATTGCGGCGGCGGTCATCGGCGGCACCTCGCTGTTTGGCGGGTCCGGCACCGCCATCGGCGCCTTGATCGGCGCGTTCGTGGTGGCCACGCTGAGCAACGGCCTGGTCATGATCGGGGCCCAGGCGACAGTGTCCGATATCTACCTGGGCGCCGGAATTCTCGCCGCCATGCTATTGAACGTCCAGGTCGACCGGCTCCGAGCGCGGAGACGCATATGACTCAGCACGACATTCCCGCTCTCGAGCCAGACGCACCCGTCATCCTCGAAATGCGCCAGATCAGCAAGGCTTTCGGCGCCATCACCGCCCTCGTCGAGGCGAGCATCAAGCTGCACCGGGGCGAAGTGCTGGCGTTGGTCGGCGATAACGGCGCGGGCAAGTCCACCTTGATAAAAATCCTCTCCGGGTTTCATCAACCTGATGCCGGCGCAATTCTCTTGGACGGCAAAGAGGTCCGATTCGGCTCGCCGCGCGATGCGCGCGCCAATGGCATCGAGACAGTCTACCAGGATCTCGCGCTGATCGGCGACCTCAGCATTTTTCACAACATGTTCCTGGGCCGCGAGCGCCACAAACGCGTCCTTGGACTGAAGCTGCTGGATAACGCGAAGATGCGCGACCTGGCGGTGACATACCTCGAGACGATGGGAATCTCGATCCCCAGCGTGCATAGCATGGTCGATCTGCTGTCAGGCGGGCAGCGCCAGTGCGTCGCAGTCGCCCGGTCGATCTATTCGTCGCCAACCATTTTGGTCCTCGATGAGCCGCTGGCCGCTTTGGGCGTACGCGAGGGCGGCCAGGTTCTGGGCCTGATCCAGAATCTTCGCCGCCAGCGCAGCGTCTCGATCATTCTTATCGTTCACAATTACCGTCAGGTGTTCGAAGTGTGCGATCGCATCAACTTCCTGCACTCGGGTGAAGTCGTGCTCAACTCCTCCACCGCGGATACAAGCGAGGAGGAATTGGTCCGCATCGTCAAATCGGGTCTGGGTCGAAGGGCGACGGGGGCCGCGGCCGCCGAAGTCGGACCCGGCGCGGCATGACTTTGTGCGGCGCATGGCTTGGCGAAGGCGGTGCGCATTTGCGCGCGCGCGCTGCGGCCGCAAGGCAGAGGAGCAGAGAAGATGGCTGACGAGGCATCGTCGTCGTTGCCCACGCGCCCGCTAGGCACGACGGGCATGAACATCACCCGCATAGGACTGGGCACCTGGGCCATTGGAGGGCCCCGCTGGGCGTTTGGCTGGGGCCCGCAGGACGACGCGGTCTCGATCGCCACGATTCGTCGCGCTCTGGAGCGCGGCCTGAACTGGATCGATACCGCCCCCGTCTATGGCCTCGGCCATGCGGAGAAAGTGGTGGGCCGGGCGCTGCGCGACATTCCGCGCGCCGACCGTCCCTACGTGTTCACCAAGTGCTCGCTGGTTTGGGACGAGAGCGACCACTCGGCGCCGCCGCGGCGCGTCGGGACGCCGGCCAACCTTCGGCGCGAGGTGGAGGCGTCGCTGCGCCGGCTTCAGGTCGAGCGCATCGACCTCTACCAGATGCACTGGCCGGCCGACGACACGCCGCTCGACGTCTATTGGCAGACGCTCCTGGACCTGAAACGGGAAGGCAAGGTTCGCGCGTTGGGGCTGTCCAACCACAACGCCGCGCAACTCGAGGCGGCCGAACGGCTCGGCCACGTCGATTTGCTGCAGCCGCCATTTTCGGCTATCCGCCGGGAGGTCGCGGCGGCCGAGTTGCCATGGTGCGCGGCGCACAAGACCGGCGTGATCTGCTACAGCGTCTTGCAGAGCGGTTTGCTGACCGGATCGTTCAGACTGTCGGAGCTGCCGCAGAACGACTGGCGCGCCCGCGGGCCTGACTACAACGTCGGAGCGGGGGCTGAATTCGGCGGCGAGCCGCTGCGGCAGAACCTCGCGCTGGCCGAAGCGATGAAGCCTGTTGCGGCGCGGCACGATGTCGAAACCCCCGTCGTCGCTATCGCCTGGACGTTGGCTTGGCCCGGTGTGACCGCGGCGATCGTCGGCGCCCGAAGCCCGGCGGAAGTGGACGGCTGCTTGCCCGCAGCCAATCTGGAGCTGAGCCAGGCGGACCTGACGGAGATTGCCGACGCCATCGCCAGGACCGGCGCCGGCGGCGGCCCGGCGCTTCCGCCGCAACGCGCCTGACGGCGCGCCCCGCCGCTTCCGTACTGAGGCGGCAAAACCGGGTGGACTGTCGCCTCAACGGGCGAGCCAACCCCCGTCGACCGCGAGGGCGTGGCCGGTGACATAGGCCGAGGCGTCCGAAGCGAGAAAGACCACCGGCCCCGCAAGGTCCTCCGGCAGCCCCCAGCGTCCCAGGGGAATGCGGGCGAGAATCTCCTTGCTGCGGACCGGGTCGGCGCGCAGCGGAGCTGTGTTGTCGGTTTCCATGTAACCGGGCGCGATCGCGTTCACCGTGATGTTGTATTTCGCCCACTCGTTGGCGAGCAGCCGAGTGAGCCCGAGCACGCCGCTCTTGGCCGCCGTGTACGACGCCACGCGGATGCCGCCCTGGAAGGACAGCAGCGAGGCGGTGTTGACGATCCGGCCGCCCGTCGCATGTCCCGCTTTCTGCTGGCGGATGAACTGGCGGGCCGCCGCCTGCGATAGAAAGAACACCGCCTTCAGGTTCACTGCGATGACGTCATCCCAGTCACGCTCGGTCAACTCGAGCGCGTCGGCGCGGCGGATGATGCCCGCGTTATTCACCAGGATGTCGATGCGTCCGAACGCCGCCGTCGCCGCGGCGACCACCTCCTCCGCGGCCGCGGCGCCCAGGTCTGCGGATATATGGTGGAATCGCCTTCCCGCACCCGCCACTTTCTTCGCGGTGACGTCGGCAGGCCTGATGCTGACGCCGACGATGTCACACCCGGCATGCGCCAGGGCGAGCGACATCCCCTGGCCGAGCCCCGTGTTGCAGCCTGTCACAATGGCGACCTTGCCGCTCAGGTCGAACATGCCTTTTGCTCCTGAGCTCAGCGAAGCGCGCCGACCGCCACCGGGTCCATGTCGTCGAAGGTCTGGTTTTCGCCGGCCATGCCCCAAATGAAGCTGTAGGCGCGGGTGCCGACGCCGGAATGGATCGACCAGCTTGGCGAGATCACCGCCTGCTCATTGTGCACGACGATGTGCCGGGTTTCCTGCGGCTGGCCCATGAAGTGGAACACCGCCGCATCCGCATCGAGGTTGAAATAGAAGTACACTTCCATGCGCCTGTCGTGGGTGTGGCAGGGCATGGTGTTCCAAAGGCTGCCCTCCTCCAGGATCGTCATGCCCATGCACAGCTGGCACGTCTCGACCACCTCGGGGATGAGGAATTTGTTGATGGTGCGGCGGTTGCCGCTGCTCCTGTCGCCGAGCGTGACCGAGGCGGCGTCGGCGAGCGTCAACCGGCGGGTGGGCAGGGCGCGGTGGGCCGGCGCGGAGTTGTAGTAGAGTTTCGCAGGACGGGCCGGGTCGATGCTGCTGAAGGCGAGCTCGCGCGCGCCCATGCCGATGTAGAGCGCCTCAGCGGGGCTGACCGAGACCGTCTCGCCGTCGATGACAATCTGCGCCGGACCGCCGACGTTGATCATTCCCATCTCCCGGCGCTGCAGAAAGAAGTCGACGCCGAAGGCGCGGCCGATTCCCTCGGGCAGCCCGACGGGCTCGGCGAGCGGCATGACGCCGCCGACCACGATCCGGTCAATCTGGCTGTAGGTCGCCGTCAGCTCGCCCGGGCGGAACACCTCGGGGATGAGAAACTCGCGGCGCAGGCCTTCGGTGTCGAGCGCTCTGGCGTGCGCGCTGTGGATGGCTTGACGCGTTTCCATCGGGCGGCTCCCTGCGTTGGCTAAGCCGGCGAATTCAGCGCGATGGGACCGCCCGCGCCCACGCATGGCATTGACGGGGCAAGATGGCGTAACGAAGACAAAGCCGTCGGGCGAGGATGAGGTCCCGGGCGCAAAGCGGAATCTACGCGTGGCGGTCGAATTCCGGACGGGTCAGCGTGCTGCGTTCAGGATCGCGTCGCAGTCGAGATGCGCCTCGAGATGGTCGGCGAGGGCATCGAGCGTTGCTTCGACCGTCGCGTGGTAGTCGATCGCCGAGCCGATGCCGAGCGAGGCGAGCCAGGCGGCGCGCTGGCGGTCGTCGGCGAAGAAGCCGTGTACGTAGGAGCCGGCGACGCGGCCGGTGGTGGAGACGGCGCCGTCCGCCCTGCCGTCGGCGAAGCGCACGAGCGGACGGGCGCAATCGGGGCCGCCGGTTTCTCCGACATGCATCTCGTAGCCGGTAAACGGCGCGCCGTTGACGAGGCATTCGCCTGCGACATGGCGAAGCGCCTTCGCTCCGGTCAGCGTGGTCTCGACCTCGAGGAGGCCGAGGCCCTCGACGGCGCCCGGCGGACCCTCAATTCCCTGCGGGTCGGCGACGCGCCGGCCGAGCATCTGATAGCCGCCGCAGATGCCGAGCACGCGGCCGCCACGCCGCACATGCGCGGCAAGGTCGACATCCCAGCCCTGCTGACGAAAATGAGCGAGATCGGCGATCGTCGCCTTGCTGCCCGGCAGCACGACGAGATCGGCGACCGGCAGCGCTTCGCCCGAACGGACGAAGACGAGGCGCGCCGCGGGTTCGAGCCTGAGCGGATCGAAGTCGTCGAAATTGGCGATCCGCCCCAGGATCGGCACGGCGATCGTCGCCGGCGCCTCGGGGCGCGGCGCGAGGCTCCCGAGGCCGAAGGCGTCCTCGGCCGGCAGGCGCTCGGCGGCGGGAAAAAAGGGCGCCAGGCCAAAGGCGCGCCAGCCGGTGCGCTCGACGAGAATCGCCATGCCGTCCACGAAGAGGCTCGAATCGCCGCGGAACTTGTTGACGATGAAGCCGACGATCATCGCCGCGTCGTCGGGCGCGAGCGCCGCCTTCGTTCCGAGGATTTGCGCGAAAATGCCGCCGCGGTCGATGTCGCCGACGATCACAACCGGACAGGCGGCGGCGCGGGCGAAGCCCATGTTGGCGATGTCGCCCTGGCGCAGGTTGATCTCCGCCGCGCTGCCGGCGCCTTCGACCAGCACGAGGTCCGCCTCGCTTTTCAGTCGGGCGAAGCTCTCGAGCACGGGCGCCATCAGCTTTGGTTTGAGCGATTGGTACTCGCGCGCCTTCGCGTTTCCGATGACGCGGCCGTGAACGACGACCTGCGCGCCGATCTCGCTCTGCGGCTTGAGCAGCACCGGGTTCATGTCGAGGCTCGGCGGCGCGCCCGCCGCCAGCGCCTGCAGCGCCTGCGCCCGGCCGATCTCGCCGCCGTCCGCCGTCACGGCGGCGTTGTTCGACATGTTCTGCGGCTTGAACGGGCGCACCCGGAGGCCGCGCCGCGCATAGGCCCGGCAGAGGCCGGCGACGATCAGCGACTTGCCGACATCCGAGCCGGTCCCCTGGACCATCAGCGCCGTTGCGGTCAAAACTCCACGCCCTCCTGAGCGCGGACCCCGGCGGCGAAATGATGCTTGATGAGGCCGAACTCGGTCACGCAATCGGCCGCCTCGATCATTTCCGCCTTGGCGTTGCGTCCGGTGACGACGACATGGAGGCCGGCGCGGCGGGCTTTCAGCGCCGCGACGACGTCGGCGAGCGGCAGATAGTCGTAGCGCAGGGCGATCGAGAGCTCGTCGAGCACGAGGAGGCGGAAGCTCGGATCGGCCATCATGCGCCGCGCCTCGCCCCAGGCGGCCTCGGCGGCGGCGACGTCCCGCGCCCGGTCCTGCGTCTCCCAGGTGAAGCCCTCGCCCATCGTCCGCCACTCGACCTGGTCGCCGAAGCGCTCGATCGCCGCTCGCTCGCCGGTCGACCATGCGCCCTTGATGAACTGCACCACCCCGACGCGCTGGCCTCGCCCCAGCGCCCGCAAGGCGAGCCCGAAGGCCGCCGTCGACTTGCCCTTGCCGGGGCCGGTATGGACGATGAGGAGCCCCTTTTCGGCGATGGGCTTGGCGGCGACCTCGGCGTCCTGCGCCGCCTTGCGCTTGACCATCCTGGCTTTGTGCCGGTCTTCGGCATTGGTCTGCATCGGTTGCCTCCATCCTGGAGGTGGAAGCTCAGCCTGCCAAGTCCGGCCGCCGCCCACCTGATAGATCTGATAATCGCTGATAATCGAAAAAATCGCTCCCGCCGCGCCTCGAGCGATGCACAAATCCATGGGATTTCATGTCGTTCAGCGCAAGGGCTCGTGTGGAAGAGGAAGACCGAACAGGGAAATCATTTTCCCTGTTCCGCCACTTAACAGGGAAACCAGCGAAACGTGGAAAACCGACCTCGCAGGCCCGGGGCGAGAGCACGATCGTTCAGAATTTCTAAACCAAGCCGCCGGCCGCTGGCTTCGGTTGGCGCTGGGCCGACCGGCCTCGCCGGTTCTGCCGACGCCGGCATATCACCAATCAACTCAGTAGAATCCAATCGGAAAATACTTCAGGTAGAGTTCCGCGTAGGTCCCGCGGGCGGAAAGGCGCGCCAGCGCCCAGTTCATCGCCCGGCGCAGCTGCACGTCGTCGGTGCGGACCGCGATGCCAATTCCCTCGCCGAAGTAGCGGCTCTCGCAATAGGGGCCGCCGAAGAAGGCGCAGCAATCGCCCGACGACGCGCCGTTGAGCCAGACGGCGAAGGTCAGCCCGTCGCCGAAAGCCGCGTCGACCTCGCCGGCCTGCAAGGCCGCCTGCAACGCGGGAACGTTCGGGTAGGATTTGGGCTTGGCTTCCGGAAAAAACGTCTCGAGATAGGCTTCATGCGCCGACCCGGCGACGACGCCGACCGTCTTGCCCGCAAGCGCGGCACCGCTGACCGCGGCTGGCGCTTTCCCCTTGCGCCCGACGAACCGCGCCGGCGTCTGGTAATAGGGCATGGAGAAGTCGATGCGCGCCCGGGTCTCCGGCGTCGCCGCGATCGAGGCGACGACCGCGTCGCCCTTGCCGGTGGCGAGCGAGTCGATCAGCGTATCGAAGCGGCGCGCCTGGATGGTGCAGCCGATCTCGAGCTCTTCGCAGATCGCCCGGGCGATCTCGACGTTGAAGCCGGTGAGCGTCCCGTCGGCGAGCGCGAAGTTGAGCGGCGGATAATCGTCGGCGGTGAGGAAGCGGATGGCGCGGACCCCCGACAGATCCGGCCGGTCGAGCCTGAGGCCCGGATCCCAGAAGCTCGGCGCGAAGGGCTCGGCCGCGCCGAGCTTCATCGCGCCGAGCAGCATGGCGAGCGCGACCACGGCCGTCACGACAAACTTCGTGGGGGCCACTGATTTTACCATGACAGAAGCGAAAAACTGTGTCCTACTGATGGGAAACGCTGGATCACGCGGGCGGCGTTCGGCCGGCGGATCGCCAACAGCGAATGAAGAGCGTCGGCGTGGGGCGTCATGGCGGGGGTCTGGCACGGCTTGGGCATCTTATCGGCTTCGCCGCGCAATTCAACGCGGGTCGGGGTCGACCGCGCGCCCGTTCGCGCCGACGGGCGGCCCGAACCGCTCGCCGCGGCTCTCCCGGCGGAACTCGACTTCCTCGCCGGGGCCGGGCGACATCAGGACGCGGCTCAAGACTGCGCTCGAGGCCGCGCCCGCCGGCGTGGGTCCGCTTGATGCGCTGTGCAAGCATCGCCTCTTCGCCGCCCTCTGGCTCATGTTCCTGGGCGCAATCGCCTTGCGGTCAATCGCCTGCGTCGCCGATGGTCGACGCTGAAGCCGGCGTTGCTTTCCGACGTCGATCTGCCTGTGTGTTCGGCCGGCCAACTCGGTTGCTGATGCCAAGCGGCCGGCGAAACCATTCTAACGCCCCCTTAGTCCCAATGCGCGACTCCCCCGTGATGCGAGCAGGTGCCCCGATGGTGCTCCGAGAAGCTCGTGCTTCCATCGCGACATTCCGCAGTGTGGGGCAAGTCATTTTCTTGCTCGCACGAGGGTGAATGAACTACGTGGCCGGAACTATTGACATAGTAGCGATTGTTGCACGTGTAGGCGGGGGCCTCACGGGTCTGCCCGACCACTACGATCAGAACGGATAGCATAACGATGGCGCGCATTTTGCTCCCGCCCTGAGCCAAATTTCGACCCGCTTTACAACAGATGGCATATTTATAGTCCGACCAGCAAATTGTGAATACTGGGTGTGTTGTATTTTTTTGAAGGTATAATTTTTGGCTCAAGGGATTTTGACGCGCGCTCGCGCCGTGCCGATCTCCCGTGCTATGCTTGGCGCAAGGCATGGAGGCTCCGGCGATATGCAGGTCGATCCAGAAGACGCCGAGACCGAGGACACGGAAGAATTCGAGGAGGAGTCGGTCGCCGAATTGTGCCGGACCCCCCTCGTGAGGCACAAAGGCAATAAACTACTTCGGACGACTGTCGGCGATCTAATTGACCATGTGAAACGTGATGATGCGCGGAAGACCGCCTCCGTCCAAGACGCCGAGAGACGCCACGTCGGAGGCACTCGTTACGACGTCAATTCCTATGCTGGAGGACCAGTGACGATCGCTGATCTCTGCGTGGTCAAAAAGAAAAAGGCGCGTTGAGTATGCCTCGCGGTCCTAACGGCGAGAAGCGCCCCGCCGCCGTCATCAGCAATGCCGCGAGGCGCTATCCCTAGTTGCGTCAGCTACATAATTTCGCTGTCGAGCGGTATTATGGCGCAAATGCCATATCTCCGAAAATTGCTCGTATCGTTTTAGCCGCCCCTTCACTGACGTTGCGTCATGGTGTTCCGAAAGGGGCAGCTAAATGATCACAGCGGTGCATCGGGCGCGTAGCTTTTTTCCTATCCTCAGTTGCGCGACTAAGCGCAAGGAGTCAGGAACAAAGGCATGTCAGCACAACCAAACCAATTTTTTGCCAAGGCAGTACGGTGGTTTTGGGCCGCCATGCTCGGTCGGCTCCAGTTGCCGGGCTGGCTGGCGCTAGCCGTGGCCATTTTCCTTGGCGTCCCGGCGTGGAGTGAGTCAGTCCGTTTTTGGCTCGAAACGGCCAAGACGACCGGAGGTTGGGGTTCGAATCTCGGCGCCGATAATTACCAACCCGTATTTCCCCGGCGGTCTCGCTTTATTCGGATTTGGATATTTAGCAGTCGTTGGTTATTCTGGTACTGATATAATCAGACACAAAATTGTTCCGGTTACGGCATGGATAGTGGTTGGACTATGCTTTGTCGCCATTATCGCAACGGCCGGGTTAGGTTATTTTGAAATAAGAGTGCGAGAAGAGGCGGCAAAGGTGGCGTTAGGCATTCCTCGTAATACGCCTGATTTCAATAATCCAAAGTCACCGCAGAAACAATTGTATCAAAATTCCAATGGTTATATATTGTCGCCAGACCAAATTCGCATATTAATCTTGGAATTGGCAAAACTGAAAGGAAGCTTAACGTTGTTTCCTGTCGCCACTACTCCGGATGACCCTGACGCATGGAGAGTCAGATTGCAGTATGCCGATATTCTGCGACGAGCTGACATCGATATGCTGGATCTGACCCAAAAACCGTCTGGCCCAAATGACGAGGGAATTATTTTCGAAGCCATGGACCCAAGCAACATGTCTATTAATGCGCAAAAAGTACAAGAGGCGCTTGCTGTCGCAAACATATTGCCGAAACTTGAGAAAATGCCACCGAATCTAATCACATCCCAACCAAAGGAAGATTTTGCGTTGTTCATCGCGCCAAGACCAATACAGTGGCACTAAATGTCGGATAGGATTAGCCGATCGTTTCCGAGTTGCCATGAGGCTTGCGAAGCCATCGCTTACTCACGATAGACTAAATCGGCAACGGTCGCGCTGTCTAGACGAGCTTGAAACGACCGAGGGGTCGCTTCTGTGCCAGCCTAAAAAACATACGCGTAAGTTGTGGAGCGGGCGGACAAATTGCCGTCCGTTCCACCATTCATACCTTTGTTTATGAAGTATTTTTTGAGCTCGTCGCCGTCTACGACGCCGACGAACGAACCGTCGCCCATTAGCTCAGGCTTGCCGCCTCGCGCTTCGCCGCCGAGGGCCGAGCTTGATTGCCTTCAGCGGCGCCTGACGATCACGAACACCAAAGATTCATGGCTGTCGAGGCTCTTCGCCGTCGAGTATGCGGCGCTCTTCGACCTCGTCAATCCGGGCCTCTGCGCGCTCGCGCTGCCGATCGCGCTCGGCGGCTCTTCGAACCACTTCCGCGGCATCATGTAGCAAACTTACCTAAAGAAAATCCGAAAACGCTCGACATTTTCGGCTTTTCTGGCTACAGTAGCGGAATGAGTGGCGAAAATCAGCATGTCATTTCGGGGCTGCTTCAAAAGCGTTCCGACCTCGAAAGAGAGAACGCCGACTGCCGCGAGCGCATGGCGATCATCGCCAACGATATCGAGGCGATTGATCGCGTCCTTGACGCCTTCGAGTATCAAGGGCCTCTGGAGGGCCGCACGCCGCGAGCGGCGCGGATCATCTTGTTCTACCGGAACGAGCTTCGGCAGTTCCTCCAGGCCGAGCTACAAGCGGGCCGGGCGGCCTATGTCGACGCCGAGTCGGCGCAGCTTCTTTGTCAGAAGGGACGCAATCCTCAGGACCGGCGCGTGCTCCTCGACGTCGCCAAACGCGCCAGCAAGGCGCTCCGCGAAATGCGGGGCTTGGGGATCATTAATTCCATCCATCTTAGGGGCCGCATTTTGTCTGGCAGACTTCATAAATTGTCATGTGGATGGCTTGTCTGCGCCCCGATGCACCTGTATTTTTCAACGACAACAACAGCTCTCGCACAAGTAAATAGTGCTCCACCGGCCGTCCTGAAGGATGAAAGGCCGATGTTTTGCGTCGGGCCTCTAGGCGTAGAGTTATGCTGGACCGCGGAAGCGTCGATTATAACTTCGTTTCCAGTTACGGTTCCCGTTCCTTTTGATTTCAAATTTCAATCGTCTGTCCCTGGAAAGTGAGGGTGTTTTTGTATTACTCGAGGAGATATATGGTATCATTTATGTGGTCGACGGGTACAATGTTAGCGAGTCCCGAGTTTTCCTCGAAGGTGATCCTCGCTCTCCCTGTCTGTTGGCTGACTGCAGTGTCGACGTAATTAACTGACGCCACAACCAATCCTATAAGAAAGGCACTTGAAATAGGTTTAGTTCCTTGCAGAGCCGATGCTTCTGGTTTTAAAACTACTGGACCGCCGCTGTTTCCCGGAAACACAAAAGAATTGACCAAGAACGTATCAGACGCGTTATCAAGCAACTCCGCGATGCGCGCAATAACACCCTCCCGCACTATGACATAGTTTTTTTGGGCACCGGCCAAATCCATAGGGAAACCCAAAATAAAAACGCCGTCGCCGGCGCTGATCCCCGCCTCTCGCATTTTGTAAGTTGTTAGTGATAGAGTATCGCTCGTAAAAAATGAGGAGTCAAACTTTTTGTTACGCAGCGACTCTAGATTGATTGGTATAACGGCAACGTCTTTGCCATTCGGGTTATTTACCCAATCCTTTTCATGGTCAACAAGGTCTGCCTTAACATCAAACTCGCGGCCAGCGGAAGATACATCAATAGGATTAACTCTCAAGCTGAGGCGTATCGTACTATTCTGTGCCTTCGCCTTATTGTAATCGTCTATAACATGTTTTGCTGTTACCAAATAGCAGGAGTAAAGTCGCTTCAAGACATCGGGAGCGTCGGCGCGGAGATAGCCGTAAAAGAAGCCAGTCCCGATGGTGTGCCACATCTTCATAACCGGCACGCCATTATTGACTCCTGGCCCAGAAAATCCGAGCGCCACGACGCAATCGAGGAAATACGCGGGAACCAAGGCCGCGTGCGCGCCTGTAATCCCTGTCGCAAGCAGAGCCGCGCCCAGAGGGAGATTTAGAAAGCCGCGCCGGTCCATGTACGATCCATACCCTTTGATGGGGGGCGGTTTTACACCTCTTGGGGCCGGTGCGAACAGCCCTTGATCGCGACTAGATATTGTTCGCCGTTCTAAAGCGGCTCAGACGTTGGCGCGTCCAGGCCGCCGTTGCCTTTGGGAGCCAATTTACGCTGAGTTTCGTGGGATCAACAACGCCAAAGCCACTCTCCGGCAAAATTGTGCCCGTTATCCAGCAACAATTTCCAGAATAAAACCGTCCTAGATCGGCGGCCGTTTCCCGGCGGTCAGGGCGAAAGTTGCTTGGTTTCCCTTGCGCTTTCTCCTTGGTTGTCGGATGGTGACTTTCGGGCCGGGGGGTGTTGTTGTGCGGGTGGGGGCGTACTGGGCGATAGCCGCCCGCGCGGCCTTGTCGTCGTGCGCGGGCCGGGACGCGCAGCCAATCCCAACGGTCCAGCAACAGGACGCCTATTCCGACTGCACGATGATTCGAGCTGAAATCGAGGCCAACAACCAGAAAGCCCAACAGCTCGCCAACGAACAAGGCATGAAGGTTGCGCAGAATGTCGCGGCGGGGGTCGTTGGCCTTGTCATTTGGCCCGTGTGGTTCGGAATGGACTTCAAGGGAGCCGCAGGACAGGATGCGGCCAACCTCCAAGCGCGGCAGGAATATCTGACGCAATTGGCAGTCCAGCGTTGCGCGCCGGGATATCGGCCGCCGCCTCACCCTTAAGGTGAGTTTGCTACATGATACGGCACTTCCGCCTGCGCTCGCTTCAGGCGGTCGGCGGCTGGGACGAATGGAACGTCGCCGAGGATGCGGATCTCGGCGTCCGCCTGGCGCGGTTCGGCTACACGGTCGCAAGCCTCGATTCGGACACCTCCGAGGAGGCGCCGCACGAGCTCGGCAACTGGTTCTGGCAGCGGGTGCGCTGGCAAAAGGGCTGGATGCAGACCGCAATCGTGCACTCGCGTGAGCCCGCCCGCTTCGTTCGCGACCTCGGCGCGCCGCGCGCCGCCGCGGCGGCGGTCCTGATCCTGGGCTCGGTCGTCAGCGCCCTGCTCTGGCCGGCCTTCGCTTTCGACACGATTCGGCGGGCGATCGCCGCGGCCGGCGGGGTCGCCTCGGGCTGGCGCGAGGCGATCGACGTCTTCACCTATATCCTGGCGCTCGCGGGCGTCTGGGCGATCGTCGTTCCCGCCGCGGTGGCAGCGAAGCAGCGCGGCTTCCCGCTCACCGCGCGCGCGGTCCTGCTGATGCCGGCCTATTATCTCCTTCTGACCGCGGCCGCCTGGACCGCGGTCTTCGACCTCGCCGCCCGGCCGCACCATTGGGCGAAGACCGCGCACGGGCGCACGCCCTTGCTGGCCGGGAAGAACGCGCCGCGGGCCATCCGTTCCGGCGCGTGAAGAACGGTGCTATGGCCCGACTTGAACACCTGATTTTTGCAAATGGTTGATTATGTTGGTGTTCCGGCGAAATTCAAGTTGGCGTGGCACTACGCTTTGGGCGACCGCGGCGTTTTCGGTCGTGTTTGGGCGGGGGCGGCGGCGGACGGGCCTGCCGGGCGCGGGACGGCAGGGCGACATGGGCGCGTTTGAAGAGCCTGGTCACATCTGGCGCGGCGTCGGTGCGCACGAGCCAGTCGGCGGCTCGGTAATGGATGCGCACCTGTTGTAGACGATCGAGATCGCGCAAGAGGTCTTTCCATTCCGGCGCGAGGCTGGCCTGGCGGGCGAGGTCGTCGAGATGCTTCTGCATCGCGAGCGCCAGGAACGAGCAGAAGACATGGCCGCGGATGGCGGCGTCGGAGGAATGGAAGATCGGCCGCGTGCGCATGATCGCCTTGGTTCGACGGAAAAGATCCTCGACAAGGAGAAGATCGCGATAGCGCAAAACTGCCTGCAGAGGGGTCACCTTCGCATTCGTGCGCAGCACGAAGATCCCGTCAAAGCTCGCCTCTTCGGCGAGCTTGCCCACGTCGATCACGAATGAGCGAGCGCCCTTGGCCGCGACTTTGCGCAGATAGCGCCGATAGGCGGAGTTGCCGATCAGCGCCTTGTCGCCCTTCTTCAATTGCGCGTCGAGCGCGGCGACAATCGCTTCGCGGTCCTTGCGGTCGTTCTCGGCCTCCGCCTCGTTGCGGCAGACGACATAGCGGACGCCTTCGATCTTGACCTGCTTGACGAAGAGCTGGGTCTCTCCCGCCTTGCGCTCGATGAGCAGGGGGACGAAAGGATCGTCGTTCTCGAGCACGATCTTGCGCACGATCGCGTCGGAGCGCTCGCGCGCGCCGAGGATATATTCGAGCTTGCGCTCCTCGAGTCCGGCGATGGTCGCCGCCGAGATCATGCCACGGTCGGCGACGACGCAGACCCGGCCGATGGAAAAGCGCTCCCGCAAGCGGTCGACCACCGGCAACAGCGACGTCACGTCGGCGGTGTTCCCCGGCCACATCTCGCCCTACTTGAACAGTAAACCGGCCCTCGCGCTTGCAAGGCATTGATATCCTTGAGGGCGGTGAGGTATTTTCTCAAAATGTGGTGCCACGTTTGCACAGTTTTTGCGCTTGATATTTGGCGGCGAGTCGGATTCCGTGGTGCTCGATAGCGAGGGCCCATGTTCTTCCGCCTCAAGAAGTCCGGCGAACGCGGCTACGTGCAGATCGTCGAGAACACGCGCGACGGCGCCGCCGTCCGCCAGAGGGTGATCGCCAATCTGGGCCGTGCCGACGCGTTGGCCGCCTCCGGCGCGCTCGCTTCGCTGATCGCCTCGGGCGCCAAGCTCACCGATCAGGTTCTGCTGATCAATGCGCTCGATGAGGACGCCCAAGGCGAGCTGTCGGTCGCCGCCAAGCGGATCGGCGGGCCGATGCTGTTCGGCAGAGTCTGGGAGCGGCTCGGCGTCGCCGACGTCCTGGCCGGCTTGCTGAAGGAGCGCGCGTTCGAGTTTCCGGTCGAGCGCGCCGTGTTCGTCGCCGCGCTGCATCGGCTATTCGTTTCGGGATCGGATCGCGACTGTTCGTCGTGGATGGAGGATTACGACATCCCTGGCGCCGAAGGGCTCGATCTGCATCACTTCTACCGCGCCATGGCCTGGCTCGGCGAGGAGGTGGAGGAGAAGCCCGACGGGGCGCTCGCGCCTCGCTGCGTCAAGGACCTGATCGAGGAGCGGTTGTTCGACCGCCGCCGCGATCTCTTCACCGACCTTTCCGTCGTATTCATGGACACCACCAGCCTCTCCTTCTACGGCCAGGGCGGCCAGACGCTCGGCGAGTACGGCTACTCCAAGGACTATCGCCCCGATTTGAAGCAGATGATCCTCGGCCTCGTCGTCGACGGCGACGGCCGGCCGATCTGCACCGAGATGTGGCCGGGGAACACCGCCGACGTGACGTCGCTGTTGCCGGTGGTCGACCGCTTGCGGGAGCGCTTTTCCATCGGCCGGGTCTGCGTCGTCGCCGACCGTGGCATGATCTCGGCGGCGACCATCGCCGGACTCGAGGAGCGCAAGCTCGAATATATCCTCGGCGCGCGCGAGCGCTCCGACGCGATCGTGCGCAAGATCGTGCTCGAGAACGACGATCCTTTCGTCCCCCTGCTCATCGAGCGCAAGGCGGGAGAGACCCAGCTCTTCGTCAAGCAGGTCAAGATCGAAGGCGTCCGCTATGTCGTCTGCCGCAACGAGGCGGAGGCCGAGAACGACCGCAAGGACCGCGAAGCGATTGTCGCCGCGCTCGACGCGCAATTGAAGAAGGGCGACAAGGCGCTGATCGGCAACTCCGCCTATCGGCGCTATCTGCGCAAAGTCGCGGCCAAGGGCGCTCGCTCATTCGTGATCGACGTGGGCAAGCTCGCCGAAGAGGCGGGCTTTGACGGGATCTTCGTGCTGCGCACGAATGCGAAGGTGACCCCTCTGCAGGCAGTTTTGCGCTATCGCGATCTTCTCCTTGTCGAGGATCTTTTCCGTCGAACCAAGGCGATCATGCGCACGCGGCCGATCTTCCATTCCTCCGACGCCGCCATCCGCGGCCATGTCTTCTGCTCGTTCCTGGCGCTCGCGATGCAGAAGCATCTCGACGACCTCGCCCGCCAGGCCAGCCTCGCGCCGGAATGGAAAGACCTCTTGCGCGATCTCGATCGTCTACAACAGGTGCGCATCCATTACCGAGCCGCCGACTGGCTCGTGCGCACCGACGCCGCGCCAGATGTGACCAGGCTCTTCAAACGCGCCCATGTCGCCCTGCCGTCCCGCGCCCGGCAGGCCCGTCCGCCGCCGCCCCCGCCCAAACACGACCGAAAACGCCGCGGTCGCCCAAAGCGTAGTGCCACGCCAACTTGAATTTCGCCGGAACACCAACATAATCAACCATTTGCAAAAATCAGGTGTTCAAGTCGGGCATGAGTTGGGCGAAGACCGCGCACGGGCGCAGGCCCCTTGCCGGCCAAAGAGCGCGCCGCGACCCTTCCGTTCCGGCGCATGAAGAACCGTGCTATTGCGCGGCGAATTCCGGCGGCGGCAAGGAGCGAAGATGGCCACGGATATCGTCAAGGTCGGGCGCGCGCTCGTCTCGGTTTCCGACAAGACGGGTCTCGTCGAGCTCGCCAGGGCGCTGGCGGGGCTCGGCGTCGAGCTGATGTCGACCGGCGGCACGGCGGCGGCGCTCGGCGCGGCCGGGCTCGAGGTCGTCGACGTCGCCCAGATCACCGGCTTTCCCGAGATGATGGACGGTCGGGTCAAGACGCTGCATCCGCGGGTGCACGGCGGTCTCCTGGCGATCCGCTCGGAGCCGGCGCATCAGGCGGCGATGATCGCCAACGACATCGCGCCGATCGACCTTCTCGTCGTCAACCTCTATCCGTTCGAAGCGACGCTGAGGCGCGGGTCCTCCTTCGACGAGCGCATCGAGATGATCGACATCGGCGGCCCGGCGATGATCCGCGGCGCGGCCAAGAACCACGACGACGTCGTCGTCATCGTCGACGTCGCCGATTACCCGGCGCTGATCGACGAGCTGCAAAAGAACGACGGCTCGACGAGCCTCGCCTTCCGCCGCCGCATGGCGCAGAAGGCCTTCGCCCGCACGGCGGCCTACGACGCGGCGATCTCGAACTGGCTGGCGGAGGAAATCCGGGAGGCCGCGCCGAAATGGCGGGCCTTTGGCGGAATCCTGCACGATGGGTTCGGCGCGCTGCGCTACGGCGAAAACCCGCACCAGCGCGGCGCGCTCTATCTGACCCCCGAGCCCCGCGCCGGCGTCGCCGCCGCCCGCCAGGTCCAGGGCAAGGCGCTTTCCTACAACAACGTCAACGACACCGACGCGGCCTACGAGCTCATCGCCGAATTCGACCCGGGCGAGAGCGCCGCGGTGGCGATCGTCAAGCACGCCAACCCCTGCGGCGTCGCGGTCGGCGCGACGCTCCTCGAGGCCTACGAGAAGGCGCTCGCCTGCGACCCGGTTTCCGCCTTCGGCGGCATCGTCGCGATGAACCGCAGGCTCGACGCCGCGGCGGCGCGCAAGATCGTCGACATCTTCACCGAGGTCATCATTGCGCCCGAGGCCGACGACGAGGCGCTGGCGATCGTCGCGGCGAAGAAGAACCTGCGCCTGCTCCTCGCCGGCGCCTTGCCCGATCCGGGAGCGAAGACGTTGACCGTCCGTTCGGTCGCCGGCGGCCTTCTGGTGCAGGACCGCGACAGCGGCGTCCTCGACGAAGCGGCGCTGAAAGTCGTGACCCGGCGCGCGCCGACGGAGCGCGAGACGGCGGATCTCAGCATCGCCTGGCGGGTCGCCAAGCACGTCAAGTCGAACGCTATCGTCTACGTCAAGGACGGGGCGACGGCGGGGATCGGGGCCGGGCAGATGTCGCGCGTCGATGCGGCGCGGATGGCGGCGCAAAAGGCGCTGGACGCGGCCGCCGCCGCCGGCTGGAAAGAGCCGCGCACCAAAGGTTCAGTCGTCGCCTCGGACGCCTTCTTCCCCTTCGCCGACGGCCTCCTCGCGGCGATCGAAGCCGGGGCCACCGCCGTCATCCAGCCGGGCGGGTCGATGCGCGACAGCGAGGTGATCGGCGCAGCGGACGCGGCCGGGATCGCCATGGCGTTCACCGGCATGCGCCACTTCCGCCATTGAGCCGGCGCGCTCTTCAGGGGTCTTCCGCCGGCTGGACCTCGAGGCCGAGCAGCGCCGTCGCCGCGCCGATCAGCGCGTCGAAATGCGAGATCACCCGGTCCGGGCCGAGCTCGGCGACGGGCACGTCGGTGTAGCCGAAGTCGACCGCGATCACCGGCAGGCCGGCGGCGCGGGCGGTGCGGATGTCGGTCGCCGAATCCCCGACCATGATGGCGCGGGCGCTGATTCCGCCGGCCGCCGCGATCGTCCGGACGAGCGGCTTCGGATCGGGCTTGCCGACGCCGAACGTGTCCTGGCCGCAGATGAAGGCGAAGCGGTCGGCGACGCCGAGCTTCGCCATCAGGAGCCGGGCCGACGCCTCGATCTTGTTGGTGCAGATCGCCTGGCGCCAGCCGGCGCGCTCGATCGCCGCGAGCGCCGCCGCGACGCCGGGGTAAAGCCGCGTATGCTCGGCGATATGGGCGTTGTAATGGGCGAGAAAGTCGCCGAACAGCGCTTCGAGCGTCATCGGCGCGAGTTTGCGGCCGGCGGCGGCGAAGCCACGCTCGATAAGGGCGCGTCCCCCGGCGCCGAGCAGGGTCTTGGCGTTGGCGACCGGCAGGGGATCGAGGCCCTCACGGATCAGGACCGCGTTCAAGGCCCCCATCAGGTCGGCCGCGGTGTCGGCAAGCGTGCCGTCGAGGTCGTAGACGACCGTCGGGGCGGCCATCCCCGTCACGTCCAGAATTCCGGCTGGGCGGCGTTCAGCAGGCCGCCGATGCGGACCGGGGCGATGGCCTTGGCGTGGCCCTTGGGGCCGATCTCGACCGCGACGCCGCAGAGGGTGGCGGGGCCCAGCGCCGGCTCGAAGCGGCCGGAGGGAATGCGCCGGGTGAAGCGTCTCAGCGGCTCGTCCTTCTCCATGCCGATCACCGAATCATAGTCGCCGGTCATGCCGACGTCGGTCAGGAAGGCGGCGCCGCCGGCGAGGATGCGGTGGTCGGCGCTCGGCACATGCGTATGGGTGCCGACGATGAGGCTCGCCCGGCCGTCGATGTAATGGGCGAGGGCCCCCTTCTCGCTCGTCGCCTCGGCATGCACGTCGACGACGACCGCGTCGCAGGCTTCGCCCAGGGGGGCGGCGGCGAGTTCCCGGTCCAGCGCGGCGAACGGATCGTCGAGCGCCTCCATGAAGATGCGGCCGAGCACATTGACGATAAGAACCCGCGCCCCCTTGGCGTTCTCGACGATCGCCGCGCCGCGTCCGGGCGTGCCGGGGGGATAGTTGGCGGGCCGGATGAGCCGCGGCTGGCGCTCGATGAAGACGAGCGCCTCCTTCTGATCGAAGGCGTGATTGCCGAGCGTCACCGCATCGACCCCGGCGGCCAGGAACTCCTCGAAGATCGACTCGGTGAGGCCGAAGCCGCCGGCGGCGTTCTCGCCGTTGACGATAACGAAATCGAGCCGCCAGCGAGCCCGGAGCAGCGGAACCTGCTGCAAGACTGCGGCGCGTCCCGATCGACCCACCACGTCGCCGACGAACAGAAGCCGCATTCAGCGGCCTCTGAAGAAAATGGTTTCCTGTTCGGTCACGATCGCGTCCAGGGTCTGATCGTGCGCCTCATACGGCACCGCGGCGACTTCGCAAACCCCATGCGCGACGCCGACGGCGTGAATCGGCTTCGTCGCTCGCAGTCTCTCAAGCGTGCGATCGTAATAGCCGGCGCCGTAGCCGATGCGATGGCCGCGCCGATCGAAGCAGGCGAGCGGCACGAACAGCAGGTCGGGCTCGACGGCCGGCGCGAGCTCGAGCGGCTCGGGGATCGCCATGGGGCCCAGCACGGTCGGCTCGCCCGGCCGCCAGAGGCGGAAGAGGAGATGGCTTCCGCGGCCGGCGACGACCGGGAGCGCGGTCTCAAATCCGGCCTCGCCTAGCGCGCCGAGAAGCGCAAGGGCGTCCGGCTCGTCGCGGATCGGGTGGAAGGCGGAAACCACCGCCGGGCTCCAGAGTCGCGCCAGCCGCAGGCCGTCGGCGACGAGCCGGTCGGTGAATGCCGCGCGCGCGCCCGGCGCGAGCGCCCTCCGCCGGGCCAGCGCCTCGCGACGGAGCAGGGCCTTGCCGTCGGCGCCGGTCGCAGTCAGAGGGTCACGCAAATCCGTCTTGTCAAACCCAATCCGTCTTAACCCAACCAAATTCGTCTTCTCAAATAAAGCGCGGAGCCGAGACGGCCGTTGGACGGTGATCCCGGGCGCCTACGTAAGTAGGTGGGCGCCGTGTGCCAAAGCCCACGGGCGAGGGCAGGGACAGCTCCCATAGGGATCGTACGGCCCCGAGGAATATTGTCCTGACGCGCCACCCAGCTCCGCAAGGAAGCAATGTAGGGCCTCGCCGGGCGGATGGCTAGGGCCCGTGTGGCTCGCCGCGCACTTTGGCGCCAGCGATCGATTGGTTGGGGCCCTGCCGCTTCGACGTCGGCGCGCGAACGGCCACGCTCAAAGCGCCTGACGCGGTGGCCCTGCCGCCGCGGGGCCGGTCTGGGTCAACGGGCGCGCGGATGGCGCCGCGTCCCAGCCGCCCGGCGGCGGCTCGACCTCGTTCGCGGCCGGGTCGGGCTTGGCGGCCTTGAATGCGGACAAAGCCTCCTTCGCCGCGGCGAGCGAGGCTGAATCCATCTTGGCGGCGACCTCGTCGCGCTTCTTGGCTGCATCCTGGTCCCCCTGGGCGGCGGCGAGCGAGAACCACATCCACGACTGGCGAAGGTCCCGTTCGACGCCGAGGCCACGGGCATAGAGCACGGCCAGGTTGTACTGGCTGTCGCGCAGGCCGAAGTCGGCCGCCTTGCGAAACCACTTCGCCGCCTCGAGGAAGTCCGCCTTCCCGTCCGCCGGCTCGGCGTCCATGACGGCGAGATTGTGCGCCGCCCGGGCGTTGCCGGCTTCGGCCGCCTTGGCATACCAGCGCTTGGCGGCCGCGTCGTCGCGCGCGACCCCGACGCCCTTCTGATAGAGCGCGCCGAGTCTGAACCCGGCCGGCGCCAGGCCGGCGGCGGCCGCGCGCTCGAACCAGAGCGCGGCCGCATGCTGGTCCTGGGCGACCCCTCGGCCTTCGAAGAGGCGCTGCCCCAGCTCGTACTGCGCGGTTGCGACGCCGGCCACGGCCGCGTCACGCAGAGTTTTCGGCGCGCCCGCTGGCAGCGCCGGCAGGACATCCGGGACGGACGATCCGGCCTCCGCCCTGATCTTAGGCGGCGCCGGCGGCGAGCTGATCGAGGCGGTCGGGGCGGGGTCGATCGGCCGCGAGTTCGATCTTGGCGCCGGTGAAGTCGAAAACCCGACCTTGCGGCGCGACCGTTGTAGACTTGGCGGCCCCCCCCGCAGGTTCCGACTTTTGCAGCGACGGCAGGCGCGGCGCGCCAAGACGAATGGCGGCCGCGACGGCCACGGCGAGGACGACGGCGAGGAGGAGGAAACGCTTCTGATGGGCATAGAGGGGCTTGGGGGCGAAGGCAGCGTCGGCGCTCGTCTCGCCGATGGCGGGCGCGCCGCCGGCGATGCCGTCCGCCAGAGCCTGCGCCGCGCGACGGGCTGCGGCAATGTGCGCCGACACCCCCGGGCTGGTTCTTTGGATAGTCGTCGGGGCTGTGTCCCGCCCTTCTTGGCCGCGCCTTGGCGCGCCTTGGCCGGGCTCGAGCAGAAAATCGTCTCCCCCCGGCTGAGCCGCCGCTGGCTCGATGAGGGGCGTAGGCGCCGCCTGAATCGTCGCGCCGGCCTTGGCGGAGCCGCCGGGCCACGCCGGCGCGGTCCCGACGGAAAGCGCGTCCGGCGGCGGCTCGTCGGCCGCGGCGCGGCTCTGAAGACCGGCCAGCCGATCGACAAGCCTCTCGAGAACATTCTGCAGGCCGCTTAGCCGCGACTCGGCGCTGCGATCGGCCTGCGCTCTTTCCGCCCTCATCTCGGAAAGCTCGGCGGCGACGGTGTCGAGCCTCGCGCTCGCCTGTATATCGTTCGGCTCCGTTCCGCTGTCCTGGAGCTTCACGAGAAGCTGCCGCACCAGCGGCTCCAGCGCGTCGGACCGATCCGACGAGACGGAAAGCGCGTCGAGCTTGTCGTGAATGTCGGCGAGCTCGCTGACGATGGCTTGCGGCTCTATGCCCCCCCAGGCTGCGGTGCGGTCCGGAAAGCGAAGCGCAACCGCATCGGCGAGGCTCTCGATCGCGTCGTCGTCGAGCGCGGGAGCAGGCGCGGGAGCGGGAGCAGGCACGGCCGCGCGATCGAGCTTTTCGCCCAGCGAGCGGATGGCGTCCTCCAGCGGCCGCATGTCCGGCGGCGGGGCAGGCGCGATCGCCTGCGGCAGCCGGTCGAGCTTGTCGACGATCTGGGCCAGCAGCTGTTCGACCAGCGGCGTTGCGCCGTCCCGTTGCCCCACCGCGACGAGTTTCGAGTTGATGAGCTGAATGAGGTCGTTGAGCGCCGCGGCGGGCGGGTTTTCGAGCTTGGCGCTGAGCGCCTGCACAGAGGCCTGCAGCCGCTCGGCCTCCGCCTTCGGCTCCGCGCGGGCCTCGACGGCCTCCCGCACCCCGTCGATACGGCGCGCCAGATCATCGAACGGCCGCGTGTCGAATGTCGCCTGGACCGGACGGGCGATTTCCTGGTCGAGCCGCGCCGCAATCCCCTCGAGCCGGCGTTCGATCGAGACCAGAACGGGCAGCGGCGTGCAGCGTTCGAATTCCTTGCGGAAATCGGCGAGCGCGGTCGCAATCTGATGGATCTCGAGATGCGGCGTCGCGCTCGCGCCCAGACGTTCGACACGGTCGGCGAGCTCGCCGATCTGGCGTTCGAATCGTTCCGCCGGCGCCGCGCGCGTCGCTGCGGCGGCGAGGAGGTTGCGGACCTCCTCCGTCTGCGCCCGGATGCGTTCGAACGTCTCCGGATTGACAGCGCTCTGACCCAGGCTGTCGATCTTGGCGCCGATCGAACGGATTTCGCCTTCGAGGATCGCTGCGACCGCCTGCGGATCGTGCGCCTTCACGGTCGCCCGCATTTCCTCGGCCATCGCCTCCAGCGGAGCGAGCAGGGTTTCGCGATGTCCGTTCTGCCGCAGGATTTCGACGCGCTGGCTCAAGTCCCGGATCGCGCCTTCGAGCGCCACGACCGCATTGCGCGGCGCGAGATCCGCCAGACTGCGCCGGATCTCGGCGATCTCGGCCCGCATCGCCACGATTCGGGCGCCGCCGGCGGAAAGCTCCGCGTTCGTCCGGCTCAAATGATCCAGCTTGCGCTCGAGGGCGCGGATGTCGCCGCGCGACGCCTTCCAGACGGACCTGACCTCCGTCGCCTGGGCCGGCTCTACCGTGGGCTTCCGATTGTCTGCGCTGGCCTCGTCCCGCCCCAGCGGCGTGAGTGGGCGCGCGGCGGGGCGGGCGTTTTCCGCCTGGCTTCGGGCGTTTTCGAAGTCCATCCGCCAATGCGAAAGACGGTCGGGGGGGCTGCGGGCGTCCAGTTCGTGCCGCCGGTGGGCGATCTGCGAAACCGCGTCCTTCAGATCAAGGCGCGGCGGCGCCAAATCCGGCTTCAGAGACGATTTCAATTCGTGCGCCGGACCCCGCCCTGCCGGCGGATTTTCGTCGAGATGCTGGTCGCCCGGGCTCGCGGCTGCGGAGCGCACCAGGGCCGGCGTTGCGAGCCCTGGGTCTCGTCCGCTTCCCGGCGGGGGCGCCGCGCGCCCCGATCCTGCCAGCCTCTGGCCGACCGGATCGCGCGGTTTGGCGCTCGACGGTTCAACCGGGAGCCTGATCGAACCGAGCGCGCGCAGCGTTTCCTCTGCATTACGCGCCAGTCCGCGCTCGATTCGCCGGATCGCAGCCTCCAGCAGGTCTTGCGCGGCAGGCGGTCGCGGTTCTTCCGCCTGCTGAATTGCCAGCGGGTCGGCGCCCGGTATGGGCTCCGGGCGCCGCGCGCGCTCCCCCGGCGGCGGGGAGGCTTGCGGCCGGGTCCCGTCGCCGGCATTTTCGTGGGCGGCATGGACGACGATCGCCTCGCCGAGCCATTGCTCGAGCGTCATTCCGGCACGGCGCGCCGCGTCCTCGGCGATGCGCTGGGTCCTCTGGGCGGTCGCCGTTTCCCACGCCATGGTTGTGCTCAATGTCTCGAAAGCGTTAGCGAATCGCCGCGCCCTCCGACCGCGGCGCTGTGGGCAATTTCGGGCGACATGGTGAAGGAACGGTTAATCGGCGCGCTAGCCGCGGCCCATCCACAAAGTTGTATTGCCCAGGTTAACAACTTTTAGTTGCATTTCGGCTTCTCTGGGGCATAGTGGATTCGGTTCGCGCAGGGGCGCGCGAATTGATGGGGCGCAAACGCAACGGCGCCTACGAAAGGAGAGGCTATGAGCATGAATTCGTCCCTCGATCATGCAGCTTTCACCGCCACGTCGGGCGCGCCGGACGGGGAAACAAACCCTGCGTCCGAAAACGACCCGGAACTGACGATCAGCCAGATGTCGCGGCTGTACGGCGTCAGCCTCCGCACTCTGCGGTTTTATGAGGATCGCGGCTTGATTAAGCCGCGCCGGGAGGGCAATGCGCGCTTCTATCGCGGCGCGGATCGCGTCCGCCTGGAAATGATTCTTCGGGGCAAGAAGCTAGGCTTCACCTTGACCGAGATCATGGACCTCATCGGCGGCAAGGGAGCCAAGGAGACGCCCGACCTGGAGGAGCAGCTGCAGCCGCAGCAGATCATCAACCAGATCGGCCACCTCGAACGCCAGCGCAGCGAAATCGACGACGCGATCGAGCGACTGCGCGCCACCCACCACCGGCTTTCGAAAACCGCGGCGTGAACGGCGGGGCGGGCGGGCGCGCTTTCTCACAGAGCCGCTCTCTCAGGCCTTGATCCGCGCCGCCTCGATGATCCTCAGCGCCTCGTCGACGGCGGCGTCGATCCCGAGGTGCGTCGTATCGAGGCGGAACGCGTCCTCTGCGGCTCTCAGGGGCGCGGCCGCCCGTTCGGAGTCGCGCGCGTCGCGCCTGAGGATATCTGCCAGGATCGCGTCGTAATCGGCGATCTCGCCCTGCTGCGCCAGCTCGAGGGCCCGCCGCTGGGCGCGCGCCTTGGCGCTCGCCGTGACGAAGATCTTGATGGTAGCCGCGGGGCAGACGACCGTGCCGATGTCGCGCCCGTCGAGCACCGCGCCGCCCGGACGCGCTGCAAAGGTCCGCTGCGCGTCGAGCAGGGCGGCCCGCACCCCCGGCATGGCGGCGATGACAGACGCCGCCTCGCCGACCGGTCGGCTGCGCAAGGTCCGTTCGTCGAAGTCGGTGAGGCCGAGCCCGCGCGCCGCCGAAACCGCCGCCGGCTCGTCGTGGATATTGCGATTCTCCGCCATCAATGCCGCGGCGGTTGCACGATAGAGGAGACCCGTGTCCAGGTGCGGCAGCCCGTAATGAGCTGCGAGGCGCCGGGCGATCGTACCCTTGCCGGAAGCCGCAGGACCGTCGATGGCGATGATCATCCGAACGCCCATCCCGGCTCGATTGACTTCAAAAGGCGCTCATAGAACCCGCCGCCGCAACTGTCGAGACGATGGGTCGGGGAAGATCCCGCAAGAGCGGCGGGCGGCGCCCTTGCGTCCGCCCTGACTGTCGCTAAACTGACTTAAAAGGCGACGGCCAGGAAGAACCGCCGCAAATCCGGGAGGCGGCCATGAACCTGACGGCGGAACAGAGGCGGACGATCGTGGCCGCCTGGCTGGGCTGGACGCTGGACGCTTTCGACTTCTTTCTCCTGACCTTCCTTCTCAAGGACATCGCCCAGGAATTCGGCGTCGGCGTTCCCGCGGTCGCTTATGCGCTCTTTCTGACGCTTGCGATGCGTTTCGTCGGCGCCTTCATCTTCGGCCGCATCGGCGACCGCTTCGGCCGCAAGCCGGCGCTCATGCTCGACATCCTCTGCTATTCGATCATCGGCGCGCTCGCCGCTTTTTCCCCGAATCTGTGGATCTTCCTCGTCCTGCGCGCCCTGTTCGGCATCGCCATGGGCGGCGAATGGGGTCTGGGCAGTTCGCTGGCGATGGAGTCGATCCCGCCGGGGGCGCGGGGCATCGTGTCGGGCTTCCTACAATGCGGCTATCCAAGCGGCTTTCTGCTCGCCGCCGTCGTCTACGGCCTCCTCTACGGCCGGACCATCGGAGACTACACGATCGGCTGGCGCTTCATGTTCCTGCTCAGCGTCCTGCCGGCCCTCGTCGTGCTGTACATCCGCTCCGCGGTGCCGGAATCGCCCGCCTTCGAAGCGTCCAAGGCGCACGCCAAGCCCAACCTGTGGAAGACCGTCGCCGATCATAAGGGTCTCGTCGTCTACATGGTCGTGCTGATGATGTGCTTCAACCTCTTCAGCCACGGCACGCAGGACCTCTATCCGACCTTCCTGCAGAAGCAGCACAACTTCGATCCGGCGACGGTGAGCTGGATCACCATCGTCGCCAATCTCGGCGCCATCGTAGGCGGGCTCGCCTTCGGTCACTTCTCGGAGAAGATCGGCCGCGTCAACGCGATCACGATCGCCGCGCTCATTGCGCTGCCGGCGATTCCCTTGTGGGCTTATTCTTCGACCCCGGTCGTGCTCGCTCTCGGCGCCTTCATCATGCAGATCGCGGTGCAGGGCGCCTGGGGCGTCATCCCCGCCCATCTCAACGAGCTCTCGCCCGGCGCCGCCCGGGCCACGATCCCGGCCTTCGTCTATCAGGCCGGCAACTTTCTCGCTTCCTATAATGCGCCGTTCCAGGCTCAGATCGCCCAGGCGAACGGCGGAAACTACGCCTTCGCGCTGACGTTGGTCGCCGCGGCGGTGGCGATCGCCATCGTCGTGGTGATCCGCTTCAGTCCGGAGAAGCGCGGGCATGTTTTGACCGCGCATTGACGTCGACCGACCATGCATGGGGATGAGGCGCCAACTTAAGCCTCGTCGGCTCACCTGACGATGGCGAGCGCGAAACCGTCCCAGCCCTTGTCGCCGACCGTCTGGATCGCCGTCGCCTCGAGGCGCGGCTCCTGCGCCATCGTCGCGAACATGCGGCGCGTGCCGGTCACGTCAGGATCCCTGCTGGACGCATCGGCGATGCGGCCGCTCCTGACGACATTGTCGACGACGATCGCCGTCCCCGGCCGGGAGAGACGAAGAGCCCATCCCAGATAGCTCGCGTTGTTGGCCTTGTCGGCGTCGATGAAGACGAAGTCGAACGGCCCGAGCCCCTCGGCCTCGATCATCGGCAGGATGTCGAGCGCCGCGCCCTGGCGCAGCTCGACTCTGCCGGCGAGCCCCGCCCGGGCGATATTGGCGCGCGCGACATTCGCGTGCCTCTCGAGGTATTCGATCGTCACCAGCCGGCCGTCGTCCGGCAGGGCCCTGGCGATGCAGATCGTGGAAAAGCCGCCGAGCGTGCCGATCTCCAGCGCCTTCCGTGCGCCGACCATCCGCGCCATGATCGTGAGCATTCTTCCTTGCGCGCCGGAGACGTCGATCGAGGGCAGGCCGGCCGCCGCATTCGCCTTCAGCGCCGCTTCGAGAACATTGTCCCGGCCGACGATTGTGTCGCTGAAATAGCTGTCGACCGCGCTCCACTGTTTCTCGTTCGCCACGCCATTTCTCCTTCGCGTCAAACGCCCGCCCACCCGCCTGTAGACGCGGTCTTTGACCGCGTCAGCCGCGCTCGCCGCCTACCCGCCCTCTTCCTTGCCCGCCACCCTGGCTTCGGCGAAGGTCGCCATGCCGTTGTGGCAGGCGACGGCGGCCTTGACCACGGCGAGCGCCAGCGCCGCGCCGGAGCCTTCGCCGAGCCGCATGTCGAGATTGAGGAGGGGCGTCTTGCCGAGCCGCTTCAGCGCTTGGCCGTGGGCGCGCTCGGCCGAGACGTGGCCGGCGAGGCAATGGTCGATCGCGGTCGGGTCGAGCGCCTTGAGGACTGCGGCGGCGGACGAGACGACGAAGCCGTCGAGCACGACGGGCGTGCGCCTCAGGCGGGCGGCGAGGATCGCCCCCGCCATGGCGGCGATCTCGCGGCCGCCGAGCCGCGCCAGAACTTCGAGCGGATCGGCAAGATGGTCTTTGTGCAGCGCCACCGCGCTCCGCACCGCGTCGGCCTTGCGCTTCAGGCCGGCGTCGTCCACCCCGGTGCCGCGGCCAACCCAATGCTCCGGCTCGCCGCCGTAGAGCGCGCAATAGATCGCCGCCGCCGCCGTGGTGTTGCCGATGCCCATTTCCCCGAGCGCCAGCACGTCCGGCTCGGAGGCCAGCGCCTCCATGCCGTAGACTATCGTTCCGGCGCAGGTCCGCTCGTCCATCGCCGGCTCTTTCGTCATGTCGCCGGTCGGCTTCTCAAGCGCCAGCTCGTAGACTTTCAGCGACAGGTCGAAGGTCTTGCAGATCTGGTTGATCGCCGCGCCGCCGGAGGTGAAATTCGCCACCATCGCCTGGGTGACCGACGGCGGGAACGGCGAGACGCCCTGCGCCACGACGCCGTGATTGCCGGCGAAGACGGCGACCAGCGGCTTGTCGACATGCGGCCGGGCGGAGCCCTGCCACCCCGCCAGGAACGCCGAAATCTCCTCGAGCCGCCCGAGCGAACCGGCGGGCTTGGTCAATTGCCCCTCGCGCTCCCGCGCCGCCGCGATCGCGGTCTCGTCCGCCGCCGGCATTTTTTGGAGCAAGTCGCGGATGTCGTCGAAAGGGCGGGACGTTGTCATGATGGGCTCTTGGCAAATGGGAACCGGAACATTCCTATAAGCGAATCGCGTCGCGGCGCCGATCACCTCGAGCGCATGAGTCCGCCGGCCGGCGAAAAGGCCAGCGCCGCGGCACCGAGCGCGACAAGCGCGAGCATTGCGATCGCCATCCGCAGATCGGCGACCGAAGCGACGCCGCCGACCGCGGCCGGCCCCAGCAACAGGCCGGCATAGCCGGCGGTGGCGGCGGAGGCGATGCCGACCGCCGGCGACGAGCCCGTTTGCCCCGCCGTGCTGAAGATGACCGGAACGACATTGGCGAGGCCCGCCCCGGCCAGCGCGAAGCCAACAATCCCCCCCGGCAGGCCGGGCCAGGCGACTGAGATCGCAAGCCCGGCGGCGGCGAGGAGCGCGCCGAAGCCGACCGTGGCGCGCGGCCCGGCAAGACGCACGACCGCGTCGCCAAAACTTCGGCCGATGATCATGCACAGCGAAAACGCGGCGTAGGCGGACGCGACGAGCCCGATGGCGACGCCTGACTGCATCAGACAGGTCCCGCTCCAGTCACCGACGGCGCCCTCGGTCATCATCGAGAGGAGCGCGAGAGCGGCCAGCGGCAGCAGGTTGCGTCCTGGCAGGATCAAGGAGCCGCTGCCGAGCCGCCTGCCATTGTCCCACAAGGGGCCGGCGGCGAGCGCGATGATGGCGAGGCCGATTAGGCAGGGGCCCCAAAGGCCAAGGGCGGTTGCATATGTGGCGAGCCAGGCGCCCAGAAGGGCGCCGGCGGCGCCGCCCAGGCTGAAGGCGGCATGGAACGACGACATGATCGGGCGGCCCCAGCGCCTCTCGACGTCGCTGGCCTGCGCGTTCATCGAGACGTCCATCGACCCGTTCGCCGCCCCGACGACAAGGGTCGCGGCGCAAAGCAGCGGCAACGACGGCGAGAGAACCGGCGCCGCGAGCGCCCCAACGAAGGCGAGGCCCGCCGCAGAGGTCGCCCGGCCGCTTGAAAGGCGCGCGGCAATGAGCCCGGTCAGCGGCATCGCCGCCAGGGCCCCTGCGGCGAAGGAGAGCAGGACCAGACTGAGGGCGCCGTCGCCGAGGCTCAGGTTCTCCTTCAGCCGCGGAATGGCCGCGGCCCAGGCCCCGATCCCGAGGCCGTTGGCGAAAAACACCCCGAGCGTGGCCAGCCGCTCGGGCCGGAGACGCCGGGCGAACTCGCGGCGGACAGGGTCGGCCTCAGTAATTGTCAAATCCGTTCCCAGCGACCATGGTCGTCCCGCTCCGGCGGCAGCCCGAGAGCGGCCACGCGCTGGCCGTCCCTATTTGGGCAAAGCGTTTTCTGGTCTACGCAAATTGCTTGCAGAACAAGCTTTTCGTGGGGCTCGTGCGCAACCCGTTGAAACCCCTTATTCCGGACGAGGAGAAACCCGCGTACTCCAAGAAAGCCCAAATATTCTGGCGCGGCCTGACATCGCTTCGTCCAAAAGGGGGCTGAATCGGGGCGCGCCCGCTACTCCGCCGCTTGGCGCAAGGCGCGGTAGCGCGTCAGCTGGGCTCGCAAAGGCGCCGGCTTCAGCGGCTTGTTGAGGATGATGATGTCCGCGCCCGCCGCCTCATCGCGCACCTCGAGGCTGCGGTCGGCGGTCGCCAGGATCGCCGGCGCCGCCCATCCGAGTTCGGCGCGCAAAGTTCGCACCGCCTGGACGCCGTCGCCCTGGTCGAGATGATAGTCGGCGATGATGACGTCGGGCGAGCCGAAGCGCGCAATCGCCTCCCGCGCTTCGGCGAGCCCGTGCGCCGTCGCGACGACGCAACCCCACCGGCTCAGGAGAACCCGCATGCCTTCGAGCACCCGCGGCTCGTTGTCGATGGCGAGAATCTTGAGGCCGCTCAGCGGCTCGCCGCCCGCCGCAGTCAGCGCGCCCGTCTCCTCCCGGCTCTCCGCCGTCGGCTTGCCGGTGGGCGCCGCGACGGAGAAGACGGAGCCCTTGCCCGGTCGGGAGTTGAGACCGATCGGATGGTCGAGCACCCGGCCGAGGCGCTGGACGATCGAGAGGCCGAGGCCGAGACCCCGGGCCACGCGGGCGCCCTGATCGAGCCGCTGGAACTCCTGGAACACCGCCTGCTGCTGATCCGTCGGGATGCCGAGCCCGGTGTCCCAGACTTCGATGCGCAGAGCCCCGCCCGCCCTGCGGCAGCCGACCAGCACCCGGCCCTCGAGCGTATACTTGATCGCGTTCGAGACGAGGTTCTGCAAGAGACGGCGCATGAGCCGCCGGTCGGTCCGGATGGCGAGCCGGCTCGAGACGAACCTGAGGTCGAGCCCCTTGGAGCGGGCGAGCGGGTGAAACTCGATCTCCAGCATCCGCAAGAGGTCGACAACCGGCACGTCGGAAATCTCCGGCTTCATCGCCCCGGCGTCGAGGCGGGAAATGTCGAGCAGGGCGCCAAGGATCTCCTCGACCGCCTCCAGCGAGACATCGACATTGCGCGCCAGATCGGCCCGCTCCTCGCGACCGATCTGGCCTATGCCTTCGGCGAGCGAGCTGGCGTAGAGGCGGGCGGCGTTCAAGGGCTGGAGAATGTCGTGGCTCGCCGCCGCGAGGAAGCGGGTCTTGGACAGGTTCGCGGCCTCCGCCGCCGTCTTGGCGCGTGCGAGTTCTGCGTTGAGGCGCTGCAATTCGGCCGTGCGCTCGTCGACCCGCTTTTCCAGAAGCTCGTTGGCGGCTTCCAGAGCCTCCTCGGTGTGCACCGTCTCGGTCACATCTGTGTAGGTGGTCACGATGCCGCCGTCAGGCAGACGGGCGGAGCGTACCTCGATCACCCGGCGCGTGGAAAAGAGCCGGAGGCGGGTCGGCTGATCGTCGTAGAGGAGGGCTGCGACCCGCTCGGCGACGAAGTCCTCCGAAATCTCCCGGCCCGTAAGCGCCGCGGGCCGCGTTGAAGCGCACGATCTCGTCGAGGCCGAGACCGTGGCGCAGCATTCCGGGCGGCAGGTCGAACAGGTCGACGAATTCGCGGTTCCAGGCGGTCAGCGCCAGGTTCGAATCGAACACCGTAATTCCCTGACGCGCATGGTCGAGCGCATGCTGCAACTGATCGCGGCTCGACTGGATCGCCGCCGAGGCTTCGTCGATCAGCCGCAACGCGGACTGTCCGGAGAGATTGCGCGGCCTGAGCAGCAGCGACAGAACCTGGCGCGAGGTCGAAGCGCCGATGGCGGGCGACAGGAGGAATTCCGCATGGCGGACGAGCTGCGCGCTCGCTTCGCGGGACGGGTCGTATTCGACGCCGTTCGCGCGCAGGAAGGCCGAAAAAGCGCGGCGGGCTCTCGCGGCGCCGAGATAGCGGGCGACCGCCGCCTCGAGCTCTCCGGCGGTGGTGGAGGAGCGCCAGAGGCGGAACGCCTGCGGCTTTCCGCCGACCCCGGCAAAAGCGCTCGCCTGGGTGCGCTCGAGCGCGCTCGGCTGGCGGGTCAGCGAAAAGACGACGTAGGCAGCGACGTTGGCCAGCAGCGACAGGACGACGCCGCCGACGAGCGCGCTCGGCGCAAAGGCGACCAGCGCCGCCGGGCTCAGCCAGGCGATCGCCAGCGGCCCGTGCGCAAGGTAGGCGGTCAGCGCCCGCTGCGGCTCGATCGACGGCAGGAGCAGAAGATAGATCCAGCCGAGGAATCCGGCCGTCATGCCGGCGATCGCCCCGCGCGCCGTGGCGCGCCGCCAGAAGAGCCCGCCGAGAAAGGCCGGCGCAATCTGCGCGACCGCGGCGAACGACAAGAGGCCGATCGACACCAGCGCCGCCTGCCCGGCGAGGCGCTCATAGGCAAAGCCCAGGCCGAGGACGCCGACGATCGCGATGCGGCGGATCCAGAGCACAAGGGCGCCGATGTCGCCCTCTGCTGTCGGCATCCTGGCGGCGCGTCGGCGCAACAGGAGCGGCATCACGAGGTCGTTCGAGATCGTGATGGCGAGGGCGAGGCTGTCCAGCACCACCATGCCGGTGGCGGCGGACAGACCCCCGATCATCGTCAGCAGCGCGACGCCGCGGGCGCCGGCAGCGAGCGGCAGCGCCAGCACCGTCAAGTCGCGGTCGATGCCGCCATCCGGAAACATTTTGAGACCGGCGATCGCCAGAGGCGCTACGAAAAGGTTGATCAGGACGAGATAGGTGGGGAAGAGCCAAGAAGCGGTCCGCACCCCCCTCTGATCATGGTTCTCGACGATGGCGACATGGAACTGGCGCGGCAGCAGAATAATTGCGAAAGCGGAAAGCAGCGTGGTGACGCTCCAGAACGCAGGGTCCGGCCGCGTCTGGATGACGGCGGCGATCGCGGGATTCGATTGGGCCAACTCGGTCAGACCGACGATGCCGCCGTCCAGCCGCCATACCACGAACGCGCCAACCGCGAGAAACGCCACGAGCTTAACGATCGACTCGACCGCGATAGCGAGAATGAGGCCGTCCTGGTGTTCCTTCGGATTGATGCGGCGCGTGCCGAAGGCCATGGCGAACGCGGCGAGCACGAGCGAAATGGCGAGTAAGAACGACGCCGAGGGCGTGTCCGGAACGAGCCGCGCCTTGTCGAAGGACGCCACGACTGTCAGCAGCGTGTTCGCCACCGCCTTCAACTGCAAGGCGACATAGGGCGCAGAACCGACGAGGGCGATCAGCGCCGCGACCGCCGCGACCGCCTGCGACTTGCCGTAGCGCGCCGAAACGAAATCGGCGACGGTCGTCAGGTTCTGCGCCCGCGCCAAACTGGCGATCCGCCCCACGAACCGCGCGCCGAGACCGATAACGATGATCGGGCCAATGTAGATCGGAAGGAAATCAAGCCCGTGCTTGGAAGCGAGGCCTACCGAGCCGTAGTAAGTCCAGGACGTGCAATAGACCGCCAAACTCAGCGCGTAGACCGCGGCCCGCGATCCGCCCGAGGCAAAACCCCGCCCGCCGCGATCGCCCCACCACGCGATCAGAAACAGCAGAAGGACGTAACCGATCGCGGTGACAAAGACCGTCGTGCCGTTCATCGAGCCGGACGCTCACCGTACTATTTTTCGGCCAACTCTACGGGCAGAGACGCCATTTTGACAAATCGGCCGACCGGCCGATCGGGAAACTGGCGCCGGGCCTCACCGCCAGGGATGCGCCTCGGCTTTGCTTTTCTCGTGCGCCTCGATCGCTTCCGCCTCGACCAGCGTGAGGCCGATGTCGTCCAGGCCCTCCATCAGGCGGTGCTTGCGGAACGGGTCGATGTCGAATCTGACCACCCCTCCGTCCGGGCCGCGGATCTCCTGCGCCGGCAGGTCGATGGTCAGGGTCGCGTTCGCGCCGCGCTCGGCGTCGTCCATGAGCTTGGCGAGATCCTCACGCGACACCTTGACCGGCAGGATGCCGTTCTTGAAGCAGTTGTTGTAGAAGATGTCGGCGAAGTCGGTTGAGATCACGCAGCGCACCCCGAAGTCGAGCAGGGCCCACGGCGCATGCTCGCGCGACGAGCCGCAGCCGAAGTTGTCGCCGGCCACGAGAATTGCCGCCTTTCGGTAAGCAGGCTTGTTGAGAACGAAATCCGGGTGCTCCGACCCGTCGTCGCGATAGCGCATTTCCGCGAATAATCCCGCGCCCAGACCCGTCCGCTTGATCGTCTTGAGATATTGCTTGGGGATGATCTTGTCCGTGTCGACGTTGTCGATCGGCAGCGGCGCGGCGACCCCGGTCAGTGTCGTGAACTTTTCCATAGGTCATTCCCATCGCTTCCCGCGACGGCGATCGACGCTCATGCGCAGGCAAGTCAAACCGAGACGGACGATCGCTGTAGCAAAGAGGCCGCTGCCGCGCAAACCCCCCTCTGTCAGAGATAGCGCTTGAGTTCCTTGGCCGTTTCGTCGGGCGGACGGTCGAGGTTCAGCGCCTGGACGAAGTCCCCCGACTTGCCCATCAGATAGACGATGGAGCTGTGATCCATGGAATAGCTGCCGTCGGATTGGATCTCCCCCTTGCGGGCGAAGACGCGGTACGCCTTTTCGACCGACCCGATCGCCTGAGGGGCTCCCGAGAGCCCGATGATATGAGGATTGAAGCTGCTGACGTAGTCCTGCATCACCTTCGGCGTGTCGCGCTCCGGATCGACCGTGATGAAAAGCGCCGGCACCGCCTGAT
Organism: uncultured Alphaproteobacteria bacterium; assembly: GCA_963772555.1. Classification (GTDB taxonomy): domain Bacteria; phylum Pseudomonadota; class Alphaproteobacteria; order Rhizobiales; family Beijerinckiaceae; genus Roseiarcus. The sequence goes on along the minus strand of CAVYXQ010000011.1, from coordinate 147,692 downwards.
CTCCCATTTTGACGAGCACGTCGGAAATGCGTGCGAGCTCGGTCGGGCAGGTGTCGGGGCAATGGGTATAGCCGAAATAGACGAGGAACGGCCGCCCGCGCAAACTCTGGTCGGTGACCGTCTTGCCGGCCGCGTCTTCAAGCGCGAATGGTCCCCCGATCAGGGAGCGGGAGGGCGAGGTCTGCTGCGCGAATGCAAGCCACAGCGCCGCCAGCACGAGTAGGCCTGCCGCGGCTGCCGTTGCGGCGATCGAGATTGATAAAGCCGGCGTCCCTGCACCGCTCCGTTGGCTTGGCATCGACGGTCTCCGTTGGATCGGCGTTCTAGCGCCGAAACTAGGCTAACTCCAGCGGGAACGCCCGCTGCTATGGCCTGTTATAGCCTGTCGCTATTGACTTAGCAGCGGGCGGCGCCGCCAATGCGGCAGGGAGGCGGCGTCATGGTGTTGCGCCAGCTCGAGTATCTGGTGGCGCTGGCCCGCGAAAGACACTTCGGGCGAGCGGCCAAGGCCTGCAACGTCTCGCAGCCCACGCTTTCGGCGGCGATCCGCCAGCTCGAAGAGGATCTCGGGGCGCCGATCGTCGAGCGAGGCCACCGGTTCGTCGGCTTGACCCCGCAGGGCCGTCTTGTGGTCGAGCACGCTCACCGCATACTCGCCGAGACTGAGAATCTGCGGCGAGGCCTCGAGGAGATCGATAAGGGCTTGTCAGGTCGGCTTCGGATCGGCGCTATCCCGACGGCGCTGCCGATCGTTTCGCAGCTGACGGGGCCGTTCTACGCCCGCTTTCCTGGAGTCGCAGTGACGGTCCTGTCGCTGAACAGCCAGGAGATCGAGCGCGGCATCGAGGAATTCGAGCTCGAGGCCGGCCTGACCTATCTCGACGCCGAGCCCATCGAGCGGGTTAAGGCGAGGCCGCTCTGCGTCGAGGAATACATGTTCCTCACGCCCGTCGGGGGCGCCTTGGCCGGCCGCACGGAAGTGCCATGGAGGGAAGCTGCAGCCGCGCCTTTGTGCCTGCTGACGCCGGATATGCAGAACCGGCGCATCATCGACGGCATTTTCCGCTCCGTCGGAGAAAAGCCCATTCCGGCGGTCGAGACGAATTCTATATTCAATCTCGTGTCGCACGTGAGCGCCGGCCCGTGGTCGGCGATCGTGCCCAAACAATTGCTGCGTTTCTTCGGCGTTCCGAACGGCACCCGTCCGATCGAGCTCGTTGAACCGACAGCGCGCCGCACCATCGGCCTTGTGATGAGCGACCGCGAGCCGCCGTCGCCGCTCGCCCGGAATCTGTTCGCGATGCAGTGGCCAGCCGACATAGCCGCCCTTATCGAGCCGCCCCGATCAGCAGCGCAATAGAAATCTCCTATCGTTGCTTCGAAACGTTGCATTTGCCGCCATCGCTTGGGAGGCGCAAAATCCCCGAGCTTTTCGGGAGGACCTGATGGCCGCCAAAACGGCCTTCGATGCCGAGCTTGCCCGTATCGTGATAGACCGCAACCGTTCGACGCCGGGGGCGGCGCTGCCGATTCTGCACGATCTCCAGCATCAGTTCGGCTATGTCGACGACGAGGCGATCGCGCTGATGGCCGAGGCGCTCAACATCTCGAAAGCGGAGGCGCTCGGCGTCGTCAGCTTTTACCACGATTTCCGACGGGAGCCGTCAACCGGAATGGCGCTTAAGCTCTGCCGGGCAGAATCCTGTCAGGCCATGGGATGCGAGGACCTCGTCGCCCATCTCGAGGCGCGCCACGGCCTCGTTGCAGATAGCCCGCAAACCGGCGGTTCGCTCCACGTCGAGACTGTCTATTGCCTCGGCAACTGCGCGCTATCGCCCGCGGCGCTTTTGGACGGCCAGCCCTTCGGCCGACTGGACCGGGATCGGCTCGACGCGCTCGTCGCGAAGGCAACGGGACAAGCGCAATGAGCGCGCAAGTTTTCGTTCCGTGCAACTCCGCCGTTCTTTCCGTCGGCGCGGACGCCGTCGCCAAGGCGTTGGCCAGCGAAGCCGCCGCGCGCGGAATCGCCCTGACCATCGTGCGCACCGGCACGCGCGGCCTGTTCTGGCTCGAGCCTATGGTCGAGGTCGACGGGCGGGGCGGAAGGGTTGCATATGGGCCGGTAGAGCCAAGCGATGCGAGTTCGCTATTCGAAGCCGGCTTCCTGGATGGCGGCGCGCATCCAAAGGCGCTCGGATCCGTCGAGGGCATCCCTTATTTCGCACGCCAGCAGCGGCTTATCTTCGGCCGCTGCGGGGCGACCGACCCGCTTTCGCTCGACGACTATCGCCTCAACGGCGGCCTGAGAGGTCTGGAACGCGCCTTGAGCCTCGGGCCGAAAGCGACGGTCGACGAGGTCTTGACCTCGGGCTTACGGGGCCGCGGCGGAGCGGGGTTTCCGACCGGGATCAAATGGCGAACCGTCGCGGGCGTCGAGGCCGATCGCAAATACATCGTCTGCAACGCGGACGAAGGCGATAGCGGAACCTTCGCCGACCGCATGCTCATGGAGGGTGACCCCTTCCTCCTTATCGAAGGAATGGCGATCGCCGCCCTCTCGGTCGGGGCGACGATGGGCTACGTCTACATTCGCTCCGAATATCCGCACGCCTTCGCTACATTTTCCCGCGCGATCGAGCGTGCGCGGGCAGCGGGGCTGCTCGGAAGGAGCGTGCTCGGCTCGGGTCATCCCTTCGATGTCGAGGCGCGGCTCGGCGCCGGCGCCTATATCTGCGGCGAGGAGACTTCTTTGCTCGAGAGCCTGGAGGGGAAACGCGGGCAGGTTCGCGCCAAACCGCCGCTCCCCGCAATTTCCGGCCTGTTCGCCAAGCCGACCGTCATCAACAATGTACTGAGCTTCGCCTCCACCCCGTGGATATTGGAGCACGGCGGCAAGGCTTACGCGGACTACGGGGTCGGCCGCTCGCTCGGATCGCAGCCGTTCCAGCTTGCCGGCAACGTCCGCTACGGAGGGCTGGTCGAGCTTGCCTTCGGCGCGACAATTCGCGATCTCGTCGAAGGTTTTGGCGGCGGAACCCGCTCGGGCCGTCCGATTCGGGCGGTGCAGGTCGGCGGTCCGCTCGGCGCCTATTTTCCGGAGCGCCTGCTCGACACGCCGCTCGACTACGAGTCGATGCTTGCGGCCAAGGGCATGCTTGGCCACGGCGGAATCGTCGTCTTCGACGATACCGTCGATATGGCCCGACAGGCCCGCTTCGCCTTTGAGTTTTGCGCCAAGGAAAGCTGCGGCAAGTGCACGCCATGCCGCATTGGATCGATCCGGGGGGCGGAGACCCTCGACAAGATTGTCGCGAACCGGGATCGCCAAAACAACGTCCAACTCCTGCGCGACCTCTGCGAGGTCATGACGGACGGCTCGCTTTGCGCGCTCGGCGGCCTGACGCCGCTGCCGGTCCTCAGCGCACTCGATCACTTCAGCGAAGATTTCGCCAAGGCGCCCGGACGCGCGGCTGCCGAATAGGAGATCCAGCGATGCCGATTCTGCAGGAACTCGACACGGGCACGCCGATCCGCACCGGGAAGCCGAGCGTCACGCTGACCATCGACGGCCGAAAAGTCAGCGTCGCGCCGCAGACCTCGGTGATGGCTGCCGCCGCGTTGATCGACAATCCGATCCCGAAGCTCTGCGCCACCGACAATCTCGAGGCCTTCGGCTCCTGTCGGCTCTGTCTCGTCGAGATCGAGGGCCGCAAAGGCGCGCCCGCTTCCTGCACGACGCCGGCAGAAGAAGGCATGGTCGTGCATACCAGGACGGCCCGGCTGGAGCGGCTGAGACGGGGCGTGATGGAGCTCTACATCTCGGACCATCCGCTCGACTGTCTGACCTGCAGCGCCAACGGCGATTGCGAGTTGCAGACGCAGGCCGGCAACGTCGGCCTCCGGGACGTCCGCTACGGCTACGACGGCGCCAATCATCTGAGGGCGCCGACCGACGGGTCCAATCCCTATTTCACCTTCGAAATCTTCGAAGTGCATCGTCTGTTCGCGCTGCGTGCGCGCCTGCGAGGAGGTGCAGGGCACCTTCGCGCTTACGATTCTGGGCCGCGGCTTCGATTCGAAGGTCGCTCCCGGCGGCGGCGACTTCCTCTCCTCCGAGTGCGTCTCGTGCGGCGCCTGTGTGCAGGCCTGCCCGACCGCGACGCTCAATGAGAAAGCGGTCATCGATAGGGGCACGCCGGAGCGCAGCGTGGTGACGACGTGCGCTTATTGCGGGGTCGGCTGCGCCTTCAAGGCGGAACTGAAAGGCGACGAAGTCCTGCGCATGATCCCCTACAAGGCGGGAATGGCGAACGAAGGCCATTCGTGCGTCAAGGGACGCTTCGCTTACGGGTATGCGACCCACAAGGACCGCATCCTCAAGCCGATGATCCGCGAGCGGATCGACGATCCGTGGCGGGAAGTCACGTGGGACGAGGCTCTTCAACACGCGGCGCGCGAATTCAAGCGCATCCAAAGTCAATACGGCCGCAACTCGGTCGGCGCCATCTCGTCGTCGCGCTGCACGAATGAGGAAGTGTTCCTGGTCCAGAAACTGGTGCGCGCGGGCTTCAGCAACAACAACATCGACACCTGCGCGCGTGTCTGCCATTCGCCGACCGGGTTCGGTTTGTCGAGGACTTATGGAACCTCGGCGGGGACACAGGACTTCAAGTCGGTCGATCGCTCCGACGTCGTGGTCGTGATCGGCGCCAATCCGACCGATGCGCATCCGGTCTTCGCCTCGCGGCTGAAGAAACGACTGCGGAACAGCGCGCGCCTCATCGTGATCGATCCACGCCGCATCGATCTTGTCCGAAGCCCCCATATCAAGGCCGACCATCATCTGGCGCTGCGGCCCGGAACCAATGTGGCGGTGCTGGCCGCGATGGCGCATGTCATCGTCACGGAAGGCCTGGTGAACGAGGAATTCGTGCGCGAGCGCTGCGACCCGGCGAATTTTGAATCCTGGGCGCGCTTTGTCGCCGAGGAGCGTCATTCCCCGGAAGCGGTCGCTTCGGCGACCGGCGTCGATCCCGTCGAGCTGCGCAAGGCGGCGCGACTTTATGCGACCGGCGGCAATGGCGCGATCTATTACGGTCTCGGCGTCACGGAGCACGCCCAGGGCTCGACCGCGGTCATGGCGATCGCCAACTTGGCGATGGCGACCGGAAACATTGGCCGCGAGGGCGTCGGCGTGAACCCGCTGCGCGGCCAGAACAATGTGCAGGGCTCCTGCGATATGGGCTCGTTTCCGCACGAGTTTCCCGGTTATCGCCACGTTTCCGACGACGCGACGCGCGAGATCTTCGAACGCCTGTGGGGCGTTCCGCTCAGCAAGGAGCCGGGCCTGCGCATTCCCAACATGATCGACGAGGCGATCGACGGCGCTTTCAAGGGCCTCTATCTGCAGGGCGAGGACATCGCCCAATCCGACCCCGACACGAAGCACATCACCGCGGGCCTGCGCGCGATGGAGTGCGTGATCGTGCAGGATCTCTTCCTCAACGAGACGGCGCGCTATGCCCATGTCTTCCTGCCCGGGGCCTCGTTTTTGGAGAAGGACGGAACCTTCATCAATGCCGAGCGGCGCATCAGCCGGGTGCGCCAGGCGATCCCGCCGCTCGCCGGCAAGGCCGACTGGGAGGCGACGATGGCGCTCGCCAACGCCATGGGCGTGCCGATGCATTATCGGGATCCCGGCGAGATCATGGACGAGATCGCCGCGACAACGCCGACCTTCGCCGGCGTATCCTATGCGCGGCTCGATCAGCTCGGCTCCATCCAGTGGCCGTGCAACGATCAGGCTCCGGCCGGCACCCCGGTTATGCATGTCGCGCGCTTCGTCCGCGGCAAGGGGCAGTTCATGCTGACGGAATACCTCGCGACTGAGGAACGCGTGGGCCCGCGCTTCCCGCTCTTGCTGACGACCGGGCGTATTCTCTCGCAATACAACGTCGGCGCCCAGACGCGGCGCACCCCCAACAATGTCTGGCATATGGAAGACGAGCTCGAGATGCATCCATTCGACGCGGAGAGTCGAGGCGTCAGCGACGGCGACCTCGTAGCCTTGCGGAGCCGCTCGGGCGAGATTGCGCTGCGCGCCAGGATTACCGACCGCATGCAACCGGGCGTCGTATACACGACCTTCCACCATGCGCTGACCGGCGCCAACGTGGTCACGACCGAAAATTCCGACTGGGCGACCAACTGTCCGGAATATAAGGTCACTGCCGTTCAGGTCCGTCGAACCAACCACCTTTCGGACTGGCAAATCCGCGACCGGGATGAGGCGATCCGCTTGCGCCGCATTGAAAGAGCGCCCGCCGATGCGGCCGAGTGAGGGCTCGGTCGAGGTTCTGGCGCGGTCATTTTCCTACGACGCGGGCGCTGTCGGGCCGACGCTGACCCGGGCGATCGCGGTCGAGGCGCCGGTCCAGATCGTCATCGGCGGCTCGCCTTTCGCCGTGATGATGGCGACGCCGCTCGACCTCGAAGATTTTGCCTATGGTTTCGCCCTGAGCGAGGGGATCGCGCCGGAGGTCGGGGATATTCGCGGGGTCGAGATCGCGCGGGTCGATGAAGGCTGGCGCGTCGGGATCGCGCTGACCGGCGAGAGGCTGCAAGCGCATCTGGCGCGCAAGCGTGCGATGAGCGGGCGCACGGGCTGCGGCCTCTGCGGAATTGAGGACTTCGCGCAGATGCCCTCGCCCCGGGCGTCGCTCAGCGCGCGGCCGGCAGTCGAACCGGCAGCGATCGGCGCGGCCATTAAAGAACTCGAGCGCCGCCAGCCGCTCAACGCGCTCACCCGCGCCGTTCACGCCGCCGCCTGGTGCGCGCGGACCGGAGGGATTACCCTGGTTCGAGAGGACGTCGGGCGGCACAATGCGCTCGACAAGGCGATCGGAGCGTTGAGGCGCGCCGGCATCGCGGCCGAGAGCGGGTTCTTCGTCATCACCAGCCGGTGCTCGTTCGAAATGGCCGTGAAGGCGGCAATCTTCGGGGCGGACACGTTGGTGTCGCTCTCCGCTCCGACCTCGCTCGCGCTCGAGCGGGCGCGCGACTTCGGACTGACGGTAATCGCCGTCGCCCGCTCCGACAAAGCGCTGAGCTTCGAGGCGGAGTTCGGGTCGAGCGGAGGAATACCCGGGTGACGATGGGCAAGATCGACAAGCTCGTTCGCATGGCCAACCAGATCGGCGATTTCTACGCAACCATGCCTGAGAAGGAGGCGGTCGATGGGGCCGCGTCGCACCTGCGCCTCTACTGGACGCCCAAAATGATCGATGAACTCAGCGCCTTCGCCGAGACGGGCCGCCCCGGCCTGAACCCCACCGCCGCTCACGCCATAGATGCGCTGAAGCGCGCCTCCAAAGCGTGACCCAGACGTGGCCCGATGGCGTCCGCCGGACTTAAGGCGGCTTTTCTTCGGCCAGCACATCGTCAATGGCGTCAGCGTCGCAGCCGGGGTGATGACGGTCGCGCTGATCGGCTCGACCGTTTTCGGCTTCGCCGCGGGGCAGCCGGCGACGCTCGGGGCGTTTTCGGCCAGCATTTCCGACGTGCCCGCCCCTTGGCGAGACAAGGCGCGGGCGATGCTCTTCGGCTTCGCCTTCGCCCTCTTGTCGACGACAGTGATCCAGCTTGCGCTCGCGGCGCCGCGCCCCGTGGCCGCCTGGCTCGCCATTGCGGCGGTCGCCTTCGCCGCCGGAATGGTCTCCGGCCTCGGTCGCTGGGCGCTGGCGATCGCGATGGAGATGATCATCGCGATGGTGTTCGTCCTCGGTCTGCCGCGCCCGGACGTCCCGAAGGCGCTCCACAACGAGGCGCTGCTGGCCGCCGGCGGGTTCGCCTATATCGCCTTTTCTCTAGTCGCGACGCTGGTCACCGCACCGAGCGCCCGCCGACTGGTCGCCGGCGAAACGATCCGCGAGTTTGCGAACTACCTTCGGGCGGTCGCGGCCATCTACGATCCGGACAACGTGCTGGCGGCAGCCTACGGGGCCGCGATTCGCCAGCAGGCGGCGCTCGCCGAGCAATTGCAGTCGGCGCGCGCCTTGCTGCTCGATCGGCCGAACTCGACGCCCGAGCGCTTGCGGCTCGCCGCGACGATCGCCGTCCTTCTGGAGGCGTTCGATGCGCTGGTTGCGGCGCAGTGCGACGTTGCGCTGGTGCGTGAGACCTCTGCGGCGGCTGCGCTTCTCAAGCGCATCCGGGCGAGCCTGCGCGCCGGGGCCCTCGACCTGGACCACCTCAGCGTCGAACTCCTCACCACCGGCAACCCAGTCCTGCCGCCGGATCACCAACTCGCGATCGACTCCCTCGAGCGGGAGATGACGCGGCTTCAGGCGGACGAGGCGATCCCGACGAGGTTGGGCGCTCCGCTGGCCGCCACGTCCTCTCGCATCGTCCTGGCGTTGAGACAGATTCGGCGCCTGGAGACGACGCTGTCCGACGACAAGGCGGCCGAAAAGGAACTCGGCGGCGTCGCCCTTGGCCCGTTCATTCCCAAGCGATCTTATGACCTGAGGGCGCTCGGCGCGCATTTCCAATTCGATTCGCCGGTCCTCCGTTTCGCCGTGAGGCTGGCGCTGGCGATGATGGCCGGGGCGCTTGTCGCCCGGTCGCTCGGCAGCGAGCAGCATGGCAACTGGGTGTTGCTCACGATCGCCGTCGTGCTGCGGGCCAATTACGGGTTGACCCGGCAGCGTCGCGACGACCGCGTCATCGGCACCCTCGTCGGTTGCGTCGCCGCGTCGGGCTTCGTCGCCTATCTGCCGCTCGGCGCGCTGGTGGCTGTGCAGGGGGCCTCGATCGCCCTGCTTCAAAGCTTCGTCAGGCTCGATTATCGCATCGCGTCGGTGGGGGCGTCCGTGTCTGCGCTCGTCTCGCTCCATCTGGCGCAGCCGGATCTTCCCGCGCCGATCCTGGCGCGGCTCGCCGATACCTTGATCGGCGCAGCGATCGCGTATGCGTTCAGTTTCGTCTGGCCGCGCTGGGAATTCGTGGAGGCGCCGCGCATCGCAAGCCGCCTGCAGGACCGCTTGTCCGTCTTTGCCGGCGTGGCCCTCAGGCCCGACGCCTCGAGCCTGGAGTACCGCATGGCGCGCAAAAACATGATCGAGGCGCTTGCGGCGCTGTCCGATTCGGCCGGGCGCATGAGCATCGAGCCGACTGCGACGCGCAGGGGTCTCGACGAGATGGCGGCGCTGCTCATGGCGGCGCATGGGCTTGTCGCCCAATTGTCGGCGGCCCGCCTCGACGCCCGGGCGGGACGCCCGGCGGCGGACGACGCGACGCGAGACTGGCTTCAGGCTCGGCTCGCGCCGGAGGCGGCCGGACCGGCGCCTATCGGTCCGGCTCCGCCCGGCCCCCTCGGCGCCGCAGCGCTCGCCGTCGTCGACGCCGGAAAGCGTTATGAGGACGCGTCCCGGAAGGATGCGGACGGCGCCTAGCAACCGGGCGGATCGCCGTCCGCCAAGGCGCCTCGCATCAGCCTCCCACGGATTTGCAACGTTCTCCGCCTGCCGTCTTGTTCCGGCTCGTGGCCGCATAAAAAAGCCAAGCTGTCGCGCTAGACGCCAGGAACCTGCGCCACGCGAGATCGTTCAGACCGCGGGGCTGGGGATGTTCAGGCGGAGGTTGACCGTTATGGCTAATGTCGAGTTCCGATACGCGCCCGGGCAGACAACGCGCTATCTGGACGTTTCGCCGATGATTTCGGCGCTGCGCTTCCAGCCGGGCGACTTTGAATATGCGCATGGCTGGCTGCATCATGTCCCCAGCCGCCATCGTTTCCAGTTCGACCGGTTGGGCCGGGTGACGATCGACGCGATGTGCGGCTGCGCTTCGATGGCGATCAAGCCGGAACAGACCGACGAACTGGTGACGATGTTCAAGACCTGGCGCCAGCACTACTGGCAGCCGCTGGAGACGAACCGGGAGTTCGACTCGCACTTCCGCAAGCCGAACGCCTTCGTCCGGCTGTTTCGGGACGTGCGGATGGCCTTCCGGCGGTTCCTTCGCCGCGAGCAACCGGTCACCGTCCCTGTCGAAGGCTTGGCGGCGTCAGCGACGCCTGCAGAATAGCAGGTCCGTTCGATCCTGGGCTCGGCCGCGCTGCTCGACCAAGCGGCGGTGCGGCCTCGTCCTGTAACCGGCCAGCCGGCAGTCGACGCGCGTCCCAACTCCTGGCAGCGACTGGGTGATTCCAAGGCCTTAGGCCCGATTTTGTGTCCGTTTGTCCGTTTGTCCGTTTCTCGCTTTGTCACTTTGATCCACTTTGTGTTTCTCGGGTCCGTGGACCCTTCCCCTGAGGATCGGCGCCGTTTCACGACCGCAGCAATCTTTTCAATGCCTTAGGTGTCCCTTTCTGCAACATTGTAACGAAAAGCCGTCCGTCCTCGGACTTGCACTGGGTTGACATTCGGTACTTCTAGTGGTATCGAAATACCCAGAGGACGCCATGATCGCAGCAGCCCCGGCAGCATCCGCAGAAGACCAGATCGCCCGCTATGCGGATATGCTGGCGGCGCTCGGCACAGAAACGCGGCTAAGGATCGTGCGCCTGCTGTTGTCGGCCCATCCCGAAGGGCTGGTCGTCGGGGAAATCGGCTCCGAGCTCGACGTCCCGCCGTCGACCCTGTCGCATCACCTGGACAAACTCAAGAACGAGGGCCTCGTGTCGGTGCGCCGCGAAAGCACCTTCCTTCGCTACACCGCCAGTACCGAGGCGCTGCAGGAAATCGTCGGCTTCCTGTTCGCCGAATGCTGCACCCGCAACCAGGCGATCCGCCCGGAGGCGATCACCTGCGCCTGCCCATAAAGGAGAAGCGCCATGCCGGAGATGGATATCAAGGAGGTCGTGCGCGAGCGCTACGCCGAAGCCGCGCGCAACCTACGCGTCCCCGGTTCCTGTTGCGGTGGCGTATCTTGTGGCGCTGACGCTGCGCTTGCCGGCGTCGGCGCCATCAGCGCCAATCTTTACGGCGACGACGAAACCGGCGCCCTGCCGGAAGCGGCGGTGCTGGCTTCGCTCGGCTGCGGCAATCCGACCGCGCTCGCCGAACTGAGGGAGGGCGAAACGGTCCTCGACCTTGGCTCCGGCGGCGGCATCGACGTGCTCCTCTCCGCCCGCCGCGTCGGCCCGTCCGGCAAGGCCTACGGCCTCGACATGACCGACGACATGCTGGCGCTGGCGCAGGAAAACCGGGCGAAGGCCGGCGCGACCAATGTCGAGTTCCTCAAGGGGGAAATCGAGAATATCCCGTTGCCCGACAATTCGGTCGACGTGATCATCTCGAACTGCGTCATCAATCTGTCGGCGGACAAAGACCGGGTCCTTCGCGAGGCGTTCCGGGTGCTGAGGCCCGGCGGGCGCTTCGCCGTCTCCGACGTCGTCACCCGCGGGGCAATTCCCGAAGGCGTTCGCCGCGACATTTTGCTCTGGGTCGGCTGCATCGCCGGCGCGCTCGACGAAAACGACTACCGCTTGAAGCTCGCTGTCGCCGGCTTCGAGGCGATCGGCGTCGAGCCGACGCGCATCTATCAGGTCGACGACGCGCGCGAGTTCCTTGCCGGCAAGGGCGTCGATGTCGACGCCATCGCGCCCTTGGTTGACGGCAAGTTCATGAGCGCCTTCGTGCGCGCCAAAAAACCGGACCAAAGCCCAACGCAGAAGGCCGGCGCGTGCTGTGCGCCAACCTGCTGCGTAACCTGAGGAGGAAATCGTGAGCGAACGAGAGTTCAACGTTCTCTTCTTATGCACCGGCAACAGCGCCCGCTCGATCATCGCCGAGAGCATCCTGCGCAAGGTGGGAGCTGGGCGCTTCCGCGCGTTCTCGGCGGGAAGCCACCCCAAGGGCGCCGTTAATCCCTTCGCGCTCAAGGTGCTCGAAAGCTACACCTATCCGATTGACGGTTTGCGGTCGAAAAGCTGGGACGAGTACGCGGCCCCCGGCCCTCCCGTGATGGATTTCGTTTTCACCGTCTGCGACACAGCCGCCGCCGAAGCCTGTCCGGTTTGGCCCGGCCAGCCGATGACGGCTCATTGGGGCATTGAAGACCCCGCCGCCGAGGAGGGAACCGATATCCAGAAAGAGGCGGCCTTCGTTCTGGCGACCCGTTACCTCAGGAACAGGATTTCGATCTTCGCAAACCTGCCGATCCGGAGTCTCGACAAGATGGCGCTGAACGCGAAATTGCGGGAGATCGGGCAGCTCGAGGGCGCGACCAGGCGGCGGCCGGAGGTCGCGTGATGGATGTCATCATCTATCACAATCCGGCCTGCGGAACCTCGCGCAACGTGCTGGCGATGATCCGCAATGCAGGCGTCGAGCCGCACATCATCGAATATCTCAAATGCCCGCCGACGCGTTTGCTGCTGACGCAGCTGCTCAAGCGCGCCGGCCTGACCGTGCGCCAGATCCTGCGCGAGAAGGGGACGCCGTATGCCGACCTCGGCCTCGGCGATCCGTCGCTTTCAGACGATGCGCTGCTCGATGCGATCGGCGCGCACCCGATCCTGATGAACCGTCCGCTCGTCGTGGCGCCGAAGGGCGTTCGCCTCTGCCGCCCCTCGGAGGCGGTTTTCGATCTCTTGCCGCCGCAGCGCGGAGAATTCGTCAAGGAGGACGGCGAGCGGGTGGTCGACGAGGCCGGCCGCCGCGTCGCAACGGCATAGGAATATTGTAGTGTCCCTGTTCGAGCGCTATCTCACGCTATGGGTCGCCCTCTGCATCGTCGCGGGCGTTGTCCTCGGTCATTTTGCGCCAAGCGTATTTCATGCGGTCGGCGCCGTGGAAATCGCCAGGGTCAATCTGCCGGTTGCGGTCCTGATCTGGCTCATGATCATTCCCATGCTGATCAAGATCGACTTTGCCGCGCTCGGCGAGGTTCGCCAGCACTGGCGCGGCATTGGCGTGACCCTGTTCATCAATTGGGCGGTCAAGCCGTTCTCGATGGCTGCGCTGGGCGGGTTCTTCATCGGCCATCTGTTCCGGCCCTATCTACCCGCCGACCAAATCAATTCCTATATCGCTGGCTTGATCATCCTCGCAGCTGCGCCATGCACGGCGATGGTGTTCGTCTGGTCGAACCTGACCCGCGGCGAACCGCATTTCACCCTCACTCAGGTCGCGCTGAATGACACCATCATGGTGTTCGCGTTCGCGCCGATCGTCGGTCTGCTGCTTGGCCTATCGGCGATAACCGTTCCGTGGAATACGCTGGTGCTTTCGGTGGTCCTTTACATTGTCGTGCCGGTGATCGTGGCGCAACTGATCCGTCGCAGCGTGCTGGCGAACGGCGGGCCGGAGGCGCTCTCAGGCCTGCTCGCAAAATTGCAGCCCGTATCGTTGATCGCCCTGCTGGCGACGTTGGTGCTTCTGTTCGGATTCCAGGGCGAGGAGATCATCGCACAGCCGCTCATTATTCTGATGCTGGCGATTCCGATCCTGATCCAGGTCTATTTCAACGCCGGTTTCGCGTATCTCTTGAACCGCTTGGTGGGCGAACAGCATTGCGTCGCCGGCCCATCAGCGCTGATCGGGGCCAGCAACTTCTTCGAATTGGCGGTGGCCGCCGCCATCAGCCTGTTTGGCTTCAACTCGGGCGCGGCCCTCGCGACCGTTGTCGGCGTTCTCATCGAAGTGCCCGTCATGCTGTCAGTCGTATGGATCGTCAATCGGTCGAAGGGTTGGTACGAAGTTGGCGCGAAGTCGGCCGCGCGTCCTTTGGGGTCGCCGGCGAAAGGCCGGTGACCGGTCTGAACGAGCCTTGTCAGTGATCCACCGACCCTCCCTGTCGCGGACGACCGGTAACGTCGTGAAGCGCGCGAACGGGGGCAAGCTCATCGAGTGCCGAACCGGATTGATTTTATTGGAAGCCCGGATGCCACGGCCACCCCGGAAGCCCGGTTACGATTGTTGCGACGAGGACGCCTGCGTGAGCCGCTAAAGCCGATCGCCGCGCCTTCCCGTCAATCGTCATCCCTTTCGGAGTTCATCGAATGCGCTTTCCTGAGCGCGCGCCGTCGCGCGTCTTGCTCCTCGTCGCCTGCGCCATTTGGGGCGCGGGAACGATCCTGAACAAGGCCCTGCTCGCCTCCCCCTCCCCGGTGCGCAGCCGGGCCGTCGTCGTCACCGCTCTCGGGGTGACCCAGATATTCGCCTGGGGATCCTCGTACTATCTGATCGCGGTCCTGGCGGCGCCGATCGCGGTCGAAACCGGGTGGGCGCGAGCCTGGATTGTGGGCGGGGTCTCGCTCGGCCTGTTGACCGCCGGCGTCATCTCGCCGTGGGTCGGGCGCGCGATCGCTGCGCTTTGGCGGGCGTCCTGTGCTGGCCGTCAGCGCGGGATTTCTTGCGGCGGGCCTTCTAACCCTGGCGCTGGGGCGATCGCTTCCGGTCTATGTGGCTGCCTGGCTGGTGATTGGCTTGGGCATGGGCGCCGGCCTTTATGATCCGGCCTTTGCCACTCTTGGCCGTCTTTACGGCCATGGCGGGCGCTCGGCGATCACCACGCTCACGCTGTTCGGCGGCTTCGCCAGCACAATATGCTGGCCTCTTTCAGCGTTTCTCGAAGCCCATCTCGGCTGGCGGGGCGCCTGCGCGGCCTACGCCGGCTTCCAGTTGTTCGTCGCGCTGCCGATCTATGTTCTAGTCGTGCCGCGTGAGCCCAGGCGATCGTCGGTTCGGCCGGTGCAGGCGTCTTCGCGGTCGCTTGCCCCCGCCAAGCCGGAGGCGCCGCGGCATGGGCTCTTTGCGCTGCTCGCCGCCACTATCACCCTCGCCTCAGTCATCTCGACGACGCTCTCGGTGCACTTGCTGTTCATCCTGCAAGCCGAGGGTTACACGCTCGCCGTCGCCGTAAGCCTCGGCGCGCTTGTTGGGCCGTCGCAGGTGGCGGTTAGAGCGATTGAAACGCTGATCGCGCGCTTCCATCACCCAATCTGGACTCACATCGTCTCCGCCTTGCTTGTCGCGGGAGGCCTGGCGGCGCTGTGGTTCGGGGGAGAGGTCATCGTTCTCGCGTTGGCGCTCTATGGCGCCGGCATCGGCCTGGAGAGCATCGCAAGGGGCACGCTGCCGCTGGCGATCTTTGGCCCCGAGCGATACCCCGCCGTCATGGGCCGCATCGCCATGCCAAGCCTCATCGCGCAAGCAGCGGCGCCGTCGATCGGCGCGGCTCTCCTCGAAGCGGGCGGCCCGGACGGGGCGCTCCGGACGTTCGTCGCTGCAGGCGTCTTCAACGTGCTGTTGGCCGCGAGTTTGTTTCCGTTGCTGCGCAAATCGCCGTTGCGCTCGCTAGGACCCAGTCGAGCCACGTGATCATGCCTGGTTTCTTCGTCATGCGATGGCTTGCCGCCCCGGCCGGTGTTCGTGAGCCTCTGGCCAAGCCGAAGCTCGCCCGATGCGCCGGGTGATCTGGCTGGCGGTGACGCTTATTCTGATTAAGCAGCCTTTGGCGCCGGAAAGATAGTCGGCCGCTTCCGTACGCTTCCGGCGATTGTCGCGACTTTACCCGGCGACGAGGGCGAGTTCAGCCGCGAACTGGACCATAGAATCCGCGAGCAATTCCCCGCCGGCACGAGCGAGGACAAACTGATCGGTTATCTCGAAACTGAACAGTTTCTCCGGGAATGGCGGCGACGCGATGAGGACAATTCGAGCTCATTCGTTCAGAACGGGCTCATATGCGAAAAGATTGCGCGTGTGTTCTGGCGCGCCGACGCCGCCGGCGTCTTGACGAAGGTGGGCGGCAGCTACGAGAGCCATTGTCTCTAGTCTAGTCTACGCCGTTTGGGCGAAGGTCTTGTTGACGATCTTCCAGACGTTTTCTTGCTTCCACAGCGAGAGGATGTCGACGAAGGAAACGTTGCCCCAGCAACCATCTTCGGCAAGCACGACGACCGCCGCTGGCCCGAACTGCTGTATCGAGACCACACGCGCCCGGTATGAGCCTTTGTCGTTGAGCGGCTCTTTGGCCAGGTCGGCGAAAAAGGTCGGCATGTCGATGTTCCAGTCCTTGTTCGGCTCGCTCAGCATGGAGCCGAACAGGCGGGCATCGGGGTGAAAAGCTTGCTTCACCAGCTCGAGGCCTTCCTTGTTTTTCGTCGTCCCGTCGACATAGAGCAGGACGGTCCTCTCGATCTCGTCGTAATCGTCGATCATCGACATTTTCGTGCGCTCCCCGAGCAGGCCCAATTTCCGCGTGTTGGCGGGCGCATCAAATCAGACCGACGAAAGTCCGGCAACCGGCCGTTACTGGTTTGGGGTCCTTATCTGTTGGGCGCGGGGAGCGGCGCCCGCGCCTGGCTTCGCCCCTATCCGCGCGCTCGCCCACGTCTTAGCGCAAGATCTCGACCATCAGCACCCAGGCGTTGAGGACAACGGCGACCAGACAGGCGATGTCGCCCGCCGCGACCCAAAAGAGCCCGGCGCGGGAGCCCGCGATCAGGAGAGCGCCGCCGATGCCGAAGGCCAGGCCGAGGCCGGCGCTGGTCGCGAAGCGCAAAACCCGCTGGACCGCGGTCACCTCCTTGCGGTCGCTCCAGGATCGGACCTGGATCAGGATTGGCGCGACGATCATAACAAGGCCAATCGCGAGGATCTCGCTTCCGACAAGCAGCGAGGCCTGTTCGGGCAGCAGAATCACGCCCGTCGCCGTGATCGCGCCCATGGGCGAAATCAACGACTCGGCCGCCCGGCCCGGCAGACCGGCAAAGGCAAGGATGCGCGTCAAGTTGATCGAGATCGCGACGACGACGAAGCCGGTCAGCGCGGCGAGCGCCCCGAGTTCGGCCATGAAGAAATTGGACCATTCGGGCGTCAGCGGCAACGTCGAACCTCGCGGGGAGACGCGCCCTTCCTAAAGAAAGATTCTCAGGCGAGCCAACGGTTCGCAGAATCAAGCCGATATGGTCATGCTGGCGCGACCGGCAGGGCTGGCTCCGGCGGCTTGGCTTGTTGGCTCGGACTACAATCCCTCATGCTCGAGGGCGTCGCGCGGTAAAAACCCGCTTTTCGCTCCTGGTCCCTGCCGCGACGGGTTCAAACCCGGCTCAGTACCCTCTGCTGTCGTCCGCCATCGCGGGAGCGAGGCTGACGGTCACGCTCGCGGCCACGCCGCAAGCCATGGTCAAAGCCACGAGCAGAAACAGTAAGCTTCGCATCTTCCCCTCCGCAAATCCGGGCGTCCCCGCCCGGCGGCATGCACTCTGGCACGATCAGGCCAATCGCGATGTGAGCGGCCTCACGCCTCGGGAGGGCCAACGCGGCCAGAGCTGGGCGAGTTCCGTCAACGGAAGGGCCGCCAATGGGAACCCTCGCGATGGTTTCGCCCAGATCCGTTCAAGTCTCGGGATTGGCGGAAAAGCCCCCGTGCCGCCCGGCTCCGTTGCGGAAGCGGGCCGCGCCCTCCTCCGTCTCGCCGCTGGCGATCGTCTCGAGACCGCGCTCGACTTCGTTGCGGATCGCCTCGTCGCCGCTGAGCTCCCACTGCTCGATCGCCGACAGGCGGTCGTTGCGCAGCGCCGTCTGGGGAAAGCCGCAGAGCGTGCGGGCGAGCGCCATGGCGCGGGCGAGCGCGCCGCCGTCGTCGGTCACTTCGTTGACGAGGCCGATGCGGAGCGCCTCCTCGGCCCCGATCGGCCGGCCGGTCAGGATCAGCTCCATCGCCCGGCCGTGGCCGACGATGCGCGGCAACCGGATCGTGCCGAGGTCGACGAGCGGCACGCCGAAGCGGCGGTTGAAGAGCCCGAACGTCGCTGAGCGCGAAGCGATCCTCAAGTCGCACCAGAGCGCGAGCTCCATGCCGCCGGCGACCGCCGGGCCTTCGACAGCGGCGATCGCCGGCTTGCCGAGCCTGAGGCGCGTCGGCCCCATCGGCCCGAACTCGCCCGAAGGCTCGAACGGCCGCTCTTCCCCTTCGGCAATCGCCCGGAGATCCGCCCCGGCGCAGAAAGCGCCGCCGGCGCCGGTCAGCACAGCGACGTCCGCAGCCGGATCGGCGTCGAAGCTGCGGAAGGCTTCGAACAGCGCATGCGCGGTCGGCAGATCGACCGCGTTGCGCCGCTTGGGCCGCTCGATGGTGACCACGGTCACGCGCCCGTCGGCGCGGACAGAAACGGTCGCGCTCACGCCACCCCTCCGGACTTCGCTTTCGCCATGGAACCCGTTTAGCATCAATCGAATCGCGCGGTAAGAAACGATGGCGATGGCGCGGCTCAGCTGCTTGACCCTCCGGGCCGCCTCGGGCAAGCCAGCGCGCTCAGAACCGAACGGCCCTCGACATGTCCAAAAAGCCGGCGCCTCCGCCAACAGCCGCCGCGGCTTCAAGCGGCATTCTGGCGAGTATCGCCCATCGGCCGCGCCTGCTCATCGGGGCGGCCCTGATGGTCGCGACTTATCTTTTGTCCCTCTGGTTCCCGTTCACGCTTCGGGAGTCGACCCGCCTTCTGATCGCCTGGAACGTCGGCGCCTGGGCCTTCCTCGCCATGATCGCGCAAATGATGGCGGACCCGCACCGAGAGGCGCGCGCCCAGGCGGCGCCCGAAGACGAGGATCAATGGACGCTCGTATTCCTTGGAATCGTGGCGTCGTGGGCCGCCCTCGCGGCGATCGTGTGGGAACTGGGGCCGGTCAAGGAGATGACCGGCCTCATCAAGGCGGGGCATCTCGCGCTCGTCGCCGCGACGATCCTCAGCGCCTGGACCTTCCTCAATGTCATGTTCGCGCTGCATTATGCGGGGGTGTATTTCCAGCCCTTGTCCGGGAAGATCCGCCGCGGTCTCGACTTCCCCGCCAAACCCGAGCCGGGATGGGGCGAATTCATCTATCAGGCCTTCGTCATCGGCTGCACCTTCGCCAGCTCCGACGTCAATGTCACCTCGACGCGGATGCGCCGCATTGTCGTGATTCAGGGCGTGGTGTCGTTCTTCTTCAACGCGATCATTCTCGCCCTGACCATCAATATCGCGGCGAACTTGTTCTAAGCCGCCGCGGCCGCACGAACTGGACCTTGGCATGACTGAACCCGACGCCTCGAACCGCGTCCGCGCCGCGCTGCCGCGCGGTTTCATCGACCGCGACGCCGCCGACATCGCCGCGGCCGAAATGATGATGGCGAAGATCCGCGACGTCTACGAACTCTATGGCTTCGAGGCGGTCGAGACGCCGTTCATCGAATACACCGACGCCCTCGGCAAGTTCCTGCCCGACCAGGACCGGCCGAACGAGGGCGTGTTCTCCTTCAGGGACGACGACGAGCAATGGCTGTCGCTGCGCTACGACCTGACGGCGCCGCTGGCCCGCTACTTCGCCGAGAACTACGACAGGTTGCCGAAGCCCTACCGCTCGTATCGCGCCGGCTGGGTGTTCCGCAACGAGAAGCCCGGCCCGGGCCGCTACCGCCAGTTCATGCAGTTCGACGCCGACACGGTCGGCGCGGCCTCGCCGGCGGCGGATGCGGAAATGTGCATGATGGCGGCCGACTGCCTCGAGGCGCTCGGGATTGCGCGCGGCGACTACGTCGTCAAGGTCAACAACCGCAAGGTGCTTGACGGCGTGATGGAGGCCATCGGCCTCGGCGGGCCGGCGAACGCCGGGCGACGGCTGACGGTTTTGCGCGCGATCGACAAGCTCGACCGGCTCGGTCCCGAGGGGGTGCGGGCGCTGCTCGGCGCCGGGCGCAAGGACGAAAGCGGCGACTTCACCAGGGGGGCGGGGCTTTCCGCCGACGCGATCGCCCGAGTGCTGGCCTACACTGCCGCACGCGCGGGGGACAATCGGGCGACGATCGCTGCGCTCGCGCCGGCGGTGGAGGGGTCAGCGGCCGGCGAAGCGGGTCTTGCTGAACTCGGCGAAATCGTCGCGTCGGTCGAAGCCGGCGGTCTCGGCGATCGGGTGATCGTCGACCCCTCCGTCGTCCGCGGCCTTGAATATTACACTGGCCCGGTCTTCGAAGCCGAGCTGACCTTCGAGACGCCCGGCGAAGACGGCAGGCCGGTTCGCTTCGGCTCGGTCGGCGGCGGCGGGCGTTACGACGGCCTCGTCGCCCGCTTCCGCGCCGAACCGGTCCCGGCGACCGGCTTTTCGATCGGCGTGTCGCGGCTGCTGGCGGCGCTCAGGGCGATCAACAGCCCAATCGTCGCCGCGGCCGAGGCGCCGGGGCCCGTCGTCGTACTCGCGCTCGACCGCGACGCGAAGTCGATGGCGAATTACCAGCGCCTCGTCGCCTCCCTGCGCGCGGCGGGAATCGCGGCCGAGCTCTATCTCGGCGAGGGCGGCATGAACGCCCAGCTCAAATATGCGGACAGGCGCAGGAGCCGATGCGCCGTCATCCAGGGCTCGAACGAGCGCGATGCGCCGGGCGGGCCGCAAGTGACGATCCGCGATCTCAAGCTCGGGGCGGAACTCGCCAAGGCGAGCAAGGACCGCGCCGACTATCTGGAGCTGCGCCAGCGCGCCCAGTTCGCTGTCGCCGAGACTGACCTCGTCGAACGCGTGCGCGAGGTGCTCGGAAGGCGATGAGCCCGCTTCTCCCCTTGCGGGAGAGGACGGGCGCGCAGCGTCGGATGGGATCCGCGGCGCTTCCGAACTCTCGCGCCTCCCAATGCCGATGGAAAAGAAGGCGATTTGCTTCGCTTCCGCAGCGGGCGTAAAGCGAAAGATGACGGCAAGAAGTCAGCCTATGGGGGCCGGATGAACGGCGTCAAGAACGTCACCGCCCCGGCCCATGCGCGCCGCTTCGGCAAGGCGCGGCAGGCGCGGGCGGCTTCGATCCTGGAAGACTATACCGAGCTCATCGCCGATCTGCACGCCGCCAACGGCGAAGCGCGCATGACCGATATCGCCAATCACCTCGGCGTCGCCCATCCGACCGCCAGCAAGACGATCGCCCGCCTGAAGCGCGAGGGGCTCGCGCGGTCGGAGCCCTATCGCGGCGTTTTCCTGACCCCGGCAGGCCAGGCGATGGCCGAACGCTCCCGCCAGCGCCACCGCCTGGTGGTCGACCTCCTCGTCGCCATCGGCGCGCCGCGCGAGGCGGCCGAAGCCGACGCCGAGGGCGTCGAGCATTATGTGTCGCAGGCGACGCTCGATGCTTTCGAGGCGTTCCTGAAAAAGCGCGGGTGAGATCTCGGATCTCGTCGCGAAGAACTAAGCCAGTCTTGGACCCCGGCGTCGCTGGCGACGACGAATCAAAAGGTCACTATGGCGACTCCGCTCCATCATCGAGCGCGCCAAGCGTTTCGTATGCGAGCGTGGAGGCGCTGATCGCGGAGGGAAAGCCGCCGTAGAAGGCCAGATGGGTGATGGCCTCGCTGAGCTCTTGCTTCGTCACGCCATTTTCTCGAGCGCGAACAAGGTGCGCAGCCAACTGCTCGGGCCGGTGAAGCGCCACGAGCGCCGCGACCGTGATGAGGCTGCGATCGCGTTTCGAGAGGCCCGGGCGCTCCCACACGCGGGCGAAGAGGGGATCGTCCACCAGATCCGCCAGATGGGGCGTGAAAGGGCGCGCTCGATCGCGCGGACGGATATTTTGAGTCATGACTGTCCTCGAGAATTCATGCCCGACGTTTCTTCGGCCGTTTAGCGTAGACCTTCATCCCGCATGATCGCCTCGCCCGGCCGGACCCACAGCTTACGCCGCCACCTCGAGCTTCGCCTTCGCCCTCAGCCCGATCAGATGGCAGATGGCGAAGACGAGATCGGCGCGGTTCATCGTGTAGAAGTGCAATTCCTCGACGCCCTGGTCGATCAGATCGATGACTTGCTCGGCGCAGACCGCGGCCGCGACCAGGCGCCGCGTCGCCGGGTCGTCCTCGAGGCCGTCGAAACGTTCGGCCAGCCATGGCGGCACGCTCGCCCCGGCGCGGCGGGCGAAATTCGCCGTCTGCCGGAAATTCTGCACTGGAAAGATGCCCGGGACGATCGGGATCCGGATGCCGGCGGCGCTGGCCACGTCGAGGAAGCGGAAATAGGCGCTGTTGTCGAAGAAGAACTGGGTGATCGCCCGGTCAGCCCCGGCGCCGACCTTGCGCTTCAGCACCTCGATGTCGTGCAAGAGCGTCGGGCTCTGCGGATGCTTCTCCGGATAGGTCCCGACCGAGACCTCGAAATTGCCGATCTCCTTGGCGTCGGCGACGAGGTCGGCGGTCGCCCGATAGCCGTCGGGATGCGCCTCGTAAGGCGCGTCGAGCCCGACCGGCGGATCGCCGCGCAGCGCCACGATATGGCGGACGCCGGCGCCGTGATAGGCGGCAAGGGTCTCGCGGATTTCATCGCGAGAGGCGCCGACGCAGGTAAGGTGCGCGGCAGGCTTCATCGTCGTCTCGCGGACGAGGCGGGCGACCGTCGTGTGGGTGCGCTCGCGTGTGGAGCCGCCGGCCCCGTAGGTGACCGAAACGAAGGCCGGGTCGAGCGGTTCGAGCCGCCGCGCCGCCTCCCAGAGATTGGCCTCCATTTCCGGGGTCTTCGGTGGGAAGAACTCGAACGAGACGGTGACCTGCGCCCCACGGCAACTCAAGGGGACGGGCTTTGCGTTCATTTAAGCGAACTCCAGGTCGGACTTCGGGAAGGCGTCGGAGATGATGCGCGGGTCCTCGGCGAGCCAGAGCGCGACCGTCAGCTTGCCGGGTTCGCCTGCGGCCGGGGGCACGCGCACCGAGCGGATGTCAGCGAGGCCGGCCTCCTTGAGCAGGCCCTCGATCTCGGAAATGGCGAAGCCGAGATGCCGATGGGCGAAGTCAGCGCGCAGATAGTCCACTTCGTGCTGGTCGAAATCGACGATGACCAGCCGTCCGCCGGGCGCGAGCGCGCGCGCCGCCTCCTTCAGCGCCCGGGCCGGGTCGTCGAGGAAGTGCAGCACCTGATGAATGACGACGAGGTCGTAGCCGTCGCGCTCGACCGGCGCTGCATAGATGTCGCCCTGGCGCAATTGCACGTGGCGCAACCCCGCTTCTTCGATGCGGCTGCGGGCGAGCGCCAGCATGGCGGCGCTCTGGTCGACGCCGACCGCGCGCACGGCGCGCGGCGCCAGCAGCTCCAGCATCCGCGCCGTGCCGGTGCCGAGATCGAGCAGGTTGCGGAACGGCTTCTTGCCGATGATCTCGAGGAGGGCGGCCTCGACCCGCTCTTCCGGCGCATGCAGGGCTCGGATCGTGTCCCAGTCCGCCGCCCGCTCGGCAAAATAGGCGGCCGCCTGCCGGCGGCGCGCCTCGCGCGCCACCTCGAGCCGGGCGCGGTCGGCGCTGAGCGTCGCGTCGGCGCGATCGAGGCGGCCGACCAGATCGCGCGCCAGCGCGCCGCCCTCGTCGGCGAGCCGGAAGAAGGCCCAGGCGCCCTCGCGACTGCGAACCGCGAGCCCGGCCTCGACCAAGAGCTTAAGATGGCGCGACACCCGCGGCTGCGACTGACCGAGAATTGCGACGAGCTCGCTGACGGTAAGTTCGGCCTCGTCGAGCAGGCAGAGGATGCGCAGCCGCGTCGCTTCGCCCGCCGCCTCCAGGCCGGCGAGCAGGGCAGGGAAGGCGAGCGGCGACGAAGGTGGTCGATCTTTAGACATAAACATATCTTTATGTCTAACGTCGCTGGCGCGCAAGTGGAAACGCCGAGAGCTTCGATTTCATGCTCGGCGCGGAGGCCGACGCCACGACCGAGGGGAAGATCGAGGCGATCCGCGACCTAGAAGAAACAGTTCGAGCGGGAGGAATCGCCGCTGCGGGTGGACACGATGATCGGCGCCGCCCTCTCTAATACCCCCTTTGCCGATCCACGACATTCTCCAGCGGCTCGCCGCGCTCATAGGCCTCGATTTGCCTGGCGATCGCCCCTGCGACCGCGGGCGGCGCCGAGATGGCGGCGTTGTGCGGGCTGACATAGACGGCGGGATGCGTCCATAGGCGCGACGCGGCGGGCAGCGGCTCGCGCTCGAACACGTCGAGCGAAGCGCCCACGAGGGCGCCGGAATCGAGCGCGGCGAGAATGTCGGTCTCGACCTGCAGGCCGCCGCGGCCGGCGTTGATCAGGACCGGGCCGCCGAGCGGCCCGCCCCGCTTCATTTGCGCGAAAAGCGAGGCGTTCAACAGCCCGCGGGTCGTCGGCGTCAACGGCAACAGGACAACGAGCATATCGGACTGCGCCAGCAGGCGCTTCAGGCCGTCGGCGCCGGAGAAACACGCGATTCCCGCCGCCGCTTTTGGCGTGGCGCTCCAGCCGGCGACGTTGAACCCCATCGTCTTGAGCTTCGTCGCCGCGTCCATGCCGAGCGCGCCGAGGCCGAGCACGCCGACCTCGACGTCCGCCGCCTTCGGCTGTTCGTCGTCATCCGCCCAGAGGCGTTCCTGCTGCTGGCGCTCGTAGCGCCTGAGCCGGCGCAGGTGGATCAGCGCGTGCATGACCACCCACTCGCTCATGCGGTCGCGGAGATCCGCATCGACGACGCGCACGATCGGCGCCCCGGGCAGGAGCGGGTCGACGAAGAGATGGTCGACGCCTGCGCCGAGCGAGAAGATGACTTGCAAATTGGGCAGGTCGTCGAGCGCGCCCGGCGGGTGGCTCCAGCTCAGCGCGTAGCGGACCGCGGCGCGGTCGAACGGCTCGCCGAGCATCGCCACTCCATGCGAGGGCAGGAGGTCGAGGAGCCGCGAACGCCAGGCTGCCTCGTTCCAGCCGGGGGCCGCGATGAGGATGCTCATTGCGGGGCGATGCGCGCAACGATCGGATCGGCGGGCGCGGGCGGCGCGTCGCCGATCGAAAAGGCGGCGCGAAGACGCCGGGCGGCGGCTTCCGCCTCATCCGGCCGCCGGGCATGAACCCGCGCCAGCGGCGCGTCCGGTCCGACTTCCGCGCCGATCGGCGCGAGATCGGTGAAGCCAACCGCAGGGTCGATTGCGTCTGAGGCCCGCGCCCGGCCGCCGCCGAGCTCCACCACCGCGAGCCCGACCGCGCGCACGTCGATGCCGACGACCCGTCCGCGACCTTCCGGCATCGCCTCGAGTAGAATGGGCGACCGGGGCAGATCCGCATGCGCCCGGGACAGGAAATCCTTCGGGCCGCCGAGCGCCGCGACCATGCGCTCGAAGCGCTCGGCCGCCGCGCCCGAGTTCGAGCGTCCGCTGCATCAGCGACGTCCCGTCTGCGACATCTTTCGCGAGCCCGGCGAGCGCCAGGAGTTCGGCCCCGAGCGCCAGCATCACCCGATGGAGGCGTGGGTCGCGTTTCGCCCCGGTCAGGTAGTCGACGGCGTTGCGGACCTCGACTGCATTGCCGGCGGCGCTGGCGAGCGGCTCATTCATGTCGGTGATCAGCGACACGGTCGGCAGGCCGGCGCTGCCGGCCACCGTCGCGATGCTCGCCGCCAGCTCCCGCGAGCCTTCGAGTGATTCCATGAAGGCGCCGGACCCCGTCTTCACATCCATCACCAAGCCCTCGAGCCCGGCCGCCAGCTTCTTCGACAGGATCGAGGCGGTGATGAGCGCGACCGACTCGACCGTCGCCGTCACGTCGCGGATGGCGTAGAGGCGCCGGTCGGCAGGGGCGAGCGCGGCCGTCTGTCCGATGATCGCGCAGCCCGCCTCGCGGACAACCTGCTTGAACCGGAGAAGATCCGGCTGCGTCACGTAGCCGGGGATCGAATCGAGCTTGTCGAGCGTGCCGCCGGTGTGACCGAGACCGCGTCCCGAGATCATCGGGACGAAGGCGCCGCACGCCGCCAACATCGGCGCCAGCATGAGCGACACGTTGTCGCCGACGCCGCCGGTCGAATGTTTGTCGAGGATGGGTCCCGGGAGGTCGGGCGCGCGCCAGTCGAGCGTTTCACCGGAGAGGGTCATGGCGCGGGTCAGCGCGACCCGCTCCTCGAGCGACATGCCGCGGAAGAAGACCGCCATGGCGAAGGCGGCGGCCTGCCCCTCGCTGACCGCGCCGCTGGTCAGGCCGGCGATGAACTCGCCGATCTCGGCTTCGCTCAGCGGCCGCCCGTCGCGCTTGGCGCGGATGATCTCCTGCGGCAGGCTCATGCGGCGCTTGGCTTTGCGTGGACGCGAATGAAGCCGCGCAGCAGGGTCTTGAAGCGGTCGGCGGCGAGGCGGGCGTATTCCTGCGTCTCGTCGTGGCTCGGATCGCCGCCGGCAAGGCCCGCGGCGAAATTGGTCACGACGGATACGGCGGCGCAGCGAAGGCCGCAGCGGCGCGCCAGAATGACTTCCGGCACGGTCGACATGCCGACGAGATCAGCCCCGAGGATGCGGGCGGCGCGGATTTCCGCCGGCGTCTCGAAGCTCGGCCCGGAGAACCACATGTAGACGCCGTCGTGAAGCTCGATGTCGGCGGCGCGGGCCGCCTCGTGCAGCTCCGCTATGAGCGCGCCGTCGTAGGCCTGGGTCAGCGGCACGAAGCGCTCCGCGCCCGAGTCGCCGATCAGCGGGTTGGCTCCGGCGAAGTTGATATGATCCCTGATCGCCACTAGCGACGGCGGGGCCCATTCCTTGTTGAGGCCGCCCGCGGCATTGGTGAGCAGCAGGGTCTCGCCGCCGAGGCGGCGAAACGTCTCGATCGCGACGCGCATCGCGGCCGGGTCGCCCCGCTCATAATAATGGCCGCGGCCCTGAAGGAACGCGACCCTGCGCCCCTCGACGGCGCCGACGACCAGACGCCCGGCGTGGCCCTCGACGGTCGGAACGGGAAAGCCGGGGATCTCCGGATAGGGGACCGCGATCGCGTCGCTCGCTTCATCCGCCAGCGACCCGAGCCCAGTGCCGAGGACGATGGCGAGCCGCGGCATGGCGCGGAGGCCGCGACGTTCCAGTTCGGCGATCGCCGCTTCGATTTGATTTGGCAACCGCTCCTCCTGAAGCTTTTCGGCGCTGCGCTGAAACCGCTCGTCGGCCGAACACGGCCGTCGCTCGGGCGACGCCCTTCAGAACATGCCGCCCTTCCAGGGAATCAGCGAGCAAAATCTCCGGGCCGCCGCTCGATTCTCGGCAAATGCTGGGGGCCGTCTCACTCAGGCCAGTCGCCTCGAGAGCAGCACGGCGGTGGCTTTGATGTCGCGCGGCGCGGCGGGTTCGGCGCTCGGCGTACACGTATTTTCTGTCTCCCTGCCACGCGTTCCTTCCATTTCTCTCAGGACGCTTCCAAAATCCTTCGATTTCGACCCGACGGCTTTTCAATCGGCCGTCAATTTCCTTCCAAAGATTTCAATTTCTTTCCCGGACGCTGAACCTATCAAACGCTTACAGGTGAATGCCGACTCGGCGGCAACTCCCGAGCACCGCAAAATGGCGCTGAACTCCACCGCCCTCATCCTGAGCAGCGGCGCGAAGCGACGCGTGTCGAAGGATGCTCCAGAAGGCGCCAAACGTCTGAGCCAACGCCTGCTCAGAGATGGCGGATCCTGGAATCGTCCTTCGAGACGCGCCTGCGGCGCTCGTCAGGACGAGGCCTTGAGTTGCACAACCCTCCAATCCATTGGGAGCCAGGGGGCTTGGGAGTTACACTCGGGGAGTCGTTGAGAAAACAATTAGGGCGCATCCCCGTTGAGCAACCGCGATCGGTCGAATTGTGCGGCGCGGAATGCACGATGACGACGATCGAGGCTCCGGGAACTCATGACGGGATCATATTCAGCATTCTGATTTTCTCCAAGAGATTGTCGCAATCATTCGCCGTCGGCCAAAACTCTCTACAACGCGCCGATGCGCATGAGATCGTGGAAATGCACAATACCGACGACCTGCCCGCGCTCGACGACCAGGAGGGCCGAGATCTTGTGGCTGATGCTCTCGAGCGCCTCGGCCACCAGCGCGTCCGGGCCGATCGTGCGCGGCCTTCGGGTCATCACGCGCTCGACCGGGGTTTCGAGCGAGAAGTCCGGCTTCAGGTGGCGCCGCAGGTCGCCGTCGGTGACGATGCCGACCAGCCGCTCGCCGTTTTCGAACGCCGCGACGCAGCCAAAGCCCTTCGAGGTCATTTCGACGATGGCGTCGGCCATTCGGGCATTGACGTCGATTCGCGGGATGCGCTCGCCGGTATGCATGACCTCGCGCACATGCGCGAGCCTGGCCCCGAGCTTGCCGCCGGGGTGGAGGGCGCGGAAGTCGCGGGCGGTGAAGCCGCGGCCCTCGAGCAGCGCGATCGCCAGCGCGTCGCCGAGCACGAGCTGGAGCGTTGTCGAGGTCGTCGGCGCGAGACCGTTCGGACAGGCCTCCTGGACGTTCGGCAGAACGAGGCAGACGTCGGCTTCGCGCCCGAGGGCGCTCTCGCCGTTGGCGGTGACCGCGATCAGCGGGATGGCGAAGCGCTTGGCGAAGGTGACCACGGGAGCGAGCTCGACCGTCTCGCCCGACCAGGAGATGGCGAGCAGGACGTCGCCGTTCTGCACCATGCCCAGATCGCCGTGGCTCGCCTCGGCCGAATGGACGAAGGAGGCCGGTTGGCCGGTCGAGGCGAGGGTCGCGGCGATCTTCCGGCCGATGTGCCCGGACTTGCCCATGCCGGTGACCACGACGCGGCCGCTCGCCGCGGCGATCCGCTCGACCGCACGGGAAAAAGCTGCGCCGAGCCCGTTTTCGCGCGTCGTCCGGATCGCCTCCTCGAGCGCCTGAAGGCCGAGGCGCTCGTTCCCGATGGTCCGTATCGCCGACAGGACAGCGCTGGCTGATTCTTGAAGCATGCGGCTCTTTACCACCGCAACGGCCGTTTGAAACCTGCCCCCCGTCTGAGGGCCGGCGTCCGTTCCAGCGCAAATTTAAGCCGGCGTTAACCATGCCGGGCCCAAGCATCTCCGGGCCAGACCCGCAGCCTGAAGAGGGCGAAGCGGTCTTCAGGAGCGCCCGTGGCCTCGCGCCTTCTCCGTCCCACGCGGCACGCGCGGCGCGCATGCGCGGCGGTCGGGGTCGCCGCGTTTCTCTTCTCTGGCGCCGCGCGCGCGCAGGACGCGGGCGATCTCGGCCTCAGGGGGGCTGATGCGCCCGATGCCGCCGGGGCGCAGGAGGGGCAAGAAACGCCGAATGAGACGGATGGGACGCCCTCCGACCAGACCCAGGAAAAGCCGAAACCAAAGCCGCCGCAAGCCCAGCTTCCCCGCCTTCAGCCCTATAAGGGCGCCCAGCGGCTCGATCAGCGCGGCGGGCCGAAGGGCAGCCAGACCCCAGCGCCGACCGTCGCCGCCCTGCCGGCGCCTCCGCCGCGACACCCGCCCCGCGACGACAAGCCTTTCGATCCGCTTGGGATCAGCCTCGGTTCCTTCAAGCTCAGGCCCTACGTCGAGGAGGACATCGGCTGGTCCTCCAATCCGGAACTGGTTCCGGGCTCGCAAAAGAGCTCCGCCTTCCTCATGTCGCAGGCCGGCTTCGCCCTCGACTCGGATTGGTCCCGCAGCGCCATCCACGCCGACATGAGAGGCGGCCTGACCGACTATTTCTCCAATCCCGCCGCCGACGCGCCGCTCGCCAACGGCGACGTCAACGGCCGCCTCGACGTCACGCGCGACCTGAGTGTGGACGCGGACGCCAGATTGGCCCTGGCGACGCTGAGCGCCGCCTCGCTCGGTCTAGGCCCCAACGTGGGCTTCGGTTCGTCCGGCGCGCCGCTGACGGCGACCTACGGCGCGACCCTGGGCGGCGATCAGAAGTTCGGCCGCCTCGATCTCGCGCTGCATGGGTCGCTCGACCGAACGGTCTACGGCGACACCACCTACAGCGACGGCGCGGTCGACGACCTGTCGAGCGACGACTTCAACGACTGGGGCCTGCGCGGGCGCGCGACCTGGCGCGAGAGCGCCGCGTTGAAGCCGTTCCTCGACGTGCTGGTCGAACTCGCGGCTCTACGACGCGAGCGAGGACCAGTTCGGCTACCAGCGCAGTTCCGACGGCATCGCCGTCCGGGTCGGCGCAGAGATCGACCTCTCAATGGTTCTCACCGGCAGCCTCGACATCGGCTACGGCCTGCGAAACTATCAGGACCCGCGCCTGCCCAATGTAACAAGCCCGCTGTTCGATGCATCGCTGACCTGGACCGCGACGGCGCTCACCAGCGTTACCCTCAAATCGGTCTCGAATATCGCCGAGACCACCCAGGCCGGCGCGGCCGCCGACGTGCAGCATGCGACCACCGTCGAAGTCGACCACGCGCTTCGCCGCTGGCTGACGCTCAGCGGAACCGTGAGCTACGCCACCGACCTCTATGCCGGCGTTCCCTGGCGCGACGCGACGACGACCTTCGGCCTCTCCGCAAGCTACAACATGAACCGGGATGTCGTGCTCAAGGCGAGCGCCAGCCGGCAGTTCTATGTCTCGAACCAGCCGGGCACGAATTACACCGCGACCATCCTGATGATGGGGATCAAGCTGCAGCGCTGAAAGGTTCAGGCGCCCTTGCTGACGAAGCCGAACTTGCCCAATTGCTCCTTGAGGCCCGGCGCGATGTCGTGCCGGTCGAGCGCGAAAGCGATGTTGGCGGCGAGAAAGCCGAGCCGCGAGCCGCAATCGTAGGTGCGCCCGTCGAATCGCACGCCGTGGAAGGGCTGCGTCCGGGCGAGCTGGATCATGCCGTCGGTCAGCTGGATCTCCCCGCCCGCCCCCTTGTCGACCAGTTCGAGGATCTGGAAGATCTCGGGCTGCAGGATGTAGCGCCCGGAGATGATCAAGTTGGACGGCGCGCTTCCCGCCTTCGGCTTCTCCACCATGCCGGTGATCTCGAATGTGAAGCCGTCGTCCGCGCCGACCCCGACGACGCCGTACTGGTGCGTCTCCGCGGGCAGCACCTCTTCGACCGCGATGATGTTGCCGCCGTGCTGATCGTAGGCGGCCACGCATTGGGTGAGGCACCGCCCGCCGCGCGGGCCGCCCCTGGTCAGCATGTCGGGCAAGAGCACTGCGAAGGGCTCGTCGCCGACGATATCCCGGGCGCACCAGACCGCATGGCCGAGCCCGAGCGGCGCCTGCTGGCGGGTGAAGCTGGTCGCTCCGGCGGCCGGCAGGTCCGCCATCAGCGCCGCATATTCGAGCGACTTGCCGCGCCGTTTCAGCGTGTCCTCGAGCTCGTAGGACGAATCGAAATGGTCCTCGATGACGCCCTTGTTGCGCCCGGTGATGAAAATGAAGTGCTCGATCCCCGCCTCACGCCCCTCGTCGACGACATACTGCAGGATCGGCCGGTCGACCACCGTCAGCATCTCCTTCGGGATCGCCTTGGTGGCCGGCAGAAAGCGGGTGCCAAGGCCGGCGACGGGAAGGATGGCTTTGCGAATCGGCTTCTTCATCGGGTATCGGTCCTCGAGTTCCTTGAACGGGCGGGAAGGGCGAACTGCTATCGCACAGCGGCCGTCAGCCCGGCAATCCACGCGCGGAAAGACCGCGGGCAACGAGAGGATGGACCCCGATGAGCGTTCTGGTGACCGGGGGCGCCGGTTATATCGGCGGCCACATGACGCTCGGCCTCCTGGACCGGGGCGAAAGCGTTGTCGTCCTCGACAACCTCTCGACCGGCTTCGCCTGGGCGGTGCCCGACAGCGCCAAACTGGTGGTCGGCGACACCGGCGACGCCGAACTCGTCGCGCGGCTGATCGAGGAGCGCCGTGTCGACGCGATCGCGCATTTCGCCGCCAGGATCGTCGTGCCCGAGTCGGTCCGCGATCCGCTCGGTTATTATCTCAACAATGCCTCGAACGCGCGCACGCTGATCGAAACGGCGATCCGCGGCGGGGTCAAGGCCTTCATCTTCTCTTCGACCGCTGCTGTTTACGGCGAAACCACGTCCGAACCCGTGTCGGAGGAGGCGCCGCTCGCGCCGATCTCGCCTTACGGCCGATCGAAGCTGATGGTCGAATGGATGCTCGAGGACGCTTCGCGGGCGCACGACTTCCGCTATGTCGCGCTGCGTTATTTCAACGTCGCCGGGGCCGATTCGCAGGGACGCCTCGGCCAGTCGACGGCGAACGCGACACATCTCATCAAGCGCGGCGTGCAGACGGCGCTCGGCGTCTATCCGGCGCTGGAGATTTTCGGCCAGGACTATCCGACCCGCGACGGCACCTGCGTCCGCGACTACATCCAGGTGACCGACCTCATCGACGCCCATCTCGACGCCCTCGCCTATCTGCGCCGCGGCGGCGCGAGCCTCGTCTGCAATTGCGGCTATGGCCACGGACAGACGGTCAAGGAGGTCGTCGACGTCGTCAAGCGGGTCTCGGGGGTCGACTTCAAGGTCGTCATGTCGCCGCGCCGGGCGGGCGATCCGGCCGCCATCGTCGCCCGGGCCGACCGCGCCAAAGCCGTCCTCGGCTGGAAGCCGACACGAGACGATCTGGACGAGATCGTGCGCCAGGCGCTCGACTGGGAGCGTCGCCTACACAATCGCCGTCCCGCCTGACGCTCCGCTCGGGCCATCGGCCAGCGCAGCGCGGGAGCGCATGTTGCGGCGAGCCCGCTTTTGGGCTTTACAACCGGCGCGCCAGTCGATTGATTTGGCTCCAATCGAAACGGGGAAACGCATGCGCTGGGTCGGCCTCCAGGAATGAGCCCAGACGATATTCTCGTCACCAAGGGCCTCAGCAAGAGCTTTGGCGATTTCAGCGCGGTCAGCGACGTGTCGTTGCGCATCCGGCGCGGGTCGATCCACGCCCTGATCGGTCCGAACGGCGCCGGCAAGACGACCTGCTTCAATATGCTGACGAAATTCATCGCCCCGACTGACGGGCGGATCACGTTCAACGGCCGCGACATCACGGCGATGCGGCCGGCCGACGTCGCGAGGCTCGGCCTCGTCCGCTCGTTTCAGATCTCAGCGGTGTTTCCGAACCTGAGCGCGCTCGAGAACGTCCGCATTGCGCTGCAGCGCAAGCGCGGCGACTCGTTCGACTTCTGGCGCTCGAAGTCGGCGCTCGAGCCGTTGAACGCTCGGGCGCTCGAACTGCTCGACAGCGTCGGGCTGACCCCCTTCGCCTATGCAAAGGCCGGCGAGATCTCCTATGGCCGCAAGCGGGCGCTCGAACTCGCCACCACGCTCGCCGTCGAACCCGAACTCCTGTTGCTCGACGAGCCGATGGCCGGCATGGGCCACGAAGATATCGACCGCATCGCCGATCTCATCCGTCGCGTCTCGGCGAGCCGGACGATCCTGATGGTCGAGCACAATCTTCAGGTCGTGGCCAATCTCTCGAACCGCATCACCGTGCTGACCCGTGGGCGCGTGCTGGCGGAGGGCGACTACCGCGCCGTGTCGGAGAACCCGGAGGTTCGCGAAGCCTATATGGGGGCCGGACATGCGTGATCCGGCTCTCGCCGAGGCGCGGGCGAAAGGCGCAGCCTGCATGCTCGAGGTTCGGGACCTTCAGGCCTGGTACAATGAATCGCATATCCTGCACGGGGTGGACCTCGACGTCGGCGAGGGCGAGGTGGTGACGCTGCTCGGGCGCAACGGCGCGGGCAAGACGACGACCCTGAAGGCGATCATGGGCATTGTCGGCAAGCGCCGCGGCTCGGTGTCGTTCAACGGCCGCGAACTCGTCAACCTCTCGATCGACCGGATCGCCCGGCTCGGCGTCGCGCTCTGCCCGGAGGAGCGCGCCATCTTCGCCAGCCTGACGGTCAGGGAGAACCTGTTCCTGCCGCCGCAGATCGCCCGAACGGGGGCGATGAGCGTCGAGCGAATCTTCACGCTCTTTCCCAACCTGCGCGAGCGGCTTTCGAGCGGCGGGGGCAAGCTTTCCGGCGGCGAGCAGCAGATGCTGGCGATCGCCAGAATCCTGCGCACCGGCGCGCGGTTCCTGATGCTGGACGAGCCGACCGAGGGCCTCGCCCCGGTGATCATCCAACAGATCGGCCGCACCATCGCCGAACTCAAGCGCGAAGGCTTCACCATCCTGCTGGTCGAGCAGAATTTCCGCTTCGCCTCGACCGTCGCCGACCGCTTCTTCGTCATGGAGCACGGCCGCATCATCGACGCCTTCGACGCCGCCGAGCTCGCCGGAAAAATGGACATGCTGCACGAGGCGTTGGGGGTGTGATGAACGCTGCCGTCTCTTTGTCGTCACCCCGGTCCTCTCGTGCAGCCTTGGGTCACAAGCCCGGGGGGAGAGGGGCGCCTGTCTTCTCCCGCATAGCCCGTCAAGAAACGGGCGTCTCGCGACGGGGTCTGCGGGAGAAGGTGGCGCGAAGCGCCGGATGCGGGGAGGCCGCCCATGAACCTGTTCGGCCACGTCATCAGCATGCCGCAGCTCTTCGGCCAGCTCCTGATCGGGCTTATCAACGGCTCGTTCTACGCGCTGCTCAGCCTCGGCCTCGCCGTCATCTTCGGCATGCTGACCATTGTCAATTTCGCCCACGGCGCCTTCTATATGATGGGCGCCTTCGGCGCGTATTTCCTCTTGACGCTCTTTGGACTCGACTATTGGTGGGCGCTCCTGCTCTCGCCGCTCGCCATCGGCGCGGTCGGCGCCCTGGTCGAGCGTCTGTTCCTGAAGCGACTCGTCGGCTTCGATCCGCTGTACAGCCTCCTGCTCACGTTCGGCCTGGCGCTCATCTTCCAGGGCCTGTTCCAGAACTACTTCGGCGCCTCCGGGCTGCCCTATGCCATCCCGAAGCAGCTCAACGGCGCCTACAATCTCGGTTTCATGTTCCTGCCCGTCTATCGCGCCTGGGTGATTGTCGCCTCCATGGCGGTGTGTTTCGGCACTTGGCTTGCCATCGAGAAGACCAAGCTCGGCGCCTATCTTCGCGCCGCGACCGAGAACCCGACCATGGTGCGCGCTTTCGGCATCAACGTGCCGCGCATGGTGACCCTGACCTACGGCTTCGGGGTGGCGCTGGCGGCCTTTGCCGGCGTGCTCGCCGCGCCGATCAATCAGGTCCGGCCGGGCATGGGCGCCGACATCATCGCCGTCGTCTTCGCCGTCGTGGTGATCGGCGGCATGGGCTCGATTCTCGGCTCGATCCTGACCGGCTTCGTCCTCGGCGTGGTCGAGGGGCTGACCAAGGTCTTCTACCCCGAGGCGTCGAACACGGTCGTGTTCTTCATCATGGCGCTCGTTCTCCTGATTCGCCCCTCCGGCCTCTTTGGCAGGGCCACGTGACCGTCAGCCTCAAAGCCGCCGCCTCGAACGCGGATGTCGGCGCCCGCAACCGCCGCGCCAACGCCATCGCTTTCGCAGTAATGGCGGCGCTGATCGCGATCGCGCCCTTCGTCGCCTATCCGTTCTTCATCATGCAGGCGCTCTGCTTTGCACTCTTCGCCTGCGCCTTCAATCTGCTGATCGGCTACGTCAACCTCCTCTCGCTGGGGCACGCGATGTTCCTCGGGCTGGCGAGCTACGTCTGCGCCCACGCCGCCAAGGTCTGGGGCCTCGAGCCGGTGTCGGCCATCCTCCTCGGCGTCGCAGCTTCGGCGGCGCTGGGGCTCGTCACCGGCGCGCTTTCGATCCGCTCGAGCGGCATCTATTTCGCCATGATCACCGTCGCCTTCTCGCAGATGGTCTATTTCTTCTGCGTCGAGGCGCCTTTCACCCACGGCGAAGACGGCATCCAGTCGGTGCCTCAGGGACGGGCGCTCGGATTCATCGATCTTTCGAACCCCTCGATCCTGTACGCCTTCGTCGCGGTCGTATTCCTGTTCGGCTTTCTCTCGGTCATGCGGATCGTCAACTCGCCCTTCGGCGAGATCCTCAAGGCCATCCGCGAAAACGAGCCGCGCGCCGTCTCGCTCGGCTACCGCGTGACGCAATACAAGCTCGCGGCCTTCGTCCTGTCAGCGGCGATCGCTGGGCTGGCGGGCGCGACCAAGGCGATCGTGGCGCAGAACGCCTCGCTGACCGACGTTTCCTTCGCCATGTCGGGCGAAGTCGTGCTGATGACGCTGGTCGGCGGCATGGGCACGTTTTACGGGCCCGTCATCGGCGCTTTCATCGTCGTGGCGATGCAGAACTATCTCGCCCAGTTCGGCGAATGGGTCACCGTCATCCAGGGCGTCGTCTTCGTCGCCTGCGTTCTCGCCTTCCGCCGCGGCATCGTCGGCGAGCTCGCCGCCCGGGCGAAGATCTCGCTGTAAGGTCTTGCGCGCCGTCTGGAGCTACCGCTTCGCCAGCGCGCGCAGGTCGAAGGCCGGGTCCGCCGCGTCCTCGGGCGTCAGCGTTTTCGGCGTGCCGATGATGCGCTTGGCCGCCGCATGGTCGGCGGCGCGATTGACGGATTCGACGACCGCGAGCCTGCCATTGCGAAAGCCGAAGGTCGAGAAGGCGCCGCTTTCCGGTTCGCCGCGCAGAACCCATGAGTCGACGCCGTGCGCGAGGCCGGCGATCGTCAGCTTGTGAACCCCTTGATCGCTCCAGAACCACGCGAGCGACTCATAGGCGCCCGGCCGGCCCGCGAGACGCGCGGCGATGCAGCGCGCCTGATCGTTGGCGTTCTGGACCGATTCGAGGCGGGTGCGGGCGCCGAGCGCCGCGTTGGGGAAATCGGCGCAGTCGCCGATCGCCGAAATGGAAGGATCCGAAGTCGCCAGATGCTGGTCGACCAAGACGCCATTCCCGCATTCGAGCATGCTCTCGCGGGCGAGCGCGTCTTCCGCGACGACCCCGACGCCGACCACGACGATGTCGGCCGGCAGGACCTCCCCATCCGCAAGAACCACGGCATCGGCCGTGTCCACGCCGCGGATTTCCGCGACGCCGCGGCCAATCCGAAAGCGGATGCCGGCAGCCGAGTGGGCCTTCAGGAAATAATCCGAAATGATCGGCGAGACCGCCCGTCCCATCGGCCGCGCAATCTCGACGACCGTCACCTCGGCCCCGCGGCCCTGGGCGGTCGCGGCGATTTCGAGCCCGATGAAGCCGGCCCCGACGACGACGAGCCTCAGTCCGGCGCTGAGCCGCTCGCGGATGGCGATGGCGTCGGCGATCGTTCGCAAGCCGAAGACGCCGTGCAGATCCACGCCCGGCGCCGCGAGCCGCCGCTGCCGCGAGCCGGTCGCAAGGATCAGATGGCCATAATCGATCGCCTCGCCGCCGCTCGTTTCGAGCCGGCGCCCGGCGCGATCGATCCGGCTTGCGCGAACGCCTCGGTGGAGGTCGATGCGATGGTCGTCGAAAAAGGCCTCGGCCCTGAGCGGCAGCCCATGGATATCCATCTCGCCTTTGAGAAAGGCCTTGGACAACGGCGGCCGCTGATAGGGAAGCTCGGTCTCGTCGGACAAAAGGACGATCTCGTCCTGGAACCCCTCCTCGCGCAGGCTCGCGGCGGCCTGGACCCCTGCATGGCCGGCGCCGACGATGACCACCGCGGAAGACGACCGCATGGCTTAAAGCGTCTCCCGCTTCGAATGCCTGCTCAAGTGCGTCATTCGCTGGCGTAAAGCCGGAAATCGCCGCGCTCGGCGGCCGGCTCCTGCGGCCCGGGGTCATCCGGAGCCATCGTTCCCGGATCGATGATGGCCCCCGCGCGCGGCGGCAGAGAGGCGGGCGCGGCCGCAAGTCGACGTGCAGGCTCGGGCGGCGGCGACGCGGGCGGCGACTCGGGGCGCAGCGCGGGCTTCTCGGGCGACGGCGGGGCGATCTCCGGCGACGGCGGAGGCTCGCGCTGAAGCCGCGGCGGTTCGGATGGGGCCGCGATGCGCTCATCCGGCGTGCGCCAGACGAAGGCGTCCAGCGTCCCTGACGGGGAGACCGGGGCCCAGCGGTCGGTAATGACGCCGTCCGCCACCCACGCCTTGTCGCGCGGTGCACGGGCCGCGCGGCCGAGCCACTCGCGCACGGCGCCCTCATGGCCCTCCGCGTCCTCGATGTCGGCCATGAGCAGGCAGGCCCGGCGCGTCGGCCGTCCATGCGCCGAATCGGACGCGAGAAGCGGCGCGATGGCGGCGCGGGCCGCCTCGCGGTCATGCGCCTCGAGCGCCGCCCTGCCGATCGTCAGCATCGATTCCGGGTCGTTCGGCGCAACCCGCGCCAGCGCGCGGGCGCGGGCGAGGCGGTCGGCGGTCGAGTCGCCTTGGCGCACCCGCAAGTAGGCGGCCGCAAGGTCCGGATGAGGCGTCTGCGCGTAGGCTCGCTCCAACATCTTCGCCGCCCGCCGGTAGTCGCCCGCGGCGGCCGTCAGCCGGCCGCAGATCGCCGCTGCGGGAACGAGGGTGGGCGCAAGGCGGCAGGCCTCCTGGGCAAGCCCCAGGGCGCCTTTCGGATCGCGGTCCATCAACGCTTCGGCCATCGCGGTCTTGATGATGGCGCGCCACCGATTGGCGGTCGCCCGGTCGATGAGGCGCGCCGCGGCGTTCGAGTCGACAGTCGCCAGGGCCCCCGCCCAGTCGCCGCGGCGGGCGCGGTCGTCCAGCACCGCTTGCCCCGCCCAGGCGGCGGGCGCATGCGCGTTGGCGCGCATCGCATAGTGCAGCGCGGCCTCGTGGTCGCCGCCGCGGCGCGCCTCGAGATGCAGGCCGCGCAAGCCGAGCCCATGCGTCTCGCGATCATCCAGCATCGCGTTGTAGGCGGCGATGGCGCGTTGCCGGTCGCCGGACAATTGCGCGGCCTGAGCGCGAAGCAGCTTCGTCATCGGCTCGTGCTCGACGAATCGGCCGGCCTCCGCGGCGTGCTTGGCGGCGGCGCGCGCGTCGCCGGCGCCGACTGCGATCATCCCGCGCGAGAGCGCCAGAAGTCCCTTCTCGCGCCGCCGCGCCCTCGCGGCGAGCGAGACCAGCGAGGGGATGTGGAAGACGAAACGCAGCGCCGCCCAGACGATGGAGAGCGCGACGGCGACCCCCGCAACGACGCCGAGCGCCAGCATCAGCGAGACCTTGTACTCGACGCCGCGCCAAACGACCGTCACGACGCCGGGATTGTCGGCAAGCCACATCAGGCCCCAGGCGGCCAGCGCCAGCAGCGCGAGAAAAATCAACAGCCGGAACATGCCGTCACCGCTCTCTCAACGTCTGCGCGCCTGAGACTCAAGACCTGCCGCCGGCCGCCAGTTTTTCGATGACGCTCGTGCGAATTGACTGCAGCGCCTGTTCCGCCTGCTGCTTCGCGCCGGCCTCGGCCGCCCACGCCGAGGCCGCACGCCGCGCCGGCTCCGGAAGCCTGGCGAAAGCCGCGAGCGCCGCGCCGAGATCGCCGCGCCGGCTCTCGGCCTCGATCTGCGAGACGAGCGCGACCGGGTCGTCTCCGGACGCCTCGTTCAGATCGCGCACCTGAACCATTCCGCGAATGTGCCCTAGGAAACGGTTCCAGGCGTCGCCCTTCTCGCCAGATGAGGCACCGGCGAGCGCCTTCGGCGCGACCGTCGCAAAGGCAGCGGCAAGCGCGCCGTTCGTGGGGCCGCCATTGGCCAAGGCCTTCAGCGGCGCCAGCTTCTCCGGCTCAATGCCAAGGTTTTGCAGGGCTGAAAGTTCGGTTCCGAAGGGCGCTCCCTGCCCGAGCTTGTCCCGCAGCGCCGCGGCGACGATCGCGACCGCCGCCGAGTTGTCGAACGCCGCCTCTTCCGGCGCGACCCGGCTCTCCGTCTTCGGCGCTGCCAGCGCCGCCTCCACCTTGCCGACACGACCGGCCAGATCCGAGATTTCGTGGCCCAC
Organism: uncultured Alphaproteobacteria bacterium; assembly: GCA_963772555.1. Lineage (GTDB taxonomy): Bacteria > Pseudomonadota > Alphaproteobacteria > Rhizobiales > Beijerinckiaceae > Roseiarcus. The sequence goes on along the minus strand of CAVYXQ010000011.1, from coordinate 108,144 downwards.
CGCCGCCGCCTGGGGCGCGCTCTCGCTCGCTTCCAGCTTTGCGACCCGCGCCGACAGTTCCGGAAACGCGCTCCGCGCCGCGTCCGCCTCTGCCTTCAGCTCTTTCAGTTCCTTCAGCTCACTCGCCGACCCTTGTGCGGCCTCAAGAGCCGCGGCGATCTTTGCCGCATTGGCGGCATCCGCCGCGTCGAGGGCGCTAATGTGCTTGTCGAGAGCGGCGAGGGCGCCCGCAGGATCGGCGGCCTCCAGCGCGCCAAGACGCTTGTCGAGGCCAGCGAGGGCGGACGCTTGGCGTTGCGCTTCCGTTGCCTGGGTTCGCGCCTGCGCCTCGAGCGCGGCCAGCCGGCTCGCGTCCGCTTCAGCGAGATTGGTGCTTGGCCAGAAGAACAGGTAGCCGGCGAGGGCGGCGAGCGCCGCAATGAGGGCGCCGCCGAGCGCTCCCGCGAGGAACGCGCGGAAAGCCCCCGAACCTCGAACCGCTGGCGCCGGCTGGCGATCTGACAGGCTTGCGTCTGGCTCCGCGGCCGCGGGCTGCTCCGGGGCGCCGCTGGATGCGATTTCGCCGTCGATGACCCCTGGATCTGGCCGCCTGTCGCGATTGACCGGCGCGCCTCGCGCCTGTTCAGAAGCAGCCTCCTGGCTTTCCTCGTCGACCATCGCCTCGCGTCCTGAAGAAGTTCGCGCCTTATATACGGGAGGGTCAATGCGAAGGAAATACGCGTAGCGCCAGTCCCAAAGCCGCGAACAGGGCCGACTCGTCGGGCGTGCCGGCGACGACGATTTCCGCGGCTCCGGTCGCCCGCAGGGCTTCCGCGATGTCTGGGGAGAGGCAAACGTGCCGCATCGCGGCGAAAGTCGTCGCGAGGCCGGACGCCTTGGCGAGCCGCGCGGCGAGCGCGGCGGAGCGCCGCGAATAGTGTAGCGCGGCCGCGCACTCAGCGAGAGCGCGGACTTCGTCTGGGCTCCAGGCGTGGCGCGCTTCGGCTGCATAGGTCTCGACCACCTCCAGATCACAGATCGCTCCGAGCGCGGCTTCGAGCGTTCCCTTGCGGTCCCGCCCGGCGAGATAGAGCGCGTCCGCCCCCGGCGCGATCTCGCGCTTCAGCATCTCGATCAGCCGCTCCACGTTGGCCGCCGGCGCCGCGGCAAGACGCCAGCCGCGCCTCTCGGCGGCGCGCCCCGCCTTCGCCCCGACGACGTAGAGCGGAGCCGTGTTTGCGACCGGAGAGTCGGTCAAGAAGGCATTGGCGCTGGTCGCTGTGACGAGATCGTAGCGCGCCTTCCTCAGGGCGAAGGGACGCGTTGCGATCTCGACGACCGGCGCGCAAACGACCGAGAATCCGAGCCGTTGCAATCGCGCCCCGCTCGCCGCGGAATCGTCTCGGGCCCGAAACAGCGCAACCCTTGCCGTGATAACCGAGCCTTTGGCCATTTGAGCCAGAGTATCGGCGCTGGCTCGGGGCCGGACAAGGCGGCGCTTGCCGTTGGACCCGCCGGGCATTACCGGTCGGCGCTTATCGCCACTCGCCGACAGGAACCTGATTGGATCAAGCTCTCAACTCACCCGACATCGCAACAGCGCGCGCCGGGGCGAGCCTCGGTTTCAGGAAAGACATCAATGGCCTCCGCGCGCTCGCGGTGCTCGGCGTCGTCGCTTTTCATGCCGACCCTGCGCTCGTTCCCGGCGGTTTTGCCGGCGTCGATGTCTTTTTCGTCATTTCAGGCTTCCTCATCTCGCGCATCATCCTGAGCGAATGCGCGGCGGGCGACTTCTCGCTTTCGATGTTCTACGCCAAGCGCGCCAGGCGCATCCTGCCGGCAATGCTCTTGGTCGTCAGCCTCGTCTGGCTCGTCGGCTGGTTCCGCGCCGCCCCGACCCAATTCCGCGACATCGGCGGCTCTTTGCTCGGCAACTCCTATTTCACCGTGAACTTCTGGTTCCTGCGCCTGGCCAACGTCACCGGCTATTTCGGCGCCGATTCGTCCACGAAGCCTCTGCTGCATCTCTGGTCGCTCAGCATAGAGGAACAGTTCTATCTCGTGTGGTCGGTCTTGCTGCTTGCGCTTTTCAGGCTGAGGCGAACCCTGCTGCTGGCCGTCATCGTCTGCATCTTCGTCGTATCGTTGACGGCTTGCATCATCCTGACGCCTATCGATCCGATCGCCGCTTTCTATCTGCCCTGGACCCGCGCGTGGGAACTCGCCCTGGGCGCGCTCCTTGCTTATCGCGAGGTCTTCTTGATCGCGCGTCTCCCCTACCCGGCGCGGACCGCCGCCAATATCGGCGCCGGCCTCGGGATCGCGCTGATGCTCGGCGCCCTATTCCTCATGAACGAGGCGCAGCCGTTTCCGGGCTGGCGCGCCGCGATTCCGACCGCCGGCTGCGCTCTCGTCATCGCCCATCCGCGCTCGGCGCCAGGCGAGTTGGCGCTCGGCAATAAAGTCGCGGGCTTTTTTGGCGTCATCTCCTATCCGCTCTATCTCTGGCACTGGCCCCTCTTCGCCTTCGCGCATGTGTGGCCCGGCGTCATTCCGACATCGGCCGTGATGCTCGCGCTGTCGGTTAGCGCAGTGGGACTTGCTACCCTCACCTACCGGCTGATCGAGGCGTCGGCCACGGCGCTGTTTCGCCGTCGCCCTTATGCGACCGCGCTCGCTCTCGCCGTCCTGCTCGCGGCGACGGGCATCGTTGGCCGAATCACCTATGATGCGAAGGGCTTTCCCGGCCGTTTCCCGCCGCTCGTCACGCGGATCTTCGACTACGACGTCAATGGCGCGCAAGGGAAGCGGCTGATGGAGTGCTTCTACAGCCGCGACGAACGGGCCTATCCTCTCGCGGAGGAGCGCGAGCGAGCGACCCGCTTCTTCGACAGCCACCGATGCGCGGTGGCCGACGATCCGCGCAAACCGACCATCCTGGTCGTCGGCGACTCGCACGCCGCCCATCTTTTCGCCGGCCTGACCGAGACCTACGCGGGCAAGGCGAACATCCTCGCGCTCACCGCTGTCTTTTGCGTTCCTCTCGTCGAACGCGTCGATATGGAGGAGGGCGTCGCCGGCACCCCGCGCTGCCGAGCGATCAACGACGTGGTGTTCGAACGCATTCGCGCGCTAAAGCCCGACGTTCTCCTGGTCGCCGGCTATTTCTCGCAATACGACCACGAGGCGAACTGGCGTTATCCAGGGTACCTCGATGCCCTTGTCGCGAGCGCCCGTCGCTTGCACGAAGATGGGGTGCCTTCGATCGTCATTGCCGGCGAGGTTCCGACCTGGGCGCCGGTTTTGCCGATCCTCGTCGGACGGGACGTCCTCGAGCGGGGCGAGGCGCCGGAGTTTTCCGCTGTCGGGGTTCGGCCGGATTCGCTCAAAACGGACAGGACCCTCGCCCAGGAGCGCTGGGGCGAGGGCGTGACATACGTGTCGCAGGCGCAAAGCCTGTGCGGCGCAAACGGCTGCCGTCGTCTGGTCGGCCCGAATTTGCCTGAGGACATGCTGGCTGTCGACTACGGCCATTACAGCGTCAAAGGGTCGATTTTCGCGGTAAGGACCATTCTGGCGCCAGTGATCGATGCGGCGCTGGCCAAGGCCGAACGGCGATAGTCATCGTCTCGTCAACGGAGAATTCAAACCATGCGGGTCCTTGGCATCGAGACGACTTGCGACGAGACGGCCGCCGCAGTCGTGCGCTTGAGGCCGGACGGCTCGGGCGAGATCCTTGCCGACGAAGTGATGAGCCAAATCGCGGCGCATGCGGCTTTCGGCGGCGTCGTGCCTGAGATCGCGGCGCGGGCCCATGTTGAAATCCTCGACTCGCTGATTGCCCGCGCGCTGTTGAACGCCGGCGTGGCGGCGAAGGACCTCGACGGCGTCGCCGCGGCTGCGGGGCCTGGACTGATCGGCGGCATCCTGGTCGGACTGATGGCGGCCAAGGGCTTCGCGCTCGCCACAGGAAAGCCGTTCGTCGCCGTCAACCATCTCGAGGCGCATGCGTTGACGGCGCGGCTGGTCGGCAACGCCGCGTTCCCCTATCTCGTCCTCTTGGCTTCTGGCGGGCACACGCAAATTCTCGCGGTCAAGGGCGTCGGCGACTACGATCGGCTCGGCGCCACGCAGGACGACGCGATCGGCGAGGCGTTTGACAAGACGGCCAAACTGCTCGGGCTGGCTTATCCCGGAGGCCCGGCGATCGAGGCCGCGGCGGCCGAAGGCGACCCCGAGCGATTCGCCCTGCCCCGTCCGCTCATGGGCAAGCCCAACGCCGACTTCTCGCTCTCCGGCCTCAAGACGGCGGTGCGGCTTGCCGCCGAGGCCGCGGCTCCGCTCAGGCCGCGCGACGTCGCCGATCTGTGCGCCTCGTTCCAGGCGGCGATCGTCGATGTCGTCGAGGACCGCACTCGCGTGGGGCTCAAGCTCTTCCGGGAGCGCCTCGGCATCGTTCCCCGAGCCGTCGTCGTCGCCGGCGGCGTGGCGGCAAACGCCGCCCTCCGCGGCGCGCTGACGCGCTTCTGCGCCGAAGCCGGTTTGCCGATGATCGCTCCGCCGCACAAGCTCTGCACCGACAATGGGGCGATGATCGCCTGGGCCGGCATCGAGCGGCTCAGGCTTGGTTTGAAAGACCCGCTCGACGCCCCGGCTCGCCCACGCTGGCCGCTCGATCCGAAGTCGGAGCCGGCGCGCAACAACAAGGCTTAAAGAGGTGTCGACGGCTATTGGTTGTTCTGGGGAGCGGCGCCCTCCGAACCGGCGGACGAATGCTGGTTTTCGGCCGAGGTTTTGCTCTTCTCATGCGCCATGTGATGGCCGACCACGCAACCGCCGATGGCGCCCATGACGCCGTGGTGAACCATGTGGCCGGCGGCCCCGCCGACCAAGGCGCCTTTCAGACAGCCCTTCGCCTCGGCGGGAGCAGGAGAAAGAACAGGCGCGAGGCCGAGCGCAAGCACGGCGGCAAGAAGAGCGGATTTCATAAGCTGAGACTCCATGCTGGGTTCCCCTCAATCCATAAGCGGAGAATAAGTTCCGGCTGCCGCTTTCGATGTCGGCCGGAAACGCGCCGCGCAGGCGCCGGCGGGCGCAAGAGATGCGGTCCTTCGACGCAAGTTTGCTGAAACCATTGCAATTCGGCCGCAGGGCGCCTATAAACCGGCTCTCCCCTAGAGTTTGCTGTTTTGAGGCTGCGCCTCCTCCGGGCCCGGACCGGATTTGTGCGCCCGATCACCGTGAAGGAGCTGGTCACATGAGCGATGCGCCGTTGATGCCGAAGGCGACCGCCGTCTGGCTGGTCGAGAACACGTCGTTGACCTTCGATCAGATCGCCGAGTTCTGCAAGTTGCATCCCTTGGAGGTGAAGGGCATCGCCGACGGCGAGGTCGCTACGGGAATCAAGGGCTACGATCCGATTTCGACCGGGCAGCTGACCCGCGAGGAAATCGCCGCGGCCGAACAGGATCCCCATCGCCATCTGCATCTGGCGACCGCGAAAGTCCGCACGCCAGAGTTGAAGAAGTCGCGCGGCGCCCGCTACACCCCGCTGTCGCGCCGGCAGGACCGGCCGAATGCGGTCCTGTGGCTGTTGCGCAATCATCCGGAGCTCAAGGACGCGCAGATCATGCGAACTCGTCGGCACGACCAAGCACACGCTGCAGGCGATCCGCGAGCGCACCCACTGGAACTCGGCCAATCTCCAGCCGATGGACCCGGTGACGCTCGGCCTCTGTTCGCAGATCGACCTCGACTTCGAGGTCAACCGCGCCGCCAAGGACCGTCCGAAAGAGGAGGAGCGCGGCCAGACGCTCGTCCCCGCCGAGATCACCACCGCCCGCCCGTCGCCGTCGCCGTCGCCGTCGAGCCAGCTTGAAGTCTTCGGCGTTCCCAAGCCAAAGCCAAGCGAGGAACGCATCGACGTCAACTCGGTGTTCAGCAAGCTCAAGGAACCTCGCGGCGGGGAGTAGCGCCATCGATCAGGCGCGCTGCGCCCGGTCGCGCGCGTTCTGCGCCTCGATCGCCTCGCGCGCCGCCTTCCATTCGGCGTCGCCCCATTTGCGCAGTTCATAGAAGTTGCCGCCAGAGGCCAACGCCTGCGCGCCGTCCATCGCGATCGTTTCCCCGGTGAGGTACTCGCAGCCGTCGGACAAGAGGAACGCCGCCAGATTCTGCAATTCCTCCATCCGCCCGACGCGGCCAAACGGATTGAGGCTTTCTGTCCCCAGACCCGAATCGGCGCCGGGCATAAGCCGCTTGCTCATACCCTCGGTCGGGATTTCTCCGGGTGCGATTGCATTGAGGCGGATGCCGTAGCGGCCCCATTCGACGGCGAGCGACATCGTCATCGCCTGGATTGCCGCCTTGCTCATCGCCGAAGGCACGACGAACGGCCCGCCGTTTCGCGCCCAGGTGACCGTGATCGAAACGACGCTGCCGCGATGACGCCCGGCGATCCATCGCTTGCCGACAGCCTGGGTGACATAGAAGGTTCCGTGCATGACGATGTTGGCGATGGCGTCGAAGCCGCGCGGCGACAGGTCCTCCGTCCGCGCGATGAAATTCCCCGCGGCGTTGTTGATGAGCGAGGTCAGCGGGCCGTCGCGAAAAATGTCGCCGACCATCGCATCGACCGCCGCCGCGTCGCGGATGTCCACGCCATAGCTCTTGACGACGCCGCCGTGCGCCTTCATCAGCGCCGCGGCCGTCTCGTCGCAAACGCTCTTGCGGCGCCCGCAGATCGCAATATCCGCCCCGAGGCCGAGCAGGCGTTCGGCCATCCCTTTGCCGAGACCGGTTCCTCCGCCCGTCACCAGGATTTTCTTGCCCGTGAACAAACCCTCGCTGAACATACTGTCCTCCCTTCCTTGCCCGGCGCGCCTCGGGCATGCAGGGATTGTTCAATCCCGACATCGTTTGAATTTCGGAGGCGAGCCTCATGTCGCCCTTGGAACACGTTAAAGCACATCCGTTGCCGTTCGCCGAATTGCTCGGCGTCGAGTTCACGAGCGCCGGGTCGGACGCCATCGAGGCGCGCATGCTGGTTCAGCCGGAATTCTGCACGCTCGGCGGCTTCGCCCATGGCGGGGCGATCATGAGCCTGGCCGACACGCTCGGCGGCGCGGCCGCCTTCATCAGTCTGGCTGCCGAAGCCAAGGGCACGACGACGCTCGAGAGCAAGACGAACTTCCTCGCCGGCGCCCCGGTCGGCTCGGTCCTCGTCGGCCGCTCGACGCTTATTCACCGCGGCCGGCGGACGCAGGTCTGGCAGACCCGGATCGAAACCGAGGACGGCAAGCTGATCGCGCTGGTGACGCAGACGCAGATGACGCTGTAAGGCCCTCGCCTGCCCCGTAGCCATTCGCGGCTCCGATCAGGGCTCCTTGATGCGCCCAGGCCGTCCGGAGGCGATCTCGTCGAGAGCGCCATCGCCGCCCTCGCGCAGGGAGGCGGTTTGCGCGAGGTCGTCAGAGAGGTCGAGAAGCGCTTTCAAATCCTGTTCGCCGCCTTCGGGTCGACGATTGCCCGCCGCGCTCCGGCGTCGCCGTTTCTTGGGATAGATCTGCAAGCGACAGACGTCGAAGGGGGGATCCTGCCAGCCATGCACCGCTCGATCGTACAAGTGCGCGGAAGCCCCCTGTTCCCCACCAAGGAAGCGGCGTCGGAACCATATTTTCAAGATCAAGTCGTCAACCGACTCGAAGCAATCCGCAATGGCGCGACAAAGATCCTCAATGTCGCTCTTCTCCATCGCCACGGTTCGCAGTTCAGCCTGTCCCGAGGTGTTCTTCCTGGCTGACCCCTTGAAATGTCCTTCGACGCCCCCGGCTGGGTCGCAATAAAAGAAGCTGTGGACCACATCGTTGCGGGCGTCGCGAATCTCGTCGAACAGCGCTCCGGTCTGCCTGCCCTGGTCCCAGATTCGGCGATCGTCGCGCTTTTTGAGTTCCTGCTTCAAAAGGTTGATGAAGAGCGTGACGAGCGAGACGTTTCCCATGCTGGCCAGCACCAGGTCGCCGACCTCCTGGGTCCATCCTGCGGTGACCCAGACCAGGGAGGCAAATTTCCGCTCGAGCGCATTCCAGGCGAAGTTGACGAATCCGATGCTGGCCAGATGCTCGTCGTCGAGGCCTGTCCATTGCCGCCTCGCCAAGGGCGTATTCAGAAACACGATGGCTCCTCAAACTCCGGGACCGTAACCGCTGGGCCATGGCAGGCTGACCATGGCAGGCGCTAGCCTAGCCCTAGCACGAAGCGACCGGAAGCGCAGAAGCGCATAAGACCGCAACGGCGAAGCCACGCGGAACCTGTTGAATTCCGCTTGGATTTTTTTCAATTCCGCGTGATTTGGGTCGATTTCAATCGCCAAATCTGTTTGGATTCTCTTGGATTCTCTTGGATTCCTTCGTCCGAAACGAGGGATTTCAATGGGTTGCGCGCGAGCCCGGCGAAACGAATAATCTTGGCGCCCTGGGCGACAGCCTTGGCGATGACTTGCATTGGGGAGCCGCCAAGCGCGGCGGCAGCGCCGACGGGGGAGGCTTTGACCGCATGACGGAATTGTAGACTGCGTTCTGGCAATCCGCAAGTTATTGTCGGTGATTGTGGGTGAACCGGAACGAACGCGAAAGCCGCTCTCGTCCGGACAGTCGCGAGACCACTGTCCTACGCGCCGGACCTCCGGCCCGAGAAGCCGCCCATCCACCCGGGACAGCCGCGACCCTAGCTGGTCCAGCGGATATCTTTCCTTTCGGGCAGCGGCGCTGGCGGCCTGACGCAAGCCAGCCGCAGAGTTCGCGTATAGATTGGCCCAGGCGGGGGTCGACAATGATTTCGAACAGAGGCTCGTTTGGCTCGACAACAGCGCGGATTTAACGGGCCCCGGCCGGCGCGCGAACCGCCTGTGCCTGGCCTCGCGGCCAGAGCCGCGGCGGCGCGCGCGGTCGCCGAAGCGGTGAACTTGGCGCGTCCGCTCGACGAGCGGCTGGCCGCCGACCTGTCGCTGCGCGGCGCCGGCGTCGATCCGCGCGATCCGTTGCTGGCGCGCTCAATTGCGACCGTCGCCCTGCGCCGTCTCGGCACGATCCGCAAGGCGCTTGCGGAACGGCTCGACAAGGGCTGGCCCAAACGCAGCGGCATGCTGGAATGGATCCTCATTGTCAGCGCAGCGCAGATCCTCTTTCTCGACACGCCCGACCATGCGGCGGTGGATCTTGCGGTCAAGGCGGCGCGGGCGGACCCGGCGAGCGCCCCGTTCGCCGGGTTGGCGAATGCGATCCTGAGAGGGATGGCGCGCGACCGCGAGGCGATCCTGGCGGCCTCCGATCCGCTGGACGACGATACCCCGCCCTGGCTCGCCCAGCGCTGGCGCGCCAACTACGGCGAGACCATGACGCGCGCCATCGCCGCCGCCAACCGCCTCGAGCCGACCCTGGACCTCACCGTCAAGAGCGGCGCCGCCGGCTGGGCCGAGCGCCTCGGGGGCATTGTGTTGCCGACCGGCTCGGTGCGTCTCGACACCCATAAGCCCGTGGCCGAGCTCGAAGGCTATGGCGAAGGCGAATGGTGGGTGCAGGACGCGGCGGCCGCGCTTGCGGTCAAGATTCTCGATCCGCGCCCGGGCTGGCGCGTCGTCGATCTTTGCGCCGCCCCCGGGGGAAAAAGCGCGCAACTCGCTGCATCAGGGGCGAATGTCACGACGGTCGACCGCTCCGCCGAACGTCTCAAGGCGCTCGCCGCCAATTTCGCCCGCCTGGGGCTGCATTCCGAGATCGTGGTCGCCGATGCGCTCCTCTTCGACGCGGCGCCGTTCGACGCCGTTCTCATTGACGCCCCGTGCACTGCGACGGGAACCATCCGCCGCCATCCCGACGTCGCCTGGACCAAGCGCCCGAGCGACCTAGCGGCGCTTGCAAGGCTGCAATCGCAGCTGCTGGACAAAGCCGTCGCGCTGACGAAGCCCGGCGGAGTTCTCGTCTACTGCGCCTGTTCGATCGAGCCGGAGGAAGGCGAATCCCAGATCGCCGCGCTGACGCGGCGCAATCCGGACGTAAGGCGGGGACCCATCGAGGCGGCGGAGATCGGCGGCCTCGCAGAGTGCCTAACGCCGGCCGGCGAACTGCGCACGCTGCCGTGCCAATTATGGAACGACGATCCGCGCCGTTCTGGGCTCGATGGTTTCTTTGCGGCGCGGCTGATCAAGGCAGCCGAACACGTTCCGCGGCTGTCGGCGCCTTGACTGTGACAATGATGACTTTCAGGCTTTCCGCTTCGACGCCAGCGGCGCCATCGCGCTCGGCGAGTTGGAACGGGCTACGCGCCATCCGTAGCCCTTCACTTGGCTCCTGTCTTTCTAGGTTGCCGGAATCTGCGCGGTCGAGCCTTGCGCCGCAAGACCTCCTTCGCCGCAGGCCGACCCAAGTCCGCCTGTTCCTACCAATTGTGGCGGTAAACGTGATGACGCGGCGCGTAGAAGTGATGTCGCACCGCGTTCGCGGTTTCGTAGGTATAGGTCTTGCTCTCGTGCGACGCGTTCCACGCGCGGTCGAAGGTCGACGTCCCTTTTTGCGGGCCCAAGGTGCCATATCCGGTGGCTCCCTGGGCGACCGCGGCGACAGGGGCAAGAGCGAGCGAAGCGGCAAAGCCGGTCAGTGCGATTGTCTTGAGCATGGGATTTCTCCTCGAATGGCTTCTTAATTCCGGCAGCCGAATCAACCGCCGATCCGGCGGCGGCGCTCGGCTGCCAAAGGTCATGATCGCAACTGAGACCGGGGCAAAAGGTTCCGCTGTCGGGTCAGGCCCGGCGCTCGTAGTCGACGAAGGTGAAATCAGCTTCGTCCCGCGGGCCGCGCTCGCCGGCCTCGCGCCGAACCTCGGCCCAGGCGCCCGGATCGATCGGCGGAAAGCGGGCGTCGCCCTCGGGCGCGAGCGCCACCTCGGTGAGGAAGAGGCGGTCCGCGCCGGCGATCGTCTCGGCGTAGACCTCGGCCCCGCCGGCGATGACGATCGCCTCCGCGCCCATTGCCGCGGCGCGCGCCTCGGCAAGCGCCAGCGCCGCATCGAGGCTGTGCGCCACATGGGCGCCTTCGGGCTGATAGCCCTGGTCGCGGCTCATGACGATGATCTCGCGGCCAGGCAGCGGCCGGCCGATGGATTGAAAGGTCTTGCGCCCTAAAACGAGCGGCTTGCCGATGGTCAGGGCCTTGAAGCGCTTGAGATCGCCGGGCAGCCGCCAGAGCAGCCGATTGCCGCCGCCGATGACGCCGTTGCGGGCGACCGCGGCGACGAGGAGGCGCGGAAGAGCGGTCATGCCCTCGCCCTCATCCGGCGCTTCGCGCCCCCTCTCCCGCTTTGCGGGAGAGGGTTGGGGTGAGGGCGGGGGCAAGCGTCACACCGCGACGGGCGCCTTGATCGCCGGCCACGGGTCGTAGCCTTCGAAGGCGATCGAGTTGGCGTCGAGGTCGAAGATCGAGCCGACGTCGCCGAGCACGAGGCGCGGCAGCGGCCGCGGCTCGCGCTTCAATTGCTCGCGCGCCTGTTCCTCGTGGTTCCGGTAGAGATGGGCGTCGCCGAAAGTATGGACGAAGTCGCCGGCGTCGAGGCCACATTCGCGCGCGATGAGATGGGTCAGGAGGGCGTAGCTGGCGATGTTGAACGGCACGCCGAGAAAGATGTCGGCCGACCGCTGATAGAGCTGGCACGACAGGCGCCCATGGCTCACGTAGAACTGGAACAGGCAGTGGCAGGGCGCGAGCTTCATCCGTTCGATCTCGGCCACGTTCCAGGCCGAGACGATGAGGCGGCGCGAATCCGGATCGCGGCGGATCTCCTTGAGAACCCAGTCAATCTGATCGTAAACGCGCCCGCCCGGCCCCTCCCAGGCGCGCCACTGCTTGCCGTAGACAGGGCCGAGATCGCCGTTCGCATCGGCCCATTCGTTCCAGATCGACACGCCATGCGCCTTGAGATAGCCGATGTTGGTCTCGCCCCTGAGAAACCAGACGAGCTCGCGCACGATCGACTTCAGGTGCAGCCGCTTGGTGGTGACGAGCGGAAAGCCCGCTGCGAGGTCGAAGCGGATCTGCCGGCCAAACAGCGAGCGAACGCCCGTGCCGGTCCGGTCGGGCTTGACCGCGCCGTGCTCGAGCGCCTCGCGCATGAGATCGAGATAGGCCCGCATCGGGCGATCCTCTTAAGTCCGGACCGCCCTCTTTAACTGATTCTCCCCGCCGCCGACACGCGGGCGCCGGCTTTCCCCGAGAGGGTCAAGTTCAATGCAGGCTGACGGTCTGCAGCTGGTGCTCCCAGGCGTTGGCGATCGCGGCGTCCTTCGAGTTGGTCAGCATGATCGGCGAGCCGTCGGCGCCGAGCAGCGCGAACAATTGCACGCCCGGCCGAAGCGGCGGCGCCTGGGGAAAGAGACGCGACACGTCCTCGGAGTTGATCGTCCTCACATAGGCGAGCGCGCCGTCGCCCAGATGGGCGAACTCCTGCGGCGTCAGCGCCATGGCCTTGTCTGTTTCCGTGGCCTTGTCCGTTGCGGTGGTCATCGCATCTCTCCTTTTCGGGCGGTCTCGTCGACCCGCCTTTGGAGCGCACTTTCCTCAATCGCGCCCCGATACCCGTATCTTCTTGACGATCCTTTCCGGCTGCGGCCGGACGAGATCGATCATGAGCAACCCCTGGCGAAGGTCGGCGCCCATGACCTGCATGCCTTCGGCGAGCAGGAAGCTGCGCTGAAACTGGCGCGCCGCGATGCCGCGGTGCAGATAGTCGCGCGGTCTCTCCTCCTGATGCCTGCCGCGGATCGTCAGCTGGTTCTCCTCGACCGTGACCTCGATCTGGTCTTGCGAGAACCCCGCAACAGCAAGGGTGATCCGTAACTTTTCCGGATCGGCGCCCGACGCGGCGATTCGCTCGATGTTGTAAGGAGGATAGCCGTCCGAGGCCGTCTTCGACACCTTGTCGAGCGCACGCTCGATGTCGTCGAAGCCGAGCAGGAACGGAGAACTCAACGCCGTCACGCGCACCATGTACGAAGCCCCTTTCAGGCGCTTCGGCGACCCAAAGCCTTCGATAAGAAGCGCCTTGAGGCCTCGTTGCTATCATCTTTCGCCCAGGCTCCGGTTGATCGGGCGCCCGACGGAAGGGATATGGGTCCGAGGCCCGTCCGTTCAAGGCCGCCGGGGCCGCCGGCCCGCCGCCGCCGTCGCGCTTCTTTCCTTAATTCTGATAGGATGCTGCGCTGAATTCCTGAACCATCCGTTGATTCGCGGGACCCGATCGCCGAAGGACGAGCGAAATTTGGCAAAAAGGCGGCTGGCGAGCGGCGAGAGGCTGGGAACGAAGCGTCAGTGCCTGGCCTGCGGGGCCAAATACTACGATCTCGGCCGCAAGCCGCCGACCTGCGTGCGCTGCGGCGCCGTCGCCGAGCCGAAAAGGGTCAAGCCGGAAGCCGCGCCCGCGCCCGCGGCGCCAGAGCCGGCGCGGGCGCCCGCACGGCCGATCGGACGCGAATGGTCGCGGGAGCAATTGGAGGCGATCGACAAGGTCGGACGCTGGCTGAAGGCCGGCGAGCCGCAGGTCTTCCGCCTCTTCGGCTACGCCGGGGTCGGCAAGACGACGCTGGCGCGCCATGTCGCCAAGGGCGCCGAGGGATACACCGCCTTCGCCGCCTTCACCGGAAAAGCCGCGATGGTCATGCGCGCCAACGGCTGCGCCGGCGCGACGACGATCCATGCGCTCATCTATCGCGCCAGCGAGGGCGCGGAAGGCGCGCCGACCTTCACGCTCAACGCCGACGGCCCGGCGTCGCGCGCCGGCCTCATCGTCATCGACGAATGCTCGATGGTCGACGCCGAGCTAGCGCGCGACCTCCTGTCGTTCGGCAAGCCGATCCTGGTGCTCGGCGACCCGTTCCAATTGCCCCCGGTCAAGGGCGGCGGCTATTTCACCGAAAGCCCACCCGACGTGATGCTGACCGAGATCCATCGGCAGGCGGCCGACAATCCGATCATCCGGCTGTCCGCGACCGTGCGCTCGGGCGGCGAACTGACCCACGGCGCCTATGGCGAGACGCGGATCGTGCCGCGCTCGGCGATCGACGCCGCCCAGGTCATGGCCGCCGACCAGGTGCTGGTCGGGGTCAACCGGACGCGGCGCGCCTTCAACCAGCGCCTGCGCGAGCTCAACGGCTTTGCCGGGCCGCTGCCGGTCGAGGGCGACAGGCTCGTCTGCCTGCGCAACGACCGGACGAAGGGCCTGATCAACGGCGGTCTGTGGCGGGTCGAGGCGCTGGGCGGCGTGCGCAAGGATTTCGTCCGGCTGACCGTGCGCTCCGAAGACGAGGGGGCGCGCGGCCCGGTCAAGGTCGCGGTCCTGAAGCAGTTCTTCGAGGGGACGGAAGGCGACCTCGCCTATCCGCTCCGGCGCGAGTCGGACGAATTCGACTACGGCTATGCGCTGACCGTCCACAAGGCGCAGGGATCGCAGTGGGACAGCGTGATGCTGTTCGACGAGAGCCACGCCTTCCGCGACCACCGCGCCAGGTGGCTCTACACCGGCTTGACGCGGGCGGCGAAGCGGCTGACGGTCGTGCGGTAGCGGCAGCGCGAAATTAGTACCGGGTTTGGCGCTTGCGAACCGTGTCGCCTTGCGACAAACGCATTCGAAACCGCAAATGTGTGGGAGGATTGCATGCTCAACCGGCGGGAGGCGCTGGGGTCCGCTTTTGCAGCGGGCGTCGCAATTGCAGGGGCCGGCAAATACGCTTTCGCCGAGGCGGCCGAGAAGGTTTCTCTTCCGATCGGCAATGGCGAGCGGCCCCTGGTCGCCTATCCGGGCAAACGTCCCCTCATCGTCCTGACGGCTCGCCCGCCGCAATTGGAAACGCCGTTCAGCGTCTTCGACGAGGGGATCATCACCCCGAACGATGCATTCTTCGTGCGCTATCACCTGGCCAATATCCCGCTGAGCATCGATCCGGAAACGTTCCGGCTCAACGTCGCAGGCAAGGTCGACAACCCGTTGTCGCTCTCGCTCGCCGACTTGAAGTCCGGCTTCGAGCCCGTCGAACTGGTTGCCGTCAACCAATGCTCCGGCAACAGCCGCGGCTTTTTCGACCCACGGGTCGCCGGCGGCCAACTCGCGAACGGCGCGATGGGCAACGCGCGCTGGAAAGGCGTGCCCCTGAAAGCGCTCCTGGCCAAGGCCGGGCTCCAGGCCGGCGCCGTGCAGGTTTCCTTCAAGGGGCTCGACGGGCCGGTCCTTCCGGAGACCCCCGCTTTCGTCAAGGCGCTCGATCTCGACCACGCCCTCGACGGCGACGTGATGGTCGCCTACGCGATGAACGGGCAAGACCTTCCCTGGCTGAATGGTTTTCCGATCCGGCTGGTCGTTCCCGGCTATTATGGCACCTATTGGATGAAGCATCTCGCCAAGATCGTCGTGCTCGACGCGGCGCTCGACAACTTCTGGATGAAGACGGCCTACCGCATCCCCAATAACGCCTGCGCCTGCACGGAGCCAGGCCAGGCGCCCTCGAGCACGGTGCCGATCGGCCGGTACGATGTCCGCTCCTTCCTGACCAGCATCGCCGACGGCGCCACAGTCAAAGCGAACGCGGACCTCGAGCTGCGCGGCATCGCCTTCGACGGAGGCTTCGGGATTTCGGACGTCGTCATCTCCCCGGACGGCGGCCAGACATGGATCGATGCGACGCTCAGCAAAGACCTCGGCAAGTATTCGTTCCGCGCGTGGAAGGCCAGTCTGACGCTGGCCCCCGGCAAGCATCGGCTGATGGTTCGCGCGACCAATCGCATCGGCCAGTCGCAGCCGCTCGAACCTCTGTGGAACCCGTCGGGTTATATGCGCAATGTCGTTGAAGTCACCTTCGTGACAGCGGCGTGAGAAGAAGGCCCATGACCTGCCGCCTCGTGTTCGTTTCCCTCGCCCCGCTTGTCATCCTCGCGACTCCGGCGGCGGCCAATCCTTTGACTTATGAGCTGCCAAATGAGACGGCCGACTTGAAGCCGGGTCCAGGAGCCGAGACGGCGGGCGTCTGCCTCGCCTGCCATTCCGCCGACTACATCGGCACCCAGCCGGCGAACATGGGAAAGGCTTTTTGGGAGGCCGAGGCGCGGAAGATGATCAAGGTCTACAAGGCGCCGATCGATCCTTCGGACGTGGAGGCGATCGCGGACTATCTGGCGGCGAATTACTAAGCGAGCGGGCCTCGGCCGCCTTGCCCTGCTAGAGGAGAGTCCCGGCCTTGATCCGGAACGCGGCGAGTTCTGGACCTATTGTCGCCCATAATATGCGTGTAGTGCGTGTTATACAAAATATCTTATAGATTTTCGTCGTGTAATATGCTAGATATGCTCTCCAACGGGATGCCGAGGGCGTCCGTCGAGTGAATCCGCATGCCCGATGTTATCACCGCCAACCGACTTGCGGATGGCGTCGTCGTTTTTCAGACAACCGACGACGGCTGGAGCGAGGACTTCAATCGCGCGGCGGTACGGCCGGACGCGGCGGCGACCGCCGCGGCGCTCGCCCGCGCCAAAGAGGATGAAGCGGATAATCTCGTCGTCGAGCCCTATGCGGTCCTGGTCGAGCTCCGCAACGGCGGCGTCGCGCCGAAGGCTTTGCGCGAGGCGATCCGCGCCGCCGGGCCGACCAACCGGCGCGATCTCGGCAAGCAGGCGCACGGGCTCGCGCCGCATACCGGCCCGACGGCGGTGGTGGAGGCCGAACATGTATCGCTATGACGATTTCGATGCCGCCTTCGTCGCCGCGCGCGTGGAGCAGTTCCGCGACCAGGTGGCGCGCCGGCTTTCCGGCGAACTGACCGAGGAGCAGTTCCGGCCGCATCGGCTGATGAACGGGCTCTATCTACAGCTCCATTCCTATATGCTCCGGATCGCGGTGCCCTACGGCACAGTGAACTCGCGCCAGGTGCGCAAGCTCGCCGAGATCGCCCGCACCTACGACCGCGGCTACGGGCACTTCACCACCCGGCAGAACATCCAGTTCAACTGGCCGGCGCTGAAGGACACGCCCGATATCCTGGCCGAGCTTTCCAGCGTCGAGATGCACGCGATCCAGACGTCCGGCAACTGCATCCGCAACATCACCGCCGATCACTACGCCGGCGTCGCGCACGACGAGATCGCCGACCCACGACCCTATGCCGAGATCCTGCGGCAATGGTCGTCGCTCCATCCGGAATTCTCGTTCCTGCCGCGCAAGTTCAAGATCGCCATCAACGGCGCGGCCCACGACCGCGCGGTGGTCCAGGCGCACGACATCGGCCTGCAGGTCGTCAAGGACGACAAGGGCGAGATCGGCTTTGCCGTCTATGTCGGCGGCGGCCTCGGGCGGACCCCGTTCATCGGCCGCAAGGTGCGCGAGTTCCTGCCCGAGCGCGATCTCCTCGCCTATGTCGAGGCGATCCTGCGCGTCTATAATCTCGAAGGCCGGCGCGACAACAAGTTCAAGGCGCGGATCAAGATTCTCCTGCACGAGAAGAGCCTCGAGACGCTGCGCCAGGAAATCGAGACCGAATTCGCGGCGCGCGACCCGGCGGCGCTCGATCTGCCGCCGGAGGAAGTCGCCCGCGTCGTCGGGTTCTTCGCCCCGCCCGAGCTCGAGCCGAAGAAGCCGGTCAGCGACCGGGTCGAGCGCCGCAAGGGCAAGGACCAGCGCTTCGCCAGCTTCTTTGCCTCCAACGTTGTCCCCCACAAGACGCCGGGCTATGTCGTCGTCACCGTCTCGCTGAAAGCCATCGGCGCTCCCCCGGGCGACGCCAGCGCCGACCAGATGGACGCCGTCGCCGATCTCGCCGAGGACTATTCGCACGACGAGATCCGCGTCTCGCACGAGCAGAACCTGATCCTGCCGCATGTCGCGCTGGACGACCTGCCGGCGGTCTACGACCGCCTCGCTTCGGTTAATCTCGCCACCCCGAACGCCGGGACGATCAGCGACATCATCGCCTGCCCTGGGCTCGACTATTGCGCGCTCGCGACCGCGCGCTCGATTCCGGTCGCCCAGCGCATCGCCGAGAAATTCGGCGACGGCGCGCGAGCGAAGAGCATCGGCCCGTTGAAGATCAAGATCTCCGGCTGCATCAACGCCTGCGGCCACCACCATGTCGGCCACATCGGCATCCTCGGGCTCGAGCGCGCCGGCGAGGAGACCTACCAGATCACGCTGGGCGGCTCCGCCGACGAACAGGCGGCGATCGGCCAGATCACCGGCCCCGGCTTCAGTTCGGAGAATATCGTCGGGGCGGTCGAGACGATCGTTCAGACCTACATGGAGCTGAGGCAGGGCGACGACGAGACGTTCCTCGACGCCTTTCGCCGCGTCGGCCTCGCGCCGTTCAAGGAAGCGCTCTACGAGCGAAGCGCCGGATCGGACATCTAGATGAGCGCGCATGACGTCAAGCTGTTCGGCGACCAGATCGCCGCGTCGCGGCTCGAAAGCCGCTTCGCCCGCCTGAAGGCGAGCTCGCTGATGCGGCTGGTGATCGAGGACCTCTACCCCGGCCGCGTGGCGCTCGTCTCGAGCTTCGGCGCCGACGCCGCGGCGCTCCTGCACATGGCCTCGCGCATCGACAGGCATGTGCCCGTCATCTTCGTCGATACCGGCCAGCATTTTCCCGAGACGCTCGCCTATCGCGACGAGCTTTGCGCGCGGCTCGGCCTGACGAACGTGATCGTCGCTGAGCCGGACGCCGGGACGATCGCCGCGGAGGACCCGGAGAAGTTTCTCTTCGCCGGCGATCCCGACCGCTGCTGCGAGATCCGCAAGGTTCGCCCGCTCGCCGAGGCGATTGCCGGCTATGACGCCTGGATCACCGGCCGCAAAGGCTTCCAGAGCGCCGAGCGCGCGACGCTGCCGCTGTTCGAGGCCGAAGGCGACCGGGTCAAGGTCAATCCTCTGGTCGGCTGGAGCGCCAGCGACGTGCTGGCCTATATCGCCGAGGCCGGACTGCCGCGCCATCCGCTCGTCGCCAAGGGCTTCCCCTCGATCGGCTGCCTGCCCTGCACGAGCGCGGTCCGGCCGGGCGAGGACGAGCGGGCCGGCCGCTGGCGCGGCCGCGGCAAGACCGAATGCGGCATCCATGTCGGAGCGCTCGACGCGGGAGCGGACATCTGATGCCGCTCTGGCGACGCGGCGGCTTCGTCGAAGAGGCGTGGACCGTTCTCGCCGACGAAGCGCCGATCCCGGAGGACGGGCAGATCGTGGTTTCGCTGAAGCGCTGGCTCGCCGAGCGCGAGGCGCTGAAGGACCGGCCGGCGCCGGTCGGCGTCGCGCTCGAGGCGGGCGCCGACGCCCAGGCGCATCTCGCCGATCTCGCCGACGGGCCGCTGATCGCGCTGGCTTTCGCCAAATTCGCCGACGGCCGCGCCTTCTCCTACGCCCGGCTCTTGCGCGACCGCTTGGGCTTTCGCGGCGAATTGCGTGCCGTCGGCGACGTGCTGATCGACGAAATCCCGCTCATGTTGCGCTGCGGCTTCGATTCCTTCGAGGTGACCAACGCGCCGACCCTGCAGGCGCTCAAAGACGGCCGTCTGCCTGGCCCGGCGATCCACTATCAGCCAAGCAGCGCCGGCGACGAAACCGCGGCAGGCCCGCGGCCGTGGCTGCGGGCGTCGACCGGGCGGCCCGCCCGGTAACTTTCAAGCGGTCACGCTTCTCATTGTCATCCCCGCCGAAAGCGGAGATCCAGATCGCCGGCACAGGCCTCTCCAGCCCGAGCGCGCCCTTTACGTGATCTGCGGCAGGGCGCTGGACCCCGCTTTCGCAAGGGCGGCGACGTTCGATCAAATTTCAGTTCAACGCGACGCGGTAGCTTGCCTCGGTCTTGGCGGCGACGTCGTCGAGCGTAACGCCCGGCGCCAATTCGATGAGCGCCATGCCGCGATAGCCGTGCTTGTCGATGGCGAAGACGCCGAGGTCGGTGATGACGAGATCGACGACCTTGGCGCCCGTCAGGGGCAGCGTGCAATGATGCAGGAGCTTCGGCCCGTCCTTGGCCGCGTGCTCCATCACCACGACGATGCGCTTGACGCCGGCGACGAGGTCCATCGCCCCGCCCATGCCCTTGACCATCTTGCCCGGGATCATCCAGTTCGCCAGATCGCCGGTCTCCGACACCTGCATGGCTCCGAGAATGGCCAGATCGATGTGGCCGCCGCGGATCATGGCGAAGGAATCGGCGCTGGAGAAGAAGCTCGTCGTCGGCAGCTGCGTGACGGTCTGCTTGCCCGCGTTGATCAGGTCCGGGTCCTCCTCGCCCTCGAAGGGGAACGGACCCATGCCGAGCATGCCGTTCTCGCTCTGCAGCTGCACGCTCATGCCTTCGGGAATATAGTTCGACACCAGCGTCGGAATGCCGATGCCGAGATTGACGTAGAAGCCGTCCTTGAGTTCCTTGGCGGCGCGCGCCGCCATTTGGTCGCGGGTCCAGGGCATGGGGCGTCTCCTAAGGATCAGGCCGCGTCGCGCTTGCGCGTCGTCCGCTGCTCGATGCGCTTCGCCGCGCCGGGGATGTGAACGATGCGCTGCACGTAGATCCCGGGGGTGACGATGTGGTCGGGATCGATCTCGCCAGGCTCGACCAGATGCTCGACCTCGGCGATGGTGAGCCGCCCGGCCGTCGCCATCACCGGATTGAAGTTCCGCGCCGTCTTGCGGTAGACGAGATTGCCCTCGGTGTCGCCCTTCCAGGCGTGCACGAGGGAAATGTCGGCGATGAGCCCGGTCTCCATGAGATAGGCCTCGTTGTTGAAATCGCGGATCTCCTTGCCCTCGGCGACGATGGTGCCGACCCCGGTGCGGGTGAAGAAGGCGGGAACGCCGGCGCCCCCGGCGCGGATGCGCTCGGCCAGCGTGCCCTGCGGATTGAACTCGAGCTCGAGCTTGCCCGAGAGATAGAGGTTGGCGAAGATCTTGTTCTCGCCGACGTAGCTCGAGATCATCTTCTTGATCTGGCCGGTCTCGAGCAGGACGCCGAGGCCGATGCCGTCGACGCCGGCGTTGTTGGAGACGACGGTGAGATTCTTGGCCCCCGTTCGGCGCAGGGCTTCGATCAGGATCTCGGGGATGCCGCAGAGGCCGAAGCCGCCGGCCATGATCATCATGCCGTCCCTGACCGAGCCGGCGAGCGCCTCATCCGCGTTGGCGTAGACTTTTCTCATTCGGCACGTATCCCAGCGACGCGCGGCCTAACTAGCCGCCCCGCCGTGCGCAAGCAAGCCCGATCGGCGGCCTATTGGCCGCCGACGAGCGCCCTCGTCGCGGCGGCGCCGATCGCGGCGGCGGTCGCCGAGAGAATTGTGCCCCAGGCGAGATCGGCGAGGGTCAGCGTCGTCGACCAGTTCCGCAGCGTCGCCTGATTGGTGAGGTCGTAGGTCGCGTAGGCGCAGAAGCCGAAGATGGCGCCGTCGATGAGCGCCATACGCCAGGACTCCGCCAGGGCGCCGGGGCGCACGGCGAAATAGACCAGCCCCGCGACATAGACGAGGTAGAACAGGATCGCCGGCGCCGGCCGGAATCCATCGATCAGAATGTCCTTGAGGATCGGCCGGTAGAGCCGGTCGCCGGTCGCGCTAAGCCAGATGAAGTCGATAGCAAGGAACGCGGCGAGCGTCGTCGCGTAGGCAGTCAGTTCGATCTTCATGGCCGCGTTCGCCTCGGTTTCGTTTCCGCCGGGTCATTTTCCCTGCGCTCAAGCTGACGCCCGCAAATTCGATGCGTGCGGGTCGCTCTGCATACGCAGGCCGTGACGCCGCGGTTCAGCCGCCGAGGAATTCCAGGGGGTCTTCGTGCTCCTTTTCGTGTCCTTCGTGGTTTTCACCGCCAAGGCGCGAAGAAGGGCGTGGGCCGGGGTTTCGCTGCGTTCCCAATGCCGAAAGCGTCAGTTGGGCCTCGGCGCCGACGCGGGCGCTTCGCGACGGCTCGAAGCCGGCGCGCCGAAGACGAGATCGATCAGGAGGAGGGCGACGCCGACATTGATGGCGGCGTCTGCAAGATTGAAGACGAAGAAGTGGCGGCCGAAGGCGTGCAGATCCAGATAGTCGACGACGGCGCCGTGCAGCATGCGGTCGACCGCATTGCCGAGCGCGCCGCCGATGATCGCGCCGAGGCCCGCCGCGGTCAGCGCCGAGCGGCTGCGCCACAACCACAGGCCGAGCAGCACGGTCGCCGCGAGCGTCAGGCCGATGAGGGCGGTCTCGCCAAGGTCGGAGCGCTGCGAGAACAGGCTGAACGAGATGCCGCGGTTCCAGCGCAGCGCCAGATCGAGAAACGGCGCGAGCGGAACCGGCGCCGGACTCGCGCCGACCGAACCGTCGAGCACGGCGAACTTCGCCGCCTGATCCGCCCCCAGGACGGCAAGCGCGACGAGGAGACCGAAGCCGCGCGCCGTCACCGCAGCCGGCCCAGCGCCTTGAGCTCGCGCAGCGCCGCCGCGTCGCGCGGGGTCACGTCGGGGAACTCGGGGTCGGCCGTCGCCGGATCGAAATAGCGCCAGGAGCGGGCGCATTTGACCCCCGACGCCCGTTCCACGACGACGGCGACGTCGGGGAGTTCCGGCAGCCGGAACGCGCTGTCCGGCGGGGGCGTGGTCTCGATTACGATGTCCGAGGTGATGCAGACTTCGGCAAAGTCGACGCCCTCGAGCGCCGCGATATGCTCGGGCCGCGTCAGATAGATCCGCGGCGCGGCCTCGAGCGACGAGCCGATCGCCTTCTCGGCGCGGGCGATCTCAAGGGCTCCGGTGACAGCGAGGCGCAGCGCCCGGATCGTCTCCCACCGTTTCGCCAGCCGATCGTCGCGCCACTCCGCCGGGATGTCGGGGAACTGTTCCAGATGCACCGAACGGCTGGCCGGGTCGCGCGCGAGCCACGCCTCTTCCGCGGTGAAGACGAGAATCGGCGCGAGCCAGAGGGTCGTCGCGCGGAAAATCTGCTCGAACGCCTGAAGCGCGCCGCGGCGCTTGAGGCTCGACGGCGGGTCGCAATAGAGCGCGTCCTTGCGGATGTCGAAATAGAAGGCGGAAAGATCGGCGTTCATGTAGGCCGTCAGCGCGGCGACGACCCGGGCGAAATCGAAATTGGCGTAGGCCTCGCGGACCCTGCCGTCGAGCTCGGCGAGCTTGTGCAGCATCAGCCTATCGAGGTCGCTCATCGGCCCAAGATCGACCTCATCGCCCTTCTCGTGATGCGCGAGCGTCCCCAGCATCCAGCGGAGGGTGTTGCGCAGCTTACGGTAATTGTCGCCGACGACCTTCAGGATCTCCGGGCCGATGCGCTGGTCGTCAGTGTAGTCGACGCTGCCCGTCCAGAGCCGCAGGACGTCCGCGCCGGACGCGCGAATGACGTCCTCCGGGGCAGTCGTGTTGCCCAGCGACTTCGACATCTTGCGGCCCTTCTCGTCCTGGGTGAAGCCGTGCGTCAGGACGATGTCGAAGGGGGCGCGGCCGCGCGTGCCGCAGCTTTCGAGCAGCGATGACTGGAACCAGCCGCGATGCTGGTCCGAGCCCTCGAGGTACATGACCTGGTCCCGGCCGCCGTCGATGATCCGGCGGATGCCGGCCAGTCCGGGAAAGTGGACCGGGTCTTCGAGCACGAAGGCGTGCGTCGAGCCCGAGTTCGAACCAGACTTCGACCAGGTTGTCGATCTTCTCATAGTCCTCCGGCTTATGCGCCTCGCCGAGAAAGCGTTCCTTCGCCCCGGCGGCGAACCAGCAATCGGCGCCTTCCGCCTCGAAAGCCGCGGCGATGCGCGCATTGACCTCCTCGTCGTGAAGGATCTCCTCGCCGTTGCGCACGAAGATCGCCAGCGGAACGCCCCAGGCGCGCTGGCGGGAGAGCACCCAGTCCGGCTTGCTCGTCACCATGCCCTTGATTCGGTTCTCGCCGGTCGCGGGGACCCAGCGCGTCTCCCCGATCGCCGCGAGCGCGATCTCGCGCAGCGTCCGCCCGCCGCGCGCATTGGCGAAGGGCCGGTCCATGGCGAGAAACCATTGCGGCGTGTTGCGGAAGATGAGCGGCTTCTTCGAACGCCAGCTGTGCGGATACTGATGCTTGAGGCGGCCGCGGGCGAGGAGCGCGCCGGCCTCGAGAAGCGCCTTGATCACCGCCTCGTTGGCGTTTCCCTTGTCGCCCTTGTCGGTGATGACGCGAAGGCCCTCGAAGCCGGGCGATTCGAAGGTAAAGGCGCCGTTCTCGTCGACCGTATAGGGGATCCGCGTGTCGATGCCGCGCCCGGCGAGCCGGCGGCCGTTCGCCGACCAGAGCTCGAAGTCCTCCCGGCCGTGGCCCGGCGCCGTATGGACGAAGCCGGTTCCGGCGTCGTCGGAGACGTGGTCGCCCTCGAGCAACGGGACGACGAAGCCATAGCCATGGGCGTGGAGCGGATGAGCGCAGACCATCTCCGCCAAAGCGTCGCCGTCGACCGGGCTGAGGAATTCGTAGCGCGCGACTCTGGCGGCTTTGAAGAGGCTGTCCGCGAGCGATTGCGCGACGATGTAAGTCGAGCCGGGCCTGGCCCAATTGTCGGTTGGGGCCTCGGTCACACGGTAGCGCCCGTAGGCGATCCGGCGGGAAAAGGCGATGGCGCGATTGCCCGGAATCGTCCACGGGGTCGTCGTCCAGATGACGATCGACGCGTCTTCGCCCTCGACCGGGAAGGCGGCGTAGATCGTGTCGCTCGTATGCTCCTCGTATTCGATCTCGGCCTCGGCCAGCGCCGTCTTCTCGACGACGCTCCACATCACCGGCTTTGAGCCGCGGTAGAGGAGACCATTGCCGACGAACTTGAAGATCTCCCGGACGATCTGCGCCTCGGCGGGATAGCTCATGGTCGTATAGGGATGGTCCCAGTCGCCGACGACGCCGAGCCGCTTGAATTCCTGCCGCTGCACCGAGAGCCAGCGCTCGGCAAAGGCGCGGCATTCCCTGCGGAAGGCGATGATCGCCTGGGGATCGGAAAAGTCGGGCTTCGCCCTGCCCTTGCTGAGATAGAATTCCTCTTCGACTTTCCACTCGATCGGCAGGCCGTGGCAGTCCCACCCGGGGACGTAGTTCGACTCCCTGCCCGCCATCTGATGCGAGCGCACGACCATATCCTTAAGGATCTTGTTGAGGGCGGTGCCGATGTGAACGTGGCCGTTGGCGTAGGGCGGACCGTCGTGCAAAACGAACTTTGGCCGCCCCCTGCCGCTCTCCCTCAGCGCGCCATAGAGATTCTCGCGCTCCCAGCGGGCGAGAATCTCCGGCTCCTTCTGCGGGAGGCCGGCCCGCATGGGGAAATCGGTCTTCGGCAAAAAGAGCGTCTGCGAATAGTCGAGGCCAGTCACTGGCGCGTCGGTCATGGGCGTGAGTTCGAGTTCGGCTTGAGCGGGTTTGCGAGGGCATTAAGGGATTTGGCTGGAAACGCCAAATCCGCCGTCAGGGTTTCCCGGCCAGAATCGCCCTGGCTTTCTCCTTGTCGCGTTGCATTTCCGTGACCAGCAGGGGAAGCGTATCGAACTTGCGCTCCTCGCGAATGCGCTCAATGAATTCGACCTCGATGTCTCGTCCGTAGAGATCGCCGCCAAAGTCGAGGAGATGGACTTCGAGGAGCGGCGGACCGTTGTCAACGGTCGGCCGGACCCCGAAACTGGCGACAGCCGGATAGATTTCGCCGTCGATCCGCACCCTGACCGCGTAAACCCCATGCGCCAGACGGTTGGTCGGCTCGAGCGCGATATTGGCGGTGGGCACACCGAGCGTTCGGCCGACCCGCTGGCCGGAGACGACGCGGCCCGCGACGGCGTAGGGGCGGCCGAGACCGCGTGCCGCGGTTTCCACATCGCCCTGTTCGAGGGCGCGGCGGATCGCCGTCGAGGAGACGACGTCAGCCGACTCGCCCGCCCCTTCCGCGACCTTGGCGACGATGTCGACCGCAAATCCATAGCGCTGGCCGGCCTCGGCGAGGAGCGAAGGGCTGCCCGTTCGCCCCTTGCCGAAATGAAAGTCCCACCCGACCACGACGGCGCCGACGCCGAGCCGGCGCACGAGAATCTTGTCCACGAACTCTGCCGCCGTGAGGCCGGCGAGCCCGGCGTCGAACGTCAGGACAACCGCGCCCGACATACCGAGCCCGGCGCAGAGGTTGGCCTTGATGTCGGTGGGCGTGAGACGGAAAGCGACCGACCGACCGGCAA
This sequence comes from uncultured Alphaproteobacteria bacterium, assembly GCA_963772555.1. GTDB lineage: Bacteria > Pseudomonadota > Alphaproteobacteria > Rhizobiales > Beijerinckiaceae > Roseiarcus. Next base: position 81,944 of record CAVYXQ010000011.1, on the reverse strand, counting down.
AAAAGTCGGCAGGATGGGGCTCGAATGTGAGAAGCGCGCTCGGCGCTTGCCGCTCCCGGGCCAAGGCCACCGCGCGCCTGATGACGGCCTGATGCCCGAGATGCAGGCCGTCGAAGTTGCCGATCGCGTAGACGGCCCCCTCGAGTCCGGCGGGCGGCCGCACCGGGTCTCTCGCGACCACGAAGCCGCTGGTCATTGCATCCGCCGATCCTCGGGCTCGAGACGCTTCATCCGGGCGTCGCGGGGTGCGGAAACTGCCCCGCCTTCCCCAGAGGGTCAAGCCGTCGCCGGTCTTGCTTTCGCCGGCGGAACGCTGAGCACGCCGTAGCCCTCGAGAACGACCTCGCCCGCGACGCGGCATTCGCAAAGCAGGCGAACCCTGCGGCCCTTTTCGATCAGTTCGACGACTTCGACGCTGACGTCGACGATATCGCCGATCTTGACCGGCCCCAGAAAGTTGAGGGTCTGCGAAATATACACCGAGCCCGGCCCGGGCAGCCGCATGCCGATGACGGCCGAAATCAGGCTTGCGGTGTAGAGCCCGTGCACGATCCGGTGGCCGAACCTGGTCTTGCGGGCGAAATGCTCCGAGAGGTGGATTGGGTTATGATCGCCGGATAGCTCAGCGAAGCCGATGACGTCCTCGTTCTCGACCGTCTTGCTGATCGTCTCGCGCATGCCGACGGCGAGGTCTTCGAAATAGAGGGTCTGGAACATCGGCCTCTGCATGGTGCGCGGCTCGCCAATCCGATTGCGACGGACTGCCTATCCCCTCAGTTCCGCCATCGCCGCGACCGGCCAGAGCGCATATTCAGCGCAAAGACGCCTGAGTTCGAGCGGATCGGCTGGACGGCTGGGATCGTCCCGATGCAGCGCCGCCCGGTGAATTCCGTGGGTCACAAAGAGGGCGTCGAGGCCGGCTGCGGCCGCGCCGGCGATATCCGTCTTCATGCCGTCGCCGATCGCGAGCACGCGCCGCCGGTCGAGCGGCGCCCCGCGCGCACGCGCCGCCAGCGCCAGCGCGCGGCTGTAGATCGGCCCGTGCGGCTTGCCGGCGTAGACGACCGAGCCGCCGAGCTCTTCGTATCGGCGCGCCAGCGCCCCGGCGCAGTAGATGAGGACGTCGCCGCGATGAATGACGATGTCCGGATTGGCGCAGATCATGGTCAGCTTGCGAGTCGCCATGACGCCGAGTTCCGCCTGGTAGTCGTCGACCGTCTCGGTCACATCGTCCCTGAGCCCGGTGCAAAGCGCGTAGCGCGCCTCCGCGAGGGGAACGAGATGCGGCGCGCGGCCGGAAGCCTCTGCCGCTGCGTCGAACAGGCTCAGATCGCGCGAAGGTCCGATATGCAGGACAGGATCGTCGATCCGCTCCGCAACCAGGCCGACCGTCACGTCGCCCGACGTAGCGATCGCGTCGAAAGCGCCCGGGGCGACGCCGAGCTTCAGGAGCTGGCGATGGATCGGCGCGGACGGCCGGGGCGCGTTGCTGATCAGGATCACCGCGCCGCCGCGCCGGCGAAACGCCGTCAACGCCTCCGATGCCGGCGCGAATGACGCCACGCCGTTGTGCAGGACGCCCCAGATGTCGCAGAGAATCGCATCGTACCGATCAGCGATCTCGCCGAGTCCCTCGATCTGCCGAACGTCCCGCGCCGGTTGCTGCATGTTCATCTGCGGGCTCGGCTAGGGCGGCGGCATGGGATGTGTCAAGCCCTCTCGAGCAGCGGGATAGCGGCGGGACCCTTGACCGCGGTCGCGCCGACGGGCGAGAGCTCGGCGGCGCGGGAAACGGAAAGAGCGATCGCAGATGCCGCAGACAGAAGAATTGACGCCGAGAATTCCCTTCAATTCTTTTCTCAAGGTCGACATCCGCGTCGGGACCATCGTCGCCGCCGAGGAATTCCCCGAGGCGCGAAAGCCGGCGTTCAAGCTCGTCATCGATTTCGGCCCGGCGATCGGCACAAAGAAGTCCTCGGCCCAGATCACCCGCCACTATCGGCCCACGGCGCTCGTCGGCCGGCAGGTCGCCGCGGTGGTCAATTTCGCTCCCCGGCAGATTGGACCATTCGTCTCCGAGGTTCTGACGCTGGGGTTTCCGGACAGCGACGGCGAGGTGGTCCTCGTCGCGCCGTCGCTCCCCGTTCCGAACGGCGGACGGTTATTCTGATCGCCAGGGCTGCTTGACTGCCCCCACACAGCTTCCTACCTACAAAGCTCTGCGGCGGTCGCGCCGCGCGAAGTCCGAGGGCGCTTATGTCAATCACGGCCAAAGTCACCGACGCCAGCTTCGAGGCCGACGTCATCAAGTCGAGCGATCCCGTGGTTGTCGATTTCTGGGCCGAGTGGTGCGGCCCGTGCCGGATGATTGCCCCCGCGCTTGAGGAAATCGCCACCGAAATGCAGGGCAAGGTGAAAATCGCCAAGCTCAATGTCGACGAAAATCCGGGCGTCGCCGGCAAGTACGGCATCCGCTCCATCCCGACCCTGATGGTGTTCAAGGACGGCAAGCACGTCGCGACCAAGACGGGCGCCGTCCCCAAGAGCGAACTCTCGCGCTGGATCACCGGGGCCGTCTAAGGCGGCCCGGGTCAGACAGGGAGCCTCACAGCGACTCGCAGGCCTCCAAGCGGGCCGTCGGAGAGCGTGATGTCGCCTCCGTGCGAGCGGGCGATGTCGCGGGCGATCGCCAGGCCGAGGCCGGCGCCGCCCTCGTCCTGGTTGCGCGCCTCATCGAGGCGGTAGAAGGGCCGGAACACGTCTTCCCGGTGCGCCTGCGGGATGCCGGCGCCGTCGTCGTCGATGAAGACCGAGACGAATTGCGCATCCCGCGTCGCCGATATCCGCACGTGCTCGGCATGACGCTGAGCGTTGGCGACGAGGTTTCCGACGCAGCGCTTGATCGCCATCGGCCGCACCCGGATGTCGAGAGCGCCTCGGGCGTCGAGGACGACCTCGGTCCCGTGCCGCTCGGCGTCGGCCCGCACGTCCTCGAGCAGCGAACGGATGTCGATCGATGTCGCCGATTCGCCCGAATCGCCGCGGGCGAAGGCGAGGTAGCCCTCCAGCATCTGGCCCATCTCGTCGACATCCTTCTGCAGGAGCTCGCTGTCGGCGGAATTGTCGAGGAGCGCCAGCGACAGCTTGAACCGGGTCAGGATGGTCCTCAGATCGTGGCTGACGCCGTTCAGCATCGCGGTGCGCTGTTCCGTCGTTCGCTCGATGCGGCGCTTCATTTCGATGAAAGCGTAGCCGGCCTGGCGCACCTCGCGCGCGCCGTGCGGGCTGAAGTCGAGGTCCCGGCCCTTGCCGAAATCCTCGGCCGCGCGCGCAAGACGGAGGATCGGCCGGATCTGGTTGCGCAGAAAGATGATTGCGACCGTCAGCAGAACGACCATGGCGGCCAGCATCCAGAGGATGAAAATATGCGCGTTCGCCTCGTAGGCGAGCGACCGCCGCGTCACCAGCCGAAGCACCCGGTCGCCGAGGTCGACGCGGATTTCCATGAGGCCCGAACGGCCAACGGTATCGAGCCAGAACGGCTGGTGGACCTGGGTCTTGATCTCGCTCGGCAGCGTGCGCGTGAGCGGGTCGAGCGCGTCGAAGAACGACCTCGGCATGGTTGGGGGCAGCGGGCCGGCGGGCAGCAGGGTCGCGTCCATGTGGAAGCGTTCGGAGGCGAGATTGGCGAGGAAAGCGTCGTCCTCGCCCTCGGGCAGACGGCGGTAGAGATCCGTCAGCGCGCCGACGTCGCGCGCTACCGCCTCCGAGAGGCGCCGCGTCACCAATTCCCAGTGATGCTGCATGAAGGCGAACGTGACCGCGGTCTGCAAAAGAACCATCGGCAGGATGACGATGAGCAGCGAGCGCTTGTAGAGCCCTTTTGGCAGCATCTCCGCGAGGCCGCGAGCAGCGCGCCGCCAAAGCTCCCGGCCGCGCGCCAGGAGACGCAACGTGCGGAAGGACGGGCGGGCGTTCATCCGTCGGCGATCAGCCGATAGCCCGCCCCGCGGGCGGTCTGGAGATAGGCCGGGCTGGCCGGATCCTGCTCGATCTTGCGGCGAAGCCGGTTGATCAGCACGTCGACCGTTCGCTCCTGCGCCGCTCCGCCGGATCCCGACAGGACCTCCCGCGAGACGCTCGCGCCGGCGTTGGCGCAGAGAATCCGTAGCATTTCTCGCTCACGCTCTGTGAGCCGAACGATGTCGTCGCCGGCGCGCAATTCGCCGCGTTCGAGCGAAAAGACGAACGGTCCGAAACGCACCGCCGGCGGGTCCGCCCTGCCGATCGGCGCGGCGCGGGCGCGCCGCAGCACGGAGCCGATGCGCAACAGAAGCTCGCGCGGTTCGAACGGCTTCGACAGGTAGTCATCGACGCCGATTTCCAGGCCCTTGACGCGATCGGCCGGATCGCCGCGCGCGGTGAGCATCAGGATGGGAACGTCTGACCGCTCGCGCAGGTCCGCGGCGAAATCGAATCCGCTCTCGCCCGGCATCATGACGTCGAGCACGATGATGTCGAAAGCGAGCCCGTCGAGGAAAGCCCGGGCTTCCGCAGCGGTCGACGCGACCGTGACGCGGTGGCCGTTTCTCGTCAGATAGCTCGACAGCAACGCGCGCAGGCGCCGGTCGTCGTCGACCACGAGCACGTGCGTCGCGTCGTCTTCCGGCGCGGCGCTCAAAGCCGTCCTGCTCCGACCGGCCGTCCGTCCGCTTTCGACCGGGAATCCGACACCGGCGGCCGATTCTCGGGATCGATCATGGCTTCCAGAAAGGTCGCCGCGGATTCAGGGCCGGCGGGGCGCAGCTTTTCCAAGGCCGAGGCGAAGCGACGGGTTTGCACCTGCGCCAGACGCAGCGCCAGGCGCTCGCCCTCGGGCGTCGCGTAGAGCTGCCGGCGGCGACGGTCCAAGGCGCCGGCGCGGATTTCGATGAAGTTCTTATCCACGAGTTCGCGCAGCACGCGGTTCAGGCTCTGTTTGGTGATCCTCAGGATCTCCAGGAGCTCGGCGATCGTCAGCCCTGGCCGGCGGTCGACGAAATAGAGGACGCGATGGTGGGCGCGCCCGAAGCCGTAAGCTTCGAGCAATCGGTCGGCGTCGCCGACAAAATCGCGGTAGGCGAAGAAGAAAAGCTCGATCAGTTCGTACATCGGCGTTTCGTCGCGGCGGGCGCGCGGCGCGAGATCGGCGGCATCGGGCGATATCGAGTTCATTAGGTCAGCAATGTTGACATAATCAGGCGGTTCTGCTACCAACTCCGGAGCTTGACCGCCCTGCATTAAACCCAAACGGTCGAAAACCAAACCAACGCGTGACCGCAAGAGAGGAAAGCGCCATGCCGAGCCAGACTTTTGACGATCGTGACGGATGGATCTGGCTCGACGGCCAAATGGTCGAATGGCGTTCGGCGAAGGTCCATATCCTGACGCACGGGCTCCATTATGCGAGCGCCGTGTTCGAAGGCGAGCGGGCGTACGGCGGGCGCATCTTCAAATCGGCGGAGCACTCCCGGCGCCTCAGGGACTCGGGCCACATCCTCGACTTCGAGATCCCGTGGTCGGCGGACCAGATCGACGCGGCGAAGGCCGAAGTCCTCAAACGCAACAATTTCACGGACGCCTATGTCCGGGCGATTTCCTGGCGCGGCTCCGAGATGATGGGCGTCTCGGCGCAGCACAACACGATCCACCTGGGCATCGCCGCCTGGGACTGGCCGAGCTATTTCGACCCGGCGCAACGGATGAAGGGCATCCGACTCGACATGGCCGACTATCGGCGTCCCGATCCGGCGACCGCGCCCGCGCTGGCGAAGGCGGCCGGGCTCTACATGATCTGCACGATCTCCAAGCACCGCGCCGAGCGGCGCGGCTACGCCGACGCCTTGATGCTCGACTGGCAGGGCCGGGTGGCCGAATGCACCGGAGCGAACATTTTTTTCGTCAGCGACGGCACGATCCATACGCCGATCGCCGACTGCTTTCTCGCCGGCATCACCAGGGCGACCGTGATCGAACTGGCGCGGCGGCGCGGCTTCGAGGTTGTCGAGCGCCGGATCCTGCCGGACGAACTCGGCCGGTTCAGCGAATGCTTCATCACTGGAACGGCCGCCGAAGTCACGCCTGTGGGCGAGATCGGCTCGCACGTCTATAAGCCGGGCGCGATCACAACGGCGCTGATCGACGCCTACACCGACGAGGTGAAACCGAAGACGAAAGCCGCCTGAAGATGCGGGACGGGGACATGTCGAGACACGCGAGGAAGACGATCTCCCTCTAAGGTTCGGCGGTGACGAAACTGTCCATCACCAGCTTGCGGCCGGCGTGATCGAAGTCGACGGTCAGTTTCGGCCCGTCAACCGCAACCACGCTGCCGGGCCCGAACTTGAGATGGAACACCCGCGCGCCGCTTTCGTGGGCCGCCTCGGGCGGCGGCCGCCTCTCAGCCTTCCCGTCGAGCGTCCGCCCCGAGGCGCCGCCGAACCGCGGGCTTCCTTCCTCACCACGTCGCTCGGCCCGCCGCCATCCGGGCGTCTCGTAATGCGAGGAAAAGCCGGTCGCGGCGGCGTCGAATCGCGAGGCGTAACCGCCGAAGGCGGATGCTCCGGCCGTCTCCTCGAACTCGACGTGATCCTCGGGCAGTTCGGCGATGAACCTTGACGGCAACGAACTCTGCCACAGACCGCGCATGCGCCGGTTGGCGGCGTGATAGATCTTCACCTCCTGGCGCGCCCGCGTCAGCCCGACATAGGCGAGCCTGCGCTCTTCCTCCAGTCCGGCGCGGCCATTGTCGTCGAGCGACCGCTGGTGCGGGAAAAGACCCTCCTCCCAGCCCGGCAGGAAAACAATCTCGAACTCGAGGCCTTTGGCGGCATGCAGCGTCATTATCGAGACACGCTCGCCCTCCCGTTCGCCTTCGACGTCCATGACCAGCGCGACATGCTCGAGGAACGCGCCGAGGTCCGGGAACTCGCCCATCGACCGGACGAGCTCCTTTAGGTTGTCGAGACGGCCGGCGGCGTCGGGAGTCCGCTCCGCCTTCCACATATCGACATAGCCGCTCTCCTCAAGAACCAACTGCGCCAGTTCCTCGTGCGCGATCTCTTCCGCGCGCTTGCGCCAGCGATCGAAGCTCTCGAGAAGGTCCCGCAGGATGTGGCGCGGCCGGGCCTTGAGCTCTTCCGTCTCGACCAGCATGCGGGCGGCGCGCATGAGCGAAACGCCGGCCCGCCGGCCGTATTCGTGCAGGGTCGCAAGGGTCGCCTCGCCGAGCCCGCGCCGGGGCTGGTTGTAGATTCGCTCGAACGCCAGATCATCGTCCGGCTGCGCCACGCAGCGCAGGTAAGCCAGCGCATCGCGGACTTCGGCCCGCTCGTAGAACCGAGGACCGCCGATGACCTTGTAGGGAAGTCCCAGGGCGATGAAGCGCTCCTCGAACTCGCGCATCTGGAACGAGGCGCGCACGAGAATGGCGATATCGTCGAGCGAGACGCCGGAGCGCTGAGCCTCCTCGATCGTCTCGCCGACAACCCGGGCCTCCTCCTGGCTGTCCCATACCCCGGTGACCGTCGGCCGCTTGCCCAGAGGGGCGTCGGTGAAGAGCGTCTTGCCGAGCCGCCCCTGATTGTGGGCGATCAACCCCGAGGCGACCGCGAGAATATGGCCGCCGGAGCGATAATTGCGTTCGAGCCGGATGACCTTCGCGCCGGGAAAATCCTTTTCGAACCTCAGGATGTTGTCGACGTCGGCGCCGCGCCAGCCATAGATCGACTGGTCGTCGTCGCCGACGCAGCAGAGATTGCCGCGCGTCCCGGCAAGGAGCCGCAGCCAGAGATACTGGACGGCGTTGGTGTCCTGGTATTCGTCGACCAGGATGTAGCGGAAGCGCCGCTGGAAGCTCTCCAGGACATCCGCGCGCTCGCGAAAAAGCCGCAGCGATTCCAGCAGGAGGTCGCCGAAATCGACTGCGTTCAGCGCCTTGAGGCGCTGTTGGTAGGCCGCGTACAGGGCGGCTCCGCGACCTCCGGCGAACCCGCCAGACTCGCTCGCCGGAACATGCTGCGGATCGAGACCCCGGTTCTTCCAGCCGTCGATCAGGCTGGCGAGCGCCCGCGGCGGCCAACGCTTGTCGTCCAGATTCTCGGCCTGCAGGATCCGCTTGAGAAGCCTCAGCTGGTCGTCCATGTCGAGGATGGTGAAATTCGGCCGCAAGCCCACCAGTTCGGCATGCATCCGCAGGATCTTGACGCCGATGGAATGGAAGGTGCCGAGCCACGGGACCGCCTGCTGGGCGCCGACGAAGAGCCCGACGCGCTCGCGCATTTCCCTGGCGGCCTTGTTGGTGAAGGTCACCGCCAGGATTTCTTGTGGACGGGCGCGGCCTGAGGCGATCAAATGGGCGATGCGCGTCGTCAGCACGCGGGTCTTGCCGACGCCGGCGCCGGCAAGGACAAGCACCGGACCTTCAAGCGCTTCGACGGCGCGGAGCTGCTCGGGGTTCAGCCCGTCGAAATAGGGCGGCAAGCCGAAAAAAGCCGGCGCGAGCCGGGCTCTGCCGTGCCCGGTCGGGATCGGAGCGGGACCCGCATCCTCTTTTTCGGCGCGTTGCGACACGGGACGAATCATGCGCCCCTAAAATGCGCGGCGCAATGCGCTTTGTCGACCCTCGGGACCTTACGTTCTTTCCGGCCGCAACGCGATTTACTTCAGTCCGCTTTCGATCTGCCCGGGCGCCGGATTGGCTTTCGGCTCTGCGGTCTGGAACGCCGCGATGAGGAAGACCGCGATCAGCGAGGCGATCAGCGCGTATTCGATCGGGGTTGCGCCGGAATCCTTGGCGATAAGCCGCTTTATCCGCATCAACATCAGGTTTACGCCCTGCTCGCAACTTCAACCCGCAGACGCCGCCGCCCGCCTGAGGCCAAATCTAGCCGCCGACCCTTTCCGAGAGGTTAATGGCGAGCCGCGACTCCCGGGTTGCAGCGGTCGGCTATCGAAGCGCCGGAGCGCTCTCTGCGTGAGCGAGCGAGTAGAGCCCGACGTCGACCGCGCCGGCGCGGAACCCGCCTTCGCAATAGGAGAGGTAAAACTCCCACAAGCGCCTGAACGATTCGTGAAAGCCCATCTTCTCCATTTCCGGCCAGGCGGCGAGAAACCGCAGCCGCCATTCCCTGAGGGTCAGCGCGTAGCTTTCGCCGAAGCTTTCAGCCGCGAGCAGGCGGAGACCGTGGGCTTCCAGCATTTCGCGCAAGTGCGTCTTTGACGGCAGAAAGCCGCCGGGAAAGATGAAGCGCTGGATGAAGTCCGGCCGCTGGCAATAGGATGCGAACCGGTCCTCGGCGATGGTGATCGCCTGCAGAACGCAAAGGCCTCCCGGCCGAAGCCGTTGGCGGATCGTCTCGAAATACCTCGGCAGATGCTCCTTGCCGACCGCCTCGATCATCTCGATCGAGACGATCCGGTCGAAGAGCCCTTTGACGTCGCGATAGTCCATGAGCTGGAATTCGACCCGCTCCTCGACGGCCTCCTTTTTCGCCCGCGCCCTGGCGTCGCCGAGCTGGGCCGGAGAAATGGTGAGGCCGGTCACGTGGGCCTTGCCCGATCTGGCGATCGCGGTCGCAAGCGCTCCCCATCCGGCGCCGATCTCGAGGACGCTCTCCGCCTCGTCGAGCTTCAGCCGGTCGATGACGCGAGCGAGCTTCGTCTCTTGCGCCTGCTCCAGGGTGGCCCCGGGAGCGGGAAAGACCGCCGAAGAATAGGTCATGCTCGCGTCGAGCCACAGACGATAGAAGTCGTTGCCGAGGTCGTAATGCGCGACAATGTTGCGCCGGCTTCCGGCGCGCGTGTTGTCGTTCAGCCTGTGGGCCAGTCGATTGACCAGGCGGACCGGGGCAAGGCCGTCGAGCGACCGGCTGAACCGGTCGCCGTTGCGGGCGGCCCACTCGATCAGCGCCGGCAGATCCGGACTCGTCCATTCGCCGTCGCGATAGCTCGCCGCGAGGCCGACGTCGCCGCCAGCAAGCAGGCGCAGGATCGAGCTCCATTTGCGGAACCGGATCCCGGCCGACGGCCCGGGCGCCCGGCCGGAGCAGACGACCGCCTCGCCCGAGGGCAATTCAACCGTGATTTCGCCTCGTTCCACGTAGCGGGTGAAACGGGCGAGCGCGGCTCGAACGAGCCAGGTTCGAAGGGAGGGGGATCGCGGAATTCCGTCCATTGGGAGTCGCCAGTTACCGTTCCTCGGGCACCCAGCGCAATACGCTCGAGCGCGCCGGCCGGTTTGATGCGATCTAAGCAGATTCCTTCAGCCGCCCCAACGGAGGGCCAAGGAGTTCGCGGTCCGTTTGAAAATTCCCCACAAGAGGCGGGTTCGAGGCGCCTATTTTTCGCTGATAATCCCTGCTAACCGAAAAACCGCCCCCGCCGCCCCTCGAGTTGGCGCGCAAATCCATGGGTTTTCATTTCGTTCGGCCGATCTGCTCGTGCGGAAGGTAAGGACAGAACAGGGAAATGCATTTCCCTGTTCCGCCAAGGAACAGGGAATCGAGCGCGAAGCGGAGAGTCCGCTCGCAATCCAAGCCGCGGGGAGGGCGGCGAGGCGGCGGGAAGAGCGGCGGACCTCGCCGGCGCGGTCAGCGACCCATGAGATCGAGCCGCGGGCGGCCCTCCCGATCCTCGACCTCGACGATCCATACATCGGGATCGAAGGCGATTTCCCGTTCGAGCTTTTTCTCCGCCTCGGCCGGATCAATCCATTCCTCGGCGTGAGCGCGCTCGAACAGCCTCTCGACCCCGGGCTCGGGATCCTGGGCGACGGATTGCGGCGCGGGAACGAAGAGCGCCGCGCGGCCGTCGAGCCGGTCGATCTTGACGATGATCGCGCCGGCTTCCGCCGCGCCCCGCCGGCGAAGGACGGCATTCACCCCGTCCGCGCCGCAGAGACGCAAATAGGCGGCGACCCAGATGTCCGACCGCAGGCGCAAAAGAAGTCAGTGCGCCGGGTTTCGCGCCGCGGCGGCGTTGAGCTGCCTGACGAGGCGAGGCGTGATCTCGCTCTGCGGCAAGCCGTGCGCCCGCTCAAATTCGCGGATCGCCTGGCGGGTCGCCGCGCCGTCTGCGCCGTCCGGCTTGACCGGGTAGCCGAGCTTCGCCAGCGCGTTCTGGGCGCCGAGCACGAGCCGCGACCCTTCATCCTGGCCTTCGCTGCGAATCAGGCTGCCGATCGGATCGCTGCCCCTGACGCCGGCGTCGGCCGGCAGGGGGCGGGCCGGCGGGGTCGCCTGGGGCGGCGCAGGCGCGGGCGCGGGCGCCGGCGCCTCAGCCGCGCTCGCAGGCGCCTGGACGGGCGGCAGGGGAGGCGGAGCGGCAATCCGGGCGGGCACAGCAACGGGCGGGCGGGCGGGCGCGAAAAGCGGGGCCGGGTGGCGCTGGCGCTGCAAGAGGAGGGCATTGACGCCGATACCGACGATCAGCGCCGACACTCCCGCGACGACATAGACCCGGGCCGGCAACGTCAGGAGCCGGCGAAGCAACGGGAGCGCCAGACCGCGGCCGGTCCTCGGCCGGGCGGCCGGGCGTGACAGGATCGGATCGTTGCGCGTACGCGCCAGGGCCTCAGACACTCTTCGTCTCCCGAAATCCAACGCCTCGGCGCGGGCGAAGCTTCACGCGTTCTTAAGCATAGCGCCGGATGCTTTACGGAATGCTAAGATGGCGACCGGCTGGCGATCACAACTGGACGACCCAAGACGAAGCGTCCGGCCAACCCGAAGTTTGAACTCGGTTCAGAAACCGCTCCTCACGCGATGGCGCTGGCCTTCGGCGCGCCGCCCTCTATATGAGGAGCGTCGGCTCATCGGCATGAGGTCCCCTTGTCCGCCTTCGACGCGATCCGCGACGATTTCGCCTTCCTCGACGACTGGGAGGACCGCTACCGCTATGTGATCGAACTCGGCCACGGCCTCGAGCCCCTGAGTGAGGAATCGCACAATGCCGTCAACAAGGTGCGCGGGTGCGTGAGCCAGGTGTGGCTGGAGCTGGAGCCGACAACGAACGGCGCCGGAGAGACGGTCCTCCATTATCGCGGCGACAGCGATTCCCATCTCGTCCGCGGACTGATCGCCATCGCCATCGCCCTCTTCTCCGATCAGCCGCCGGAACGGATCCTGGCCGTCGACGCGCTCGGCGCCTTCCGCGCGCTCGGCCTCGAGGCGCACCTCACCCCGCAGCGGTCGAATGGGGTGCGCGCCATGATCAACCGCATCCGCGCCGACGCGCTCGCCGCCGCGGCGACGGCGTGACCAAGGCCCGGTCAGCGACCGGGGCTGGGCCTATATGACTTCAGATAGTGGGCGATCGCCGCCAGATCAGGCTGCGGAACCTGCGCGAGGCTGCGAACCACCGCCGCCATCGGGCCGCCGAGCGCGTCGCCCGAAGGGGTGAAGCCGGTCGAGAGCGCGGTTTCGACGTCATCTTCGGACCAATCTTTGAGGCCCTGGGCCGTAATGTTCGGCGCCTTGCCCTTGCCGTCCGGCAACGGACCGCCGGTCAGCCGCCGCGAATCGATGATCCCGCCGAGGAAGGTTCGCGGCGAATGACACTCGGCGCAGTGGCCCGGACCTTGAACGAGGTAGCGGCCGAGGCCCTCGGGATCGACGGGGTCGGCCGCCAGCGGATGGTCGATCCTCGGCATATAGAGGAGCTTCCACAGGCCGATCCCGCGGCGGATCGAAAAGGGAAAGCTCACGGCATTCGGCGGAGCCTTGCCGGCGACGGGCGGCAGCGTGCGCAGAAACGCGAAGAGATCCCGGACGTCCTTGGTCGACATGCGGCAATACGATGTGTACGGCAGCGCCGGATAGAGATGCTCGCCCCGCGGCGACACGCCGGCCATCAGCGCGTCGGCGAAATCGACCGCGGACCAGCCGCCGATCCCGTCGTTCCGGTCCGGCGAGATGTTGGGCGGGTGGAACGAGCCGAACGGCGTCTTCAGCTCCAGGCCGCCGCCGAGACGAAGCGGATCGTTCTGCCCCGGCGACATGTGGCAGGACTCGCAGCCGGCGATGTAGAAGACGTTTTTCCCCGCCTCGGGGTCGCCCGGCTCAGAAACCGCCGCCGCGACTTCGGCGGAGACACCGCGCGGGGCGGCAGCGAACCACGCCGAGACCGCAGCGGCTGCGACGAGGACGCCCGCGAGGCCGAGCGCGGAGGCGATCCGGGCGCGCATGATCGATCCGCTCGGGCCGCTCGAGCCGTCGCGGCGCCGTGCGCCTACGACCGCTTCGCCTCATACTTCTCGTGGCAGGCGCCGCAGTTCTTGAGCACGCCGGGCATCGTGGTCTTGAAGCTGGCCTCGTCCTTGATCGTGTCGAGCGCAGCTGTGGCGTCCGCGCCGAGTTTCTTGAAACGCGCGTCGAGATCGGCCATGTTGTCGTCGTCCCAGATGACGGGCAGAGCGTTGGTCTCGCCGGTCTTGCTGTCGGGCGGAAAAAGGGTGGGCTCCTTGCTCGCGGCGTTCTGGTAGGTCTTCAGCGCCTTCTGCACCGTCGCGAGATCGAACGGGGTCTTGCCCTGCAGGATGGCGACGACCGACTTCGTCGCCGCGCCGTCAGCCTTCATCAGGTCACGCCGCGCCTTGATCGCCTCCGCGCCCGTCATCGCGACCGCGGCGCTCGCGCTTAGTGACAAGGCCAAAACTGCCAGTGACCATTTCCGCATCGCGTCCTCCTCTTTAGAGATTGGGGCTCCCTTTCTACCCTTGCGGGAGAAGGTGGCGTCCGGAAGGCACGCCGGATAAGGGGGCGGTCGCGCACAGCGCGACGGCTTCGGCCAGGTTCGACTTTTTTGGCCATCATGGCGTCGGGCGGCACCTCTCGAGCATAGCCGTTTGGAACAAACGAAGCCGTCGCGCTGCGCGCGACCCCCCTCATCCGGCGCTTCGCGCCACCTTCTCCCGCTCGCGGGAGAAGGGCGACGCCTCCAATTGGCCGATACGGACCACTACGCTTGCGACCGCTTGGCCGCTTCCGCCTTGCGGATGGCGCGGAAGATCGCCTGGGGGGTGGCCGGCATGTCGATGTCGGCGGCGCCGTAGGCGCGCCACAGGGCGTCGACGACGGCGTTGACGGCCGCCGGCGTCGAGCCGATCGAACCGGCTTCGCCGGCGCCTTTCAGGCCCATCGGGTTGGTCGTCGAGGGAACGTTGCGCGTCTCGAACTCGATCGGCGCGAGACCGTCGGCCCGCGGCAGGCAATAATCCATCAGGCTGGCTGACAGGAGCTGGCCGTCGCGATCGTAGACGGCTTGCTCCATCAGCGCCTGGCCGACGCCTTGCGCGATCCCTCCGTGAACCTGGCCCTCGAGCAGGAGCGGATTGAGCGTGAAGCCGAAGTCGTCGACGACCGTATAGCGATCGATCCGCGCCTCCCCGGTTTCGGGATCGATTTCGATCTCGCAGATATGCGTGCCGTTGGGATAGGTCGCCATGTCTGGCGTGTACGAGCCGGCGCCCCGCAGCCGTTCCGGCGTTGCGGCGGGAAGGGCGGCGATTTCGGCAAGCGACAGCGAACGGTCGGTGCCGACGATGCGAACCCGGCCGTCGACGATTTCGAGATCCGCGCTCGCCGCCTCGAGTTTGTCGGCGGCGAGGTCCTTCAACGATGCCGCGAGCGCAATCGCCGCGCGGTCGGTCATCACCGCGCCGATCGGGATCGAGCGGGACCCGCCCGTGCCCGCCCCGGTTTCGACGCGGTCCGTGTCTCCCGTGACGACTTTCACCCGATCGAGCGCGATCCCGAAGCGTTCGGCGAGGACCTGGGCGAAAGCCGTCTCGTGTCCCTGGCCGTTCGATTGCGTGCCGATAAACAGCGTCAAGGACCCGTCCTTCTCCAGCCTGACGGCGCCGGTTTCGCCGTCGCCCCAGGCGGTGCATTCGATGTAACTCGAGACGCCCAGGCCGCGGATGGCGCCGCGGCGCCTGGACTCGGCGGCCCGGCCGTCGAAGCCCGCGACGTCGGCCTTGGCGACGCATCGGCTCAAGGCGCCGGCGAAATCGCCGACGTCGTAGGTGCGGCCCGTTTGAGTCTTGTAGGGCATCGCCGCCGAGGGGACGAAGTTTCGCAGCCGGATCGCTTCCTGCGACAGCCCGAGCTCGCGGGCGCAGCGGTCGACCAGACGCTCGAGGACGTAGGCGGCTTCGGGGCGGCCTGCGCCGCGGTAGGCGTCGACGGGGAGCGTGTGCGTATGGACGCCGCGAACGCGAGCGTGCAGCGTATCGATCTTATAGGGCCCGTTGGCCATCGATATGCTGAGCCACGGAACATAGGGCCCGAACTGCGAAGTGTAGGCGCCGAGATTGGCGACGGCGTCGACGCGGAGCGCCAGAAACCGCCCGTCCGGGTCGAGCGCCATCTCCGCGGTCGTGACGTGGTCGCGCCCCTGCGCGTCGCCGACGAAATGCTCCGTCCGATCGGCCTGCCAGCGAACCGGGCGATTGAGCCATCGGGCGGCTTCGAGGACGAGCGGATACTCGCGGTGCAGGAATTGCCGGATGCCGAATCCGCCGCCGACGTCGGTTGTGACGACCCTGAGCTTGTCCGGTGGAATCTTCAGCACATCGGCGGCCAGATGGTCGCGCACGCCATGCACGCCCTGGGTGCCGACAAACAGCGTTCGCTTTTCCGTCTCCGCATCATAGAGGCCAACGGCTCCGCGCAGCTCGAGGAAATTTGCCACGAGGCGCTGATTGACGATTTCGATTCTCGCGACGCGCGCCGCACTGGCGAAGACTGCGTCCGTGCGCGCCTTGTCGCCGAGATGGACGTCGAAGGCGACGTTTCCGGGCGCGCCGTCCAAGACCTGAACGGCGTCCGGCCGCAGCGCCTCCTGCAGGTCGGCGACCGCGGGCAGCGGCTCCCACGCGATCGCCAGCGCCTCCGCGCCGTCGCGCGCGGCCAGGCTCGTGTCGGCGACGACCATCGCGGCGATGTCGCCGACATGATGCGCCTCGTCGCTGGCCATGACGGGCAGCGGCTTCAGCCGGGCTCGGGAGCCATCGGAGCTGCGCACCGAGGCAAGGACCGGAAGGGCGCCGAGCCCGACGAAATCGGCCGCGACATAAATGGCCCGTACGCCCGGCGTCGCGGCGGCCTTTTCGCGGCCGGCGATGGAAAAGCGTGCATGCGCGTGCGGGCTGCGAACGAAGTGGGCGACGAGCGCGCCCTCCGGGGCCAGATCCGAGGTGTATTGCCCGGCGCCGCGAACAAGCCGGTCGTCCTCGACCCGCCGAACCGGCTGGCCGACACCGAATTTCATGATCGCCATGGAAGTTTGTCCTTTATCGCGCCGACCATAGACGATTTTCCCCGAGGGCGCCCCCGATGGTCAACGATTCATTAAGCCCAAGCTTCGATAATCCGATGAACATTACGTCAACCTTTGGCTATTTTCCCATGAGCGATCGCGAAGACCCGGATCTTAAACAAGAAGACGCGCCGATGGGGCGCGAGGACCCCGAATTTTCGGCCGATGACCGGGAACCAAAAGCCGGTGCGGGGTCGAGCGGCTCGAGAGCGCTCTTGGCTTTGCGGTTTGGCGTCGCCGGCGCGCGAGATCCGGATCTCCAACAGGAAGGCCCCCGGCCGGGGCGCAAAGCGCCCGAATTTCCGGCGGATGACGGGCGACCAGAAGCCGGCGCGGGATCGAGAGCGACAAGAGCGCTCCTGCCCATGCCGTTTGCCCTCGCCGACGCGTCGCGCGCCGAGCCGGTCGACGAGTCTGAGACCGCGCGGCCGAGACGCCGCCGTCTCTCTATGCTGTCGTGGGTCGCGGGGATCGCGGCGGCAGGCGTCCTTGCCGGCGGCGGCGCGTGGATCATGCTCACGGAGCATGGCCGGCAGGCCAGACTGCTCAACGAGCGGGCCTACGAAACCCAGGCGCTTGCGAGGACCGTCGGCGACCTCAGCGCCCGGCTGAGCGCAGTCGAGAACGCCAAGTCCCGCGACGAGCTCGTCGAACTGCGCCGCTCGATCGGCGAGATCCGATCCAGCATCGCCTCCTCCCGCGAGCTCGGCAGCGCGCTCGCCCAGCTCTCGCAGCGGGTGGAGAAGATGGACCAGGAGGAAAGCGCCAAGGTCGACAAACTCGGCCAGCACATCGACCAGACGGCGAGCGCCGAGGCCAGCCAATTCGCCGCCCGCATCGCGGAGCTCGAGAAGAAGACAGTCGTGGCGGCGGCGACGCCCGCAACCCCCGCTTCGGCTTCGCAAAAGCAGCCTCCCGCGCCGCCGAAACTCGGCCCCAACGTCTCCATGGAGACAACCGGTTCGATCGACCGGCCGAGGCCCGTGTTGCGCGGCTACATCGTTCTCGGCGCTCGGGACGATGTCGCCCTCGTCGGGGGACGCTACGGCGAGCGCGCGGTGCGGCCGGGCGACTTTCTGCCGGGCGCGGGAAGAGTCGAGCGGATCCTGCGCCAGGGCGGGGGGTGGGTCGTCCTGACCGAGCAAGGCCTGATCCCGGCCGCCGATCTGCCTTACTGATCGCAAAAGCCGCGCCGCCTTCGGCGGCTGAGCGAGCGCCGCAGGCGATCCCCAGGCCTGTGGCCCGGCTGCATCAGCTGCGGCAAAAACGCCTGCGCCTCGGGCGCCGCTTTCGACAGGCGGGCGCTTTGTGTTACCAAGCCGCCCGAAAGGTCTCCGCGCCGATGGGCTGCGGGCCCCGAAGGGCGAATCCCGCACATGAATGCTCGCCGCAACAGCTTCGCCTATGAAGACCTCCTTGCCTGCGGCCGCGGCGAATTGTTCGGCGCCGGCAACGCCCAATTGCCCTTGCCGCCAATGCTGATGTTCGATCGGATCTCGCAGATTTCCGAGACCGGCGGCGCGAACGGCAAGGGCGAGGTGCGTGCAGAATTCGACGTCAAGCCGACGCTCTGGTTTTTCGACTGCCATTTCAAGGGCGATCCGGTCATGCCGGGCTGCCTTGGGCTCGACGCGCTCTGGCAGCTCACCGGATTTTTTCTCGGCTGGCTCGGCCTGCCCGGCCGCGGCCGGGCGCTTGGCGTCGGCGAGGTCAAGTTCGCCGATCAGGTGCTTCCCACCGTCAAAAGGGTCATCTACGGCGTCGACATGAAACGGGTGTTCCGGGGCAAGCTGATCCTCGGCATCGCCGACGGCTGGCTGGAGGCCGACGGCAAGCGGATATATGAAGTGAAGGATTTGCGCGTCGGACTGTTCGGCGCGCCAAACCCGATGCCGGCCTGAAAGACGAGCTTAAGATGGCGCGAGGGGTATGGAGTCGTCGATGAGGCGCGTCGTCGTCACGGGCATGGGCATTGTGTCCTCGATCGGCTCGAACACGCAGGAAGTGACGGCGAGCCTTCATTCCGGCCGATCGGGAATTACCCGCGCGGCGAAGTTCGCCGAGCTCGGCTTCCGGTCCCAGGTCCACGGCGCCCCGACCCTCAACGCCGAAGAGGCGGTCGACCGCCGGGCGATGCGGTTTCACGGCGGCGGCACAGCCTGGAATCACGTGGCGATGCAGCAGGCGATCGTCGATAGCGGTCTTGCTCCGGACGAGGTGTCGAACGAGCGGACCGGCATCATCATGGGCTCGGGCGGACCCTCGACGCGCGCCATCGTCGAGGCGGCCGACGTAACGCGCGCCAAGGGGCCGAAGCGGGTCGGTCCCTTTGCCGTGCCGAAAGCGATGAGCTCGACGGCCTCGGCGACGCTTTCCACCTGGTTCAAGATCAAGGGCGTCAGCTATTCGATTTCTTCCGCCTGCGCGACTTCGAACCACTGCATCGGCGCGGCCTATGAACAAATCCTCATGGGCAAACAGGACGTGATGTTCGCCGGCGGCTGCGAGGAGCTGGACTGGACGCTGGCGGTGCTGTTCGACGCGATGGGCGCGATGTCCTCGGCGTTCAATGCGACGCCCTCGCGTGCCTCGCGCGCCTACGACCGGAATCGCGACGGCTTCGTGATTTCGGCCGGGGCCGGCGTTCTCGTGCTCGAGGAGCACGAGAGGGCGAAGGCGCGCGGCGCCAGGATCCACGGCGAGATCGTCGGCTACGGGGCGACCTCGGACGGACAGGACATGGTTGCGCCGTCCGGAGAGGGCGCGGTGCGCAGCATGCGCATGGCGCTGGCGACGGCGAAGACGCCGATCGATTACATCAACCCGCATGCGACCTCGACCCCCGTCGGGGATCTGAAAGAGATCGAGGCGATTCGCGAGGTGTTCGGCGCCGGCGAAAAATGCCCGCCGATCTCCGCCACCAAGTCGCTGACCGGACATTCGCAGGGCGCGACCGGCGCGCACGAGGCGATCTACTCGCTCCTGATGATGCGCAACGGCTTCATCTGCGAAAGCGCGCATATCGAAGAGATCGACCCCGCCTTCGCCGACATGCCGATCGTGCGGGCGCGGCGCGACAATGTCGGCCTGCGGGCCGTTCTCTCCAATTCCTTCGGTTTCGGCGGCGCCAACGCGACGCTCGTGTTCAAGCACGTCGACGCTTAGGCCCGGCGGCGCCGCTTTCTTCGGGTTCCACCGATCCTCCTGCTCTCGAGCGTTTTGATGACGTCTGGGCTGATGCGCGGCAAGCGCGGTTTGATAATGGGCGTCGCCAATGACCACTCGATCGCCTGGGGCATCGCGAAAGCGCTCGCCGGCGAGGGCGCGGAACTCGCGTTCACCTATCAGGGCGAGGCGCTCGGCAAGCGCGTCGCGCCGCTCGCCGACAGCCTCGGCTCAAAACGCGTCTGGCCGTGCGACGTGGAGGACGTCGGCTCGCTCGAGACGCTTTTTTCCACAATCGCGGCGGACTGGGGCTCGCTCGACTTTGTCGTGCATTGCATCGGCTTTTCCGACCGCAACGAGCTGAAGGGGCGCTACGCCGACACGAGCCGCGACAACTTCGTCCGGACGATGGTCATCTCCGCCTTTTCCTTCACCGAGATCGTCAGGCGCGCCGCGGCGCTCATGCCGGCGGGCGGGGCGATGCTGACGCTGACTTTTGGCGGCTCGACCCGGGTGATGCCGAACTACAATGTGATGGGCGTCGCCAAAGCCGCGCTGGAGGCCAGCGTGCGGTATCTGGCGGCCGACTTCGGCCCGAACAACATCCGCATCAACGCCATCTCCGCCGGTCCCATCCGCACCCTTGCCGGGGCGGGCATCGCCGACGCGCGATACATGTTCAACTTCCAGCGCGCCCATTCGCCCCTCCGGCGCAGCGTCACCATCGAAAATGTTGGAGGCGCGGCGCTCTATCTGCTCTCCAGCCTTTCGGATGGGGTGACAGGAGAAATCCACTTCGTCGACGCCGGCTACAACATCATTTCGATGCCGCGCCCGGAGGATATCAAAGATTAGGAGGGTCCCGGATATCCCGTCCCCTATCGCCTCCGAGCGATCCTCCTCATGCGACGACCTCTTCCGCCGGTCGATTGTGCTTCCTAAAGCCGCCGAGCTTGGCTATTTCCGGCATCGGGGCCGGTAAGAGAGAGTTCCCATGCGCGGCGGCAACGCACAATCGCGTCGGCTTGTTGGCGTCGGCCTTGTCCTTCTGCTGGCGGCCTGCCTCGTTTTGCCGGGCAGCGCGCGAGCAAAAAAGCCGTCGCAGCAGGGTAGCGACTTTCGCCAGTTCATCCTGTCGCTGTGGCCGATGGCGCAGGAGCGCGGCGTGTCGCACGAGACCTTCACGCGGGCCTTCGCCGGCGTCTCGTTCGACGCCAACGTCGTCGCCGGGACGAGGACGCAGGCCGAGTTCGTCCAGCCGATTTGGGACTACATCGGCAGCGCCGTATCGCCGGACCGCATCGATCGCGGCCACGGCAAGGCGCGGGAGCAGAGGCCTTGGCTGTCCAAGGCAAGCCAGACCTATGGCGTCGACGACAGCATCATCATGGGCATCTGGGGACTGGAATCCGATTTCGGCGCGGCGACCGGGACGGAAGACGTCATCCGCGCGCTCGCCAGCCTTGCCTTCATCGGCTTTCGCGGCGACTATTTCCGCGACGAACTTCTTTCAGCGCTGGTCATCCTCGAGACCGGCGACATCAGGGCGCGCCAGATGCGCGGCTCCTGGGCGGGGGCGATGGGTCAGACGCAATTCATGCCGTCGAGTTTCCTCATCTACGCCGTCGACTTCGAGGGCAACGGAAAGCGCGATATCTGGACGAGCGCGCCCGACGCCATCGGCTCGACCGCCAACTATCTCGCCGCGCACGGATGGAAAAGGGATCTTCCGTGGGGTTTCGAAGTGAAGCTGCCCGCGAGCTTCGCCCTGAAGGATGCGGACTGCTCGCATCCTGCGCCCTTCAGCAGTTTCGCGGACCGCGGCGTCAGGCGCGCGGACGGCAGAGATCTGCCCAAGTCCGGCGAGGGACGGCTGCTGATCCCGACGGGCCTGAAAGGGCCGATTTTCCTCGTCACCGGCAATTTCGACGTGATTAAGACCTACAACGCTTCGACAGCCTACGCTCTCTCCGTCGCCTTGCTCGGCGACGCCATCGCAGGCGGGGGAGGCGTGGTTGCGCGCTGGCCGACGCAGGACCATGTCCCGAACGCCAGTGAAGTCCGGAGGCTGCAGGCCAAACTCAAGGAAATGGGCTATAACATTGGTGAGATCGACGGGATGGTCGGGGATTCGATGCGCTCTGCCGTTCGCGCCTATCAGGAGCGCAACGGACTCGTGCCTGACGGCTACGCCGATCCCGCCCTTTTGAAACGAGTTGAGGCCGACGATCTATCCGGTCTCGTGGGACGTGGACCAAAGTGATGGAAGGGCGCCAGCGGAAATCGTTGTCGAAGCGGGGCTTCCCCTTGGCGCTGGCGTCGCCGCTCAGGGTCGTCGCCCTGGCGCTTTTCGCCTGCATCCTGGCGGCGCCAATTTCGCTTGCGCAGAATAGCGGCGGCGGTTTTCCCAACTTCTTTCAGAACCTGTTCAATTTTTCTCCGCGGCCGCCGCAATCGAACGGACCGTTGCGCGTGCGAGCGCACAAGCCAAGCCCGAAACGGGCCCCCGATTCGGTTTCGAGACGGAGTCAGGACTTTGTTTCAACCTCGGCGACCCGCGCCCCTGGCGCGCCTGGCGGCTCCCCGGTTGAGGCCACGTTGTTCGTGTCCGTCCTGGGCGACAGCCTCGCCATACTCGCGGCGCAAGGCCTGAGCGACACGTTTTCCGACAAACCGGAAGTCTCGATCACAAATCTCGCCAAGGATCTCTCAGGCCTCACCCGCGACGATTATTATGATTGGCCAAAAGCCGCGCGCGCTTTGGTTGCCGGAAAACAAAAGATCGACGTCGCGGTGATCATGGTCGGCATCAATGACCTGCAGCCGTTGAAGGACGCCGGCGATACGCTCGACCCCCTCACCGACAAGTGGCGGACCGTCTACGCGCAAAGAATTGAGAATTTCATCGCGCCGTTTCATGACGCGCATATTCCGGTTTTCTGGGTCGGTCTTCCCCCGATGCAGGACGAGAAATTCAACGCCCAGGTGAGCGCGCTGAACGAGCTCTACCGCGACAATGCGGAAAAGGCCGGCGCGACATATGTCGATATCTGGGACGCGTTCCTCGATGAGAACGGGCACTACTCGGCGTTCGGTCCTGACGTCGACGGGCAGAACACGAAGCTGCGCTCGGATCCCAACGGCATCTATTTCACCAAAGCCGGATCGCGCAAGCTCGCGCATTTTCTCGAAACCGGGATCCGGCGGATACTCGACAAAGCCAAGCCGCAGAGCGACATCGCGGCGCTCCCGCCGGACATCGAGCAGCAGGCGGACGACATCAACGCAGAAATCCGCCGTGAGATGGGAGCGAGCAATCCGGACCTGCCCCTTTCAGCGAAGACGCCCGCGGGACCGATCCTGTCGCTGACCGCCCGTCCGGTCTCGGCGCAAGGGGAGCTGATCGAAGCCGCAGCGCCGCCGAGCGCCGGCGCCGAAGCGGCGAGCCTGCGCTCCGGCGCCGTTCCGGAACCGGAGGCCGGGCGCGCCGACGACTTCCGATGGCCCCGGGCGCACTAGCGACGCGGAGCAGGAAGTCGAAATTTTGCTTGGCGCGGCGAAGTGCGGGCCAGTAGAGCCGCAGTTCAAGCCTGCCTCGGCCTGCTTGTTCACCTGGGTGCGCCGTGCTAGGCGACGCCCCAACGCATACCGGTTGCTCGCAAGTGGCCGGGCGTGCTCGGGCTGAAACGGACCACGGAGCAAGTTACGATGGCTGAGCAGGACGGCAATGGCGCCGGCGCGCCGCAAACGGGCCCGCGCTTCTCCATTCTCGCGCAATATACAAAGGACCTTTCGTTCGAAAATCCGAATGCGCCGCGAACATTGGGCCCGCAGCAGACCGCGCCCAACATCTCCGTGCAGATCAACGTCAATGCGCGGCAGCTTGCGCCCACCGACTTCGAAGTGAGCCTGATGCTCGAAGGTGGGGCCGGTCAGGGCGCCGACACTATGTTCAAATTCGAACTCAACTATGCGGGAATATTTCGCGTCGAGAATTTTCCACCCGACCAGGTGCAGCCCGTCGTCATGATCGAGGGGCCGCGCCTCCTGTTCCCGTTCGCCCGGCAAATCATCGCCGACGCCGTGCGCGGGGGCTCGTACCCGCCGCTTTACATCGATCCGATCGATTTCCATGCGCTCTACCTGCAGCGCCTCGCCGCGTCCGGCGGCCAGCCGCAGCAGCAGACCGCCTGACCGCGCCAGGGTTCAGGCGCGCTCCGCCTGGTTCCCGGCGTAGCGCAGCCAAATTGCAGCTTCCCCCAGCGCCACAACATGCTCCGCGTGCGCGGCCGCTTCCTCGGGCGCGATCAGGGGAAGGCGCGGACCGCGCCCTTCCCTGCGCCAGAGCGGGAAGGCGATGAGGTCCGACGAAGATGCGGGTTCGTCCTCAGCAAAGATCAGCGAGCGCTGCCGTCCGCCGGACAGCTCGAGATAGACTTCGACCAGGATTTCCGCATCGAGCAGCGCCCCGTGCTTGATTCGCCGCGACCGGTCGATCCGGTACCGGTCGCACAGGGCATCGAGGCTGTTCGGCTGTCCGGGATGTTTCTTGCGGGCGAGCGCCAGCGTGTCGATGATGCGATCGATGCCGATCGAGGGGCGTCCAACCCGCGCCAGCTCGGCGTTCATGAACCGCAGGTCGAAATCGGCGTTGTGGATTACGATCGGCGCATCGCCGATGAAAGCGAGAAGGTCATCGACGACCCCAGCGAAAACCGGCTTGTCCTGCAGCGATTCGGCGCTGTGGCCATGGACGCGCATCGCGTCCTCGGGGATGTCTCGCTCCGGATTGATGAGCGCATGAAAGAACCTGCCCGTCGCCGATTGGTGGACGATTTCGACCGCGCCGATTTCGAGCAGGCGATGTCCGTCGGCGGGATTGAGCCCGGTCGTCTCGGTATCCAGAACGATCTCACGCATGACGGCGTCCCCCCACCGCCGCAATGGCGCGCATGAACTGCCGCACCTGCGCGCAGGTCCGCTCGAGGCTGCCGCCCGTGTCGATGACAAAATGGGCGCGCTGGCGTTTTTCCGAATCGCTCATCTGTCGCAGCATAATCGCATCGAGCTTGGCTGCATGCATGCCCTCGCGCGCCATGACCCGCACCCTTTGCGCCGACGCCGGCGCACTGACGACGACGACAAGGTCGACCGCCGAATCACCGCCAGTCTCGAACAGGAGCGGCACGTCGACAATGGCCAAGCGACGGCCTTCCGCCTCGGCCTGTGCAACAAAGCGCGCCCGGGCGTCGGCGACCGCCGGATGCACCAGGCTTTCGAGGCGTTCGAGAGCCGCCGGATCGCCGAGCGCCAGCTGGCCGAGCCGCCCTCGATCGACCGCTCCGTCGGTGAGGACGCCGGGGAAAACAGCCTCGACGGCTGCTGCGCCGTTGCCAGCGTAATATTCGCGAACGGCCTTGTCGGCGTCGAAAACAGGAGCGCCGAGGGCGGCGAACATGGCCCCGACTGTCGACTTTCCCATCGCAATCGAGCCGGTGAGGCCGGCGAGAATCATTGCTTCTCCTTGTCGGCCCCGAGCACATCGGCTTCGACCAGCGCCCGCAAAGCGGCCGTGACCCGGGGCCGCTGGCCAAACCACCGCTCGAACGCGGGAGCGGCCTGATGCAGCAGCATGCCGAGTCCGTCGACGGCGCGCAGGCCGCGAGCCCGCGCGGCTACGATAAGAGGCGTATGGAGCGGTACATAGACGATGTCCGCCACCACCGCGCGGCTCGGCAGGGCGCCGATGTCGATCTCGAGCGGCGGGTTTCCTTGCATGCCGAGCGTGGTGGCGTTGACGAGGAGATCGGCCTCAGCAAGTTCGAGGCTGAGACTCGCGCGGGGTGGGGCGATGGCGCCGAACAATGCCGCAAGTTCCTCGGCTCGCGCCTGAGTTCTGTTGACGATCGCCGTGCGCTCTATTCCGCGCGACGCCAAGGCGTAGACGATCGCGCGCGCGGCGCCCCCGGCTCCGAGGACCACGGCGCGCCGGCTTTCCTCGTCCCAGCCGGGCGCGCCCTCGTCCATGTTGGCGAGAAAGCCCTCGACATCGGTGTTGTCGCCGCAAAGCGCATCGCCTTCGCGCCACAGGGTATTGACGGCGCCGAGCCCGTTTGCAGTCCGCGTTCGTCGGTCGCAGGCGGCGAAGGCCGCTTCCTTGTGCGGCGCGGTCACGTTCGAGCCGACGAGGCCCTCCGACCCAATATCCGCGACAAAGGCGGCAAGCTTATGGGGCGGGACTTCGAATCGCTCGTAGCTGCCGGCTATGCCGAGCTCATTGAGCCAATGACGGTGAATGATCGGCGAGCGCGAATGTTTGATCGGCCAACCTACAACTCCCGCGCGAGCGACCCGGCTTAACGTCACAGCGAGATCAGTCCTTCGCGCCTGAGCCAGTCCAGCAACTTGAACATCGGAATCCCGAGAATCGTGGCGTAATCGCCCTCGACCCGATCAAACAGATGCACGCCCAGACCCTCGAGCTGATAAGCGCCGACGCTTGAAAGGACAACCGGCCCCGCCAGCTCGAGATACCTGTCGATCCTCCGCCGATCGAGCGCACGCATTTGAAGATCCGCATGGTCGGCGTCGACGACGAGAGTCCTCCCCGACCGGGCGACCGAGAAGGCGGAAGTCAGCCGATGCCTGCGGCCGGCAAGGGCCCCCAGGGATTGCGCGGCCTCCGCGAGGTCGGTCGGCTTGTGCAGAAGCCTGTCTCCGAGGGTCAGGGTTTGATCCGCGCCGAGGCAATAGGCTTCCGGGCGCGCCTGGCTCGCGGCGAGCGCCTTCGCCTCGGCCAGCGCAGCGGCAAGATCAGCAGCGCGGCCGCCGCCGGCGAAGAAGCGAGCCTCCAGCGCTCTCTCATCGACGTCCGCCGCCACGATCTCGGCGCGAAGGCCTGCCGCCTCCAGCAGCGCGCGCCGCGCGGCGCTTTTCGACGCCAACGCGAGGGGGCCTTCGGCCGCCCAGATCCGAGCCTTGGACGAGATATCCGCCATCATCTGGCTCAGCCCTGAGCAATGAAGTTCAGGCGGTGGGCGCGATAGAGATCGAGAATGGCCGCCGCGGTCTCCTCGATCGATCTCCGGGTGACGTCGATGATCGGCCAGCCGTTTTCGGCGAAGAGCCTGCGCGAGGCGGCAATCTCTTCCGCCACCGCGATCCGGTCGACGTATTCGGTCCGCGAATCGGCGTTGAGGGTCAGCAGACGATTTTGTCGAATCTGCACGATGCGATCCGCAGAGGCGATAAGCCCGACGATCAGCGGATGGCGGAGATTGAGCAATCCGTTGGGAAGCGGCACGTTCGGCACGAGCGGCACATTGGCGGCCTTGTAACCGCGATTCGCCAAGTAGATGCTCGTCGGGGTCTTCGACGTCCGGCTCACCCCGACAAGGACGATGTCAGCATGCTCGAGGTTTTCCGGCAATTGGCCGTCGTCACTCATCATGCTGAAATTCAGCGCGTCGATTCGCTTGAAATAGTCTGCGTTGAGCATGTGCTGAGCGCCGGCGCGGGGCGTCGAGTTCTGCCCGAGGTACGACTTGAACAGAGTCAGGATCGGACCGAGCACCGAGAGACACGGCGAGCCGAACGCTTCGCAACTTTCCTCCAGTCGTCGCGACAGGTCCGAATCGACCAGGGTGAAGAGCACGATCCCCGGGGCGTTCTCGATTTCAGCGATCACCCGATCGAGTTGCCCCGGCGTCCGCACCAGCGGATAGACATGCTCGATCGAAGCCACACCCTGGTATTGCGCCGCGGCCGCGCGGGAGGCGGCGATCAGCGTCTCTCCGGTTGAATCGGAAACGAGGTGGAGATGGAAGTAGCTGCGGCCCAATGCGCCCCCCATTGTGTGAATGGAGGCGCTTATAACCGGAGGCGACGCTTGTGGACAGGCGTGGAGAGCCGGCCGCCGACGAAGACGGCCGCGGACCCGAGGGCGCAATCGGCGATCCGGCATCCACAGGCAAGAGGACAGGGACAATTCGCACCGATTGTTTCAGCCTGGCGACAACTCTGTGAATAAGTCGAGGGCGGCCGCCGGCCCGCCCCGCAACCTTCGATAATGCTTAACAAACCCTTAACGCACGAGACCATCCGCGGTCGTCCGGCGCAACTTTCGGGGCGAACAAGTCGCCTGAGGGCCGGCATAGATGCGAATGTCCACAACCGGCGTCTCTTAAAGAAGCAGAAGAAAATCTTTCTCTCAGGTTTTGTTTGGAGCAAGCCGATCGGCGCCTTGCGCACGGGAACACATACGCCTAAGCGCGGAGAGCGGTTCCATCTCGAAAGGGTGTCGATTGGAGCTCTGGATCAAGGCCCTGCACATCATCTCCATCATCGCCTGGATGGCGGGAATGCTCTATCTGCCAAGGCTGTTCGCCTATCATGCCGACGCGCCGAAGGGCTCGGCGATGTCCGAAATGTTCAAGATCATGGAGCGCCGCCTGCTCAAGGGCATCATCAACCCGGCGATGATCGCGGTGCTTGTAACCGGCGGTCTCTTGGCCTATATGACCGGCTACTGGCAGTCCGGCTGGCTGCAGCTGAAAATCGTCCTTGTCATTGCACTTGCCGGCCTCCATGGTTACTTTGCCCGTTGCGTCCGCGTTTTCGCATCCGACGCCAATCAGCGCTCCTCCCGTTACTTTCGAATCGTCAATGAAATCCCAACCGTCCTGATGGTTCTGATCGTTTGTCTTGTCGTGCTGAAACCCTTCTAGGCGCGTTCGCGTGGACTTAAGCCCAGATTTCGCAAAACCCGTTGAAAGTTCCAACCAACGCGGCTAAGAGAAAGCCTCACTCGTCTTAGCGTACGCCTTGCAGTCGCGGATCGCCCGATCCGACAGCGGCTGGGCGTGGGACCGACAAGGCCCGAGGCCGCCTCCGCGGCGCCAACCCTCTTTCCACCACACCAGCGACTTGACGGCAGCCGAAGCCCAAGAGTCCCCGAACTGAAGGTCCGCCAATGCGGGAAATGAAACTCAAGGATTTGAAGCAAAAGTCACCCACGGAGCTCCTGGCGTTCGCTGAAGAAAACGATGTCGAAAACGCGTCAATCATGCGCAAGCAGGAATTGATGTTCGCCATTCTCAAGCAACTCGCCAGCGTGGATGTCCAGATCATCGGCGAGGGCGTTGTTGAAATCCTTCAGGACGGATTCGCCTTCCTCAGGTCGGCCGACGCCAATTATCTTCCGGGACCCGACGACATCTATGTGTCGCCGTCGCAGATTCGCCGGCTCGGCTTGCGCACCGGCGATACTGTCGAGGGCGTCATTCGCAGCCCGAAGGAGGGCGAGCGGTATTTTGCCCTTTTGAAATGCAACGCCATCAATTTCGAGGACCCGGAAAAGACCCGTCACAAGGTTCACTTCGACAACCTGACGCCGCTTTATCCGAGCGAACGGCTGCGGCTCGAGGTCGAGGATCCGACGCGCAAGGACATGTCCGCCCGCGTCATCGACATCGTCTCGCCGATCGGCAAGGGGCAACGCGCCCTGATCGTGGCACCGCCGCGGACAGGCAAGACTGTCCTCCTGCAGAACATCGCCCAATCGATCACCGCCAATCATCCGGAGTGCTACCTGATCGTGCTCCTGATCGACGAGCGGCCGGAAGAGGTGACGGACATGCAGCGCTCGGTGAAAGGCGAGGTCGTGTCCTCGACCTTCGACGAACCGGCGGTGCGCCATGTGCAGGTCGCGGAGATGGTGATCGAAAAGGCCAAGCGGCTCGTCGAGCACGGACGCGACGTCCTGATCCTGCTCGATTCGATTACGCGGCTCGGGCGCGCCTACAACACCGTTGTCCCGTCGTCCGGCAAGGTGCTGACGGGCGGCGTCGACGCCAATGCCTTGCAGCGACCCAAGCGCTTTTTCGGCGCCGCCCGCAACATCGAGGAGGGGGGTTCGCTGACGATCATCGCCACGGCGCTGATCGATACGGGGTCGCGCATGGACGAGGTGATTTTCGAAGAGTTCAAGGGGACCGGCAACTCGGAAATCATTCTGGACCGCAAGGTTGCGGACAAGCGCACCTTCCCGTCGATGGACATCACCCGCTCCGGCACTCGCAAGGAGGAACTGCTGGTGCCGCCGGACATCCTCAAGAAGATGTACGTGTTGCGGCGTATCCTCAATCCGATGGGCACCGTCGACGCGATCGAATTCCTGTTGGGCAAACTCCGCGAGACAAAGACCAACGCGAACTTCTTCGAGTCGATGAACACATAGGCCGATCATAGGCCGATCCCCTCAGGGGCCGTATGCGTCCGGAGCTGGTCAAGTGTCCCAATTGTCAAAGCCGACGCTTGCCGATCTCCGCGCCGAGATCGATCGCATCGACGCGGCGATGCACAAACTCCTGATCGAGCGCGGCCAGGTGATCGATCGGCTGATCGACATCAAGACGCATCAGGGCGGCGGATCGGCGTTCCGGCCGGCCCGCGAGGCGGCGATGATGCGGGCGATCGCCGAGCGCCACCGGGGCCTTTTGCCGCTCGATACGGTCGAAAGCATCTGGCGCATCATCATCTCGACCTTCACTTATATTCAGGCTCCCTATCGCGTTCATGTGGACGTCTCGCGCGGGGACGCCGCCATGCGCGACTCGGCGCGGTTTCATTTCGGCTTCACCGTGCCTTGCGTACCGCACCTGAGCGCGGCGGAGGTGATTGTCGCCGTGGCCGCGTCGAGCGGCGACCTGGGAATGTTCGCGCTCGACGGCGGGCCCGGCTCCGGGGCATGGTGGACGAAACTGGCGCCGCCCCGGGCGCCCAAGGTCATCGCTCGGCTCCCGTTTGTGGAGCGGGCGGATCATCCGGCGGGGATGCCTGTCTTCGTCGTTTCGAAGCCGCTGGCGGACGGCGCGGCCCGCGACGTCGTGCTCGAATTGGTTGGTCTCGACCGCTGGCGGCTCGACTTCCCGCATGCGTTGAGGGAGCTTGGGGGGGAGATCATCGCCTCGGCCGCCGACGGAATGGGACTGTCGCTGTTGATCGCGCGCCCGGGCGCGGTTGCCGCGGACGCGGTCACCGAGGCTTTGCGGTCGGCGGGAGGCGACGACGTGCGCAGCGTCGAAGTCGGCGCGCACGCGGACCGATTCGCCGCCACGGCGTTGCGCCCGCATTGACTTTGCGGCTATCGAGAGGCGCATGACTTCTCCCGCCCGCAGCCGCCCGCAGCCTCGCCCGGAAATCCTGGGGATCGATGCCTACGTTCCGGGCAAGAGCCACGTCGTCGGCGTCGACAAGATCCACAAGCTTTCGTCGAACGAATCGCCGCTCGGACCGTCGCCGAAAGCACTCGAGGCTTACAGGGCGGCGGCAGGCAGCCTCGCGCTTTATCCCGACGGCTCGGCCACCGTGCTTCGCGAGGCGATTGCCAGACGATTCGGGCTCGAGCCGTCCCGGATCATTTGCGGCAACGGATCGGACGAACTGCTGGCGCTCTTGGCGCACGCCTTCCTGCGGCCGGGAGACGAGGGGCTGTACAGCGAGTATGGCTTCCTTGAGTACCCGATCTGCATCCGGGCGGCGGGGGGCGTTCCAGTCGTCGCCAGCGAGAGAGGCAAGACGGCCGACGTCGATGCCCTGCTGGCAAAGGCGACCGACCGGACAAAGATCGTCTTTCTCGCAAACCCGAACAACCCGACCGGCACCCACATTCCCTATTCCGAGGTCAAACGTCTGCAGGCGGGCTTGCCGGCCGACTGCCTTCTCGTCGTCGACGCAGCCTATGCGGAATATGTGACGCACAATGATTATGCCGCCGGCATCGAGCTCGCGGCGGTCTCGGAGAATGTGGTGATGACGCGCACATTCTCGAAAATCCATGGGCTCGCCGGCCTGCGGATCGGCTGGGCCTATGGGCCGCCGCATGTTCTCGATGCGCTCAATCGGATCCGCGGTCCTTTCAACCTCAACGGTCCCGCTTTGGCGGCGGGCGCGGCAAGTCTGGGCGATTCGGGCCACATCGAAAAGGCGATCGCCCACAATGCGCGCTGGCTTCCCTGGTTGACCGAGCAGATTTCATCGCTTGGCATCGAGGTGACCCCGAGCGTTGGAAACTTTCTTCTCCTGGGCTTCGACGGGACCTCGGGCCGAACGGCGCAGAAGGCCGACGCATATCTCAGCGCACGCGGTTTCATTCTGCGCGCGGTCGGCGCGTACGGGTTGCCCGATTGCCTCCGGCTCACCGTGGGCGTCGAGGAGGCGAATCACGGCGTGGTCGCGGCGCTGGCTGATTTCATGCGAGGCGATGGTGGTTGACCGGCTCGGGCCGCCGCTCGAAGAACCGGTCTTCGAAGAGCTGGCGATTATCGGCGTCGGGCTGATCGGCTCTTCGATCGCGCGGGCGGCGCGCCGCCGGCGGGCGGCGCGACGCATCGTTCTGGCCGACCGGTCGCTGGACGTGCTCGAGAGGGCGGAGGCGCTGGCGCTCGGCGACGAGACGACGGGCGATCTTCAGCATGCGGTGCGGAACGCCGATTGCGTGATCCTCTGCGCTCCTCTCGGCGCCTATGAAGCGATCGGCCGGGCGATCGGGCCCGCCCTCAAATCCCGCGCGATCGTCACGGACGTGGGATCGGTGAAGGGCGCCGTCGTTTCCGCTCTGGAGCCGGCGCTGCCGGCGCACGCGCGCCTCGTTCCGGCCCATCCGGTGGCGGGGACGGAGCAGTCCGGACCGGACGCGGGATTCGCTGCGCTCTTCGTCAACCGCTGGTGCATTCTCACCCCGCCGGAGGGGACCGATCCCAAGGCCGTCGCCGCAGTCGGCAAGTTCTGGCAGGCGCTGGGATCCCATGTGGAGACGATGAACGCCGCGCACCATGACCTGGTGCTCGCCATCACCAGCCATGTCCCGCATCTCATCGCCTACAACATCGTCGGCACGGCGGCGGATCTCGAGGAAGTTACCCGCTCCGAGGTGATAAAGTTTTCCGCCGGCGGGTTTCGCGATTTCACCCGCATCGCGGCCTCCGATCCGACGATGTGGCGGGACGTGTTCCTGCACAACAAAGACGCGGTGCTCGAGATGCTCGGCCGATTCAGCGAGGACCTGACCGCATTGCAGCGAATGATTCGCCGGGAGGACGGCGACGGGCTGTTCGCCCTTTTCACCCGCACCCGGGCGATCCGGCTGGGGATCGTTGCGCAGGGTCAGGAGACGACGGCTCCGGACTTCGGCCGGCGGGCGGCCGAGGATGAGCCGGCCAAGTGACCCCGGCGAGGCCATCGGCCGGCGGCGCGCTGTGGGTGTTCGGCTACGGCTCGCTGATGTGGCGACCGGACTTCGCCTGCGCCCGGCGGTGCAAGGCGACGCTGCGGGGATGGCGCAGAAGCCTCTGCATCCACTCGCAGGTCTATCGCGGAACCCCGGACCGGCCGGGGCTGGTCCTCGGCCTCGACCGTGGTGGGGCCTGCCAAGGCGTCGCCTTCGAGGTCGATGCGCATTTGCGCGAAGCCACTTTGCGATATCTCCGGCAACGGGAGCAGGTGACCGCGGTCTATCTCGAACGCACGGTCCCCGTGACGCTCGAGACGGGCGAACGGGTCGCCGCGGTCACGTATGTCGCCGACCGCCGGCACCCGCAATATGCCGGGCGTCCGAGCCGCGAGGCGATGCTGAAGCTGGTCGGCGTCGGCGTCGGCGTGTCGGGCACGAACGCCGATTACGTCATCGAAACGCACAACCATCTGGCGACGATGGGCGTTCGCGATCGCGAACTTGAATGGCTGAGCGCCAGGTTGAGGGACGGAGCCGATTGGGCGCCTGAGCCGTCGCGAAGCGTGTCTGACCGCAAGCAGGATGCGATTTGATGGCGCCGCGCCGTAGTTTAGGGCCGAGAGCCGGCGCCAAATTCATTGCGATCGGCCTTTTTCAAAGGCTTGAGTGTTCTTTTGTAAAACAAAAAAAGAAGTAACCGGGCAAATTTCCAGGCAGCGCTCAGGGCGTGGCCGTCCCCGGACTTGATCCGGGGATTGACCCGGAGATCAACGCAGAAGCGCTGCAAAATATCCCACCGGCGGAGCACCCACGGTCGTCGAGAACGCGGTCATGGCTAGCTCCAGGGCACAGGAAGGTCGGCGCGAACGTCGGCGCGTTCGGCTGGGGTGGCGGCGAGCAGGTGAAGGTGGAATTCGAGCGCGCCG
Organism: uncultured Alphaproteobacteria bacterium; assembly: GCA_963772555.1. GTDB lineage: Bacteria > Pseudomonadota > Alphaproteobacteria > Rhizobiales > Beijerinckiaceae > Roseiarcus. Next base: position 48,266 of record CAVYXQ010000011.1, on the reverse strand, counting down.
GCATAGGGGCTGAGAGCGCGTTTGGCCTCGAGCAGGACCGGTTCCGGGAACTGGCCGGTGTCGTAAACCGAAACCGCCTGGCGGCGGCCCTCGCGATCGCGGGCCGCGACGAGAAGCACGGCGTCACAGAATGCGGGACACTCGGCGGGGGAATAGACGGAAAAGATATAGCGTCTGCCGGACAGGCCTTCCCAGGAGCAGAACCGCGAGGCAAGCGTCGTCTCCGCAAGCGCGGCAAGCCCGGCCCCCCGTATCGAGGGGCTCGGGCGACGGTCAGGATCCCAAGGTCCCGCCGAGTGCGAAAGTCCGCGGATCGGGTCCGCCGTCTCAAACCCGGAATGGCGGAAGAGCATGGTTTTTGTTCCCGGCTAGGCGAGAACAAACATAGAACATCGCTTGCCGAAGGTCAAGAAGAATCGCTGTCGTCCGCATCCGACCTTGCGCCCTCGGCGACGACCGCCGCCAGCGACGGATCGCGAGCGATCGCTTCGGCGTTCAGACGATCGCACGCGCTTTCGATCGTCTTCTGCAGCCGGGCGGCGAATTCGGCGCGCCCCAGGCCCGGGGGGATGGGGGGCAGATACTCGATGACCGCGACGCCCGGGCGGCGGAGAAAACTGCGACGCCGCCAGAAGAGGCCGGTGTTGACCGCCACTGGAAGGCATACCGCCCGCGTCCCGGCATAGAGCGCAGAGACGCCGCTCTTGTACTGCGGCGGCGCGCCGGGAAGGCGGCGCGTGCCTTCCGGATAGATGAATATCTGACCGCCGGCGGCAAGGACCAGCTTCGCGGCCGCGACGATCTGCAGGAGGGACCGGCGCCCGCGCCCGCGATCAATGGCGATCTGTTTCGATACGATGAGGTACAGACCAAAAAGAGGTATGTAGGTCAGCTGCCGCTTCAGGATAATGGCGAAATCGGGCGCGTACCTGAGCAGCGCGAACGTCTCGAGAAACGATTGGTGCTTGGAGGCAATGATGACGCCTCCGGGCGGAATGTTGTCGATGCCGCGATACTCGAGCCGCAGCCCGCAGATTGCCGCCAACAGCCATACCGAAATTGCGCCCCAAAGCCGCGCCAGGGCGAGAACGGCGCGGCGGCCGCCGAGCATTGTCGGCAGACCAAGGATCATCAGGATAACCATGGTCGTGTAAAACAGCAGGTTGAACAGGAGCGACCGCAGACCGACCATGCCGGCGGCCCGATCGACGGACATGGCTAGTTGGCGAGGGCCGGGAGGCGCGGTCATCGCAGGTCCCGCAGATGCCGCAACGCGATTGTCCGCGACAGATAGCCCGTCAGCAGGGCGATCGCCGCCCCGACCAGCGCCAGCGCGAGATATCCGGAGGGCTCGAGCGCAAAGGCGCCGAACATTGCGGCGATCTCTTCGCCGCCGGCCGACCGCGACCACCAGGAAGAAAGGGCCGACGCGGCAAAGAAGAAGGCGATTGCGGAAGCGCCGCCGATCAGGGCGCCGCGGAACCCGAGCCGAAGGAAATGCGCCTGGAACTCCTTGGCGATGAACGTGTCTGAAGCGCCCACGAGATGCAGCACCTCGATGATCTCGCGGTTTCCCGCCATCGCGCCGCGGGTGGCGAAGCCGATCGCGGTGGCCATCGCCACGATCATCAGCGCAAAGAGGGCGACCGCAAGCGCGACGATCGCGCTCGCCATCGCTCCGATTCGGGCGGCCCAGAGGCGGTGATCGTCGAGATTGGCGGCGGGGACTTCGCGCGCCAGCGTGGCTTTGAGATCGGCGAGGTTATTCGAAGGCTGGTCGCGCATGTGGAGGACGATGACGCGCGGAATTCGGCAGCAGACTCATGTCGAGGCCGCTCCCGAGCCACGGCTCGAGGAGTTTTTCGGATTCGAGCGAAGAATAGGCGTGAACGCGCTCCACGCCAGGCGCACGGGAGGCGACCGACACGGTCTTGGCGACGAGACCCTCGAGATCCTCTCCCGAGTGAGGCTTGATCTGGATCGTCACCTCGCTCAGGACCTCGGTTCGCCACGCGTGGGACGCATGGTCGACGAGCAGCGCGCCGCCGGCAGTCAGGCAGGCGAGAAAGGTCATGATGGCGATGACGACGACAAGCGCCCGGCCGGCGATCGAGTTCGCCGGGAATGAGCGGCATGTCGCGCCTCAGGGCGATCTCCGGCGCGGGAGTCACGGTCCTGCCGGCGACAGGCTCGTTCATGCCGCGCTGCCGTCGAAGATTTCGATCTTGCCGTCGCCGACGACGAGCCGGCTGGCAAAGCTGAACTGGTCCATCAGCTGAAGATCATGGGTCGCGATGACGACGGCGGTGCCCAGGCGATGCAGTTCGACGAAGAGCCGGAGAAGCCTTCGGGCGAGGCCCGGATCGACATTCCCGGTGGGTTCGTCGGCGAGCAAAAGGTCCGGCCGCACGATCAGCGCGCGGGCGATCGCCGCGCGCTGCTTCTCGCCGCCCGACAATACGGGCGGCGAAGCGTTGATCCGGTCACCGAGTCCGACCCAGCGCAGGAGCTCGATGACCTCGGCGCGATAGTCCGACTCCGACCGGCCCATGGCGCGCAAAGGCAGAGCGACGTTTTCGTAAGTCGTCAGGTGATCGAGCAACCGGAAATCCTGGAAGACGACACCGATGCGCCGGCGAAGACCGGTGAGCTCGTCCTTGCTCAGGCGCGCGGCGTCCTGGTCGAAAATGTGGATCTTTCCGCGGGTCGGCCGCAGCGACAGGAGCATCAACCGCAGCAAGGTCGTCTTGCCCGCGCCGGACGGACCTGTGAGGAATTGAAAGCTTTGCGGGGCGATGGAGAAATTGAGGTCGCGAACCACCTCGGGTCCCATCCCATACCGCAGACCAACGTTTTCGAACCGTAGCAACGCGATCTCCGAGCAATGGCGGAGTCCAGCCGGATCGCGCGGCTTTAGCCGTGTTTTCAGCCGAACGCCAGCAACGGCGAGGCCGCTTGACAACATGCCGGCAGCCGACGCTTATCGGACGACGATCCCACGGCCAGAGCGCTTGCGGCGCGTCCGAAATGTCCGGACGACAGGGATCGAAATGCTTTCTTTCGGGTGGACGCATGAGCGGCGACAGAAGCGTCAAGATTTTCTACGACGAACAGGCGATCGCCAAACGGACCCAGGCGCTGGCGGATGAGATCGCGGCCGTCAAGCCGAAGGATCTGCTGGTGGTGGCGATCCTGAAGGGCTCATTCATGTTTGCCGCCGATCTCCTGCGCGCCCTTCACCGGGCCGGCCTGGAGCCGCAGGTCGAGTTTTTTCACCTGTCGAGCTATCTGCAAGGCACGGTGTCGAGCGGCGCGGTGAAAATCCTTCGCGACATCGAATCTTCGGTGCGCGACCGCGATGTCCTGCTGGTTGATGATATTCTCGAATCCGGCCGGACGCTCGCCTTCGCCAAAGACCTGCTTGCGGCCCGCGGAGCAAGGCGCGTGCTGATCTGCACGATGCTGGAGAAGCCGGGCAAGCGGGCGGTGGCGATCGAGGCGGATTTCGTCGGCTTTGTCTGCCCCGACGTCTTTGTCGTCGGCTACGGCATGGACGTCGCCCATTGTTACCGAGAGTTGCCTTTCATCGGCCGCGTGGTCACCGCGCAAGACGCGGCCTAGTTTCTTACGAACATTCCGGGACTTCTCGTGTTTGAAAGTCGATTTCAGTCCTTCGCCGAACTCGGCGGCCCGTCGCACGCAGGAGAACGCGCGGCCGAGTTGCGACGCGAGCTCAAGAAACGCGGGATCGACGGTTTGATCGTCCCGCGCGCCGACGAACATCAAAACGAATACGTGCCCCCGAGCGCCGAGCGTCTTCTGTGGCTGACGGGTTTCTCCGGCTCCGCCGGACTCGCCGTCGTCCTCAAAGACAAGGCGGCGCTGTTCGTCGACGGGCGGTATGCGGTGCAGGCCAAATCGCAGACCGACCCCTCGATTTTCGAGTTGCGCCACATCGTCGACGAACCTCCGGCAGACTGGATCCGCCAACATCTGCAGCCGGGAGAGAAGCTCGGCTACGACCCGCGGCTTCATACGCCGGACGCCGTGGCGCGGTTCGCGGCGGCCTGCGAAAAGGCGGGCGGAGAGCTTGTCGCCTTGGCGTCAAACCCGGTCGACGCGATCTGGCGCGACCGGCCGGAACCGCCGATCGGCATGGTCACACAGCACAAGGCCCGCTTCGCCGGCGAAAGCGCGGGCGCGAAGTTGACCAGGGTGCGGGAGGCGATGAAGGATTCCGCCGGCCTTCTCGTCAGCGACCCGCATAATCTGGCGTGGCTTTTCAATATCCGCGGTGCGGACGTGTCGCATACGCCTCTGCCGCTCGGGTTCGCTTACGTTCCCGCCGACGGCCGTCCGTCCGTCTTCCTCGACCCGCGCAAATTGTCGCCGGCAATCCGCGAGGCGCTCGCTCAGCAGGCCGAGCTTCGCGAACCCGAGGAGCTCGTCGCTTTCGTCGAGGGCCTTGGCCGCGGCGGGTTGCGGGTCGCCTTCGACGCAGCAACGGCGCCGGCGTTGCTGACCCAGGCATTCGAGCGCGCCGGCGGCAGGGCCGAAGTCGGCAGCGACCCGATCACGCTCATGAAGGCGGCGAAGAACAAGGCGGAGCTCGCGGGGGCCCGTGCGGCGCACGAGCGCGACGGCGCGGCGTTCGCCCGGTTCCTGGCCTGGTTCGACGCCGAGGCGCCGCGGGGCAGGCTGACCGAAATCGACGCCGTCGCGGCGCTCGAGACGTTTCGCCGCGCGACCGGAGCGCTGCGCGACGTTTCGTTCCCGACGATCGCCGGCGCGGGGCCGAACTCGGCGTTGCCCCACTACCGGGTGAGCGAGTCCTCCAACCGCAAAATCGAGCGGGGCATATTTCTCATCGATAGCGGCGCGCAATATGAAGACGGAACGACAGATATCACCCGGACCCTCGCCGTCGGGCGTCCGACCGGCCTGATGCGCGACCGCTTCACCCGGGTGCTGAAAGGCCACATCGCCATTGCCCGCGCTGTTTTCCCGAAGGGGACGAGCGGGGCGCAGATCGACGCCCTGGCGCGCTCAGCGCTATGGCGCGCGGGTCTCGACTTCGACCACGGCACGGGACACGGCGTCGGTTCCTATCTCTCGGTCCACGAAGGGCCGCACCGGATCTCGAAGACCGGAACGACCGCCCTCGTTCCGGGCATGATTCTGTCGAACGAACCGGGCTATTATCTTGCCGGCGCCTTCGGCATCCGCATCGAAAACCTCGTCGTCGTCGAGCCGCGGACGATCGCCGGAGCGGAACGGGAGATGCTCGGGTTCGAGACCCTGACGCTTGCGCCGATCGATCTGAAGCTGATCGACAGAAAGCTTATGGATGAAGAAGAGATTCGCTGGCTCGACGGCTACCATGCCCGGGTGCGCAAGGCGCTGTCGCCGTTGGTCGACACGCCGACGCGCCGCTGGCTCGCCAGCGCCACGCGGCGCCTCGAGAAGACCGTCGGCGCGCGTTAGACGCAGGAAAGCGCCCAAGGTCGCGATCCTCGAATCGAGCGCCGGGGTGAGGCGAGCCGCTCTGGCGAGCGAACCCCTCTCCGAGACGTTTTGATGCCGCCCGTTCTGCAGTTGCGCGACATTGCCCTGACGTTCGGCGGCGCGCCGCTGCTGGACGGCGCGGAGCTATCCATCTCGACGGGCGACCGCATCGCGCTCGTGGGCCGCAACGGCTCGGGCAAGTCAACGCTGCTGCGGATCGCGGCGGGGGAAGCGACCCCGGACCGGGGAACGCGATTCGTCCAGCCGACCGCGCAACTCGCCTATTTGCCCCAGGAGCCCGACCTCTCCGGCTTCGCGACGGCTCTCGACTATGTGCTTGCGGGGCTCGGCGAGCATGACGACGAATATGCGGCTCGCGGCATGATGGCCGAGCTCGGGCTCGGCCTGGCCGCGGATCCGATGAATCTTTCGGGCGGCGAAGCCAGGCGCGCGGCGCTGGTGAGGGCTCTCGCGCCCGAGCCGGATATCCTTCTTCTGGATGAGCCGACCAACCATCTCGACCTGATCGCCATCGAATGGCTCGAAGCCCACCTCGCCGGCTGCCGGTCGGCGCTCGCGCTGGTCAGCCACGACAAGCGCCTGCTCGCCGACCTGACGGATGCGACGGTCTGGCTCGATCGGGGCGCGACGCACCGGCTCGATCAGGGTTTCGGCGCGTTCGAGGCGTGGCGGGACAAGAAACTGGAAGAGGAGGAGCTGGAGCGACGCCGGCTCGACCGGCGGATCGTCAACGAAGAGCGCTGGATGCGCTATGGCGTCACCGCCCGTCGCAAGCGCAACATGCGGCGTGTCGCCGAGCTCGCCGAACTCCGCCGTGAGCGCCACGAGGCGCGCCGGTCGGTGGGTCTGGCGAACATGGCCGTTCAGGAGGCCAAGCCGTCAGGCGCGCTCGTGGTCGAGGCGGAGAAATCAGCAAGGCTTACGAGGGCGAGACGATCGTCCGGGATTTCTCGCTTCGCATCATGCGGGGCGACAGGATCGGCGTTATCGGGGCCAACGGCTCGGGCAAGACGACCCTGATCAACCTCCTGACCGGGGCCGTCGCGCCCGACTCGGGAAGCATCCGCACCGGAGCGAATGTGCTCATGGCGAGCCTCGACCAGATGCGGGGATCGCTGCAGCCGACGACGACGCTGGTCGACGCGCTCACCGGCGGCGGCACCGACAGCGTGACGATCAACGGCGAGCGCCGCCACGTCATCGGCTACATGGCGGACTTCCTGTTCCCGCCCGAGCAGGCCCGCACGCCGATCGGCAAATTGTCGGGCGGGGAGCGCGGCCGCCTGATGCTGGCGCGCGCCTTGGCGGCGCCGTCGAATCTGCTGGCGCTCGACGAACCGACCAATGATCTCGACATCGAGACGCTCGACCTGTTGCAGGAGCTTCTGAGCGACTATGCCGGAACGATCCTGATCGTCAGCCACGATCGCGACTTTCTCGATCGGGTTGCGACGTCGGTGATCGTCAGCGAGGGCGGCGGGCGGTGGACCGAATATGCCGGCGGCTATTCCGACATGGTGGCGCAGCGCGGCTATGGTCTCGCCGGCCCGGCTGCATCGCCCCCGCCGACAGCGCCTGCGAAGCCCGCCGGCCGGGGAACCGAGCGGAGCCCGGCGAAGCGCAAGTTGAGCTTCAACGAGAAGCGCACACTCGAAGAGCTTCCCGATCGCATCGAGGCGTTGCGGAGCGAGCTGGCGGCGCTCGAGCGCAGTCTTGCCGACGTCGATCTCGCCCATCGTGAGCCCGCCGCCTTTCTCACGGCGACCGAGCGCTACGGCGAGGTCCGCGAGAGCCTCGAAAAGGCGGAGGACGAATGGCTGGCGCTCGAAATCCTGCGCGAGGACCTGGAAAGCTGAGGTTCAGGGTTGAGACCCCCGATCGCCACTGGGCGGCCTCCGACGCTTCACGCCAAGGCCACGCCCGATGCCTCGCGGCAATAGTCGAGCAACCGGTCCTGTAGCGCGGGATCGCGCGCGGCGGGGTTCAGGCGCCCCGGCTGCTGATGGTAGAAGTAGGCGCCGGTGACGAGCGCGCCGGGATCGTCGCTGACGGCCAACCAGGCCTGGGTCAAATGGCCCTGCGCGAGGTCGTCCGGCGCACCCGCGCCGCCCATCCGGGTCGGCACCCATCCCGGGGTCATCGCATTCGACAGCACGTCGGGCCCGCGCCGCGCCACGCCGAAGGCGAGCAGCACGTCGTGCAGCTTGGTGTCCGAATACGCCTGCGATCCGTTCCAGGGGCGGCGCGACCACTGCGGGTCGTCGAGGCTCGGGTCGCCGCCGGTGTGCATGCCTGAGCTCAGATAAACGAGCCGGCCGGGCTTCTGCATCAGCGCGGTCAGCACATAGGGCGCGAGCACGTTGACGGCCCAGAGCTGGCTGAGGCCGTCGACGGTCTCGACCCGGCGCGGCTCGCGATAGCCGATGCCGACATTATGGATCACCGCGTCGAAGCGGCCGAGCGCGTTCGCCTGCTCCGCGACGTCGCGCATGGCCGCGAGCGTCGAAAGATCGCCGATCAACGCCGCTTCGGCGAGCGGCACGGCGTACTTCGCGTCCCTGGCGCGCGCCTCGTTGCGGGCATGCAGCACGACCGCGTGTCCCTGCTCGGCCAGCAGCCGCCCGGTCATCAGGCCGAGCCCGTCCGACGAGCCGGTGATGAAGATTCGCGCCATGAGGTCCTCCTTGTGCTTCAGCCGCAACTGTCAACCTGACGAACTTCTCGGCGTCCTCCCGATAACGCCCAAAGCAGCGGCGCGCCAACTGCATGCATCACGGGCGACGGCGAAGCCGCGCTCGCTGCGGCTACCGGACGAACACCACGCGCCGCCCGTCCTCAGCCTGCGTCCAAGCGCTCTCGATCTCAGCGAGGGGGACGGCTCGGGTCGCGACTTGCAGGCCGGCGGGCTTCGCCGCCGCGAGCACGGCGCGGATCGCCGCAACGAACCGGGGACCCGGCACGCTGCCGAGCCCGCTGCCCATGATTGCGATCGGCGTCGAACGCAGCACGTCGGCGCGAAGCGAAATCTGCCCGCCCGTCACCGCGCCGATCTGAACGAAGCGGATCTGCGCCGATTTCGGCGCCGCGTCGGCGGCGGAGAGCAATAGCTCTGCGCTGCGGCCCCAGAGATAATCGAGCACAACGTCGATCTTTTCCGCGAAGGCGCCGCGAAAGCTCGCCTCGAGGGCGGCCTCATCGGCGCTCAAAGCGATTGTCGCGTCGGCCCCGAGGGCGGCCAGCGAGGCCAGCGTTTTCGGATTGCGGCCCGTCGCGATCACCTTTTTCGCCCCCAAGTGCTTGGCGATCTGCACGGCAAGCCGGCCGGCGGTTGCGGTCGCGCCGTTGACGAGCACGGTCTCGCCCGACGCGAGCCGGGCGCGCTCGACGAGCGCGGCCCAGGACGACATGCCGGGATTGGCGATCGCCGCCGCCGTAACGTCGTCGAGATCGTCGGGCAGGGGCAGGCATTGCGGGACAGTCACGACGGTCCGTTCCGCGAAGGCGCCGTAGGGCGCGCGCGGCGCGAGGAAATAGACGCGGGCGCCATCCTCGAGCCTACCCACCCCGTCGACGCCGGCGACGAACGGATAGGCGCCCGATGAACTGTAGTGCGCGCCCGAAGCCCGGCTGCGGGCAAACTGCGTCAGCGCCGCAGCCGTCACCTTGACGAACCGCTCGCCCTCGGCCGGGGCCGGCGGGAGGAAATCGGCATATACGGGCGTCTGCCCCGGTCCCTGAACGATCGCAGCTTTCACGACGGAGGCCCTTTCGGATCCGCAATATGTGTGTACAATGCACATATACCCGCCGCCGCCGTCCCCGTCAACCAAAACCGTGCAAGATACACATATGAGCCCGGAGCTCCGCGCCCTTCACATGGCCCTGCTCGAAATCATCGGCGTAATGAACGAGCCGCACCGCGACGAAGCGCTTATCGCGGCGGCCGGCATCAGGCTTGATCGCGCGTTGTTTCCGCTGCTGATCGGCATCGAGCGCTTCGGCCCGATCGGCGTGGTCGAACTCGCCGCGGGAATGAACCGCGACCACACGACCGTCAGCCGTCAGCTCGCCAGGCTCGAAAGCTTGGGGCTCATCAGGCGCGTCGAAAGCGCCGACGACCGCCGCACCCGCCGCACCGTCGTGACCCGCGCAGGCAAGACGATGAGCCGGCGCATCGACGCGGCGCGGGAGCAAATGTATCGCGCGATTTTCAGCGATTGGGCCTCCGAGGAGGTGTCGGAGCTGACGCGCCTTTTGGGGAAGTTTGCCGCCGCGATGCGGGAGGGGCGTCGGCTGGCTAGCGGACGAGAATGACCTTAGCCGATCCGCGTGGACAACTCGACGTCGTCGGCGAAGGGCGTGAGATGTCGCCGTTCGCGGGCGGTCGAACGTGGGAGGCTCACGGCCAGAAATCGTCCCGTAACACGTCGTCAATCGCCCAGGGGCAGGCGTCGGGTAGATGCAAGAGTTCAAGCCGCCGAATCGCCTTGTCGAGGAGCGCGAGGCGATAGGCGCTGGCGAGAGCCTCGGCCGGAAACGACCGCAATGACGGATTATCAGCGAGAACGTCTTCAATCCGTTGTCGGGCTTCTGCGACGGAGGCGCGCCAGCTGTCGCTCTGTTTCTGAGGCTGATAGTGCCATTTCACAAGATGGATCAGAATGGTTTCCAGCCGGGACCGGATTTCGCGCCGTTCGCTTCTGCCCACGCTTTCCATTTCCTCGGCCAGGTTGTCATAGTCGAGTTCGTTTACGGCCCGGCGGCGCAAGGCGTCGGCCTGCTCGATCGACCATTGATAAAGGTCAGTGTCGTACTTCATCATTCGGAATATAGGCGTTGAGCGAGGCTTAGGGAATCATTTCGACGATGCCGGCTGCGGTTGCCGCGCTCCGACCCTGGAATTCGGGCGCACCGCTGGCCGGGCCGCGTGGCGGGGATAGATATTTCCGCGTCGATGCTGGCCGAAGGCGTAGCGCGCGCCAAGGCCGCCGGCGTCGCCAATGTCGATTGGCGGCGGGATGATGTCGCCACGGCTAAGCTCGAGCGGTTTGACCTGCTCGCCGCGGCCTTTGGAGTGACGTTGTCGGCGACATCGTGGGAGCCTTCGCGAACCTGCCGCGCGCCGCTAACTGAGTCGCACTGACTTTCTACAGGCGCCCGCCTCGTCCCGGTGCAGGAGAAAGATCGCCTGTTCGCCGAACAGGTTCCACGCCCAGTGCGACCAAAGTCCGTGCAACGGCTGGCCGTCGCGGCCGAGCGCGACGCTTTTGTCTATGGTCGCCCCGACCTCGCGCGCCAGGTCGACGAAATCCGCGATGGTGCAGAAGTGAATGTTCGGCGTGTCGTACCAGGAATAGGCGAGGCTCTGCGTCACCGGCATGCGGCCATGAAACAGGAGCTGCATCCGGACAGCCCAGTGGCCGAAGTTCGGCACCGACACGATGGCGCGCCGGCCGATGCGCAGCAGGTGCTCGAGCACGACGCGGGGATGGCGAGTCGCCTGCAGCGTCTGCGACAGGATCACATAGTCGAAGGCGCCGTCGGGATAATCGGCGAGGTCGGCGTCGGCGTCGCCCTGGATGACCGAGAGGCCCTTTGCGACGCAGTCGTTGACCCCTTGCTGGGAGAGTTCGACGCCGCGACCGTCGACATCGCGCTCCACCGCGAGGAGGCGCAGCAATTCGCCGTCGCCGCAGCCGACGTCGAGCACCTTCGAGCCCGGGGCGACGAACTCGGCGACGCGGAGAAGGTCGACGCGCGGCGGATGCGCGGCTCTGGCGAGGCTCATGCGATGCCCCGGGCCCTGGCGGCCGCGTCGATGAAGCCCTTCGTCGTGTCGATGAGGTCGGGCACGTCGAGCAGGAAGGCGTCATGGCCGCGGTCGGTCTCGATCTCGACGAAGGAAACGGAAGCGCCGCCGGCGTTCAGCGCCCGGACGATCGCCCGGGAATCGCTGGTCGGAAACAGCCAGTCGGACGTGAACGAGACGACGCAGAAACGCGTGCGCGAGCCTTTGAAGGCGTTGGCGAGCGAGCCGCCGTAGTCGGCCGCCAGATCGAAATAGTCCATCGCCCGCGTCATGTAGAGATAGGAGTTCGGATCGAAGCGCTCGACGAAGATCGCGCCCTGGTGGCGCAGGTACGATTCGATCTGGAAGTCGGCGTCGAAGGAAAACGTCCGGGCCGCGCGGTCCTGCAGGTTGCGGCCGAAGCGCCGGTGCAGGGCGCTGTCCGACAGATAGGTGATATGCGCGGCCATCCGGGCGACCGCGAGCCCCTTCGATGGCCGAGCGCCCTCGACGAGGTAGCGGCCGCCGCGCCAGTCGGGGTCGGCCATGATCGCTTGCCGGCCGACCTCGTGGAAGGCGATGTTCTGCGAGGAATGACGGAAGGAAGTGGCGATCGGCAGCGCGGCGAAGACGCGCTCGGGATAGGCCGCCGCCCATTGCAGGACCTGCATGCCGCCCATGGAGCCGCCGACGACGCAAAAGAGGCTGTCGATGCCGAGATGGTCGATGAGAAGCGACTGGGCGCGCACCATGTCGCCGATGGTGACGATGGGAAAGTCGAGGCCGTAGGGCTCGCCGGTCTCGGGATTGATCGAAGCGGGCCCGGTCGTGCCCATGCAGCCGCCGAGCACGTTCGGGCAGATGACGAAGAAACGGTCGGTATCGAACGGTCGGCCCGGTCCGACCATGGTCTCCCACCAGCCGCCGCGGCCGGTGACGGGGTGTCGGTTGGCCACGTGCTGGTCGCCGGTCAGCGCGTGGCAAACCATGAGGGCGTTCGACTTGCTGGCGTTGAGCGCGCCATAGGTCTGGTAGGCGATCGTGAGCGGCGTCAGGCGCGCGCCGGAATCCATTTTCAGAGCGGCAGGCGGGCCGATCCTGAGCGTCGGACTGTCGGGCGAGACGGACTGTCCCGCGGCGCCGTTCGCCACGATCGCTGCATCCCGCATTCTTCGCGCCCTTTCGCCGGCCGTTCTCTTTTCCGAACGGAGTGTTTGTTATGCAGGATTAGCGGTTAACGCAAGCTTAGAAAGCGCAACGCGCCCCTCTCCCGCTTGCGGGAGAGGCACGGGGTGAGGGCAAGCACTGGGCCTCAGCCGACAAGGGCCCTCATCCGGCGCTTCGCGCAGCGTTCTCCCGCTTTGCGGGAGAAGGCGATTTGCTTCAGGCGCCTCGCGCCAGTTCGGCGACGATGGCGTCGCCCATCTGGCTGGTGGAAACGACCGCGGCGCCTTCGCTCTTGATGTCGGCGGTGCGCAGGCCCTTCGACAGGACCGTGGCGATGGCGGCGTCGAGCCGGTCGGCCGCTTCGCCGAGCCCGAACGAATAGCGCAGCGCCATGCCGAAGGAGCCGATCATGGCGATCGGATTGGCGAGGCCTTTGCCGGCGATATCGGGGGCCGAGCCGTGCACCGGCTCATAGAGAGCCCGGCGCTTGCCGGTCTTGACGTCCACATCGCCGAGCGAGGCGGAGGGCAGCATGCCGAGCGAGCCCGTCAGCATCGCCGCGACGTCCGAGAGCATGTCGCCGAACAGGTTGTCGGTGACGATGACGTCGAACTGCTTCGGCCAGCGTACGAGCTGCATGCCGAGCGCATCGGCGAGCTGGTGCTCGAGCGCGACGTCGGCGAACTCCCGCTTGTGCAGCGCGGTCATGACCTCGTTCCACAGCACGCCCGATTTCATCACGTTGCGCTTTTCCGCCGAGGTCACCTTGTTTCCCCGGTTGCGTGCGAGGTCGAAGGCGACGCGGCCGATGCGTTCGATTTCGAACGTGTCGTAGACCTGCGTATCGATCGCGCGCTTCTGGCCGTTGCCGAGATCGATGATCTGCTTGGGCTCGCCGAAATAAACGCCGCCGGTCAGTTCCCGCACGATCATGATGTCGAGCCCCTCGACCACCTCGGGCTTGAGCGATGAAGCGGAGGCGAGCGCCGGATAGCAGATCGCCGGCCGCAAATTGGCGTAGACCCCGAGGTCCTTGCGCAACCGCAGGAGGCCCGCCTCGGGGCGAACCTCATAGGGGACGCCGTCCCATTTTGGGCCTCCGGCGGCGCCGAAGAGAACAGCGTCAGCCGCGGCGGCGCGGTCCATGTCCGCCTCGCTGATCGGTTTGCCGTGCATCTCGTAGGCAGCGCCGCCGACCAGGCCCTTCTCGGTTTCGAACCGCGCGAGACCCTCCGAGTTGAAGTGGCGGATCACCTTTTCGGCCTCCGCCATCACCTCGGGGCCGATGCCGTCGCCAGGAAGAAGGAAGAGCTTGAAGGTCGCCATGGGTTGCATCGCCGGCTTCGAGGGGGAATAAGTCGTGAGTGCTAGACGATTTTCAGCGACCACGAAAGGTGCGAGCCGTTGGTGACGCCGTCGCTAGCCGCGTCCGCCGCGCGCAACGAGCGCGACAAAACGCGCTGCGGCGACAGGCGCGGGCATGAGCGCCGTCGCCAGCGCTGCGGCGGACGGGTTTATCGAACGCCTACCGAAAGACATTCTGTTTTTTCTGGTCCATGGGCCGGACGAGGGGCTTGCGCATGAGCGGGCGCGATCCATCCTCCATAAGGCGCTCGCCGGGGACGCCGATCCGCTGCGTCTGGTGCGGCTCGAGGGCGACGCGGTCGCGCGCGATCCCGGCCTTCTCGCCGACGAGGCCTATGCGATCTCGATGTTCGGCGGCGCCCGGGCGATCTGGATCGACGCGCAGGGCCGCGACCTCATGGCGGCGCTGGAGCCCTTGTTCGCCCGTCCGCCGGCCGACTGCGTCATCGTCATCAAGGCGGGTCAGCTGAAAAAGGGGACGGCGCTGCGCAGCGCGTTCGAGACCAGGCCCGCCACGGCGGCGATCGAATGCTATTCGGACGATACTAGGACGCTGGGTCCCCTCATCGATGCCGAGGCCAGGGCGGCCGGCCTCGCGGTCGCTCCCGAGGCTCGCAGCGCCCTGTTCGCGCTTCTGGGCGCCGACCGCCAGACGACAAGGGGCGAAATCGCCAAGCTGATGCTCTACGCCCGGGGCCGTTCCCCGGTCTCGGCCGAGGACGTCGAAGCCATCGTGTCGGACGCCGCGCCGTCGGTTCTCGACGACCTGATCGACCGGGCGCTCGGCGGCGACCTGGCGGAGGTTGCCGCGTTGGCCACCCGTTTCTTCAGCGAGGGCGGCGAGGGAGACCAGCTCCTCGTGCGGCTGGTTCAGCGGCTGACGCTCCTGCATCGGCTGCGGGTCGAAATGGACCAGGGAAAGTCGTTCGACGCGGGCTGCCAGGCCCTGTTCGTCCGGTTGCCGCCGGCTGCGAAGCGCTCGCTCGGCCATCAGGCGGAGCGCTGGACCTCCGAATTGCTCGCACAGCGGCTGCCCGGGGTGCGCGCCGCCAGCGCCAACGTCCGCACTGACCCGCGCCTGGCCGAAAGCCTCGCGACCCGCGCCCTGTGGGCGCTGGCCTCGCGGCGAAGGCGATAGCCCCAGTCTCCTGCTTGCGGTCGCTTGCGCGAGAAGGCGGCGCGATCGGCCGCTTGGAAGAACGCCCGTCTCGCTATGGCGCCCGCCAGCGGTCAGCGCGCCGGCTGGCAGAGGCGGCGGCAGAAATCGTCGAGCTGTTCGAAATCGCGGAAGGCGATGCGGATGTCGCCGCTTTCCCCGGTGTGGCGGATCGTTACTTTCGCCCCGAGCGCCAGGCCGACCTTGTCCTGCAAGGCGAGCGTATCGGCGTCGACCCTGGCCGGCGGCTTGCGGCCGCGCGCCGTCTTGCCGGCGTTCTCGCCCATGCGTTCGATGTCGCGAACCGTGAGCCCTTCCGTGACGATGCGGTCGGCGATCGCGTCCGGCTGAGCCACCGCCAGCAGCGCACGGCCGTGGCCGGCCGAGATGTCGCCCTTCGCCAGCAGCGTCCTTGTGTGCTCGGGAAGATTGTTGAGACGCAGCGTGTTGGCGATGTGGCTGCGGCTCTTGCCGACGACGCGGGCGATGTCGCCATGCGAATAGCCGTAGTCGGATCCGAGCTGGGCGTAGCCCGCGGCTTCCTCGAGGGCGTTGAGGTCGGCGCGCTGAACATTCTCGACAATGGCGAGTTCGAGCGCCTCGCGGTCGCCGACGTCGGCGACGATGATCGGAATATCGTGCTGTCCGGCTCGCTGGGCGGCGCGCCACCGGCGCTCGCCGGCGATGATCTCGTAGGCGTCGGCGACGCGCGGGATCGGCCGCACCAGCACAGGCTGGATCACGCCGCGCTCCTTGATCGACGCCGCAAGCTCCTCGAGCTCCGCATCGTCGAAGCGCTTGCGCGGGTTGCGCGGATTGGGGCGCAGGAATTCGATCGGCGCCTTGCGGACCCCGCTGCCGGTCGCGGCGGCTTCGGGCACATCCGCCGCAGCCCCGAGCAAGGCGGCCAGACCTCGCCCGAGACGGGGCCGATGCTCAGCGCGGGCGGCGTCCTCGGCCATGGCTCGGCCCTCCTGATCGGTGTCGAAAAAACCCATTTTTACGCTCCACGCCAACGCCCTTCGCGCTGGATCACTTCCGACGCCAGCTTCAGATACGCTTGGCTGCCCGCGCATTTGAGATCGTAGAGCAGGGCAGGCTTGCCATGCGACGGCGCCTCGGAAATGCGGACGTTGCGCGGGATGACGGTGTCGTAGACATTGTCTCCCATGTGGGCGCGCACGTCCGCCACCACCTGGCCGGCGAGGCTGTTGCGCGGATCGAACATGGTCAGGACGACGCCGTGCAACTTGAGGGCCGGGTTCAAGGTGCGGCGAACCTGTTCGACCGTGGTCAGGAGTTGCGACAGGCCTTCGAGAGCGAAGAACTCGCATTGCAGGGGCACGACGACGGCGTCCGCCGCGGCGAGCGCGTTGATCGTCAGGAGATTGAGCGAAGGCGGACAGTCGACGAGCACGTAGGTGACGCGCTCCGGATCGTCGCCGAGCGAAGCGGAATAGACGTCGAGGGCGTTGCGTAATTTATACGCGCGGTCCTTCTCGGCGGCGATCTCGAGCTCGACGCCGAGCAGATCCATGGTCGAGGGGACGATCGTTAGGCGCGGCACGGCGGTCGCCATGACGACGTCGCGGAGCGTGCGTTCGCCGACCAGCATGTCATAGCTCGAGACGGTGCGGCTCTTGCGATCGATGCCGAGGCCGGTCGAGGCGTTGCCCTGGGGGTCGAGATCGAGGATGAGGACGCGCTCGCCGATCGCCGCCAGCGCCGTGCCGAGATTGATCGCCGTCGTCGTCTTGCCGACGCCGCCCTTCTGATTCGCCATGGCGAGGACGCGCGGCCGCGCGACGATCGTCGGCGCGGTTTCGGAAGAGACGGTTGCGTCCATCAATCAGGCTTTCGGGCGCTGGCGAATCAGGAGGATCGCGGCATCCTTATCGACTAGGCTCGGAACAATGTCGACCGCATAAACTCCGGCAAAAGGCGTCGTCTCGAGCTGTTCTTGCGCCGACCGGCCTCGCGGGAAGACGCCGACTGCCCCCTCATCCAGCCAGACTTTGGCCAATGCGATCGTCGTCGACAAGGGGGCGAACGCTCTTGCCGTCACGGCGTCCACAGGTCCGAGGCTGGCCGCGTCGACCTCCTCGACCCGTCCGGCATGAATCTCCGCCGCGGCGCCGGTCGCGCGGGCGACCTCGCGCAGGAAGGCGCACTTGCGCCTGTCGCTTTCGATACAGTGAACGACGGCGCCGGGGACCTCGGCCAGCTGGATGGCGATCACCAAGCCGGGGAAGCCCGCGCCCGAACCGAGGTCGGCCCAGCGATTCGCCTTTGGAGCCAGGGCGGGGAGCTGAGCGCTGTCGGCGATGTGGCGGGTCCAGACGGAGGCGAAGGTCGTTTCGCCGATGAGGTTCGTCGCGCGCCGCCAGCGGCCGAGAAGCTCGACATAGAGATCGAGCCTCTTCCCTGTTTCACGTGAAACAGGGAAGAGGCGCAAGGCGGCGGCCCGGTCTCGGGCGAGGCGCTCGGCGTCGTCGCCGGGCCCCGCCCTGCGGCTCACGCGACGCGGTCCGGGGTCGGCTCGGCGCGCCGCGCCGAGCGGCGGGCGTGCGCGGCGATGAGCGCCAGCGCCGCCGGCGTCACCCCTTCGATGCGGCCGGCTTGGCCGAGGCTGCGGGGGCGGACAGCGATGAACTTCTGCTGCAATTCGCTGGAAAGGCCGGAGATGCGGGCGAAGTCGAGATCGTCGGGCAGGGCCATCGCGTCCTCGCGCCGGTAGCGGGCGACGTCGTCGGCCTGGCGGTCGAGATAGACGGCGTATTTTGCGTCGGCCTCGAGGCGGGGGACGAGCGCGGCCGGGATCGTGGCGAAGGCCGGCCAGACGCGGGCGAGCGCGGCAATCGGAAACTGCGGCTGGGCGGCGAGCTCGAAGGCCGAGCGGCGCGCGCCGGCCCGATTGACGGCGAGGCCGTGCGCCTCGAGCGCCGCCGGCGTCGCCGTGGCGGCCTTCAGCATCGCGCGGGCGCGCTCCAGGCTCTCTCTCGTCTCCTGGAACGCCTGCGCCCGATCGTGACCGACGCACCCCAGCGCGACGCCCTTCTCGGTCAGCCGCTCGTCAGCATTGTCGGCTCTCAGCGATAGCCGGTACTCGGCTCGCGAGGTGAACATGCGATAGGGCTCGCTGACGCCGTGGGTCGTGAGGTCGTCGACCATGACGCCGAGATAGGAATCGGCGCGGTCGAACGTGGCGAGGGACAGGGAGCCCGCCCGCCGGGCGGCGTTGATCCCGGCGAGCAGCCCCTGCGCCGCCGCCTCCTCGTAGCCGGTCGTTCCGTTGATCTGCCCGGCGAGAAAGAGCCCGGTCAGCCGCCGCGCTTCCAGCGTGGGGTCAAGACCGCGCGGATCGATATAGTCGTATTCGATCGCGTAGCCCGGCCGCGCCAGGCGCGCCCGCTCAAGGCCGGGAATGGTGGCGATCATCGCCCGCTGCGTCTCCTCCGGCAGTGAAGTCGAAATGCCGTTCGGATAGATGAGCGGATCGTCGACGCCCTCGGGCTCGAGGAAGATCTGATGGCTGTCGCGGTCGGCGAAGCGCATGACCTTGTCTTCGATCGAGGGACAGTAGCGGGGACCGCGTCCGGAGATGGCGCCGGAATAGACTGCCGAGCGATGCGAATCGGCGCGGACAAGGCGGTGGGTCTCGAGGGTCGTCCTGGTGATGTGACAGGGCAGTTGCGGCGCGGCGGGGGATGTCGTCCGCCAAGAAAAGAATTCGGGCGGCGCGTCCCCGCGCTGGACCTCGAGCGAAGCGAAGTCGATCGTGCCCCTGTCGAGGCGGGGCGGCGTACCGGTCTTGAGGCGCGCGAGGGAAAAGCCGGCGGCCTCGAGGCTCAACGCCAGCGAGACCGAGGCCGGATCGCCAAATCGCCCGGCGGGGGTGCGCGCCTCCCCGAGATGGATGACGCCGCGCAGAAAGGTGCCCGCGGTGATGACGACGGCGCGGCAAGGAAGGGCGCGACCGTCGGCGAGCGCGACGCCCGTGACGGCGCCGTCCTCCGAGAGGAGGCGGGCCGCTTCGCCTTCGACGACGGTGAGACCGGCAGTTTCGTGGATCAGGCCCTGCATGGCGCGCCGGTAGAGGGCACGGTCGGCTTGCGCGCGCGGACCTTGGACGGCCGGGCCCTTGCGGCGGTTGAGGACGCGGAACTGGATGCCGGCCAGGTCCGCGGCGCGCGCCATCAAGCCATCGAGCGCGTCGATCTCGCGCACGAGATGGCCCTTGCCGAGGCCGCCGATGGCCGGATTGCACGACATCTCGCCGATGGTGGCGAATCGATGGGTGACGAGCGCCGTCGACGCGCCGCAGCGGGCGGCGGCGGCGGCGGCTTCGCAGCCGGCGTGTCCGCCGCCGATCACCACGACGTCGAAAACGGGTTCCGGCGCCTGTTTCACGTGAAACATATCTTGAAACACCTACTTACCGACGCAAAGACGTGAAAATATCTCTCCGAGGACATCCTCGACGCCTATTCGGCCGACGACCCGGTCAAGGGCCGCAGCCGCGCGACGCAAATCCTCCGCGATCAGCTCCGCCTCGGTCGCTTCCGGCGCCAGCGCCGAAGATAGCCCCTCGCGCGCATCCTCAAAGGCCTGCCGATGCCGCTCCAGGGTCAAAACGGCGGGTTCAGCAGACGCCATGCGCTCTTCCGCCAGATCGGCGATCGCGTCAAGCAGCTCGTCGATCCCTTCGCCGGTCCTCGCCGAAATGGCGAACGGCGCGATCTCGGCCGGTCCCGGCCGGTCCCGGTCGATCTTGGTTCGCACGCGTATCGCCTGCCCTCCCAGCAGCGGCGCTGCGGCGCCGTCGCCGTCGTCGAGCCAGAGCGTCAGATCCGCATGGCTGGCGCGCCCCATTGCCCTTTCGACGCCTTCGCGCTCGACCGGATCGTCGGCTTCGCGAATGCCCGCTGTATCGACCAGCGTGACCGGCAGGCCGCGCAAGTCGAGAAAGACTTCGATCGGATCGCGCGTCGTCCCGGCGAAAGGCGAGGTGATCGCCACGTCGCGGCCGGACAGCGCATTCATCAGCGTCGACTTGCCGACATTGGGCGCGCCGGCGATGACGACGACGAAGCCCTCCCGCAGCCTCGCGGCGGCGGAGGCGGTGGCGAGCGCCCGGTCGACCCGTTCGAGGGCATGGCGCAGAGCCTGCCTCACCGTCGGGAGCGTCAGGCCGTCCGCGTCCTCGACGTCGGAGAAATCGATCTGCGCCTCGAGGACGGCCATCGCGCCGATGAGCGTCTGCCGAATCGCCTCGCATTCGCGTCTGAGCGCGCCGCCGGCGATCCGTTGCGCCTGACGGCGTTGCGCCTCGGTCTCCGCATCGACCAGGTCCGCGAGGCCCTCGACCTCAGAGAGATCGATCTTGCCGTTCAGAAACGCGCGCCAGGCGAACTCCCCGGGCTCAGCCGGACGCAGGCCGGGAATCTCTGCCAGCGCCCGCGCGGTTGCGGCGACCATCGCCCTGCCGCCGGTCACCCCGATCTCGACCAGGTCCTCGCCGGTGAAGCTCGCCGGCGCTTCGAAGCGAGTAATCAGGGCCCGCTCGATCGGTTCACCCGAAGACGGGCGCCTCATGCCGGTGATAACGGCGCGGCGCGCCGGAAATTTCGCATCCGGCGCGAGCGCCGCGAGGGCCACAGAGCATCCCGGCCCGGAGACGCGAAAGACGGCGATGGCGGCTTTCCCAGCCCCAGAGGCCAAGGCGAAAATCGTATCGCGGTCGCTGGGAAACACGGGGTCAGACCGCCTTTGTACGCCTCAGGCGGGAGATCGGCTCTCGCGAGGCGCGGCCAGCGCTATTTCCACTCCGGGGTGCACACCACGTACTGGTCCGCGATCGCCTCGTGGTCGCCCTCTTTCTCCCGCTGGAAATAGAGATAGCAGATGCTAAGGCCGCCATTGCGATAATTGACGCGAAAAACGCCGCCCTCCTGTTCGTGGCGGGTGGCGACGAGGCCGTAGTCGCCCGGCTCCTGCTTGGTCGCGCCGTCGCCGCCGCGATAGCAGTTGGTGACGCCGAACGCCCCGGGCCCGACATCGGTCCGCCCCGGGTTATGGGCGAACTGGCAGGCGACGACATCGCCGGTCAGTTTGTCGAGCCGGTAGACAAGCGACAAATTGATCTGCGGCGCGGCTAGGAATTCGTACTGGCCGGCAAACGCCGCAGTCGTCGCCGCCGCCATCGCCGCGCCGAGCGCGGCCGCTCTTGCCCACATGTCGCCTGCCTCCGAAAACCGAATCAGCGAAGATGAAGCTTAACCGAGAGCGGCGGAAACCGGCAGGGCGCCGAGAACGCGTCAGGCGGTTAAGATCTCCTTGGAAGCCACGGTCGAATCGGCGTTGAGGCGGTAGACCAGCGGCACGCCCGTGGCGATTTCGACGGCGGGAATGGTGGCGGGCGTAAGCCGATCGAGCACCATCACCAGCGCGCGCAGGCTGTTGCCGTGCGCCGCGACGAGCACCCGCTTGCCGCCGAGCACAGCGGGCAAAATGTTCTGGCAATAATAGGGGAGCGCGCGGGCAACCGTGTCTTTCAGGCTCTCGCCTCCGGGCGGCTGCACGTCGTAGCTCCGGCGCCATTTGTGGACCTGCTCCTCTCCCCATTTCTTGCGCGCATCGTCCTTGTTGAGCCCAACCAGATCGCCGTAGTCGCGCTCGTTCAGCGCCTGGTCGCGCATTTCCGCGAGGCCCTTCTGGTCCATTTCGGCGAGCGTCAGCGCGAGCGTGTGCTGCGCCCGGATAAGCGCCGAGGTGAAAGCCAGGTCGAAGACGAGGCCGTGGGCTTTCATGCGTCGTCCCGCTTGCCTGGCCTCTTCGACGCCGGTCGGGCTCAGGTCGACATCGCGCCAACCGGTAAACAGGTTCTTGAGGTTCCATTCGCTCTGTCCGTGGCGCAGCAGCACGAGCAGGCGTTCAGCGTCGGACATCGCTCTCACCGGGTTGGAGGATTGACGCGGCCTCTAAACCACGGGCTTGCGGCGGCGCCAACTGCAAAACGAGTCGCGCCAGGCGAACGGACGCCGTGAATCTGGCGGCGGGCCGCCGGGGCTAGCGCGGGGTGCAGCGGCACAAGCCTCGGCCGGGGTGCTGCGCGCGCTGCGACCGGACGATAGACCTGTTTGACCGCCTCCACGATGTGGACGCCGGCAAAGGGCAGGCTGAGCGCCGCGCCGAGCCGTTCGACGGCGGGGGCCGAGCGGATGACGAACTGGCGGGCGATCGGAGGCGAATAGAGCGCTTCGCCCCAGAAGACCGGCGACAACAGGGCGCGTTGCAGGAGATCGCGCAACTGCGTCCGGGAGTAGGGCAGCCCGTGCCCGTACGGCGTCGCGTCGGTGCGCGCCCAAACCCCGCGCCGGGACGGAGCGACGATCATCACGCGGCCCTCCGGCGCAACGACGCGCCAGACTTCCTCCAGCAGCGCCTCGGGCTGCGACGCCGTCTCCAGGGCGTGCGCGAGCAACAGGCGATCGATCGAGCCGTCGGGCAAAGGGAGCATCTGCGTCTCCACCAGGGCTGCGGAACAGGCGCGCTCGTCCGGCCAGATCAGCACGCCTTGCTCAGCCGGCATCAGCGCGATGCAGCGCTCCGCCGTGTCGCGAAAGCGTTCGATGTATGGCGATCCATAGCCCAGCGCGGCGACGGCCAGCCCCGCCGCAGTCTCCCAACGGGAGCGGATGACACGGCTCACGAGCCTGCGCGACACCTCCCCGAGAGGCGAGGCATAGAAGTTTTGCAAGTTCAGGACGTCGAGTGGCATTGCGAGCCGATCCAGCGCGAGCGGACTTTGAACGACGACGTCGGACTTCGCAATCCAGTCTGGAGCCGACGCTCAACTCCGCGGGTTGAGCGCATCCGGCTGTTCCGTTATTCTCCACATTTGTGCTTTCCGCGGTCACGAGCCGGAACGGGAATTTGATCGCGGAACTCGTCGCGGCGATGCGCCGAAATCAACCAGGAGCGTTCCGCCGATGACCCCGACGGTCCACCAATTTCTTTGCCTGACCGACAACTATGGCGTGCTCGTGCATGATTCGGCGACGGGGGCGACTGCCGCAATCGATGCGCCGGATGCAGAACCGATCCTGGCGGCTCTCGCCGAGCGCGGCTGGACGCTGACTGACGCTCTGATCACCCACCATCACGCAGATCACGTTCAGGGCATGCCAAGGCTCAAGGAGCGCTACCCCGCCGTCAAGGTGTGGGGACCGGCCAAGGAGGCCTCGCGCATCCCCTTTCTCGATGTGCTTCTCGCCGAGGGCGACGTCGCCCGATTTGGATCGCTAGAGGCGCAGGTCATCGAAACGCCCGGTCACACGCTCGGTCACGTGGCTTATCATTTCGATCGCGACGCAATTGCCTTTTGCGGCGATACGCTGTTCTCGCTCGGATGCGGCCGGGCGTTCGAGACGCCCTATGCGGTGCTCTGGAACTCGCTCGTCAAGCTCGCCGCCCTCCCTGGAGAGACCCGGGTCTATTGCGGGCACGAATATACCGAGGCGAACGCCCGGTTCGCGCTGACCATCGAGCCGACAAATCCGGTGCTCGTCGCCCGCGCCGAAGAGGTCCGGCGACTGAGAGCGGAAAAGCGCCCGACCCTGCCGACGACCATCGCGGCCGAACTCGCGGCCAATCCGTTCCTTCGCGCCGAAGAGCCCTCGGTTCAGGCTGCGGTCGGCATGCCCGGCGCCGATCCGGCCGCGGTCTTCGCCGAGATCCGCTCGCGAAAAGACCGGTTCTGAGTGCGCCTCAATTCTTTTTTGCTAGTGATTCCAATCGCTTCTGCATGTCCGACAGCTGGGTGCGCAATTCCTCGATATCGTCCGAGGAATTTCCCTTATCCGAGGAATTTCCCTTCTTGGCGGCGCTCTCGGACCCCGAAACTGCGCCGGCGAAAGGCGAGAAGATCCCAAGCGCCTGATTGAAGGCCGCCAGGTTCTTCTGGGTCAGCTCCTGCAACGCAGCAAAAGACCCGGCGGAGAAAGCCTCCGGGCCGAACATGCGGCTGGCCGCTTCGCGCATCGCCTGCTTTTCGCCGGTAAACCGGTCGATGGAGAATTCGAGGTAGCTCGGCAACAGCGCCTGCATGCTGTCGCCGTAAAAGCGGATCAGCTGCCGCAGGAAAGTGGTCGGAAGCAGCGACTGCCCTTCGATCCCCTCCTGTTCGAAGATGATCTGAGTGAGGACGGAGCGGGTGATATCCTCGTTGCTCTTGGCGTCGAAAACGACAAAGTCTTCGCCGTTCTTAACCATCTTGGCGAGGTCCGCGAGAGTTACGTAGGCGCTCGAAGCCGTATTGTAGAGCCGCCGGTTGGCGTACTTCTTGATCGTCGTTGGAGCGGAGTTCGCCATGTCGATGCGGATCTCGGGGCGCGCGGAGCCATTCGGATAACTCACGATAAGCGTTTTTTTTGCCGCCCGGAACTTTTTTTTGCAGCGCAATGCGCGGAATGGGCCCCGGGTTTCGCCTAGCGGCCGATTTTCGCCGCGCCCGACAACTTTGCGTCTATAGGATAGTGGCGCGGTCCGGAACGGATCGTGTAGAAGCCACTCAACAATCGGGTCACGCCGTCAAGTCCGAAAGGGAGATACGTATGGCTGCCACAGACATTGTCATCGTCAGCGCAAAGCGCACGCCGGTCGGCTCGTTCAACGGCGCCTTCGGCTCGACGCCCGCGCATGAGCTAGGGGCGATCGCCATCACTGCGGCGCTGGGCGCCGCCAAGGTCGCTCCCAACGAGGTCGACGAGATCATCCTAGGGCAGATTCTCACCGCCGATCAGGGTCAGAATCCCGCCCGGCAGGCCGCGATGAAGGCCGGAATCCCGCAGGAAAAAACAGCGTTCGGGGTCAATCAGCTGTGCGGCAGCGGTCTGCGCTCGGTTGCCCTCGGCATGCAGCAGATCGCCAACGGCGACGCCAGCATCATCGTCGCAGGCGGCCAGGAGTTGATGTCGCTCGCGCCACACGCCGCCTATCTTCGCAGCGGCGTCAAGATGGGCGAACTGAAGCTGCAGGACACGATGCTCCGCGATGGTCTCCTCGATGCGTTCCACGGCTATCACATGGGTATGACCGCGGAAAATGTTGCGACCAAATGGCAGATCAGCCGTGAAGAGCAGGATCGCTTCGCCGTCGCGTCGCAAAACAAGGCGGAAGCGGCGCAGAAGGCCGGGCGCTTCAAGGAGGAGATCGTTCCCGTCACCGTTTCCACCCGCAAGGGCGATGTGGTGACTGCCGACGACGAATATATCCGGGCGGGGGCCACTTACGAGGCGATGGCCAAGCTTCGGCCGGCGTTTTCCAAGGACGGAACAGTCACGGCCGCCAACGCCTCGGGCATCAATGACGGCGCGGCGGCGCTGGTCGTCATGAGCGCGGCGGAGGCGTCGCGGCGCGGCCTCACGCCGATGGCGCGCATCGTCTCCTGGGCGACGGCGGGCGTCGATCCGGCGATCATGGGGACGGGCCCGATCCCGGCTTCGCGCAAGGCGCTGCAGAAAGCCGGCTGGACGGTCAAGGATCTTGAGCTCGTCGAAGCGAACGAGGCCTTTGCGGCGCAGGCGCTCGCCGTCAACAAGGACCTTGGCTGGGATCCGGCGATCGTCAACGTCAACGGCGGCGCGATCGCCATCGGCCATCCGATCGGCGCCTCAGGGGCGCGGGTTCTGACAACGCTCCTGCACGAAATGGCCCGTCGCAACGTCAGGCGGGGCTTGGCGACGCTATGCATCGGCGGCGGCATGGGCATAGCCATGACGGTCGAGCGGTAAGGTTTTTTTGACGCCGCCGCTCGCTCCAGGGCGAGCGGCGCGACAAAATCGTCAAGGGAGGGATTATGGCCAGAGTTGCAGTGGTCACCGGAGGGACGCGCGGCATTGGAGCCGCGGTTTCAAAAGCATTGAAAGCGGCCGGCTGCGAGGTCGCGGCGACCTATCATGCGAACGACGAAGCGGCGGAAAAGTTCAAGGCGGAAACCGGCGTTCACGTCTACAAATGGAACGTGGCGGATTACGAGGACTGCGCCGCCGGCTTGGCCAACGTGCAGAAGGAGGTTGGGCCGGTCGATATCCTCGTCAACAATGCCGGCGTCACCAAGGACGGAATGTTCCACAAGATGACGCCGGACCAGTGGTACAGCGTCATCAACACGAATCTGAACTCCCTGTTCAATATGTGCAGGCCTGTCATCGAGGGCATGCGCGAGCGGGGTTTTGGCCGCATCATCACGATTTCTTCCGTCAACGGCCAAAAAGGGCAGATGGGCCAAACCAACTATTCGGCGTCGAAGGCGGGCGAACTCGGCTTCACCAAGGCGCTGGCGCTGGAAAACGCCAACAAAGGCATTACCGTCAACGCTATCTGTCCTGGCTATATCGCCACTGAAATGGTGAAGGCGGTGCCGAAAGACGTGCTCGACAAAGTCATCCTGCCGCAAATCCCGCTGCGTCGGCTGGGCGAGCCGGAAGAGATCGCCCGCTGCGTTGCTTTCCTCGCGTCGGACGATGCGGGCTTCATCACCGGGTCGACGCTGTCGGCGAACGGCGGACAGTTCATGATCTGATGAAAAAAAGTCGCCCGGCGCCGATGGCTGCCGGGCGACTGCACGACGATCGGCGGCCTTATGCCGCCTCTTCGATCTCGTTTTCCCGCGTCTCGCCCGATTCACCGGCCGCTTTGCTGGCGCGGCTGTGGTTCTTCTGCAGCTGCGCTTCGACCGCCTTGAGAGCGTCGATCTCATTCGACTTCTGCACCGCGGCGATTTCGCGCACCATTCGATCCAGCGCCGCCTCGTAGAGCTGACGCTCCGAATAGGACTGTTCCGGCTGAGCGTCCGAACGATAGAGGTCGCGGACGACCTCGGCGATCGCGTTGATGTCGCCCGAGTTGATCTTGGACTCGTATTCCTGCGCCCGTCGCGACCACATGGTCCGCTTGATCCGCGCCCGGCCCGTCAAAATCTCTAGCGATCGCTTCGCGGCCTCCGGATCGGAAATCTTTCTCATCCCGACGCCAGCCACTTTGGCTGTCGGAACGCGCAGCGTCATCTTGTCCTTGACAAAACTGATGACGAACAGCTCGAGCTTGAAGCCTGCAACCTCCTGCTCCTCGATCGCGACAATCTGTCCGACCCCGTGCGCGGGATAAACCACGAACTCGTTGAGCTTGAATCCCTGGCGTTGCGATGCGGGCTTCCCGGGCCTCGGCCCGTCGTCGCGCGAAGCCGGCCTGGCGTCCTTAACGGCGACAGGAGGCGCCTTGACCGGGGCCCCTGGCGGAGCCGCAGTTGACGCCCGCGCCGCGGTTGCGGTCGCTTTTGCGGTCGGCGCGCTCTGTGCTTCCGCTCGTTCGTCGGGTTTCGATGACAATTTCGCTTCCACCTGTTTTGAACTTGGGTTCAAGGCCACGGCGTCGGTTGTCATATTGCGCGATGGCTTCGCCTCGGCGCCGGCGGAGGCGACGGGCTTCTTCGTCTCGCTCTTCACGCGGCTCTCCGCAGCCCGCTTGGCCGCGGCCTTAGCGCGTTTCGCCGAAGCAAGCTTGGCGCCAGCGGTTTTGGCCGCCGCCCGCTTCGGACCGCCGCGCTTGCGGGCAGTCTTCGCCCTCTTCGCTTTCGCCGCCGGCGCCGTCCGAGAGACCTTGGCCTTCGCTACCGGCCGCTTTCGGCGGACGACAGGACTCGCCGCGCGCTTTCGCGTGGCGCGCGTCCGAGGCGCGGATCTTGACTTTCCGCTGCTTGGCTTCGCGACTTTTCTTGTCGACTTTTTACGCGCCGCCATTTCTTAACTCTCCACACACGACCAGATCCTGGCGCTACTGTCATCCGGTCGCGCCAACCCAATCCTGAAAACCGCATCTTCGCGGCAAAGAAGGACGCCCTATCGGCGACGGCCCGGCTCCTCCGCGATTAATAAGGCGTTTAGCACGAAATAGCCGAAAAATCAAAGAAGATACGAGGTCCCGGGCCCGAGATGACGGTTTTTTGTCGATGGCGCGGACAGCCCGCGTCCGCCTCAATCGCCCTGGCCGGGATTGGGGGTGAAGAATTGGGAGAGTTTGTCCGGCCGCCCGTCAAACTCCTTGGCGTCTGCAGGCGGCTCTCGCTTCGCAGTTATGTTCGGCCATACCTTGGCGTACTCCGCGTTCAGCTTGAGCCAGGTGGCGAGGTCTGGTTCGGTATCTGGCTTGATCGCTTCCGCTGGGCATTCTGGTTCGCAAACGCCACAGTCGATGCACTCGTCCGGATGGATGACGAGCATGTTTTCCCCTTCATAGAAGCAATCCACCGGACACACTTCAACACAATCCATGTACTTGCACTTGATACAATTGTCGACAACCACGTATGTCATCGATGTTCCTCTATGGGTGCCGGTTTTCTGCGGAGGTCTCTTCTTGCCGAAGGCCAAGGCTCAAGTCCGATTCTTTCCCTGCATCTCGAGCAGCGGTCTCAATTCGAGGAGCTTGGCAAAAGGAGAATTCGGATCGACCGGCTGCGGCTGGGCGACTGTAGCCGGTTTGGGGCGCGGCATAGCACGATTCCGAGCCGAATCGCGACGCTTTTCGTCGGGACGAGGACTTTCGGAACGGACCGGGCCCAGAGGCGCGCCGGCTTCCTGCGGGGGGCCCCGGTCAAACTGCCGCCTCTTCCGGGTCGCCTCCTTCGGGTGAAATGACGGAGGGCCGCTGTTTGGTCCCTCTTCCTTGGCCGGCGACTGGATGGATGCGGCCGCTTCCCGCCTTTCGCTCCTGATCCGGTCGCGCCGGGGATCCCGGGTCGGTCTGGGGCGGCGCGCGGGCCGCCAAAGGGTAACCGTTTCGTCCTCTCCGGCCGCCGACGCGTCGGCCTTCGGCGTTTCGGCGAGCGCGAGCGAAGGCTCCTCCGAGGAAGCCGGCTCTGGGGCTGTCCGGGGCTCGGCCTCTAGCTCGGGCGCCGCGAGCGATGCTTCCGCAAGCGATGCTTCCGCAAGCGGTTCGTCGGCCGCCTGTTTCGGCGGCCCGTCGTCGCCGGCCGACTGCTCGCCCGGCGCGGGCTCCTGCGGAGCATCTCCGACGCTGTCGGCCGCCTGGTCGGTCTGCGCCGACACGGCCTCCTGTGGCGCATCTGCGGCGCCGTCGGCCGCCTGATCGGTCTGCGCCGGCGTGGCCTCCTGTTGCGCATCTGCGGAGCCGCCGGCCGCCTGATCGGTCTGCGCCGGCGTGGCCTCCTGTTGCGCATCTGCGGAGCCGCTTGCCGATTGATCGGCTTGAGCCGGCCCAGCCTCCACAGCGACGTCTGCGGCCGACGTCTCCGCCGGCGCCTCGGCGGCGGAAGCTTCCGAACTCGTCTCGGCCGGGCGAACGGGCGCCTTGGGAAGTTCGCTGCGCTTGATCTCAAAGCTCTCGAATCCGAGAGACCGAAGAATTGAGAAAAAGCTCTCTCCCGAACACCCGGTCAATGACGTCATTTGCGCATTGATCGCAAATGCGCCAGGCGTCGCGCAAGCTGACCCCGTCTTCGGCTGAACGAACGCCCCGCGGATCATATCGGCGAGCCGCTCGACGATGTCGACCCGGACGACGCGTTCGCCGCACGGCCGAAAGCCTGCGACGCGATAGCCGTCCCTCGGAATGCGAGCATCTGTCGGCAGCGAGGTGCGTCCGGAGCTCGCCATTGGAAGCAATCCCTGGGCGAGCCCGTCCGCGTCCGCGCCCGCAGTTTGCAGTCCCCATAATTGCAGGGCGAGCGCGCGGGCTGCCGGTTTCAGCGCCGTCGGAACGTAGATGTAGTAGGCCCCGAACCGGACGCCGTGCTTTCGCAAAGCGGCCCGCGAATCCTGATCGAGCGCCTTGACCTGTTGGCGAACGTGGTCCCGCTCCAGCACGCCGAGCGCTTTCGTCAGCTTCTCGCCGAGGTCGCGGACGGGCTGCAGATCGTGCTGCAGCTCCCGGAGCGCGAAAAGCGGCCCGAGCAATCGCCGGGTCAGCGCCCCGAGCCAAAGCTCGAGCCGGGCGGCGACCGTCTCCCGCGCAGCATCGGGCAATCGGCTGTCGGCGAGGAGAACGGCGCTGGGAGAGAGCAAGTCCGATCCGCGCGCGAGCTTCGCCACCGGGTCGCCCAGCCACCGGATGACGCCGTCGTTGGCGAGAACGATCGACGCGTCGACCGCCTGGTGGAAGCGGGCGGCGCGCGCCTCGAGCTCCAAGGCGAGGGCGCCACGCCAGGCGGCGTCAGCTTCCTCGCTGTCGGCGCTCGGCTCCGCGCCCACGACTTGCAGCCCGTGAAGAATGGAAAAATCATAACCCCGCTGAATCGGCCCCGCCGGCTCGCCGTCGACGGACATCGGGTTCCCGTTGTTCATTGCGGATCCTGCAACTGCACGCGCCACAAGGCGTGGTCCACCGTCTCGCGCCAGAGACCTCGATGCCGAAATCCTTTATCGGACGCGCGGCACGCTGCCAATGCCCTCGAAGACCCGCGAAGCCGGCCCAATTCCGGCATTGCTTTTCGTGTTCCGCGAATCTGGCAGGTCAGACCGCCGAACAAACGAGCTACAAACGCGCAATCAGGCTGGAGAGGTCCCGTTTGGTTTAGACAGTCGCTAGTACCCAGAATCATTGGTCGGCGAAGCATGGTTTGAGGCGTTTTTGGTGGACCTCGGATTTAGTCCAGACGAAGCGTCTGGCGGTTTGGTTGTAGTCGGCGATGAAGGCGTCGATGTGGGCGACGAGTTGCTCGACGCTGGTGAACGAGGCGCCGCTGAGCGACTTCCCGGTCAGGATCGAGAACCAGATTTCGATCTGGCTGAGCCAGGAGGCGTGCGTCGGCGTGTAATGGAGATGCACGTTTTTGTGGCGCTTGAGCCACATGTCGCGGTTGGGTTTGTGGGTGGAGAGATTGTCGAGCACGACATGGATTTCGCGCTCCGGATAGGCGGCGATGACCCTGTTCATGAAGTCGAGAAATTCGACGCGCCGACGTCTCTTGTAGTGGCGGCCAACGACTTCGCCACTCGCCACGTTGAGGGCGGCGAACAGCGTCGTCGTCCCATGGCGTTTGTAATCGTGCGACTGGCCGGTGATGGCGCGCCCATTGGGCAGCTTCAGATAGCCTTGCGCGCGTTCGAGCGCCTGAATGGACGGTTTTTCGTCGACGGCGAGCACGATCGCATGGTCGGGCGGCGCCATGTAGAGCCCGACGATCTCGGCGGCCTTGGCCGCAAATTCCGGGTCGTTGCTCTGACACCAGGATTTGCGCCCCGACAAGTCGATCTTCTGCGCGCGCAGGAAACGCCAAACATATTGCACGTGAACGTCGCCAAGCCTCTTGGCGATCAGCGGCCCGGTCCAGTTTGCGTAGCCTTCCGGCGGCGCAGCGTCGAGCGCCGCCAGGATGCGCTGGTCCGTCTCCTTGTCGTATCTGGCCTCGGCCCCGCGATCGCCAACTTCCGAAAACCCGGGAAGTCGGTCCTTCGCGTAACGAACCCGCCATTTCGACGCCGTGCCGGTGATACAGCCGAGCGCCCGGCCAATCGCCCGCGTCGCCGCGCCATCGGCGGCCATCAGCACGATCCGCGCCTTGAAGCGCGTGCGGTGCTCCGACTTGGTCGAACGCGCCATACCCTCAAGCTCAGCCCGCTCCTCGGCCGTCAATACGATCGGTGTCGCTTGCAAAAGGCTGCTCATGCAACCTTGAATCACGACTCAACGATCAGCGATAGTGGGTACTAGCGCAGAAGGGTCGCTCTGATCCACCACTGGGGATGATCCCGTGCGATTCGCCAGAGAGCGTCGACCGCGCTGCGGCGATTGTCGAAAAGGGCGAAGCAGGTCGCTCCCGATCCCGACATGCGCGTCGCTTTTGCCTCCGGCAGGGAGGAAAGCGCCTTCAGGACATTGCCGATCTCGGGCGCGACGGTGAGCGCGCACGCTTCCAGATCGTTGCCGCCCAAGGCGATCCAATCCAGCCAGAGCGGATCGCCCGGGTGTGGCACCGCTGGCCGCTTCTGGTCAGTTTCGAAACGCGAACCTGGCGTGAGCCGCAACGCCTCGAAGACCTTGCGGGTCGGCGAGGCGACGCGCGGATTGACCAGGACGGCGAAGACCGGCGGAAATGCGATAAGCGGTCCGAGCCGGTCGCCGATCCCGCTCATCGTGCGGGCACGCGGGGTGAGGCAGACGGGCACGTCGGCACCGGCGTCGAGCGCCGCCGCGCGCAACCGTTCGTCTTCGATCGACAGGCCGTTGACGTCCGCCAGCGCACGCAACGCGGCCGCCGCGTCGGCGGAGCCGCCGCCGAGGCCAGCTGCTGCCGGAAGGCGCTTGATCAGCCGGAAGCGACCGAGCCTCAAGCCCCGGACACGGCGTTCGAGAGCGCGAGCCGCGCGCAAGACCAGGTTGTCGTCGACTGGCCCGGACTCGCGCGCGCTCGGCCCCTCGACTTCGAGCTCGAGACCCTGCGCCGGCGCATAACCCAGCCAGTCGCATACCCCGCCGAAAGCCACCAGGCTTTCGATCTCGTGCAGCCCGTCGGGCCGACGCCCGATCACGTGCAACGTCAGATTGACCTTGGCCGGCGCGCGCAACCAAAGCATCGGCGGCCGGCGCGAAGGCTAGCCGCCGCTTGGCGCCTTGACCGCGTCGGGTATCGCCGGATTCGAGGTCGTCTCGGGCAGGCCGATCTTGATCTTCTTCAGGATGGCCGGCAAATCTTCAGGTTCGGGGCCCATGTCACGCGCGTGGTTCCACTGAAATCGCGCCTCGATCCGCCGGTCGACTTGCCAATAGGCGTCGCCGAGATGATCGTTGAGCACCGGGTCTGCCGGCTTCAGGCTGATGGCGCGCTCGAGCGTCTGAGTCGCCTCGGCGTACTGGCCGAGCTTGTAATGGGCCCACCCGAGGCTGTCGACGATATAGCCGTCGTTCGGCCTCAGTTCGACGGCGCGCCGCAGCATCTTGAACGCTTCCTCGAGGTTGATCCCCTGATCCACCCATGAGTAGCCGAGGTAATTGAGCACGAGAGGCTGATCGGGGTAAAGCTCGAGCGCCTTTTTGAAGTCCGCTTCGGCTTTTGGCCACTGCTTGCTGCGCTCGAAACAGATGCCGCGGAAATAAAACAGCGTCCAATTGTCGCGCTGCGGAATGCCGACTGCGGCGATCGCCTTATCGTAGGTGGCGGCGGCCTCGACGTACTTTTTCGCCGATCTCTGCAGCCCGGCGAGCGCGCTCAGCGCATCGACGTCATGCGGCCGCGCGGCCACCATGGCCTGGAGCCGTTGGATCGCCTCGTCGGTCTTGCCCATGCTGTCGTACTCAAGCGCGATCTGGATCTCCGAGTCCTCCCGCAGCGGCGACGTCTCGGGCACCGCCTTATAGGCGGCCATAGCCTCGTCGCTTCGCTTCATCTGTTCGAAGAGGTTGGCGAGCGTCACCTCGGTGAGGTCGTCGGCAGGCCGCAGATAGAGCGAGAGGCGGAGATAGATCAGCGCCGGCAGCTCATCTCCCTCCTGACGGCTCCCCGCGCCGCCAAGGCCGTAAAGCACCTCGGCGGCGCCCTCTCTAGCGTTATGGACGAGCGCGTCGAGCGGCTTACCCGCGTTCAGAATCGCCAGCTGGCCTTCGATGATCGGATGATGCGGAACAGCGGCGGAAAACTCCGCATAGACCTTCTTGGCTCCGTCCGCATCTCCATGCATAGCGAGGAAGCGGGCATAAGCGTCGACGAAACGAAGCGTGCTTTTGTCGGCGTCGTAGGCGGATTTGAGCCGACGGCGCGCCTCGGTGGCGTTTCCGAGCATGTCGGCGATCAGGCCGCCGTGATAGTCGCGAAAGGCGGCGACTGAGGGATCGCGAATGCGATCGAGAGCGTCGAGCGCGTGATGCAGGTCCGACTGGCCGGCATAGCACCATGCGGAAAGGAAAGCCGATGTGACATCGCGCGAGCGTCCGTCGGCCGAGGAGAGCTGGGCGCGGGCCGCAGCGTACTGTCCCTGCTCGATGGCGTGCGCCGCGGTCGCAAGGCGCGCAAGGCTGTTGGTCGGGTCACGCGCCAGAAGGCGCTCCGCCAGGGTGTCCGCCGCCTGCTCGTCGCCGTTCGACAAAGCCGCGGCGAAGGCGCGTTCGAGGAGATCGGCATTGCGAGGATCGACCCGCAGGGCTTCGCGATAGTAGAGTTCGGCCGAGGCGGTGTCGCGGTCGGCGCTGGCGATGAGCGCGGCAAGATAGTTGCCCGGCTGGCTCTGGGCGAGGTCGGACGACGGCGGCCCGGGATCGGCGGCGGTGCTTGTCGCGGCGGGCGCCGCGATCACGGCCGAGCCGAGTAGACAGGCCGAGAGCGTCCAGACTTTCCATTGGCTTGTCACGTCAGTTAATTCTCCATCCCGCGGGCGCCGGCTCGGGCGCCCACCCGAGTCCGCTGCTGGCAGCAAAACAGGGCGAATTTGCGCCCTTCATGGCTCACATGTCCGGATAGTTCGGGCCGCCTCCGCCCTCCGGCGGAGTCCAGACGATATTCTGCGCTGGATCCTTAATGTCGCAGGTTTTGCAATGAACGCAATTCTGGGCATTGATGACGAAACGGGGGGCGGCGTGGCGCGTTTCGTCGTCGTAAACCACCTCGTACACACCCGCGGGACAATAGAGGCGGGCGGGTTCCCCGTAGCGCGGCAGATTCTCGCGGATCGGGATCGTCGGGTCGATCAGCCGCAAGTGGATGGGCTGATCCTCCTCGTGGTTCGTGTTTGACAGGAAGACGGACGAAGCCTTGTCGAAGCTGATGACGCCGTCCGGCTTGGGGTATGGGATCGGCGCCGCCTCGGCGATCGGTTTCAGGGTTGCGCTGTCCGGCTTCGCCTGCTTAACCGTGCCGAACATCGACCCGCCGAACAGCTGATGGGTCCACATGTCCAGCCCCCCGAGGCCGACGCCGACAGGAAGACCGAACCGGGACCATAGCCCCTTGACGTTGCGAACCCGGTAGAGGTCGCGGCCGATGTCGGAGCCGCGCCATGAATCTTCGTAGGCCGACAGTTCGTCGTTGGCGCGGCCGGCGGCGAGAGCTTCGTGGACGGCCTCTGCCGCGAGCATCCCCGAGAGGATCGCGTTGTGCGAGCCCTTGATCCTGGCCAGATTGACGAATCCTGCGGCGCAGCCGATCAGCGCTCCGCCCGGAAAGATGAGCTTCGGAACCGAGTACCATCCCCCTGAGGCGATCACGCGCGCGCCGTAGGCCAACCGTTTGCCGCTGGTCAGCGTGTCGCGGATGAGCGGGTGGGTCTTGAACCGCTGGAACTCGTCGAACGGCGACAGATAGGGATTGTCATAATTCAGATGCACGACAAAGCCGACCGAAACCAGTCGATCGTCATATTGATAAAGGAACGATCCGCCGGTAGCTCCGCCCGATAGCGGCCAGCCGAACGTATGCATGACGAGGCCCTGAGAGAACTTTTCGGCCTGGACCTGCCAGAGCTCCTTAAGGCCGATGCCATATTTCTGCGGCCCGCTTGCCGCGTCCAGACCGAATCGGCGGATCGCCTCTTTCGACAGCGAACCGCGCGCGCCCTCGGCCAGGAGCACGTATTTCCCTCTGAGCTCCATCCCGCGGGAAAAACTCGGCTTGGGTTTGCCGTCGCGGCCCACTCCCATATCGCCGGTTGCGATGCCGACGACCTCGCCCTTGTCGCCGAAGAGAAGCTCGGTCGCGGCGAAGCCCGGATAGATTTCGACGCCGAGGCTTTCCGCTTTTGCCGCGAGCCAGCGCGTCAGGGCCCCGAGCGAGCCGATGAAATTGCCGTGATTGTCCATCAGCCGCGGCATCGGCCAGTTCGGCAGGCGAGTGCTTCTCGTCCCGGAGAGGAAATAGAAGCGGTCTTCCTTGACCTGCGTCTTCAGCGGGCATTCCAGATCGGCTCGCCAGTCGGGAACGAGACGATCAAGGCCGATCGGGTCGATGACGGCGCCCGAAAGGATGTGCGCGCCAACCGCCGAGCCCTTTTCCACCAGCACCACCGACCGATCCGCGTCCAACGCCTTCAGCCGAATGGCCGCCGCCAGCCCTGCCGGGCCGGCCCCGACGACGACGACGTCGTATTCCATCGACTCGCGGGGCGGTAGCGCGGATGCGTCTGTCATTGGCGTTTCGATTCAGTCTTTCAGGGTCAGGTTTCAAGGCGTAACGACAAGGGGCAATCCTAGACTATCAATGACCGGCCATGTTGGTCCGTGCGGCCTCCGGAGCGCCATGCTAGTTTGCCCTTGCGCGCTCGCGCAAGGGCAACAGGGGAGAGGCGTTGAAATCGGATCGGCCGGCAAAATGAAAATGCGACCGCCGGACCTGGATGCGGCCGAAGCGGCTGCGGCGCTGCGCTGGTGGTCTGAGGCCGGCGTCGATCTCGCCGTCGGGGAGGCGCCGCGCAACCGCTTTCTCGAATCCCTCGCGTCGCCGCAGGGCGCGCTTCGATCGCCGGCGCAACGGAGCTCCGCGACCTCGCCGGATCCAATTGCCCCCGCAGCGGCGGCGCTCCAACCTGCGGTCCCTCCGGCCGGCGACGCGGTCGCCCGCGACATCGCCGCGTCGGCTCCGGACCTTGCGGCGCTGCGGTCCTGTCTCGAGGCGTTCGAGGGCTGCGGCCTCAAGCGGACCGCGACCCAGCTTGTATTCGCTGACGGGACGCCCGGCTCGCGGGTCATGTTGGTCGGCGAGGCGCCGGGCGGCGACGAGGACCGCATCGGACGGCCGTTCGTCGGTCGCGCCGGACAATTGCTCGACCGAATGCTGAAAGCGATCGGCCTCGATCGGGGAAGGGTCTATATCGCCAATGTCGTCCCCTGGCGGCCGCCCGGCAACCGCACGCCGACGCCGCAGGAGACGCAGGTGTGCCTGCCGTTCATCAAACGCCAGATCGAGCTGGCCGCGCCGGAGATTCTCGTTTGCCTCGGCGCCTCGTCGGCGCAAACTTTGCTCGGCGTGAAGGAGGGAATCACGCGGGTTCGCGGGACCTGGTTCGACTATCGCTGCGATGACGGGAGGATTCTGCGGTCGCTCGCAACGTTTCATCCGGCCTATCTGTTGCGGCAGCCGGCGCAGAAGCGACTGGCCTGGCTGGACATGAGGGCGTTGGCGAGGGAGCTAGGCGTCTGAAACGGGTTGCCGAATGGCAGCGCATTCCCGCCTTGGCAAATCCCCGGCCAGGCCGCATTTTCGCTCGGCCGCATCCTATAACGGTGCGGCGAAGGATATCGACGAGAGGAACGCCAATGCCGGCTTCGAGGCGACAGTTCATGACCCGCGCCGGCATCGTAGCCGCAGGCGCTACGCTCGCCGCCCCCGCTCTGGCGGAGTCGTCGCCGGAGACGCGCTGGACTTTGACCTCCGCATTCCAGCCGGGGTTCGATTTTCTCTACGGCGGCGCCGAGACTTTCGCTGCGGCGCTGTCGGACATGACCGACGGACAGTTCATCGTCACCATTCGTCCCGCGGGCGACATTGCCGGCGCGCTCGACGCGCTCGATGCCGTCGCCGGGGGCAAGGCGGAGTGCGCCCACACCGTGCTTTCCTATTCCTGGACCAAGGACCCCGCCTATCTGTTCGGTTCCGGCGCGCCATTCGGCATGAACGCCCGACAGCACGCCGCCTGGCTCGAGATCGGCGGGGGAAGCGCGCTGATAGACGGTCTTCTCGCGGATCGGGGCTTGAGCGCCATGCCGATGGGCGACACCGGCGGCCAAATGGCAGGCTGGTTCCGCAAGGAAGTGCGCAACGTTGGGGAATTGACCGGCATGAAGGTCCGGATCGGCGGCTTTGCCGGAAAGGTGTTCGAGACCCGGGGCGCCACCGTAGTCAGCCTGCCGAAGGACAAGATCATCGAGGCGCTGGCGAACGGAACGCTCGACGCCTTCGAATGGGTCGGCCCGTACGACGACGAGAAGTTCGGCGGCGCGGCTGGGGCGATCTCCAAAGTCGCTCCCTACTATTATTATCCGGGCTGGTGGAAAGGCGACATGCAACTGCATCTCGTCGTGTCGAAGGAGAAGCTTTCCGCCTTGCCCAAATCCTACCAAGCGGCGCTACGCGCGGCAGCGGCGCTCGCCAACGATTCGGTCCGCGCCAAATACGACGCTGCGAACCCCGGCGCGTTGAAGCGGCTGGTAGTCGGAGGCGCGCAGCTTCGACTCTTCCCCCAAGAAATTCTGGAAGCATGCTTCAAGACTACAAATGACCTTTACAATGAGCTCTGCCAGCAGAATGCGAAGTTCAAGGCGATCTCCGACTCGTACTCGGCGTTCCGCGCCGACGAATATCTGTGGTGGCAGGTGGCGGAATATTCTTTCGACAATTTCATGATCCGCGAGCGTCGCGCCAAAGGCTGACCGCAAGCCTTGCCTGCTCAGGCGTAGGCGCGGTCGTCGTAGTCCTTCGGCGACGTCTCGTCGGGCGCGTTCGAACGGATCGCCAGCGAAAGCAGGACCGCGACCGCGATATTCGCCAGAACGGCGGTGAGCCCGTTGTAGGCCGCGAAGCCGAGCCCGGTGTCAATATGCCCGATCCAGGGCATGTCCCATTTGAGGGCGTGGATCGGTGTCCAGGCCTTATCTCCCCAGGAGAGGGCGGCGCCGATGACCATGCCGACCGCCCAGCCGATCAGAAGCGCGGTTCCGCTGAACCAGCGGGTGAAGAGGCCGAATATCATCGCCGGGAAGATCTGGACCATCCAGACGCCGCCGAGGAGCTGCAGGTCGAGCGCGAACCGCGTCGGCATGAAGAAGATCACCATCAGCGCGCCGATCTTGACGATCAGCGACACGAGCTTGGCGAGAACCGCTTCCTCCCGCGCAGTCATTTCAGGATGGATAAAGGGCTTCCACACGTTGCGGGTGAAGGTGTTGGCCGCGCCGATCGACATCACCGCGGCTGGGACCAGGGCGCCGAGCGCAATCGCCGCGAAGCAGAAGCCGGCGAACCAGTCCGGGAAGGCCCGAAGCACGAGTTGCGGCACCGCATCCTGAGGGTTTGTCACCTTGATCCCGGCCGCGATCGCCATCATGCCGAGGAGCGCGATGAGCCCGAGCACGAGCGAATAGGCCGGCAGCGTCATGGTGTTCTGGCGAATCGCCCGACCGCTCGAGGCGGCAAGCGCGCCGGTCAGCGCATGCGGATACATGAAGAGCGCCATCGCCGAGCCGATCGCCAGCGTCACATAGGGGCCGATCTGCCCCGGCGCCAGCGTGAGACCCGCGGCCGGCACGGCCTTGGCCGCGACCTTCGCCGCATAGGCGGCCTCCGCGGCGCTGAAAATCTTGCCGAAGCCGCCGAGCTGATAGGGAATGACGACGACCGCGGCGATGATGAAGACGTAAATCATCGCGTCCTTGACGAAGGCGATCATCGCCGGGGCGCGGAGCCCGCTCCTGTAGGTGTAAAGCGCAAGAATGACGAACGCGAGCGTGAGCGGCGCGTGGCTCGCCCATCCTTCGCCCGAAACGCCGAGGGCGCCGATGACTTTCTCCAGACCGACGAGCTGCAACGCGATATACGGCATCGTCGCAAGGATGCCGGTCAGCGCCACCGCGAGTTCGAGCCAGCGGTTGCCGTAACGCCCGAGGATGAAATCGCCGGCGGTGATATAGCCGTGCCGGTGTGAAACCGCCCAGAGCCTCGGAAGGGTGAGATAGAGAAAGGGGTAGATGATGATCGTATAGGGCACGGCGAAGAAGCCGAAGGCGCCGATAGCGTAGACGACCGATGGAATCGCGATGACGGTATAGGCGGTGTAGAGATCGCCGCCGAGCAGGAACCAGGTGATCCAGGGGCCGAAGCGGCGGCCGCCGAGACCCCATTCATGAATGTGATTGAGGTCGGCGGCCTTCCAGCGCGCGGCGACGAAACCGAGCACGGTGACCAGCGCGAAGAAGAAGACGAAGACGCCGGCGGCGACGACATTGAGGCGGTCGAACATTCAGGTCTTCCCGATCCGGTCGGCGGCGTAGATGGCGAGCGCGGACGCGGGGATCAGCACGAGCTGGAACCAGTAGAAGAACGGCATGCCGAACAGCGCCGGCGCCTCGGTATTATAGAGTGGCGCCCAAAGCGCGATCACGCATGGAACGAGCAACAGCAGAAGCCTCATTCTTCCTCCCCGGGGCGGCGGCGCCACGCCGATTGATCCCCTTTCGTCCCGCATACCGACTTTCCCGAAGGAGGTCGAGAGGCAGGCGAGCGGCGGCGAGCAACGTCGAGGCGCCGCGCTTTGCCGATCCGGCGCGGCATGCTAACGAGCGCGCCATGGCTTCCCGCATCGACCGCCGATTCGAACGGCTGGCTGAGGAGCGCCGCGCTGCGCTCGTCGTCTACGTCATGGCGGGGGACCCCGACCCCGAGACGTCGCTCGCCATCCTCAAGGCTTTGCCTCGCGCGGGCGCAGACATCGTCGAACTTGGAATGCCTTTCACCGATCCGATGGCCGACGGGCCGGCGATCCAGGCGGCGGGCTTAAGGGCGCTGAAGGCGGGTCAGACGCTGCGCGCGACGCTCGCGATGGTCACTGCCTTCCGCGCCGGGGACGAAGCGACGCCGGTCGTGCTTATGGGTTATTTCAATCCGATCTACGTCTACGGCGTCGAGGCCTTTCTCGCCGACGCGCGCGCTGCCGGCGTCGACGGGCTGATCGTCGTCGACTGTCCGCCCGAAGAGGACGACGAACTCTGCCTCCCCGCGCTCGCGAGCGGCCTGTCCTTTATCCGCATTGCGACGCCGACGACCGATGATGTCCGCCTGTCGGCGGTGCTGCGCAACACCTCCGGATTCCTCTATTACGTCTCGATCACCGGGGTCACAGGCGCCGCTGCGCCCGATTTCGGCGCCGTGGCGCAAGCGGTGGCGCGCATCAAACGTCAATCCGCGTTGCCGGTTGCGGTTGGCTTCGGCGTCAAGGACGAAAAAAGCGCATCCGCGATTGCGGCCACGGCTGACGGCGTCGCGGTCGGTTCCGCGATCGTCGAGGCCGTGCGGCTCTCGCTCGACAATGGAAAGGCAAGCGCCTCGACCGTCGATGCGGTCGCCCGTCTCGTCGGTCGCCTCGCCA
Organism: uncultured Alphaproteobacteria bacterium; assembly: GCA_963772555.1. Taxonomy (GTDB): domain Bacteria; phylum Pseudomonadota; class Alphaproteobacteria; order Rhizobiales; family Beijerinckiaceae; genus Roseiarcus. The sequence goes on along the minus strand of CAVYXQ010000011.1, from coordinate 7,183 downwards.
GCGGGCTCGAGCGCGGCCAAGGGCGGAGCCGCGCGAACCTGGACCGCACGAGCGCATGAACTGGATCTCCAACGTCGTACCGCCGAAAATCCGGTCGCTCCTTCGCCGGGAGACGCCGGAAAACCTGTGGGTCAAATGCCCGGAGAGCGGCCAGCTCGTTTTCCACAAGGATCTCGAAGCCAACCTGATGGTCGTCCCCGGCTCGGGCTACCACATGGCGATCGACGCCCCCGCGCGCCTCGCGGCGCTGTTCGACGGGGGCGCGCACGAGGATATCGTCACCCCGGAGACCGTCTCGGACCCACTGAAGTTCCGTGACGTCAAGCGCTACGTCGACCGGCTGAAGGAGAACCGGACCAAGACCGGCGCGAACGACGCGGTGACGCTCGCCTTCGGCAACCTCGAGGGCCAGAGCGTCACGGTCGCGGTGCAGGATTTCGCCTTCCAGGGCGGCACCCTGGGCATGGCCGCGGGCGAGGCGATCATCGCCGGAATGGAGACGGCGGTCGAACGCCGCACGCCCTTCATCATCTTCACCGCTTCAGGCGGCGCCCGCATGCAGGAGGGGATGTTCGCACTCATGCAGATGCCGCGCACCATCGTTGCGGTCCAGCGGCTGCGCGCAGCGAAGTCGCCTTACATCGTCGTTCTCACCAACCCGACGACCGGAGGGGTCACCGCTTCCTACGCCATGCTTGGCGACGTCCATGTGGCCGAGCCCGGCGCCGTCATCGGCTTCGCCGGCGCGCGGGTGATCGAGCAGACGATCCGCGAACGGTTGCCGGAGGGGTTCCAGCGCGCAGAATACCTGCGCGACCACGGTATGGTGGACATGGTCGTCCCCCGCCGCGAACTGCGCCCGGCTCTGGCGCGACTCTGCCGGCTCTTGACGCATGCGCCCCAGCTCGAGGGGCAGCTCGGTTGACGGCGTGAACGCCGAACGCGCCCGTTAGAGGCGCGAGCCGAACCCGACGGTCGCGGCGCGGTTCTTGCAACAGCGCAGCGTCGGCGACAATGGAGGAGAAAAACGATGACCGAGATCAATGCGCATATCCTGGCGGCCCGCCGATCTTTCTATCTCGGGCTTGGCCTACTCGCCGCGTCCCCGGCGCTCGCGGCCCAGCACACAATCACCGTCAACACGGTGCAGATCTTCGGCGCCATCGACCCGGCGAAAATCTCCGACTACACCGACTACATGGCCTCGGCGAACCTCTACGACGGCCTCGCCAACGTCGACCCGAAAGGCCACCTCGTTCCCGAACTGGCGGAAAAATGGGATGTCTCGCCCGACGCCACGAGCGTGACCTTTCACATCCGCCCCGACGCCAAGTTCCAGGACGGCTCGCCCGTTCAGGCCGAGGACGTGGTCTATTCGGTCGAGCGGCTGCTCAGGATCAATCAGGGCCCAGCGAACCTATTCGCCGGCGTGCTGAAACCGGGCAGCGTCGAGGCGGTCGACGCCAAGACGGTCAAGTTCAATCTGGCGAAGACCTTCTCGCCGTTCCTGGCCACCGTGCCGGCGATCCGCATCGTCAATTCGAAGCTGGTCAAGGCGAACGCCGGCAATGACGACGGCCAGACCTATCTCGCCACGCACGTCGCCAGCGCCGGCCCCTACACGCTGAAGAGCTGGACCCGCGGCACCGGCATGACGATCGAGCGCGATCCCAACTATTACCGCGGCTGGGGAGAGGGTCCGATCGACGAGGTGCGCTTCGTCGTCACCAACGACGAAGCGACCGTACGCTCGATGGCCGCCTCGGGCGAACTGACGATGTCGAGCCAGTACCAGTCGCCCGACACCTACGATGCGCTCGCCAAGATGCCGCGGTTCAAGATCGTCAAGGGCGAGACCTCGGTCGCCTTCTATCTCAAGCTCAACTCGAAACTGGCGCCGACCGACGATGTCCATATCCGCAAGGCGATCGCGCTCGCCACCGACTACGACACGATCAAGGGCACGATTCTGCCCGGCGGCGACCTGACAGGGCCGTTGCCGAAGACCTTCGCCGAGGCGCATCTCGACAGTCCGCAACCGAAATTCGACCTCGAAGCGGCGAAGGCCGAGATCGCCAAAAGCGCCTACGCCGGCAAGACCGACATCCCGCTCAGCTTCGATTACGTGTCGGCGACCAAGTTCGAGGAGGAGATCGGGCTCCTGATGCAGTCCAATCTGCAGCAGATCGGCTTCAAGGTGACGCTGTCGGCGGAACCCTGGAACCGGATCACCGAGATCGCCTCCAAGGTCGAGACGACGCCGAACGTCACCGAGGTCTTTTTCGGCCCGACCTACCCCTCGCCCAATTCGATGTTCTACGCGCAATATGACTCGAAGTCGGCCGGGACCTGGGCTTCGATGGAATGGCTGAAGAGCCCCGAGGTCGACAAGATGATCGACGCCGCGCGCGCCACCGGCGACGCCGCGCAGCAGAACAAGATCTATAAAGAGCTGCAGCAGAAGCTGATCGACGATCAGTCCGACGCCTACCTCGAGACGCAGATCGTCCAGCACGCGATGGACAAGTGCCTCACGGGCTATGTGCCGGTGCCGATGCAGTCGTTCGACTACGCGTTCCACAAATACAAGTGGACGTGCGACTGACGCCTGTCCCCGGCTTCGGCGCCGAACGGCGCCTGCGCCTCGCGGCGGAAGGCGCCGGAACTCATGAGAAATTCAGTTGGAATTTCTTTATTTCCTGATCCGACGGGTGCTGTGGTCGCTGCTGGTCCTGTTCGGCCTCTCGATCGTCATTTTCGTCATCGCGCGGGTGATGCCGGGAGACCCGGCGCGGCTGGCGCTCGGGCCGCGCGCCAGCCAGGAGCAGGTCGCCGACCTCAAGGCCAAGATGGGTCTCGACAAGCCGCTGGTCGAACAATACCAGCACTTCATCGTCGGGCTGTCGCGCGGCGACCTGGGGCTTTCCTTTCTGACCAAGCGCCCGGTCAATGACGACATCGCCGAAACCTTCGCCGCCACCTTCGAGCTCGTGCTGGCGACCATCGCCATCGCCTTCCTGATCGCGGTGCCGCTCGGCGTCGTCGCGGCGGCGAAGAAGGACGGCTGGGTCGACAATCTCGTGCGCTTCGCGGCGATCCTCGGGGCGGTGACGCCGAGTTTCCTGCTCGCGCTGCTGCTGCAGGTGCTGGCGGGCTACGAACTGCATGCGCTGCCGACGACGGGCCGTCTTTCGCCGGATTTTCCGTTCCATCCCGACATCACCGGCCTCGTCACGGTCGATGCCCTGCTCAAGGGCAATCCCGCCGCGCTCATCGACGGCCTGAAGCATCTCCTCCTGCCGTCGCTCGCGCTCTCGGCCGCCACCGTCGGCCAGATCGCCCGCATCACCCGGTCCTCGATGATCGACGTCGCCAAGCAGGATTATATCGAGGCGGGTCGGGCCTTCGGCATCCCGGACCGCGTGCGCATCTTCAAGTACATGCTGCGCCCCGCCTTCGTGCCGCCGATGACGATCCTCGGGCTCGAGTTCGCTTCGCTCCTCGGCAACGCCTTCGTGGTCGAACTCGTCTTCGCCTGGCCCGGCATGGCGAGCTATGGGGTTCGTAGCATCCTGCAGAAGGATCTGAACGCGGTCATGGGCGTCGTGATGATTTCCGGGCTGTTCTTCGTCGGCGCCAATCTCGTCATCGACGTGCTCGTCGGCTTCGTCGATCCGCGGGTCAGGATCCGGGGAGGCCAGGCGTGAGCGAGTTGGCGGCGGTCCCCGCCGGGCCGCAGGTCTCGATCGCCTACCAGAACTGGCATCGCTTCAGTCGCAACCCGACCGCGGTGATCGGTACAGTCATCGTTATTGTCGTCGTGCTGGCGGCGGTCTTTGCGCCGTGGATCGCGCCCTATCCGAGTCATGTCGGCTCGATCGTCAATTTCCGCGCCCGTCATCTGCCGCCGTCGGCGCAATACTGGTTCGGCACCGACAATGTCGGGCGCGACATCTTCACCCGCGTCCTGTTCGGCTATCGCGTGTCGCTCCTGCTCGCCGCCGTCGTGCTCGCGTTCGCCGTGCCGGTCGGCGCAGCGCTCGGCCTTATCGCGGGCTACTTCGGCGGCTGGGCGGAAATCGTCATCATGCGGGTGACCGACATCGCGCTGGCGATTCCGCCGCTGGTGATGGCGCTCGCGGTGACGGCGGTGCTGACGCCCAATCTCACCCACGCCATGCTGGCGATCGCGGCGTTGTGGTGGACCTGGCACGCCAGGCTTATCTTCTCGATCACACGCACGCTGAGGGGCCAGGAATTCATCGAGGCGGCGCAAATTCTCGGCGCGAGCCGCTTCCACATCCTCTTTCACGAGCTTCTGCCGAATTGCGCCTCGGCTATCCTGGTCAAGACATCGCTCGACTTCGGCTTCGTCATCCTGATCGGCGCAGCTTTGTCCTATCTCGGCCTCGGCGTGCAGCCGCCGACGCCCGATCTCGGGACGATGGTCGCCAACGGCGCGGATTTTCTGCCCGACCACTGGTGGGAGTCGCTGCTTCCGGGCGCGGCAATCCTGTTCGTCGCGCTCGGCTTCAACCTGCTCGGCGACGGCTTGCGCGATCTTTACGACGTCGAGAGCGTCAGATGAGCGCCGAACCTCTGCTCTCGGTGCGTTCGCTCGCCGTCGATTTCTCGACCTATGGCCGGGTCTCGCATGTCCTTCGCGACGTGTCATTGGACGTGCCGGGACGCCGGCACGTCGCGCTCGTCGGCGAATCCGGCTGCGGCAAGAGCGTGACGATGAAGGCGATCATGGGCATTCTCGCCCAACCGCCCGCTCGGATCGTCGGCGGCGAAATCCGCTTCGACGGGCGCGATCTCCTGCGTCTCAAGGCCAGGGAGCGGGACGCGCTGCGCGGAACGGCGATGTCGATGGTGTTCCAGGACCCGATGACCTCGCTCAATCCCGTCTTCACCATCGGCGACCAGATGGAGACAATTCTCAAGTATGCAGACCGCCGCCTTGGCCGTGGGCGCGATCGTCGTGGACGCCTGGACCGGGTCCACGAGGTCCTCGCCCAGGTCCGGATGCCCGATCCGGAGCGCATCGCTAAGTCCTACCCGATCATGCTCTCGGGCGGCATGCGCCAGCGCGTGCTGATCGCCATGGCGCTCCTGTCCGAGCCGCGGCTCCTGATCGCGGATGAGCCAGGCACGGCGCTCGACGTCACCACTCAGGCGCAAATCCTCAAGCTCCTGCGCGATCTCGTCGAGGAGCGCGGGCTGGCGCTCCTGATGATCACCCACAATCTCGGCGTCGTGCGCGAAGCGGCGGATTATGTCTATGTCATGTATGCCGGGTCGGTCGTCGAGCGCGGTCCCGCGGTCGAGATTTTCGCCCGCCCGAGCCATCCCTATACGCGGGCCCTGTTCGACTGCGTGCCCAAGCTCTCCGGCGACACTACCTTCAAGGGGATCGACGGGTCGCTGCCCGACTATCGCGCGCCGCCGCCAGGCTGCCGCTTCTCCCCGCGCTGCCCGCTGGCGATCTCCGTCTGCACCGCGCGCCTGACGAGCGGCCGGTGAGGCCGGCCACAGCGCGGCCTGCTGGCATCTGGAGGAGGCGTCGACATGAGCCAGCCGCCGCTGCTCGAGGTCCTCGGACTCGGCAAGACGTTCCCGGTGCGCGGCGGGCTGCTCGGGACCGTCAGAGGCGAAGTGAAAGCGGTCAGCGACGTCAGCTTCTGACTGGCCAAGGGCGACGTCTTCGGCCTCGCCGGCGAGAGCGGCTCGGGCAAATCGACGATCGCCCGGATGATCGTGGGGCTGACGGCGCCGAGCGCGGGAGCGATCCTATTCGAGGGGAGCGATCTGGCGTCGCCGCACGGCGCCGCCGCCGCCGGGCCATCCAGATGGTCTTCCAGAATCCGGGCTCGTCGCTCAATCCGCGCCGCTCGATCGGCCAGTCGATCGCCGTTCCGCTCGAGGCGCGCAAATCCCCGGCCGACATCGAGCGCCGCGTCGCGCGACTGCTCGACCTGGTGGAGTTGCCCGCCGACTTCGCCTCCGCTATCCGCACGAGCTGTCCGGCGGGCAGAAGCAGCGCGTCGGCGATCGCGCGCGCCCTGGCGGCCGAGCCGCAACTCATCGTGCTCGACGAGCCGACCTCGGCGCTCGACGTCTCGGTGCAGGCCAAGATCATCGAATTGCTGATCGAGCTCCGCCACTCGCTTGGCCTCACCTATATCTTCATCTCGCACGACCTGAGCCTGATGCGGAATTTCGCCAGTCGCGTCGGCGTCCTGTTTCTCGGCCGGCTGGTCGAGGTCGGCCGGTCCGAGCTGTTCGAAATGCCGCGCACCCCTATACGCGCTCGCTGATTGCCGCCTTCCGGTGATTTCCGAGCCGAGGAGGCGATGAAGCCGAAGGCGCCGATCGTCGAGGGCGAGATTCCGAGCCCGCCAATTAGCCGAGGGGTTGCGCGTTCCATACGCGCTGTCCGCACGCGTTCGCCCCCTGCGCGAGATTTTCCCGACGCCGTCGGCTCGACGCGGACCATTTCGCCCGCTGTCATCTCCTGGCGCCGGACGGGTCGGCGGCCGGGCGAGAAGCCCGTTGAGCATTGGAGCGTGAGGCATGATTAGGATCGGCATCGACGTTGGCGGCACCAACACCGACGCAGTCGTGATGGACGGAAGCAAGTTCTGGCCGGGGTCAAGATCGCCGACGACGCCCGACGTGATGTCGGGCGTTGTGGCGGCGATGAATCCGCGCTTGCGGCTTCCGGGCTGAAGCCGGAGCGATCGACGTCGTCATGATCGGCACGACGCATTTCACCAACGCGGTCGTGCAGCGCCGAGACCTCGCGCAGACCGCAGCCGTACGGCTCGGCCTGCCGGCGACCGCATCGTTGCCGCCGATGGTCGATTGGCCCGAGACCTGAGGAGCGCGATCGGCAATCACGCATATCTCGCCCATGGCGGCCACGAATTTGACGGCCGGGAGATTTCGCCGCTGGAAGAAGCCGAACTCATCGGATCGCCGCGGACATCAACGCCAAAGACATCCGTTCGGTCGCGGTCACCTCGGTCTTCAGCCCCGTCAATACGGATTTCGAGGCGCAGGCAGGCGAGATTTTTGAAAAGGCGCTGCCGGGCGTCCATGTCACGCTCTCGAGCGATATCGGCCGCATCGGCCTGCCGAGCGCGAGAATGCGGCGGTTATGAACGCGTGCCTGCGCGAT
>CAVYXQ010000010.1:0-11134 GCA_963772555.1 uncultured Alphaproteobacteria bacterium | reverse complement strand
GCTCATGATCTTGGGCGCATTGGCGCCTTCCTCGTACATTAGATCGAAGCAGTCGATCAGATAGCGGGCGAAATCGTCCCCGGTGCCGAATCTGTTGTTCTGATCGAACCTGTTGTTGTTGGTCTCGTACGAATAGGGCACGACAAGATGCTTGCGCCCGCCGACTTCGACCGAGAACTCGGCAGTTCGTCGCCGAGATAGTCGCGATCGTAGAGATATCCGCCTTGCTCGACCAACAGCCGCCGGGTGTTGACAATTCCGGCCGCCTGCTGAACCATCCGACCGGAGCTCGGCCGGTCAAGTCGGCAAGCCCCTTTGTCGCGAGCGCGACATGGTTCCGCTCCTGACTTTCATCCATCATCGTATAGTCGATCCAGCGCCAGCCGTGGCTCACGATTTCGTGGCCTCCCTCGACAAAGGCGCGCGCAAGGTCGGGGGTGCGCTCCAACCCGCGGACGACCGCGAGCACGCTGATTTTCACATCGAACCTTTTGAAAATGCGCATGAGCCGCCAACAGCCCACGCGCGGCCCGTATTCGAACGAAGACTCCACCATGAGGCTGCGCGCCCCCTCGTAGGGGCCATAGCCGGTATCGCTCAAGATGTTTTCTGACGAGCTGTCGCCTTCGAGGATGGAGCGCTCGCCGCCGGCCTCGACGTTGAGGTTGAAGTTGACAGCAATCCTCGCATCTCCCGGCCAGCCCGGGTGGGGCGGATTACGCCCGTATCCCGCGAAGTCGCGTGGCGGCTCGAGGTCCGATTTGGGTGAGGCGGCGCGGGCGCCTCGCCTGGCCGCGGGCCTCGCGCCGGCTGGGCGCGACGAGGTTCGACGACCCGGTTCCATCGACGGCTGCTCCCGACAAAGACGCTTGCATCAAGATGACGCCCGGAAGAGACTAGGCGCCAAAGATCCTGAAGCCAAGACGACCGATTAACGGCGGCCTCGCGAGGCTCGCCGCCGAGCAATTTGACGGAGCAGGAGGCGTCGCCATGATGGAGCGGTTTTGGCCGACGTTTCTTGCGGCCCTTGCCGCCCGCGACCAGCCGGGAACGACGCTCCTCTCTTTGCAAACCCTATTTCGCCGGGAAGTCGGCGCCAAGCTTTTCACGGTCATGACCTTCGATCCGCTGACCGGCCAATCGCAGCGGGTTCATTCGAGCCACCCCGAGGAATATCCGGTCTCCGGCCGTAAGCCCTTGCACTTGGGTCTGTGGTCGCGGCTCGTCATAGACGAGCGCAAGATGTTCGTCGCCAACACGATCGAAGCGATCGCCGAGGTTTTCCCGGATCATGAACTGATCCGCTCGCTCGGCTGCGAATTGGTCGTAAACCTGCCGGTCGCGTTCGCCGACGCGGTCATCGGCACGGTCAACCTGCTCGACATCTCTGGCCATTACACGCCCGATCGCATAGCCAAGATCGAAAGCCTTTCGCCCTTCGCCGCGGTCGCGCTCCTCGCCGCGCGGGTTGACGGAACCGGGACGATGGCCGTCAGGGATGATCGACAATGACCAGCACCGTTCGGGTGGCCACCGACGTCGGCGGCACTTTCACCGATCTCGTGTTCTTCGAGACGGATGACGAAACTGGCCAACAGTCGATCCGCACCGCCAAGGTCGACACCACCCCGCCGAATTTCGAGGAGGGCGTTCTGAATGTCCTCGCAAAGGGCAAGGTGGATGTCTCGTCTGTCGCCTTTTTCGCCCATGGCACCACGGTGGTCATCAACGCCCTCACCGAGCGGAAGGGCGTCAAAACGGCGCTCATCACCACCGAAGGGTTTCGCGATGTGCTTGAAATCGCCCGCGGCAACCGTCCGGACTTTTTCAATCTCATGTACGAGAAGCCAAAGCCCTTTGTGCCGCGCCATCTGCGTCGCGAGGCGCCGGGCCGGATGAATTATCGTGGCGAGGAGACGGCGCCGCTGAACCTCTCGGCATTGCCCGCCATCCTCGACGATTTTCGTGCCGAGGGCGTTGAGGCGATCGCGATCTGCCTCCTGCATGCCTACGCCAATCCGGCGCATGAACAGGCTCTGGCCGCCGAAGTGCGTCGACTGTGGCCGGAGGCCGCGGTGGTCGCTTCGCATCAGATCACCCGCGAATGGCGCGAATACGAGCGCACCAACACGACTGTGCTCTCAGCCTATGTTCAGCCCATCGCCGAAGGCTATCTCGAAAGCCTGGAGCGCGGTCTCGCAGGCCGCGGCAACCGCGGGCAGCTCTACATCATGCAGTCGAACTGCGGCGTCGACTCGCTCGCCGCCACCAAGGCCATTCCGATCACGATGGTAGAGTCCGGGCCAGCCTCCGGATTCTGGGGCGCCGCCGAACTCGGCCGCATCATCGGCGAGCCCAACATCCTCGCGCTCGACATCGGCGGCACGACCGCCAAATGCTCGCTGATCGAGGGCGGTCATGTCAGGATCATGACCGACTATTGGATCGAGCGGAGCCGCCTGTCGTCAGGCTACCCCGTCATGGTGCCGGTCGTCGACGTCGTCGAGATCGGCAATGGCGGCGGCTCCATCGCCTGGATCGACGACTTCGGGAAACTGCACGTCGGACCGCACTCGGCGGGCGCGCTTCCAGGTCCGGCGGCCTACGGCCGCGGCGGCGTCGAGGCGACGACGACCGACGCCAATCTCGCGCTCGGCCGCATCAACAAGGACTATTTCTTCGGCGGCGAGATCAAGGCCGATATAGAGGCGGTGGAAGCAGCGCTTGGCCGCATCGCCGGGAAGCTCGGTGTCAGCGCGATCGAGGCGGCGCGGGGCATCGTGCGCATCGCCAACAACAACATGATCAACGCGCTCAAACTCGTCTCGATCAATCGTGGCTATGACCCGCGCGATTTCACCCTCGTCGCCTTCGGCGGCGGCGGCGGAATGCACGCGGCGGCGCTGGGGGCGGAACTCGGCGTCAAGAAGGTGGTGATCCCTCGCGCCGCGCCGGTCTTCTCCGCCTGGGGCATGATGATGTCGGATTTGCGCCGCGATTATTTCATAACCCGCCTCATCGAGACGGACGGCGTCGATACTCCCTCAGTCGCCGCGGCGCTGACCGGGTTGATCGAGGAGGTCGCCCAACGCGCCAGGGACCAGTTCGCGGCGGAAACCATCGCCGCTGAACGCGTCAAGCTGACGCCTTTCGTGAAATGCCGCTACCAGAATCAGGAGCATTCGGTCGAAGTGGCGCTGGATTATGGTCCGATCGGGACGAAGACCGTCGTCGATCTCATCGCTCGATTTCACGCGGTCTACGAGCGCGAATATACCTATCGGCTCGACGCGCCGGTCGAGATTGTGGGCTTGCATCTCGTCGCGTCGGCCGAGGTTGGCAAGCTTCAACTCGCTCCTGTGCCGAAGACAGGCGCCTCGCTCGAGGGCGCGCGAAAAGGCCGCCGGCTGGTCGACTATGCGCTCGAGGGCGCGCACGAGGCGGACATTTACAACGCCGAACGCCTTGAGCCCGGCATGAGCTTTACCGGTCCGGCCGTAGTCGAGGATCCGGCCACCACAGTCATTGTCCATCCCGGCCAGAGCGCGTCCGTCGACGCTTACGGCGACATCCATATCGAGAAAGCGCAGTGAAGATGCCAATGCAACCGACCGAGGATCCCGTCACCTTCGACATCATCCAGAACTCGCTCGAGGCCATTGCCGACGAGATGTTCGCAGCGATGCGCAAGACCGCGATGAGCGCGATCATCTACGAAGTTCTCGATCTCGGCACCGGCATCACCGACGCCGACGGCGAGATCGCGGCGTCCGGCGCGGGAATTCCCGCGTTCATCGGCGTGCTCGACAAGGCAGTCAAGGCGATCCTGCGCAAGCACAATCAGGGCGGGATCGCGCCGGGGGATGTCTTCGCCGTCAACGATCCTTATGACGGTGGCGTTACCCATCTCAATGACATCGTTCTCGCCATGCCGGTCTTTGTCGACGGCGCGCTCGTCGCCTGGACCGCCACGATCGCCCATTTCAACGACGTCGGGGGCATGGTGCCCGGCTCCATGTCGACGGACGCCTATGAGATTTTTCAGGAGGGCATCCGGATTCCGGCGATCAAGATTATCGAGGCGGGCAAACCCAACCAGACCGTCATCGACATCATGACCATCAATTCGCGCCTTCCCGCCTTTCTCAAAGGGGACCTGTGGTCGGGGATCGCCGCGGTGAGGATCGGCGAGCGCCGGCTGCTCGAACTCGTGCGGAAATACGGGAGAGCGACGTTTCAGTCGGCGATCCGGCACTTCATGGATTATGGCGAGCAGGTCTCGCTGAAGGCGCTCGAGGGCCTTCCCAAGGGCCGCTTCGAGCTCGCCGAGGAACAGGACGACGGCGCGATCTATAAGGTCGCCATCGAGATCACCGACAAGACCTTTGTGGTCGATCTCACGGAGAACCCGGACCAGGTTCGCGGTCCGACCAACGCCAGTCGCGACGGTGTCATCATTTGCGCCCAAATGGCCTTCAAGGCGTTCAGCGCATCGGGTGGCCCTGCCAACGGCGGCTCGTTCCGGCCGCTGCAGGTCATCACCCGGCCCGGATCGATTTTCGATCCGGTGGAGCCGGCGGCGATCGGCTTCTACTTCGAGGTCGAGGTGCGCGTTTTCGATCTGATGCTGCGCTGCCTCGCGCCGCACATGCCCAACCTGCTTCCGGCGGGCGGCTTTGCCTCCATCTGCGGCACTGTGATCGGCGGTCCGCGTCCGGACACCGGCCGGCACTATACGATCGTCGAGCCGCAACTCGGCGGGTGGGGAGCGATGCGCGGCCGCGACGGCAACAGCGCCATATTCTCCGGCTTCCATGGCGAAACGTTCAACTGCCCCGCCGAAGTGGCGGAGGCCCGCTACGGCCTCGCGGTCGATCGTATGATGCTCAATCCCGAGCAGGGCGGCGAGGGCCGCTGGCGCGGCGGCAAGGGGATCGAGGTCGATTATCGGGTGCGCGCCGACGGCAACTTCATGACGGTCGGTTATACGCGGTCGCGGATTCCGCCCTGGGGCCTGGCGGGCGGCGCGGACGGCACCACGAACTATGTCGAAGTCGTGCGAACGACCGGGAAGCGCGAACGCTATTCGCTCGCCTCCGGTGTGATCGTCAACAAGGGCGACGTCATCCGCATCGTCACCGGAAACGGCGGCGGTTATGGGGATCCCAGGGAACGCGACCGCGAAGCCGTGCTTGGCGACATTCATAGCGGCTACTTGACGTCGGGGCGGGCGGAGCAAGTCTACGACGTCCGCGCCGAGAGCACGGGACGAGGGGCTAGATGAACGAGCGCACCGGAGCGGCGGCGGCGTCCTATCTGTTCACCGGCGGCCGGTTGCTCGACCCGAACCGCGACTTGCTCCTGGATGGATTCGAGGTGCTTGTCGAGAACGACCGCATCAAGGAGGTCTCGGATCGACCGATCGCGGCCGGAAGCGCCACCCGGATCGATCTCTCCGGCAGGACGTTGATGCCCGGGCTGATCGACTGCCACGTGCACGTGGTCGCCGCGCTCGTCGACATGGCCGCCAACGCGATGGCGCCCTCTTCGCTTGCCGCCATGCGCGCCGCGCGCATTCTGAGAACGCTTCTCATGCGCGGCTTCACCACCGTGCGCGATGCCGGAGGAGCGGACCACGGCCTGGTGCGGGCCATTGACGAGGGTCTCGTCGAAGGTCCGCGCCTCATCATTTCCGGCAAGGCCTTGAGCCAGACCGGCGGCCATGGAGACTGCCGGGCGCGATCGGACGATCGCACGCCTTTTGCCGACCGGGTCGGCGCGCTTTGCCGCCTCGCCGACGGGGTCGACGGCGTGCGCAGGGCGGCGCGTGAGGAAATCAAGGGCGGTGCGCGTTTCGTCAAGATCATGGCGAACGGTGGCGTCGCCTCGCCCAACGATCCGATCCACGCGCTTGGCTATTCTCGCGACGAGATGAGCGCGGCCGTCGAAGAGGCGAAAAACGCCGGCCTCTACGTCGCGGCTCATCTCTATACCGACGACGCGATCGCGCGAGCGGTCGATTGCGGGGTTCATTCACTCGAACATTGCAACCTGATCCGACCTGAAACGGCCCACCGCGCCGCCGCGGCCGGAGCGGTGGCGGTGCCGACCCTCGTCACGTATGAAGCGCTCGCGCTCGAGGGCAAGGCGTTCGGACTCGGTCCGGAATCCGTCGCCAAGATCGAGACCGTACGCAAAGGCGGCATGGCCTCGCTTTCGATCATGCGCGAGGCCGGCCTGCCGATGGCCTTCGGCTCGGACCTCCTGGGCCAACTCCAGCGCCATCATTGCCTCGAATGGGAGATTCGGGCGCGCGTCCTGCCGATCGCCGAGATCATTCGCTCGGCGACGCTCGTCGGCGCCAGGTTATGCGGACTCGAAGGCCAGATCGGCGCGATCGTTCCCGGCGCGTTCGCCGACCTCATTGTGGCCGATGGCGACCCCTATCGGGACGTGGGCGTGCTTCAGCATGACGGCGCGCACATGGCGGCGATAATGAAGGGAGGAGCGTTCGCCAAATGTTCTCTCGCTTAAGCGCCGCCTTCCTAAACTTCGCCCCAGCCGCCTCCTTGCGCGGTTATGATCCGCACGAGGTCGCCGTTCGCCAGCTGCAATCCGGAGACGAGCGCATGCGTCTCGCGACGTCCATCGGCGCGGCATATCTCGACGCGATTGGTCGTGTCCGGCGCGCCCCCGGCAAGACCCCAGACTTGCTGCCGGCTGTGTGAATAACCGAGCGAAATCTCGGCATCACGGCCGCCGATCGCGAACTCCTTGACCACACCCTGGCCGCCGCGATGGCGCCCTTGCCCGCCCGGCTCGTCGTTGAGCGCAAGCTTTCGAAACGTGAAGCCGTAACGCGCCTCGGCAATCTCGACCGGACAATTGAAAGTCTCGCCGTGGCTGGATGAGAACTGCGCGTTGACGCCGTCCCGGGTCGCAGTTGCGCCCCATCCGCCCATCTGCGGCTCGACCATGGCGAAGCGCCGGCCGGTTTGCGGATGACATCCAACGACCACCGTACCGCAAATCGAGGCGAAATGACCGGCCGGAAAATCTTCCGCCGCGGCCTTCGCGAGACCATGCCAAAGCATATCGGTAAGACGCGCGCGCACTTCGAAATAATAGCCCTGCGCCGCCGGCTCCATCGGCTCGAAGATCGAGCCCGGGCGCGTCAGCACCCTCAAGGGTCGGAAGGAGCCCGCATTGCACACGGTCCCGGGGGACGTCGCGGCTTTGAAAATGAGCTGCGCCGCAATCACCGCGCCATCGCGGCTGGTGTTGAGGGGATCGGCGCGCTGGTCCGGCGCTTGCCGCAGATCGACGACGAACGCGTTCTGGGTGATGTCGATCGCGGCGCGCCAGACCGATCCGTCGTCCATCGGCTCTTCGAGCGCCAACCTTCCCTTGGGCAGCCGGGCGAGGCCGACCCGCGCCTGGCGCTCCGCATAGTCATGATAGTCGGCAACGGCCTCGACGAACGCCTCCGATCCATAGGCCGCAATCAGTCGTTCAACGCGCTCCGCCCCCTTGCGGACGCTGGCGACCGCCGCCCACAGATCCCCGCGAACAAAATTGGGAAGGCGGCTGTTGGCCGCCAAAATCTTCATCACCGCTTCGATCGCCCTGCCGCGTTCGACGAGCTTGATCGCCGGGAGGCGCAAGCCCTCAGCGTGAATATCGCGCGCATCCACCGACATTGAGCCCGGGACCGCGCCGCCGACGTCGTTCCAGTGGGCGATGTTCGCGACCCACGCGACAAGCCGGCCGCCGGCGAAAACCGGCATGGCCAGAACGACGTCGTTGAGATGCGTGACGCCGCCGTAATACGGATCGTTGGTGATGAAAATATCGCCCGACGCGATCTCTTCCGGGCGCAGGATCTCGAGGAGCCGCTTGATCGTCTTGTCCAGCGCGCCGACGAAGCCGGGAATTCCGGCGCCGGATGAGACGAGATCGCCCTGCGCATCGGTTACGCCCGTGCCTACGTCCAGGACTTCGTAGATGATCGGGCTCATCGCCGCCTTTTTGAGCACGGCGAACATCTCGTCCGCCGTGGCCGCAAGCGCCTCCTGGATGACGTCGAGCGTGAAGGGGTCAGCGGCCTTTGCCGCGCGCGCTGAGCCTACCGAATGTCGTTCTGCGAGCATGGCGAGGCGCAATTTCCTTTCGACGAGACAAAAGACGTCAACGCACATCATACCGTCGCGGATGGGCGACTTGAAGTTCGAGGGGCGTCGTCAAAGTAACGGCGGTCGTCGGGGGCCATCTTGGTGGCTCGTCCTCAATCTGCATGCTGCTCGGTTGGGCGGATGGCCAGCACGCGCGCCCGCAGAAATGCGATACCGGCGCTGCCGTACATGGCCCGCTTGAGTGTCTTCAGCCGGTTGATCTGACCTTCGGTCTGGCCATTGCTCCAAGTTTCGGTGATCGATTGCGAACCGCTGCGAGATCAACAGCCTCGCCGCTGACGCCGCCCAAAGCGCTCAAGAGCGAGTTACCGACGAGGTTGTCCAGAACTGGCGACCCTTCTCCGACGGCGGGGCGGATCGTGAGTTGCCACAACGGCGACAAGAAGCAGTTGGACGTCGTTTTGCCGCCGGTTGCTGACGAACTCTTGTCGTTGTGGATCGCGACGCCAGGCGGATCGACTGCCCCACCCGCTGGATCGAGCTGCAGCCGCGCGCCTCCGTCAAGGATGAGGCCGACCCCGCCGCGGCGGAGGAGGTCTTCCACCCGCGCATCGCGGCGCAGCCCGCATCCGGTCAAACCGCCCGCGCCGCTTCACACGCCCGACCTTTGAGCTATTTGGCTAGGGCTTCGGCTGCTTCGGCGCTAAGCCATCTAGTGGTTAGGGCCGCCTCGGCAGCCTTTCGTCGCGGCGCATTCTGTTCGAAGCGCTCTTGCTGAAGTAGCAAGACATCGGCGTCCTCGAGGGCAGCCTTGTCTAGACGCTGCACCACGCGCAACGCCGTCAGTTCCATGACACGACGCGCCCAACCGTTCGGAGTGCGCTGGGTGGCGACTATTTCATCCTCGTGCTCGTGAAGCAGCGCCAGTGCGGCGGACCAACAGCCCTTCGCGTCCTCTTCGATCTCAGGGACGCTGCCAGCAATCCAGAGAAGGTCGGCGAAAGCATCGATCGCCGCCCAGTTGAACAACTCGATTGCCCCGCCTGTCGCGGCGTACTCTAACCCTACTTGAACAGTAAACCGGCCCTCGCGCTTGCAAGGCATTGATATCCTTGAGGGCGGTGAGGTATTTTCTCAAAATGTGGTGCCACGTTTGCACAGTTTTTGCGCTTGATATTTGGCGGCGAGTTGGATTTCGTGGTGCTCGATAGCGAGGGCCCATGTTCTTCCGCCTCAAGAAGTCCGGCGAACGCGGCTACGTGCAGATCGTCGAGAACACGCGCGACGGCGCCGCCGTCCGCCAGAGGGTGATCGCCAATCTGGGCCGTGCCGACGCGTTGGCCGCCTCCGGCGCGCTCGCTTCGCTGATCGCCTCGGGCGCCAAGCTCACCGATCAGGTTCTGCTGATCAATGCGCTCGATGAGGACGCCCAAGGCGAGCTGTCGGTCGCCGCCAAGCGGATCGGCGGGCCGATGCTGTTCGGCAGAGTTTGGGAGCGGCTCGGCGTCGCCGACGTCCTGGCCGGCTTGCTGAAGGAGCGCGCGTTCGAGTTTCCGGTCGAGCGCGCCGTGTTCGTCGCCGCGCTGCATCGGCTATTCGTTTCGGGATCGGATCGCGACTGTTCGTCGTGGATGGAGGATTACGACATCCCTGGCGCCGAAGGGCTCGATCTGCATCACTTCTACCGCGCCATGGCCTGGCTCGGCGAGGAGGTGGAGGAGAAGCCCGACGGGGCGCTCGCGCCTCGCTGCGTCAAGGACCTGATCGAGGAGCGGTTGTTCGACCGCCGCCGCGATCTCTTCACCGACCTTTCCGTCGTATTCATGGACACCACCAGCCTCTCCTTCTACGGCCAGGGCGGCCAGACGCTCGGCGAGTACGGCTACTCCAAGGACTATCGCCCCGATTTGAAGCAGATGATCCTCGGCCTCGTCGTCGACGGCGACGGCCGGCCGATCTGCACCGAGATGTGGCCGGGGAACACCGCCGACGTGACGTCGCTGTTGCCGGTGGTCGACCGCTTGCGGGAGCGCTTTTCCATCGGCCGGGTCTGCGTCGTCGCCGACCGTGGCATGATCTCGGCGGCGACCATCGCCGGACTCGAGGAGCGCAAGCTCGAATATATCCTCGGCGCGCGCGAGCGCTCCGACGCGATCGTGCGCAAGATCGTGCTCGAGAACGACGATCCTTTCGTCCCCCTGCTCATCGAGCGCAAGGCGGGAGAGACCCAGCTCTTCGTCAAGCAGGTCAAGATCGAAGGCGTCCGCTATGTCGTCTGCCGCAACGAGGCGGAGGCCGAGAACGACCGCAAGGACCGCGAAGCGATTGTCGCCGCGCTCGACGCGCAATTGAAGAAGGGCGACAAGGCGCTGATCGGCAACTCCGCCTATCGGCGCTATCTGCGCAAAGTCGCGGCCAAGGGCGCTCGCTCATTCGTGATCGACGTGGGCAAGCTCGCCGAAGAGGCGAGCTTTGACGGGATCTTCGTGCTGCGCACGAATGCGAAGGTGACCCCTCTGCAGGCAGTTTTGCGCTATCGCGATCTTCTCCTTGTCGAGGATCTTTTCCGTCGAACCAAGGCGATCATGCGCACGCGGCCGATCTTCCATTCCTCCGACGCCGCCATCCGCGGCCATGTCTTCTGCTCGTTCCTGGCGCTCGCGATGCAGAAGCATCTCGACGACCTCGCCCGCCAGGCCAGCCTCGCGCCGGAATGGAAAGACCTCTTGCGCGATCTCGATCGTCTACAACAGGTGCGCATCCATTACCGAGCCGCCGACTGGCTCGTGCGCACCGACGCCGCGCCAGATGTGACCAGGCTCTTCAAATGCGCCCATGTCGCCCTGCCGTCCCGCGCCCGGCAGGCCCGTCCGCCGCCGCCCCCGCCCAAACACGACCGAAAACGCCGCGGTCGCCCAAAGCGTAGTGCCACGCCAACTTGAATTTCGCCGGAACACCAACATAATCAACCATTTGCAAAAATCAGGTGTTCAAGTCGGGTC
>CAVYXQ010000009.1:0-149626 GCA_963772555.1 uncultured Alphaproteobacteria bacterium | reverse complement strand
GGAATGTGTCGCCAGGCTCGAGCCCGCCTTCGCGCGCGACTTTGTCGATCACCGCTTTCACCGCGAATGCCATGGCGCCGACGAAGATCGGCAGACCCGTCGTGCCCTGTACCAGCGTCGCGCCAGTCTCTGCGTGATAGATGCCGTGGCAGGCATCTCGCGCCTCCGCGATTATGGGATTAAAGGCCGAGCGATAGAGCGTTGCGTCCATTTCGTCGGCGATTTGCTCGAGCCGCCCGTTCAGCACCGCAAGCGTCACGGGATCGAGCGCGCTCATCGGGTCGGGCCCTCGGTCCGGTCGCCGTTCTCGTAAGCCCGTCCCCGCGCGAGCATGTCCGCCGTCCCCAAAATGCGGTTCAGAGCCTCGAAGTCGAACATGCGGTCCCGAAATGCATCGGTTGTGCCGTCGCGTTGGAGCACCCCGTAGAAGTCGCGGGCGGCTCGGGCGAGCGCCCTGACGATCGCGCCCGGGAATATGACGAGGCGAAAACCGAGCGCTCCCAGCTCCGGTCCCGAAAGGATCGGCGTCTTCCCGCCCTCGACCATGTTCGCGAGCAGCGGCGCGCGGGCGCCCAGCGCTTTTGCGACCGCGCTGAGCTGCTCGCGCGTCCGCGGCGCCTCGACGAAAAGAATGTCAGCGCCCGCGTCCGCGTAACATTCGGCGCGCTGGATCGCGGACTCGAAATCCCTCGACGGCGATGGCGTCAGTGCGCGCAATGATGAGCGTTTGCGTTCGCCGCCGCGCGTCGACAGCCGCATGGATCTTGCCGACCATCTCATGCATCGCCACGATGCCCTTGCCCTCGAGATGGCCGCAGCGCTTGGGAAAAGTCTGGTCCTCGAGCTGGATCGCAGCCGCTCCCGCCCGCTCGAACAACCGCACAGTCCGCTCCACGTTGAGGGCGTTGCCGTAACCGGTGTCGGCGTCGACAATAATCGGCGTCTCGACCCGCTCGCACACGTGGCCGAGCGCGTCGGCGACTTCGGTCGACGACATAAGGCCAATGTCGGGGCGGCCGAGCCTGGTGTAGGCGATTGCCGCGCCGGAGAGATAGAGCGCCTCGAACCCGGCAGAAGCAGCGAGCGAGGCCGTCAGGGCATCGTAGACGCCGGGCGCCACCACGACGCCGTCCTGAGCGATGCGCGATTTGAGCGATAGGGGCTTCCGCAATACGTCGATCTCATCCGTCATGGCCCACTTTCCCAGGTAGGTTGCAACTCCCCAGCCACCCAACTCGGCGGACGAGGAGGGCCTGCCCACGTTGCAGCCCCTGGAGCGACGAGGTTGGCATCGCCGCTCAGCATCGAAGAAGCAACGCTTTAAACAAACTTTGCGCCGCCGTAGCGGCTCTCCCGGACGCCTGTTTTCGCGCACATGAGAACGACCGTATGGCCTGGGACTTACGGGCGCGGCATGGCCGAGCCAGCGGCGCCAAGCTTGGACAGCTCAACCTCTCTAATGGCCTTCTAAATGTCCAGCTTATGGTACACTATGGGGCCGTCAAGTCGGAGTTCAGCGACAAGGCCGCGACGACTGGAAGATGTCAAAGACTGGCCGCACCCTCATCGACAAGCTCTGGGACGCCCACGCGATTACGACGCGCGAGGACGGAACGAGTCTCATCTGGATCGACCGCCATCTTGTGCATGAGGGGTCGTTCCTTGCATTCGATCAGGTCGCTGGACGGGGCGGGCGCGTCGCGCATCCCCAACTCACCTTCGGGGTCGCGGACCACTATGTGCCAACGCGCGAGCGCGCCCTGGGTCGCGGCGACGGGGATTTCGCCCAAATGCTCCGGCAGCTCGAAGACAATACTAGGCGCGCGGGGATCCGGTTGATCGGGCTGGACGATCCGCGCCAGGGAATCGTGCACGTCGTCGCGCCGGAACAGGGGTTGACGCTGCCGGGCCTGACGATCGTTTGCGGCGACAGCCATACCTCGACGCACGGCGCGTTCGGCGCTTACGCGTTCGGGATCGGCGCGTCCGAGGCGGCGCATGTTCTGATGACCCAGACGCTTTGGCAGAAGCGACCGAAGCGCATGCGCGTTGCAATAGGCGGAACGCTCGGGGTCGGCCTGTCGGCCAAGGATCTCGCGCTTACCCTCATCGCGCGCATTGGGGCCGACGGCGCGCAGGGCCACGCCGTCGAATACGCGGGCGCGGGCGTGCGCGCCTTGTCGATGGAAGGCCGCATGACGCTTTGCAATCTGGCGATCGAAGCGGGAGCGCGGCTTGGGCTGATCGCGCCTGACGAAGCAACCTTCGAGTTTCTGCGCGGCCGCGCCTTTGCGCCCAAGGGCGACGCGTTTCAGCGCGCGGTCGAGGATTGGCGCGGACTTCGCAGCGACGAGGACGCGGAATTCGACGCTGAACTGTCGTTTGACGCGAGTGACGTCGCGCCGACTGTAACCTGGGGCGTCAGCCCCGAGCACGCTGCGACGATCGACGCGTCGACACCCGACCCCGCCAGCTTTGCGGATGAGAGCCGCGCGGAGGCGGTGCGCGACGCTCTCGCCTATATGGGTCTCGCGCCCGGGACGCCCCTGACCGCCATTCGCATCGATCGGGTCTTCATCGGCTCCTGCACGAATGCGCGCATCGAAGACTTGCGTGCGGCGGCCGCCGTGCTCGCCGGGCGCAAGTCGGTCGTGCCGGGCCTTGTGTCGCCTGGCTCGCTTGTCGTGAAGCGACAGGCCGAAGAGGAGGGGCTTTCGCAGATCTTCCAGGATGCGGGTCTCGAGTGGGTCGATTCCGGGTGCTCGATGTGTGTGGCGATGAACGGCGATTCCGTGCCGGCAGGCGAGCGCTGCGCCTCGACGACCAATCGCAATTTCAAGGGGCGACAGGGACCGGGTTCGCGCACCCATCTGATGTCGCCCGCGATGGCCGCCGCCGCCGCCGTCACAGGCAGATTGACGGACGCGCGCGATCTGCTCGCGGGCCGGGTCTAAGGACGACGCCATGGAGCGTTTCACCGCGTTGGAAACGAAGGCGATCACGTTGCCGCAGGCCAATATCGACACCGATCAGCTCATCCCCGCGCGTTTCCTCAAGCATCCGCGCTCCGAAGGCTACGGCCGCTTTCTGCTCCATGACCTCCGCCGGGACGCCAGCGGCTCGACGCGCGACAATCCGATCGACCATCCGACTCGGGCTGGGGCCGCGTTCCTGATCGCGCGGCGCAATTTTGGCTGCGGCTCGTCGCGCGAAGGGGCGGTTTATGCGCTTGCGGACTTTGGCGTCCGATGCGTCGCAGCTCCGAGCTTTGGCGACATTTTCGCCTCCAACGCAGTAAAGAACGGCCTTCTGCCGGCGCGGGTCTCAGAGGCGGACGTTGAGGCGCTTTTGACGTCGCAGGTTGTCGCCGGGGGAGGGCGCGTTCACATTGACCTTTCCGCGCAGACAATTATCGCCGGAAACCTCGTCGTATCCTTCGCAATCGATCCGGTTTGGAAGACCCAGCTTCTCAATGGCTGGGACGACGTCGATCTCACACGGGCGGAGCAAGCCCGCATCGACCGCTTCCGCGCCGAAGATGCCTCAACGCGCCCCTGGGCGACGCCGCATGAGTGACGTAGCAAAGTCGATCAGCAGATCACCCCTCCGCGCCACTCGACTCAAGCTGATCTTCGGGGCGCGCCCAGCGACGATCGAAGGCCCAAACCTCTTCGAAGCCGATCAGCGAATTGAACTTCTTGAAGCTGTATAGCGGCAGTTCGGGCGAGACGCTGGTGCCTTCCGCCTTGAGGATTTGCAGCGCCTTTTCCGTCGCCGCAGCCGATGCCAGCCCGGTGATCGAAGGAAAAATCGCCAGCGCGTAGCCGATTTCCGCCAGTTCGGCCCCTGAGCGGATCGGCGTCTTCCCCCCATCCGCCATGTTCGCCATCATCGGCTTTCGTATCCGCGCGCAGGCTTCGCGCATTTCCGTCTCACTCTCCAGCGCTTCAAGGAACACAATATCGGCCCCTGCCTCGCCATAGGCGAGGCCGCGCCGGACGGCGCCCTCGAAGCCATCCGTTTGCCTCGCGTCGGTGCGAGCGATGACAAGCATGCCGTCGGCTTTGCGTCGCGCGGCGCATGCGACCTTGACCTTTTCCACCATGTCCTCGACGGGCACGACCCGCTTATTGGGCGTATGACCGCATTTCTTGGGAAACTCCTGATCCTCGATCTGGATCGCGACCACGCCAGCCGCTTCATAGCCGAGCACGGTGTGATGGACGTTGAGAAGACCGCCGTAGCCCGTATCCGCGTCCGCGATCACCCCAGCGTTCACCGTTCGCGCGAGCGTCGAAACCCGGTCTAGCATTTGCGTATAGGTGGCGATTCCGGCGTCCGGGAGCCCGTAGGCTGACGCGGTCAGCCAGAAGCCGGACGCGTAGACAAAATCGAAGCCGACCTCGTTGCTGAGAACGGCCGCGATCATGTCGTGAATGCCAGGAGCGACTACGAACTGACCGGCGCGCAGGGCAGCGCCGAGATCTGGTTTGCTCATTTGAGTCCTCTTCCTCCTCCCAGAAAATCCTTGCGGCGATGGCGATCGATCAGTCCATCGCCTGGCGCTTGCGCACGAGTTGCGAGATCGAAACCGCGATAACCAGTCCGCCGCCGTAGAACAAGTTCTGGACGTAACTGTCGGCGCCGAGAAAATTGAGCCCGAGGATGCCGGTCGACAGAAAAAAAACCGCGACGAACGCCCCCCAGGGATTGAAGCGGCCGGGATAGATCGCCGTCGAGCCGAGAAAGGCCGCAGCGAAAGCGGGCAGCAGGAAGGCCTGCCCGGAACTCGGATCGGCGGAGCCTCGCATGCCGACATAGAGGACGCCCGCGAGCGCGGCGATGATCCCTGAAGCGATGAGTGCGCCGGCGCGCACCCGTTCGACCTTGACGCCCGAAAGCCGCGCAACCTCGCGGCCGCGGCCCACAAACAGGAGCCGCCGCCCGGTCGCCGTGAACTCGAACAGATACCAGAGGCCGATGGTCAGGATCAGGGCGTACCAGAAGAGGAGCGCAATGCCGAAAAGCCTGGTCGTGAAGACGACTTTGACCAGGGACGTCAGCGACTGGCCGAACACGACGGCGGAATTGGAAACCCAAAGCACCACGCCGTTGACGAAATAGCCGACGCCGAGCGTGACGATGAGCGAATGGATGCGGAAATAGAGGATGAAGAACGCATTGACCGCGCCGATCAGGGCGCCGATCGCGACCGCGACCGCGACCGCGACGGGGATGGGGACGCCGTTCCTGACGTTGAGGATCGCAACCATCATCGCCGAAAGCGTCAGCGTGCTCGCAACCGACAGGTCGAAGTCGCCCGCTGTCAGCGGGAGGATGAGGGCAAGGGTGAGGACGACGATGATGGAATTGAAGCCCAGCATCGAGGCATAGGGCGGCCAGGTGAACATCGTCGGCGTCAAAAGGCCGAAGCCGATGATGAGAATTGCCCAGGCGACCAAAAGGCCGAATTTTTCCGCCGCCGTCTTGAACTCGAAGGGCTGGGCTGCCTCGGCCTGACCGACGAACTGGGTCTCGATCGCCTTCAGCTTCGCCTCGAGGGCGACGATCCGCGCTTCATACGCGTGGAGAGCCTCGTGGTCGACTTCGCTCATTGCGCCGCGCCCGCAGATGCGGGTGCGATCAGGCGATGCGGGTCATCGAATGATAGCAGCATTCGGCGATTGTTTCCTCGTTCAGCCGCGCGCCCGTCAGTTCCATCACCGCCAGACCGCGCGCGAACACGATCACCCGATGGCAAATCTGCGCCAGTTGCTCCCAGTCGGTCGAAGCGAGCAGAATTCCTGCTCCCCCGAGGCTCGCCTCGTCGAGGGCCGCGAGCAATTGCTGGCGCGCGCCGACATCGACGCCCTGGGTCGGTTCGTCCAGCAGAATGAGCCGCGGCTTTGTCTGCAGCCATTTGGCCACGAGCGCCTTCTGCTGGTTGCCGCCGGAAAGCGCCATCAGCGGCAGGAGTGGCGCGTTCGGCTTCACGTTGAACGTTGCGCCAAGTTCGAGCGCGGTCCGGGCCATTCGCCGCCGGTCGAGACCAAAACGGCCGCGCATCCGTTCGAGCACGGGCAGCATCTCGTTCTCGGCGACCGAAAGCCCGCCGACGCCGGCCGCGCCGAGACGATCGGCCGGCAGGTAGGCGAGCCCGGCTTGAATCGCGCGCGGCGGTTCGATTCCAGCGAGATCGATCGAACCGTCCCCCTCCAGTTCGAGCCGGCCGCCGAGCGCCGGCGCTGCGCCATAGGTCGCGGCGCAAACCCGGTCGAAACCCGAGCCGATGAGGCCCGTCAAGCCGACAATTTCACCCTTGCCGACCTCGATGCCGACCGGGCCGAGGCCCGGCGCCGTGAGGTCGCTGATGCGAGCGACGGTCGAGCGTTTCGCGGCGCCGAGCTTATGAACGTGAAAGAGAGTAACCGAGCGGCCGACGATCCGCTCGACGAAATCCTCATGCGAGGCGGACCGCGTGTTGAGCACGTCCACCAGCAGGCCGTCGCGCAGGATGGTGGCGCGATCGGTGATCTCCATCACTTCGGCAATGTCGTGGCTGACGAAGATGACGCTCGCGCCCTCCGACACGATCCGGCGGACGAGCGCGAACAATTGATCGACGCCGACGCGGGGCAGGAACGGGGTCGGCTCATCCAGCACCAGAAGCCGGTTGCGGCCCGCCGAGTCGGCCGCCGGCCCAAGATCCTCGACCGCGCGAACAATGGCGAACAGGGCCTGCTCCGCCGAGGAGAGGCTCGAAACGGGCGCTCGCGGATTGAGCCTCAGGCCGTATCGGGCGAGCGTCGCGGCCACGGAGTCGTGCTCGCGTCGCCAGGATATGCGCCAGTCGGGCGCAGTCGCGAAATGCGTCAGGCGCATGTTCTCGGTCAGCGACAGCGTTGGTATCAGCGCCAGGTTCTGATGGACGAAAGCGAGCCCGAGCGCCTTGGCTTCGTCGGCGCGCACCGGCAGGGGCAACTCGGCGCCGAACAACCGCATGCTTCCGCCCGGCTCAGGCGCATGAAACCCGGCCAGAATCTTGATCAGCGTCGATTTTCCGGAGCCGTTGGCCCCGAGGAGGCCGTGCACCTCGCCGCGGCGCACCGAGAGACTGACGCCGTTCAGCGCCAGTTCGCCGCCGAAGCGTTTCGACAGGTTCTCGACGACCAATGCGTCCCCGGCCGACGCGCCGGCCGCGGGTCGCGCGGCCGGCACGGCTGGGTTCATTGAATGCCCCAGAGCTTCTTGAAGCCCCCAATGTGCGCGTCCCCATAGCCGTTGTCGAAGGTGGCCGGCTTGCCCGCAGTCGCGACATTGGTCTTGTCGAAGATAAAGGCTGGCGTGTTGAGTTCCGTCACCGGCTTCAGCCCGCACAGGAGACGCATGTCGGCGTCGATGCCCGCCATGCCCACCCAGCCCAACAATTCGCCGACATCCATCTCGACGATATCGCCGTCACGCATCATGTCGAGCACGAAAGGCGTGCCGTTGTAGGAGACGATTTTCGCTTTCGAATTTGCGGCCTGGATGGCCGGCACAACGAACTGCGACATCGAATCGTAGATGGGCAGGACGTAGTTGATTGACGGATCGGCCAGCAGCGCGTCCTGCACAGCGGGCT
Organism: uncultured Alphaproteobacteria bacterium; assembly: GCA_963772555.1. Lineage (GTDB taxonomy): Bacteria > Pseudomonadota > Alphaproteobacteria > Rhizobiales > Beijerinckiaceae > Roseiarcus. Next base: position 142,002 of record CAVYXQ010000009.1, on the reverse strand, counting down.
GGATCTTCGTCGCCCATTCGGCTGCCGGCGTATTGATGTACTTCGTTTTGCAGTCCGGACAGTTCTGCTTGAAATAATCGAGGATCGCGGCCTTGAGCGGTGTCGTCGGCGTGATCTCGTCCGGCCCGGCCACCAGCGCGTTCACTTTTCCTCCGGTCTTGGCGATCGTCCAGGCGGCGATCAGCTTGCCGACCGTCACGTAGTCTGTCCTGCCGGAGCCGTCGAGAAAAGTCGGCGGTGTCTGGGTGAAGTCGTAGTCGTGCGTCGTCACCACTTTGACGCCCTTGCCGCGCGCCTCGCCGATCTGCGGCGCGATATATTCCGGCGGCAGGCCGCCGACGAGATCGATCAGACTGTAGTGCTCCTCGACAGCCTTGTTGATCCCCTGGGTCCACTGGTCAGGCGAGAGCTGGGTCTGCCAAGCGTGAAAATCGAAGCCGACGATCTTGGCGGCGTTCTGCATGCCGCCCAGGATCGCGACTTCGAACGGATTGTCGTCCGTCAGCGGGATCGCGAAGATCTTCTTGTCCTTCATGCAGGCCTTGGCGTCGAACGCCGGGCCCGGCGCCACGAAGGACGGGAGCTTAGAATATTTCTCGATCAAGGCTTTCGAGTCGGCGACGCCGTCGGCCGCCGCGGGTCCCGCGAGCGCAGCAATCAGGGCGCCCGTGCATGTGACAACCAGTGTTCTCATCGGTCTCTCCTCGCTTTGAGTGCTGCTATCGGCCGTCGGGCGAGCGCCAGTGCGCGCACGAGCGGAAGTATTCGGCGACCCGGGTTTCGGGCGCGACGTCGGCATATTTCGCGTTCATGTCGTAGAGGTTCGCCTCGTGCGGTCGCGGGTCGCGGTCGCCGACGCCTTCTCGCGCCACGATCGTGATGAATCCGGAGCTCATGCTGTCGACGCAGGTCGCGCGCACGCATCCTGAGGTCGTCAGCCCCGTGATAACGAGGCTGTCGACGCCCGCCGATGTGAGGGTCGCCCCAAGGCTCGTGCCGAAGAAGGCGCTCGGATATTGCTTGGCGACGATGATTTCGTCGTCGCGGGGCGACAGCCCGTCGGCATAGCGCTGGGTCGCGCTGCCCGCCAGAAAACACGACAGCACTGGCGTCTTCCGGAAGAAAACGCCGCCGTCGGCCCCGCCCTTGCGATAGACGACTTCGGTGAGAACGACCGGAAGGCCGCATTCATGCGCGGACTCCCGCAGCTTCAGCGCTGAAGCGAGCGCGGTCCTACAGCCCTCGCCGCCGAACAGCGGCGAGGTCGGCTCGAAGTAGGCCTGGGCGAAATCGATAAGGATCAACGCCGGACGGCGCCCCCAAACTTGAGCGGCGTGATAGCCTGCGCGGGCGTAATTCTCGTCCAGTTCCTCGCGGGCGACTGTCGACATTGTCCCGCCCCGCTATTCGGCCGCAATCTTGTAGGTCGTCCTGAAGCGCGGCTCGCTCGGCGGATCGAAGCCCGTCTCCGCCTTGCAGCGAGCGCGCAATTCCTCGATCGACTTGAAGCCGCGATCGAAAAGAGCGGTCGAGCCGCGCTTGGCGGCCATGTCCCGCCTTAGCCTCTCCGTCGCCACAGCATCGAGGCGCCCGTCGGGGCTGACGACCACCCCGTAACGCGCTGCGCCTTTCGCGGTGACGAGACGGCGGGCGACGTCGGCCGCGACCTTCTCCGGCTCCCGCTTCAGCGGGTCACCCCATCCTCCGCCGCCCCAGGTGTTGAAATGCAGCACGTCGCCTGGCTCGACATGGATGCGGTCGCACTTCGACGGAATGTTTTCCGCGGGGCCGTTCTTGCGCACTAGCCGCTTGGTCGAGCGCATTCCCGGCTCGCCGCCGTTGACCCCCCACGGATAGGTGAACCATCGATCGTCATGGATCGAGATTTCCCCTGGCTCAAGCATCTCGTAGGCGATCGTGACACCGTTACCGCCGCGGTGCACCCCAGCGCCGCCGGAGTCCGCAATCGTGGAATATTCGAGAATGCGTAGCGGAAAATAAGCCTCGAGGAATTCGTTGGGCACGTTGGTGAACGCGGGCCAAAGGGAATGGCCGTCCGGACCGTCGCCCGCAGGGCGGCCGGGAATGCCGCCGAACCCGATCTGGAAGAGCTGATACCATTCGCCCTTGCCGTTGAAGCCCGAATACATGAAGTGCGGACTATCGGAAAAGCCGGCGGCGTTGAGCGCTTCGGGCGCTCCCTGGCCGAGCAGGCCGCCCATCAGGTCGAAGATTTGCCCGAGCATATGCGTGCGGCACGACAGCGCCGCCGGCTTCTTCGGCTTCAGAATGCACCCCGCCGGGATCCGCACTTCGAGCAGATCGTAGAAACCGTCGTTGAAAAGGATCTGCGGATCGAACAGATTGATGGTGAAGGCGCCGAAGAACATCTTGAACATTTCTTCGTTCAGGAGAAAGTTGATCGACGATAGCGACTGCGGGTCGCAGCCGTTGAAATCGAAGATCGCCTTCTCGCCTTCCCGCCATAGGGTGCAGGCGATCTTGTAGGGGCCGTTGCCCATCCCGTCGTCGTCGATCCAGTCTTCGAATTGCGCCCGATGATTACCCTCGGGGATGATCATCTGAATGATCGCCGACATCGCGCGGCGATTGCGTTCGAGCATCTCCCACATCGCCGAGATATAGGTGTCGATTCCGAAACGCGCGATATTTTCGCGGACGCGCCGCTCGGCGAGCCTCAGCGCCGCGACGATCGCGAAAAAATCAGCCCGGTTCCATTGCGGCATGCGGGTGTTGCTGAGCAGAAGTTTCAGCATCTCCGCGTTAAGCTCGCCGTGGCGATAGATCTTGACCGGGGGAATGATGGTGCCTTCCTCGTAGATCATCTTGGCGTCGGTCGGCAGGGATCCCGGCACCTTTCCGCCGACATCGGTCATATGGCCGAACATCGCGGCCCAGGAGACGAGCCGGCCGTCGAGGAAGATCGGCATCATCAGAAGCCAGTCGTTGAGATGGCTGATCGCGCCGGCGCAGGAATAGGGGTCGTTGGTGAGGAAGACATCGCCGTCCTCGATCGTGCCGTCGTATCCGGCGATGAAGCCGTGCAGGAACGAGCCGAACTGGCCGACCACCATCTTCCCTTCCTGATTGGCGATCATCGGGAAGGCGTCGTGCTGCTCGCGAATGCCTGGGCTCATCGCCGTGCGGAACAGGACGGCGTCCATCTCGACGCGCGCGTTGCGAAGCGCATTCTCGACGATGTCGAGGGTGATCGGATCCACGGGCGTGCGCTTGAATGGCGCGGCCTTGGCCTCGACGACTGTGGCTGGCATCTACCGCTCTCCCTCGAAAGTCCTGGGGCCTTGACCAGCTAGCGCGCCGAGCCCTTGCTCGCGCCCTCGCCGGCATTGGGCCGAATGAGAATATTGCCGACATCGTCGACCAGCCCGTGGTGATCGGGCAGGATCAGCGTTGTTGCATCCATTTCCACAACGATCGCCGGCCCCTCGATCCGGTTGCCGGCTTCGAGCTTGCCACGGTCGTAAATCGTCGCCTCTCGCCAGCCGTCGCCAATATAGACCCGGGTCCGCTGCGTCACCGCGGCCTTCGGATCGGCGCCGCCACGCCGCAGGTCGGTTCCGATGAAGGGCTTCTGCGGCCCGAGCACCACGGAGCGAAGTCCGACGAGCTCGTGGCTGGCGTCGAGCGCGAAGGTGAAGAGCTGTTCGTGCATGCGGTCGAAGCGCCTCGCGACGCCAACAAGCCCGTCGGCACGAAACTCGGCCGGCGTCGTGTCGACGGTCAGCTTCATCCCTTGCCCGGCGTAGCGCATGTCGATCTGATAGATCGTCTCCTGACCCGCAAACTCGACCCCCTCCGCGGCGAGCGCTTTGGCGGCATCGGATCCGAGGTCGGCCAGGATCGAGCGCACCTGCGGGTCGGACAGGTTCTCGAACCGCTGAACCAGCGTTCGCGACGCCTCATTGCGCAACCGAGTAGTGGCGTCGCCATAGGCGCAGAGAACGCCGGGTCCCGGTGGCACGATGACCGGCCAGCTATTGATCAGCTTGGCGAGCGCGTTGGCGTGCAACGGCCCCGCGCCGCCGAAAGCGATGAGGGCGAAGTCGCGCGGATCATAGCCCTGCTCGACCGATACGAGCCGCAGCGCGCCGCACATATTCTCGTTGACGATATTGACGATGCCCTCGGCCGCTTTTTCCAAATTCATGGCCAAAGCATCGGCGATCTTTGCGACGGCCTTTTCGGCGAGGCTGCGGTCGATCGTCATGTCGCCGCCGAGCTTGGCGTCGGAGGGAAGATAGCCGAGCACGACATTGGCGTCCGTCACCGTCGGCGCCTCGCCGCCCTTGCGATAGGCCGCGGGCCCCGGCACGGCCCCCGCCGACTGGGGCCCGACCCTCAGCGCGCGCGTAAGTTCTGGGACATAGGCGATCGAGCCGCCGCCGGCCCCGACGGTTCTGACGTCGATCGAGGGGGCGCGGACCGTGACGTCGCCGACGCGGGTCTCGCGCCTCGTCTGCGGCGTTCCTTTCTCGATCAGCGCGACGTCGGTCGACGTGCCGCCCATGTCGAAAGTCAGCAGCTTGTTGAAACCGGCGCGGCCGGCGATTCCGACCGCCCCCGCCACGCCGCCGGCCGGCCCGGACATCAGCAGGTTCACCGGTCTGGCCATAGCCGAGCGCGCCGTCGCGAGGCCGCCGTCGGAGCGAAGAATATGCAGCTTGATTCCCTTCATCGTCCGGGAAAGCTGCCCTTCGAGGCTATCGATATATTTCGACACGACCGGTCGAATGTAGGAATTGACGACCGTCGTCTCCGCCCGCTCGTATTCGTACATTTCGGGGATCACGTCCGACGATATCGACACCGGGATCGACGGCATGATCTCGGCCGCAATCTCGGCAATGCGCCGCTCGTGCCGGCCGTCAACGTAGGCGTTGAACAGGGAAACGGTCAGCGCCTCGATGCCTTTGCGCGCCAGATCCTTGAGGTCCCGGCGCAGCGCCGCCTCGTCGAGCGGGATCAGCACCTTTCCATCGGCCGCGATGCGCTCGGTCGCCTCGATCGTCAGTTCGAGCGGGGCGAGCGGCGGCGCCTTGTTGTAGATCACCCAGCCGCCAAGTCCGCCCGGCACATAGGACCGCGCGATCTGGAGCACGTCGCGATAGCCTTTCGTCGTGACGAGCCCGACCAGCGCGCCCGCCTTGGTCAAGACCGTGTTGGTCGCCACCGTCGTGCCGTGCATCACGTCGTCGATTTCGGTCGGATCGATGCCGGCCTCCCGGCAGATCTTTTGAATGCCGTTCAAAACGCCGATGGAGGAATTGGTCGGGGTCGATGGGACCTTCGCGGTGAAAAGCCGCTCTCGCTTCTCGTCGAGCAGCAGGAGATCGGTAAAAGTGCCGCCGACGTCGACGCCAAGACGATAGCCGCTGGCGCCGCGTCGACCGGCCGCCGGCTCTGTGGACGCAACCGGGCGGCGTTCGTGTCCTTTTTCGATTGCGGCAAGGCGGGCCTCGAAATCAGCCAGTCGACGTTCGTAAATGAGAATAAGATCGTCCGACGACGCCATGCGCCAGCACCCTCTCAGAGGCTTACTTTGTATACATTAAAGAGACCGGCGACTGGCGAGTCAACGGATAACTTGAGGCGCGCGGACGCGGGGTTCGGACGAATTGTCCATTTCGTATGCAAGGCGTTCAGCGGTTCTGCCGGCCCCTCATCCGATCCCGCAGACGCGTGAGCAATCCGCGGCCTCCTGCTCCTCCGCCGATGCGGTCAAGGCTTACCTCAGCGAGGTGAAAAACGCGCTCTAGCAAGGCCTGTTGCTTCACAGCGACTTCCGCCTGCCGGGTCACCTCTGCGTCGAGGCCTGCCGCGGTCGTCAAAGCGCGGTCCATAAGGCCGGTCAATCGAGTGAACTCGGCATCGCTCGTTTCGATCTTGCCGAGCGTCCGTTCGATGAGCCGCTGCGATCGATCGTGGAGCGAAGCAACGCGTTCCGCGTCCAGTCCTGGTTCGATCGGCCGCTCGGCGAGCGAGAGCGCTCGTTCCAGCAAGACTTGCTGACGCTCGATCAGCGCCGCCATCCGCTCCTCGCCGGCCGCTCGCTCGCTCATCAGGGCGTTGAGGTCCTCAATTTCGTCAAACAACAATTCGATCAGTTGCTGTGGGTCGGCGCGCGTCTCTTGGACGCGGCTTATCGCGGCGCGGGCGCCGTTGGCCAACAATACCCGCCAGAACCCGCGATTGTCCCGCCGGGCCGCGATCGCGTTGGCGGCGATCGCCTCGCGCAGACGCAGGCGGCTGACGCCGAGACGCTCCGCGGCCTCGTCCAGCGAAAGCCAAGCCTCGCTCGAATCGTCGGTCATCGCGTTGGCCCCGCACTCTCATAACTCATGCGCGTCGCGGCTCAAGTTTCCGGCTCGAACGCCAGGTCGAGCGATCAGAAGGAATCCGGAGCAGATTGGCGATTTGCTGGACTAATGTATACAATGACGCATCAATAAAGGAACAAGCGCGCGATGTCCTCCGAACTGACGGACCGGCCGCGGGCCCTCCGCCGAGCCATGAGGACGAAGCGGAGAGATATTCCGTGACAGCAAGGACTGAGTTCCGCGACGCGTCCGAATCGGCGCCGACCGCCGCCGAACGCGCGTACCAGGAGGTTCGCCAGCGCATCCTTGACGGGCGGCTGCCCGCGGGGCGTCGGCTCAAGGAGCTGGATCTGGCGCGAGAGCTGGGAATCAGCCGGACGCCCGTGCGTGATGCATTGAGCCGGCTCAACGTGGAGGGGCTGCTCGATTTCCGGCCGAACCTTGGCGCGACGGTCGCCGTGTGGTCCGAGGTCCAGATCGAGCAGATGTTTCGCATCCGGGCGATGCTGGAGCCGTTCGCCGCCGAGATCGCGGCCGGCGAGATCGGCGAAGCGGAGATCGCGGAACTGAGGGGCCTCTGCCGCATCATGGAGGAGGCAGCGCGCCGAGAGAGTGCAGCGGATCTGATGAAACTCGCTTCGGCTAACGCGCGCTTCCATAGGATCATCATCGACGCGACGCGATCGGAGCACCTCGCAAAATTGATAGCCATGGCGATGGACGCGCCGCTGACCCTTCGGATCTTCAGCCGGTACACGCTCGAGGAAATCCAGCGCAGTATGCGCCATCATCTCGAAGTGGTGGACGCACTGGCGCACCATGACCCGGCCTGGGCGGCGAGTGCGATGCGAACCCACATCTTGTCCGGCCTCGGCCCGGCTCGCAAGGCCAGCCAGACGGAGGGTAAGGGTGGCCCACATTGAGCTCACTTTTGGGGAATGTGACACCGGTCTGAAACCGCGCGGCGCGAAGTACGGAAGGCCCGCTCAGCCCTGCTGCGGCGGTAGCGTGACCTGAGCGCCGCGTGTGCCGGCGCTCGCGGAGACTAGCGCGCCGCTCGTGACGCCCCAACAAATCCGAAGGCGACCGACAACCCGATAATGAAAAACACCTTTCGTCGCGAAACCATTTCGGATACGATTTCGCGCTCATTTCATCGCCGGCAGAGGACCTCCGTTGAGCTCTTGAAAATATCGGAACGGGCTGCTTGGGCCCGACCCAGCCTGACCGCTGGAAGAGCCCCGACCATTTGAACTTGCCGCGCTGTCGGGCGAGAGAGTCGGCAGCACCACGGGAGGAGATGGCGATGTCCGAGACGCCAAACATCGATCGCGCGGCAACGGCGGAACAGTCGCGCCTCCAGCAAAGCCAAAACGCCGGAACCCCATGGAAGCTGTGGGGGCCCTACCTCAGCGAGCGCCAGTGGGGAACCGTAAGGGAGGACTACAGCGAGAATGGCGACGCCTGGGACTACTTTTCCCACGATCAGGCGCGCTCGCGCGCCTATCACTGGGGCGAGGACGGCATCGCTGGCTTCAGCGACGAAAAGCAGCGTTTGTGCTTTGCCCTTGCTCTGTGGAACGACAAGGATCCCATACTCAAGGAGCGGATGTTCGGCCTGACCAACAGCGAGGGGAACCACGGCGAAGATGTCAAGGAGTACTACTTCTACATCGATAGTACGCCAACTCACTCGTACATGAAAATGCTCTACAAATATCCGCAAATTGAATTTCCGTATAGCGATCTGGTCGAAACCAACCGGCGCCGGGGTCGCAGTGAAGCGGAGTACGAGCTGATTGATACTGGCGTTTTCAACGAGGATCGCTACTTCGATGTCTTCGTGGAATACGCCAAGGAGACGCCAACCGATATCCTGATCCAGATCAGCGTGTGCAATCGCGGCCCTGACATGGCGCCCGTTCACGTGCTTCCCACGCTCTGGTTCCGCAATACTTGGACCTGGTGGCCCGATACGCCGAAGCCTTCCTTGCGAGCGTTGAGGAAGAACGGCGCCGTGGGCATCGCCGCGTCCGATGCCGAACTGGGCGACTATTTCCTTTATTGCGAAGGGAAGCTGTCGCTGCTCTTCACCGAGAACGAGACCAATAATCAGCGGATCTTCGGCACGCCCAACCTAAGGCCTTATGTGAAGGACGGGATCAACGATTTCGTCGTCGCAGGCAGGCAGGAAGCCGTGAATCCGGGGTTTGAGGGGACCAAGGCCGCCGCATACCGCCAGCTCGACGTGGGGCCGGGAGAGACAGCAACGATCCGCCTTCGGCTGACCAAGACCTCCCCCGACTCGATTGGCGATCCCTTCGGCGACCGTTTCTCGCACATGTTGGAGCGCCGTCAGCGGGAGGCTGACGAATTCTACCGCGCTGTAACGCCAGCGAGCGTCGACGAGGACGCGGCCAGGGTGATGCGGCAGGCACTGGCGGGAATGCTGTGGACCAAGCAGTGCTATTTCTTCGACCTGGCCAAGTGGCTCCAGGAACACGGCGGCGGTCCTGCCCAGGTGGGGGGTCACGCGACACGGAACCGCGAATGGGCGCACATGGTCAACGACGCCATCATCTCGATGCCGGACAAATGGGAATATCCGTGGTTCGCGGCTTGGGACCTGGCGTTTCACACGATCGCGCTCTCGACGGTCGACGTCGATTTCGCGCAGAGCCAGCTCGAACTGATGTTGAAGTCCTTCTACCTGCATCCGACCGGACAGATCCCCGCCTACGAGTGGAACTTCGGCGATGTCAACCCGCCGGTGCACGCGTGGGCGGCGATCTTCCTGCATCGGACGGAGCAGGCGCTCGGCCGCGACCCTGATCTGGAGTTTCTCGCGGGCGTCTTCACCAAGCTCTCGCTGAATTTCACCTGGTGGACAAACCGCAAGGACCGGTTCGGCAAGAACCTTTTCGAAGGCGGTTTCCTGGGCCTCGACAACATTGGAGTCTTCGACCGCAGCGCACCATTGCCGACTGGCGGCTATCTCGAACAGGCCGACGGCACCGCCTGGATGGCGCTCTTCTGCCAGAACATGCTCGAAATCGGCGTGGAGCTGACGAAGCGCGATCGGGCTTACGAGGACCTGGCAACAAAGTTCGCCGAGCAGTTCCTTTGGATCGGCCGCGCGATGAACGGGGCCGGCCCGGACGGCATGTGGGACGAGGAGGATGGTTTCTACTACGACGTGCTTCGGCTTCCCGACGGTCGCGCCACGCGACTGAAGGTGCGCTCCATGGTGGGGCTGCTCCCCCTCTGTGCCGTCACGGTCATCGAGCCGTCGCAGCGAGAACGGGCTCCGAACCTAGTGCGGACTTTTGCGGAGCGTCTGCGGCGAATGCCGGATCTGCTCGACACGATTCACGCTACTGGACCTGGCCATCTGGGCGTAGGCGAGCGCGGCGTCATGGGTCTGGTGAACCAGGACCGGCTGCGCAGGATCCTGTCTAGGATGCTCGACGAGGACGAGTTCCTCAGCCCGTATGGCGTCCGCGCCCTGTCGCGTCATCACGCGGAGCATCCCTTCGTGTTCCTCGTGCAAGGCGAGGAATACCGGGTGAACTATCTTCCCGCGGAGTTGGACACTGGCATGTTCGGCGGCAACTCCAATTGGCGAGGGCCGATCTGGATGCCGGTGAACGCGTTGTTGGTGCGCGCGCTGCTGCAGTATTACTTATATTATGGGGACAGCTTCAAAGTCGAATGTCCAACCGGCTCCGGCAACCTGATGAACCTTTTCGAGGTCAGCCGCGAGATCGCCAATCGGTTGACCCGCATTTTCCTGCGCGACCAATCAGGGCGGCGGCCGGTGTATGGCGGGGCCGAGAAATTCCAGACCGATCCGCACTGGCGCGACTACCTCCTGTTCTACGAATATTTCCATGGCGACAATGGAGCGGGCATCGGCGCCAGCCACCAGACCGGGTGGACCGGGGTCGTGGCGAAATTGATCGAACTATTCGGGCGGGTCGATCCGCAGGCGCTCTTGAAAGGTGGCGTCGCCCAGGCCTTTGGCCCAGCGGAGGAAACAGAAGCCGCGGGCGGCTCTCGCACAGAGCAGGTTCCCAAGTCGCGAAGGACGCCGCTTCAGACCCCGACGTAAGCGACTGGGGCGGTGATGAAGAGGCTTTACGGTCTGCTTGTGCTGGGCGCGATCATCCTGATCGCCGTCGCGGTCGTCACGTTGCTTGACACTGGGTGCGCGCCCGGGAACTGCTGAAAGGCGCCGCCTCGAGTAAAGGCTTGCGAGGCTGTTGGTTTCGGGCCAGCATCGGGAGTGCGTCCATGACAATCGCGCCACGCTATCCCTCCCTCTATCAGCTCAATACCCGTGTCTGGTTGCGACGCTTGTCCCGTGAGCGCGGCAAACGAACGACCCTGGCTGAGATTGACGACGCAACGATTGACGGCTTCGCTCTGCAAGGCTTCGACTGGATTTGGCTGTTGAGCGTCTGGCGGACCGGCGCCGCAGGGCGGGCCGTCTCGCGGAGCAAGCCCGAATGGCGAGCCGAGTTCAGCGCCGTCTTGCCCGATCTCGAAGAGGACGACATCTGCGGCTCCGGCTTCGCAATCACCGGTTACGCCGTCGGCGAGGAGATTGGGGACGACGCGGCGCTGGCGCAGTTTCGCCAACGGCTCGCGCGACACGGTATCAAGCTGATGCTGGATTTCGTGCCGAACCATACGGCGCCGGATCATCCCTGGGTGAAGTCCAACCCGGACTACTACGTGCAGGGCAGCGAGGAGCAGATTAGCGGCGCGCCGCAAAACTACATGCGGGTCGAGACCGATCGGGGGCCGCGAATCCTCGCGCACGGACGCGACCCCAACTATCCCGGTTGGCCCGACACGCTGCAACTCGACTACTGCAATCCTCAGCTGCAGAAGTCGCAAATCGACGAATTGATCGCCATCGCCGGCAAATGCGACGGCGTTCGCTGCGACATGGCGATGCTGGTTCTGCCTGAAGTTTTCCAGCGCACCTGGAGCGTCGCCCCTGAGCCCTTCTGGCCGAAGGCGACCGCGGCGGTGCGCCGCGCGCATCCGGCATTCACCTTCATAGCGGAGGTTTATTGGGACCTCGAATGGACGCTGCAACAGCAAGGCTTCGACTATTGCTACGATAAGAGACTCTACGACCGGCTGCGGTTCGGAGACGTCCGATCCATCCGCGAACACCTTCGCGCCGGTCTCGACTACCAGGAAAAGCTCGCGCGATTCCTCGAGAACCACGACGAGCCCCGCGCGGCGTCCGCATTTCCATGGCCGAAGCATCGCGCAGCGGCGGCGATCACTTTCTTGTCGCCGGGTCTGCGCTTCTTCCATCAGGGCCAGTTCGAGGGCGCGCGGGTGCGAGTGCCAGCGCACCTCTGTCGGGGCCCGGCCGAGCCAACCGACCAGGATGTGGCCGCGTTCTATGGCAAGCTGCTACGGATACTGAAGGACACCGACGCCTTTCGGAATGGCGACTGGTCGCAGATCGACCCGCTGCCGGCTTGGCCGGGGAATTTCAGCTCAGAGGGCTTCGTCTCCTACGCCTGGGCTGGACAGGACGAAGGCCGCTACGTCGTGGTCGTGAACTACGCCGAGAATCGCGGGCAATGTTATCTGCGCCTGCCATTCCCCGAGCTTCAGGAGAGGCAGCTGCTTCTCACGGATCTGATGGGCGGCGAAGTCTACCATCGTGATGGCGGCGATTTGGTCCATCGCGGCCTCTACGTCGACCAGGCCCCGTGGCACATCAACGTGTTTGAGGTCAGGAGCACCAGCGCGGCTGCATGACATAGCCCCATGGCGAAAAAGTAAGGTTCGCGATCGAGGAATCTCGGCCATCTTCGCCCTGCCGGATGGCGTGCTAAAAACTGCCCACTCGCGCGGTTCCGGCAGTCAAGGCTCGGCCAGTTTGAGGGGGAGTTTTTCGGTCATGATCGACGCCGCCAACTATTCCGCGAGCGAGACCTTGCGCGACGGGCGCGCGGTCGAGATCCGCGCGCAGCGTTCCCGGGACCGCGAAGGCATGCTCGCGGCGATCGCGAGGTCCAGCTCGGGGTCGCTATACCGTCGCTTCTTCGCGGTCAGGCGCGAGTTTTCGGAGAAGGAGACGGACTATTTCCTCGACATCGACTTCGTCAACCACGTCGCTTTGGTGGCGGTGGCCAACGACGCCGGCCAGCCGGCGATTGTCGGCGGCGGGCGATATATTGTCGTCCAGCCCGGTCAAGCCGAAGTCGCGTTCGCGATCATCGACGCTTATCAGGGCCTGGGCATTGGCTCAGCATTGATGCGCCATCTCGCAGGCCTCGGCCGTGAAGCCGGACTTCGTGAACTCATCGCCGAGGTCCTTCAGGAAAATGTCCCCATGCTGAATGTGTTCGAGCGCAGCGGCCTCGCGATGGAGACAAGGCGCGAGGGCACCGTCGTCCATGTCACTTTGCGCTATTCCTGATAGACAGAGGCGCTCGAGCCTGCGCTCCGGGCCGGTCGCGCGGCGCAACTAACGGAGAGGAAGATCATCCATGAATACTATCGTTCAATTCGCACGGACGACGGTTGTCGGCGGCCTCTTTTTCCTGGCGCCGATCGTTGTGCTGATCGTCATCCTCGCCAAGGCGTTCGACTACGCCAAGAAGGGCTTAAATGCCGTTGTTGTTCACATTCCAGCCGCTTCAGATTTGACAGCTGGCGCGGCGACGGTGGTGGCGGTCGCGCTCGTCGCGCTCGTTTGCTTTCTTGCCGGGCTCGTCGCTCGCACCGTGGCCGCGCAGCGCGTCATCGACGCATTGGAGTTGTCGGTGCTGTCGAAAATTCCCGCCTACGACTATTTGAAGCAGGAGAGCGCAAGCGCGCTGGGCGTCGCAGAGATTGCGGAACTCCCTGTGGTCTTTGTGCCCATGGAAGGGGGATGGCAGCTCGGCGTTCAAATCGAAGCGCTGACCGGCGGCCTTGTCTCGATCTTCGTTCCCGGCGCGCCGAACCCGCATTCCGGGTCGGTTTTTTTCTTTTCAACCGACACCGTTCGGCCTGCCGGCATCAAGCTCGCCGCTGGGCTAAACTGCCTCAGGCGATGCGGCGCGGGCGCGCTTGCGCTCGGAGCCAGTTGGCCGGCCGAGGCGTAGGACTGCCTCGATTGCCGCCAAGGAGGGCTCTATGAAACTTAGCGCTCGCACTCCTGTTCGCCGAGCGATAGTCGCTATCATCAAGGGCTCGACACGACGCTGTCAATCGAGAACCAGCCGAGAAGATATTCGCCCATCGAGCTGTTCGCCGAGGGCGTGCGCTCCTCGAGCCGCGCTTGCCCGAATGGCGTCAACTCGTAAATTCCGTGGCCCGCGCTCGTCCCACTCAACATACCGAATCCATCCGCGGCTCCGAGTTTCATCAGTCGAATCTCGCCTTCCCCTGGCGGTCGCAGCTTTCCGGAAATTTCATCCCGCAGCTTAACTCATCAATTGCGATCCTTGAGCCGCGTTGGATTCAGCCGCCGAAAATGACTCGGCGGAAGCGGCTGAGGGAGATGGTGAAATAGACGATTCCGATGACGAGCATGGCGACGATCGGCCGCCAGACGAGGGTGATGTCGGCGCCGCGGAACAGCACCGCCTGGGCGAACGAGACGAAATGCGGTCGCAGCGATCCGCCTCGTTCATGAAATGGGTGGTGACGAAGATCGTCACGCCGTCGTCGCGCGAGAGATCGATCAGGGTGCGCCAGAAGGCGTCGCGGGCGATCGGGTCGACGCCCGACGTCGGCTCGTCGAGGATGAGAATGGCGGGCTCGTGCAGCACCGCGACGGCGAGTTGCAGGCGCTGCTTGATGCCGAGCGGCAGGCTGTCCGGCCGGGCGTTGACCACGGTTTTCAGATGAGGCGTTCGATGAGGCGCAGCCGGGCGTCGGTTTCTTTTTCGATGACCCGCGCACGGACTCTCGTGAAGCCTGCAATCTCGTATGCAGGCCCCAGCCGATGGCCTTGCACGATCGCCCAACAGAAGCTCTCGTGTTTGACGTTGGCGAGAGGTTTCGAGGGATCCGGGCTCGGCTTGGCGTCGAGCGCGATCTTCCCAACACCACACCCTCAACTCGCCTTTCTGGGTATCACCTTTCTCACAGCGACCTATCACCCCAACTTCGAGCCGCGAGCATACGCCTATCGGTCCTTTGTTGGAAGCTATGTTGTAGCTTGGCATTCCGCGCAGCGCCAAGACTTTGCCGTAACCCGTTGAGATTAATGGCGCGCCCGACAGGATTCGAACCTGTGACCTCTGCCTTCGGAGGGCAACGCTCTATCCAGCTGAGCTACGGGCGCATTGATCGAAGCCGCAGGGAGCGGCCCTGTTCTCCCATAGCTGAATTCGCCGTCGAAGGAAACCTGGCGGCGCTGCTCTTCAGCGCCCTTCAGGCGGCGACCGGCGGGGAACCGGCGCGACGCCGAAATGCCGAAGATAGCGTCGCCCGGCGTCGGCGAGCGGCAGGGCGACGAAAAGATCGGTCGTCTGGAAGGCGACGTCGGCGACCGGCGTCGGGCTGAAGGTCGCCCCGAGCCGCCAGTAGCCTTTGACGAGCGGCGGCAGGGCCCGCACCAGCGCACGCGCGTCCCCGGCCGGCGCGTTTGCCCCGAGGCGAGGCGCGCCGGCGAACCCCAGTCGCGGCGCAACGCGCCACGACGGATCGCCGCCTTCGGCCAGTGCGCGGATCGCCGCCGCATGCGCGGCGGGTTCGGGGCCGGGGAGGCTCACGCAGCCGATCATCGCGTCCATGCGGTGATGGCGGGCGTAGGCCCAGAGGCCGCGCCACAAGAGGTCGAGCGCGTGCTTGCCGCGGTGGCTCGGCGCGACGCAAGCGCGGCCGACTTCGAGAAGCCGGAGCGACGGGCGGCGGGCGACGAGCGCCTCGACATCGAATTCGCGTGAACTGTAGAAGCCGAACCTGCGCTCGGCGATGTCCTGCCGCAACAGCCGGTAAGCGCCGACCAGGCGCGGCGAGCCGTCCCGCTCCTTGAGGCTCTCGTCGACGACGATGAGATGGTCGCTGACGCTGTCGAAGCGACAGAGATCCCGCCTGAAGAACCGTGCGGCCGGATCGGGAATGGCCCCGCCCTCCTCGAAGAAGACCCGGTAGCGCAGCCGCTGGGCGCGCTTGATCTCCTTTTTGCTCGCGGCGATGCGCGCCTCGAGCGCGCCGGCGCGGGCGAGCGCCAAGGGAAGCCCGGCGAGATCGCGCCCCTGGCCAAAGCCGTTGAACAGCGTCCGAGGGATCAAGCCCCCGGGCCCCAATGCGAAAGTCAGCGCCAAGTTAAGCGTCGCCAGCGAATCTATCTTGCCGCTATAGCAGAAACATGGCCCGCGGACGCTATTATGACGCCGACAGGAACGCCCGCGCCGCGGCCGGCCGCGCGCACACACGCTCGACCGCGGCGGCCAGATCGCCGAATTCAAACGGCTTCGAAAGGTAGGCGTCGAACCCCGCCGCAAAGCAGGCCCGGCGGTCGGCCTCGAGGGCGTTGGCGCTCACCGCGACGATCGGCGTCGCCCTGGACCCGGACGTCTCCTCGAGCCGCCGCAGGCGGCGCGTCGCCTCTGCGCCGTCGACTTCCGGCATCTTGAGATCCATCAGAATGAGGTCGAACGGGGCGCGTCCCTGCCCCGCCTCCGGCGCGGCGAGGCGCAGGGCCTCGGCGCCGTCGCAGGCTCTCACGACATCGAAGCCGAGCCGGCGCAAAGCCTTCTCGGCGATGAGGGCGTTGATGTCGTTGTCCTCGGCGAGAAGGGCGCGGCGCGGCGGCGCGGCCGGCGCCTCGGACAGTTGCGGCTTCGCCTCGAGGCCGAGCGGCGGGAACTCAGCCGCGAGCCGCTCGAACAGCGAGCGAGCGCGCACCGGCTTCACCAGCCATCCGTCGAAGCCCTGCAGCGCCGTATCGCCGAAGGCGCTCCGCTCGAACGGCGAGAACAGCACGAGACTGCGCGGCGCGCCGGCGGCGCGCGCCGCCTCGGCCAGCTGGTTGGTCGCCTCGGGGCCTAGCGCGCAATCGACGACGACGAGGTCCGGCCGCGCCGGCTGACGGAGGGCCTCGAGGCCCGATTCGAGCCCGTCGGCGCGGGCGACGCCGACGCCCGCTTCCGCCAGCCGCGCGGCGATGGCGGGCGCCTCGAACGGCGAATTGGCGATGATGAGGGCGCGCTTCCCCTGAAGCGCCGCCGGCGTCGGATCCGCGGCTCGCTCAGGCGCGTTGGCCTCGGCTTCCGCCAGAGGGGCCGTGAAGGCGAAGACCGATCCGCCGCCCGGATTGTCGGCGAGCGTCAGCGCGCCGCCCATGAGCGCGACGAGCCGGCGGGAGATCGCGAGCCCGAGGCCCGCCCCTTCGAAGCGGCGGGCGTTGGAGCCGTCCCCCTGCTCGAAATCCTCGAAGATCGCCGCCCGCCGATCGGCCGGGACGCCGGGCCCGGTGTCGGTCACGGCGAACAGGAGCTCGCCGCCTTCGCCGCGGTCGACCGAAACGCAGACGCCGCCGCGGTCGGTGAACTTGACCGCGTTGCCGGCGAGGTTGGTCAACACCTGCCTCAGGCGCATGGCGTCGGCCGTGACGAAACGCGGGGCGGCGGCGCTGATCGACGCGGCGATCTCGAGGCCCTTGCTTTGCGCGCGCGGCGCGAGCAGCTCGACCACCCCCTCGACGAGCTTCCTCAAGTCGAAGGCCTCGATTGCGAGATCGACGTGGCCCGCCTCGATTTTCGAGAGATCGAGAATCTCGTCGACGAGCGCGATCAGCGCGACGCCGGAGCTGTGGATCGCTTCGACATAGCTGGCGCATTCGGGGTTGAGCGAGCGCATGCGCAAGAGATCGGCCATGCCGATGACGCCGCAGATCGGCGTGCGAATTTCGTGGCTCAAGGTCGCGAGAAAGCGCGACTTGGCTTCGCTCGCCGCCTCGGCGCGATCGCGCGCCGCCCCAGCCTCCTTGAGCCGCCAGACTTCGTCGCGGAGCGCTTCGTTCTCGTCGGCGACCGCCGCCGTATGCTTGACGATCCGCGACCATGCGCCGAGCGCTGCGGCGAGCGCGATCAGGAGGGCGATGATGGCTCCCGCTTCGATGCCCGGGGCGTGCGCGGCAAAGACTGAGCTCAAGTCAACTTTTTCCCTGGGTTCCGCTCGCCGGCCGCCCAGGGCACGCTGTCAGCCCGCGGTTGAGATTTCCGCCCTGAATTTCCGGAAACTTTTATCGAATCATGCCGCCGCGGCGGCGCGGTCCGGCGCGCCGCGATAGCTCAGCGCCTCGGCCAGATGCGCGCGGCGGACCGGTCCGTCGCCGTCGAGATCGGCAAGCGTGCGGGCGAGCTTCAGCACCCGGTGGTAGCCGCGGGCGGAAAGGCGCAGCCGCTCGGCGGCGTCGCGCAGAAGGCGAAGGCCGGACTTGTCCGCTTCCGCAATCTCCTCGATCAGGCCGGCTGGGGCGGCGGCGTTGCTGCCGACGCTGTCGAGCCCGAGGCGGGCGTAGCGGGCGAGCTGTATCCGCCGCGCCGCGGCGACCCGCGCGGCGACCTCGGCCGAGCCTTCGCGCGGCGCCGGCGCCATCAGGTCGGCGGCGGAGACCGACGGCACGTCGATGACGAGATCGAAGCGGTCGATCAGCGGCCCGGAGAGGCGCCCGAGATATTGCGCGACGCAGCGCTCGTTCGGCGCGCGGCGGCAGGCGTAGCCCGGCTCGTTGGCCATGCCGCAGCGGCATGGGTTCATCGCGGCGACGAGCTGGAAGCGGGCCGGATAGACGACGCGATGGTTGGCCCGCGCGATCGCCACTTCGCCCGTCTCGATCGGCTGGCGCAGGCTGTCGAGGACCTGCGGCTGGAACTCCGGCAGTTCGTCGAGGAAGAGGACGCCGTTGTGGGCGAGCGAAATCTCGCCGGGCCGGGCGTGAACGCCGCCGCCGACCAGCGCCGGCATCGAGGCCGAGTGATGCGGGGCGCGGAACGGGCGGCGATCGGTCAAGGCGCCGCCGGCGAGAAGGCCGGCGATCGAATGGATCATCGACACGTCCAGGAGCTCGCGCGGCGTCAGCGGCGGCAGGATCGAGGGCAGGCGCTGGGCGAGCATCGATTTGCCGGCGCCCGGCGCGCCGTTCATCAACAGGTTGTGGCCGCCGGCGGCGGCGATCTCAAGCGCCCGCTTGGCGCTCTCCTGCCCCTTGATGTCGCGGAGATCCGGCTGCGACGCGGCGGGTGCGCGCACCGCCGGCTGGGGCCGCGACAGCACCTGGGTCCCCTTGAAATGATTGGCGAGCTGGATCAGCGAGCGGGGCGCGAGAATGTCGAGATCGGCCGACGCCCACGCCGCCTCCGGCCCGCACGGGGCCGGGCAGATCAGCCCCTTCCCCGCCGCGTTGGCGGCGATGGCCGCCGGCAGGACGCCGGCGACGGCGCTGATGGCGCCGTCGAGCGCCAGTTCGCCGATTACCGCATAGCCTTCGAGCGCATCGACGGGAATGGCGCCGATCGCCGCCATGACGCCGAGCGCGATCGGCAGGTCGTAGTGGCTGCCCTCCTTCGGCATGTCGGCGGGCGCGAGATTGACGGTGATGCGCTTGGCCGGCAGCGCCAGGCCCGAGGCGATCAGCGCCGAGCGCACCCGCTCCTGCGAACTCGCGGACCGCCTTGTCGCCGAGGCCGACGATGTTGAAGACGACGGTTCCGGAGGCGACATGCACCTGCACGTCGACAGGCCGGGCCTCCACCCCCTCAAACGCCACGGTCGATACGCGCGCCACCATTGTCCGGCCCCCTTCGGGCTCAATGGGCGGAACATTTGCAGAACACGCGCCGGAACACAAGAGGGCGTTCGCGGAAATCGACGGCCGAGATCGCTCTTCAGAAGGCGATGCGACCGTCGCCACAGAGCCGGAAGCGAAGCGCCGGATCCCCTGCCCGCCGTCGTTCTGACGCGTTCCCGGAAAAAAGGCCGCTCCCTGTTATTCGCTGTTAATCGCTGATAACCGAAAAAAGCGCCCCCGCCGCTCGTCTGCCGGTGCACAAATCCGGGGTATTTCATTTCGTTCAGCGGATGTCTTCGTGCAGAAGTTAAAGACGGAACAGGGAAATGGTTTTCCCTGTTCCGCCAAGGAACAGGGAATCGAGCGCCGGGGCGAACGCGTGATCGTCGAGACGATCCAAACGTAGCATTGGCGACCGGCTTTGCTGCGCGGTTAGGTGAGAATAACGCCACATCTGCTTGATTTTACGAATGTTGACGACGGTTGGTAGGAGCGTCGCCCTGTCCCGCCGATTTCCGCCGCCCGGCCCGGGCTCGACCCGGCGATCCATGGACCCGCGGGTCAAGCCCGCGGGTGACAAATTGACTCTGTCTGGTCGAAACCAGGTCTAGCGGGCCGCCGGCTGACGGGCCGCGGCGGCCAGGATCACATCGGCGGCTTTCTCCGCGATCATATAGATGGCGCTGACGATGAACATCCCGGGAATGCGGGCGAAGACCGAAGCATCGACAACCCGCAGGCCCTCGGTTCCGCGCACCTTGAAGTCCTTGTCCAGGACGGCCTTCGCATCCCCGTCGGCGCCGATGGGGCAGGTACAGGAGGCGTGGTGTCCCCAGGACTGGTAGCGGACAAAGTCGCGGATCTGCTCGTCGGTCACGACATTCGGGCCAGGCGCCTCCTCCGCGACGATGATGCCGAGGTCCTTGAGCGGCTGGGAGAGGTCGCGCACGAATTTGACGCCCGTCACGACCGAATCGAGATCCTCGTCGTTGTCTGGGTCGCCCTCCGCGAAATATTTGAAGTTGATAGAGGGGCGCTCCTTCGGATCGGCGGATTTGAGCCGCACCTCGCCGGCTCGGTTGTTGGTGTGCGCCTTGAGCACCGCCCAGGTCAGGCAATTGAGGCGCTCGACAATTGTCTTCGAGTAGCCCGGCACGTATCCCCGAAAATCAGCCAGCACAGCGAAACAGAAGAGGTCGGGGACAGGCCTCTCCTCGGCCGACCTCCGGATCACCGCCAGCACAGCGCCGTTCGACCCGTAGACCCCCTCCTTCGAATGATCCCACATGGCGTATTGCGGATCGCCCTTGGCGTATTTTGCGTCCTTGAGCACGTCCCAGTCGGACTTCATCCGGTTAACGACCCCAACCTCGTAACGATCCTGAAGGTTGGAGCCGACGCCGGGCAGATCGACCTTGACCTCGATGCCGTGCTTTTGCAGTTCGTCCCTCGGGCCGATCCCGGAGAGCATCAAGAGTTGGGGCGTGTTGAACGCGCCGCCTGAGAGAATGACCTCTCGCGAAGCGAGAGCCCGGCGCGTTTCGCCCGCCTCCGCGCTCGGATTGGCGTGAGCCTGGTAGAGACGGGCGCCCTTGAGATATTCGACGCCGACGGCGCGGTTGTTCGCGTCGAGAAGAACGCGCGTGACCAGCGCGTCAAGCTCGATCGTCAGGTTCTCGGGATGGTCGGCTTGCGTCTCGAGCAGCCGCTCGCGGGTGCCCATTCGGCTGTGATCGCGAGTCGTCAACGGCGGATAGTGGAGGCCGAACGCATTCTCCTGAACGAGCCGCCAGTCGTTGGGGTCGCCCTGCCCCACAAGCAACCATTCCACCCGTTTCAGCGGCAAAGGCAGTCCAGGCAACTCCGCGGCGGTCGACGTCTTGAGCGTCGCGAGCAAACTGAAATCGCCGAGCACGGCCTTCGGGATGGTGATTTCTGTGTTGAGCCAGCCGTCAAATCCATGCCGGGACGGATTGATCCCGGCGCTCGCCGCGACGCGGTCGAATGGCCGGTACTGACAGTTTTCGAGCTTCTGGAAGTATGTCCGCATATTGTCGGGCCCCCAGGAGGGGTCGCCGGTCAATGTCGCGAGATATTCCCAATCCTCATTATGCGGATAGACCATGATCATCGCGTTATGCGCGGTGCAGCCGCCGAGGCAGCCAGCGCGCGGATACCAGATTCCGTCGACAGGCTTTCCGCCGTAAACGGGCACGTACTTGTGATCTTGCTTCTGCCGGGCGTCGTCGGCGTAATGGCGGACGAAATAGTCCCACCGCATGGCGAAGTCTTCGGTGGCGCAGCCGTGGAACACTGGGACGTTGTAGTCGTCCGGCAGCCGATTGATATTCGGATAAGCGGCGTCGCCGCCCTCGAGCTTGAGCGGATCGCCCCCGGCTTCCAGGACAAGAACTTTCCGCCCGTTCTCAGCGAGCCGCGCGGCGACCGTGCCCCCGCCCGCCCCCGAACCGACGACAATATATTCGAAGCTTTGATTATCGCTGATGCTCACGGGGCAATGTCCCTTGTCTTGCGCGATTGTCCGATTGTCGGATGAGACCCTGACGGGCCGGGCTGTTCCTTTGAAACATGCGGGGCGCCCGGGCCGGGCGCAAACGATAGGTTCCGCCCGGCCGCGGCCTTGTCAGAACGTCTTCAGGAACGCGATCAGCGCCTCTTTGTCGGCGTCGCTGAGGCCTGGCTCTTCCTTGAAATAGTCAGTTCCGAAATAATGTCCGCGATTGACGATGAAATCAGGACACTTGCTCAAAGCGAGCATCTGATCGACTGCGTTCGAGAAGACGTGACGCGCCTGATCGTCGGTCGCGTTCTTCGGCAGCAATTTGATATCGATTTTGAGTTTGAGCAAAAGCTTCAGGACATCCGCTTTGTGCTGCACGTCCTCGATCGGGTCTTCTCGCTTGTCGAGATCGATATTGGCGATGAGATTGACCGGCGTGCCTTTCGGAATCGGCCCGAGCTGCAGCCCGTCCTCGGTGAACACGCTGCTCCACGGCACAGGCTCCAGCAACGGTTGGACGAATTCGGGCAGGAAGCCTTTGGGAATGCGCAGGTAGCTCGTCTCCGTGGTGACGTCGATCTGGCCCTGCAAGGTCTTTCCGGATGCGGTCTGGTACGCGATATTTCCGGGCCGCCTCTCTGGCCAGAGCATTTGGTGGATGGCGCTGTCGAAGGATTGCATCCGCGCATCCACCGATGGACTCGGGTGGAAATCGCCGACGGAGTTGTTGAGCAGGAACGGCGCGGTCGACCAGAGGCTGATCAGCGAGGGCACCCGCGTATAGCCGCGTCCGCCCCCCGGCATCGGATAGGGCTTCGGTTCCCCAGTGAAGGGATTGTGCACGGTGATCGTGCCGACCGCGGGGAGATCCTTGTAGCTCTGCGCGGAGAAATCGTTCCAGATGTTCCCGGCGATGGCGTTGGTCGCAAGCGGACTGCAAGCGTTGGTCTCGGTGAGGGTCACCGGGATTCGCAGATCGGTCGAGAGGAAATTGTCATTCAGGAAATCGCTGGTATGGACGATCGTCTTCTCGTCCGTCTTGAACTCGTCCGTCTTGGTCCAGGCCCAATAGGCGTTGAAGCAGTCGAGATAGCCTTTCCCGGAGCAACCGTTGTTCGGAAAGAAGGAGTAGGCTTTCTCCGGCAGCTTGCTCGAATGGCATCGCGCACAGCGTTCGGCGAACACGTCTTTCCCATGCTCGAGCTGCGCGGCGTCGGCGCTCAAATATTTGTCCCCGCCCGGCGCATTCTTGAGATAATCCGGCTTCGCCGTCGCCAGGAAGAACAGGGCCAATGGAGGGGTCTGACTTTCCGTGGCGCGCCAATAGGACGAATGCTCGCGCGCGACGCTGATCTGGATCGGGGAAATGGGTTTTCCGCCGACCAGCGCATTGAAGTGCGTCAGCCATTCCTCGCTGAACAGACCGATGTTGACGTAAACCCGGTTCAACGACCCGAGGGCGCCGACGGAATCGGAGCCATCCTTCAGGACGTGGGGCGTGAGCACCGTGTCCGGGCTCTTGAAGAAATCCGCGAGCGGCGATCCCGCAGGCACGAAATCGTTGAACTGCTTGTTGTTGAGGCTGCCGTCGGCCAGCCTTTCGCCGCCGAATTTCTTCGCGTTCTCGAGCCGGGCGCCGAGGTTGTAAATTGCGTTCATCGTGCGCGGATTGTTGATGTAGTCCGACGACACGAGCGAAGTGTCGAGCGATCCCGGACGCTGCGTATGGAAAAGCTGGTATGGGAAGGCGGATGGATCGCCCTCCCAGTTGAAGATGCGGTCAATCCAGAAATATTGTGCGCCGGGATTGGAATTGAGGTTTTCCCACTTTGGGCTTTCCGGATCCTTCGGCGGGTTGGTCGGATTGGGCCCTACGTGGCAGAAGCCGCATGACATGCCGACCCGATAGGGGCGCACCAGCTTCTTGTTGTTGTAGTAGTCGGGATCGGTATAATAACGCACCGGATTCCAGTTCTTTTCGGCCTCGGCGTCGAAATCCGGATTGGGGAAGAGCCGCAGTCCGACGATGCCGGTCGCATAGCCATAATAGGAGCCGACCGGCAGCATCTTCCCGTCGTCGAACTGCGTCCCGCGTGCGCCGATCTTGACGCCGGGATACTTCGTCTCGTTCTCGAACGGGTCGGCCGGGCAGTTCGGGTCGCGCACGTCGAGCCACAGTCCAAAGCGGTCTTGTCTGCCTGCCGTCGGCTTGGTGAAACAGGGCTCGTTGACCAGGCCGAGGTAGTTCCAGCGGTTGTCGCGGCTGAATTTGAGGCTGGGGTGATTGGACAGCGTCTTCAGGAGATCAAGCCCGCCCAACGACTGGTACGAGAGAAAGTCCCACAGGCGGTCATTGCCGGCGGTCCAGACGATCCAATTGTCTCTGCCCACCGCCGCCGATTTCAACGCCTGATCCGGCGTGATGCCGGGAACATAAGGTTGGAGCAGGGCAGCGAGCGAGGCGGGGTCTTTGGTCGCGCCGTAATCCATATCGCGGAAATAATCTTCGTCGGCCGCAACCAGAGATTCAGGGGTTCGACCAACGCACCGGGCTTCGTCTTTGACGTGACCGTCGCCCGAGCCGCAATCCGTCTTGGGAAACGCTGCTTCTGGGAGGATCAAGATCGCGAGCGATCCGATGGCTGCCAGCCCGAATTTACGAATGAAATCCCGTCCCATCGTACCCTCCGCCGCCCCAAATAGCTGAGGTGTTCCGTTTATTTCTTCTCGTTTCGGCCCAGTTTCTGGCTGGTTGTTGTCGAAAGTATGGCTGCCGCCAGTACAATCCGTGTTTAAGCGAAGCTGCCGCAGAAGAAAAGGGCCGCTCGCAACTCTGTAATTTTATGAACGATGCTTATACAGCCACGCGGTTGCACTCCAATCACGAAATCAGGCGACGAAGGGCCTGGACTATCCCTCTCGCAGCTCTCCGGACGCGCTCGCCGGCCGAAAACGATCCCGTCGCTCGCTCGCAATGAGTCGAGCGATCAGGACCCTCAAAATCCAAGATCGCGCGGCTCGTCGCGCGTCCGCTCGAGGTCGAGCACGTCGCCGCGCAGGGGCGAGTTGAGCAGGAATTCCGCCAGAGTGCCCTTGCGCGGAGCCTTGCGAGCCCACTCTTCGACGGACACGACAACGGCGCTCGGCTTGCCATTGCGGGTAATGACCTGCGGCTCGCGCTGGGCGCGTTCGATGACTTCCGACAGCCGGGCCTTGGCTTTGGCGACCGTCCAGACGTCCTGCCTCTTTTCGCTTCGGCGCGCCACACGAACCCTCAAATAGTCATCATGACCAACGTGACCGATCGCCGCGGGGATCAAGACCTTCGCTTGCCGTCGTCCCTGCCCGACGACAAACGCTCGACGCCGGTGACCCGCCCGTCGGCGTCGGTCGCCAAACGGCCGTTGGACTGATCCAACAGGACCAGAGTGTTGCCGAAAGGATCGCGAACGCGCGCACACCGGCCGATTGGGATGTCGAAAGGGGGCTCGACCGCCTCGCCGCCGACGCTCAGGAACGCTGCGAAAGCCTGGTCGGCGTCATCGACCAGGATATCCGTCTCGGGTCCAATGCGGAGGTGAACGACAAGCTCGGCGTCCGTGTCAGGAAGAGCGAAGCCGGCGGCCTCATCGCTTCGCCACAGGAGACGATGACCCAGCTTGTCCCGATAAAAGGAGATGGCAGCGTCAAGATCGTCAACGCGAAGCAAATGATTGTCGAGCTTACGAAACAGGGGTTCCTTGGAAGACACGCGACGCCCTCCATCCGATGGGGAAGCGGACCCCCTCGATCTTCTTTACGGAACAGAAGCTCGCTGCGCTAGACCCGATTCACCGCCGCGCCGCGGCGAGGATCGGCCCCGCGCCGGCCGACTGCACGATCGCGGCCTCGGCGAGGCCCGGGTCAGTCCCGCCTGGCAGCGGGAACCGCGCCGCCTGTCCATGCCAGCGGCCGAGAACCACGATCTCGCGCACGACGTCCTTGTACGGCAGGGTGTGGCCGGCGTTCTCGCCGCGCGGGATCGTGACTTCGACCGTGTGCGGAATATAGCGGGCGAGCCAGACGTCGGCGCCGCCTGCCGGAGCCGCGCCCTCGCCGACCGCGACCGCGCCGCCGTCGAAGCTGACTTGCGGCCCGCCCGTGCCGCGGTCGCCGCGGCTCATCAGGCCGGCCAATGCGCCGGGCTCGAGCCCGTCGCCCTCGACCCGGCCGTTGACGACGACCTGCGGCGTATAGACGCCGTCGCGGCGCATGGCGTGCGCATAGGCGTACTGGCGCGCCGTCCAGGCGGCTTTCGAGAAGGTGTCCTTCCAGCCCAGCCGGTCCCAATAGTCGACCTCGAAGGCGAGCGCGAGCACGTCGGCGCGGTCGCTGATCGCCGCGACATTGGCTTCGGCCGGCGGACAGGACGAGCAGCCCTGGCTCTGGAAGAGTTCGACGACGGCCGGATGCGCCGCATCCGCGGCGACCCCCTGCCCGGCTAGGGCCGCGAGCGTCGCGAGCGCAATCAAGCCTGCGCCGGGCTTCCGCCAAATGGTCATGCGCCTTGCCTCCGCCCGGCGCCCGTTGCGCCGATCAGGAGCGCATTCGGCCCGGCCGGGGCGCTTGTTACCGATCGCCCCGGCGCGCGGCGATGCTATAGCTCGGCCCGCTGCTTCTTTCACCGACAGGCATGGCCCGCACCGATTTCACCACGCCCCGGCTCTATGTCTCGGCGCCTCTCGCCGAAGGGGCGGACGTCGCGCTCGCGCCCGAGCAGACGAACTATCTCGTCAACGTGCTGCGGCTCAAGGCTGGCGCGCGCGTCCTCGTCTTCAACGGCCGCGACGGCGAGTTCGGCGCTGTCCTCGCCGGTTCTCGCAAGACCGCCTCGCTCCGCGTGACCCCGCAAACGCGGCCGCAGGAGGCGCCGCCCGACGTCGACTTCCTGTTTGCGCCGCTGAAGCACGCCCGGCTCGACTATATGGCGCAGAAGGCGGTCGAGATGGGCGCGCGCCGGCTGAGGCCGATCCTCACCCGCCGCACCCAGGTCCAGCGCCTCAATCTCGAGCGCCTCAGGGCCAACGCCATCGAAGCCTGCGAGCAGTGCGGAATCATCTGGACGCCCGAGGTCGCCGCCCCTGCCCCGCTCGAGAAGACGCTCGCCGAATGGCCGGGCGAACGGCTGCTCGTCTTCTGCGACGAGGACGCCGCACAGGAGAGTCCGCTCGAGGCGCTGGGCGACGCGGACGCGCCGGCCGGCGTCGGCCTCCTGATCGGCCCCGAGGGCGGCTTCGACGACGCGGAACGCGCCGCCATCCTCGCCCTGCCGCGCGTTCTGCGCCTCAGTCTCGGCCCGCGGGTGCTGCGCGCGGACACGGCCGCGGTCGCCGCGCTCGCGCTCATCCAAGCGACGCTCGGCGACTGGCCGCGACATTCTCGCTGAGCGCCGCAGCGTAAGCGCGCCATGTTGCCGCCACGATGTGGTTCCATTTCGGCTGGCGTTGAGGCGGGACGAGTCGTGAAATGCAGGGTGGATTCGAGGGGTGGCGCATGAAGGCGCCGGTATTGCTGGCCGCTTTCGCGGCAGCGCTCTCGATGAGCCAGGCCGGCGCGGATGGGCTGCAAGCGTCCGGAGACGCCAGGCGCCACGACGCAGCCTGCCGCAGCGCCGGCAAGGATGCCGCGGCGACGGGCGAGGCCGCCGGCTGCGTGCGCATCCGCGGCCATATCCCGGCCGGGTCCGACTTCGCCGCAAAGGGAAGCGTCGGCCAGCCGCCATCGCCCTTGAAGCCTCTGCTGGCGCCAGTCGTGACGGGCATCGGCGCGATCGTGACGCCCATCGGCTCGGTCTTGAGCCAAGGCCCGTTCTTCCTGACCGTGCGCCACGACGACGACGTCCGCTGACCGGTTGAACCGGCCGCCGGTGGGCGCAGCGCGACCGTTTTGCCCAAGCTTTTTCGGGGTTCAGGCCTTGTTGACCCTGACGCCGGGCTGGCCCTAAATGGTTTCGCGTCCGGGATCGGACCGCAAGAGGGAGGGGAACCCATGCCTGTCCGCAAGCTTGCCGCCGCGGCCGTGTCGGCGGTCGCGCTCATCTCGCTCTCCACGATCGCCGAGGCGCAGATGGCCGAAATGATGAAATACTGCAAGCCGGACGCCGAGCGGCTCTGTCCCGGGGTCGAGCCCGGCGGCGGCCGGATCGTCAAGTGCCTCAAGGCCCACAAGATGGAAGTCAGCGTCGGCTGCGCCAAGACGTTGCAGGGCATCAAGGCGCAAATGGGCAAGTGAGCGCCGCACGGAGCGGCTTCGAGGATTAGGCGTGTCCGCGCGCCTCGCCCTCGCGCCGCCGCGGGATCGCAGCTGATCCTTGCGGCTTCCGTCGCCGCGGCTCACGCCGCCTTGCAGGAACTCCCGGGTCTTCGCTAGAAAACCGCCTCGACAAAGGCCGGGTCGACCGAGCGGCGCCATCGGCCCTCGTAAGCATCGATCCAGTCCTGCGCTGGCGACCGGCCGCTTTCGGCGATCGCCTCAAGGGGACGAAGCCAGATCGTCTCGTCCTCGCCTGCGGCGTTGAGGCGCGCGCGGCGCTTCAAACCGCCCCGCGCCATCGCCAGCATGTCGAGCGCGACGCTGCGCAGGTCGCGTCCGCGAACCTGGGCTTTGAGCCCGAGGCGGGGCGCGTCGTCACGAAGGCTTTGCCGGTCGGCGGCGCTCCAGTCCCGGACGAGGTCCTGGGCGGCTTCGAGCGCCTCGGCGTCGTAGTAGAGCCCCATCATCATCGCTGAGAGCGCGACGATGCGCTCCGGCGGCCCGACGTCGGCGCCGCGCATTTCGAGATAGCGCTTGAGCCGCACTTCGGGAAAGATCGAGGCAAGATGGTTCACCCAGTCGGCGATCGTCGCCCGCTCGCCGGGGGCCGCCTCGAGCCGCCCTGCGATGAGATCGCGAAAGCTCGCCCCGGCGACGTCGATATAGGCCGAACCCCGCTTCAGGAGATAGAGCGGCACGTCGAGCGCATAGTCGACGTAGCGCTCGAAGCCCATGCCCGGCTCGAAGACGAAAGGCAGCATGCCGGTGCGCGCGGCGTCGGTATGGCGCCAGATTTCGGACCGCGCGGAAAGGAAGCCGTTCAGCTTGCCGTCGGTGAACGGCGAATTGGCGAAAAGCGCGGTGATCGCCGGCTGCAGCGCAAGCCCCACGCGCATCTTGGCGACCATGTCCGCTTCGTTGCGATAGTCGAGATTGGCCTGCACGGTGGCGGTGCGAAACATCATGTCGAGCCCGCGCGTCCCGACCTTGGGCATGTAGCGCTTCATGATGCCGTAGCGGCTCTTCGGCATGATCGGCGTCTCGACCAACGTCCATTTCGGACTCATGCCGAGCGACAGGAAGCCGATCCCGAGCGGACCGGCGACGGCCTGGCAGTGGGTGAGATGGCGCTCAAGCTCGGCTGCGGTGTCGTGCGCCGTCTCGAGCGGCGCGCCCGACAGTTCGAACTGGCCGCCGGGTTCGAGCGAAATGGCCGCGCCGCCGTTTGCGTCATAGAGGCCGATCAGATGGCCGCCGTCCTCGATCCGCTCCCAACCGAGCCTGGCGTTCATTCCTTCGAGCAGCGCGCGAATCCCGCTTTCGCCCTCGTAGGGCACAGGCGCGAGGCCGGCGCGGTAAAAAGGAATCTTCTCGTGCTCCGTGCCGACGCGAAAGGGGCCGGCCGGCTTGCACCCGGCTTCGAGCCAAGCCGCAAGCGCGTCGCGCGATTCGACAATTTCCCCATCGACCACGTCGCGAGCCATAAAGGCGTTGACCCCACCCGGCCGGCGCGCCGGCGAATGGCGGCTAGATAGTCAGGCGGGCGGGACATTGCAAACCAAGCCCTTTTGCCGGCGCGTCGCCGCGACGCAACGGGCTTTTATCGTTTGACGCTCGTGGGCCGGCGCGCGCGCAGCAAAGCCTTCGCAGACGAGCGCAGGCCCGCGGTCGCGCCGCCCGCCTCAGACGCTCGGCGGCGGCTGAAGGAACGACTGTGCGGCTGCGTTCATCGCCGCCTGCTGCGCCTGCGAGACCTGGACGCCGGCGACAAACATGGCGCTCAGCGACGCCAGTCCGGCGACGAGAGCCGCCGTCTGCGGGTTGGCCGGCTCGCGCGATCCGCCGAAGATCGAGCTCATGATCGAACCCAGGCGTCCGCCGCCGCTCGTCTCCGCGCCGAGCGCCGTGCCCAGTCCTCCCGGCGCGGCGGCAGCGCCGGCGAGCTCGCTCAAGGCGCCGGAATGTCCCGCGGCAGCCAGCGAATGCGCCAGCCCTCCGGTCAACATCGAGGCGACCGCCGGCAGCATCGCCGCGATCTTCTCCGGGCCGACGCCGGAGACCTTGGCGACATGTTGTGCGACCTTGTCGATCGCCTCGGGCGAACCGAACATCTGCCCGAGGGCCCCGGCCCCCGCCGCGCCCGCGCCCGCCGCCTGACCGGGCTCGGAATAGGCCGCCGCATGGGCGCCGCTGGCCATTTCCGTCAGGAGCCCACCAAGCGCGGCGGGCTCGGCGGCCCGATCTTTCAGCGCCTGGGCGAAGGCTGGCATCATGGCCTCGAGCGCGCCTTGCGTTTGCGCGCTCGTCAGACCGAATTCCGCGGCCAGATGGTCGACCGCCTTGCCGCCTTGCGCGGACTGGACAATGTCGTTGAGAGTCATGGCTCCGCCTTTCCCAATTCCACTGGGCCCAGGGCCCGCGGATGCGGCAACCGATTCGCCTCGATCCCTTTCGCCAGACGGGCCGTCGCCGCATAGGCCGCCGCCACAGCGATGAGGCCGAACACCGCGCAGCCGAGCGCCACGCCGATGAGGCCGCCCTGCACTCCACCATAATGCACGCCCAAGGTCACGAACGGAATCGTGCCCAGCGTCGCCCGGCCCCAGTTGAAGGCCATGCTCAGAACCGGAAAGCCGAGATTGTTGAACGCGGTGTTGGCGACGAAGAGGCATGCGAGAAAGAGCCAGGCGACGACGCCATAGCGGCAGTAGAAGATGACATAGGCGGCGCTGTCGCCCTTGGCGTCGAAGGCCGAGACGAGCCATGGCGCGGCGAAGGCCAACGCCGCCCAGGCGACGAGCACATAGCCGATCGCCAGAAGAAACGAATTGGTCAGCGCCCGCTGGACCCGCTCCATCTGCCTTGCGCCGTAGTTCTGGCCGATGATCGGGCCGATCGAGCCGGTCAGCGCGAAGACGATGGCGAAGGCGACAGGCGTCACCCGGTCGATGATCGCCGCGGCGGCGATCGCCGCCTCGCCGATGTCGGAGAAGACCCTGACCGTATAGGCAGAGCCGACAGGCGTCGCGAGATTGGCCATGACCGCCGGAAAGCCGACCGCCATGATCGGCCCGAAGTCGCCGCGCGTCGCGTCGAGGTTCGGGCGCGCGACGATGTCGTGCACCCTGACGGCTCCATGCCAGCCGACATAGAGCCAGGTGAGGCGGGCGACGACGCTCGCCCAGGCGGCGCCGTAGACGCCGAGGCCGAAGCCGAAGATCAGGAGCGGATCGAGAATGGCGGTGACGATCGCGCCGGTGAGCGTGACATACATGGCGCGGCGCGCGTCGCCGACGGCGCGCAACAAACCCGACATCGCCATGCCGAGCGCCATCGGCACATTCGCCGGCAGGGTGATGGCGAGAAACTTCGAAGCGACTTCGAGCGGTTCGCCGCTCGCATGCAGGAGCGTCGTCAGGCCCCAGTCGCGAAAGGCGAACATCAGCGCCGCCACGGCCGTGGAGATGAGCGCCGTGATCGTCAGCGCCGAGGCGGCGAGCCGCCGCCCGCGCGGCCGGTCGTCCGCGCCGAGCGCCCGCGACACCGTCGCCGAGGCGGCGATGGTGAGGCCGATGCTGATCGACATGGCGAAGAAGGTCGCGAGGCCGACGTAGCCGATCGCGGCCTTGTAGGCCTGATCGCCGAGCCGGGAGACCCAGAAGAGCGACAGGAGATCGATCGAAAACACCGCCGTGAGGCCGACGGCGCCGGTCGCGGTCATCACCGCGACATGGCGGATCAGCGACCCGTCGGTGAAGACGGGCCTGGCCTTGTCGCTGGCGACGCGGGGAGCGTTCAAGGGTCCAGTCCCTTCGGCGGGGACCGGACTCTTAGAGGCTGCGTCCGGCCCGCGCCACTTCGATCGTCGAAGGCGCGGCTATCGGGGCTAGGGCGATGTCACGCTGGCGCCCGCCTGCGCGCCTCACGCCAGTGAGGAACGGCGCTCGCTCTCCTATTTGCATAGCAACCAGCGATCGATGCGTATCAACATGAGCCCGTCAGCCCTCTGAGAAACGGTTTTGAAGCGGACCTAGCGGAGCCCTTTAGACGCAACCGTGATCGCGACTTGATTCCACATTCGCGCCATCATCCTGCTATCGGTCTCGCGCTCCCACCGTCGCGCTTGCGAATAAGCATCTGCGCCAAAATCACGCACCAGCGCGTCCGCTTCAGCCTCAATTTGTTGAATCCGCTCTTTCCGGCGTCGCAGCTGCGATCGCATCTCAGACCTCTCTTCGTTTTGTGATCTGCCACTCGATGCTTGTGCGACGCTGATCCGACGGCTGCGGCAGCCGAGGCTTGCCCGCTGTGTCGAATAGCGCCGTTCGATCCCGGACAATGATTGTCGCCTCTGAGCTCGATTCCGGCGCTACGATGGCCGATCCGGCGCCGCGGGATTCGCCCGTGCGGCGGAGCCTGCCTCGCCGTTCGGCCCCGGCCTTCCCGCCTGAACCCCGCGCGACTTACCTCGTCGTTCGTCGACGTCGCGCCAAAGCGCGGCGCGACCGTTTCCTGAACGGAGGCCGTCTTGATCCTGTCCTTCCCATGCGTTTGTGGGGCGCCGCAGCCAATGTCCTCGCCGTCGGGTTTGCCGCGCACGGCGGCGCAGAGGGATGCGCCGATCGGCCCGATCGCATTATCTAAGCCGCAACCTCATCAGGAGGACGAGATGCGGGCGACGCCGCCCTCTTCATCTGTCGTCCAGGTTTCGGTAAACAAGACGGCGTCGTCGATGTCGACGTAGTCGACCTTCAAGGTTGCGCCGGTAAAAGTGAGCCTGGCGAAGCCGTTGACGCCAACGGCGATCTTTTCGTCGCTCCTGTAGCGACGGCTGTCCACCAGCTCCAGTTTGCATTGCGAATGCTTGACGGGACCTGGCAGCTCGACCGGCATCCCGCCATGACCGATGCAACGTCCATAAGCCTCTATGCCTTTGTCCGTCCGATATTTCCCGTAAATGGCAAAGCGATGCTCATGCCCCCAGAACCACAGGACTGGGCGCGAAATGAACTCGGCCAGTTGTTCAGCCGGCCGGACGTACCAGTCATCGAAACTCGAATAGTATTGATGATGGCTGAGAAGGACGATGCCGCGCTTGTCTTTGCCCGGGTCAAAAAACCTGCGCAGCCATGACACCAGCTCGTCAGGAAGCGCACAGTCCGGACGGCGGAGATTTTCCACAATCGGTATCCCGATGGAATTATAGCCCGTATCCAGGCCGATGACCCACCAATTCTCATTTTTCAGGCAGAAGAAGCTGGCCTTTTGACCGAGGTGGCGGCCGTTCTTTTCCAACCCCATACGGGGCAAGATCAGGTCGAAATATCCGAATCCCCTTGCGTACATCTCATGATTGCCATTCAGCGCGAAGGTCCCCTTTGACCCGCTTGGCCAGCGGCAGGGCTCGTATTGGGAGAGCTTCTCGCCAAGGAAATTCACCCTGACCTCCCTCGGATCGCCGACGAAGTAGACGTCGCCCAGATGGATCGAGTAGTGGGGCTTGAACTTGGAAATAAGCTGACCGATTCTGTGAGCCTCATCCGTGCCGGAGCCCCAGTCGCCCGCCAGGGCCATTCGGGTCTCGCCGATGTCGAACGGATAGACGCCGTCATCCGATGGGTCTTCGTAGGTGCGGAACTTGTGCTTGGCGCCGATACGGTATCGGACGTATTGAGCGGCCCAGCGAAAAAGATTGTGTGGCAAGAAAAGACTGATGTCCGGGAACGCACCCTTTGGCGCACGTCTGGCTTTGTGCGGGCTCCGCAGCTTCTGCTTCTGCAGGTAGGCGATAGCCGGCGCGCGGGATAGGTTCGAGAAATCCTGAAGATCCTTCCTGCCGGTGTCCGGGACGGGACTCACATCCGTGGGCCGGTTCGGGGTTGAGCTGGGCGCGACCATGGGCTCGAGACTCAGTTGAGGCGGCGGGGCGGTGAAGAAAACCAGCTTGAAGCGGCATGCGCGAGCATACGGAGAGACCGAGCGCGATCCAATCGCTGGGGGCCCACGCAGGCTCACTCCCGACCGGCGGTCTGCGGTTTGTGCGTTACGGTCGCCTGAGCCACAGCCGGGCGGCTGTGGAGCGCCTGCTCAATCAGTTTGACCCGACTTGAACACCTGATTTTTGCAAATGGTTGATTATGTTGGTGTTCCGGCGAAATTCAAGTTGGCGTGGCACTACGCTTTGGGCGACCGCGGCGTTTTCGGTCGTGTTTGGGCGGGGGCGGCGGCGGACGGGCCTGCCGGGCGCGGGACGGCAGGGCGACATGGGCGCGTTTGAAGAGCCTGGTCACATCTGGCGCGGCGTCGGTGCGCACGAGCCAGTCGGCGGCTCGGTAATGGATGCGCACCTGTTGTAGACGATCGAGATCGCGCAAGAGGTCTTTCCATTCCGGCGCGAGGCTGGCCTGGCGGGCGAGGTCGTCGAGATGCTTCTGCATCGCGAGCGCCAGGAACGAGCAGAAGACATGGCCGCGGATGGCGGCGTCGGAGGAATGGAAGATCGGCCGCGTGCGCATGATCGCCTTGGTTCGACGGAAAAGATCCTCGACAAGGAGAAGATCGCGATAGCGCAAAACTGCCTGCAGAGGGGTCACCTTCGCATTCGTGCGCAGCACGAAGATCCCGTCAAAGCTCGCCTCTTCGGCGAGCTTGCCCACGTCGATCACGAATGAGCGAGCGCCCTTGGCCGCGACTTTGCGCAGATAGCGCCGATAGGCGGAGTTGCCGATCAGCGCCTTGTCGCCCTTCTTCAATTGCGCGTCGAGCGCGGCGACAATCGCTTCGCGGTCCTTGCGGTCGTTCTCGGCCTCCGCCTCGTTGCGGCAGACGACATAGCGGACGCCTTCGATCTTGACCTGCTTGACGAAGAGCTGGGTCTCTCCCGCCTTGCGCTCGATGAGCAGGGGGACGAAAGGATCGTCGTTCTCGAGCACGATCTTGCGCACGATCGCGTCGGAGCGCTCGCGCGCGCCGAGGATATATTCGAGCTTGCGCTCCTCGAGTCCGGCGATGGTCGCCGCCGAGATCATGCCACGGTCGGCGACGACGCAGACCCGGCCGATGGAAAAGCGCTCCCGCAAGCGGTCGACCACCGGCAACAGCGACGTCACGTCGGCGGTGTTCCCCGGCCACATCTCGGTGCAGATCGGCCGGCCGTCGCCGTCGACGACGAGGCCGAGGATCATCTGCTTCAAATCGGGGCGATAGTCCTTGGAGTAGCCGTACTCGCCGAGCGTCTGGCCGCCCTGGCCGTAGAAGGAGAGGCTGGTGGTGTCCATGAATACGACGGAAAGGTCGGTGAAGAGATCGCGGCGGCGGTCGAACAACCGCTCCTCGATCAGGTCCTTGACGCAGCGAGGCGCGAGCGCCCCGTCGGGCTTCTCCTCCACCTCCTCGCCGAGCCAGGCCATGGCGCGGTAGAAGTGATGCAGATCGAGCCCTTCGGCGCCAGGGATGTCGTAATCCTCCATCCACGACGAACAGTCGCGATCCGATCCCGAAACGAATAGCCGATGCAGCGCGGCGACGAACACGGCGCGCTCGACCGGAAACTCGAACGCGCGCTCCTTCAGCAAGCCGGCCAGGACG
Organism: uncultured Alphaproteobacteria bacterium; assembly: GCA_963772555.1. Classification (GTDB taxonomy): domain Bacteria; phylum Pseudomonadota; class Alphaproteobacteria; order Rhizobiales; family Beijerinckiaceae; genus Roseiarcus. The sequence goes on along the minus strand of CAVYXQ010000009.1, from coordinate 106,478 downwards.
TCGGCGACGCCGAGCCGCTCCCAGAACTCTGCCGAACAGCATCGGCCCGCCGATCCGCTTGGCGGCGACCGACAGCTCGCCTTGGGCGTCCTCATCGAGCGCATTGATCAGCAGAACCTGATCGGTGAGCTTGGCGCCCGAGGCGATCAGCGAAGCGAGCGCGCCGGAGGCGGCCAACGCGTCGGCACGGCCCAGATTGGCGATCACCCTCTGGCGGACGGCGGCGCCGTCGCGCGTGTTCTCGACGATCTGCACGTAGCCGCGTTCGCCGGACTTCTTGAGGCGGAAGAACATGGGCCCTCGCTATCGAGCACCACGGAATCCGACTCGCCGCCAAATATCAAGCGCAAAAACTGTGCAAACGTGGCACCACATTTTGAGAAAATACCTCACCGCCATCAAGGATATCAATGCCTTGCAAGCGCGAGGGCCGGTTTACTGTTCAAGTAGGGTTTGACGTTCTCCCCGCCCATCCGGATCGAATTCTGACGACGCTCAGCGGCGCGAATCAAGTGAAGCCCTTGCTTGGCAAGTGGCTACAAACCGCCCTTCGCTGCTGCTGTTGCACGCGGCGCGAGACCCATTTTCTTCATCGTCGCTTTGATCGGGGCGCTGGCGGTCTCCGGTCTTCGCGACATGGCGCGTCGGCCGCTCAGCCTGCGAAGGGCGAGTCCGGGAGGCCTCGTATGCCAGGCCTCACCGCATAAAGGCCGCCGGCGCTGGGTTGCCCAGCCAGGTCGCGCTCGGACTCCGCGTAGCGGGACGTCGTGATGAACAAGGTGGAGAGATCTTTGCCGCCGAAGGCGCAGCACGTGACCTTCTTAATTGGAAGTTCGACTGTTCGATCCAAGCGACCGTCCGGGGCGTAGCGATCGACCCTGTAGCCCTCCCAGACCGCGTTCCAGACATAGCCTTCCGAGTCGATGCAAGAGCCATCTGGCACGCCCGAGATTCGGGCGATCCGGCGACGATTCGAAGGGGCCCCTGTGGCGATGTCATAGTCGAAGGCCTCGAGCTCCGCCTTCGCGCTGTCGGCAAACCACATTGTGCGGCCATCGGGTGAGAAGCATGTTCCATTGGCGCAGCCCACACCGTCGAGCAAGCGATGGACGGAAAGATCGGGGTCGAGGCGGAAAACGGAGGCGATCGGCTTCAGTTCCGGCTCGTCCATGCCGCCGACTATGAAGCGGCCCTGCCGGTCCGTGCGGCCGTCGTTCATGCGGACCGTCGGCTTGTCCGCGTCGAGGCGGGCGATATCCTTGCGCTCGCCGGTTAGAAGGTCCAGGAGGGCGAAGCCATCTGAGAAGGCTGCGACCACCTGGTTCCAGGGTCGCCCCTCGCGGGTGGCGAAGGCGCACACGCGGCCGGGAACCCTGAAGTGTCTGATCTCGCCCGCGGCCGGCTCGTAGGTCGAGACTCGCTCGCCGAAGATGTCGGTCCAGAAGACCAAGCCATGCGCGGCTGACCAGAAGATCCCTTCCCCGTGCCAGTCCCGGCAATCGACCACGAGTTCAGCCCGCATCGCGCGCTCCCAGTGTTTCGGCAGTTCAAACCATCGCGGCGCTGATCCAGCGCAATATACGCAAACAATCCTCGCCCGCGACCCGCGGCGACATACCGCGCTCCCGCGCCGCCACGAAGCCTGTAAACGAGATGCGGCCCCGCGTCGAACCAGGCGCCGCCGGTTTGCGCGCGACTAAGCGTGAGTGGAGCGCGATCTTGATGGTCTTGGTCTCGCAAAACCCATCGTCCAGCGCGGACGCGGCCTTCAGCCGACCACAGCCTCCGCTTCGATCTCGACCAGATAATTGCCGATCAGCCGGCCGATTTCGAGCATCGTATTGGCCGGGCGGACCGATCCAAAGCGACGTCCGTGCGCGCGCGACACCGGCTCCCAATGGTTTGCATCGGCGAGGTAGACGCGGGTCCGCACGACGTCGTCCATTCCGGCGCCGAGCGCCGCCAGACTCGCGGCGATCTTGTCGAGGATGAAGGTCGTCTGCGCAGCGGCATCGCCGGGACACACAATCTCATCGGCGCCATTGGTGGCGGTCGTCCCGCTGACGAGCACCCGGTCGCCGATCCTTACTGCGCGGCTGTATCCCGCGATGGGTTCGAAGGCGCTGCCGGACGAGACACGCAGCCGACCCGGCCGCCCGTCGACCGGCGTCGCGACGTAGGCTCTCGGCATCGACCCGAGGTGATCGGTCAGATCGCCCGTGGCGGTGAGAAACGGGGGCCGACGGTATTCGTCGCCGCAGTCGCCGGCGATCGGGGTCGTGGAGGCGAGCGCCGTTTCGATTCGGGCGCGATCGTCGTCGTCGAGCGCAAACGAGAAGATCGCCAGATTGTCGTCAGCATGGTCTCTCTCTCCGAGCCGTGCGCCGACGATCGCCGCCGCGACGGCAGGATGATCGATCGTCCAGCGCGTCGCCACATTGGCGATCGAGACGCCGTGCCTTTTGGCGATCGCATCGAGCGCGCGGAGAATCGTCTGAAGCGCGCCCCAGCCGCCGGCGGCGTCGACAAACCGCCTGTATTTCATTTTGCTCCAGTCGGCGATCTCGTTGCTCGCCGGTTCACGCCTTCCGAGCCAGCGCTCCGACATGAGGCCGCCGGCGAGCGTGCCGTACACGAGCAGCCGTACGCCGTTCTCAAGGCAGAAGGCGCTCATCTCGCCCGCCGCACGGCGGTCGAGAAGCGAAAAGCTCACTTGATTGCTGATGACCGGAATGCCGTGTTTCACCAGCACGCGCAGATGCGCCGTGTCGAAATTGGTCACGCCGAGATAGCGGATCAGTCCTTCGCGGCGCAGCGCATCCAGATGCTTCATCGCGTCGAGGTAGGCCGGGTGCTCGAACGCCCACCAATGGAATTGAAGGAGATCGATCGTCTTGACGCCGAGCCGCTTGCGGCTGCGCTCGACGCCATCGCGCACGACATCGGCGGTCATCGGCCCGGGCGCCGGGCACCATTTGGTGAAAGCGGCGGGGCGCGTTCGCCCCGCGGCCTCGCCGTCCGCGACTCGTGAGAGAAAACGTCCCGCGATGAGCTCGGCGCTGCCATAGTGGTCGGCCATGTCGAAGCTGACGAAGCCGGCCCGCGCATAAGCCAGCATCGCTGATGAGGCGAATTCCGCATCGAGCGTCCGACCGCCGCGCTCCATGTCCGCGACTTGCCACAAGCCGACGACAACCCGGCTGATCTCAAGATCGGACGCGAGCGCGACGCGCGGCGGCGGAGACGGCTCGCTCCTCACTTGGCAAGCTTGGCCTTGATCGCGTTGACGTCGTCGGTGCTCATTTCGCCGACCGTCACCACTTTGCCGTCGACGATCTTCCACAGCCGGAATGGTCCCGTAATGTCGCCATATTGATCGAACGAAACTGGACCGATGACGCCCTCGTAGCGGATCGGCTTGCCTGCCTTCAAGAGCTCGAGCGCCTTGGCGAAATCGGCCTTGCCGGCGTGGATGACCTCTCCGTCCTTGGAGGTGACTTTGTAGATGGCGTCGCGGATCGCGATCGGATCCTCGGTCGGGGCCGCCGCGATGGCGAGTTCGACGATTGCGGCTGCATCATAGGCGCGGTCGGCCGCCGGGTTGCTCGGATCGATACCGCCGGAGAACGCCTTATAGTTCGTGTTGAAATATTCGGTCGACGCGGTCGGGCTGGTGCCGGATGAGGTTCCGTAGGCCTCGTTCAGATATTTCGCGCCGACGCTCGTGATGAAGTCCGGACTATTCATGCCGTCGTTGAGCAGAAACTTGGCTGGGCCGCCCTGCGAAATCCACGCGCGCGCGATCGTGGCGCCGTCGACCGGCGTCGCGATGAGATAGAGGCCGTCGGGTTTCGAGGCGATCGCCTTGGTCGCCTCCGCGTCGTAGCTCGACTGCTTCTCGTTGTAGGGAGTCACCGAGACGATCTCGCCGCCGAGCGCTTTGTAGGCTTTGGCGAATTCATTCAGCATGTTGACGCCGAAATCGTTGTTGACGTGAATGACGGCTATTTTCTTGAAACCCTGGTCGAGCGCATATTTCGCCGCCGCGGTGCCCTGAAGAGCATCCGAAGTGATGGTGCGGAAGAACATTCCGTTCGTTTTGCCTTCGCGCCCGAGCGTCGTCAGCGTCGGCGAGGACGAGGCCGGCGACATCTGCACGATCTTGTCCGGGCCGGTGACCGAGGTCAGGATCGGAATCGTTACCGAGGAGATGATGCCGCCGATGATGACCGGAACTTTTTTCAACTGCACAAGCTGATTGGCGGCGTCGACCGCGAGCGTGCCCTGGCTCTGGGAGTCGCGCGTGTCCGCAACGAGCTTGCAGCCGTGCGGACCCCCCGCCTCATTGAGATCGCGGAACGCCATCTCGATCGATTTCGCTCCGGCCTGGCCGTACTCCCCTGCCGGTCCGGTCAGCTCCATCACGACGCCGACCGTGATCTGGCAATCCTCCGCCCAAGCTGCGCCGCCGAGCCCGAGCCCGAGCGCCAACGTCGCTGCCGATATCAGAATGCGCGCTTCCATCATCCACCTCCGTCTGAATCGGGCTGACCACATCTGGCGCCCCTGTTGAACCGTCGGCTCACGCCGGCCGGGCGCTGAGATTGTATTTCATGATCGAGCCGTGCCGTCCCGTGCGGTCGCGCTCGAGCTCGTAGACATCGCCGTCCGGCCCCCGGCGCTTTGCGGCGACCGCCTCGATCTCCAAGCGGTCTTCGTCGGTCAGGGTGAGAGCGCCGGCCGCGACGTTGCTCGCGAGATGCGCACGTGAGGTTGCCCCGACAATGACCGCGGCAACGCCGGGGCGATCGAGCGCGAATCTGCTCGCCACGCTCGCAATGTCGCACCGTCGCCGGTCGGCGACGCGGCGAAGCGCGCGCAAAAGCTGCTGAAATAGCGTCCAGCCGCCGAAGTCGTCGATGATGAGCTTGTACTTGACGAGCGAACGGTTGGCGAGCGGCTGAGCAGGCTCCGGCTGGCCAAGCCAGCGATCAGAGAGAAAGCCGCCGGCAACCGAGCCGTAGCAGAACAGGCCGACGCCATGAGCGCGGCACAGGGCGGCAAGGCCGTTCTCGGGTCGGCGGTCGAGGACCGAATATTGAACCTGCATCGATGAGAGCGGAACGCCTGCATCGATGATGGCGCCCACATGCGCCCCGTCAAAATTGGTGCCGCCGATCAGCCGCACCTTGCCTTTCGCACGCAGATCGTCGAGCCAGCGAAGCGCGTCGAGCCAGCGGGGTTCGGCATAATCCCACCAATGGAACTGCACCAGATCGAGCCGCTCCATCTTCAGACGGCGAAGCGAGCGGTCAATGATCGCTTCGACATCGCGTCGTGCGATCGTCCGTAGAATCGACAGGTCGGGTACGAGCTTCGTGTGTACGCGCAGGCGGTTCGCCGAGCCCTCGCCGCGCGCGGCGACGAGCATCGCGCGCATCGCGCCATAGAGTTCCTCGACGCCCGTGTAAATATCGGCGCAATCGAAAGTGAAGACGCCAGCGTCGAAAGCGGCGATGAGATCGTCGAGGGCGCGGTCCCGATCGATCGCGCCGTGCCCGCCGGCGAGCTGCCAACCGCCACGAATGACGCGCGAAATCGCGTATCCGGGAGCAAGGTCATAAGTCTGCAAGACCCCAGTCATTTGGCGCTCGGCGACGGCAGCGGAACGGCGGTGGTCTCGCTGTGACGGAAACGCCTGAGCCCGGTTCTCACTATGCGCAGTCGGCTTTGACAATTCGGGTCGGGACAGGCGATCTCGGCGTCGGTCGTCATCCAGTCGTTGGGGTCGGTTGGACGCTGCTTGGCGGCCAACAGGGGCAGGACCGCCGCGAGCGAATAGATCGAGACGCCTTGGCCCGGCGGCAGCGTCAAAGTCTCGCCCTTGAGTTCGAAATAGTCGCCAGCGCGCGCGCCGCAATAGACCTTCGCCCCGGGGGGCACGACCGCCTCGACCCGGAGGTCCCAAAGCTCGAAGCTTTCGTCGGGCTCGTGGTCGTCCATCGCTTTCCCGCCTCCGGAGCCCTTGGGGCGCCTGCGTCTGAGATCAAAAAGGCAAAACCAAAACCGGCGACCGCGCCCGCCGAGCGAGGCGAGGACCGCGAACGCCATCGCCTTCGATCAGGGATTGCAGACTATCTGGGGCTGGTCAAAGATCAACGATCCGTTCGGAGTCATGTTCGGCGATGCCGATCCCCAAAGAAAAGCCGTTCAGTAGAGACAGGCCAGTCTTGTCGGCGAAATCTTTGGTCAAGCGCTTCGGCGGCGTCGCCGCCGTCGACGACGTCACGATCGACGTCGGCTCCGGCGAAATCGTCGGGCTGATCGGTCCCAACGGCGCCGGGAAGACAACTCTTTTCGACCTGATCGCCGGCGAGTTGAAGCCGACCTCCGGCCGCATCTGGCTGGATGGCGCCGCGGTCGAATTCGCGCCAGCGGATTCGCGGCTGGCGCATGGTCTCGGCCGGACCTTCCAGATTCCGCGTCCCTTTCCCGGCATGACGCTGATCGAGAACGTGATGCTGGGCGCCCAGGGACAGAGCGGCGAGCGTATCTGGCCGAACTGGATCGCGCCGCGGCTGGTGGCGCGTGAGGAGCGCGCCTGCCGCGACAAGGCAGCGGACCTGCTCGCCTTCGTCAAACTCAGTCGGCTCGCCCGCGAGCCCGCGCGAGTCCTTTCCGGAGGCGAACGCAAGCTGCTCGAACTCGCCCGCGCGCTTATGGCCGAACCGTCGCTGCTGCTGCTGGACGAGCCGGCTGCGGGGGTCAATCCGAGCCTCCTCGAAGTGATCCTCGAGCGCATCGTTGAGATCAATCGGCGCGGCGTCGCGTTGCTGGTTATCGAGCACAACATGGACGTGATCGTTCGGTTGTGCGGTCGGGTCTTTGTCATGGCGGCCGGCAAGATTCTCTGCGAGGGGAAGCCGGACGCGGTGGTCCGGGATCCCCGCGTCATCGAGGCCTATCTCGGCGGCGCTGCGGCATGAACGGGGGGACGCCGCTCCTTGTTGTGGACAAACTCGTCGCCGGATACGAGCCCGGGCTGCCCATCGTCAACGGCGCCTCGATCGCAGTGGCGTCTGGAGAGATCGTCGCGGTGCTGGGGCCGAACGGCGCCGGAAAATCGACGCTGATCAAGGCGATCGCTGGTCTGACCCCGATCAGCGGGGGCAGCGTGACATTCGACGGCCGCGACGTTACCTGCACGCCGGCCCATCGCATGATCGGCGCGGGCCTCGCTTTCACGCCGCAGACCGAGAATGTCTTCGGTTCTCTCAGCGTCTCAGATAATCTGAAGCTCGCCGCGGGAGTGTTGCCGAAATCGCTTCGCGCCGAGCGGATCGCCGCGGCATACGACGCCTTCCCCGATCTCGCGCGCCAGCGCGCCCTGCCGGCCGGACGCCTATCCGGTGGCCAGCGCCAGATGCTCGCGATCGCTCGCGCGATGCTCGTGGGCCCGAAGGCGTTGATGCTCGACGAACCCTCCGCGGGCCTGTCGCCGAAACTGGTCGAGATTGTATTCGCAAGAACTCGCCGAGATCCGCCAGAGCGGCGTGGCGATCGTGCTCGTCGAGCAGAACACGCGGGCGGCTTTGGCGCTCGCCGACCGCGCCTACATCCTGGTGCAGGGCCGCAACCGGCACGAGGGCCCGGCGCGTGCGTTGAGGGACGACCCTCTCGTTGCCGCCCTCTATCTCGGCGGCGTCGAAAGGGAAGCCGCGTCGTGACGCTGCAGGTTCTCGTGGACGGCTTGATATCCGGCTCCCTGATCGGACTCGGCGCGATCGGGGTGACGATCACTTATTCGATCCTGAGATTCGCAAATTTCGCCCACGGCGAATTCATTTCCTTCGGCGCCTATGCGACGCTGCTCTTGGCGTCCGGAATCTCGGCGCTGGTTGTGGGCTCGGATCAGGGCATCGGCGAACTCTCCATCAGCCCGGCGGTGATCGCGGCTTCCCTCGTCGCGATGGCGCTCACCGCCGGCCTCGCGCTGGCGCTCGACAAGATTCTGTTCTCCCGGTTGCGCGGCAAGAGCGCCGCAATCTCGATCGTGATGGCGAGCTTCGGGGCCTCGATGGCGATCCGCGCCTCGCTCGAATTCGTCTTTACCTCCCGGCCGGCGTATTTTTCGCGCGATCTCCAGATCGCAACGCCTATTGGGTTCGGGCTCAAAGCGACCCCCGATCAGATGGCGCTGCTGGCGGTCGCGGCGGCGCTCCTGATCAGCGTGCATCTGTTGCTGACGCGCACGCAGATCGGCAGGGCGATGCGGGCGGTGAGCGAGAATCCTGCACTCGCGCGCGTCGCAGGCGTTGACGTGGACGCGACGATTCGCGTCGCCTGGGCGATCGGCGGCGCACTCGCCTCCGCGTCCGGCGTCATGCTCGGGTTGCTCGTGCAAATCCGCCCCTTCATGGGCTTCGATCTGTTGCTGCCGCTGTTCGCAGCCGCCATCCTCGGCGGAATCGGCAGCGCGCCCGGCGCCTTCGCAGGGGCCCTGATCGTCGGCCTCGGCGAAGCGATAACGGTTCAGCTCGCCGGCTCCGAATGGCGGGCCGCCTTCCCCTTTCTGGTGCTGATCGCCGTGTTGATCGTGCGACCTACCGGCCTTGCGGGCAGGCCGACGTGACGTTCGATCTTATCGGTCCGATCGGCTATGCGAGCTTCTTTCTCGTCCTGGCGCTCGTCAATGCGCTCGTCTGTCTCGGCCTCAATGTGCAATGGGGGCAGACCGGGCTCTTCAATGTCGGGGTCGCCGGTTTCGTCGCCATAGGCGCCTACGCATCGGCGCTGCTGACCACGCCGCCAACCCAGGGCCGTCTCGGGGGCTTCGCCCTGCCGATCCTGGTCGGCTGGCTTGCCGCGATGGCTGCTTCGGGCGCCGCCTCAGCCTTCGTCGGCGCGTTGACGCTGCGGCTGCGGGCGGACTATCTCGCGATCACGACCTTCGGGGTCGCCGTGGTGGTGCAACTCGTCGCTCTGAACGCACAGAAGCTGACAGGCGGCGCTTTCGGTGTCGCCTTCATTCCGCGTCCCTTCGACAGTCTCGCGTCGACGCCGGCGCTTTACGACCTTGCCAATCTAACTCTGGTCGCGATGGTCGTCGGAGTCGTCTACCTGGGGCTGGAGCGGCTCGCGCGCAGTCCCTGGGGCCGAGTGTTGCGGGCGATCCGGGAAGACGAACGCGCCGCGATGGCGCTTGGCAAGAATCCGTCGCGGTACCGCCTCCAGGCCTTCGCGCTCGGCGGCGCGCTGATGGGTCTCGCCGGCGCGATCGGCGCGCATTTCATCGGCTTTATCGCGCCGGAGAATTATACATCCAGCCTCACCTTCCAGGTCTGGGCGATGCTGATCGTCGGCGGCGCCGGCAACAATTTCGGCGCGATCATCGGCGCAATGCTCGTCTGGGCCCTGTGGAGCGCCTCCGGCATCATCATTGCCGATTTCGTTCCTGCGTCGTTCGAGGCCCGCGCCGCATCGGTGCGCATTATCGCAATCGGCGTACTGCTCGCGACCATGATCGTTGTTCGCCCCCGCGGCCTCATCGGCGAGAGGGTGATGGTTTCACGGCATCTCGATACCGATTGATGCGAAATCATCGCCTGGGAGGAGCATTCCCCATATCAAGCTATCTCGATCACCGGAAAAACGGCAGTCGGTTGACAGTCTCCGGGCGTCGGATAGCATCCGATCTCTAAAGGCGCTGCTTGCGTCCGAATTGCGCCTTTAGGGAAGGAACCAAAAGGCCGCTTATCGTGCTCGTAGCAACGCCCGTCCGCCAGCTTGCCTTCAGCGACGAGAGGGCCGAAATCGTTGGGCCCTGCGAATGACCCTCGAACCGCTTCCCGACACGCAAAGAAACCGCATTTGGGAAAGATCAATGTGACTTAGGCAATCGGCGCGACCGGCCAGCAGCATCGCCGGCGACGCAACATGGGAGGAGACGAGTGATGGACGAACACGAACGGCGCGAGTTCAACGCCGGACTTTCTGAGGAGGTCGACGCCTGGCTCCGCGGGGACACGTCCCGCCGCGAATTCCTGACTCGGCTCATGCTGATGGGCGGCGCCGCCATGCTCCCGGGCCTCGGCTACACGGCGTCCGGCTCGAAGGCCTGGGCGGCTGCCGCAGATATCTCGAAGGTCGAGCTCGCCGACAAGAGCACGCCGCTCGGCGCGGCCCAGGCCGCTGCCGTCAAAGCCTCGACGGAGGGCCCGACGGACGGCTCGGCCTATCGCGCAGTCCAGGCGGCGCAGGCGTACAAGGACAAGGGGATCACCCTCAATCTCACGTACGAGGCGGGCCTCCAGGCGCTGGAGCCGAAGAACTTTTCCGGACCGCTGTGGCAAGCCCTGACGGGGATCAATTTCAACGTCGTCGAGCTGCCCCACCCGGATCAGTATTCGAAGCCGATCGCCGAGCACATCGCCAATTCCGGCGCCTATGATGTTCTCGACATCGAGCCCGCATGGATCCCCGCGCTCGCCAACGGCGGCGTCATCGTGCCGATTGACGACTACGTCGCGAAATACATGAACAAGGCCGACCTCGACGACTATCATCCGCTTTACAAGTCGATCACCCTCTACAAGGGCAAGCGGTGGGGCGTGTTCGACGACGGCGATCAATGGGCGCTCTATTATCGCACGGACGTCTTCGACGATCCCAAGCTCAAGTCGGCCTACCAGGCGAAGTTCGGCAAACCGTTTGGCGTGCCAACGACGTGGGACGAATATTCGCAGGTCGCGCAGTTCATCACCGACCAGTTGGCGCCCAACGTCTATGGCGCCGCGCACTTCCGCAAATTCGGCAGTCCGGGAAACCAGTTCGCGTTTCTGCAGGAATTCCGCGCCAACGGCGGCAAGTTCTTCGACGCGGATATGAAGGCGCTGCTCGCCGGACCCGCGGGAGAGACGACGCTTGCCCAGATGATCGCCCAGAACAAGGCGTCGATTCCCGGCAACAACGACCTCGACGCCGTGGCGCAATGGGCGGCCTGGCTGCAGGGCAAGGTGGCGATGATCTTCTCCTGGCCGCCGACCGGCCGCATGTCCTCCAACTATGCTCAACGCGACAAAGCGATCAATTTCATTCCGCAGTCGAGCATCGCCGACAAAGTCGGCTATGCGGTCGTGCCCGGGGGCAACGGCGAGATGGCGTCCGGCTATGTTCGCGCGCTCGCCGCCGGCTCCAACAATGAGGAGGCCGCGTACTTCTTCATGCAATGGGTCACCGCACCGCCGATGTCGCTGGTGCGGACGATGTTGCCCTATACGCTGCGCGATCCCTATCGCCTCTCGACCTACAAGTCGGAGCAATATCGGGCGCTATGGCCGGCCGCCAAAGACTACCTCATCACCTTGTCTAACTGCGCCAACTCTGGCGTCGTCGACATGATCATGCCCGGCTGGCAGGATTACGCCCTGTCGATCGACCGCATGTGCACGGCAGTCTGGGGCGGCCAGGACGCTAAGTCCGCGTTGGCGAAAGCGGCGGCCGAGTGGGATCAAACCACACAGCGGCTGGGCGTTCCGGCGCAGAAAGCGGCCTACCAGGAATTCCTCAAGATTCCGGGGTGCTATGCCGACCATACGATCGAGAAGGTCGGGCAGGCGGTGCACATCACCTGAAGGAACGTCAGGCCGCCCGATCGCGCGGGATTTTGCGCGCGCGATCGGGCCTCGCCTTCTGCGTTCGACCGCTCGAGCCCGCCAGCAGATCGAAACTCTTAATGGTTCAAGCCATCACAGCCAGCCGGGCGCGCTCCGCCTCCACGCGCGCGGTCGGAGTCTCGGCGTGGGCAGATCGTCATTTCAAATGGCTGATGGTCGCCCCGGCTGCGCTCTTGATCCTCGCGTTCTCGATCTATCCGCTGGTGTTTTCGCTGTGGGTCGCCTTCGTCAATTACGACTTCCAAATTCCCGGCCACGCCTTTGTCGGGCTGCAGAATTTCCGGGATATCCTGAACGACCCGTTGGCTTGGTCGTCGCTCGGCCTCACGATCGTTCTCTCCGTGACTGTGGTCGCCGTCGAATTCGCGCTGGGACTCGCCCTCGCGCTCGCAATGGTGAAAACCTTCAGAGGGCGCGGGATCGTCATGTCGATCCTCATCATTCCGCTGTTTATCAGCCCGGTGATCGTTGGACAGTCCTGGGCGCTGTTCCTGCAAAGACCTTTCGGCCCTGCGGACTATCTTTTGAGCCAGCTGCTCCACCGTCCGGTGGCGATCAGCTGGATCGGCGAAACGCCATGGGTCTATATTTCCATTGTCCTTGCCGACGTCTGGCAATGGACCCCGTTCATGTTCGTCATTCTGCTCGCCGGGCTCGCCGCCATTCCGCCGCATCTCTACGAGGCGGCGGAACTTGATGGCGTCGGCGCTCTCCAGACATTCCGTTATGTGACGATGCCGCAGCTGGCGCCGGTAATGCTGCTTGCGGTCACGCTCCGCCTCCTGGACGCGGTCAAGCTTTTCGACGTCATCTTCATGCTGACGGGCGGGGGCCCCGGCTCCGCGACCTACACGACGTCGTTCTATCTTTACCAGATCGGGTTCCAGCAATTCCACTTGTCGATGGCGACCGCGGGGAGCTGGCTCTTTCTCATTCTGCTGTCGGTCGTGATCCTGGCGCTTCTGCGCCGCCTCCTGAAGCCGGAGGCGTGATGATCGCGCACAGCCTCCGCGCCAACTCCGCGCGCGCCTTCACGATCGGCTTCTTCATCGTGTTCATTCTTGTGCCGCTCTACTGGGTGGTCATCACCTCGATCAAGCCGACCAGCGATTACCTGACCACGCCGCCGGTGTGGTTCCCGGCGAAGCCGACAACGGTCCACTACACGGCCGCGCTCTTCTCGTACCGTGGCCTCCAGGGCCTCATCAACAGCCTCGTCATCGCATCGGCTTCGACTGTGCTGTCCACCGTGATGGGCACGATGATGGCCTATAGCCTCGCGAGGTTCCGGACGGGAGGCAATCATCTGGCCCTGTGGGTCATTTCCCAGCGCTTCTTGCCGCCGGTCGCCGTCATCCTGCCGATTTTCCTGCTGTTTCGGACCTGGGGCCTCTACGATACGCGCATCGGCATGATCCTCGCCTACGCGTTCATGACGCTGCCGCTGTCGGTGTGGATGATGTATGCCTATTTTCGCCAGTTGCCGAAGTCGCTCGAGGAAGCGGCGCTGGTCGACGGCCTCAGCCGCTGGCAGGCGTTCTGGATGGTCGCGACGCCGCTCGCGGCCCCGGGCGTCGCGGCCGCGGCCGTCTTCGTCTTCATCGCCGTCTGGACCGAATTCTTTTTCGCCTTGATCCTCACCAGCCGGTACGCGTTCACGCTTCCGACCATCTTTCGCGCCTTCCTCGGATTCCAGGGCGCGCAATATGGCGAAGCCTGCGCGCTTGCGACCGTGTCGCTCGCGCCGTCCATCGTGTTGGGGATGCTGGTGCAGCGGCACCTGGTGCGGGGCCTCACGCTCGGCGCGCTGCGAGGATAGGGCATGGCGAGCGTTCGGATAGGCGCCTTGCACAAGAGCTACGGGTCGGTCCAGGCGGTCCGCGGCGTCGATCTCGACATCCCGGATGGCGAGTTCACCGTCCTCGTTGGTCCCTCGGGCTGCGGCAAGAGCACCCTTCTGCGCACCATCGCCGGCCTCGAGGATGCAGATTCGGGCGACATCGCGATCGGCGACGAGACCGTGAATGGGATGCGCCCGCGGGACCGTGACGTCGCGATGGTGTTCCAAGACTACGCGCTTTACCCGCACATGACCGTGTACGGAAACATTTCGTTGAGCCTGCGGGCGCGCAAAATGCCCAAGCCCGAGATCGAAGAGCGGGTCAACCGGGCGGCGGCGATGCTGGGCGTGGGGAAACTCCTCGACCGCTATCCGCGCCAGCTTTCGGGCGGGCAGCGTCAGCGAGTCGCCATTGGGCGCGCAATCGTGCGCAACCCGCGCGTGTTCCTGTTCGACGAGCCGCTGTCGAATCTCGATGCCCAGCTACGCGACGAGATGCGAGGCGAAATCAAGCGCCTGCACCAGGAGATCTCGACCACGATGATCTATGTCACGCACGACCAGGTCGAAGCCATGACGCTCGCCGACCGGATCGTGCTGCTCCGCGACGGCGTCATCGAGCAGGAAGGCGCGCCGCTCGACATGTTCGAGCAGCCGGCCTCGATGTTCGTCGCGGGGTTCCTCGGTTCGCCCCGGATGAACTTCGTCCACGGTGAGCTCAGAAGGGGAGCGGAGAACGTGTCGGTCAAGTTCGACGACGGTGGGCCAGAGCTCGCCATCCCCAGGGGGCGCATACCCGACGCGCCGAACGGAGCGAAAGTGATCCTGGGCTTTCGTCCGGAGCACGTGCACCGTTCGACAGCCGCCCCCCTTGCCGACGGCCATGCTCGCGTCGCATCGACGATCGAGCTTGTACAGCCGACGGGGTCGCGCACCTACGCAACCTTCAGGCTCGGCGGACAGCCGGTGGTCGCCGAGCTTCGGGCGCATGACGTGAACCGCGTCGGCGAGACCTTCGAGATCGACATCAACCTGACGCGCGCGGTTCTGTTCGACCCGGCCACCGGAAGGGCGCTCCGAGGTTCGCAGCCATGACGGGCGACAGGATGTCCGCGGCGGCGTCGCGCGCGGTGAAGCTTTGCGGTACGGAGGCGAGCGATCCTCCCTGCCGCCGCCTCCGCTCCGGCCGTCTCTCAGTGGAGCTCGAGAACGGCCAGCTGCGCTACGTCCGATTCGGAGGCGTCGAAGTTCTGCGCGGCATCGCGTTTCTGGTGCGTGACGAGAATTGGGGCACCTACTCGCCGCAGATCGAAAACCTCGACATTCACGAGACAGCCGGAAGTTTCGCCGTCGCCTATCGCGCCGTATGCTCGGACGCCCGACAGAGACTTGCCCTTGACGCGCGCATCACCGGCTCGAGCGATGGATCGCTCGTCTTCACCGCCGTCGCCACGCCAGAGACCGACTTCGTGACCAACCGCGCAGGCTTTGTGGTGTTGCATCCGGCAGGCCTCTCCGGAGAGACGCTGAAAGTGACCCATGTCGATGGAAATGAGGAAGAGACTCGTTTCCCCGAAGCCATCAGCCCCTCCCAGCCGGTTTTCAATATCCGGGCTCTCACGCACGAGGCGGCCCCCGGTTTGTGGGCGACCTGCCGGATGGAGGGCGATGCGTTTGAAATGGAGGATCAACGCAACTGGACCGACGCGTCATACAAGACTTACGTTAGGCCCCTCGCCCGGCCGTGGGGATACACTCTCGCCAAAGGAAGTCGGCACGAGCAGACCATCACCCTGTCTTTTTCCGGACACGATGACCCCGACAGCATAGATGCTCAAAGGGCGGCGACAGTCAGTGTCGGAGCGAGCCTCTCAACGCGAGTGCCGGACCTCGGCGTGGCGCTGCCGGCCGAGGAGGCGGAGGCGACACTGGAGGCGATTGCATCCCTGCGGTCGATGCGTCCGCGCTTCCTTGTCTGCAACGCCGATCTCCGCGACGGCCTCGGCCTCGACAAGCTCGATGCATACCGGAAGGCGTCCGAAGCCGTCTCAGCGCCTGTCGTCCTCGAAATCATCGTCCCCGACGAAACGGACGCCGCCGCCTCGCTCAACCGCCTCGCCGCCGCCGCACGGAAAGCGGGCCTGAGCCTGGATTCGATTGTCGTTTCGAGCGCCGCGGATCTGAAGTCCTGGCAACCGGGCGCGGTGCGGCCGGAGAAGCCCGCTATCGAAGAGATCGCAAGGGCGGCGCGTGCAGCCTTTCCCGGGGTCCGGCAAGGCGGCGGAATGCTCTCGACCTTCACGGAGCTCAATCGCAAAAGGCCGAAGCCTGAACTGGTCGATTACGTAACGCACACGACGTGTTCGATCGTGCATGCGGCCGACGACCGCTCGGTCATGGAAACGCTCGAGACGATTCCGGCGATCATCGCCTCGACGCGGGCGATGATCGCCGACAGGCCCTACCGGATCGGGCCGAGCGCCATCGCCGCCCGCAGCAATCCGTACGGCAAGGGCCTCGTCGATAATCCGCGCAACGAGCGCGCGTGTCTCACCGACCGCGACCCGCGGCAGCGAGGGCTCTTCAACGCGGCCTGGACGCTCGGATATGTCGCCGCCTGCGCCCACGGAGGGCTGGAAGCCATGGCGCTGGGCGCGACCAGCGGCCCGCTCGGCTTCATCCATCGGCGCAGCCGCGCCCTTTCGCCCTATTTCAATTCCATCGATGAGCCTGCGCTTTATCCGGCTTTCCATGTCATGTCCGGCCTCGCTCTTGGCTGCGGCCGACATCTGGTCGAGACGCGATCGTCCGAGCCGCGCGCGACGGCCGCGCTCGCGTGGCGGGAGGGCTCGGGCATCGTCCTTTGGCTCGCCAATCTGACCGCCGAAGCGCTGACGATCGGCATAGAGGGGCTCGGGCGCGCCCGACTGCAAGCGAGCATCCTCGACGCGTCGGCGTTCGAGCGGGCCGTCGTGTCCGCGGACGCGCTGGACGCGCTGAGGCGTCCGCTCGAGGAGGCGGAGCTGAAACTCGACGCCTACGCAATCGCGCGGGTCGAAGCCGAGGGCGGGCGCGCGTCCTGAAATCACGGACACCAGGGAGGAATGAATGGCGGCGCAAGGATTGAAGGAGCTGGCGGGAACCAAAACAGCAAAGCTCGGGCATTTCATCGTGGAGTTCGCGACGCCCGGGATCGGCCACATTCTCAAGTCTGCGGGCTGCGACTTCGTGCTGTTCGATCTCGAGCATTCCGGATTCGGGTTCGAGACGGTCAAGAGCGCGATCCGTTATTTCGAGGCCGCCGATCTGCCGGTGATCGTGCGAACTCCGTCGAAGGAATACCATCATATCGCCCGCGCGATGGACATGGGCGCCGAAGGCCTGATGCTGCCGATGGTCGGCAACGCGGATGAAGCCCGGCACATAATCAGATCGATGAAGTACACGCCCGATGGACGCCGGGGCGTCGCCCTGCAAGTCTCGCACGATCGCTACCGGCCGGGGCCCGTCGTCGACAAGTTCGTCGCCGCGAACCGCCGCAGCACGTTTTTCTGCCAGATCGAGACCGCCGAGGGCGTCGACAACGCCGAGGCCATCGCCGCGCTGGAGGGAGTTGATTGTCTCTGGGTCGGCCATTTCGACCTTTCCGTTTCGCTCGGGGTGCCGGGAGAGTTCGGCTCGAAGACGTTCACCGACGCGATCGCACGCGTCTGCGGCGCCGCCCGCAAGCATGGAAAATCTCTCGGGCGCCTGGTCCCGACGGTGCAACAGGGGCTCGACCTTCATGGTCAGGGTTTTGACTTCATTTGCTACTCCGGCGACGTCTGGGTGCTGCACGACGCGCTCAAGGACGCGATCGACAAATTGCGCGAAGGCTGCGCCGGGCTCGAAAGGTCGAAGAAAGCAGGGAACAAGCGATGAGCGCGCCGTTTCGCGTCGCCGTGTCCGGCGACTTCCGCAAGCCCGATGGGTCTCCAGTCTATCCCGACTTCGACCTCGAGCCGTTGCGCCGCGCGCCCAATATCGAGTTTGCCCATCTCGAGCCGCGCAACCCGGTGGCGGCCGACCAGCTCGCGGATTTCGATGCGCTGATCCTTCTCGCCCACCGCTTCACCAAGGACAGCATCCATTCGAACGGGCGGCTCGCAGTCGTCGCTCGGTTCGGCGTCGGCTACGATACGGTCGACGTCGAGGCTTGCACGCGGGCGGGGATTGCGCTCGTCATCACGCCGGACGGCGTGCGCAGGCCGGTCGCAGTTTCGATCATTGCATTCATTCTTGCGCTGTCCGGCAAGCTTATGGTCAAGGACCGGCTGACGCGCGAAGGCGCGGCCGGTTTTGCAAGACGCGGCGAATACATGGGCGTCGGCCTCGTCGGGCGCACGCTCGGGTCGATCGGCATCGGCAACATCGGGGCCGAGCTTTTCCGGCTGATCAAGCCCTTCGACATGAAGTTGATCGCGCACGATCCTTACGCGGACCCGAAGCTCGCCGCCGAGCTCGGAGTGGAGCTGGTCGGCCTCGAAGACGTGTTTCGCCGCGCGGACATCGTCAGCGTGAGCTGTCCGCTGACCCCCGAGACCCATCACCTCGTGAACGCCGAGCGCCTCGCGTTGATGAAGCCGACCGCCTATTTGATCAACACGTCCAGGGGACCTGTCGTCGACCAAAAGGCGCTGACCAAGGTTCTGCAGGAGCGCCGGATCGCCGGCGCAGCGCTCGATGTGCTCGAGAAGGAGCCGCCGGATCTGGACGATCCGATTCTCGAGCTCGACAACGTGATCCTCGCCCCGCACGCGCTTTGCTGGACCGACCAGTGTTTCGCCGGCAATGGCGCAGCCGACGTTCGCGCCGTCTTGGACGTGCAACACGGTCGCGAGCCACGCGTCGTCGTTAACCGGCCAGTGCTCGAGATGGCGGCTTGGAAGCAGCGGCTTTCCGAGTTCCGGATGCGGTTTGCCGGCGAATAGCCAAAAAAGGCCGATGCAGGAGCAATCCTGTTTCAGGGAATATAGCCGAGAGCCGCCAAGAATTTGGGAAAGGCCTCCGCCGCGATGGCAAAATATCGGTTGACACGACGGCGGACTTCCCGGCGGACTCGCTGCCGCAGAAAGATCACGATTGCGGGGATCCCGCGTCGTGGGTCCACCGCCCCGCATCGAATTGGGCCTGCGCAAATGGGAGGAAATGATCATGCGATTCGTGAAACTGCTTTGCGCCGCTGCATTCGCGGCAGCCGTGACTGCCGCTCCGGCGTCCGCCAAGGACTACAAGATCGGCTATTCCGTCTTCTGGGGAACAAATCCGTTCCTCGTCACGATGGTCAATGGCGCAAAGAAGGCGGCTGAGGAATGGAAGGCCAAGGGCATCAATGTCGATCTCGTCGTAACCAATGGCGGCGACACCGATAAGGCGAAGCAGGTCTCCGACCTGGAGGATCTCTACGCGCAGAAGGTCAACGGCGTCCTGATCTTCCCGGGTGATAGCGTTATGGTCACTGAGCCAATCAAGACCGTATTCAACGCAAACAACATTCCCGTCGTCATCACCGACATCGGCGTCCGCTCGGGCAAGTACATCAGCCTGATCATCACCGACAACAAGAAAGGCGGCGAGTTTGCGGGCGAGTATATGGCGAAGCTTCTGTCCAAGGGCGACGACGTGATCACGCTCGACCACGCGCCGACCAACGACAACGGCCAGACGCGCCGCAAGGGATTCGAGACCAAAGCGGCCGAGCTTGGCCTCAAGGTTCTCAAGGAGCAGCCAGTGCAGTACCTCACACTCGATTCGAGCCGGCAGGCGATGGAGGACTTGCTGGTCGCCGAGCCCGACGTGAAAGGCGCCTTCGCGTTCAACCAGCTCGTTCTGCAGGGCGCCTATCAGGCGCTGCAGCAAGCCGGCAAGGCCGGGCAGGTGAAACTCGTCGGCTTCGACCTTGATCCCGTCTCTTATCAGATGGTCAAGGACGGCAAGATCGATGCGCTCGTTGTCCAGGACCCATTCAAGATGGGTTATGACGGGCTGAATACGGTCATCACCTATCTTGAAGGCGGCAAGGTCGAGCCGTTCGTCGGTCTCGGCACCAAGCTGCTCACCAAGGACAATGCGGCCGAGTTCGCCAACGATCCGCAGGTGACGGGCAAGTGACCATCGCGGATCTCGCCGAAGGCGAGGGGTCGCATCGGAAGTCGTCAGCGCCCCTCAAGGGCGCTGGCGTCTTCTTGCGCTGCACGGGCATCGCCAAGCGGTTCGGCGCCGTACAGGCGTTACGCGGCGTCGATTTTTCCATTGTCGCTGGCCGCGTTCGCGGCCTTGTCGGCGAGAACGGCGCGGGTAAATCGACACTCGCCAAGATCATCGCCGGCGTGAACGCCCCCGACGCGGGATCGATTGAGTTCGAGGAACGGACGATCCGCTCCGCCACCGCCGACGCGGCCCTGGCGCAGCGCATCGTTACAGTGCATCAGGACATCAACCTCATCCCGTCGATGACGGTG
Organism: uncultured Alphaproteobacteria bacterium; assembly: GCA_963772555.1. GTDB lineage: Bacteria > Pseudomonadota > Alphaproteobacteria > Rhizobiales > Beijerinckiaceae > Roseiarcus. Next base: position 86,463 of record CAVYXQ010000009.1, on the reverse strand, counting down.
CTCGAGAATTTGCTGCTCAACAATGAACCCGCCTCCCGCTTTGGAGTCATCCGAAGACGCCAGGCGCGCGAGATCGCGAAAACGCTGCTCGACCGCCACGAGATAGCCGCCGAGCCGGAGGCGCTCGTCGGTGAGCTCTCGACCGATCTCCGCAAGATGATCCAGATCGTGAAAGCGATTCACCGCGATCCGAAGGTGCTGATCCTCGACGAGCCGACCTCATCGCTTACGAGCGCACAGGTCGATATCGTACTGCGTCTCATTCGACAGCTTGCGTCGCAAGGCGTCGGCCTTGTCCTCATTTCACACTATCTGAGCGAGATCTTTGAGGTTTGTGACGAGCTCACCATTATGCGGGATGGCGAGGTCGTGGCCGACCGGCTGATCCGCGACATGACGCTGTCCCAGGTTGTGGCCGCCATGATCGGCCGCGAGGTCAAAGCAGTGTCACGCGCCTCGCGCGGCCGTGAGCCGGCGCGCGACGCCACTCCGCGGCTCTCGGTCGAGAATCTCACCATCCGCGGCGCACTGGATAGTGCGAGCTTCGTTGTCCGTGGGGGCGAGATCCTCGGAGTCACGGGCCTTGCCGGCTCGGGCCTCAACGAACTGTCGCGCGCCATCTTCGGGGCCTCCTCGCGCCCGGCGACCGGGCGGGTCGTGGTCGATGGGTCGCCCGTGCCGGCGTCGCGACCGTCCGCCTCGCTTCGCGCGGGAATCGCGCTCATCACAAACGACCGCTTGCGCGAGGGCCTCCTTCTCGACTTCCCCCTGACCGAGAATATCAGCCTGCCGATCTTGTCGCGCTTCGGTGGCGCTCTCGGCGTCCTGAACCGCAGGGAGATCGAGAAGACGACGGTCCGCAACATCGAGCGCCTGCGCATCCGCGCGCCGGGTCCCCTTACGCTCGCCCGTCAGCTTTCCGGCGGCAACCAGCAGAAAGTTTTGTTCGCGAAGTGGCTGGAGACTGCGCCGAAGGTCTTCGTGATGGATGAGCCCACGATCGGCGTCGATGTCGGGGCCAAGGACGAGATCCGCAAGATCATCGAGGAAGTCGCCGCAGCGGGCGCCGGGGTGCTGCTGGTGACGACCGAGCTCGATGAGCTCGTCTGGTTGTGCGACCGGGTGTTGATCATGTTCCGCGGCGCCATCGTCGGCGAGCTGTCCGGCGAGGCGATCGAACAGCGCGCGATTTTGCAGGCTTCGACGACGGGCCAGATTCAGGCGATGGCGGCATGACTTCGCTTTCCGCTTCCGGGGCGCCCGGGGAGGCGGGCGAAGCTCGCTTCGCCGCGCGGCTCAAGCGCTCCTACAGCCTCATCCAGGCGCTCGGCGTTCTCCTTGTCCTAATCGTGATCATGCAGATCGTAAACGACCGGTTCTTATCGCCGGCGAACGTTTCCAACTTGCTCGGCCAGATGACGGTGATGCTGATCGTCGCCGCGGGCATGACGATCGTTATGATCTCAGGCGAGTTCGACGTGTCGGTCGGCTCCGTCGTCGGCCTGTCAGCGGCGGTCGGCGGCTGGATCATGGTGCGCTGGATTCCGGTAGCCGGCGCCGCCGATCATAGCTGGTGGATCATCGCGCTCGGCCTGATCGCGCCGCTTTTCGTGGGGCCGGCGCTCGGATTGATCGTCGGATTCATTGTGACCAAGGCAAGGATCCCGTCCTTCATCGTGACCCTGGGCACGCTGATGATGGCGCGCAGTCTCACGCTCGTCGTCACGCGCGGCCAGCCCATTCCTGACATGCCGCAAGGGGTCGCCTGGTTCGGGCAGGGTCGATGGGCGCAGATCCCGCTTCCGGTCAATTTCACCGGCTGGCTGAAGTCAAGCCAGTCGATCATCTCGTGGTTTCCGGTCCAGAACATCGCCTGGATCGCGGTTCTCGTCTATTTGGTCGGCTGGTTCGTTCTCGAGCGCACGACGTTCGGCAAGCGAGTCTATGCGGTCGGCGCCAACCAGACGGTCGCGATGCTGTCCGGCATCCGAACGGATTGGGTCAAGATCCAGTGCCTGATGATCGTGGGCTTCACGGCCTCGCTCGCGGGGCTCGTCAGCCTGTCGCGGCTCGGCGCGGTGTCGCCTAACACCGGCGAGGGTCTGGAATTCGAGGTGATTGCGGCGGTCGTCATCGGCGGCACCGGCCTCTATGGCGGCCAAGGCAAAATTCTGCGCACCATCATCGGCGTCATCATCATCGCGTTGACGCGCAACTTTCTTAATCTCGCCCGCATCGAGATTTTCTGGCAGGGCTTCGCCACTGGCTCGATCATCCTGGCCGCCGTGCTGCTCGAGGCGCTGCAGCGCAGAATCACACGGGGGCGGTAAAACGTCGCGTTGATTCTAATACTTTCTCAAATCAGGTTGGCGCCGGTAGAGTTGGCCTCGAAGCGACACAGCTCCGCTGCTGCAACGGATCGCAGGCCGTCCTGCCGTCACGCGTACGATCGCCCGCTCGCAGCTCATCCCTTCATCCCTGCGTTTCGGCGACGGTGCGCCAAAGCGGCGGCGCGCTCGTATCGGAAGCAATGCGTGTCACGTGCCAGCGACCGAGGTTCGCGGTGAACAAAACCGGGCCGTCGAAGGCGATGTTCGTCGGATGGGCGAGCAGATGTGCCGTCGCATCCTCGATATAGACCTCCGCCATGCGGCCGTCCGGCGTGATGCGCAGGATCCGCGACGGCTCGTAGCAGCCCACGAAGAGATTACCGCCAGCATCGAAGGCGATCCCATCCGGTAGGCCCGGGAGATCGCGGGCGAAGACACTCGCGCCGGCAGCAACGCCGTTGCCGTCGACGGCGATCCGCGCGATCTGCCGGGCGAACGTCTCGCAGACGAAAAGCGCATCGCCCGAGGGGGCGAGCGCCATCCCGTTGGCGAAGGTCAGCGGCTCTCGATACCAGAGTCCGCCCTCGCCGGTCGTGAGGTCATAGGCCCAAACGCCAGGGCCGGGGTTTACGAAATCGTGGCTGTCCGAGACCAGGAGGCGACGCCGGCGGGCATCGACGACTGGATAGTTCGGAATGCGGATCCCTGGCGCGCTAAAGCGCGACACCCGGCGCGAGGCGAGGTCGAGCCTATAGACCGCCTTCTCCTTGTTGTCGCAGAAGAACAGCGCGCGGTCGCCTTCGAAGGCGAGCCCAAGCGTGAAGCCCCCGGCCTGGGCGACAAGCTCGATGCGAGAGCCGTCAGGCGCGATGCGCAAAACCTCGCCATTTTCGTTGCCGCACCAGACCCAACCGTCCGGGCCGACGGCTACAGCCTCCGGATGCTGCAGGCGTGGCTTGGAAAACACCCCGTCGAAGAACACCTCCGCGCGCTCAATCGGCAGCACAGTCGACTGGGCTGTCGCGAAACTGTGCTTCATGAAAGATGATCCTCTTCCCTCATTCGCCGCGCGCGATGAGCCCCCCGTCGATGCGGACGATCTCGCCGGTGATGAATGAGGCGCGGTCCGAAGCGAGGAAGGCGACCAGTTCGGCCACCTCTTCAGGCTGCCCGAAGCGGCCGATTGGATGCGCCCGGTTCCAAGTCGCGATCAGCTGGTCGGGGTTCGGGTGCTCGCGAAACACCTTTTCGTTCAGCGGCGTCATGATCGTGCCGGGCGCGACGGCGTTGACCCGGATGCCGACCGGGGCGAGGTCGATGGCGGCCTGTTGCGTCAAGGCGTTGATTCCGCCCTTCGCGGCGGCATAGGCCGCCCAACCTTTGAAGCCGGCGAGCGCCTGCACCGAGGACATGTTGATCACTGAGCCTTTGCCCTGCCTGCGCATCTGCGGAACGCACACCTTCATGCCGCGCCAGACGCTGGTCAGGTTCGTGCTCATCACCCGATTCCAGGTTGCTTCATCAATCTCGTCGACCACGCCGCCGATCGCTTGCGCCGCGTTGTTCACCAGGATGTCGATGCGCCCGAAACGCTCGACGGCGCGGCGGGCCAGCGCCTCGAAGTCCGCAAGCGAGGTGACGTCGGTGCGCACGAATTGCGCGATCCCGCCCGCGGCCTCGATCTCGCGCGATGTTGCTTCGCCCGCCTCGGCATCGATGTCGGCGATGAACACGCAGGCTCCGCGCTCCGCCATCAGGCGGGCGCAGGAGCGGCCGATGCCCATTGCCGCCCCGGTGACGATCGATACTCTGCCTTCGAGATCTGCCGGCATGGTCATCGCCCCGTAAACACTGGGTTGCGCTTGTCGAGGAAGGCCGCGATGCCCTCCTGGCCATCCTCGGTTCCATAAAGCCGGAACAGCACTTCCTGTTCGAAGCTCTGGGAGAGCGGAAGCGCGCCGTCGGCGCCCTGTCGGATCAACCGTTTCATCGCTGCCTGTGCCTGCGGGGCGACCTTCAGCATGGCCCTCGCGCGCTCGAGCGCAGTTTCTCCCAGGGACTTCGTCCGGGCACAATGCTGCGGCGAGGCCGAGGGAATAAGCCCGCTCGCCGGTGATCCGCCGCGCCGCCAGCATGATGTCCGATGCGAGGTACTTCCCCACGGCGCGCGTCAGGCGTTGTGTGCCGCCGCCGCCCGGACACAAGCCGAGCAGCCCCTCAGGCAGGCCGAGGCGGGCGCTTTCGGCGCATATGATCACATCGCAGCACAGCGCGATCTCGAAGCCGCCGCCGAGAGCAAAACCCCTGATCGCCGCGATAGTTGGCATCGGCAGCGCTTCAAGCTTGTCGAAGATGCGCCGACTCTCGGTCTGGAAGGCGATAAACGCCCTCGTCCGGTTGCCGCGATATTCGGCGATGTCGGCTCCGGCGACGAAGGCGCGCTCGCCCGCGCCGGTCAGGATGACGACCCGCGTCGCTGCCTCGCCTTGGAGCCGATCGACCTCAGCCTCGAGCGCCTGCATAAGCGGGCTCGACAATGCGTTGAGCTTGTCGGGCCGGTTGAACGTCAGCCTGACGATTCCCTGCTCGATCTCTTCGCGCACAATGAGCGATTCTGACATGCTATCCCTTCACGGCCCCGGCGGTGAGACCGGCGACGAACTGGCGCTGCAGCAGGAAGAACATCGCCACGACCGGCAGCGAGACCAGTACCGAGCTTGCCATCAGCTCGCCGTAGCGGATGCCGTATTGGCCGATGAAATCGTTCATTCCGACTGGCAGCGTGCGCATATCCCTGGTCGAAGTGAACGATAACGCGAACAGGAACTCCTGCCATGTCACGATCAGCACGAACACGGTGGTGGCGATGACGCCCGGCCAGCTGAGCGGCACGATGATAGAGAAGAACGCGCGCACCGGTCCAGCGCCGTCGACCGCGGCCGCCTCGTCGAGTTCGATAGGCAAACGGGCGAGGAAGCCCCGCAGCATCCAGATCGCCACCGGCAGCGTGATCGTCACATAGGCGATGATGAGCGAGGCATAGGTGTTCAGGAGATTGACGCTCTTCATCAGCCGATAGATCGGAATGATGATGGCGCTCGCCGGGAACATCTGGGCGCCCAAGACCAAGGTCATCAGCACGAGCAAAAGCCGGCTTTGGTTGCGCGTAAACGAATATGCGGCCAACAGCCCCAGCGTTACGGTGATTGCGACGGTCGACAGCGACACGACCAGGGAGTTGAGGAAGTATACCCGGAACTCCGGGCGGAAGGCGGTGATGTAATTGTCGAGCGTCGGGTGCTGCGGCCAAAGGCGCGCCGGTATGGCGAAGGGTTCGGTCGCCGGCTTCAGCGACACTGACACCATCCAGAAGAATGGCAGCAGGATGACGGCAGCGAGGACGACCTGCAGCAGGATAAGCAAGATGCTGGAGCGGCTGGAGGCGGTCATGGCACGGGCGTCTGCCACCGTTTTGCCGAGCGCTGAACCAGGAAGTAGAGCGTGATCAGCAGCGCCAGAACGACAATCGAGAAGACGCCGTAGATGGCTGCCTCGCCGAAGCGGAACTGACCGAATCCGAGTTCGTAAATCTTGGTCGGGAAGATATGGGTCGCGTTCTGCGGGCCACCCCGTGTGAGCACCCAGATCATATCGAAATAGTTGAAGGTAAGAACCGTCGTCAGCAGCAGATTGGTGGCAATCACCTCGCGCATCCCCGGCAGGACGACATGGATCAACCGCAGGAGCCGCCCAGCGCCGTCGATAGTCGCCGCCTCAATCTGCTCCTGATCGACGTTCTGCAGCGCTGCCAAATAGACGATGGTGGAGAAGGGAAAGCCCTTCCAAACGGCGGCGATGATGGCGGCGGCCATCGCCGTCGACGCCTCGGCAAGCCAGGGGATCCCCTGGCGGGTCAGCCCGAGCCGGATGAGGAACGAATTGATCAAGCCGAGCTGAGGATCGTACATGAATCTCCACAGAATGGCGCCGACAACGCCCGGCAGGACCCACGGCAGAAGGATCAGCGAACGCATCAAGCCGGTGCCCGGCAGGCGCTGATTGAGGAGCAACGCAGTCACGAAGCCGAGCAAGTTCTGCAACAGGACGACACAGATCGTCCAAACGCAGGAGTTCCAGACGATGGCGCCGAACTCGCCGCTCGCAATAACGCGCCGGTAAAGCTCGAGCCCGACAAATTGCGGTTTAGGGTTGATGAAAGAGGTCGAATAGAGACTCTCGATGATCGTGCCGATCATCGGATAGTACATGAGTACGCCGACCAGGATCACCGCCGGAGCGACAAACACCCAACTTAGCCAACGGTCACGATTCAGCATGGAAACCGCGGTAACGCTGTTCGAGTCGAACCGAGCGCTGTTGGCCGGGTGGTCTGCGCTCGGTTCACGGCGCGCCTGTTACTTCAGCGTGTCGATGGCCTTGCACGCCTTCTCCGCCGCCTGCTTGGCGTCCATTCCGCCATAAACATCCTGGGCCATCGTGACTTCAATATCCGAGACCTGGAGATACTGCGGCGACAGCGGCCGCGGCGCAGCATTGTTCAGCTGCTCGAGGATCCGGTCCGGACCCTTGCGGTTGGCTCTGAGGAAGGCCTCGGCCGCTTTGACATTAGCGGGGACGAGGTCGACAACCTTGCCGTTGACGTCAGGCCGGGTGAGGAATTGGATGAATTTCCACGCCGCCTCCTTGTTCGGCGAGGATTTGTAAACGACGAGGTTCCAGCCGCCGTATGTGCCGATGGGCTTCTTGCCCTCTGGCGCAGTGCCATTCACGAAATCCCAGTTGAGCTTCGACTTCTGCAGCGTCGGCTGCTCAAGCGCCGGCCAGAATTCCACCGCAAGCGACCCGTTGAGGAACAACTCGCGCATCCCGCCCGAGTCGGCGTTGTCGATGCCCTGCGGGGCGTATGGCACGATCGTCTGCAGATATTTCAGCGCGCCAACCGAGGCGTCGCTGGTCAGGCCGCAAGAGCCGTCGTCGTTCAGCACCTTGCCGCCGTTCGAGAAGATGAAGCTGTCGAGAACCACGACCGTGTCCTCGCCCTTGTGAGCGAAGAGGCCGACGCCAAACTTGCCGTTGGCCGTCAGCTTGGCGCCGGCCGCTTTGAGGCCCTCGAAGGTCGCGAGGCTCTTCGGATCGACGTTGGCGGCCTTGAGCAAATCGGCGTTGTAATAGCTGAAGCTCCAGACGTCGACGTTGAACGGGATGCCCCAGAGGTGGCCGCCGTAGTTGGCTGACGCCCAGGCGCCCGGGAAGAATGCATCCGGGGTGATCCCGGCGGCCTTCGCCTGATCGTCGAGCGGCTCGATCGCGCCGGCCTGGGCGAAGGCAGCGACCCAGATCTGGTCGACGGTCGACACGTCAGGCGCGTTGCCGCCCTGTACCGCCGTCAGCAGCCGCTGCTGGTATTCCGGATAGGGGACGGTCGTCACCTCGATGTGTATTCCCGGATTTGCGGCTTCGAAACTCTTCACTGCCTCCTGCTGATATTGGCTCAGGCCCGACTCAGTCTGCTGATTGTCCCAGAATTTCAACGTGACGTCAGCCGCCCAAGCCGAACCAGGGGTTATGAGGGCGAGCGCCGCGACGAGGAGAATTTTTTTACGCATGGGTCTTCCTCCCTTTTCGTGCTTCCAGTTCTGTTGGCCCGGGAAGTGGCATGCGGTTGCGCCACTCCTCTCAATTCATGCACCCGCCAATTCTGGCAGTTTTGCAACGGGCAGTTCGTTGAGCCCACTATGATCAGCGTGACGACCGGCCGCAAGCTCATCGCGTAGGTCGGCTAGGCCGTCGCGCCACTAGCCATGAACTCCTCCACTTCATTGGCGCAAAAGCCGAACTCCTCCAGGATCTCGCGCGAATGCTGCCCGATGACTGGCGCGGGGCGGCGAATCTCCGCAGGCGTAGCGCTCAGTTTTACCGCCGGCGCAACTACCTTCACGCGGCCCGCAACCGGATGCTCGTAGGTCGAAATGATCCCCATGTGCTGCACCTGAGGATCGACCTCCGCCTCGAGATGCGTCTTAACCTCTCCGCACCAGATGTCCACCGCGAGCATGGCCTTCATTAGATCTGCGGTGGTCCAAGTCTTAGTGAGTTGCGCCAGTTTCTCCCATATCTCGTCTCGCTTCTCGAAGAGGTCCTTTGGGTGGTCGTAGGCCAGCAACGAGTTGTCGCCGAGCACACTGACGAGACGCTTGTACGGGCTCATGGCGATTGTGACCCATCCATCCGTAGTTGGGTAGACGCCGAACGGCGCGTCCATGCCGGGGTGGCCGATGCCGGACGAGGGCCGCTGGAAGTCCTGCTGGAAGTTCATCGCCATCAGCATTTCCTGGCCCTGGTGCGCCAGCATCCCCGACAGCAGATCGACCTTGATCTCCTGCCCTAGGCCTGAGCGCTCGCGCCAATAGAGTGCGCTCAGGATGCCATAGACCATGTTCATGGCCCCGACCTGATCCGAAAAGCCCGCACCAACCGGCACTGGCGGGCCGTCGCCGCGGCCGGTGGCTGCAGCGACGCCGGTCAGCCCCTGGATCAGCATGTCCTGCCCCGGCCGGCTGACATAGGGCCCGCTTTCGCCATAGCCGGAGCCGGAGCAATAGATGATGCGGGGATTAATCTTGCGGAAGTCCTCGTAGCCGAAGCCGAGTTTGGCGAGCACGCCGGGACGGAAGTTCTGCACGACGACGTCCGCCCGCGAGCCAATCCGGTAGACGATCGTCTTGGCGGCTGGCGCTTTGAGGTCTAGCGCGAGCGAGCGTTTGTTGCGGTTCCATGCAAGGAAGTTTGGGCTTTCGCTGCCGCCTACCCAGCGATTGTTGAAAGTCAGCGTTCGGAACAGGTCGCCCCGTCCGGGAGGCTCGACCTTGATGACGTCGGCGCCCATATCTGCAAGGAGTTGCGTCGCGAACGGACCCTGCAGCAGATGGCTGAAGTCCAGAATGGTGACGTCTCCGAGAGCTTTGGCGGTCATGGGGGTCCTCGTCAGGTCAGTGGTCCACGCGCGCTACCACGTGACCGACGCCATGCCTCTCGAAGCCTCGTCAGCGTGATCCGGCTCGGCGTCCTTTCGGCCAACCCGTCGCGGATCAAGGCGCCTGCCTCAGTCTGGAAACGGATATAGCCTTCATACCTCGGCCTGAGCCAAGCCTGCTCGGCCGTGGCGAGGGTATTCCGATAAAAATCGCGCCATATCCGGTTGATGGCGCTGTCGCGCCAAGCTCGCCGCGCGGAGGGCTGGCCATCATGCTCTGGAATGAAGCCGAGTTGCGCTTCGTCGGTCATCAGCCAGCGCACATGCTCAAGCAGTTCCGCCGTCGGAGTCGCCCGCGTGGTCAACGCGATGCCGGTGCCGCCAAGCACGCTCCCGCGCCGACCGCAGGGGCCCCGGGGGGCGTCACCGAAAGAGACCGGCCGGCGGTCAGCAGCCGGAAGGGCGTAGTTGACGTAGCCGTAGACGAGCGGCACGTAGGCGATCGCGTCGCTCGTCGCCATCGTCTCTAAGAGGCCGATGGGATTGAGCTTCTCGCTGCCTGGCGGCGCGCCCGCATGGAGCCGCGCCATGACATCGAGCGCCGCTCCGCCAGTCGCGTCGTCGATGAGGTGGTCGCCGCCTGGCTCTTGCCCGAGCGACAGTGCGAGCGAGAAAAAGCAAATTCCGGCATGAGGGCCCGCGAGCGAGAGCGCGACCGACGCGTGCCCACTCAGTCGCAGGACGTCGTCCCAGGTGTCCGGCAATTCACGGGCGAGATCGGCGCGCCGCGCCGCCACTTGCGTAGCGAAGTCGAGCGGAAGCGCCCATTGTGATCCTTGCCAGAAATAGCTCGCCATGGCCGCCCCGACCGTCCTGGCGCTCCATGTGGCGAACTCTTCCGGTGAGAATACTTGGTCTAGGGGCCGCAAGCAGCCGAGCGCCACGGCCTCGCCGATGTGGGGATGATCGAGAACGAGCAGATCGAACTGGGCGGCGAGATCGCCGATCGGACGCGATTCGAAGCCTTCCAGTGGCTGCTTGCGCCAGCTCAGAAGCCCTTGCGGCGCGACCCGTTCGGCCGCCGCGGCGAGCGCATTGAATCCGCGCGGGTGGTCCCACGTCAGTCCCTGAAAGCGCGCACCCACTGAGCCTGCCTCTCCCTGACATAGGCTATCCGCGGCGCCTGATGCGTTCGCGTTGCCTCCTGCATACACGTCATGCTTCAACCCATATAGACCCCGCCGTTCACGTCGAGCACTACGCCGCATACGTAGCTGGCCGCGGCGGAGCAGAGGAACGCGATCGGCCAGGCGACTTCGTCCGGGAAGGCCATTCGACCGAGCGGAATACGGGCAAGATCGACCGGGCGGTCGCGCATCATCGGTGTATCGACCGAGGCCGGCGCAACGCCGTTGACCAAGACGTTGTGAGGTCCCGCTCGACGAGCCAGCCATTTTACGAAGGCATGAATTCCGCCCTTCGAGGCCACGTAGTGCGGCCCGGCGATCAGTCCCCCCGTCCGGCCCGCGAGCGAGCCGACAACCACTATGCGTCCCCAGCGCCGCCGGATCATTCCCGGCAGGAACGTGCGAGCGGCTTGAATGGGCCCGTAAATGTTGACCGCCATTACCCGGTCAAAATTCGCGTCCCAGCTCGGTTCGTCCCAGTTGTCGTCCCAAGGACAGACCGCTGCGTTGAGAACCAAGCCGTCGACTTCGCCGATCTCCCCGGCAAGACGTTCGATCGCAGCGCGCGTGCTGACGTCAGCGACGAAGGCGGCGGCCTTCCCGCCCATTTCGCGGATTTGCGCGGCGACATTGTCAGCTTCGCGGATGTCGACAAGAAGCAGCTCGGCGCCGAGCTTCGCGCAGACTTTCGCGGTCGCCGCTCCGATGCCGTCGGCGGCGCCGGTTATCAAGATGCGTCGTTCGGTCAAATCGAAGGCGGTGCTCATTATCCTCGTCGCGCCGCGGCGGCCGCATTTCTTCGATCGCGATTGCGTTGCGTGAGACCCGCGAGACCGACGGCGAGAATGAGCATCGCGCCGTTGAAGAGATTTTCCACGAAGAATGGCGCCCCGAGTTGGGTTAGTCCGGCGACGGCTACGGCGAGTACAGCGACGGCAAGGAGAGTGCCCCAGACGTTGGGGCGACCTGGTCGGATCGCCGTCGCGCCCAGAAGCGCCCCAGTGAAGGCTGGGAGCATCAACTCTTGCCCGACAGTGCTTTGTCCTACTTGCAGTTGGGCCTGCAGGATGACGCCGGCGAAGGCGGCAAGGATTCCTGAGGCAATGAAGGCAATCGTCACGTAGAGAAGAGGAGATATGCCGTTCAGTTCTGCCGCACGCGGGCTGTCTCCGATGATGTAAAGACATCTGCCGAACGGCAGATAGTCGAACACGCCCCAAAGCACGATCACCACCGCCAACACGTAAACGACCGCGATCGGGATTCCGGTGTATGGGATTCTGCCTGCGAGCGCCACAAAGTGCGACGGAAGCGGCCCCACGACTTGTCGGCCGCCCGTGTACCACTGGTTGAGGCCAAGGAGCAGCGTCCCCGAACCAAGCGTCGCGATGAAGGAGTTGATCCGGGCGCGGGTAACGAGGAGGCCGTTAATCAATCCGACGATCGCGCCGATAACGATGCAGAGCAAACAAGCGGTCCCCCATGGCAGGCCCTGTTGCGTTTGGAGTCCATTGGCGAGCACCTGGGAGATGCCGAGGATCGACGCAACGGACAAATCAAAGTTGTTGGAGGCGATGGGGATCATCACCGCCAATGCGACAAGCGCGTTGATCGAGCGACTATTCGCCATCGATTGAAACGTGAAAGGGGTGAGAAAGGTGTCGCCCTTGAGCACCGAGAACACGAGGATCAGGACAACCAGGAGGATCGCTAGATTCCACACTGAGAACACTTGCAGCGCGCCCGCCCGGACGTTGCGCCATTCGGCAATCGGAAAACTCATGCCAACCTCGCTTGGATTTTGCTCTCGTCTCCGCCCGCGGCAAGCGCGGTGAGCCGCGCGATCGACAGTTCGTCATGCGTCAGCTCGGCTGTCACCCTACCGCGGTCGAAGACGAGCGCACGGTGGGACATGCCCGCCACCTCCTCGAAGTCCGACGAAATCAGCAGCACCGCGAGACCGCGCCCGAGCGCCTCGCGCAATATCTGATAGATTTCCGCCTTGGAGCCGACATCGACCCCAAACGTCGGCTCCTCCAGCACCAAAAGGCGGCTGCCGGCCTCGAACCATCGCGCGACCACGACCTTTTGCTGATTGCCCCCCGACAGGTTGCCGACCGGTCGCTCGGGATCGGAGGCCCGCACGGAGAACCGCCGAAGAACTCGCAGGCATCGCGCCCGCTCTGCGGACGGGCGGATCGGCTTGAGGATTCCGGCGCCCGTGGCAATGGGATTCATGTAGAGATTCTCGCGCACAGACATGTTGGGCGCGAGACTCTCCTCTCCTCGCTTGCTCGAAATGAATCCAACGCGCCGGCTCATGGCGTTTCTCGGCGACTTGACCTGAAATGGGGCGCCACAGAGCGACACAGTTCCGCGCGAGATGGGCGTGTCGCCGAAAACAGCGCGACCGACTGTCGCGTGACCGGCGCCGCGTAGTCCCACAAGCCCCAGAATTTCGCCGGCGGAGAGCTGGAACGAGATCGGTCCGACTTCCGCCGCGACAAGATCCTTCACTGAGAGCACGATGTCCGCGCCAGGCGCAGGCGGTGCAGGAAACAGGTTAGAGAGCGACCGACCGACGATTTTGTAAATCAAGTCTCGCGGATCGGTGTCGACGATGCGTTCAGTCGCCACTCGGCGACCATCGCGCAGGACTGTGACCCGATCTGCGATCCTGAACACCTCGTCGAGTCGGTGCGTGACGTAAATGATTCCGACACCGTCTTCCCTCAGCCTCCGCAGGACGCCGAGCAGCCGCGCGACATCAGCCTCCGGCAACGCGGCGCTCGGTTCGTCGAGCACGAGGAGGTCGCAGTTGACCGCCATCGCGCGGGCGATTGCGACAATGGATTTCTCTGCGGCTGAAAGGTCGCCGACCCGGGCGATGGGGTCGACGCCGCCGCCCATTCGTTGGATCGCCTTGGCCGCGGCGGCGCGCGTAGCAGCCCAGGAAATCAATCCGCGCCAACGCGGATAGCCCGTAATTACAGCGACGTTCTCCGCCACCGACATCGAGTCGACGAGCCCGAGATCCTGGTGGATGAAGGTGATTGGAAGCCGGTCGACAACAGGATCGACGATGCGCCCGTGCAAGCAAACTTCCCCGTCGTCGGGCCGATGAACGCCGGCGAGAAGTCTTGATCAGCGTGGACTTGCCGGCTCCGTTCTCGCCGAGAAGCGCGTGCACTTCGCCGGCGCGCACCTCGAAATCGACTTTGTCAAGCGCGACGTTCCCGCCGAAGCGCTTCGTCAGCCGCTTGACCTCAAGCAGTACGCTTTCACTGTTCACGGAGGACAATCCGCTCGCCTAAGAACGTCCTCCGCTAACCGATCCAATCCTCCCGAAGCCGGCATGGCTGGAGATCCCTCGGTCGAACGATGTCAGCTCTAGCTCTTGACGCCCCACAAGGCGAGGTAGTGCTGTTCGTAGTTATTGCTCGGGATAAATGTGTTCTTATCGCCGCCTTCGGCGTGGATATTCTCCGGAGTGACGAGGTAAGGGGTCTGCACGAAGCCGCTTGGAGGCATTTTGTGGAAGGCGCGGTTGAGCTCGTCGATCGCCTGATATCCTTGCATCTTGTACGGCTCGGATGCCGTCACGAGCTGATACTGGCCACCGGCGCGAATGCGCTCGTAGGCAGACTTGTTGCCGTCGGCTGAAACGATGATCACGTCCTTAGGATCGACGCCACCCGCTCGAAGCGCTGGGATTTGGTAGTCGGCGGTGTAGTCGGCCACGGAGGTGATGTAGAGCGGCGTGCCGTACTTTTGCACCCAAGCCGTCACGAGCGCCGGCTGGCGTTGCGCGACTTCGGAGATCGGCGAACTGTTGAACTCCAAAACCTTGCACCCGGGGCATTCCTTGATGCGCGCCTCGGTCGCATGCGCCTTGGCGCAGGCGATCGCATATTCGCAATGGCTCGTGACGACGACACGAGCCTTGCCATTCGAGTTTTCGATGATCCAGTCCGCCTGGGCCCGGCCAATGTCACGCGGGTCCTGCTGAATGTTGACGAAAAGGCCGACGTCAGGTTGCGGACCGGGGAACGCGGTCGCATGAATGCCGACAACGACGATGCCTTTGTCATTTGCGTCCTTGATGATCCCCTTCAAGCTCGCCGCGTCGGCGTTGGTCACGATGCCGTCCGCCTTCAGCGCGATCGCCTGGTTGAGACCCTGTTGCCATCCGACCGGGGTGCCATGGCCGTCGACAATGACCACCTTCCAGCCGATCTTGGCGCCGGCCTCCTGAATCGCCTGACCCCACTCGCGCGAGGCGTCGTTTTGTTCGTCTGTCGACATGTAAACGATAAGCTTGCCTGGATCGGGCTTCGGCGCCGAGGTCGGGCCGCGCCAATCGGACTGCGGCCCGGCGAATTTGACCACTTCCGCCTTCACCCCGTCCATGAACGGGTCTGCGCGCGTCGGCGCCGTTGCGGCATCGCCGCAGAGTCCGAGCGTGATCGCCGCTCCAGCGATTAGACTGATGTCGAAGCGTGTCATCGGTTTCCTCCTTGCGACTTACTTGGTCTTTGGTGGGCCGGCTTATCCCGGCTCATGCCTTCTGGTCGGTTTCGATTGCGAAGGCAGGCGCCTGGGCTCGCCAGTAGTTACGCACGACGTTTGCGAGATGCACTTCCATCGCGGACATCGCTTCGGCGGGATCGCGGCGGACAATGGCGTCGTGGATCCGCTTGTGCTCAAGGTAGACGGTTCCGGCTTGAGCCCCTGCGCTGCGGCTGACCCGGCGCTGATCGGCCAGCCAATCGAGCATCGCATTGTGCAATCCGGTGAATAGCGGATTGTCACATGCCCGAGCGATTGCGAGGTGGAAATTCAAGTCGGTTTCGGTGAACAACGCCGCATTGTCGATTGCCTTCCGATTGGCCTCCAGCGCAGCCGATATCCCGGCGATCCCATCTTCCGAGCCTCGCAGCGCGGCTTCGCGAGCAAGGGCAACCTCAAGAAGCGCGCGCGCATGCTGGAAGTGTCGAACGCCATCCGGCTGAGCCAACATGTGGCGCACGACGGGACCAAGTTCGCCTAGCACGAGCTGCGGGTTGGGAGATGTGACCCGCGCCCGGGTTCCTCCGTCCACGACCAGCAGGCCGCGCTTCTTCAGCGCGAACAGTGCTTCTCGCACGGTCGAGCGGCCGACCCCGAAGCGTTCCATCAAATCACGCTCGGAGGGCAGCCTCGTTCCCGTCGGCGTTTCGCCCGACAGGACCATCAGCTCGATGTGCTCGGCGATCTCCTCGTAGCGAAGCCTGGGGCGGGCGGTTGCGTCATTCATCCGAAAATCACACGGATTGACCCGTTGGACCAAATCTGGTCTTTTGGTAGTACCATGAACCGGTGGGGCGCACAAGCGGAGGGACGGCCAGGTTGCTCACCCTCGGAGTCTTCGGCTGTTTCCCCGGCTGAGGGATGCGATTTTCAGTCCATGCACGCTGGGTCGCGAACAAAGACTTGCCTTCCACCTGCCAGACCAAATTCCGGAAGGACCTGCGATGGCTAACTATCCCGGATCGGAAACGGAGCGCCGGTTCTCGCCACACAAGCTTTGTGGCGTGGTCGAGGAGATTTTCGTCGCGACGGGCATGAGCCGAGGCGACGCAAACGAGATCGCCGACTCCCTAGTCTCCGCTGACCAGCGCGGTATTCATTCCCATGGAACGCTGCGGGTCCCAGAATACGTGGAGAAGCTGACGGCCGGCGGGGTGAATCCACGGGGGAGTCCGCGGGTCGCGAGCTGCGTCGGGGGCGCGCTCATCATCGACGGCGACAATGCGATGGGACAGGTCGTCGCAGCCTTCGCCATGGGGGCGGCGATCGATCGCGCGCGCGAGACGAAGGTGGCTTTCGCGGCGGTGCGGGGCAGCAATCATTGCGGCGCGTTGGACCGTTGGGTGCTTCGCGCGGCGCGCGAAGGAATGGTCGGGCTCGCCTCGACAAACGCGCTTCCGACGATGGCTCCTTGGGGAGGACGCGACAAGATCGTCGGGATGAATCCTTTCGCCGCCGCGTTTCCCGCAGGAGAGGAGCCGCCGATCGTCCTCGACATCGCATTCGGCGCCACCGCCCACGGAAAGATCCGGGTCTACCATCAGAAGGGACGCCAAATCCCTGAGGGATGGGCCTACGACGAGAAGGGCAGGCCGACAACAGACCCCGCGGCGGCGATTGGCGGACTGATACAGCCGATCGGGCAGCATAAGGGGATCGGCCTCGCGGTCGTCATGGGCATGTTGAGCAGTTTGCTCTCGGGCGCGAGCTACGGGACCGAGCTTGGCGACATGATCGCCGGCCCAAAGCCCGGTCATGACGGCCACTTCTTTGCGGCTCTCGACGTATCCGCTTTCCAGCCGCTCGATAAGGTCAAGGCCCGGACGGATTCGATCAGCCGCCAGATCCAGCAGAGCCGCTCGGCGAACTCGTCGACCCGCCTCTATCCGCCGGGCCTGCTCGAGGCTGAGTTCGAGAGCCTCTACGGGCGTGACGGCATCCCGCTCAACGAGGCGACCGTCGAAGGCATTCGGTCGGCGGCCCGAAAATTGGGATTGCGGGGCGAGGTGCTGGGGTGAAGCCACAGCCTCGCTCGCGAAAAGCCTTTCCAAGGGTCGATCCCGGCATCGATCGCTTCCTCAAGATTCTAGCCACGGGCAGTCCCCCGCCCGCAGAGCTGTCGCCAATCGCGATTTCGCAGATGCGGGAAGCGGCGTCGCAGATCCGGTTGACCTGGGCAGACAGCGTGCCCGACGGGCCAGTCCGCGGGCACGTGATCGAAACTTCGAACGGACCCGTGCCCCTGACGGTCCATCTTCCCTCCCGTGTTCCGCCGGCGGGCACGCTCTTGTTCCTGCACGGCGGGGGCTGGACCATTTTCGATAGCGTGACGCATTCGCCCTTGATGCGCGCCCTCGCGGCGAAAACGGGTTGGGCAGTTGTGGGACTGGACCATCCCCGCGCACCCGAAGTCCCCTACCCGGGACCTGTTGAAGCCTGCGCCAGCGTGATCAGCACCGTGATGCGGGCCGGCCTCGATATGGGCCTCCCCCGGCCAGTCGGTCTGGCCGGAGACTCCTCAGGGGCAAATCTCGCGGTGGCGGCGACGCTGCTGATGCGTGAAGCCGGCGCGCCCATGCCGGCGGCGCTCATGCTTTTCTACGGGGTCTTTGACCACGATGCGTCGCGGCCGTCCTACGCCGAATTCGGCTCGGCGCCCTTCCCTCTGTCGATGGAAAAGATGGCCTGGTTCTGGGATCGCTATTGTCCTGACCCGGCGCGTCGGCGCGAACCGCTCGCCTCTCCGCTTGACGCCGATCTTATCGGGCTTCCACCGACCAATTTGATTGTCGCCGGCCAGGACATATTGCGCGACGAGAATCTCGCGATGGCGGCCCGCCTTGCTGAGGCCGGCGTTCGCCTCTCGCTCGACGTCTATCCAGGAGCTGTTCACGCCTTCTGCGAGGCGGTTGGATTCGTCGACGTCAGTCGACGCGCCGTCGGCCGGTCGGCCGGCTGGCTCCTCGAGATCGCAGATGCGGCGCGCGACCGTGGAGGAGATCCGTCATGACCGCAATCGCGGCGCGCGAAGTCGGGACGACTGGCGTCGAGGTGACGATCCTTGGGTTGGGCGGCGCGCCGCTCGGAGATTTCTCGGAGCTCATCCCCGAGAACAGGGCCGCAGCGACCGTCGAGGCCGCTTGGGCCGCTGGCATACGCTACTTCGACACCGCTCCGCTTTACGGCCACGGACTGTCAGAGCATCGCCTCGGGCACTTCCTTCGTCGCCAACCGCGCGATTCCTTTGTGTTGAGCACCAAAGTGGGTCGTCTTCTTCGCGCGGAGCTCCCCGAACGCATTGATCGTGGTTGGTTCAAGGGCGGGCTCAATTTCGCGATCGAGTACGATTACTCCTACGACGGCGCGATGCGCTCGATGGAGCACAGCCTTGCGCGCCTCGGCCTGAATCGCATCGACGTCGCTCTCATTCACGACGTTGACGTTTGGACGCACGGTAGCGCCGAGGCCTACGAGGCGCGCTTCCGCGAGGCGATGCAAGGCGCCTATCGCGCTCTCGACGAAGCGCGGCGCCACGGTGTGGTGCGGGCGATCGGGGTCGGTGTTAACGAGGTGCAGCCCTGTGTCAGGTTCGCCCGCGAGGGCGAATTCGACTGTTTCCTGCTTGCCGGCCGCTACACGCTTTTGGAGCAGAACGGTCTCGGCGACCTGCTGCCGGAGGCCGAGCGAAGGCGGTTCTCCATCTTGATCGGGGGCCCATACAATTCGGGTATCCTGGCTACCGGCGCCGTGCCGGGGGCGAAGTACAATTATGCGCCTGCGCCGCCGCAAGTCATGGAGCGCGTGGCGCGTATCGAGGCGATCTGCCGACAGCACGAGGTCCCGCTCGCCGCTGCCGCCATTCAATTCCCGCTTGGCCATCCCCGGATCGCGTCGATCGCACCCGGCGCAGTCGCGGCACGAGAAGTCGAGGCGAACGCGGCGATGATGCAAGTCAAGATTCCGGCTGGGCTTTGGGGGGATCTGCGCCGCGCAGGGCTGCTCGAACCGGCGGCTCCGGCGCCGGAGGGGCCGCGGTGAACGCGTTCGCCGCGACCCCTCCGCGCCTCGCGCTCGATGGCGTGAGCAAGAGCTTTGGCGGAATTCAAGCGCTTGTCGATGTCAGCCTGGACATCGCCGTTGGCGAGGTTCACGCGATCCTCGGCGAAAACGGCGCGGGCAAATCGACGGCCGTAAAGATCATCACTGGTTTTCAGCCGGCTGACAGCGGCGAAATAAGGTTGGACGGCGCCCCTGTGAGCTTCTCGTCGCCGCTCGCGGCGCGAGCGGAGGGCATCGTGGCCGTCTATCAGGATCCCAAACTATTCCCGCACCTCGATGTCGCCGAAAATATTTTCATGGGTCAGCACCCAACGACACGTATTGGAACCGTCGCACGCCGACGCATGTACCAGCGGGCAGAGGAGTTGCTGACCCAACTCGACGCCGAGATCGATCCTCGCGCGGTGGTCGCGGGGCTCTCGATCGGGCAGGCGCAGTTTGTCGAATTCGCGCGGGCGTTCGCGGCTGGCGCCGACCGCCTGCTCATTCTTGACGAGCCGACGGCCGCGCTGACGCCCGCGGAGACGCAGCGCCTGTTTAGGATCGTGCGCCGCCTGCGCCAGCGCGGGACCTCCGTCATCTTCATCTCTCATCGGCTGGAGGAGCTCGAAGGGCTTGTCGACACCGTGACCGTGCTGCGCGACGGTCATCACGTCGCGACACGCCCAGCGTCCGAGCTCACTGAGGACGATGTCGTACGCCTCATGGTCGGTCGCACTCTGGCAAAAGTGGATTTCGCGACGCGTGCGAGACCGCGGCGCGCCGGGCCGCCGGCCTTGCGCGTCGAGGATCTGGCGAAGAAGGGCGTTTTCGAGGGGGTCTCCTTTGAGGTCGCCGCAGGAGAGATTCTCGGAATCGCGGGCCTTGTCGGCGCCGGTCGAAGCGAGATCGCGCAGGCCATCTTCGGAGCGACTCCGCCGAGCTCCGGCAGCGTCTTCGTGGAAGGGCGACAAGTAAGGCCCAGCAATCCGCGCAGGATGCTAGCCGAGGGTGTCGCCTATCTGCCGGAAGATCGTGACGGCGAAGGTCTGGTGACCCAGCTGGCGGTGCGGATCAATCTGAATTTGGCGGTCGCTGACAAGCTCGCCAGCTTTGGCCTGATCAGGACTGACCGGGAAAGTGCGACCGCGCGAAGTTTCGTTGACAGTCTGCGTATAAAGGTCGCATCCCTCGCGCAGGCTGTCGCGTCGCTTTCCGGCGGCAATCGGCAGAAAGTCGTGATCGGCAAATGGCTGGCGCTCGGCCCTAAGGTCCTGATCCTCGACGAGCCCACTCATGGGATTGACGTCGGCACCAAGGTCCAGGTCCACCAGCTGATCCACGAGTTGGCCGCCAAAGGCATTGCCGTCGTGATGATCTCATCCGATCTGCCCGAAGTGCTGGCCATGAGCGACCGTATTCTGGTTGTGTCGGACGGGAGGATCACCGACATCGTTGCGCGAGAGGAAGCGACCCAGGAGCGGATCATGCATGCCGCCTCGTTGCGCAGGGGAGTGCAGTGATCGCCGAGAGGATTCCACTCGCTCATACGCATCACGCCCGACCCTGGGCTGTGTGGTCGCTGGAACACCGCGAATTCGGGATATTCGCGTTCCTGGCTCTGCTCGCGGCGACGTTCTCACTGACATCCGCAAACTTCGCAACTTTGGCGAACGCCAACACGATTGCGCTCAACGCGTCCATCCTGATTGTCGTGGCCTGCGCCGAAACCGTCGTCGTCCTCACCCGCAACTTTGATCTATCGGTCGGCTCCATAGTGGCGCTCGCTTCTTATTTGGGTCTGGATCTGATCCGCCAGCATCCCGAAGCGGGGCCGATCATGTTTCTCGCCCCGGTCGCGATCGGGGGTCTCTGCGGCGCCTTCAATGGCCTGCTCGTCGCGATTTTCCGCATTCCCTCGGTCATTGCCACTCTCGGGACGCTCAGCATCTTTCGCGGGATCGCCTACCTCTACGCCGGCGGCCGGCAGATCAACGCCGAGGACCTGCCGCAATGGGTGCTGCGAACGGCGAGCATGCGGATAGCCGGGGTCTCGCTGCTTGTGCTGGTCGCGCTTGTCGTCGTGGTGGGCAGCGCTTTCCTGTTGCGCCAATTGCGGATCGGTCGACAGATCTACGCAATCGGCTCCAATCCCGAGGCAGCCGCATTTTACGGGCTAAATGCCCGCAAGGTCGTATTCATCGCATATGTGATCACCGGCCTGCTCACCGGCCTCGGCGCATTCCTTTTCGGAACCCGCGCTGGCTACGTTGTGCCGTATCTCGCACAAGGACTCGAGCTCACCGCGCTCGCCGCCGTGGTGGTGGGCGGGGTCAGCGTTCTCGGCGGCTCCGGGACGGTGGTGGGCGCAGCAATCGGCGCGATCATCCTGGCGACGCTCGACAACGGCCTCGTTCTTCTTGGAGCGTCGGAATTCACCCGCCAATTTATCCAGGGACTCGCAATTGTGCTGGCCGTGGTCGTCGACGCGGTAGTCCAGCGGCGTGTGCAGGAGCTCCTTAAGTCCATGCGGTGGAGGCGGGCGTGAGGCGGTTCCTGGACCGACGCAGTTGGGAGGCGACGTTGCTCGCCCTCATCCTCGCCGTCTCGGCCTGGGCATCGCGCATCTCGCCGTATTTCCTGGATCCGGATCAGATCGCCTACTCGCTCCAGCAGGCGATCGCGGTCGCGGGACTCCTTGCGCTGGGACTGATGCCAATTGTGCTGGTTGGCGAAATTGACATTTCGCTACCCGCCATCATGGCGCTTGGCAACGTACTGTTTGCCCGGCTCTCCGCGTCCGGTGTGCCCCTCGCCGTCGCGCTCCCAATTGTGATTTTGACGTGCACGGCGGCAGGCACGCTCAACGGTTCGCTCGTTGTGACGTTCGGTCTGCCGTCTCTGGCAGTCACACTCGGCGCCATGGGGGCATATCGGGCGCTCGCGCTGCTTCTTGCCGGGCAAGAAGGCTACGCTGGCTTCTCGGACGCTTACATATGGCTCGGCTCCGCCTCCTTGGGAAACGTACCGGCGTCATTGATCTTGGTCGCAGTCATCGTGGTCGCGTTGGCGGTCGTATTGCATGCCAGCGTCTTCGGCCGCAGTCTCTACGTGGTAGGCAACAACGCCAGGGCTGCTACCATGTCGGGCCTGCGAACGGGCGGCCTGAAGGCGGCGACCTTTGCGATCGCCGGCGCGATGAGCGGCGTTGCTTCGCTCGTTTATATCGGACAATTCCAGTCGGCGCGGGCGGACAATGCAAGCGACATCCTCCTCTTCGTCGTCACGGCGGTGGTTCTGGGCGGCGTCGACATATTCGGCGGGCGGGGCAACGTCGGTGGCGTGCTGCTTTCCCTCGTTCTGCTTGGAGTTCTCAAGAACGGCATGGGTCTGGCCAACTATCCGGGGCCCGTGCAGACGCTCGTGATTGGCTCATTGCTTCTGCTGAGCGTGCTCATTCCGAACATCCCGTCGCTGTGGCGGGACTTGGTCCGGAGCCGCGTGAGCCGCGGTCCGGTTTAGAGAAGGCCGAGCGACTGGCGCGCCGGTCGTTTGTTCATAGAACGAAGGAGGAGACGATGAGAAGCAAAGACGAACTGCGTTATCTGACCGAGAGCCTGCCGAATGGGCAATTCAGCCGGCGGAGGTGGCTGCAATTGGCGATGGGCGCCGGAGTAGGGCTGCCTGCAATCGCCGACATGCTCGCCGGGACGGGAGCCATTCTTGCGCAGGCATCTGCGGACACCCCATTGCGCGTGTTCAACGTGCCCAAGTTCACCGGCTTCGTCTTTTTCGAGCTGGCGCGTGCAGGCGGAGAACAAGCCTGCAAGGAGCTCGGCGCGGTGCAGACCTATGTTGGTACGACGACGGCCGATGTCGAAGGACAAGTACAAGTCCTTCAGAACATCCTCCCGCAGAAGCCGGACGTGATCGTCACGGCGGCGCTCGACCTCAACGCGCCTGTGCCTGTTCTCAAGCAGGCTCGACAACGAGGCGCAGTTGTCGTCACCTTCGATTCAGACGTGGCGCCCGCGGGCCGGGATCTCTTCGTCAACATGGCGCCGTTTGAGGTCCAGGCGAAGGCCATGCTGGAGAGCGCACTCGCCAACGCGCCGGACGGCGGCAAGTCGATCTGGGTCGCGCCGACGCCGACGGTAGCCAACTTTATCTCGCAGAAGAAGGCGCTCGATGATTTGATCGCGAAAGATCCCAAATACAAGAGCATTCAGTTCATAGACACGCTGTACGCAAACGACGATCCGGACAAAAGCTATGCTGTCGCGAGTTCCGCCATGGAAGCGCACCCCGACCTCAAGCTCTTCATCAGCGGGTCGGGCATCAGCAATCCAGCCATAAACAAAGCAATTCAGGACACGGGTCGGAGCGGAAAGGTTTTCTCAACAGGATTCGCCTTACCGAGCACAATGAAAACTTATCTTGATAATGGTACTTGCAAGCAATACGCTCTCTGGAGTCCCTACAAATTCGGCTACATGGCAACTCATCTCGGTATTTTGTTGAAGTCAAAAAAGATTGAAAATAAACCTGGGGTTACCGTCGATATTCCAACGATCGGAAAGCGATCTATCGACAGTTCTGGTACAGTCAACTTGAATTCAATGCTGTTCTTTACAAAAGGGCATGACGACTTTAGCACCGGAATTCCAATGACCGATTGAATAATGCAAGGGACCGGGTTCCTTGCATCCTTTTCGGTTGTGTTTCAACCTCATACCGAGGGAGCTGATGGCGCGAAGTTATCAGCAACCCTCGAAGGAGGCGCATTCGGCCGTGTTCCTCCTGGTTGTGTTCGTCGTGGTCGGCGCGCACTCGTCCGACGTGTTCCTGACACTCGGCCTCGTCGGCATCGTTACGATTCTTGCACAGCTGGCCGGGCTCGGCCTGATAGGCTCGGCAGTCGCCCGGCGCGCGCACCAAAAGTAAATCAGACCCGGTTCGAGTGCGAATCTGCACCAGATAATCCGCGCGAGCGTTAGCTGATCTGCTCGATTTGCGCAGCTTTATTTCTTCGCGCCTGATGCTTCGTTCGGGCCTCCTCCATAATCTGCACCTCGGCTCGGGCGCCTCGCAGCATGATCACGGAATCGCTGGCAAGCACGACGAAGCGGAACCCCATCTGCATCATGCGCGCCGCGTAAGCTGCAGTCGCGGTGTGCAGGCCCGCATAGATGCCCCGCTTTTCGCAGGCCCTGAGAACCGTCTCGTAATGTTCCAGGATCTCCGGTTCTTCGCGATCGAGGGCAGGGGCCAGACCCATGGAAAGCCCGAGATCGCCGGGTCCGATGTAAACCGCGTCAATGCCCGGCACATCGAGGATAGCATCGATGTTGGCGACCGCCTGCTCGGTCTCGATCATGGGCATGCAAATGATGTCGGCGTTCGCGGTCCGGTAATAGGTGCCCGCCTCGCCGTATGTGCCGGCGCGGATCGGACCGTGGCTTCGCGCGCCCAGCGGCGGGTAACGCATCGCTACCACAAGTGCGCGAGCTTCCTCTGGCGTGTTGATCATCGGGCAGATGACGCCCGCCGCGCCGGCGTCGAGCACCTTGCCAATCGTGCCCGGCTCGTTCCAGGGCACGCGCGCCATCGGCACCGGACCCTGCGGAGTCATGGCCTGGAAGCACGCTACGAGCGAATGGTAATCTTGGACGCCGTGCTGCATGTCGACCGTCAGCGCGTCATACCCCGCCTTGACCATCACCTCGGCGGAATAGCCCGATGGGATCGACAACCAGCCGGCGATGACCGTCTTGCCATGGCTCCAGGCCTGCTTCACTCTGTTGGGCATCGGATTCTCCTTGCTGCAGCGCGGCAGCCGCACGGTTGTGATTCACTTCGGGGAGGCAATGTGGGCTACCGCACCGCGGCGTCGATCAGCGCTTCCGTTGCGCGGTCGAAAAGGCAGATTTTGCGGGCGTCGACGGCAAACCGGCCGCTCCCGCCCATTCGGATGCGCGCATCCGGGCTGACCCGTCCGAGAAGAGACTGGCCGCCCGCCCTGATCATGACCGTGGTTTCGGCGTACTACCATATGTCAAGTTTTTATCAACGGCCAGAACGCCGCGGAGGTAGGAAGAGAGAATGGAAATCCGGGTCGACGCCAAGGTTTTGCTGATAACGGGCGGAACGCAGGGTCTCGGTCGAGCTGTCGCGATCGAAGCGGCGCGATCAGGCGCGAGCGGGATTGTGCTGACCGGCCGCGATCGGCAGCGAGGGGCTGAAGCGGCCGCGGAAGTGGAGGCTTTGGGTGTGCCGTCCCTATTCGTTGCCGCGGATCTCGGCGATCCGACGATGCCCGATCGGATCACGGCGGCCGGCCTCGAGCGCTTCGGCCGAATGGATTGTCTGGTTAACGCTGCGGCGCTCAGCGACCGGGGCTCGATTGCTGAGGCGAATGTAGCGTTTTTCGATCATCTTTTTGCGGTGAACACCCGCGGCCCGATGTTCCTGATGCAGAGCCTCATCCGCCATTTGCGGCAGCGCAAGCGCCGGGCTCGATCGTGAACATCCTGTCGGTTAATGCGCATGGGGGCTCACCTGATCTGGCGATCTATGCCGCGACCAAGGCCGCCATGGTTCTGCTGACGAAAAACGCCGCTTTCTCCCATCGCTTCGACCGTATCCGGGTAAACGGAATCAATCTCGGCTGGACCGACACGCCCGGCGAACGGGCCATGCAGAGCGTGAAGCTCGGCAAGGGCGAGCGTTGGCTGAAAGAAGCAGAGGTGCGGATGCCCTGGGGTCGCCTGATCAAGCCGGAGGACGTTGCCAGGCTTTCGATTTTCTTGCTTAGCGACGCCTCGGTCCCGATGACGGGCGCCCTAATTGACCAGGAACAGAACAGCGTCCTTGGCGTCAGAGACAACTGAAGGGTTAGGATGATTTCTCTTTGCAACCCCCTTCCGATTGGATCTCAACAATGACCGCCGTGCATGCCGATCTTGCCCGTATCGTCATCTTGGATCGCGAAACGCTGCCGGACCGGGTGTGGCTGCGGGAGCCGAGCTTCCCGCACGAACTGTTTTCCTTTCCCCGCACGAGGCTGGACGAGGTGGCCGATCGGATCGCCGAGGCCGACATCGTCATCACCAACAAGGTCCCGGTGCGGCGAGAGGCGCTCGCCGGCGCAACCCAGCTTCGGTTGATCGCCGTGGCCGCGACAGGGACCGATGTGGTCGATCTCGACGCTTGTGCGGAACGCGAGATCGGCGTCTGCAATATCCGGGACTACGCGATCAACGCTGTTCCAGAGCACACTTTCGCGTTGATCCTCGGTTTGCGACGCCGCATTCTTGCCTACCACGAGTTGGTTCAGCGGGGCGGTTGGCAGCGGGCTGGCCAGTTCTGCTACTTCGATTACCCGATCAACGACCTCGCCGGATCGACACTCGGCATCATTGGCGACGGCGTCCTCGGGAGAGCGGTCGCCGACCTTGCCCGCGGCTTCCGCATGACAGTGCTGTTTTCATCCTACAAGGGCGTGAGCGGGATGGGGCCGCTCTATACGCCTTTCGAGGAAGTGCTGCGTCGAAGCGATGTCATCACCCTGCATTCTCCGCTGATGCCGTCCACGCGGAACATGATCGGCGCGGCGGAATTCGCTCTGATGGAGCGCCGGCCCTTGCTGATCAACACGGCGCGGGGCGGGCTTGTTGACGAAGCCGCCCTGGCCCAGGCGCTTCTTGCGGGCCGCATCGCCGGCGCGGGCTTCGATGTGGTCACGAGCGAGCCGCCATCTCCGGACCATCCGTTCATGGCGCTCCTCGGCCGTCCCGACTTCATTCTCACCCCCCATGTCGCCTGGGCGAGCTTCGAGGCAGTCCAAGCGCTTGCGGATCAGCTGATCGACAACATAGAGGCGTTTTGGGCCGGCACGCCCCGCAATCTAGTCCATTGAGGCGTGAAGGCAGACTGTCCCGGCTGCGCCGGGACCATCGAACGGGATGAGAACCAAATGACTCCTGAGGAAGCCAGCGGGCATGCCGTCGAGATCGCGCTCATCGGCTCCCTTCGTCCTGCCCTGGTCAAAGCCCTGTCGAAGCAATTCGTCGTGCACGAAGTCCATGCGGCGCCGGATCCGCTTGCCGCTCTCGACGAGATCGGCCCCAGGATCAGGGGGGCGGCCGGCCACGGCATGGCCGGTCTGACTCGCGAGCACATCGACCGCATGCCCAACCTTGAGATTTTCGCGCTCCATGGAGTGGGGCTCGAGACGACAGATATCCCCGCCTGCCGAGCCCGCGGCATCACTGTGACCACCGCGACAGTGCTGTTCGACGACGTGGCCGATCTGGCGCTAGGGCTTGCTCTCGCGGTTTGCCGGCAATTGCCCCAAGCGGACCGTTACGCGCGGGAAGGCCGCTGGGAACAGGGACGGATGCCCGCGGGGCGCAAGTTTACGGGCATGCGCGCGGGCATCATTGGCCTGGGCCGGATCGGCATCGAAGTCGCGCGGCGCCTCGAGGGATTCAAGGTGGATATCGCCTATGTCGATCCCGTGTCTCGGGATGTAACCTATCGGCGGGTGGCCGATATGGAGACCCTGGCCGCACGGTCCGATATTCTGTTTCTTTGCGCTGCGGGGCAGCCAAAAGGCCTGGGGGAGCCGTTGGTCGGGCGGGCTGTGCTCGATGCGCTCGGCCCGCAGGGCGTGTTCGTCAATGTGTCGCGGGGATGGCTCGTGGATGAGCCCGAACTGATCGCTGCTTTGCAGGAAGACAGGCTGGGGGGGGCCGGGCTTGATGTGTTCAATGACGAACCGCACATTCCGGACGCGCTGAAATCTTTGGACAATGTTGTCCTGAGCCCGCACATTGCGAGCTCCACGGCCGAGACGCTCGAAGCCATGGGTGAGAACGTTCTCGCCAACCTCGTCTCCTGGTTCAAAGGGTCGGGCGCGGTCACTCCGGTGAGCGGATCCTAATCCGTGGGCGCCACAATCCTCGATCGCAACAGACGCACGCAGTCGCTTGCACATCTCGTGACCGAACAGATCCGGGATCTGATCATCACGGACAAGCTGGCGCTTGGCGAGCAACTCTCCGAGGGAGATCTCGCCGCGGAGCTTAGGGTGAGCCGCACCCCGGTGCGCGAAGCGTTTCAGCGATTGGAAATGGAAGGGCTCGTCGAGATTCAGCCCCAGCGAGGCGCCTTCGTATTCCAGTTCGACGTGACCGAGCTGCGAGAAATTTGCGAGTTGCGGGAAATCCTCGAAGTAGGCGCCTTCCGGATGGCTGTGGCCCGGGACCCGGGTCGATTGAAGAAGGTCATGCGCGAGCGCTTTGCAGAAGCGGAAGCTGCCCTTTCGGAGGGCACGCCTTCATTGGCAAGCATCATCGCTAGCAGCGCTCCCGTGAAGCCGGCGACCGAGCCAAGCGAGAGGTCGATCTCCCCCATATGATCATCACCGTTGAGGCCATGGCGATGAATTCGAGCGGTGGGAGCTCGGTTAGACCTATCCCTTGACGAAATTCGCCAGCTCCTCCGCGAGCGAAACGCTCGCGTTCATGTCGCGGGGACTCATCGAAGGTGTTCCAGCGGGCGAGGCGGCCCCGCCTCCGAGCCGTATGTTGCGCCTCGGCTGGCCGATGTTCCGATCATTCGCCGCCCCCCTCCAACAGAGCATTCAGCAGGGCGTGCCGTGGCGAGGCGAAGGGGTTGACGACGGTCACTCCGGCCCAGGTAAAGCCTTCCTGAAGGTCCTCGGACAAAAGCAGACGACAACCCGCCTGCGATGCCGCGGAGAGGATGACCGCGTCCCATATCCCCAGTTGATGGTCGGTCGCGAGATCGATCGCCGCCTGCATCGCTTCGGGCGACGTCTCGACGCTGGGAAACGTATCGCGCCAACTCATTATGGCCTCGCGGGCGTCGCTTCGCGACTTTCCGGCTTTGCGAACCAGGACATTGAAAAGCTCGCCAAGAACCTGCACCGGGACGATTGCTGCCTCTTGAGGCAGTCCGCGGATGAGGGCCAGAGCGGCTTTACGCCGATCGGCCCCATTGATCCCTTCCGCGTAGGCGAGCACGTTCGTATCGAGCGCGATCTTCAACGATCGTCCTCATAGAGTTCATCGCGTGTCCATCGGCGCGCATGGATGACAGGCTGCTTTTCAAGGCGGGATAGCAGGACTGAACGTGCGCCGGTCGCCACGGCGTCGCGCCTGCCGGCCGGAATGAGCCGCGCAATCGGCTTTCCGTGGCTGGTTACGATATAGCTGCGTCCCTCCCGAACCCCGCGCAGAAGGAGGGAGAACCTCCGGTTGGCGTCCGCGGCCGAAACGGCTTCTTCCACGACAGGCTCCATAATGTAGTGATATTGTCTACTTTTAACGTTTCGATCCGAAATCTGCAAGCCTCCGCCAGGAAGCGGCCCTCAAATTGTTGGGACCGACGGACCGGGGACCCGCCCCCGCGCGACCCCCGGCGGCTTCGCAGCTCCCATCGCGCGATCGCCGACGCCGAGGCTGCCAGACATAGCCGATGTCGCGCTCGGCCTTGCCTTTGGTCCTCGCCCGGCCTCGAACGTTTGTGAAACCGCCTCGCTTGACTTGCCGGCTCCGCCCGACCAACGGTGCGCCGCATGATCCGAGCCGGCGCGACGTCGATGAAACCACCCCTTCGGGTCGTCCTCTGCGAGCCGCGCGGCTTTTGCGCGGGCGTCGTGCGCGCCATCGACATCGTCGAGCGGGCGCTCAGGCTCTATGGGCCGCCGGTCTATGTGCGGCACGAGATCGTGCACAACAAATCCGTCGTCGACTCGCTCAAGGCCAGGGGCGTCGTGTTCATCGAGGAGCTGAGCGAAGCGCCGGCGGGGGGGCGTCCGGTCGTCTTTTCCGCCCATGGCGTCGCCAGGGCGGTGCCGGAAGAAGCCGCGGCGCGCAACCTTTTCACCATCGACGCCACCTGCCCGCTGGTGACGAAAGTGCATCGCGAGGCGCAGGCGCATTACAGGCGCGGGCGACGCATCATCCTCGTCGGCCATCTCGGCCACCCCGAAGTGATCGGAACGATGGGCCAATTGCCGGACGGCGCGGTGACGCTGGTCGGCTCCATCGACGAGGTCAGGGCGCTGCCGGCGGACGACGGGCGCCCCATGGCCTATATCACGCAGACGACGCTCTCGGTCGACGACACGCGGGAGATCGTCGAGGCCCTGAAGGCACGCTTTCCCGCCATCCATGCGCCGCCGATGGAGGACATCTGCTACGCCACGACGAACCGCCAGGAAGCCGTCAAGGCCGCGGCGCGGCAGGTCGAAGCGGTGATCGTCGTCGGCGCCGCCAACTCGTCCAACTCCCAGCGCCTGCGCGAAGCCGCCGAACGCGAAGGCGCCACCGCCCAGCTCGTCGCCGACGCGCCGGGGATCGACTGGAAGACGCTTCTGGGCGTGACGTCGGTCGCCGTCACCGCGGGCGCCTCGGCGCCGGAGACGCTGGTCAAGCGCGTGCTCGAGGCGCTCGATCAACGCTTCGACATCGTGCTCGAGACCCTGACCACGACGAGCGAGTTCGATGGCTTTCCCGCTGCCGCGGGTTCTGCGCGAGACGGCGTGAGGGCGCTGCTCGCGCCGCGCTTGGGTTGTCCGCCTGGACTTGAACTCCCCGACGCTGACGGCTCTCTTCCTTCCGTTTCTTTCCCTAAGCCTGCCAAACATTTCCATCGAGCTTCCAAAGGCTGCAAAAGAGCTGCAAATTTCTGCCAAAAATTGCAATTTCTTGCCCGGAATCGTGATTAATCAAAGGGTTGCGGGCGAACGGACGCAACCGGGGCAAATTGCCGGGCGGGCTTGGGCTGGTTCAAGCAGGGGCTGGACTGACGAGGGTTGCGAGGTCTGGAATTTTTGGGCCTGGAAGTCCCAGTCGGTCGCCGATGAAGGCGTAGAACGACACTTTCAATTTCATGCAGGTTTTGGCCAGCCCGAGCATGACGTCGCGGGCGTCGCGGCCTTTGTCGGAGACAGTTCCGCCAGAGATTTTTCTCTTGGTGACGAAGGCGCGGATGTCGTTTTCCGAGGCATTGGTGTTGAGCGGGATTTCTGGCCGCTCGAGCACGCGCAGCAACTCGTCCTTGTGGCGATGAAGGCGTTTGAGCAGGCTGTCGAGCGTGGCGTAGCCGGTTCGCGCGCGCTTGAAGATGCGGTCGAAGCGGGAGCGCAAGAACTCGGCCTGTTCGGTGTCCGGCGCGAGCTTGTAGTCTTTCAAGCAACGATAGAACCACCAGATCATCCGCTTGGCGACCTCGACGGCGTTGCGCTGCTTGTCGTTGGCGGGAATGAGCTTGTGAACAAGCCGCTCGGCGTGAACCCAGCACAGCGCGTGCACGCCGACGCGGAACTGGCCGGCGTCGTCGGAGACGATCACCGTGCCCTGCAGCAAGCCCTGATGATGGACTGCGCCCCACAGCGCCGCCTCGCTGGCGATCAAGACGGGATCCGGCAGGACCTTGATCGCGCCCAAAGCCAGCGCCTGCAAATGGCGCTCCCACTCGCCCGAGGAGGCGAAGATGCGCGCCTCATGCGCGATGAACTTGTCGATCACGATCTGCGACAGATCGCGCCCTTTCATATAGTCGAGCGCGGCCTGGTTGATCACCCAGAGCGACGTTCCGCCGCAAAGCCGCGACAGAAACGCCAGACGCGATTTGGAGGGCCCCGTGCGAAACGCGGTGAAGTTGGAAGAGCCGATCTGCGTGGTGTAGCCGCTCTTGCCGGCGTGGCGCGCCCCCGTATCGTCGACCGTGACATAGGCGCCGCTCAGGCCGGCTTTCAGCACCGCCGCATCCTCGGCGCGAAACGTCTCCAGCTTGACTGTCAGCAGGCGAACCACCTGCCGCTTCGAAATCACCACGCCCATCCCATTGAGCAGCGCAACGATCCGCTCGCAGGTCATTTGTCCGGCAAAGTGCAGCGTCAAGACCAGGCGATTCAGGTTGGGGCCATAACCCCCGACAATGCCGGAACCGAGATGGGCGACGACCGTCTCGCCGTCCGGCGTTTCCCACCGCTCACGCCGGTAGCGCGTCACCGTCGGCGTCAGGCTCAAGTCCTGAACCACCACCTCTTCGTAGCCCTTGCGGCGCGAGCCCGCCGGCGCATTTGCCCTCACCACCACCGTCGCGCCAATCGTCAGCTTGTCGAGTTGGCTGCCGCGCCGCTGCGTCGAGCGCCCGCCTTTCTCGCCGCCCCCGGCCTGCGGCCCTTTCGCGTCCGTCGCCCTGTCCATGCCCGACGGCTTGACCGGCGGACGCGGCGGCAAATGCTTCAGCCGCGCAAGCTCGTCCTTGACCGCCTGATGCTCGACTTTCAGCTTGGCCAACGCGCCGACCAGCTTCTCGTTCTCCGCCCCAAGCCGCTTCACCTCATGGATTAGATCGCGCACCACGCCGAGCAGGTCGTCATGCGAAAGCCGATCAAGCGAATCAGGGATGCGCGCCGCCATCCCAAGCTTGAATCACACTTTGTCGCCACTGACTCCCCCCTCCGCCCGAGAATTTGCCCCGGTTACCGAACGTAAGGGAAAAGGAAAAAGTAACTCCCAAGCGAGGCTATGCCCGTGGCGAAAACATCGGGGCGCGGGGCATTTGTAGGCGCGGTCGCTGACCGCGCCGGCCGCGCTCACCGAGCGCGGCTACAACGCCGCTCTGCGCGCTTCGATAGACGCGCCCCGGCTTGGCAGTTACTGGAAAAAGGGAAAAACCGATTGTAACTCCTTCGGCGCGCCGGTCAGGCTTCAAGCGAGCATTCGCGGCGGATGACAGGGGGCTCGGCAGGATCGGACAAAGCGGCTCTTCGTTGCGGCGGCGAGAACAAAGATAGAACCAATTTCCGAGTTTGACAAGAAATTGTTCGCCGGTCCCGCGCGGCAAATCGGGCCCGAAACGTCCCGCAGCCGTTCGGCCTGAAAGCTGGTGAACTCCCTTCACGCCGCCGGCGGCTCGGGCCAGGGGCGCATTGGGGCGGAGCGGATCGCCTCGTAGGCGCGGGCGAGCGCGAGAACGCCGAGATCATCGAAGCGGCGGCCGACGATCTGCAGGCCGATCGGCAGACCCTCGTCGTCGAAGCCGCAATTGATCGTGGCCGCCGGCTGCTCGGACATGTTGAAGGCGACGGTGAAGCCGATGTGGGTGAACGGATTCATGGGATCGCGGCTCGGCATCGCCCATTCCGCCGGGAACGCCGTCATCGGGGCGGTCGGGCTGAGAACGAAATCGAAGCCCGCCGTCGCGGTGACGGCGGCCCTGCGCATCTCCGGGATCCGGCTGAAGCCGCGGAACACCTGCCGCCCCGAGAAGCTGTCCGCCGAGCCGGCCCAGTCGCGGATGAACGGCAGGACGGCAGCGCGTTTTTCCGGCGTGAGCGCCTCGATGTCGATCAGCGAGCGCATGCGCCAGAAATGGTCGAGGCCATCCAGCACCTCCTGTGTGAGGAAAGGCGCGAGCGGCTCGACGACCGCCCCTGCCCGCTCGAAGTCGCGCGCCGCCCGCTCGACCGCGGCCAGGACATGCGGCGCGGCCTTGTCTCCGCAACCCGCCTCGACCATGAGACCGACGCGCAGGCCCTCGAGCTTCGCCGGTTCGACCGCCCAGTCGAGCGACTCGAACTTAAGGCCCGTATAGTCGCGCGCGTCGGGCAGCGAGAGCGTCGCCATCATCAGCGCCGCGTCGGCCGTCTCGCGCGTCATCGGACCGGCGACGCGGCCGATATAGGGCGGATCGATCGGCACGCGCCCGGCGCTCGGCTTCAGGCCGAAGAGCCCACACCAGCCGGCCGGCAGCCGGATCGAGCCGCCGATGTCGGTGCCGATGTGCAGCGGCCCGTATTGCGCCGCCGCCGCGGCCGCCGCCCCCGACGACGAGCCGCCGGGATTGCGGTCGAGCCGCCAGGGATTGCGCGCGAGCTTGTGATAGCTCGAGAGGCCCGACGACAGCATGCCATAGTCGGGCATGGTCGTCTTGGCGAAGAGGATCGCGCCCGCCTCGCGCAGGCGCGCCGCGGGCGGCGCATCGGCCTCCGCCGGCGTCATGTCGGCCGCCGCCGTGCCGACCGGGGTCGGGTCGCCGCGCGTGGCGATCGTGTCTTTGACGGTCGCCGGAACGCCGTCGAGCGGGCCGATCGGCTCGCCCTTCAGCCAGCGCGCTTCGGAGGCGCGCGCTTCGTTCAGCGCGCGCTCCGGCGCATAGAGAAAGGTCGCCGCGATATGCGGCTCGAACGCCTCGACGCGCGCGATCACCGAAGCCATCGTCTCGACCGGCGACAGCGCACGGGACCGATAGGCCTTGAGAAGCTCGAGCGCCGTGAGACGGAAGGGCTGCACTCAGCCCCTGCCCTTCTTCCCTTCGCTCATTGCCAGGACATCGCGGAGAGATCGGTCGCTGAGATCGGCGCGTTCTTCCACAGGCCCTTCAGCTTCGCGTCCGCCACCGTCACGTTCGGATACTGGAACAGGAAGCCATTGACGCAATCCTCGGCGATCTTCTTTTGCGCTTCGCCCAGCGCCGCCTTGAGGGCCTCGATGTTGGGGGCGGAGGTCACCTTGGCGTAGATCGCCTGGAAGGCCGGGCTGTCGTACTGGAAGTAGTAGTTGGGGTTGGCGTAAATGCCGATGTCGAGCGGCTCGACATGGTAGACGATGGTCAGGTCGTAGTTCTTGTCGTGGTAGACGCCCGACAGCCACTGCGCCCACTCGACTTCCTGGATCTTCGCGGTGATGCCGACGTCGGCGAGTTCGGCGGCGATGATCTGTCCCCCTTGGCGCGCGTAGGCCGGCGGCGGCAGGACGAGGCTGAGGTCGAGGGGCGTGGTCACGCCGGCTTCCTTGAGCAGCGCTTTCGACTTCGCCGGATCGTGCGGATACATGCCGGTGAGATCGATGTAGCCCGGATCGTTCGGCGTCAGGTGGCTGCCGATCGGCGTGCCGAGCCCGTCCATCGCGCCGTCGATGATCGCCTTGCGGTCGATCGCATAGGCGATCGCCTGCCGCACCTTGAGATCGTCGAGCGGCTTCCGCTTGTTGTTCATCGCCAGGATCACCTTGCCCTCGGTGCCGCCGATCAGCACCTGAAAGCGCGGATTGCTCTTGAACTGACCGAGCGCGTTGACGTCTTGCAGTGCGCCAAAGACGTCGACGTCACCGGCGAGCAGCGCGGCGACCTCAGCTGCGGGATCCGAGATGAAGCGGAAGGTCGCGTGCTCGAGCGCTATCTTCGAGAGATCGCGGTAGCCGTCCCATTTGTCGAGCGTGATCGAGGCGCCCTTCGTCCACGAGGCGAACTTGTATGGACCGGTGCCGACCGGGTTCGTCGCTTCGGTGGCCGCACTCTTCTCGTCGAGGATCACGGCCGTCTCCATGCCGAGGCGAAAGAGCGCGAGGAAACTCGGTTCCTTGAAATGGAGCACGACGGTCATCGGGTCGGGCGTGTCGATCGAACTCGATCGAGGCGAAAAAGGCCTTGTCCTTGTTGGTGGAATCCTTGGCGCCGAAACGCTCGAAGGAGAACTTGACGTCCTTCGACGAGAACGGCTCGCCGTCCTGGAACTTGACGTTCGGCTTGAGGGTGAAGGTCAGCGTCTTGAGGTCCGGCGAGAACTCCCACTTGTCGGCCAGCAGCGGCGTCACCGAGAAGTCCTCGTTGATCTTCGTCAGGCCCTCGAAGATGTTGTAGTGAGTGATCTGGCCGATCGCCGCGGCCGGCGCCGTCGTCGGGTCGAGCCCGGGAGCCGGCTCGAGAACCATGCCGACCGTCACGCCGTCCTTGGCGAAGGCGAGCGCCGTCGAAGCGGCGAGAGCCAATCCGGCGGCGATGAGAAGATGCGTTGCGCGGCGCATGGAACGCTCCCGGGGCTGAAGAAAAGCCCCCGACCATAGCACCGCCCGCCACGCCAACGTCAAGACAACGAAAATCCCTCCCGCCTTGCGGCAGGAGGGATCAAATCGTCGTTCGCGAAAAGTCAGTGGGCTTCCGTGCCGCCGTTGGCCGGCCGGGCGCGGCGCTCGGTCATGAAGCGCTCGAACTCCTCGCGGTCCTTGGCGCGGCGGATCGCCTCGACATATTCGGCGAATTCGCGCTGCGCGTCGTCGAGCTTGCGGCGCTCCTCGTCCAGGCGGGCGAGTTCGGCCGTCCGCCATTCATCGAAAGCCGCATTGCCGGTCGATGGCGAATAGAAGCGGTTCGCCCGCCGCATAGACCGGCCGCAGCCCCACGCGGAACTCCAGGTTGAATTCGAGGCCATCATCGTGCGCGCATCCTGCCATCTGTTGGCGGCGAGACTCTGCAGGTCGGGGCCGCCGTACCGCCGCTGCCAGAACATATAGCCGAGGATCGCCAGACCGATCGGCCAGAAGACGATGAAACCGAGAACCATCGCGAGGATCTCGAACGCCGTCCAGCGCGAACCGCCGCGGCGCCGCCATCCGGCATTGGCCCATTCGCCGGGACTGAACTCCCGCGCGCCGTAGCCGCCGCCCATCGCATTGTCAGCCGTGCCCATTACCGAGCCTCCAAAAGTCTCGAGGCCGCGACGCCAACCGGCGGCGGTCAATTCGAGCCCCTGACAGATTGGCGCGTGCGGCTCGACTCGCAAGGGTGGAAACGGGAAAAATCGGTAGGTAGGTCAGCGGCGCTGACCTTGTTGTCGACACGGTCGCTGACCGCGCCGGACGCGCTCGCCGAGCGCGTCTACAACGGCTCCCCTTCCGCCAGGCGCAGCATCGCGTCGAAGAACATCTTCCGCGCCCGCTCGGCGTCGACGGCGACGGCGACCTCGCTGTTGGCGAGACGGCCCCACTGGCCGCGCCAGTCGGCGACGGTGGCGCCGGTCGTAAGCCGTCCGGCCGTCTCGACATCGACAGCCGCCCGGCGCGTTTCGACGAGCGTCGGGTCGACCGCCGCCTCGACCGCCAGCGGATCGTGCATGATGAGGATCCGCCGCCCGTGCTGCTTCTCCATCCGCTCGAAATAGAAGCCCGACGCATCCTCGATGAAGCGCGTCAGCGCCTGGCCCCGCGGCTTGCCGGCGGCGCGGGCGGCGAAGGAGGCGATATCGTTCGAATCGAAGGTCGTCTTGCGGGTGACGTCGAGCCCGACCGCGACCACCGGCGTCCCGCCGACGCCGCCGAAGGCGCGAAAGACGATCCGCGCCGCCTCCGGATCGTGCCAGATGTTGAACTCCGCGCATGGCGTGACGTTGCCCGGTTCGCCGAAAGCGCCCCCCATGATGACGAACCGCCTGACGAGACGCGGCAGCTCCGGCTCGCGCATGACCGCAAGGGCGATGTTGGTCAGCGGCCCGGTGGCGACGAGGATGAGCCGGCCCTCATGCGCGTGCGCGGCCGCGACAATGGCGTCGACGGCGTTTTTCGTGTGCGCCGGCTCGGGCGGCTCTGGCAGGACGGCATGGCCGAGGCCGCTGTCGCCGTGCACGTGCCGCGCATCGCCGGCCGGGGTCGCGAGCGGCATCGCCGCGCCGGGCCAGACGGGGAGATCGCCTCGCCCCGCCAGCGTCAGCACCGCGCGCGTGTTGCGCGTCGCCGCGGCGAGGCCGACGTTGCCGACGACGGTCGAGACGCCAAGAAGATGCGCCTGCGGTGCGGCGCAAGCGTAAAGCAGGGCAAGCGCGTCGTCGATTCCGGTGTCGACATCGAGGAGAAGGGGTTCTGGCTGCTGTGACATAAGGGCCAACCTTTAGGACTTTCTGCGCGCCGGCCCTGATCTTCATCAATCGCGACGACGACATTCTGACGCCCGGCGCGAGGCGTCGTCAAACAGGCTCCCGCTGGGCGCAAGATACCGATACGCTCGGTTCGCCGAAAAGGCGCGGTCGGCCGCGTGGGGGGCCAATTGATCGTCGACTGGGATGACGCTTATTCGAACGCGTCGCATATCGCTGACGCCGATGTCTTCCCTGCGCTCTGGGCGGCGCGCGCGGCGGAATTCGCCGCCGACCGGAGGGCCTGCGGACGCGCCGAGCTCGACCTGCGCTATGGCGAAGGCGAGCGGGAGCGGCTCGATCTCTTTCTGACGGAGGGCGAGCCGAAGGGCCTCGCCGTCTTCGTCCATGGCGGCTACTGGATGCGCTTCGACAAGTCCTTCTGGTCCCACCTCAGCGCCGGCGCGTTGCGCCGGGGCTGGAGCGTCGCCCTGCCGGGCTATGCCCTCGCGCCGGCGGTCCGCATCGCCGCCATCGCGCCGCAAATCGCCCGCGCCATCGCCTTCGCCGGGGCCCGCGTCGGCGGCCCGATCGTGCTCGGCGGACATTCGGCCGGCGGCCATCTCGTCGCAAGGATGGCCTGCGTCACGGGGCCGCTGGCGGCGCCCGCGCGCCGGCGCCTCGAGCGGGTCACTCCGATCAGCGGGCTCTTCGACCTCCGGCCGCTGCTGAAGACCCGGCTGAACGAGACCCTGCGCCTCGACGAAGCCGAAGCCGCGGCCGAGAGCCCGGCGCTGCTGCGGCCGCAGCCCGGCCTGATCGTCGCCGCCTGGGTCGGCGCCCAGGAACGGCCGGAGTTCCTCCGCCAGAGCGAGCTCATCGCCAACATCTGGAGCGGCCTCGGCGTTGCGGCGAAATGCGTGCGTGTTCCTGGCCGCCACCATTACGACGTGATCGACGACCTCTCCGACCCCGATTCGGCGCTGACGGCGGCCTTCGCTCCCTAAGCGGCGGAGAGAAGAAAGCCGCGCCGCTCCCGGTGCAGCCAACGCGCCAGGAGGAGGCTCGCGACCGCCGCCAGGCCCGCCGCCAGCCCGATCCACACGCCGACCCCGGCGAGCGGCGTGGCGAAGCCGAGCGCCAGGCCGAGTGGCGCGCCGATCGCCCAGTAGCCGAGGAGCGCGATGATCAGCGGCGCCCGCGAATCGTGCAGACCGCGCAGCATCTGGGCGAGGGTCGCCTGGCTGGCGTCGAAGACCTGGAAGATCGCCGCGATCCTGAGCAGCGCCGTGGCGATGCCGACCGCGGCGGCGTTCTCCGGCGCCTCGACGTCCATGAACGGCGCGATGAGCAGCTGCGGCGCGGCGATCATCGTGGTTGCGGACACCGCGGCGAAGGCGATCGTCAGACTGAAAGCCGACCAGCCGGCGCGCCCGATCGCGACCGGGTCGCGCGCGCCAAAGGCGCGCCCGACCCTGACCGACGCCGCCTGCCCCAATCCGAGCGGCACCATGAAGGCGAGCGAGGCGATCTGCAGCGCGATGGTGTGCGCCTCCAGCGTCGCGCTGCCGATCAGGCCCATGACCAGGGTCGAGGCGGCGAAAACGCCGACCTCCGCCGCGACCATCGTCCCGATCGGCAGGCCGAGCCGCCACAGCGCCGCGAGCTCGCGCCGCGCCGGTCGCCACGGCGGGGCGAAAAGACGAAGGCGGCGCATGCGCGGATCGATCACCGAGAAGGCGGCGAGGAGCGCGAACATCAGCGTCTGCGACAGCGTGGTCGCCAGCCCGGAGCCGAAGATGCCGAGGGCCGGCATGCCGAGCTTGCCGAAGATCAGCGCGTAATTCGCCAGCGCGTTGAACGCCGCGGCGAGGAGCCCGGCGATCAGCGCGGCGCGCGGGCGCTCGAGCGCGGCGAACACCGAGCGGCCGGCGACATAGAGGAGGCCCGGCGCCAGGCTCCACTGGAAGCCGAGCATGTAGGTCCCGGCGTCGCGGGCGAGGTCGGGCGGCTCTCCCATCGCCGCCAGGATCCGGGTGGTTTGCGACAGTCCGATCCAGGCGACCGCGGCGAGGAAGAGCGCGGACAGCAGCGCCTGGTGCGTCGCCTGCCTCAGGCCTTCGCCCTTCTCGGCGGCGCCGATCTTCGCTGCGGCGATCGGCGACAGCGCGCTGACGACGCCGATGCCGAACAGGAAGATCGGCATATAGAGGTTGAAACCGAGCGAGCCCGCCGCCAGCGCGTGCGGCGACAGCCAGCCGAGCATCATGAAGTCGGTCGCCGTCATCGCATTGATTGCCACATTGGCGAGGATCAGCGGCCAGCCCAGCGCCACGGTCGCGCCGATCTCGCGCCTGAGCGAGAGGCCGGCGGAGAGTCTGACCGATTGTGCCGCCGCGAACATGATCGACCCCGGCCTGAACAAAGCAAAGCCGGCGGTGATAGCCGAAGCGGCGCCCGCGAACAATGATAATCCGGCTGGGGAAGCGTCTCAGTTTGAGATTCGGATTTCGACCCTTTGCCCGTTCCCGATCGGTCTCGGTACGGAAGGAATGCGCCGGAATGCAGACGAAGGCGCTAAGGTGGGGTTGCGCCATTTGCGACGCTCATCAGCAAAAAAGGACGGTTCTAAGAACCCATCCAAAACGGTCAGGCAACGCGGCCATCCGTCCGATCCTGCGCTGATTCTTTCCTTCCCAGCCTAACGCTTCTCACGCGTCGATGGACCGTTGGCAGCCGCTTTACGTAGTCGGCCCCCCGAAGGAAGGCGCTTTCGTGAATTAGGGAGCCTTCTAGTATCGTGCGACGTCTTCCAAGGTTCATCCTTCGCTCCCATTGCTGACTGGTCCAATTGTAATGGCGCTTGAAGACGAATTCGGCTGGCCACCACACGGGTGTCAAAGAGGGGTGCATTGTGGCAAGTGGATCAGGCTTTACATGCTCGCCTCCGGTTTCACCTAGGACAACTGCCATCCTATACTCATCGATCATCAGTCCAGCTGCCTCCGCCTCGTAGAGCATCCACTGCAATGCGACCTTGGATAACCCGCTCTCGGCCTCGGGATACCCACCTCCGACGTCACCGTGTGCCCCGGGAAACCAAACCTGCTTCAAGTCGCGAGGACCACTCTGAGCGGAGGATGCGTTTGGTCTCCAAAGATTTGTTCTGAAGAACGCGCGGCGTTCATCGATTGCGACCGCGTGACGACCGATGCAAATGTCACCATTGTCCGCCGAATACGGAAGCCACAGCGGATTTTCGATCCACCCGACCGAACTGACGGTGTCCCATACTCCGACGAAGTACGGCCGACACTCCCTGGAAAAGGTTTGCTTAAAGTCGTCGGCGAGTTTGAACGGAGACACCTTTCCAGGCTTGGCCTGAGATCGGACAGAGCCATTTCGATTGATCCCGGCAAACATGCGGATTGCGTACGGGACGAAAGCGTCGCTGCCCTTCGCTGTGAGCCCGTACATGCGAAGGAGCGATGCGACGGCGCGGACCGTGTAAGCACCGCGGCTGAACCCGAAGAGAAAGAGCCGATCGCCTTCCCCGAAGTTGTTTGCGATAAAAATGTATGCGTCGCGGATATCGCGCTCCAACCCCCAGCCGAACGCCTGATCGGCGACGAGGGTCAATCTTTTAGCTAGCCCTGTGAGGGCACCAGGAGGCTCCATGGTGCCGATCCCAGGGTGATAGTATGCCACCTGTCTTGTTGGATCGTTCCGCAGTGTGAAAAAGAGTTTGATAACGTTTGTTCGATCTTTGCTGAACTCGTTGGCAGTCCCGTCACAGCAGACCACCACGTTTTTCATTGCTTCCCCATTACTCGTCGTTTCGCGCGAAGTGTTTTCGGCCATTTTGCTTCAACGGGCCACTCCGCTATGCCACGCTAATGACCGTGTCGCCAGGCCTGTGTGACGAAGCGACAACAATCGTTTAGGCAAACATATTCACTTGAGCACTGCCAAAAGTTGCTCTAATTTGCAAGCGTTATTCGAGAGTTGAATTGACTCATCAGGCTGTCCATCGGTCAAACGGCGTCGGAATTGGATGTGTCCAAACGCCGTTGCAATCTGCTTGAGTCTCGTTGTTTCTTTTATTTGTTTCTCAACCGGGTACGGCCTTTTCGCTTTGGGCTCCGAACGAAGATCGGCGGTCGAATAACCACGTTGGGTATGTTGGAGGATGCGCTGCACGTCTGCGCGCGTTGGTAGGGTGCGGCCAAACTTCCAAGGCGTGAGTACGCAGGGAGCGTCTTCCCTAACCATCGACTGCCAAGTGGGAAGGTGATGACCCGTTTGTGACCCGTGGTGCGGGATCTTGAAGAAGAGCGCGTTTCCCGCGGGCTTGGTCTGGCTCGCCACAATTGCTGACCAACCGAAATTCGGGTTCCCCGTCTCCTCGAGATCGGCCCCAAAAAGTAACGCATCTGGCCCTATGGAAACCCAAATGACGATAGCCAAATGGTTCGGAGAAGTTGGGGTGGCTCGCGCCTTTGGAGTTCCAACCGCCGGGACTAAGGTGCCTATTTCTCTGAGGAACTCGTCAAATTGCGCGCTCGACGGAGAAAGCGACCATACCTCGACAGCCCGCCCATGT
Source organism: uncultured Alphaproteobacteria bacterium (assembly GCA_963772555.1). Taxonomy (GTDB): domain Bacteria; phylum Pseudomonadota; class Alphaproteobacteria; order Rhizobiales; family Beijerinckiaceae; genus Roseiarcus. Next base: position 44,075 of record CAVYXQ010000009.1, on the reverse strand, counting down.
CCCGTGGCTGCTCCGTCTTGCTGAAGGAGTCGGGTGCTCGCCAATGCTCTAAGCGGGTGTGAAGCCGGTTCGCGTCCCTGAAGGACTCTCAGAGTTGCAATTATCTCGCTGGTGCCGGAACCTGCCTGAATACCCTTATTTTGGTTGTACGCCAATAATACAGATAGGAACTCCCTTCTGTTTAAAGCCGACGACGCACAAAATCTCGCTTGTCCACAAGCTTTCACAACAGCAGACAAGCCTCTTATATGGTCATCATGCCAGTGGGACGCTACAATTAGCTTCACCGCCTGTGCAGGGTTCACGCCGATCGCCTCAAGATACCTCAAGACGGCCGGACGGCCGCTCTCGACGTCAATGCACGAGTCAATAACGATCCACCCGCCCCCGAAGTGAATCAGACAGCATTCTCCATAGCCAGGGCCAAAAATGCTAACTTCAATTTCGTTCGGTTCAGGCGGCGTAGAAATTATTCCCAATTAATTGTCCCCAACAGTTCCTCAGCGTCCTTTTCAGCCCGAACCAGGTCGCGATTCGTCCACTCTGCCAATCGACGAAATACTATACTCGATACCCGCCTTTTCACTCCCGAAGGGTGCCTCTCGTAGCCTATTAACCATCTGAAGACACCCCCTGGTTTCAAAAATGGTCTATCATCCTCGGACACGTCAGCCACTGGAAAATCGGCAATTTCTCCTTCGTGTCTAAGACGAGCCGTTACATCAAGTAACGTAGCCGTGAACACTTCTTTATTTACCTGACGTACTATACCCTCCCACTCCTGTAACGGTTCAAAGGAAATTAGTTTCGTAAATTCAAGCTGATCATTCGAAGGCTTCGGCCTTGGCTGTATTCGTGGTAATTCTTGTCTTTTAAAACTGGTTGTCCGATCTGCAGGAGCATCAATCGAAACGACTGCGTTTTGTTTTACATGCTCAATCGCTTCTTTCCACTTGACCATCCGGCTCGCGGACTTGATAGCCGCTTCATAGATCGCCTGACTCGACCGAGGGTCCTGTGATACGTTCGGAGAAGGACTCACCTTATTCGCCTTCCTTGGCTAAATGCATCACCTGATCGATAATCCACTCAGAGTCTGCAATGGATTTGTCAAAAACATCTTTGACAAGATTCATAGCAGCCATTGCGTTTTTAGCGTCGTCTCCTTGCAAAACGTAATCATCATTCACGTTGATAAATATCCCTGAGTTTCCTTTGATAACTAGAGACGGCTGCACTGTTGCTTGAACCGCTCCTCTTCCACCGTCACGATTTTCTTGCATTGTCAAATTCGTGAAACCGCCTCGGCGATTCTGCGGCGCGGCGTCAATACGCTTTCCCCACTCACCCCATGGAATTGTTGGCGCCAGTAAGCGCCCGACTTCATTCCGCTTTTTTTCGCTCCCTACCCCAAAATGCACGTGCCGGTTAATCCCCACTCTGTTCACCGGAGTGTGCACTAAATATCGACCGAAGGTTTTTGTAACAAAATCCATAATTGATACCCACGGACCTTCAGCGGTATCAACTGAAAACCGGGTGAGATCGGCCTGAATCAACTTATTTCCGAGACGAAAGTTGCTGATTTCGGGATGAATGATATTGATTGTGGAATCGTTTCGCTCCGCTTCTGTTGCAATTTCATAACGTACAAACCAATCCGGGTTGAAAATGGCCGGATTGAAGCCGCCCAACAGAACAATCGAACATCCTCCGGTCTCGGCCTCAATCAGCATCGGGTGTCCACTCTGTGTCGGCTCGGGGAAAGCGCTTTCACTCCGGTTTTAGAATGTACCAAATGGTGTTTCAAGGTTGCCCCGAACGGGATGACACAAGGCCGGTTTAAACCCATTCGAATCTGCACTGCCCGCGGTGACGCAATAAATGGGCGCAGAAGGAGCTGCGGTATGGCCCTCGCAACGTTCTTCCGGGGCGTTCGACAAAGCCCGCTCAGGCCGGACGCCCGGCCTAAGAGGGCTGCCCGGAGAGGCCCGCTTCCCGCCCGGTCCTGCCGCTCGGCCAACGGGCGCTATCACCATGTCCGAAATTCAAACCGAGACACGCACCCGCGGCTAGCGATTTTCGCCGGGCGGCTTATGTCCATGAGCGCAACGCCCGCAGCGGCCATGGAAGAATTGGAGCGAGCCGGATGATCGAACTCTACACCTGGACGACGCCGAACGGACGCAAGATTCCGATCATGCTCGAGGAAGTGGGCCTGCCGTACAACGTCCATCCGGTCAATCTCGGCAAGAGCGAGCAGCACGATCCGGCGTTTCTCAAGATTTCGCCCAACAACAAGATTCCCGCCATTGTCGACACCGAAGGCCCCGGCGGCCCCTTGTCGATCTTCGAGAGCGGGGCGATCCTCATCTATCTCGCCGAGAAGACGGGCCGCCTGCTCGCCAGTGACGGGGCCGAACGCTACAGGACGCTCGAGTGGCTCAACTGGCAGATCGGCGGCATCGGGCCGTTCCTCGGCCAGCTCGGCTTCTTCGCCATCCGCTCGGAGGAAAAGTCTCCCCTGGCGATCAAGCGCTTCACCGACGAGAACGAGCGGCTGATCGGCGTCATCGACAGGCGGCTCGAGGAATGCCCCTATCTCGCCGGCGACCATTACTCGATCGCCGATATCGCCGCCTATCCCTGGATGGTGGCGGCGAACACGTTCCTCGGCCCCGTGCTCGGACCGATCATCGACGCCAAACCGGCGGTCCGCCGCTGGCTCGACGCGGTCGGCGGGCGCGAAGCGGTCAAGCGCGGGATGGCGGTCCCGAAGGTGTGAGGGCCTGTCGGGGCGGCGGGTCTTTACGCTCGTATGCTTGAGGTCCTGATCGGAAAATCAGGCCTGGTATTGTTGGTCGCTGACCTTCTCCATCCAGTCGACGGCCTTGCCGTCGAGCTTCTCCTGGATGGCGATATGCGACATCGCCGTCGTCGGCGCGGCGCCGTGCCAGTGCTTCTCGCCCGGCGAAAACCAGACGACGTCGCCCGGCCGGATCTCCTCGATCGGCCCGCCCTCGCGCTGCGCCCGCCCGCAGCCGGCGGTGACGACCAGGGTCTGGCCGAGCGGATGGGTGTGCCATGCCGTCCGCGCTCCGGGCTCGAACGTCACGAGGGCGCCGGCGACACGCGCAGGCTCGGGCGGGCTGAACAGCGGATCGATGCGGACCGCGCCGGTGAACCATTCCGCCGGCCCCCTGCCGGAAGGCTGAGAGCCGCTTCGCTTGATCTCCATCGCGTTCCTCCTGTTCGGGGCCGCCATCGACCGCCTGCACTCTAGCGCACGCGCGGGCAAGCGATCAGACGGTATTTTGCGCATGTTCTTATAAGCAGGGACAAGACCGCTCAGGCAGCCCGGGCAATCGCGGCGGGCTTGCCCCGCCCGTCAGCCCCACAACAGGCAACGACAGTAACCACGGCGGCTGTCTCCGCCTGTCTCGAGCCGTCCGATGCTGCCGTGGGAGCCGCCGAAATTTTCGGTCTGCGCCGCCGTTTGCTTGTTGGCGATGGTCGTCGCCGGCGCGGCGCCGGCGCAGACGCAGGTCGCGGAGTGGAGCGGCGAGGCCGTCATCGACCTCGGCCCGGGCTATGCCGACGCCATCGACAACGCCGGTGAGGCGAGCATGGTCGGCGCTGACGGGTCCGGCTCCCCCGCGGAGTGGGGCGAGTCCGTCATCACACTTGACGGCGCGCCCGGCTGGCCAGGATGGATGGGCGACGCCGCGTTCGTCCTCAACAGCGCCAGGGAGGCGTTCGAAGCGAGCAGCGGTCGTTCGACGGCCGCGCCATCAAGCTCGGGTCCGACCATGCCCGTGCCCGAGCTCTCCATCTGGGCGATGATGTTCCTCGGCTTCGCCGCCCTCGGGTTCGCCGCTGCCGGAAGGCGAAGCGCCGGCGCCCGATCGTTCCCGCCGGATTGACCGAGGCCGACGCGTCTCGGGCAAAATCGTGCTGAAGAAACTCTTCCTGAAAAACAGAATTCGTGATACGCTCTTGGGACGCCGCCCCCATCGGCAATCCACCAAAGGCGGACGGCGGGAGTTCTACCCATGCAGGCGGAGACGCCCAAAGACGAGGCAGTCGCGAAAGGCGCATTCCTGCGTAACGCGCCACGCCAAGGCATGCCAATATCGGTCTACAAGAGTGGAATATTCGGTCGGGGCGGTCGGGGAAAAGTCTTCGTCGCTGGCCGGCCGTAACTGATTGAAAAGCCACGCTTCGGACGAGAGAATCCAAGGAAGTCCAAGCAAATCCAAATAGCGAATCCAAGCAAATCGACGCCGCAAATTCAAGGAATCCGAGAACTCCAAGAAAAACCAAGGAAGCCAGCCCGGCTGGACCGCCTCGATCGACCGATGGCCTAAAGCGGAACCAGGTACTTCGTCGGGTCGACGGGCTTGCCGTCCTTGCGCAGTTCGAAATGCAGCATCGGCGAGCCGGCCTCGCCGCTCGCGCCGGCCTTGGCGATGATCTGCCCGCGCTTGACCGGGTCGCCCTCCTTGACGTCGAGCTCGCTGTTGTCGGCGTAGGCCGTGACATAGCCGTCGGCGTGACGGATGACCACGAGCTTGCCGTAGGTCTTCATGTCCTCGCCGGCATAGATGCAGACGCCGTCGGCGGCGGCATGCACCCACTCGCCGACCGAGGCGACGATGTCGATGCCGTCGTTGTCGCCGCTCTTGAACTTGTGCAGGATCGGCCCGCGGATCGGCCAGCGGAACCTGTCGTGCAGCGCCGGAGCCTCGCTCGAAAGACCCTGCGGCAGCGCCGCCCCGCAGGCGAGGCCGGCGAGAAGGAATGCGGCAAAGGCGCGCTTCCTCGAGCCGGGCCAGTCCATTCGCGTCAAGCTCAGTGCGCAAGCGCCTTGACGATGGCGTCGGTCATCTTCTTGGCGTCGCCGAACAGCATCAGCGTGTTGTCGCGGAAGAAGAGCTCGTTCTCGACGCCGGCATAGCCCGAGCCCATGCCGCGCTTGACGAACAGCACCGTCTTCGCCTTCTCGACCTCGAGGATCGGCATGCCGTAGATCGGCGACTTGGGGTCGGTCTTGGCGGCGGGATTGGTGACGTCGTTGGCGCCGATGACATAGGCGACGTCGGTCTGGGCGAACTCGCTGTTGATGTCGTCGAGCTCGAACACCTCGTCGTAAGGCACGTTCGCCTCGGCGAGCAGCACGTTCATGTGGCCGGGCATGCGGCCGGCGACCGGATGGATGGCGTACTTGACCTCGACGCCCTCTTTCTTGAGCAGATCGGCCATCTCGCGCAAGGAGTGCTGCGCCTGCGCCACCGCCATGCCGTAGCCGGGCACGATGATGACCTTCGAGGCGTTCTTCATCATGAAGGCGGCGTCTTCCGCCGAGCCCTGCTTGACCGGGCGCGACTCCTTCGTCCCCGCGGGCCCGGCGACCTCGCCGCCCCAGCCGCCGAGGATGACCGAGACGAAGGATCGGTTCATGCCCTTGCACATGATGTAGGAGAGGATCGCGCCCGACGAGCCGACGAGCGCGCCGGTGATGATGAGCGCGAGGTTGCCGAGGGTAAAGCCGATGCCCGCCGCCGCCCATCCGGAATAAGAGTTCAGCATCGAGATGACGACCGGCATGTCGGCGCCGCCGATCGGAATGATGAGCAATACGCCAAGCGCCAGCGCGACGAGGGCGATCAGCCAGAAGAAGATCGCGGCCTGCGTGGCGTAGAAGAACCCGATCAGGACGACCAGGGCGACGCCGAGGCCAAGGTTGATCGCATGGCGCTGCGGCAGCAGGATCGGCGCGCCCGACATTCGCCCGTCGAGCTTCAGGAAGGCGATGATCGAGCCGGTGAAGGTCACCGCGCCGATCGCGAGCCCCAGCGACATTTCGATGATGCTCGCCGGGTGGATTTCGTCGCCCTCGGCGATGCCAAAGGCCTGCGGGGCATAGAGGGCGCCGGCGGCGACCAGCACCGCCGCAAGGCCGACCAGCGAATGGAACATCGCCACGAGCTGCGGCATCGCCGTCATCTGGATGGTGCGGGCGCGCCAGACGCCGATCGCGCCGCCGATCGCGACGGCGACGATGATGAGGAGCCACGACACCACGCCGGACGGAGGCTTGAGCGCCAGCGTCGTCACGACGGCGATCGCCATGCCGATCATGCCGAAGCGGTTGCCCTGCCGCGAGGAGGCGGGCGAGGAGAGGCCGCGCAGCGCCAGAATGAACAGGATGCCGGCGACGAGATAGAGGAGGGCGGCGAGGTTGGGGCTCACGTCCGTCAGCCCTTCTTCTTGTACATCGCGAGCATGCGTTCGGTGACCAGGAACCCGCCGAAGATGTTCACCGAGGCGAGAATGAGGGCGATGAAGCCGACAAAGCGCGCGAACGTCGAACCGCTGTCGACCGCAGCGACCCCGACCGACAGCAGCGCGCCGACGACGATGACCGATGAGATCGCGTTGGTCTCCGACATCAACGGCGTATGCAGCGCCGGCGTCACCGACCAGACGACGTAATAGCCGACGAACACGGCGAGGGCGAAGATCGCCAGCCGAAACACGAAGGGATCGATCGCGCCGCCCGAGGCGGCCTGGCCGGCGGCGGCGACCTGCTCGCTGTAGGCGTGCATGGACTGGGCGGCCTGCTCGGCGGCGTCGGCGGCGGCTCTGAGTTTGGCGATAGCGGCGTCGAGGGTGTCCATCCGGCTCTCCGGGGTTTTAAGGGGCAGGCCGGTCAGGCCTCAGGGGCAGGTCTACGGGGATTGAAAGCTCTGATGCACGATCGCGCCGTCACGGGTCAGGCAGGTCGCCTTGACGATCTCGTCATCCCAGTTGATGGCGAGCGTCTTCTTCGTCTTGTCGATCAGGGTCTCGGCGAAGGCGTAGAGATTGCGCGCATACAGGGAAGACGCGGTCGCAGCGAGACGAGTGACGCTGGAATAGCCGACAATCTTGACGCCATTCTCGGTCACGACCATTTCGCCGGAGTGGGAGAGTTCGCAGTTTCCCCCGCGCTCCACCGCGATGTCGACAATGACCGAGCCCGCGCGCATCGACCGCACCATATCGGCGCTGATGAGGCGGGGCGCGGGCCGGCCCGGGATCAACGCTGTCGTCACGACGATGTCCTGCTTGGCGATATGCGAGGCGACGAGCGCGGCCTGCTTCGCCTTGTAGGCGTCCGACATTTCCTTGGCGTAGCCGCCCGCGGTCTCGGCCTGCTTGAACTCTTCGTCCTCGACCGCGACGAATTTGGCCCCCAGCGACTCGACCTGCTCCTTCGTCGCCGGCCGGACGTCGGTTGCGGTGACGATCGCGCCGAGGCGTCGCGCTGTCGCAATCGCCTGAAGCCCGGCGACGCCGACGCCCATGACGAACAGCCTTGCGGCCGGAACCGTGCCCGCCGGCGTCATCATCATCGGCAGCGCCCGGCCGTACTCCGCCGTGGCGTCGATCACCGCGCGGTAGCCCGCAAGGTTGGCCTGGCTCGAGAGAACGTCCATCGCCTGCGCCCTGGTGATCCGCGGCATCAGCTCCATGGCGAAGGCCGAGAGCCCCGCCTTCGCCATCGCTTGGATCTCCGCTTGATGTCCGTAAGGATCCATGGCCGCGAGGACGACCGCCCCGCTCTTCATCTGGCCGATCTCGAGGTCGGTCGGTCGCCGGACCTTGAGAATGAGATCCGCGCCGAGCGCGTCCGGCGCCGAGACGAGGCGCGCGCCGGCGGCCTCATAGTCCGCGTCGATCATGCCGGCCTTGTCGCCCGCGCCGCGCTCGACCGCCACTTCCGCCCCGAGCGCGACAAATTTCCTCACCGTTTCCGGGCTTGCCGCGACGCGAGTCTCGGCCGGGTCCGCTTCCGCGGGCACTCCAATCAGCATGAAAACTTCCCCACGACCGTCGGCTCTGGCGGGAGGGCTGCTCTGCCCCTCGGCCTGCGTTTCCCCTTAAATCAAGCGCAAGCCCACGCGCAGCCGGCATAGGCATAGAGCATCGGGCGCCGCACCGCAACACAACGTGGGAAGCCCGGAATTTATTGCGGATTTGCGAGGAGCCAAGCGCTCTTCGGATCCGATAGCGATTGGCGCGGTTCTAAGCGCGCGCCAGCCCTTCTATCGGGCGATCGCTGGACTTGTCGCGGCCCTCGATTGTTTCAAACTTGAGGAGCTCCGCTTGCGCATCTTCCTGCGCCGCTTTGGCCTCCTCGATCTGACCCGCCAGTTCGGCGATCGAACTCTTCAGATTGTCGCGCCTGACCGCCGCGGCGCGAGCGTAGGTCGGGTAGGCGAAATGCCGGGGATCAGCGATGCCGGTCCGTTTCTCTTCGTTGGCGATCTCGCGATCGAGCTCGCCGCACATGCGGGTGAATTCGGCGAGCATCATCTCGATCTGCCGGACGCGGCGGCGCTTTTCTTCCAACTGAAAGCGCTTGAAGCGGATCAGCGTGTCCCGCGACTTCATTTGAGGGCGCTCCTTACAACACTTTCACGGCAGGGCCTCGCCGCCCTTGTTGCTTCGTCGATCACGAGACCTATGGACGATGCCGGAGGAAGGTTTCCCCTTTGTTACCCGCGCCGCCAAAACCGTCACAAAGAATGTGGATCGCTTCCCGCCATTAGCAGTTCGTTTACGCCTCTCATTAACAATCGCGTCCGGCCTGGGGAGCCGCACCGGCGAAAAATTTGGGGCTTCTCCAATCTGCGGCAGCGCCGGTGAAAGGGCTGCAAAACCATGAGTCCAATGAATCACTTATGGGAGGAAATTAATAGATCGACATGGAGAGGTGAAAAACGTGAAGCTGAACGGGATCAACGTTTTGCTTTTGACTTCCACGGTAAACTTCGAAGGCTTGCGTAAGTGAATCATGTTTTGTTAACTAATGCCCGTCACTGTGAGAAACGAATCAGTACGGGTCTGAAGCCGACCGCGCGCAACCGCAGGTTGGGGGTGAACGCGACGTATAAAACCGCGGTCAGGAAGCAAGGGGCGAGGCGGGGAACCTGAAGATGCGCGTACTTTTAATCGAGGATGATGCCGCCACCGCACAAAGCATCGAGCTGATGTTGAAGTCGGAGAGCTTCAACGTCTACGTCACCGATCTCGGCGAGGAAGGAATCGACCTCGGAAAACTCTACGACTACGATATCATCCTGCTCGATCTGAACCTCCCGGACATGTCCGGTTATGAAGTTCTTCGTTCTTTGCGAGTGACCAAAATCAAGACGCCCATCCTGATCTTGTCGGGCATGGCGGGGATCGAAGACAAGGTCAAAGGCCTCGGCCACGGGGCAGACGATTATCTGACGAAGCCCTTCCACAAAGATGAGCTGGTCGCGCGCATTCACGCCATCGTCCGACGCTCGAAGGGGCACGCACAGTCGGTGATCATCACCGGCGATCTTGTCGTCAACCTGGACCAGAAGACTGTCGAGGTCGACGGCGCCCGCGTTCATCTCACGGGTAAGGAATATCAGATGCTGGAGCTCCTGTCGCTGCGCAAGGGGACGACGCTCACCAAGGAAATGTTCCTGAACCACCTCTATGGCGGCATGGATGAGCCGGAGCTCAAGATCATCGACGTCTTCATCTGCAAGCTGCGCAAGAAACTGGCGATGGCCTCGAACGGCAGAAACTATATCGAGACTGTTTGGGGGCGCGGCTACGTGCTGCGCGAGCCTACCCCGAGCGACGACCGCATTCCGGCCTGATCAATCGCCTAAGTGACGGGCGGACTCTTCGGGGGCCGCCGATCGTGCGTGCCAGCTATCGGGGCAGCACCGTAGAGCCCATCAGCGCTTCGTCGATCGCCGCAGCGCATTGACGGCCTTCCCGGATCGCCCACACCACCAGCGACTGTCCGCGCCGCATATCGCCGCAGGCAAAGACCTTGGCGAGCGACGAGGCGTAACGGTTGGTGTCGGCCGCGACATTGCCACGCGCGTCGAGCTTCACGCCAAGTTCCGTGAGCATCCCTTCCCTAACCGGCGAGACGAAGCCCATCGCGAGCAGAACGAGATCGGCTTTCAGCTTGAACTCCGATCCCTCGATCGGCTTCAGCCGATCATCGACGCGGACGCAGTGCAATCCGGTCACAACGCCGTTTTCACCTTCGAACCCACTGGTCATGACGGCGAAATCGCGCTCCGCCCCTTCTTCGTGGCTCGAGGACGTGCGCAGCTTCAAAGGCCAGTTCGGCCAAGTAACAAGCTTGTCCTCGGCCTTTGGCGGCATTGGCATTATTTCGAGTTGCGTCACCTTGAGCGCGCCCTGGCGGATCGAGGTACCGATGCAATCGGAGCCGGTGTCGCCGCCGCCGATCACGATTACATGCTTGCCGCTCGCGAGAATCGGCTCGTTCGTGCCGACCGGCTCTCCGGAGACGCGTCGGTTCTGCTGAGGCAGGAACTCCATTGCGAAATGCACACCGGCAAGATCGCGGCCGGGCGCGGCAAGATCGCGCGACGTTTCGGCGCCTCCGGCGAGCGCGATCGCGTCGTGGTCATCGAGCACAGTTTTGGCGCTGACCGTGACGCCAACATGAGCGTTATAATGGAACACCACGCCTTCGGCGGCCATCTGGTCAACGCGCCGGTCGACGTGCCGCTTCTCGAGTTTGAAATCAGGAATGCCGTAGCGGAGTAGCCCGCCGGCCCTGGCGTGCTTTTCGTAAAGATGGACTTCGTGACCTGCTCGAGCGAGCTGCTGCGCGCAGGCGAGACCGGCCGGGCCGGAGCCGACGACCGCAACCTTCCTGCCGGTGCGGTGCGGCGGCGGTTCGGGCTTGACCCAGCCTTCGGCGAAGGCGCGATCGATGATCGCGCATTCTATCGTCTTGATTGTCACCGGCGCATCCTGGATATTAAGCGTGCATGACGCCTCGCAAGGGGCGGGGCAAATTCGGCCAGTGAATTCTGGGAAATTATTGGTCGAAAGCAAGTTCCTCGCAGCCTCTTCCCAGTCGCCCCGGTAAACAAGGTCGTTCCAGTCGGGGATCTGGTTGTTGACCGGGCAGCCATTGTGACAATAGGGGATGCCGCAATTCATGCAGCGCGCCGCCTGGTTGCGGGTCGCCTCCTCGCTCAATGGGAGAACGAACTCGCGATAATGGCGAATGCGGTCCGAGGCCGGGGCGTAGCGCCGCTCCGTCCGATCGATCTCCAAAAATCCCGTCACCTTGCCCATGGTCCAACGCCTCTAAGCACTACCCGCCTTGCGATAGAAAGGCGCTGCTATCACAGAACGCGGATTGTTTCGCCACCGCGACGCGCCAAGCCAACGCAGTCCGCGCGCCGGCTCCTCCCTAGCAAGGTTGATGCCGGACCGCGACCTCAGGATGCCGCAACCGGCGACACCCGCGTCTCTTGGTTTTTACTCTCCCGCCGCCAGCATCGCGTGCCCGCTCTGCGCAGCGAGTTCGGCCAAGGCGCGCCTGTACTCGACCGGCATCACCTTGCGGAACTTGGGCAGATAAGAGTCCCAGTTCTCCAGGATCTGCCGGGCGCGGGCGGAGCTGGTGGCGCGGGCGTGATTGGCGATGAGCTGATGCAGACGCTCGCCGTCGAAGCGGCTCACGTCACGCATCACGTCGACCCGGCCATGCCCCTGCAGGTCGCCGCCGGAATGGAGATGGCGCAGCATCACCTCTTCCTCCGCCGCAACCGGCTCGAGCTCAACCATGGCAAGATTGCACCGCTGTGCGAACGTCCCATCCTCGTCCAGAACGTAGGCGATGCCGCCGGACATGCCGGCGGCAAAATTGCGGCCTGTTTCGCCGATAACAACGACGATGCCGCCCGTCATATATTCGCAGCCGTGATCGCCGACGCCCTCGACGACCGCGATGGCCCCGGAGTTCCGGACGCCGAACCGTTCGCCGGCGACGCCGCGGAAGTAGCATTCGCCGGCGATCGCGCCGTACAGCACCGTATTGCCGACGATAATCGCCTTCTCCGGCGTCAGCTTCTTTGCCTCCTGCGGCGGATAAACGACGACGCGTCCGCCTGACAGGCCCTTCCCGACATAGTCGTTGGCCTCGCCCTCGAGCTCGAGGGTCACCCCCTTGGCGAGGAACGCGCCGAAACTCTGGCCAGCGGTTCCTTTGAACTTGATATGGATCGACTCTTCGCGCAGGCCCGCGTGCCCGTATCGCTTGCCAATCTCGCCAGACAGCATTGCTCCGGTCGAGCGATCCGAATTGCGAATCGATAGATCCAGGCGAACGTGTCTGCCACCCTCGATGGCGCCTTTGGTCTCGGCAATCAGGCGGCGATCCAGCACGCTCTCGAGCTGATGGTTCTGCGCGCGGCTGCGGTAAACCGTGTCGTTCGGCCAGGGCATCGGCTTGTGAAAGAGGTTGGCGAAGTCGAGTCCCTGCGCCTTGCCGTGTTCGACGAGCGTCGTCCGATCGAGCATCTGGCGCTGGCCGATCATCTCATCGAACGAGCGATAGCCGAGCGACGCCATCAGCTCCCGTACCTCTTCGGCGACGAAGAAGAAGTAGTTGATGACGTGCTCCGGCTTGCCGACGAAGCGCTTGCGCAACACCGGGTCCTGAGTGGCGACGCCGACTGGACACGTATTCAGGTGGCACTTGCGCATCATGATGCAGCCGGCCGCGATCAGCGGCGCGGTGGCGAAGCCGAATTCATCGGCCCCGAGCAGCGCGCCGATCACGACGTCGCGTCCGGTGCGAATGCCGCCGTCGACCTGCACTGCGATGCGCGACCTCAGGCCGTTCATCACCAACGTCTGGTGCGTCTCGGCGAGGCCGATCTCCCATGGAGATCCGGCGTGCTTGATCGAGGTCAGAGGCGAAGCGCCAGTGCCCCCTTCAAAGCCCGAGATGGTGACGTGGTCCGCCTTGCACTTGGCGACACCCGCCGCGACAGTGCCGACGCCGACCTCAGCGACCAGCTTGACCGAGATCAGGGCTTCGGGATTGACGTTCTTCAGGTCGTAGACAAGCTGCTTCAAGTCCTCGATCGAGTAAATGTCGTGATGCGGCGGCGGCGAAATGAGGCCGACGCCCTGCGTCGAATGCCGCACCTTGGCAATGACGGCGTCGACCTTGTGGCCCGGCAACTGTCCGCCTTCGCCTGGCTTGGCGCCTTGCGCCATCTTGATCTGGATCATGTCAGAGTTAACGAGATACTCCGTCGTCACGCCGAAGCGGCCCGAGGCGACCTGCTTGATCGCGCTGCGCATCGAATTGCCGTTCGCCATCCGCTTGAACCGGTCCGACTCCTCGCCGCCTTCGCCCGTATTGGACCTGCCGCCGATGCGATTCATCGCGATGGCGAGCGTGGTGTGGGCTTCGCGCGAAATCGAGCCGAAAGACATCGCGCCGGTCGCGAAGCGCTTGACGATCTTCGCCGCGGGTTCGACTTCGGCGAGCGGCACGGGCGCCCGTCCGTCTTCCTCCGCCGACCTGATGCGGAAGAGGCCGCGGATGGTGAGCAATTGCTCGCCCTGTTCGTTCAGCGTCTTGGCGAAGGCGTCGTAGCGGTCGCGCGCGTTGCCCCGCGCGGCGTGCTGCAGCAGCGCGACCGTCTGCGGCGTCCAGTTGTGCGCTTCGCCGCGCACGCGGTAGGCATATTCGCCGCCGACTTCGAGCGCCGTCCGCAGCACCGGCGACTCGCCGAACGCGTCGGCGTGCCGTTGCTCTGTCTCTGCCGCGATTTCGCAGAGGCCCGCCCCCTCGATCGACGTGGCCGTGCCGAAGAAGAATTCGTCGACGAAGTCCCGCGACAGGCCGACCGCGTCGAAAATCTGCGCGCCGCAATAGGACTGGTAGGTCGAGATGCCCATCTTCGACATGACCTTGAGCAGGCCCTTGTCGACGGACTTGATGAAGCGCTTGACGACTTCGTATCCGCTGATCGGCTCTGGCAGGTCCTTCGCCATCGCGGTCAGCGTCTCGAAAGCCAGATAAGGGTTGATCGCCTCGGCCCCGTAGCCGGCCAAGCAGGCAAAGTGATGAATCTCGCGGACTTCTCCCGTCTCGACCACGAGACCGACAGAGGTCCTCAGTCCCTTGCGGATAAGGTGGTGATGCACCGCCGCTGTCGCGAGCAGGGCGGGAATCGGGATACGATCCGCGCCGACCATGCGGTCGGAAAGGATAATGATGTTGTAGCGGCCGTGCACGGCTGCCTCGGCCCGCTCACAAAGACGCCCGAGCGCCTCCTCCATCCCAGCGGCGCCCTTTTCAACCGCGTAGGTGATGTCGAGCGTCTTGGTGTCGAAGGAATCCTCGAAGTGACCGATGCAGCGGATCTTCTCCAGATCCTCGTTGGTCAGGATCGGCTGACGCACTTCGAGCCGCTTGTGGCGCGCGCTGCCTTCGAGGTCGAACAGGTTGGGCCGCGGTCCGATGAAGGAGACGAGGCTCATCACGAGTTCCTCGCGAATCGGGTCGATCGGCGGATTCGTCACCTGCGCGAAGTTCTGCTTGAAATAGGTGTAGAGAAGCTTCGACTTCGATGAGAGAGCAGAGATCGGCGTGTCCGTTCCCATCGAGCCGACCGCCTCCTGGCCGGTCGCCGCCATGGGCGACAGCAGCAGAGCAAGATCCTCTTGAGTGTAGCCGAAGGCCTGCTGCCGATCGAGCAGCGAGACGTCGGTGCGGGAAGCGCGAGGTTCGACCGGATTGAGATCCTCGAGCACAATCTGGGTCGATGCGAGCCAGGAATTGTAGGGATGGGCGCGAGAGAGCGTCTGCTTGATCTCGGCGTCCGAAACGATGCGATGCTGCTCAAGGTCGACAAGCAGCATCTTGCCCGGCTGCAGGCGCCACTTGGCGATGATCTTCTCCTCCGGTACGGGCAGCACCCCCATTTCCGAGGCGAGCACCACGAGATCATCGTCGGTGACGAAGTAGCGAGCGGGTCTGAGCCCATTGCGATCGAGGGTTGCGCCGATCTGACGCCCATCAGTGAAGGCGACCGCCGCGGGACCGTCCCAAGGCTCCATCAAGGCGGCGTGGTATTCGTAGAAGGCGCGGCGATCGTCGTCCATCAGCGGGTTCCCGGCCCAGGCCTCCGGAATCAGCATCATCATCGCATGGCTCAGCGAATAGCCGCCCTGGACGAGGAACTCGAGCGCGTTGTCGAAGCAGGCCGTGTCCGACTGGCCTTCGTAGGAGATTGGCCAGAGCTTGGAGATGTCGTTGCCGAACAGCTCCGAATCGACGCTCGCCTGGCGGGCGGCCATCCAGTTGACGTTGCCTCGCAACGTGTTGATCTCGCCGTTGTGGGCGACCATCCGATAGGGGTGCGCGAGCCGCCAGGAAGGGAAGGTGTTGGTGGCGAAACGCTGATGGACGAGCGCCAGCGCGGTTCGATAGCGCGGGTCCATCAGGTCAAGGTAATAGGGCGCCAGCTGACGGACGAGCACCATGCCCTTGTAAACGATGGTGCGGGCGGACACCGACACGGGGTAGTATTCGGCGGTGTCCGCGCGGCCTAGCGCGTAGACGCGGTTGGAGACGACCTTGCGGAGGATGAAAAGACGGCGCTCGAAATCTTCTTCGGTGGCGACATTCGTCGCCCGTCCGATGAAGATCTGCTGCATCACCGGTTCGGAAGCCTTGACCCGCTCGCCGAGACAAGAATTGTCGACCGGCACGTTGCGCCAGCCCAGAACCGATTGACCCTCGGCGGCGACGACCTCCTCGACGATGTCTCGCACCTCTTGGCGAGCGGTTTCATCGCGCGGCATGAAGAATTGGCCGATTGCATAGCTGCCGGGGCCGGGCAGATTGAATCCGAGCCTGGCGCATTCGGGTGCGAAGAAATCGTGCGGGATCTGGGTCAGAACGCCGCAGCCGTCGCCGAGCGCCGGGTCCGCCCCGACGGCGCCGCGATGGTCGAGATTGACCAGGATCTGCAGGCCCTTCTCAAGAATGTCATGCGACTTGCGGTTCTTCATGTCGGCGACGAAGCCGACGCCGCAGGAATCGTGCTCCTTGGCGGGATGGTAAAGGCCTTGGGCGGCCGGCGCGAACGGATCCGCGCCGGGCGGAACGCGGAAGGCCGTCGAGCGGGCGCGGGTCTGGTTCGGCTGGGTTCTGGCGCTCATTTTCCGCTCCCCCGGGGACGGTCCCGATCCTTGGCCGACCGTCGATCCAATTTTGCCAGGCGTATCGGGACAACAAAACCGCTGCGACGCGCGCAGCGAAGGCGCTACGCGTCGGATATTTTTCGATCCGTTTTCGTCGTCCGAAATGACAACGCCGTGGCCTCGTTCGTCCGATCGCGGCGAAGCCCACGGCCCCGTTCGCGCGATTGGTCAGTAAAACTGTCCTATCTTTGACGATGCCAGAAATAAACCCAGGACACAAGCGGGCGCGCCACGATTTTTGCGACGGGGCTGGGGCTCCAGGAGCGGATTGCCAATTGGCCGGCGACTGGGGCAGTTTGCCCTCCCCTTCGGAGCGAGGCCAGCCGATGAATTTCGCCAGCGATAACGGCGCTGGGGTTGCGCCGGAGATTCTCGATGCGATTTCGGCTTCGTCCCGCATCAACGCTCCCGCATACGGCGCCGACGCCTATACCGCCCGCGCCGAAACGTTGCTGAGCGAGATTTTCGAGACAAAGGTCGAGGCCTTTCTCGTGGCGACCGGAACGGCTGCGAACGCGCTGGCGCTTTCGGCGCTGGCGCGACCGTGGGAGGCCGTATTTTGCCACGAGGAGGCGCATATCCACGACGACGAATGCGGCGCGCCGGAATTCTTTACCGGCGGCGGCAAGCTCGTCGGGATTCCCGGGGAGGGTGGGAAAGTCGCGCCGCAGGCGCTGCGCGACGCGCTCGAGCGATTTCCCCGCGGGCTTGTCAAGGGCGTTCAACCGGGAGCGTTATCGCTGTCGCAGGCCACCGAGGCGGGGACCGTCTACCGGCAAGGCGAGGTCGCCGAACTTTGCGCCATCGCTCACGCGGCCGGAGTTCTGGGTGCATATGGACGGCGCGCGGTTTGCCAATGCGCTCGTCTCGTCCGATCTTTCCCCCGCTGAAGCGACCTGGCGCGCAGGCGTGGACGCGCTTTCCTTCGGCGCGACCAAGAACGGAGCCTTGGCCTGCGAGGCGGTCGTCTTCTTTGATCCCGGCCGCGCCGCCGACTTGCCGTTCCGACGCAAGCGGGCCGGTCACACCCTGTCGAAGGGCCGCTTCCTCGGCGCGCAAATGGAGGCCTATCTGAAGGATGAGCTTTGGCTCGGGCTGGCCAAGCGAGCCAACGGCGCGGCGCGGCGGCTGAGCGAGCAGCTCGCGGCGGCGGCCAGCGTGCGTCTCGCGTGGCCGACCGAAGCCAACGAGGTCTTTGTCGTTGCCCCGGACGCGCTGGTCGAGGCGTGGCGGGCGGCGGGAGCCCGCTTCCATGACTGGAGCACGCGTGCGCTGTCGGCGGAGGCGGCGCCGCGCCCCGGAGAACGTCTCGTCAGGCTCGTGACCTCGTTCGAAACGGAGCCCGGCGAAATCGAACGGTTGTTGACTTTATGCGCCAGCCACGCCGCCACGCCGACGCCGTAACGGCGCCGTAATTGGCGCAGCAGATGCCCGCCGGAGCAATCCTGGAGCGTTGAGAATATGGCCAGCTCGTTCAAGTCATTGCGGCTGCTTTTGGCTCTTGGCGTCGCCGCATGCGTTTCGACCGCGGCAGCGCAGGCGCAGTGGCTGCCGCCGTTCGGCGCGGCGCCGCCGCACGAAATCGCCCAGCGCCTGAGGGCGGAAGGCTATGTCCTTTTGGGGCCGCTTTATCGCAACCAAACAGTCTATCTCGTCGACGTCGACGCCGGCCCGGCTGGCCGCGAGCGCCTGGTGATCGATGCGTGGAGCGGAGAGGTTTTGCAGCGCTTCCTGATCAGGCGGAGACATCCTGGAAGGCGGGGCGGTTCCCCGGAATATTATGTAACCCAGGGCGGCGGCGACTTCGGGGGGCCTCCGCCGCTGGGTCCGCCGCCGGTTCGCGAATTCTTTGCCCCGCCTGGAGGAAGCGGCGGCTACGCCTATGGCGAACCGCCCGGGGCACGCGTTCCCTCCGACATCGGTCCCGTGTATCCGCCGCCGGAAACGCCGCGGCGGAGGATCAGGCAAAGGCCCGCTTCGGCCCCGCACACGCCGGAAAGCAAACCGGCAACCGCCAGCGCGCCCGCTGAAACAACGCCCGCAGCCGGCGCCAATGCAAATCCGGCTCCGACCGGGACAGCGTCTGCGCCGTCGAACGGATCCGCCGCTCCGCTGGAAACCTCCCAGCCGACGAATGCGTCCGCCAAACCGGACACGTCCGCGACTGGCGCTTCGCCGGAACCGTCCAAGAATGCCGTGCCGACAGCCGCGCCCCCCAGCGGGTCGTCCGCGCCGGTTGAAACGCAGGCCAAGAACGCCTCGCCGGCGCCGGCGGTCGCGCCGCCAACGCCGGCTCCTGCCGCCCTCGAGAAGCCGGGCGACAAGTCCAAGGTGAACGACGTCCCCGTCAATCCCCTTAATTAGAGTCTGTCCGGAAACATTATGTGGGATTGCATAGTTTTCGCAGCATGAGGCGGATGGAGGCGAGGCGGAGGAAGGCGAGCGCCTTGCGGTTGAGGCATTCCCAATCCTTGGCCAGCCTGCGGCAGCGGCCGAGCCAGGCGAGAGTGCGTTCGACGATCCAGCGCTTGGGCAGGACGACGAAGGCCTCGGCCTGATCCGACCGCTTGACGATCTCGACCATGACGCGCGCCAGAGTTCGCCCGATTGCGCTCTGAAATTGTGACCCCCGATACCCGCCGTCGGCAAAGAGCCTGGTCAGGAACGGAAAGGCGCCGAACAAGGTCGCCATCAACGCCGCGCCGCCGTCGCGGTCCTGGATGTCGGCGGCGTGGACGATCGCATGCATCAACAGGCCCTGCGTATCGACGAGGATGTGGCGCTTTTTGCCCGTGATCTTCTTGCCGGCGTCATAACCCGCCGGATCGATGCAGGCCCCCCTTTTTCCGCGCTCTTGACGCTCTGGCTGTCGATGATCGCGGCGGTCGGGCTCGCCTCGCGAGCGGCGGCTTCGCGACACTTCACGTAGAGAGCGTCGTGGATGCGATCGAGCGTGCCGTCCCAACTCCAGCGATCGAAGTAATCGTAAAGCGTCGAACGCGGCGGCAGGTCCTTCGGGACGGCGCGCCATTGGCAGCCGGTGCTGAGGACGTACATCAGGCCGTTGACGACGTCGCGCTCATCGACATGGCGTCGGTTGCCGCCGCGCTTGGCCGGCGGAATGAGCGGCCCGACATGCGCCCATTCCGCGTCGGTCAGATCGCTCGGATAGCGCAGCAGACTGCGGTCGTAGCGAGCGCGATTTTCGTTGGTCCACATCGGCGACCCCCTGATTCGGGCCGCCTTCCTTGAATCATAAGCGATTCCAACAATTCGTTAACTTCCCGGACGGGCTCTTAGACGACAAAAAGGGCACCCTCGCGGGCGCCCTCTGGACTTGTGCGCAAGCGCTTCAACCTTACGCGGCCTGCCTGGTCGCTTCGATCGTCTTCTTGCCGCCGTTGATGGCGATCACTCTCGGCTTCTGCGCCTCCGGAACCTCGCGAACGAGGTCGATATGGAGCAGGCCATTCTCGCTCGTCGCCCCGGTGACCAAGACGTGGTCGGCCAGCTGGAAGCGACGCTCGAAAGCCCGCGCCGCGATGCCCTGATAGAGGACGTCGCGCTTCTCATCCTTGCCGCTCGGCTCTTTCGAACCGCGCACGGTCAGCGTGTTCTCGCGCGTCTCGACCGACAGTTCCTGTTCGCCGAAGCCGGCGACCGCCAGCGTGATTCGGTAGGCGTTCTCGCCGGTGCGCTCGATATTGTAGGGCGGGTAGGTCGGCACGTTCTGTTCCGCTCCGACGGCCTTGTCGAGCATCGACAACAGCCGGTCGAAACCCACCGTCGAGCGGTAGAATGGCGAAAGATCGTAGTTCAGCATAATCACATCCTCCTTCGTTGAGCGATATGACGGCAAGCGCCCCGGATCGGCTGCGCTCGCCGCTGCGGCTCCCCTTGGATCCGCGCCGCTTAGCTGGGAAGAAGTCCGCCACTTTTCAAGGCAGCCGCATCCGCGCCACAAAAATTGCAATCTCCCGCGCCATAGGCCTCGATTGTGTGACCGGAACCGGACATACAAAAGTGCAATTGGCGAGGAACTGCGCCCTTTCAAAAAGTGGGGTCTAAAACCGCATGCTCAGATCCGTCCTGACCGTGGCCATCAGCTCGGCCGTCCTTTGTCTCGCCGTCGCCGCTTTTGCCGGCCCCCAATCCGAAGACGAAGGCCCGCCCAAGCCGCTGCCGCCGCTGCAGAAGAATTTCCCTCTCGACCAGACCTGGTCCTTGCGGGAGCTCAACGGCAAGCCGGTGCCGGAGGGGCTCGACGCGAGCCTGAAAATCGACGGCACGTTGCGGGGTTCCGGATTCACCGGCTGCAACTCCTGGTCGGCGACGCTTTACCCGGTCAAAGACCAGCATCTCGCCGTCGGTCCCTTCGCCCTGACGAAAAAGCAGTGCCCCAAGGACGTGATGGCGATCGAGTTCGGCTTCCTTTCCGGCCTCCTCGGCAACCCGACCTGGGACCTCGTCAATGGCGACCTGGTGATCAAGGGACCGCGCGGCTCGATGCGGCTCGTGCGTTCGCTCTGAGGCCAGGACCTTCACCGGCCAGCCGAGAGTTGCCCATCTGCGCCCGCAAGACGGGCGGCCCTCAAGCGACGCCGACGACCGTGGCCGGCTTGCCTTCATGCGGCTGAAAGGCGATCCGGCGCTTGTGGAAGGCGTTGAGCGTCGAGCGGTGCCCGATCGACACCAGCGTCGTCTTCGGCAGCGTCTTGGCGATCGCCCGGTAGAGAACGGCCTCGCTCTCCTCGTCGAGCGAGGCCGTGGCCTCGTCCAGGAAGAGCCAGTCCGGCTTCGACAAGAGGGCGCGCGCGACCCCGAGGCGCTGCTGCTCGCCGCCCGAAAGCCGCATCTGCCAGTTGTCGCTGTCGTCGAGACGGTCGGCGAGCGCCGGCAGCCCCACTTTCAGGAGCGTATCGCGCAACTCGGCGTCGGAAAAACTCGAGCTCGCGGCGGGATAGGCGAGCGCCTCGCGCAACGGCCCGATCGGGATATAGGGCCGCTGGGGCAACAGCATCAGCTTGGCGTAGGCGGGCTGCAGGATTTCGCCCGAGCCGAACGGCCATAGGCCGGCGATGGCGCGAAAGAACGTCGACTTGCCGACGCCCGAGGGGCCGACGACGAGCGCCGGCTCCTGCGGGATCAGCGCCAGGTCGCCGACGTGGGCGAGCTTGCGCCCGTCGGGCAGCGCGATATCGAGATCGGGGACGGAGAGCACCGGCCCGTCCGCCGGACCCGCGACGATGCGCGGGGTTTTTTCCTCGTCGGCGCGCGCACTGGCGAAGGCCTCGTCAAACGAGGTCAGACGCTGGATCGTGGCGCTGAAGCTGGCGAGACCAGTGTACTGATTGACAAAGAAGTTCATCGAGGTGTTGACGTTGCTGAAGGCGTCGGCGGCCTGGCTGAAGGTGCCGAAGTCGACCTTCTTCACCACAAAGTAGAAAGGCGCGACCACGACATAGGGAATGATCGCCGAAATCTGGGTATAGAACTGGAGGAACGAGTTCAGAAAGGTCCTGACGCGAATGATCCGCTGGACAGTCCTGAAGACGTCGTTGAACACCCGGCCGGCGCGGTCGATCTCCCGGTCTTCGCCCTTGAGGAGGGCGATCTGTTCGCTGAATTCGCGGATGCGCGCCAGATCGAAGCGGAAATTCGCCTCGACCGCCTGCTGGCGAAACAGGAGCCGCGACAGGGAATGGCCGATGAGCTGCATCATGCCGGTGGCGAAGCAGGCGTAGAGAATGGCGACCCAGAACAGAAAACCGGGGATCTCGACGCCGAAAATCGACAGGTTCATCGCCCGCGAGAGCCCCCAGAGGATGATCGAGAAGGCGACCAGATTGGTCGCCGTGGTCATCCCCTGGATGGTGTAGTTGTAGATGCCGGCGTTGGAATAGGCGCCGACGCCGCCGGCGCCGTTGATGAAGCCGCCGATGTCCTCCGAAATGCGCTGGTCCGGATTGTCGGTTTCGCCGCCGCGGAGCGCGAGCTTATAGTGCATCGAGTGCAGGAGCCAGCGGGAGGTGTAGGAGGCCGTCATCCAGCGCCGCCATTGCAGCACGAAATTCAGCGAGACGTAGAACTCGACCAGGAAGGCCAGGATCGAGATCGTCACCAGCGGCGTGAAGACTCCGAACAGCTGGTGCCAGAAGGCGACCCGATGGGCTTCGTCCGGAACCTGGATGGCGTTGCCGAAATCCCGGTAGAAGAAATTGAGCCGAACGCCCAGCGCCACCTGGAACTGGTTGATCAGAATCAGGAAAAAGATGTTGATGCGCGCATAGAGGCTCTGGCGCAGGACCGTCGGGGGCAGCGGCCAGGGACGGATGGCGATCGGCGTCTGCGCGGCGAAGAACGGGTCGGTGATCGCCGTCATCCTGCGCACGAAGGGAAAATGCGAGATGGCGAAGACGACGAAACTGAACAGCGCCGTCGCCAGCGGCAGGTAACGGGGCAGGCTATAGGCGGCATAATCCTCCGGCCAATAACCGAGAAGCGCGGCGAGATCGGCGAGGCCGAACAGCACCGTCTCGAAGGCGAAGAGATCGGAGAGCAGCGTCAGGAAGGTCGAAAGCCTCCATCCCGGCCATGACGCGACGGCGGCGAGCGCCGAAGCGAAGCCGATCAGGAGGGTCATGCCGTCTTCCTTGTAGGCGCCGATCGCAAGCGCAACGGCGGCGAAAACGGCGAGGCTCAACATGCGCATGGGGCGTCTGACCTGATCGGGCGGGAAATCGGAAGGGGCGCACTAGCAGACCGACCGGGGCTTTAGAAGGGCGGCCGGCGCCGCCCGAGGGTGAAATCTTGGCAAGGTTGCGTGAAGCTGCTTGGGTTCACAGATCGAACGCCTGGCGCCCGACAGAGAGGGCTGCCGTGGGCAGACGACGGCTGTGCGAAGACGATGCAGTCCGGCTTCAGCGCAAGGAGCGGCCATTCGGCGAGCGCACAACGGAGGGGGCAGATCGACGGGGAGCGCCCCTCCTTTGAGATTGATTCTGCGAACGAGCTGTTGCGGTCGAAGGCCGAAGGGCGACGGATGCGCCAGGAGCGGACGGCCGGAAGCGAGACGCCAACGCGTCATTGAGGCCAATCGTCAGCTTGCCAGTTGCGGGCGGTATGGATGACGCTTAGGATCGAAACCGCCTCCCGGCTTTCGCGAGTAGTCAGGGCATAGGTGATGATGAAGGGGAGGCCGGGGACTAATTTTTCATAGGTGCCGCGGACGCGGCCAGGCCTTCCGGTTGCAAACTCGCCAAGTTCCTGGCCAACCTTTTTGATCGCGGCGACGACCCTCTGGGCTGCAAGCGGGTTATCCCCGGCGATGAATCGCAGAATCTCGAGGTAATCCCTTCGGGCATCGTCCGACCAAACGACTGGCCGCATCAGCGTGCGGATTTCTTGCGTTTGGCCTCCGCAATGATTTGGCCGGCCTCCGCCATCACTTGCTCGTGCGGCACAACGCGGCCCGCCTCGACATCGGCCAGCCCGCGATTGATTCCTTCGATGATTTGAAGCTCGTGATCGACGTAGGCGGAAACCGCCTCGGCAGCGAGGAAGGACTTGCTGCGTTTGGTGTTTGTTGCGATCCGCTCCAATTTCTCTTTCGTTTCAGGAGAAACCCGGATGGTCATGGTTGTGCTTGCTGTCATGATGAAAGCCTTGTGCCAACGTGTGTACCTTTTAGCACAGCCTGTGTGCGCCGCCAAGTCATCGAAAATTGTTGCCAATCTGCGGTTCCACCTTTGGTGAGATTGGCGTGCGCCGCTGCCTGCTCGTTCGCCTGCTCGCCGCAACCGGGTTCCCGAACGTCGTCAAAAGCTCTTGGATCAACTTGGGTCGATGAAAGAATATAGACCGTCGGGAAGCTTCAGAGTATCGCCAGTCAAAACGCAATTCCGCCACGCTGGAAAGCTCGGGGCTATGCAGGACGATTTGGACAAGAAGGCCGCCACCGCGTTGCGCGACATTCGCATAAGGCTCGGCCGTTCGCAGGAGGATGTTTCAATCGAAATCGACCTGGACCAGTCCACCCTCAGTAAAGTCGAACGTTTGGGGCCTGCGCATGTCGGCTGGAAGCGATTTTGCGAGATCGTGAAGGCGTTAGGCTACGAGGCCGAGATCGTCTTCCACCCGGTCCACAAGGAGCCAGGAGCCTCAGGGCGCTCTGAGGAGACTCGATCAACGCAAGGTGGAACGCCTGGGACCCAGACCTGACACTCGACACCTCCGCCCCCAGGCGTGAAAGCGAAGACGGCGAGGGCCCCTGCGTGAGTCGCTAGCGATCGTTCGCGAACAGGCGCCCAAGGCGGCCGAACTCGTCCATCCAGTAGGTGAGATCCGCGACCGCGATCACACGGTCCCTTTAATCTCGAGAGTGGGCTCGCTGGACCGCAAGCAAGCGGCGCATTGGAAAATGACAGTCTGAATAGGAAGACGCTCGCGCCCTTTAAGCCCGCATTCCCAGACGACAGCACGCCGCCAGCCTTGAGCCTTCAGGTCCTGGGCCACGCGAGCGTCAACGGCGCGGTTGCGTTCGATCTTCGCTCGCCAGAATTCATCTCGGGTCGAAGGCCACTTGAACAGATGACAGTCGTGCCCGTGCCAGAAACAGCCGTGCGCGAAAACGACCGCCTTCCAATGGGGAAACACAAGGTCGGGCTTGCCGGGAAGGCTGTTAACGTGAAGCCGGAAACGAAAGCCGGCGCGGTGAAGGCCGCGGCGCAAGATCAATTCAGGGCGGGTGTCGGTTCCCCGGATTCCCGCCATCATGCGTCTGCGAACTTCCGGCTGGACAACATCAACCATGCGCGGTCATGGCTTCCCGTCGGTCGAGCCGCGTCACACTCGCCGGGGGCGACTTGGGCGAAGGCGTGCGCGCAGTGGCTTTTCGAATGTGTGGGCGAAGCGCGTCGGCGAGAAAGCGTAGGAAGGGGACGACGACGGCATTTCCGAATTGCCTGTACGCCTGAGTATCTGAAACGCAGATGCGAAACATGCGCCCGTCCGTGTCAAAGACCGTGAGCCGAGCGCATTCACGCGGGGTCAGTCGGCGGGGACGGGTGGTTTTCTGGGCAATGAGGATTTCTGAGCCGTCCTTGTAGTAGCGGGCGGAGAGTGTCCTGGCCACGTCGTCAGGACCAAAGATGCTGTACCCGAATCCGTTGCGGACTGCGCCTTCCCCGGCTCCTCCGTCGGGGTGGCCAAATCGGCGAGGCGACGAGCCTAGCGGTGACCGTAACAAGCGTTGTGGCATCAAGTGGATATGGCATTATCCTCACCTAAAAGCGCAGCAGGGCCGGCTCCCGGCGGCTTGCTTTGGAAGCGGATTGTCCGCTTCGCGCCCGAATTCCCTGTTCATCGGCTGAACAGGGAAAATAAGTTCCCTGTTCCGCCTTTACCCTCCGCATGAGCACATCCGCTGAACCAAATGAAATACCGTGATTTTGTGCATCGCCCGCGGAGCGGCGGGGGCGATTTTCCTGGTTGGCAGGGAATATCAGGGATTATCAGCGAAAAACAGGCGAGGCTTCGGCTGCACAAGAAAAAGGGCGGCCGAGGCCGCCCTTTCCTGTCTTGGCGCGGATGCGCGGGGCTCAGAAGTCCATGCCGCCCATGCCGCCCATGCCGCCGCCGCCGGGCATTGCCGGCGCCGGCTTCTCCTTCGGCATTTCGGCGACCATCGCCTCGGTGGTGATGAGGAGGCCGGCGACGGAGGCGGCGTCCTGCAGGGCGGCGCGCACGACCTTGGCCGGATCGACGATGCCGGCGTCCAGCATGTCGACGTATTGCTCGGTCTGGGCGTCGAAGCCGTAGGTCAGCGACTTGTTCTCGCTGATCTTGCCGACGACGATCGATCCTTCGACGCCGGCGTTGTCGACGATCTGGCGGATCGGCGATTCGAGCGCCTTCAAAACGATGTTGATGCCGGCCTGCTCGTCGGCGTTCTCGCTCTTGAGCTTGCTGACCGCGGCCTTGGCGCGCAGCAAAGCCACGCCGCCGCCGGGGACGATGCCTTCCTCGACCGCCGCGCGGGTGGCGTTGAGGGCGTCGTCGACGCGGTCCTTCTTCTCCTTGACCTCGATCTCGGTCGCGCCGCCGACGCGGATGACCGCGACGCCGCCGGCGAGCTTGGCCAGGCGCTCCTGGAGCTTCTCCTTGTCGTAGTCCGAGGTCGTCTCCTCGATCTGCGCCTTGATCTGGGCGACACGGCCTTCGATGTCCGACTTCTTGCCGGCGCCGTTGATGATGGTCGTGTTTTCCTTCTCGATGCGGACGCGCTTGGCCTTGCCGAGCATCTGCAGGGTGACGTTTTCGAGCTTGATGCCGAGGTCTTCGGCGATCATCTGGCCGCCGGTGAGGATGGCGATGTCCTCGAGCATGGCCTTGCGGCGATCGCCGAAGCCGGGCGCCTTGACGGCGGCGACCTTGAGACCGCCGCGCAGCTTGTTGACCACCAACGTGGCCAGCGCCTCGCCCTCGATGTCCTCGGCGATGATGAGCAGCGGCTTGCCGGTCTGAACGACGGCCTCGAGCACCGGCAGCATCGGCTGGAGGGAGGAGAGCTTCTTCTCGTGGATGAGGATGTAGGGATCCTCGAGCTCGGCCACCATCTTCTCGTGATTGGTGATGAAGTAGGGCGAGAGATAGCCGCGGTCGAACTGCATGCCCTCGACGACGTCGAGCTCGGTCTCGAGGCTCTTGGCCTCTTCGACGGTGATGACGCCCTCGTTGCCGACCTTCTGCATCGCATCGGCGATCATCTTGCCGATCGACTTGTCGCCGTTGGCCGAGATCGTGCCGACCTGCGCCACTTCCGCCGAGTCCTTGATCTTCTTGGAGCGCTTGGCGATGTCCTTGACCGCTTCGGCCACGGCGAGATCGACGCCGCGCTTGAGGTCCATCGGGTTCATGCCTGCGGCCACAGACTTGGCGCCTTCCCGGATGATCGAGGCGGCGAGCACCGTGGCGGTCGTCGTGCCGTCGCCGGCGGTGTCATTGGTCTTCGAGGCGACCTCGCGCACCATTTGCGCGCCCATGTTCTCGAACTTGTCCTCGAGCTCGATCTCCTTGGCGACCGTCACCCCGTCCTTGGTGATGCGGGGCGCGCCGAACGACTTGTCGAGGATGACGTTGCGGCCCTTCGGACCCAGCGTCACTTTCACGGCGTTGTTGAGAATCTCGACGCCGCGCAGCATTTTCTCGCGCGCGTCTGAGGAAAAGCGTACGTCTTTGGCAGCCATTGTCTATCTCCTGCTCCTCCAGGGAGCGAATTTGGGGAATGGGGTTTCGGGGTTTCGGGGGCTCCGGGAATTGTCGATCAGCCGACCACGCCCATGATGTCGGACTCTTTCATGATCAAGAGCTCCTGGCCGTCGATCTTGACTTCGGTGCCGCTCCATTTGCCGAAAAGGACCTTGTCGCCGGACTTGACGTCGATCGGGATCAGTTTGCCGCTCTCGTCGCGACCGCCCGGTCCAACCGCGATGATTTCGCCTTCTTGCGGCTTCTCCTTGGCCGTGTCCGGGATGATGATGCCGCCCTTCGTCTTCTCCTCGCCTTCGAGGCGACGGACGACGACACGGTCATGTAGGGGACGGAATTTCATGAGGTTTGACTTTCCTTGAATGACAGCGCCGGGAAGGCGCGACCATTTAGCACTCGACTCACCCGAGTGCTAACGGGGGGTCAAATAGGCGACCCCACATGCCGGGTCAAGGCTGAGTTGCTTCCAAAGCCGGGATTATTACATCTCTGCGCGTTGAGGGTTGGGTGGATTCGTTTGCCTGGACAGCCAAAACAATTGATTTGCCGAGACAAGCTATTCATTTGCTGAGCCAAGCTATCGATGCCGCCATCGGGCGGCTGCCATGGATCTGTGCAAGAGGTGTTGGATAATTCAGGTTACCGTAAAGATACGTTGGGATGGATGGGCTCTATTCTGCTACCCATCTGCTCGACCGTGGACACGAATACACGGGCTTGTGAGCGAGAACTGATTGATCCAGGGAATCGCGAGCTTATCTTGACTTGGACAGATGGGGGGCGCGATGCGGCGCGGAAATCCGCCCACAAAGGAGGTTTGGTTATGAAACTCAATGCGATTCGTGTTTCGGCCGTTCTGCTCGGCGCAACGGCTTTGGCGTCGATGGCGGCGATCGCGCCTGCATCCGCGCAGTACGTCCACCGCGATGTCCATACCCAGCGCCATTATGCGGCGCGTAGCACCATGGACCACCGCATGATGGCGCACAACTATATCGCCCATCGCTACTTGGCGCATCGTCATATCCCCCACGCTTACGGTTACGGCTATGGGTATGCGCCGGGCGCCGTGGCCGGCAATGTCGTCGGCGCGGTCGCCGGCGGGTTGATCGGCGCCGGCCTCGCCGCAACGGGCGCCTATGATTGCGCGTACGGCTATCCGAGCGCCGATTATCCAAGCGCCTATTGCCCCGCCTACGGATACTACGGCCCCTACAGCTATGGGTATGACTACGGCTATCCCGACTATTACGGCTACGATTTCGGTTACGGGTCGCCGGTCGTCGGTTTCGGATACGGTGGCTACTATGGCCACCGGCGTCACTGGAACGGCTGGAACGGCGAGCGGGTCGCCCACTTTGGCGGCGCCGTGACGCATCCGGTGGGAGCAGCCGTGACGCATCCGTTCGGAACGGCGTCCAACAGGCCGACGGTCGCCGGCGGCGCGAACTTCGGCGCCTTCCACGGAATGGGCGGGGCCAACTTTGGCGGCGCCCATTTCGGCGGCGACTTCGGCGGCGCGCATTTCGCTGGCGGCGGCCACATAGGCGGCGGCGGCATTCATATCCACTGAAGCGGCTGCGAGCAGCGCAGGGGCGGACCACTCCGTCCGCCCCAAGCCTTTTTAACCTGCCCGCCGAGCCGGGTTAGCGGCTAAACCACCTGGAGACAATGGTTTGGAATTCCCCGTCTTCCAAGCCAAGATGGAGCCATTGGTCGACAAAGGCCTTCAGCGCCGGGTCAGGAACCATCCAATAGGCCTTTTCGGCGAAATTGAACGGCTTCTCCGGGTGAACGGCGCACAGAACGCCCGGTCGCCGCTTTTCTTGGTAGCGGGTTTCGCTGGCGTCGGTGATCATGACGTCCGCGTCGCCCTTAGCCAGCTTGTCAAATATTGTTCGGTTGTCGGCGAAGACGACGATTTGGGCCGCACGGAGATGCGCCCGATCGAACCGCTCGTTCGTGCCGCCGGGATTGACGGCGACGCGCACGTCCGGCCGGTCGATTTCGGCAAGCGTCTGAAACTTGTCCTGGTCGCCGCATCGGGCGATCGGCGTCTTACCATCGCGCAGATAAGGCAGGGAAAAGAAGCCGGACTTTTGCCGCTCGAGGGTGACGGAGACGCCGCCCATCGCGATGTCGAAGGCGCCGGCGGTGAGGTCATGCGAGAGGCTGGCCCAGGTCGTCGGCACGAACTCGACCTTTGCCCCGAGCGCGGCGCCGAGCGAGCGGGCGAGGTCGATGTCCAGCCCGGAATAATCTCCGCTCGCTGGATCGAGCGCGGTAAACGGCAGATAGTCGCCAGTCGTTCCGACGCGCAGAACGTGGCCCGCCAGAATGGAGTCAAGCCGGGAAGCCTCCGCGAAGGCATGGGAATCCAAGATCGGGCCGCAAAGGACGAGAAGCCACGCCAGTCTTCGCACGAATGACCCCAACGGCCGCGGCTGGTTACAAATCCAGCTCAAGCCGCGTTTAACAGCCGCTCGACTTCGTTCACAAGATCGCGGAGATGAAACGGCTTTGACAGGATTCGTGCATCCTTGGGCGCGTTGTTATCCGGGTTCAGCGCCACCGCAGCGAAGCCGGTAATGAACATGACCTTGATTTCGGGGTCGAGTTCGGTCGCCCGACGGGCCAGCTCAATGCCATCCATCTCCGGCATGACGATGTCGGTCAGGAGCAGCTCGAACGGCTCTTCCCGCAGCCGATTGTAGGCGGACATCCCGTTGTCGAACGAGGCGACTGAATAACCGGCAGTCTGTAGCGCCTTGACAAGGAACCGGCGCATGTCGTTGTCATCTTCGGCGAGCAGGATCTTGGCGGAAATCTCGACGGGCGTGCGCATCTGTCCCCTCACTTGCGCCGAGAGTTTGCGGCGCCTCGGTAAAAAATTCTTGAACCGCGCCGAGATACCGCGCGGCCCCGCAGTTTCGAGCTATGATAGACCGCAGTAAGCCCCCCAAGGGCACTTGTAGGACATCTGCTGGAAGATACAATGGATGGGCTCGCGCGGATAGCCAGGGCGGATTTTGAACGTCCGACCGAGACGGTCGAACCCATTCGCCTGACGTCGCCGCTCGTCTTCAGCTCGCCGCACTCGGGGTCGATTTATCCTGAGCGCTTCCTCGTCGCGTCGCGTCTCGACTCGCTGACGTTGCGCCGGTCGGAGGATGCCTACGTCGATGAGCTGTTTCTGCCCTGTGTCGCGCTCGGCGCGCCTCTGCTGCGCGCGCTGTTCCCGCGCGCCTATCTCGACGTCAATCGCGAGCCTTACGAGCTCGACCCGCAGGTGTTCGAGGGACGCCTTCCCGACTTCGCCAACACCCGGTCGCTGAGGGTCGCCGTCGGCCTTGGGACCATTCCCCGCGTCGTCGGCGATGCGCAGCCGATCTACAAGCAGCCGTTGGCGGTCGAAGAGGGGCTCGGTCGAATTGAATGGTTATATCGTGCCTACCATCGTCAATTGCGGGCGCTGGTCGATCGGTCGCGCGCCAGGTTCGGCTCGGCAGTTCTGATCGACTGTCACTCCATGCCGAGCAACGCCGCGGACGTAAGCGGTTTGGACATCGTGCTCGGGGACCGGTACGGCGCGAGCGCAGCGCCCGACATCGTTGAAACTCTGGAAACGAGCTTGCGCTCGGCGGGGTACCGAATCCGCCGCAACAAGCCCTTCGCGGGCGGTTTCATAACCGAGCATTTTGGCGCCCCGCGCAGGGCGTACACGCTATTCAGATCGAGATCGCGAGATCGCTTTATCTGGACGAACGACGTCTGGTGAGGAACGAGACCTGGACGACCCTCCGCGACAATCTCTTCAATGCCGCGAGAACCCTCAGCGGATTTGGCGATCTCAATCGTCTTGCAGCTGAATAGCGGCGCGCCCTGCGCGCGGCCGTCGCGGGAGGCGACGGGAACCGGCATATCGCACCGCACTAAGCCGAAACCGGGTCGGGGCTGCGGCTGGCAAAAAAAGGAGGCCGCCATGTTGCCACGGCGGCCTTCAGTCTAGGGAGGAAACGCCCAAGGAGGGCATATACGGCACGAATGCCGCACCGCAGCAATATCGGGTTTGACCCCCGCTCTTGCAAGCGTTTTGTTCGTTTCGAATCGCCGCCCCTGTGCAAAAAGACGCAAACTGCGCCTGCCGCGCAGGGTCAATGTGCCTTTCAAACTGGGCAAAAAAGACAAAGAATCAATTCGTTGCGTGATGCTAAGGCGGACCCGCGATGCCGAGGTGCGCACGCGTCGGAATACCAGATATGCATGGACAACATGACTTCACATTGGAGGGATTGGGATGACTGCGGTCGATTTCGCGGCCTTCGTCGAGCGCCTCGCGCAAATCTCGGGCGAAGTGATTCTCCCGTTCTTCCGCAGCGCGATTGGCGCGGAGGACAAGTCGCGCGGCGGCATGTTCGACCCCGTGACGGAGGCCGACCGGGGCGCCGAGGCGGCGATGCGGCGGCTGATCGCCCAGACGTTTCCCGCCCATGGCGTCATCGGCGAGGAGTACGGCCTCGATCGTCCAGACGCGGAATACGTTTGGGTCCTCGATCCGATCGACGGGACGAAGAGCTTCATTTCAGGCCTGCCCACATGGGGCACCTTGATCGGTCTGATGCATCTCGGCCAACCGGTGTACGGGATGATGGCGCAGCCTTTCACGCGAGAAAGGTTCTATGGCGACGGCAAACGCGCGAAGCTGCGCACGCTCGCGCCGACGCGCGGCGATGCTCCCCCCTCGGAATGGATGACCCGCACCCTCCGGACGCGGGCGTGCGAATCGCTGGGCCGGGCGACCTTGCACACCACCAGTCCGGCGCTCATCCGCGACGACGCCGATCGGGCCGCCTATCTCGGGGTCGAGCGAAAGGTTCGACTGAGCCGGTACGGGGGAGACTGCTACGCCTATTGCGCGCTCGCCGCCGGGTTCGTCGATCTCGTCATCGAAACCAACCTGAAGCCGCACGACATCGTCGCCTTGGCGCCGATCATCGAGGGCGCCGGCGGCGTGATCACCACCTGGGAGGGGGAAGAGGCAGCCAAGGGCGGGCGAATCCTCGCGGCCGGCGATCGCCGCGTGTACGACGAGGCGCGCCAATTGCTTCTGACCTCAGTCTGAGCGAAACGGGTCGAACGCGCTTGGTGTCGGCGGCGGTCCGCGTCGGGGAAAAAGAAGGCAAGCCAAAGAGCCGGCGACGAAACCGGCGGCGGCGGCAAAGAGCGCGTCCCGCAGCAGCTCTGTCGCGCCAGGCATCCCAGTCGCCGAAGCTGCGCAATCGATCGCGACCCCCAAGGCGGCCAGCATCCCGACCGAGGCCCCCACGGGTCCCACCCGACCGATCGCGGCCAGACCGACAAGCGGGGTCGCGAACGCCAGGGGCAAAGCCATGGCGACGATCATTGCGGTCCGGGCGTCGAGAAGATCCCGGCTGTCGCCGACGGCGCAACCGATCACGACGAACAGCTGCACGGCGCGCATCCGCGCCAGCCGAACGCTGGCCAGGGCGGGAAAAGCTCGCGGCGGATCTGCGAGCGCGACGCCGAAGGCCCTCGAGGCTCCGTGGATGCCAAGTATTGCGAGCGCCAGCGCCGCCGCCAGCGCCGCCGCGCCAAAGAGCGAGGCGGCGACCGGGCTCAATGGATTCGGGCCAAGCCCGAGATCGGCCGGCGAGGTCGAAGCGCCCGTCAGGCCGGCGAGGACGAGGCAGAGCGCGACCGAGGCAAGGCCGGAGACGATTGTCGAGCGCACATTAAAGCTCGCGACCGCGGCAGGCGCGAAAGCGAAGAATTCCGGCGGCCGCCAGCGTCGTGGCGACAAGGGACGAAAGAGGTTGCGGCGACGCGGAAGCCAGGTCGGCAGACGCGAGCAACGCGCCGGGATTGAACGGCAGCGGTCCGACCCGCCATCCCGACAGGAAGGCGACGACCGCGATCATCGCGAGCGCGCCGCCGGCGGCGGAGGCGCAGGACGCAACGCCAGCCAAGCCGCCGGGCGTCACGCTGACGGCCAGAACGGCGGCAACGACGATCTCCGTCCAAAGGCGACTCTGGCCGAACAGCCCCTGCGCCGCGGCGACGCCGACCCGATAGCCGGCAAAGGCGGTCACGCCGCGCCAGCCCAAATCGCGACCGCCGAGGCGAATCGGGCCGGAGAGCGGGAAAAGCGGGTCGCCACGACGTCGGCGAGAGACGTCGCGCCGAAGCGCCGAAGCAGCGGGGCATAGACCAGCGTTCCCAGCGCAAGCCCGATCGCCAGACCGAGGACAGGCGGATCTGAGGGCGTCAGATCAGGGCGGAGACACAGCGCCAGTCCTGCGGCGACCGCCGTGTGCCGAGCGCCCCATAGATCGGAGCCAGGCCGCGCCCGGCGGCCATGAATGAGGCGAGATCCGCGTTCCGGGAGCCGAGGCCGAAGACCACGAGGCCGAAGAGCGCCAGAATCGACCCCCCCGCCTGGACGAGCCCGGCCGGCGCGCCGACGCGGTCGAGCGCGATGATCGTCGCCAGACCGGCGGCGAAGGCCGTCGCGGCGAAGATCGCCGATCCATCAATGCGGCGGGAGCGGGTCTGCGGGGACATCGGGCGGCGGGTTGAAGGGCGGCTTCGGCTTCTACCGGCTTTCCCCTGCCCCCGCCAGCGTCAGACGTCGCCTGGCGCTACTTAGCTTCGTCTCCGGACCTGCCCTTTCTCCAAAGGCTTTCGCTTCGCCTCTTTTCGCCTCCTCCGCCCGCCTGTTCCTTTCCTGATAAGCCCGAATTCGCTCCCTATTGGACCGCCCGCCGTCGGCGGCGGCGTCCCTTCCATTGCTTTCACGAAGCTGCCGAACGCTGCAATCGAGCTGCCGATGGCTGCCAACCGCCTGCAAATTCCTGCAAAAAATTGCAATTCCTTTCCCGGAATCGGGACTTATCAAAGGGTTGCGGGCGAATGAAAGGAAAAAAACAGCGATGGCGTCCTGCGCTGCGGTTCAGGCAGCCGACTCGCGAATGAACCTTCCTTGAGCGCGCAAGTCTGCGCGCTTCCAAGAGAGCCATCGCGGCGGAGGGATGGAGCGGGGCCGGCGGGATCGGTCACAGAGGAGCATTCCTTGTTGCGAGGATCAGAACGATGGTAGAACGCAATTCTGGATTTAGCAAGTATTTGTTGATCGGCCTCGGCAGGCGAAATCGGAACGCCCTGTCCAGCCAGGTCGACGAGCCGCAGTGACGGCGCGGTTTACGGCTTGGCGAACGGGCCAGATGGTCCCAGTGTTCCTGGTCCTTCCCCGATAGGAATTCACAGGAGCGGGCGTTAGCGATCACATCCAGCTATCGACGACCGCGGGAGTTAGCCGGGCCGAGGTAGGCGATGGTTGAGTGCCTGCTTAGCCGCGTCGTCATCATTTCCTTGCGGATGTGGGGATTAAACGACACCGACCCGCTCTTGGCCTTATCGTCCGCCGCTTAAAAAGGGATCGAGGAGGCTTGTCTTCGCAAAACCCAGATAACGATCGTCGACGCCATTAATCTCAACGAGTATCTGGCCGGCGCGTCAAGCAAGGTCGTCATCAGCTCATCCAGTTACCGCCGTCGACATTGAGCGTCTGCGCGACTACGTAATCGGACTCAGCGGATGCGAGGAAAACCGCTGGACCGCGGTAGTCGTTCGGGACGCCCATGCGGCCCGCGGGAACCGCCTCTCCGACAAGGCGCTTCTTTTCGCCAATCGGACGCTTCTCGTATTTGGCAAAGAGCGCATCGACTTGGTCCCACATTGGGGTGTCGACAACGCCGGGTGCGATCGCGTTGACGTTGATACGGCTCTTGATCAGTTCGAGGCCGAGCGACTGGGTGATGCTGATCACCGCGGCCTTCGAGGCGCAATAAACCGTCACATTCGCCTCGCCTCGGCGGCCGGCTTGCGACGACATGTTGATGATCTTGCCGCCACGGCCCTGCTTCTCCATCTGGGCCGCGACCGCTTTCGTCACAAAAATCAAGCCGCGGACATTGATACCGAACTGCCTATCAAAATCCTCTTCCGTGATTTCCGACAACGGGGCCATGTTGAAGACGCCGGCGTTGTTGACGAGAATATCGATGCCGCCCAGCTTAGAAACAGTGGCCGCCACCAACGCGTCGATCGACGCGGCATCGCGCACGTCGAGTCGAACCGCGAGGGCCTTGCCGGCGAATTCGACCGCTAAGGCCTCAGCCATAGCGATCTCGACGTCCGCAATCACCACCATGGCCCCCTCGGCGATATATGCCCGTACGATTGCCTCGCCTATGCCTCTCGCGCCACCCGTCACGATCGCGACCTTGTCCTTGAGCCTCATCTCGAAGTTCCTTTCTCAGGAGTTGTAGCCGTCAACCGACACCATCGATCCGGCGAGGCAAGTTTCGCGACATCCGACGGGAGGAAGAATGCGACAGCCGGTTTCGTCTGAAAGCTATTTTACGATCGGTATCTTTGAACGATCGATGGTGATCGCGACAGCGCTGATGAGCACCGCGCCGAAGACGATGTTTTGAGCGAATATGTCGACGCCAAGAAACGTCATGCCAATGCGCACAACCGAAATGATCAATGCTCCGACGAGTGTACGCCATATGCTTCCGACTCCTCCCGTTATCGCGGTTCCTCCTACCACGACCGCGGCGATCGAAGGCAGGAGCAGTTCGGAGGCAAGTGTGGGGGATCCACTGGCAAGCCGACCCGCGAGAATGACGCCGGCAAGCGTGGCGAAGCCCGATGAAAGGACAAGCGCCAGGATTTTTTGACGACTCACCTTTACGCCGGAAGCGTAAGCAGCGGGTTCGCCGGCCCCAATCGCTGCGCTGTAGCGGCCGAAACGCGTATGCGCCTGGACGACGTGGGCCAAGACCAGCACAATGAGGCCGATCGCAATGACATTCGGCAAGCCAAGCGCGTTGCCAGTAATCCAAGTCTGATAGCCGCGCCCCGCCTCGTCCAAAGTGATGGAGCGCTCCTTCGAAATCACCAGGGCCGCGCTAAAAAGGACGCCGCCCATCGCGAGCGTTGCGATGAAGGAAGGGATCTTCAACCGGACGTGGACAATCCCGGAACAAAATCCTGCAAAGGCTCCGATCGCAATGGCCAGAACGTAAGAGCCGTAGCCCAAACGGCCGACGGTGAGCGCGACGACTACACTGGCAAGCGAGGCCATCGACTGGATGGATAGATCTATGCCACCGAGCATAATGACGAAGGTAACGCCGGTCGCAAGAATAAAGAGCACGGCGGTGTCGCTTGCTAGCTCGACGAGTGTGCTGGGTAGCAAGAAACTCGGCTGGACGACGCCGACCAGGACTACGAGAACCGCGAGCGTGGCTAGCGGCAGCCACTTCCGCAAGTCATATGACCGCAGCCAGATCGCGACTGGTTCCATCGCCCCGCCCTAAATCATGTGCCCGATGAGGTCGATCTGCCCCGGTTTTCCGCCCGGATTTGCGTCGGTGCGATATGTGATTTCGCCGTCGCGCATGACGACGATGCTGTGACTGAGACCGATAGTCTCCTCGAGAGTATCTGATGTCAAAACGATCGCGAGGCCCTCTGCCGTGACGGCTCGCACGAACTCATAGACTTCTTCCTTGGCGCCGACGTCGAGGCCGCGCGTAGGGTGATCGAGAATGAGAATCTTCGCTTTGGCGTTCAGCCATTTCGCCAGAACGACCTTTTGCTGGTTGCCGCCGGAGAGATTGAGACAGAGCGCCTGGACATTTGGCGTGCGAATCTTTAGCCGTTCCACCCACTGCCGTGACCGTCGCTGCTCCTCGCGCGCGTTGACCAAACCGTAACGGGTTAGACTGGCGAGATCCGCCATTGTGATGTTGGCCGCAACGGGCAGAAAGAGCACGAGCCCTTCAACGCGCCGTTCGCGTGGGACGTAGCCGATGCCAAGATCGACCGCATCGGCAGGCGTCGCCAGCGCCACTTCGCGACCGGCGATCCGGATGCTGCCGCCTTCATGCGGTGCGAACCCTGCGAGGGTGCGAGCTAACTCTTCGCGACCTGACCCGATGACACCCGCGATACCCAAAATTTCCCCAGCGTGAAGTTTGAAGCTGACGTCCCTGTACGCCTTGCCGTATGAGAGCCCCTCGACTTCGAGCAACACATGCGGCTGAATTGGTCTCTGCAACGGTTCGCGATAATAGTCAGCCTGCAAGCTGCGGCCGACCATGAGCCGATGCAGCGTCGTCACATCGGCGTCCGCCGTCGGCAACTCAGCGACAACTGCGCCGTCTTTCATGACGTAGACGCGGTCGGCCAGTTGCAACACCTCATCCAATCGATGCGAGACGAAAACGAAAGATGCGCGCGATTTAAGAGCCCGCACGCGCGCAAACAGGATGTCGATCTCCGCCCGCTCAAGCACGGAGGTGGGCTCGTCGAGCAGAATCACCAGATGGCCGGCAGCGTGCTCCTCGAGGGTCAACGCCTTGGCTAGTTCCACCATCTGGCGCGCAGCGAAGCTGAGGTCGTCGGTGCGCATGCGCGGATCGACGTCGACTTTGACTTTTTCAAGTTGACGCGCCGCGTCCGCGTAGAGATCTCTCCAACGGACGAGTCCGAAATCGCGTGAATTGCGCCTCATTGCCGAGATAGATGTTTTCTCCGACCGTGAGATTGGTGAGCAGGGACTGTTCCTGAAACACCATGCCGATGCCTTTTCGGTTGGCGTCCGCGGCGTTTTCGAGACGCGACGGCTTCCCCGCGATAATGATTTGCCCCGAGTCCGGCTGATAGACGCCGCTCAGTATCTTCATGAGTGTCGATTTACCGGCGCCGTTCTCGCCGATAAGTCCAACGACCTCACCCCTCTTGATCTCGATCGACACCTGCCTGAGCGCGTGGACGCCCGGGAAGCGCTTTTCGATCCGGACCATCGAAAGGGCGGGCTCGGAAGCGCTTACTTTCATTTGACGATCCGCATCAGCTTGCGGTCGATAGACAATGAGACGGCGGCGATAATCATCAGGCCCTGAAAACCGATCTGCATACTCGGCGGCACACCCATGAGCACCATTCCGTTCGACAAAACGGACACGATGAGCACACCGACGAACGTTTGCAATACGCCGCCCTGTCCGCCGGACAGCGCCGTTCCGCCGACAACGACTGCGGTCACGGTTGTAAACAGGCGCCCGTTGCCGATTTGAGCGTTGCCCAGGCCAAGTTGCGCCGCCGCGAGTATGCCGCCGATTGCGTAGAAAACGCCAGCAAGCGTAAATGTGGCGATCCGGACACGCGCAACCGGAATGCCGGATAGCGCGGCAAGTTCCTCGCCGCCCCCCAGGGCGTATATATAGCGGCCAATACGCGTAAAATTCTGAATGACCAAGGCTACCGCGAGGCAAGCGAGGGCCAGCCAAACGCCCCATGGAAAGCCGAGCGCTCTTTGGATCGCCAAGCCTCGTATCCAGGGGTCGTTGATTCTGGTGGCCATGCCACCGAGAAGCGCATTCGCAAGCCCGACCCCGATAAACCAAGTCCCCAGAGTGACCATGAACGAGGGCACCCTCAGGCGGACGTGAATGACGCCATTCACGAACCCGACGAATGCCCCGACCGCCAGCACTAGCAGGACAGCCACGATGCCTAGATTGTTGTCGTTCATCCCGTTGAGAACAGTCATCGACAGAATTACGGCAGCCAAAGTCAGGATACCTTCGACGGAGAGGTCAATCGATCCCATCAGGATGATGAATGTCTCGCCCAGACCGAGCACAAGTGGGATCGCCGCGTCCTAACTCATCCGCACGATATTCCCAAGGCTAAGAAAATTGTGATTGATGGTCGCAATAATCGCGCACAAGAGGAAGAGGACCATCACTGGCGCCCATGCCGCCGCCCGCCAGCGCCGCGTCGTCGGGGCGGACGCGGTTGTGGGTGGCGCAATGTTCACGGATGCGCTCAGGGACGTTGCCTTTCGGGGCGAGGTCGCGTCGAGGCTACAGA
This sequence comes from uncultured Alphaproteobacteria bacterium, assembly GCA_963772555.1. Taxonomy (GTDB): domain Bacteria; phylum Pseudomonadota; class Alphaproteobacteria; order Rhizobiales; family Beijerinckiaceae; genus Roseiarcus. The sequence continues at coordinate 4,739 of CAVYXQ010000009.1, read as the reverse complement.
ACAGCTGAGTCAGCGCGACGGGCGCGCCGAGACGCGCCCGCAATCAGCGAATTCCTGCTAGTTGTACTGGATCTGTCCGCTAACGCGGCCCCAGATGTCATTCCACTCGAGCTTAGGTTCGGCCTTGATGTTGCTGTCGTAGAAAGCCTTTGCGTTGTCCGAAGTAATGATGACGCCCTTGCCGTAGAATTCTCGGTGGTCTTTGGGCTCTTTCGACGGATCGAAATTGCCGGTCTTAGCATGGTACCCGATCGAAAGACCCATCCCGCCCTGCCAGAAGGGATCCCAGGCGACGGTGCCAACCATCTCACCCTTAAGGATCGCTTCGACTGCGAGCTGAATTCCGTCGATTCCTGTGACTGGCAACTTGCCTGCTTTGCCATCACTTCGTAAAGCTTCGACGGCAGCCAATGCCATATCGTCGTTAGCCGCCCAGATTCCACCAATCTTGTCTCCAAACTGCGTCAGCCACGCATTTGTCTTCTGCAGAGCTTCCGTGGCCGACCAATTGGCGACCTGCATGTCAAGCAATTGAACACCGGGGTTGGCCTTGAGCGCATCCATCAGGCCAGCTTTCCGCTCAATCGCCGGCACGTTGGACTCGATACCGCCGAGCGCGACTATGCCGCCCTTGCCGCCCATGGCCTTGATCAGCGCTTCCGCCATCGCCTTTCCGTATGGAACGCCGCTGAACGAAATGTGGGCGACGTAGTTTGGGTTGAAATCCCAGGGATGCAGGTCATTAGGCTTGTTCCACTGGGTGACGACATAGGCGCCGGCATCCTTGCACGCCTGGACGATCGGCCGGGCGTCCGGGCTGTCGTTAGGGTCGACATTGATAACGCAATTGCCGCCAGTTTTCGCGAGTATCGCTTTAATATCGGCAATCCCCTTTTCGCTATTGCCTTCCGTCACCAGGGTCACATAGTCGGCGCCGACGGTTTTCGCGAACGCCGCGCCGCCCTTGTTCCATGTGGCATGGTAAGGATTTGAGAGCGATCGGATGGAATTGACAACAGTGATGTTGCCCGCCGCGAACGCGGAGCGAGTGATGATGGCCGGAAAGGCGCCCACGGCTCCGAACGCCGCAGCGCCCTTCAGAATGCTGCGCCGGGTGATGGCGCCGGTGACAAGCCTCTTGATCATCTTGAACTTCCTCCTGTGCCGAAGCATTGCGGCCATCGATGCTTCTTTTGATTGTTGATTTGCGCTGTCCAGCGCCGATTGCTAAGCCGGAGTCACATATACGCCATGCAAATCCATCGAATCAGGGACACTTTGCCCGTACTAAACGGGCCGCACTGGCCATGCCCAAGAGCGCACGAATGAGCAATAGTGTCAATGTCACCAGAATAGATTCCCCATTGCAGCCCGCGATCACACGAACCTGAATTTGCTACCTCAAGTCAGGAACTCCCGCCTCGGGCTCGTGCTGCCGTTACGGCGCTCCTGAGTCTCGGGCGGCGTCAACCTGTCGATCTTCTTCTTGCTCGGCGCGCCTTGGCTATTTGACCCTATGGTCAAATCGTGATTTGTCGCGCCGCAACCCCCAAAACCGTCGCCTTCGACGAGAATTCCGGTCATGCGTCCCGAACGCTACAACGTGCGCGAATCCGAGGCCAAGTGGCGCAAAGCCTGGGCCGAGGCGGAGATCTTCAAGACCCGCAACGACGATCCGCGACCCAAATACTACGTCCTCGAGATGTTCCCGTATCCGTCGGGCCGCATCCACATGGGCCACGTCCGCAACTATGCGATGGGCGACGTCGTCGCCCGGTATCGCCGCGCGCGCGGCCTCAATGTTCTCCATCCGATGGGTTGGGACGCTTTCGGGATGCCGGCCGAGAACGCGGCCATACAGAACAGAACGCACCCCGCCACATGGACCTACGCCAACATCGATGCGATGCGCGCGCAACTGCAGTCGATGGGTCTTTCGCTCGACTGGTCGCGTGAAATCGCCACCTGCGATCCAAGTTATTACAAGCACCAGCAGCGGCTGTTTCTCGATTTCCTCGCGGCCGGGCTGGTCGCGCGCAAGAAATCGAAGGTGAACTGGGATCCGGTCGATCAGACGGTGCTGGCGAACGAGCAGGTGATCGACGGGCGGGGCTGGCGATCGGGGGCAATCGTCGAACAGCGCGAACTGACGCAATGGTTCCTGAAGATCACCGACTTCTCCGAAGATCTGCTCGAGAGCCTCGGCCGCCTCGACCGCTGGCCGGAAAAAGTCCGGCTGATGCAGCAAAACTGGATCGGGCGATCCGAAGGCCTGACGATCCGCTTCATGATCGACCGGGCGACGCTGGGTCCGCTCGAGGGCGAAGCGGCGCCGAGCGAGCTCGAAATCTATACCACCCGGCCCGACACCTTGTTCGGCGCCAAATTCATGGCGATCGCGCCCGACCACCCGCTCGCCGCCGCCGCAGCGCGCCACGATCCGGCGCTGGCGGAATTCATCGAGGACTGCCGCAGGGTCGGAACGTCGGCGGCGGCGATCGAGACGGCCGAGAAGAAAGGCTACGACACAGGCGTGCGGGTCCTGCATCCGTTCAATGCCGAATGGCGCCTGCCCGTCTACGTCGCCAATTTCATCCTGATGGACTACGGCACAGGCGCCATTTTCGGCTGTCCGGCGCACGATCAGCGGGATCTCGACTTCGTCAACGCCTACGGCCTCGGGGTGACGCCGGTCGTCTGCCCGCCGGGCGTCGATCCGGCGGCCTTTACCATCGACAGGATCGCCTACGAGGGCGACGGCGTGATGATCAATTCCCGGTTTCTCGACGGCATGACTGTCGAAGCCGCCAAGGAGGAGGTGGCGCGCCGCCTGGAGACGGCGATCATCGGCAACCGCCCGCAGGCCACGCGGCAGGTCAATTACAAACTGCGCGACTGGGGCATTTCGAGGCAGCGCTACTGGGGCTGCCCCATCCCCGTCATCCATTGCGAAAGGTGCGGGATCGTGCCGGTCCCGCTGCGCGATCTGCCGGTCAGGCTGCCCGACGACGTCAGCTTCGATCATCCGGGCAATCCTCTCGACCGCCATCCGACCTGGAAGCACGTCATGTGTCCGCGTTGCGGCGGTCCGGCGACGCGCGAGACCGACACGATGGATACTTTTGTCGACTTGTCCTGGTATTTCGCGCGCTTCACCGATCCGGCCAATGATACGGCGCCGACCGATCCCGCGACCGCGGACCATTGGCTGCCGGTCGACCAGTACATCGGCGGAATCGAGCATGCGATCCTGCACCTTCTCTACTCGCGCTTCTTCACCCGGGCGATGCGCAAATGCGGTCATCTCGACCTTGACGAACCGTTCGCCGGCCTGTTCACGCAGGGCATGGTCGTGCACGAGACCTATCGCGACCAGAGCGGAAATTGGATCGCGCCGGCCGAAGTCCGTCTCGAAGCCGACGCCGACGGCCGCAGGGCATTCGTCGCTGCGACCGGCGAGCCCCTGGAAATCGGGCCCATCGAGAAGATGTCGAAGTCCAAGCGGAATACTGTCGACCCGGACGACATCATTTCAAGCTACGGCGCCGACACCGCCCGCTGGTTCATGCTGTCCGATTCGCCCCCGGAACGGGACGTCATCTGGACCGAGGCCGGCGTCCAGGGCGCGTACAAGCAGATTCAGCGCCTGTGGCGCTTGACCTGCGAGATCGAGCGTGTCGTCGGCCCGTCGCGTCCTCAAGCGCCCTCGAGCTTTAGCGACGAAGCCCGCCGCATCCGGCAGATCGCACATGCGGCGCTCGCCAAGGTCGAGGACGAGATCGAGCGATTGCGCTTCAACGTCTGCATCGCCACGATCTACGAATTCGCTAACGCCCTCAGCGCGGCGGTCGGGGCGATCGAGGGCGAGACGGTCGGCGAGGATCTGCGCTTCGCCATCGCGGAGGCGGGCGACATCCTCATCCATTGCTTTGCCCCGATGATGCCGCATCTGGCGGAGGAATGCTGGGAGGCGCTCGGGCGCCAGACCTTCGTCGCGCAGAGTCCATGGCCGATCGTCGATCGAAGCCTTCTGGTATCGACGCACGTCACCTATGTCGCGCAAGTCAACGGCAAGAAGCGGGGCGAATTCGAGATCGAGCGCGACGCGGACGCCAGGCAGATCGAAAGAGCGGCGCTCGCCCTCGACGGCGTCATGCGGGCGGTGGATAATAGGCCCCCCCGCAAGGTGATCATCGTCCCCAACAGGATCGTCAATGTCGTGGTCTAAGCTGTCGTCGGGCTTACTTGCGCTGTCGCTGGCAGCCCCCCTGCCCGGCTGCCTGCAGCCTCTCTACGGCGAGGCGTCCCACCCCGGTCTCGTCGAGGATCTGCGTGCGATCGAGGTCGCGCCGATCAGCAACCGCATCGGCCACTATCTGGGCGACGACCTGATCACGGATCTCAATGGCACGGGTCAGACGGCGTCGCCGCCCAAATATCGCCTGACAGTGACGGTGTCGCTCGGCACGCAGACGCCAACCGTCAATTCGGAGATCAACGCCGCCACCTCGGCGACCGTGACGGGGGAGGCGACCTACATACTGACCAAGGTCGACGGCGGAGCGCAGGTCCTTACCGGGACCGCCCAGGCTGCGGCCGCCTACGATCGCACGCTTCAGCGCTATAACGATATGCGCGCCGCGCGAGACGCCGAGATCCGCATCGCCCGCGCGCTTTCGTCCGAGATTTCGATGCGCCTTGCCTCGGCGCTCGCGGTCAAGAGCTCCTGACAGGACTTG
>CAVYXQ010000008.1:0-305344 GCA_963772555.1 uncultured Alphaproteobacteria bacterium | reverse complement strand
AAAGGGTTGCGGGCGAATGAAAGGAAAAAACAGCGATGGCGGCCTGCGCTGTGGTTCAGGCAGCGACTTGCGAATGAACCTTCCTTGAGCGCGCAAGCCTGCACGCTTCCAAGAGAGCCATCGCGGCGGAGAGACGAAGGGATTGGTCGACAAGGGACGTCCTTTGTTGCGATAACCAGAATAACTGTAGAACACAATTCCGTATTTAGCAAGAATTTGCTGATCGGGCTCGGCAGGCGATATAGGAACGCCTGTCCAGGACGAGGCCGCAGTGACGGCGCGGGTTATGACTTGAACGGGCCAAATGGTCCCAGCGCCGCCGCTCCTGATCCGTCCCGCTAACGGAAGGAATACACAGGAGCGGGCGTTAGCGATCACGTCCAGCTGCGGACGACAGCGGGAGATAATCCGGCCGCGGTAGCCGATGGTTGAAGGCCTGCGTAGCCGGGTCGCCATCATTCCCTGCAGACAGGGGATTAAACGAGACCGAGCCGCCTTGGCCTTCGTCGCCCGCCGCTGGAACAGGGATCGAGAAGGCTTTGGCTTCGCAAAACCCGGTTAGGACCTTCGACGCTATGATCTCAACGAGTATCTTGCCGGCGGTGACAAGCAGGGTCGTCATCAACTCATCCAATTGCCGCCATCGACATTGAGCGTCTGCGCGACGACGTAATCGGATTCGGCGGATGCGAGGAAAACCGCTGGACCGCGGTAATCGCTCGGGACGCCCATGCGGCCCGCGGGAACCGCCTCTCCGACGAGGCGCTTCTTTTCGCCAATCGGACGCTTCTCGTATTTGGCAAAGAGCGCATCGACTTGGTCCCACATGGGGGTGTCGACAACGCCGGGCGCGATCGCGTTCACGTTGATACGACTCTTGATGAGTTCGAGGCCTAGCGACTGGGTAATGCTGATCACCGCGGCCTTCGAGGCGCAATAAACCGTCACATTCGCCTCGCCTCGACGGCCGGCTTGCGACGACATGTTGATGATCTTGCCGCCGCGGCCTTGCTTCTTCATCTGGGCCGCGACCGCTTTCGTCATAAAAATCAGTCCGCGGACGTTGATGCCGAACTGCCTATCAAAATCCGCTTCCGTTATTTCCGACAACGGGGCCATGTTGAAGACGCTGGCGTTGTTAACGAGAATATCGATGCCTCCCAGCTTAGAAACCGTGGCCGCCACCAACGCGTCGATCGACGCAGCATCGCGCACGTCGAGTCGAATAGCGAGGGCCTTGTCGGCGAATTCGACCGCTAAAGCCTCAGCCATAGCGATCTCGACGTCGGCAATCACCACCATAGCGCCCTCGGCGATATATGCCCGTACGATTGCCTCGCCTATGCCTCTGGCGCCACCCGTCACGATCGCGACCTTGTCCTTGAGCCTCATCTCGAAGTTCCGTTCTTGGGAGCTGTAGCTATCAGCCGATACAATCGATCCGGCGGGCAAGTTTCTCGAACAGGAGGAAGAATGCGACCGGCCGGTTTCGTCTGAAAGCTATTTTACGATCGGTATCTTCGAACGATCGATGGTGATCGCGACAGCGCCGATAAGCACCGCGCCGAAGACGATGTTTTGAGCAAATATGTCGACGCCAAGAAACGTCATGCCAATGCGCACAACCGAGATGATCAATGCTCCGACGAGCGTACGCCATATGCTTCCGACTCCTCCCGTTATCGCGGTTCCTCCTACCACGACCGCGGCGATCGAAGGCAGGAGCAGTTCGGAGGCAAGTGTGGGGGATCCACTGGCAAGCCGACCCGCGAGAATGACGCCGGCAAGCGTGGCGAAGCCTGACGAAAGGACGAACGCCAGGATTTTTTGACAACTCACTTTTACGCCGGAAGCGTAGGCGGCGGGTTCGCCGGCCCCGATCGCTGAGCTGTAGCGGCCGAAACGCGTATGCGCCTGGACGATGTGGGCCAAGACCAGCACAACGAGGCCGACGGCAATGACATTCGGCAAGCCAAACGCGTTGCCGGTAATCCAAGTCTGATAGCCGCGCCCCGCGTCGTCCAAAGTGATGGAGCGCTCCTTCGAAATCACCAGGGCTGCGCTAAAAAGGACGCCGCCCATCGCGAGCGTGGCGATGAAGGACGGGATCTTCAACCGGACGTGGACAATCCCGGAACAAAATCCTGCAAAGGCTCCGATCGCAATGGCCAGAACGTAAGAGCCGTAGCCCAAACGGCCGACGGTAAGCGCGACGACTACACTGGCGAGCGAGGCCATCGACTGGATGGATAGGTCTATGCCACCGAGCATAATGACGAAGGTAACGCCGGTCGCAAGAATAAAGAGCACGGCGGTGTCGCTTGCTAGCTCGACGAGTGTGCTGGGTCGCAAGAAACTCGGCTGGACGACGCCGACCAGGACTACGAGAACCACGAGCGTGGCTAGCGGCAGCCACTTCCGCAAGTCATATGACTGCAGCCAGATCGCAACTGGTTCCATCGCCCCCCCTAAATCATGTGCCCAATGAGGTCGATCTGCCGCGGTTTTCCGCCCGGATTTGCTTCGGCGCGATAAGTGATTTCGCCGTCGCGCATGACGACAATGCTGTGACTGAGACCTATAGTCTCTTCGAGAGTGTCTGACGTCAAAACGATCGCCAGGCCCTCTGCCGTGACGGCTCGCACGAACTCATAGACTTCTTCCTTGGCGCCGACGTCGAGGCCGCGCGTAGGGTGATCGAGAATGAGAATCCTCGCTTTCGCGTTCAGCCATTTCGCCAGAACGACCTTTTGCTGGTTGCCCCCGGAGAGATTGAGACAGAGCGCCTGGATATTTGGCGTGCAAATCTTTAGCCGTTCCACCCACTGCCGTGCCCGCCGCTGCTCCTCGCGCGCGTCGACCAAACCGTAACGAGTTAGGCTGGCGAGATCCGCCAATGTGATGTTGGCCGCAACGGGCAGAAAGAGCACGAGCCCTTCAACGCGCCGTTCGCGTGGGACGTAGCCGATGCCAAGATCGACCGCATCGGCAGGCGTCGCCAGCGCCACTTCGCGACCGGCGATCCGGATGTTGCCGCCTTCATGCGGAGCGAATCCTGCGAGGGTGCGAGCTAACTCTTCGCGACCTGACCCGATGACACCCGCGATACCCAGAATTTCCCCGGCGTGAAGTTTGAAGCTGACGTCCCTGTACGCCTTGCCGTATGAGAGCCCCTCGACTTCGAGCAACACATGCGGCTGAATTGGTCTCTGCAACGGCTCACGATAATATTCAGCCTGCAAGCTGCGGCCGACCATGAGCCGATGCAGCGTCGTCACATCGGCGTCCGCCGTCGGCAACTCAGCGACAACTGCGCCGTCTTTCATGACGTAGACGCGGTCGGCCAGTTGCAACACCTCATCCAATCGATGCGAGACGAAAACGAAAGATGCGCGCGATTTAAGAGCCCGCACGCGCGCAAACAGGATGTCGATCTCCGCCCGCTCAAGCACGGAGGTGGGCTCGTCGAGCAGAATCACCAGATGGCCGGCAGCGTCCTCCTCGAGGGTCAACGCCTTGGCTAGTTCCACCATCTGGCGCGCAGCGAAGCTGAGGTCGTCGGTGCGCATGCGCGGATCGACGTCGACTTTGACTTTTTCAAGTTGACGCGCCGCGTCCGCGTAGAGATCTCTCCAACGGAGAAGTCCGAATTGCGTGAATTGCGCCTCATTGCCGAGATAGATGTTTTCTCCGACCGTGAGATTGGTGAGCAGGGACTGTTCCTGAAACACCATGCCGATGCCTTTTCGGTTGGCGTCCGCGGCGTTTTCGAGACGCGACGGCTTCCCCGCAATGATGATTTGCCCCGAGTCCGGCTGATAGACGCCGTTCAGTATCTTCATGAGTGTCGATTTACCGGCGCCGTTCTCGCCGATAAGTCCAACGACCTCACCCCTCTTGATCTCGATCGACACCTGCCTCAGCGCGTGGACGCCCGGGAAGCGCTTTTCGATCCGGACCATCGAAAGGGCGGGCTCGGAAGTGCTCACTTTCATTTGACGATCCGCATCAGCTTGCGGTCGATAGACAATGAGACGGCGGCGATAATCATCAGGCCCTGAAAACCGATCTGCATACTCGGCGGCACACCCATGAGCACCATTCCGTTCGACAAAACGGACACGATGAGCACACCGACGAACGTTTGCAATACGCCGCCCTGTCCGCCGGACAGCGCCGTTCCGCCGACGACGACTGCGGTCACGGTTGTAAACAGGCGCCCGTTGCCGATTTGAGCGTTGCCCAGGCCAAGTTGCGCCGCCGGAGTATGCCGCCGATTGCGTAGAAAACGCCAGCGAGCGTAAATGTGGCGATCCGGACACGCGCAACCGGAATGCCGGATAGCGCGGCAAGTTCCTCGCCACCCCCCAGGGCGTATATATAGCGGCCAATGCGCGTAAAATTCTGAATGACCAGGGCTACCGCGAGGCAAGCGAGGGCCAGCCAAACGCCCCATGGAAAGCCGAGCGCTCTTTGGATTGCCAAGCCTCGTATCCAGGGGTCGTTGATCCTGGTGGCCATGCCACCGAGAAGCGCATTCGCAAGCCCGACCCCGATAAACCAAGTCCCCAGAGTGACCATGAACGAGGGCACCCTCAGGCGGACGTGAATGACGCCATTCACGAACCCGACGAATGCCCCGACCGCCAGCACTAGCAGGACAGCCACGATGCCTAGATTGTTGTCGTTCATCCCGTTGAGAACAGTCATCGACAGAATTACGGCAGCCAAAGTCAGGATACCTTCGACGGAGAGGTCATCGATCCCATCAGGATGATGAATGTCTCGCCCAGACCGAGCACAAGTGGGATCGCCGCGTCCTGACTCATCCGCACGAAATTCCCAAGGCTAAGAAAATTGTGATTGATGGCCGCAATAATCGCACACAGGAGGAAGAGGACCATCACTGGCGCCCATGTCGCCGCCCGCCAGCGCCGCGTCGTCGGGGCGGACGCGGTTGTGGGTGGCGCAATGTTCAGGGATGCGCTCAGGGACGTTGCCTTTCGGGGCGAGGTCGCGTCGAGGCTACAGAACAGCTGAGTCAGCGCGACGGGCGCGCCGAGACGCGCCCGCAGTCAGCGAATTCCTTCTAGTTGTACTGGATCTGTCCGCTAACGCGGCCCCAGATGTCATTCCACTCGAGCTTAGGTTCGGCCTTGATGTTGCTGTCGTAGAAAGCCTTGGCGTTGTCCGAAGTAATGATGACGCCCTTCCCGTAGAATTCTCGGTGGTCTTTAGGCTCTTTCGACGGGTCGAAATTGCCGGTCTTGGCATGGTACCCGATCGAAAGACCCATCCCGCCCTGCCAGAAGGGATCCCAGGCGACGGTGCCAACCATCTCACCCTTAAGGATCGCTTCGACTGCGAGCTGAATTCCGTCAATTCCTGTGACTGGCAACTTGCCGGCTTTGCCATCGCTTCGTAAAGCTTCGACGGCAGCCAATGCCATATCGTCGTTAGCCGCCCAAATTCCACCAATCTTGTCTCCAAACTGCGTCAGCCACGCATTTGTCTTCTGCAGAGCTTCCGTGGCCGACCAATTGGCGACCTGCATGTCAAGCAATTGAACACCGGGGTTGGCCTTGAGCGCATCCATCAGGCCAGCTTTCCGCTCGATCGCCGGCACGTTAAATCGATACCGCCGAGCGCGACTATGCCGCCCTTGCCGCCCATTGCCTTGATCAGCGCTTCCGCCATCGCCTTTCCGTATGGAACGCCGCTGAACGAAATGTGGGCGACGTAGTTTGGGTTGAAATCCCAGGGATGCAGGTCATTGGGCTTGTTCCACTGGGTGACGACATAGGCGCCGGCCTCCTTGCACGCCTGGACGATCGGCCGGGCGTCCGGGCTGTCGTTAGGTCGACATTGATAACGCAATTGCCGCCAGTTTTCGCGAGTATCGCCTTAATATCGGCAATTCCCTTTTCGCTATTGCCTTCCGTCACCAGGGTCACATAGTCAGCGCCGACAGTTTTCGCGAACGCCGCGCCGCCCTTGTTCCATGTGGCATGGTAAGGATTTGACAGCGATCGGATGGAATTGACGACGGTGATGTTGCCCGCCGCGAACGCGGAGCGAGTGATGATGGCCGGAAAGGCGCCCACGGCTCCGAACGCCGCAGCGCCCTTCAGAATGCTGCGCCGGGGGATGGCGCCGGTGACAAGTTTCTTGATCATCTTGAACTTCCTCCTGTGCCGAAGCATTGCGGCCATCGATGCTTCTTTTGATTGTTGATTTGCGCTGTCCAGCGCCGATTGCTAAGCCGAAGTCACATATGCGCCATGCAAATCCATCAAATCAGGGACATTTTGCCCGTACAAAACGGGCCGCACTGGCCGTGCCCAAGAGCGCACGAATGAGCAATAGTGTCAATGTCAGCAGAATAGATTCCCAATTGCAGCCCGCGATCACACGAACCTGAATTTTGCTACCTGAAGTCCGGAACTCCCGCCTCGGGCTCGTGCTGCCGTTACGGCGTCCCTGAGTCTCGGGCGGCGTCAACCTGTCGATCTTCTCCTCGCTCGGCGCGCCTTCGCTATTTGACCCTCTGGTCAAATCGTGATTTGTCCCGCCGCAACTCCCACAACCGTCGCCTTCGACGAGATTTCCGGTCATGCGTCCCGAACGCTACAACGTGCGCGAATCCGAGGCCAAGTGGCGGAAAGCCTGGCCGAGGCGCAGATCTTCAAGACCCGCAACGACGATCCGCGCCCCAAATACTACGTCCTCGAGATGTTCCCGTATCCCTCGGGCCGCATCCACATGGGCCATGTCCGCAACTATGCGATGGGCGACGTCGTCGCCCGCTATCGCCGCGCGCGCGGTCTTAATGTTCTCCATCCGATGGGTTGGGACGCCTTCGGCATGCCGGCCGAGAACGCGGCCATCCAGAACAGAACGCACCCGGCGACATGGACCTACGCCAACATCGATGCGATGCGCGCGCAGCTGCAGTCGATGGGTCTCTCGCTCGACTGGTCGCGCGAAATCGCCACCTGCGATCCAAGCTATTACAAGCACCAGCAGCGGCTGTTTCTCGATTTCCTCTCAGCCGGGCTGGTCGCGCGCAAGAAATCGAAGGTCAACTGGGATCCGGTCGATCAGACCGTGCTGGCGAACGAGCAGGTGATCGACGGCCGGGGCTGGCGATCGGGGGCGATCGTCGAACAGCGCGAACTGACGCAATGGTTCCTGAAGATCACCGACTTCTCCGAGGATCTGCTCGAGAGCCTCGGTCGCCTCGACCGCTGGCCGGAAAAAGTCCGGCTGATGCAGCAAAACTGGATCGGGCGATCCGAAGGCCTGACGATCCGCTTCATGATCGACCGGGCGACGCTGGGACCGCTCGAGGGCGAAGCGGCGCCGAGCGAGCTCGAAATCTATACGACCCGGCCCGACACCTTGTTCGGCGCCAAATTCATGGCGATCGCGCCCGACCACCCGCTCGCCGCCGCCGCAGCGCGCCACGATCCGGCGCTGGCGGACTTCATCGAGGACTGCCGCAGGGTCGGAACGTCGGCGGCGGCGATCGAGACGGCCGAGAAGAAAGGCTACGACACAGGCGTCCGGGTCCTGCATCCGTTCGATGCCGAATGGCGCCTGCCCGTCTACGTCGCCAATTTCATCCTGATGGACTACGGCACGGGCGCCATTTTCGGCTGTCCGGCGCACGATCAGCGCGACCTCGACTTCGTCAACGCCTACGGCCTCGGGGCGACGCCGGTCGTCTGCCCGCCGGGCGTCGATCCGGCGACCTTTAGCGTCGACAAGATCGCCTACGAGGGCGACGGCGAGATGATCAATTCCCGCTTTCTCGACGGCATGACCGTCGAAGCCGCCAAGGAGGAGGTGGCGCGCCGCCTGGAGACGGCGATCATCGGCAACCGCCCGCAGGCCGTTCGGCAGGTCAATTACAAGCTGCGCGACTGGGGCATTTCGAGGCAGCGCTACTGGGGCTGCCCCATCCCGGTCATCCATTGCGAAAAGTGCGGGATCGTGCCGGTCCCGCTCAGCGATCTGCCGGTCAGGCTGCCCGACGACGTCAACTTCGATCATCCGGGCAATCCTCTCGACCGCCATCCGACCTGGAAGCACGTCACGTGTCCGGCTTGCGGCGGTCCGGCGACGCGCGAGACTGACACGATGGATACTTTTGTCGACTCGTCCTGGTATTTCGCGCGCTTCACCGATCCGACGAATGATGCGGCGCCGACCGATCCGGCGACCGCGGACCATTGGCTGCCGGTCGACCAGTACATCGGCGGCATCGAGCATGCGATCCTGCACCTGCTCTACTCGCGCTTCTTCACCCGGGCGATGCGCAAATGCGGTCATCTCGACCTCGACGAGCCGTTCGCTGGCCTGTTCACCCAGGGCATGGTCGTGCACGAGACCTACCGCGACGCGAGCAGACATTGGATCGCGCCGGCCGACGTCCGTATCGAAGCCGACGCCGACGGCCGCAGGGCGTTCCTCGCTGCGACCGGAGAGCCGCTGGAAATCGGGCCCATCGAGAAGATGTCGAAGTCCAAGCGCAATACGGTCGACCCGGACGACATCATTTCAAGCTACGGGGCCGACACCGCCCGCTGGTTCATGCTGTCCAATTCGCCGCCGGAACGCGATGTGATCTGGACCGAGGCCGGCGTCCAGGGCGCCTACAAGCAAATTCAGCGCCTTTGGCGCCTGACCTGCGAGATCGAGCGCATCGTCGGCCCGTCGCGTCCGCAAAGGCCCTCGAGCTTCAGCGGCGAAGCCCACCGCATCCGGCAGATTGCGCATGCGGCGCTCGCCAAGGTCGAGGACGAGATCGAGCGGTTGCGCTTCAACGTCTGCATCGCCACGATCTACGAATTCGCCAACGCCCTCGGCGCGGCGGTCGGGGCGATCGAGGGCGAGACGATCGGCGAGGATCTGCGCTTCGCCTTCGCGGAGGCGGGCGACATTCTCATCCATTGCTTTGCGCCGATGATGCCGCATCTGGCGGAGGAGTGCTGGGAGGCGCTCGGGGGCCAGACCTTCGTTGCGCAGAGTCCATGGCCGACCGTCGATCGAAGCCTGCTGGTGTCGACGCACGTCACCTATGTCGCGCAGGTCAACGGCAAGAAGCGGGGCGAATTCGAGATCGGGCGCGACGCCGACGCCAAGGCGATAGAAAGGGCGGCGCTCGCCCTCGACGGCGTAATGCGGGCGGTGGATAATAGACCCCCCCGAAAGGTGATCATCGTCCCCAACAGGATCGTCAATGTCGTGGTCTAAGCTGTCGTCGGGCTTACTCGCGCTGTCGCTCGCAGCCCCCCTGCCCGGCTGCCTGCAGCCTCTCTACGGCGAAGCGTCTCATCCCGGTCTCGTCGAGGATATGCGCGCGATCGAGGTCGCGCCGATCAGCAACCGCATCGGGCACTATCTGGCCGACGACTTGATCACGGATCTCAATGGCACGGGTCAGACGGCCTCGCCGCCCAAATATCGCTTGACAGTGACGGTGTCGCTCGGAACGCAGACGCCAACCGTCAATTCGGAGATCAACGCCGCCTCCTCGGCGACCGTGACGGGGGAGGCGACCTACATACTGACCAGGGTCGACGGCGGAACGCAGGTCCTTACCGGGACTGCCCAGGCTGCGGCCGCCTACGATCGCACGCTTCAGCGCTATAACGATATGCGGGCCGCGCGGGACGCCGAGATCCGCATTGCGCGCGCGCTCTCGTCCGAGATTTCGATGCGCCTCGCCTCGGCGCTCGCGGTCAAGAGCTCCTGACAGGACTTGTTTCCGGCTCAACTCACGCGTTAGCTCGCTGCGATGGTTCTCTACGCGCTCCAGCGGCTGGCGGTTCTCGCGGCGACGCTCGTCATCGCCTCGCTGATCGTCTTCGCGGTGATGAATATCCTGCCCGGCAACGCCGCGCAGACGATGCTCGGGCCGACGGCGACGCCTGAGGCGGTGGCCGCGCTCACGCACAAGCTTGGCCTCGATCAGCCGGCCGCCGTCCGTTACGCGCACTGGATCGGCGGGGCGCTGCGCGGCGACTTCGGGCTCTCCTACGCCTATGGCTCGCCGATCGGACCCTTGATCGCGGCGAGTCTCGCAATCAGCGCGCCGCTCGCGATCATGGCGATGGCGCTCGCGGCGTTCATCGCTCTGGCCGCCGGCGTCTATGCGGCGGATCACCGCGGCCGGACGGGCGACGCGATCGTCATGGGCGCAAGCCAGATCGGGCTTGCGCTGCCGAACTTCTGGCTCGCGATCCTGCTTGTGATCGTCTTCTCGGTCACGCTGCGGCTGGCCCCGGCGGGCGGCTTTCCGGGCTGGGAGCAGCCGATGCATGCATTGGGAGCGCTCGTTCTCCCGGCGGTCGCGCTCGGCGTGGTGCAGGCGGCGATCCTTACGCGCGTCACCCGATCGGCCGTGCTCGAGGCCCTGAACGAGGACTTCATGAGGACGGCGCGCGCCAAGGGCGTTTCCCGGCGCGCGGCGCTCTGGCGGCACGCCTTGCCGAACGCGCTCGTTCCGATCCTGACCATCATGGGCCTGCAATTCGCCAATCTGATCGCGGGCGCGATCGTCGTCGAGAACGTCTTCGTCCTGCCCGGGCTCGGGCGTCTGATGCTGCAGTCGATCTCCAACCGCGATGTTCTGGTCGTCGAAAACGGCGTCATGCTGATCGCGATCATCGTCATCGGCCTCAACTTCGTCGTCGACATCGCGTGTGCGGCGATCGACCCGCGCCTCAGAGCGCCTGTCGCGTGATAACGAGCTTCTGGTTCGGCTCCCCCGTGAGCCCAAGCCTTCGGCTGGGCGCGCTTCTGACCGCCGGCCTTCTCGCAGCGGCGGCAGTCTCCTTCGTCTGGACGCCCTACCCTCCGGCGGCGATCGATATTCCTCACAGGTTCGCCCCGCCGTCGTTTGCGCATTGGTTTGGCGCCGACAGCCTGGGACGCGACGTCGCCTCCGAACTGCTCGCAGGCTCGCGCATCTCCATTCTGGTCGGCGTCGTCGCGGTCGGCATCGGCCTTGTGTTCGGCGTTGCGCTCGGCCTCGTCGCCTCCCTCTCGAAGGGACTCGTCGAGGACGGGATCATGAAGGCTTGCGATTTTCTCTTTGCCTTTCCGGGGCTCCTGTCGGCGATCATGCTGACATCGACTTATGGTCCGGGCATCGTCAATGCGATCATTGCGATCGGCGTCTATAACGTGCCTGTTATCGCCAAACTGACCCGCGCGACCGCCAACGGCGTGCTGGCGCGCGAATATGCGCTCGCCGCCCGAGCCGCCGGCCGGGGCCCGGTGGCGATCGCCTTCGACCACGTCTTGCCGAATATCGCCCCCGCGCTGATCGTCCAGGCGACCATCCAGTTCGCCGTCGCCATTCTCGCCGAAGCCGCGCTCTCCTATCTCGGTCTCGGGGCGCAGCCGCCGCAGACCTCATGGGGCAGAATGCTGTCGGAAGCGCAGAACGTCCTCTACAACGATCCCGCTTTGGCGATCTATCCCGGCGTTGCGATCGCGCTCAGCGTGCTCGGCCTCAATCTGCTCGGCGACGGTCTCAGGGACGCGCTCGATCCGAAGCTTCGGGCGCGCGGCTGATGCTCCTCGAGGTCGCCAACCTTTCGGTCGATCTCAAGACCCCGTCCGGCTTGCAGCGCGTGGTCGACGGCGTGACGCTTTCTCTCAATGAGGGGGAAAGCCTCGGCGTCGTCGGCAAGTCCGGCTCCGGCAAGACCATGACGGCGCTCGCCCTCATGGGGCTGACGCCCGAAAACGCGCTCGTCTCCGGCTCGATCCGTTTCGAGGAGCAGGAGCTCGTCGGGCTGCGGGAGGACGCGATGCGCGCTTTGCGCGGCGACCGGATCGCCATGGTGTTTCAGGAGCCGATGACGGCGCTCAATCCCCTGCATCGCGTCGGCGCCCAGGTCGCCGAGCCGCTGATGCTGCATCGCGGCCTCGGCAAGAAAGCCGCGCTCGAAGAGGCGGTGCGCCTCCTCCATCATGTGCGGCTCGCCGATCCGGAGCGGGCAGCACGCTCCTATCCGTTCGCGCTTTCCGGCGGCGAGCGCCAGCGCGCCATGATCGCGATGGCGATCGGGTGCTCGCCGCGCCTCGTCATCGCCGACGAACCGACGACCGCGCTCGACGTCACCGTCCAGGCGCGGATCCTCGAATTGATCGACGGTCTGCGCGCCGAAACGAAAATGGCGCTTTTGCTGGTCAGCCACGATCTCGCAGTGATCGCCGGATATTGCGAGCGCGTCATTGTGATGTACGCCGGCGTCGTTATGGAGAGCGGGCCGGTCGAAGCGGTCCTCAGAGAACCAAGAAACCCCTACACCCGCGCGCTGCTCGAAGCCCGGCCAACGCCCGGCGCGCCGCGAGGCGCGCGCCTGAAGACGATCCCCGGCGCGGCTCCTCTCCAGCTCGAAATCCGCGCCGGCTGCCCGTTCGCGAGCCGGTGCGAACTGACGCTTGGAATCTGCCGGACAACGCCGCCGCCTGAGGTCGCGTTCGGCGCGGATCGCCTGTCGCGCTGCCACCGAGCCGCGGAGATGGGGCGCGGCGGATGAGCGAACCCCTGCTCGAGGCCATCGATCTCGTCAAGACTTATCGCCTGCCGCGCACGAGCCCCTTCGGCCCGCCTTCCGTGCGGCCCGCCCTGGCGAGCGTCAGCTTTCGCGTGACGGCCGGCAGCTCGTTCGGCATCGTCGGCAAGTCGGGGTCCGGAAAGTCGACTTTGGCCCGCATCGCGCTCGCGCTCGACAAGCCGGATTCCGGCGCGGTGAAGCTCGAGGGCCGGTCGCTCTTCCAGCTTCCCCATCGCGAGCTGCGCGCCCTGCGCGCCCACATGCAGATGATCTTCCAGGACCCCTATGGGTCGCTCGACCCGCGCCAGCGCATCGGCAAGATCGTCGCCGAACCGCTTGCCGCCCTGGGGGGCGCAACCCGGCTCGAACGCCGCGGACGCGCCGCGGCGGCGCTCGAGGCCGTCGGCCTCAGGGCATCCGACGCCGGAAAATACCCGCACGAATTCTCCGGCGGACAGCGGCAGCGCATCGCGATCGCCCGTGCGCTGATCACCCGGCCGAAGCTTGTCGTCGCTGATGAACCGGTGTCGGCGCTCGACGTCTCGGTGCAGGCGCAGGCGTTGAACCTGATGAGCGACCTGCAACGCGAGGCGGGCGTGACGTTTCTCCTGATCAGTCACGATCTCGCCGTGGTCGCGCATATCTGCGAGACGACGGCGGTGATGTTCCGCGGCCAAATCGTGGAGATCGGTCCAACCGATCGACTGTTCGCCGCCCCGGCGCACCCTTACACGCGCGAGCTCGTCGACGCGACGCCGCGGCTCGACCGGCCGACCCGCCTCGCCCCCTCGGCCGCTGCGCCCGCTGGCGCGGCGAGCCCCGGCGGTTGCCCGTATGCGGACCGCTGCGTCTTCGCGCGCGCCCGCTGCCTGACGGAAGCGCCGCCACTTGAGACGATCGACGGGCGTCGCCGGCTGGCGGCTTGCTGGTTTCCGCTCGCCTGAGCCAATGGCGAGGCCCCGCGTCCCGCATCGGCAAGACGGCCAGGACACGGCCGTTCGCCTCAGGCCTTCGCCTGCTTGGCCTGCTCAATTCCTTCGATGACCAGCTTCCGCGCCTCCTCGGCGTCGCCCCAGCGGATGATCTTGACCCACTTGTTCGGTTCGAGATCTTTGTAATGAGCGAAGAAGTGCTCGATCTGCTCGATGGTGATCGAGGGCAGGTCGGAGTAGTTATGCACGTGCGCGTAACGCTGCGTAAGCTTGGCTGACGGCACGGCGAGCAGCTTCTCGTCGCCGCCGTGCTCGTCCTCCATCAGGAGAACGCCAACGATCCTGCAGCTGATGACGGCGCCGGGGACGAGCGCGCGCGTATTGGCGACGATCACGTCGACCGGGTCGCCGTCGCCCGAGAGCGTATGCGGGATGAAGCCGTAATTTCCGGGATAGCGCATTGAGGTGTAGAGGAAGCGATCGACCACCAGCGCGCCGCTCGCCTTGTCCATCTCGTATTTGATCGGCTCGCCGCCGATCGGCACCTCGATCACCACGTTGACATCATGCGGCGCGTTCTTGCCGATCGGGACAGCGTCGAGGTTCATGGGGCGGCTCCAGATTGCGCTCCGCCGATCCTCGCGCGCGAGGCGGGCGGCGGCCTTCGAACCCGTTTATAGGATCAATGGTCCAGGCCGCCAAAGCCGAAAGCGATACGTTCGCGGTCCTGTCCGCCGAAAGTCTCATGCGCCCGCCGCACAACCCGCCCGCCGAGCCGGCGGTAGAAGCCGATCGCCCGTTCGTTGTCCGCCAGAGCCCAGACGACGAGCGTCGCGTAACCGTGGCCGGCGAGGTCTTTGCGCGCCGCCTCGAACATGCGGCGGCCGAAACCGCAGCCCTGGCATTCCGGCGCCAGATAAAGCTCGAATATCTCGGCCCCATAGCCGAGCGTTGGGACCCGATTGCGCCCATAGGAAACATAGCCGACGACCGAATCGCCGAATTCGAGCACGAGGAGCGGCGTGCGGCGGGCGATCGCGAGGCGCCACCAAGCCGGGCCACGGCGCGCGATCATCCGCTCGAGCTCGCGTCCGGGAATGACGCCTCGATAGGCCTCGCGCCAGGCGGCGTCGTGCACCGCGGCGATGTCGCTTTCGTCGCCGAGGCGCGCGGGGCGGATGGAGATGACCGTCTCGACCATGAAGCGATGTTACGGCTCCGGGCCGGGAACCTGCAAGGTCTTGACAGCGACGGGCAATGACTTTTTTGCTCGACCTCGGGTTGCCGCCAACTCGGCGCATTCGCGCCGGAATTTGTGCGCAATCACCGTTCATTCGGCCGATGAGATTCGGATAGGGAGTTCGCACTCGATGGCGCCGCGATTGCCAAGGAGACGCTTGGGCTTGCTCGCGGCGGCCGTCGTCGCGGTCATCTCAATGCCCGGCGCGAACGCTGACATGCTGCACGCCACCTATCGCGTTTGGCTGATAGGACTGCCGATCGGCACGGCCAACCTTAATGCGGAGATTACCCCCTCGAGCTACTCGATCGTGGCCGACGGCAAGCTGACCGGCTTGGCGAAACTCTTCTCCAACGCCCAAGGGGCCTCGAGCGGGGCTGGGGCGATCATCAATGGCCGCGTTTCGCCGGCCACTTTCGCCACGATCGCGGCGAACGCCAACATGACCCGCACGATCCGCATGGCGCTCGCGGGCAACGCGGTCAAGGGGGTCGACATCGCGCCGCCCTTCCAGATCAAGCCCGACCGCGTTCCGCTCGGCCCCCACGATGAGCAGGACATCGTCGATCCGATCGGCGCCGTCATCATTCCTGCGCCGGCCTCGGCCCCGATCCTGTCGCCCGCCGCCTGCAACCGCAAGATCCCGATCTTCGACGGCTTCACCCGCTTCGACATCGATCTGACCTACGTCGGCCAGCGCCGCGTGAAGGTGAAGGGCTACGACGGCCCGGTCGTCGTCTGCGCCATTCGCTACGTGCCGATCTCCGGCCACAGCCGCAACCGCCCAGCGACCAAATTCATGGCCGAAAACAAGGACCTCGAAGTCTGGCTGGCGCCGATCGAGAGCGATCATGTGCTGATCCCCTTCCGGGTTTCCGCCAGGACGATGATCGGCACGACCGTGATCGAGGCGTCGGAATTCAGGTTGGAGCCGAAGTAGAGGGGCCGCTCAGTTCAATTCGTCGGCGAGCACGGGCATCGGCAGCACGCCGACCCCGTCCTCGATCAGCGCCTTGGCTTCCTTTAGGCTCGCCTGACCCCGGATCGCGCGCTCAGGCTCGTCACCGTGATGGATAGCGCGGGCGATTTCCGGAAACTTTGGGCCGACGTCGTCGGTATTCGCCTCGATCTCGCGGCGCAGATGCTGCACCATGGCGCGCGCCTGGCGGCGACGGTCGTCAATCAGGGCCTCGGGCGGCGGTTCGAGCGCGACACGCTCCCCGCCCACGACCGCCGGCGCCATGATCGCCTTTTCAACTTTGGTCGAACCGCATTCGGGGCAGGCGACGAAACCACGCTTGCGCTGCGTCTCATACGCGGCGCTGTCGGGAAACCAGCTGTCGAACGAATGTCCCTCGGCGCAGCCGAGCGCGTATCTGATCATCGGTCAGTCCGCCAGCATGCCGTCGAGCGCGCCGGCGGCCTCGAGATCATGCAGATCGTCGCAGCCGCCGATGTGGCGGTCGCCGATGAAGATCTGCGGCACGGTTGCGCGTCCGCCCGCTCTTGCCGCCATGGCCATCTGCGCCACGCGATCGCCGTCGACGCTGATCTCCTCGAACGGCGCGCGTTTCGCCTCGAGGAGCGCCTTGGCCGCATCGCAATAGGGGCACCACGATTTTGTGTAGATGACGATCGGCGGCACTTTCAGACAGTCCAGCCCGGATTTGAGGATTTTCCTATTATATGGGCAGTCACCCGCCGGCAACAACCCGAGCGAACACGAGCACATCGACGTTCGCAGCGCCCGCCCTCAGAAGCGCGCGCGAGGCGGCGTTGGCGGTTGCGCCCGAGGTCAGCACATCATCGACAAGCAGGATCTTGCGTCCGCGCACCGCCGCGCCTTCCGCGACGCGAAAGGCGCCCTGGACGTTCTCGGCGCGCTGGGCGCGGCTGAGGCCCACCTGGCTCCGCGTCAGTTTGACGCGCTCGAGCGCGGCCGGATCGCAGGGCTTGCCGGTCTGCCGCGCCACCTCGCGTGCGAGCGCGGCCGCCTGGTTGAACCGCCGCTGCCACAATTTCATCGGATGCAGCGGCACGGGCGCGAGGAGGTCGGCGTCGGCGAGCACGTCCGCCCCGGCGCGCGCCATCCAGCGGGCGATCGGCGCCGCAAGCTCGCCGCGGTCGGAGTATTTGAGCCGGTGCGCGAGCGTGCGGGCCGGCCCGTCCTCGAACCGGGCGACGGCGCGCGCCCGCCGATAGACCGGCGGATCGGCCATCGCCTGCGGCGACAGGAGCCCTTCGCCCAGATCCTGCTCGAACGGCGTGCCCAGGCGCTCGCAGAACGGCCGCTCGATGAAGCGCATGGCGCTCCAGCAACGCGGGCAGAGCGCTCCGTGAGCCTCGGTGGCGGCGCGGCAGGCGAGACAGGTCGGAGGGTAGAGCACGTCGAGCGCGCGGCCGGTGAGGCGCCGAATTTCGCGCCCAAGCCGCCTCGCTGCGCCCGAGGATGCGTCGCGATCCGCAACTTTGAAGTCCGCGCTCATGCGGCGAAGCTAGCCGGAACCGGGGCTTTGCGCGAGAGGCCGGAGGGGGCATAAGAACGGCGATGGCCTCGGCCGCCACGCCTCCGCAGATTTTCGATCGCGCCCTCGTCAATCGCCGCCTCGACCGCGCCTGGGCGGGCGCGGCGGCGAACGGAGGGGCGGATTTCCTGCTGGCGCGCGCGGCGCAGGAGCTCGCCGACCGCCTGTCGCTGGTCAAGCGGCGCTTTGCCGTCGCCGCCGACTTCGGCTCCCCGGGTCCGCACGGCGCGGCCGCGCTCGCGGCCGGCGGACAGGTCGATTTCGTCATCCGCGTCGCCCCGACGATTGCGAGCCTCGGCGCGGGCGTCTTCCACGGCGCGGTTGGCGACCTCGAGCGGCTGCCGGTCGCCGAGGGCCGGCTCGAGCTCGCCGTCTCGCTGCTCGCGCTGCAGAGGGTCAACGACCTTCCCGGGACGCTGATCCAGATGCGGCGGACGCTCAAAGGCGACGGCCTGCTCATGGTCGCGCTGATCGGCGGCGACACGCTGACCGAGCTCCGCCAGAGCCTGACCGCCGCCGAGGCCGAGACGCTCGGCGGCGCCTCGCCGCGGGTCGAGCCCTTCGTCGAGGTGCGCGCGCTGGGCTCGCTGGCGCAGCGGGCTGGCCTCGCCCTGCCGGTCGTCGATCTCGACCGCGCCACCGTCCGCTACGGCGACATCTTCGCGCTGATGAAAGATCTGCGCGCCTTCGGCGGCGCGAGCGCGCTCCAGGCGCGCAGCCGCAAGCCGCTCAGACGCGACGTCCTTCTGCGCGCCGCCGCCCTCTACGCCGAGCGCTTCGCCGATCCGGACGGGCGCCTGCGCGCCACCTTCGACACGGTCTGGCTCAGCGGTTGGGCGCCGCACGAAAGTCAGCCGAAGCCGCTTCAGCCAGGGTCGGCCACGACGCGCCTCGCCGACGCGCTGAAGCGCCGCCGCTAGGGCGGAATCCGGCCGGACCGCGTCCTACGCTGCGGTCACGCCGAAGCCCACTCTTTGGACGTTGTTGACCGCGCGACAGGCGAGTTCTCGAGAAATTTGGACTTTCCTGGAATCCGGCGTTTTCCCCTCCTTTTCCCTTCGCATGAGGCTTGGATTCCCTTGGATTTTCTTGGATTCTCTCGCCCGAAATGAGGAGTTTCAATGGGTTACAAGCGAGTCTCAGGTCTCAAAATATTATGGGCGGAACTCGGATTGAGCAGCCTCAAAGCGTAAGTTGCGCAGCGGCCCAGCGCGACGGATGGCGACAACGGAAGCGTTCCAGAGGGCATGGCGCGATTGTAGATAGGTATTCTGTTTTTGGCAATAAAATTTGAAACATCGTAAAGCACAGGCTACGCCTGTCGTTCCAGAGGTCCTGCCGCAGGGCCAGCGGGAGGCGCATGTTGCAAAAGCCAGCGCCGTTTTGCCGCGCAGCATGCGTTTGACAGAGGCCGGCGGCGCGAAGATGATCAGGGGCGCCGGCCGGGGTTGTTTGCTGGCGCGGCGGGCGACCGGTACGGGAGACATGCGGGTGGCGGATGCGAGCTCAAAACGGCGCCCCTTTTTGGTCCGCATCGCACGCTTCTTGAACCGGCTCGACCCGCTGGTGCGCCATCTGATCGTCAACTGGGCGCTCGGGGCCGCCGCCGGCGTGATCTCCGCGACGGCCCTCCTCGCCGTCGACCCGTTCGGTCTCAGGCCGTTGCTCGCGCACAGCGACATGGCCGCGGTCGCGCTCTTCCTGCTCTATGTCGGCTTCATGACGACATTCGGCGGCCTCGTCTGCGCTGGCGCCGTGATGTTCCCACCAAAGGACGATGAGACGCCGCGCGGCGGCTTGCGGGGGAACACAATCCCCGCGAATTGGAAGCTGAAGCTCGCCTACGCCAGCGCGCGACGGCGGGTCTGACGCGGAATCTGTAGACGCGGTCGCTGTCCGCTCGACCACGACCAACGATCGCGGCGACAAGCTGTCAAGGCAAAGTAGAGATGTCCCCTTCTGTGGCAAAGTAGAAATGTCCCCTTTCTGGGAGCGGAGAGTGGGTTGAGTGGGGGTGGATTACGGCTTGGCGAAGCGCGCTCCCCATAGCGCCGTAGCGAGCCAAGCCGTAATCCACGCCCTTGCGGGACCTTGCGGTCGAGTTCGGCGCGGTTCGCGCGATGACCGCGTCGAGGCGGGCGTCGAGGGTCTTGTCGTCTTCGAGCGGGGGCGGGACAGGCAGGGTCTTAAATGGCGTGAAGGCTAGCTCGCGGTCTTTGAAGCGCACGCGCAAGCTCCCGTCGAGCATGTGCAGAAGCGTGACCTTGGCTCAGCGCAGCGCCGTTCCTGGTCCTTGCGTCTTGATGGCGTAGCGGGTTGCGCCGGCGCTGAAGGTGAGCGCCTTGGAGAGCGTGCGTTCTTCCCGGCGCGCCAGTGCTTCCGCGAGATCGGCGTTGGAGCCAGACCAGGGCCGATGGGCGTCCTCGGCATGCCGCGGGGCGACCGCGAACCTTTTGTTCCAGCGCTCGACAAACCCCTCGGCGAACGCCTGCGCCTCGTCGATGGACGACACGCCGGCCAGGCGCATCTCCTTGATCAGCCGATCCTGCAAGGTCTGGTTGGCGCGCTCCACCCGGCCCTTGGCTTGCGGGGTCGTGGCATGGATGAGTTCGATGCGCAGCCGCTCGACCACGCGGCCGAACTCGGTGAAGCCGTCGCCGCCTTGCGCCTCCTTGGCGTTGACGCGGAAAATCCCGTGCCGGTCCGAATAGAAGGCCAGCGGCAGGCCGTGCGTCAGCGCATGCGCCTCCAGCGCCTGCAGATAGGCCTTGGTCGTCTCCGCCGGCGCAAATTGCAGACGCGTCAGCCGGCCGGTGGCGTCGTCGATGAACACGATCAGCGTGCAGCGCGGTCCGCGGCCCTCGAACCAATCATGCGGGCTCCCGTCGATCTGGATCAGTTCGCCAAACCGCGGCCGGCGTTCGCGAACCTGGAAGACCTTCTTGGCGCGCCGCCGCTTGGGTCGCCACAGTCCAAGCCGAATCTGAATCTGCCGGATCGTCTCTTTCGACACCCGAACGCCCTCGATCTCGCCAAGCTTCTCGCTGGCCAGCGTCGCGCCGAAGTCGGCGTAGCGTCCCATTAGCGCTGCTTCGATCGAGGCGACCTTCCCCGCATCGAGCCGGTTGTTCGAAGCCCGTCCACGCCGGCGCGAGACAACGATCGCATCGCCCTCGCAACGATAGCCGCGAACCAGCCGTTTCGTCTGCCGAACCCCGACGCCCAAAAGCTCCGCAGCGCGGGCTTGTCGCAGCTCTCCCCGCATCACACGCCGCAATACGTCAAGCCGCTCCCGCTCCGCTCCACTCATCGCAAAAACGTCCCCGTCCAAAACGACCCCCTCCAGCTTCCGCAAAAGGGGACATCTCAACGTTGCTCAAAGGGGACATTTCAACTTTGCTGTAACAATCGCGGCGACAAGCTGGACATTGTAGCCACATGTGGCTACACTGTCGGCCATGAAAACGGTGACCATCCGGGAAGCGAAGAATCGCCTGACCGAGCTCGCCCGCGAGGTCGAGCGGGGGGAGACGATTGTCGTCACGCGCAATGGCTCGCCCGTTTTCGAGCTCACGCCGCACCGCCCGCGCAAGGGTCTTCGTCTCGAAGCGATCGAGGACTTCAAGCGGAAGCGCGGGATCGAAACGATTGTGGCTTTCATCGCCGATGATTTCGACGATCCGCTGCCGGAGGATTTTCTCCTGCGTCCCTTGCCGCCGGACGCATGAAACTTTTGCTCGACACCCATATCCTTCTGGCTCTGATTGGGCCCGGCGCCGCCAGCCTGCCCGCGGTGACCGCCGCGTTGCTGAGGGATGCCGGCAATGAGCATCACTTGAGCGCGGCGAGCCTTTGGGAGATCGCCATCAAATGCCGGCTGGGCAAACTGAGGCTGACGCACGAGCTCGGCGCCTTGCCCGAGCTTCTCGACGGGCTCGGCGTCAGGATTGTCGCGATTAACGAACGCCACGCGCTGACGTCCGTCGAGCCCGAGCCAATGACCCGCGATCCTTTCGACCGGATGCTGCTCGCGCAATGTCAGGTCGAGGGCTTGCGGCTAATCACCATCGAAAGCGCGCTTGCTGCGCATCCGCTGGCGGCGAGGGGATAGGTTCGCGCTCCGATCAGCCTGATCCCCGTCCGATCAAAGGATTTACGACCTTGAGGCCGGCGAAGCGATTGAAGTCCCGATCCGCCGACCACAACTCGCGCACACCGTATTGCTTGCATAGAGCCATGATGCGCGCGTCATGGACCTGCGCGCCGGCAATTCGTCCGCCGACGAGAAGCGCCCGTAGAGCAGGCCAGTGGTCGGTCGACTCGGCCAGCAGCACAAGGGTCGGCGACCCAAGCCAAGCATCCACCTGGTTGATGGCGCGCGGCAAGGGCGTTGGAGGCGCGTAGATACGGGGATGGGTGACGATGGCGAGAAACTCGTGAACACACGGCCACGGAATCGACCAAGTTGCGGATCCCTCTGCGAGTTCCGCGACTTGCTTCAACGCCGCGTCGTGAAACGGCGAGTCCTCGCGATGGGCGTAGACGAGAATGTTCGTGTCGACGGCGATCAGGCGCCACGACCCCCGTAGATGAGATCGCTGAGCTTGTCCCACGAAGCGCCGCGCAGATCGGCCTTGAGGCCCCTGCCCTTGAAGCTGGCCCGGCGCAGCTTGAATGGCGCGCCGGGCTTGGTCTCGGCGACGACGCGGCGAAGCCCCCGCTCCACCAGCGCACGCATCGTGACTCCCTCGCGCTCAGCAAGCTTGCGGGCCGCGCGAAGAAGCGGATCGGAAATTTCAATGGTCGTCTTCATGGCCCTTACGTATGGAATTAATGATATGGGCGCCCATACAATAGGTTGTTGCGGCGCGGAGGGCAAGGCGTCGGTCCCGCATCCGCCCGGCGATCGACGTTAATCGACGTCAATATCCTCCAACCGTGTCCCGCGTCCGGCGCGAAGACTTTCGCGCGCCTGATCGGATGCGCCACAAGAAGCGAGGATCGTGCTCCAGTCGGTACTCGAGCCAATCGTCTTCCGATGCGAACCCGATGAGGACGCCCGCAGGCTTACCGTGGCGCGTGATGACGATTTCCCGGCCTTCCGCCTCGCAAAGATGGCGGGACAGGTCGCCCTTGATTTCCGACAGCGGCACTTGCTTCATTCCGGGGCACCGAATTCGCTAGCCATGTCTCCGTTTCCGCTTTTGCGACGGTCGCCAAAACCTGCACCGTCTTCCCGACCGCCGGCCCAATGCATATTGCGCGCGTCGGTTCTGGGGCATATGAAGAGAGCGCGCATGAAGAGAAAGGAGGGTCACCTTGCGTAATTTCCGTTTCCGGTCTTACCGGACTCGTGGCCCGGTCGTCGCCCTGCAGATGCGTTTGCAGGGCTGACCAGAGTTCGTTTCTCACAAACCTTCTTCCTGGTCTGCCCCTCGTCGCCTGCAGCGCTGATCCTTTGGATCGGCGTCTGCGATAGCGCAGGCCCGCAGCGGATGCATGCGTCGACCATGGCCGGAGGCCCTCGATGGATGCCAGCGCGGAGAAGACCAGAGAACGAAGATGACGCTCGTCAATATACGCGATCTCGCAGTTACACTGTCGAATCCTCTTTTTTCAGGACTCAATCTCACCCTCAACGCCGGCGATCGCGTCGGCCTCGTCGCCGCCAACGGACGCGGAAAATCGACGCTCATGCGCTGCATCGCGGGGACGCTCGATCCGACGGAAGGACAAATCACCAGGTCGTCCGGACTGACGATCGGACATGTGGAGCAGGACGCGCCGCCCGCTCTTCTCGACCTCTCCTTCTACGATGCGGTTCTCACCGCCCTCTCGCCCGACCAGGCAAAGAGCGAAAGCTGGCGGGTCGATGTGGCGCTGGAGTTCGATCGAGGCGCCGGAGGCGTTGCGCCGGCGGGAATTGCGGGCGCTAAGCGGCGGGTGGCAGCGGCTCGCGCTGCTCGTCCGAGCCTGGGTGACCGAACCTGACGTACTGCTGCTGGACGAGCCGACCAACCATCTCGATCTCGGCCGGATCGCGGGGCTCGAGGCCTGGCTGAACGCGCTCCCGCGCGCAATGCCTTTCCTTGTCGCCAGCCACGACCGCGCCTTTCTCGACGCCGTGACGAACCGGACGCTCTTTCTGCGGCCCGAGCGATCACAGATCTTCAGCCTGCCCTACTCGCGGGCGCGCGTTGCGCTCGAGCAGGCCGACGCCGGCGACGCGCGACGCCACGAGCGGGACATGAAAACCGCTCAGCAATTGCGAAGACAGGCGGCGAAGCTGAAAAATATCGGCGTCAATTCCGGCAGCGACCTTCTGACCCTCAAGACGAAGCAGCTCATGGAGCGCGCCGAGAGGCTCGAGGATTCCGCAAGGCCCGCGCATCGGGAACGGTCGGCTGGCGCCATCCGTCTGGCAAATCGCGGCACGCATGCGAGAGCGCTGGTGACGCTGGACGACGCCGAGGTTCGCACGCCGGACGGCTCGTTGCTCTTCCGAACCGGCAAGCAGTTCATTCGGCAGGGCGATCGCATCGCGCTCCTCGGACCGAACGGCGCCGGTAAGACTTCGCCTCATCGAGATGATCCACGCGGCGGTGAACGACCCTGAGACGACCCACGCGGGGATAAAGGCCACGACTTCGCTCGTGCTCGGCTACAGCGATCAGGCGCTGGCGACGCTTCGGGACGCGGACACGCCCATCGACACGATCGTGCGCCGCTTCGAGGTCGGCGATCAGAGGGCGCGCGCGTTGCTCGCGGGCGCTGGCGTCGCCATCGACATGCAAACCCGTCGCATCGGCCAGCTTTCAGGTGGACAGAGGGCGCGTCTCAACGCGCTGGCGCTCAGGCTTACGAACCCCAATTTCTATCTGCTCGACGAGCCGACCAACCATCTCGACATCGAGGGGCAGGAAGCGCTGGAAAGCGAACTCATCGCGCATCAGGCGAGCTGTCTGCTCGTCTCGCACGACAGAAGCTTCGTGCGCGCCGTCGGAAACCGGTTCTGGGTGATCGAACGCAAGCGACTGCTGGAAGTGGAGGGCCCGGGGGGGTTTTTTGCCGACGCGGCCAGTCGGCGGTGATCGATTATGGAGGCCGCAACGAGGAACTTCACGGAACCGTCAGGCGCAACTCGCGCTCGCGCACGGCGTCCGTCGCAAAGTGCAGAGCCTCTTGGATATCGTCGCGTTCGAGGTCCGGATAGGCAGCAAGTATATCGGCAAGAGTCATTCCGTCGGCCACCATGCCGACGATTGTCGCCACCGGGATGCGCAATTCGCGGATGCAAGGGACGCCGCCCATCTGTTTTGCGTCGACAGCAATTCGCGTGAATCGCATTGGCGCATAACCCGTTCGTGAGCCTAATCAGCTAAGGCTCTGATCGCAGTTGGCCCTTGAGCAGCATGAGCACGGACAGAGCGTGCTTAAAATCTCGATCGGCGTCGCTGTTCGCCGCCCGCCACGTCTCGATGCTGCGCCTCACTCGCCCGGCCAAAAGTCTTGCGTCCGCTTCGCTGAGCGCCTTGTTCATGTCGTAGTCGGCGTCGATCCGCTTCCTCTGAGCGTCATCGAACACGTTCGCCAGGCCTTTCGCAACAGGTGGCGGAACGACCGGCTGCGATGCTGCTCCGACTGGCTGAGAAAGTCTTCAACAGAACTGTCGACTGCGTTCCCGCGCAGCTTGTCGAGCGTGGTCTTCGGTCCCTTGTGCGAAATTGTCCTCGCGAGGATGCGCCGACGCTCGAGCAAGTTGCTGTGAGTCCCGACAATTCTCTGCCCGACTTCATCGAGCAGGAAGTGAAAAAGCGCGTAATAGGCGGTCGAAACGCTGCGCCGGACACGGGCGCGGGGCAGCCGGCCGCGCTGGCCCCCGCGGCGCGACAGCAGCAACCCCGCAGCCTCGAGAAGCTCCGCATCGTGACTCGGCATCAGGCAGCGTCGGGGAATCGGACGCTGGGATATCTCTCGTCGATCTCGCCGACGGCGTCTTCAATCGCTTCGATGAGGTCTGCGAGCGCCGGGTAGTCGGCTTCGTCAATGCTCTTGAGGCGAACCATCACACGGAGAAAATCCACGCCATCGTCATCGCGGTCGGACTCCAGATCTACGCCTTCCACCTTCTCCCCTACGGGGGATTTCCTGGCCGTCTCGATGATCAGTCGTTTCAAGGTCGCCAAGTCTGTCCGCATGGTTCTTCCTGGGTAGTCGTTCTGACGCGAGCATAGCATGAACGATCCCGTTTTGTGATGTCGGCAGTTCGGTCTGAGCGCGACTGCGCGCGTCGGCCGCCGGATCAGCGGAAATTCCGTCCCTCCGGCATCGCCCGCCTCGCCTCTATGACCTCGGCGGCGAGATCGGACGGCGGGCGCGGGGCGTCGAGTTGCGGCGTCTGGGCGAAGCGGTTGCCCTGGCGCTTCTGCGCCATGGTCATCTGCGGCCGTTTGACCTCGTCGGCGCGCGCCGTGGTCTCGATGGTTTCGCCCATCTCCGAGAGAAGCCCAAGCATCGGCGTCAGGTCCTGCATGCGGTCGGCGATGATGTGGATGACGCCCATTTCGTTCTGCAGCTTGCCGGTCACGGCGACGAAGCGCGCGCCGAGCACGATGGCGCGCAGCCGCTCGAACGCCTTCGGCCAGACGATGACGTTGGCGACGCCCGCCTCGTCCTCGAGCGTCATGAAGATGACGCCCTTGGCGGTGCCCGGCCGCTGACGCACCAGGACGAGGCCGGCGATCGTCACCCGCTCGCCGCTTTTGACGCCGGGAAGCCCATCCGATCGCGTCATGCCGCGTTGGGCGAGGCGGGCGCGCATGAACGAGGTCGGGTGGGCTTTCAAGGACAGCGACAGGCGCCGGTAGTCCTCGACCACATGCGCGCCGAGCGGCATCGGCGGCAGTCTTGCGTCGGGCTCAGCATCGCGTTCGGGCCGCGACACGGCGAAGAGCGGCAGCGCGTCCTGGTCGCCGACCCGGTCAAGGCCGCGCACCGCCCAGAGCGCCTCACGCCGGTCGAGGCCGAGCGAGCGGAAAGCGTCGGCGTCGGCGAGCTTTTCGAGCGCGGCCGCGCCGAGCCCGCTCCGGAGCCAAAGGTCGCGCACGGAATCGTACCCCTGCCCCCGCCGCTCGACGAGCCGGCGCATGTCGTCCTCGCGGACCCCGATGATCTGCCTCAAGCCCAGGCGGACCGCGCATTCGGTGCGGATATGCTCGATCATCGAGGCGTGGCGGGGGTGGATCCCTTCTCCCGCATTAGGGCGTTCGGAAGAACGCCCGTCTCTCGACGGGCTATGCGGGAGAAGGTGGCGCGAAGCGCCGGATGAGGGTTTGTCGCGCTTCCCCTCACCCCCGACCCCTCTCCCGCATAGGGCGTCGACAGACGCCCGTCTTTCGACGGGCTTTGCGGGAGAGGGGAGGGGTTCCAGCGTGCTGTCCCAGTCGGACAGGTTGACGTCGACCTCGCGCACCTCGACGCCGTGCTCGCGCGCGTCGCGCACGAGCTGGGCGGGAGCGTAGAAGCCGAGCGGCTGGGAATTCAGCATCGCCGCGGCGAAGACGTCCGGGTAGCGGCATTTCATCCAGCACGAGGCGTAGACGAGGAGGGCGAAGCTCGCCGCGTGGCTCTCGGGGAAGCCGTACTCGCCGAAGCCCTCGATCTGGCGGAAGCAGCGCTCGGCGAACTCGCGGTCGTAGCCTTTGGCCGCCATGCCCTCGATCATCTTGTCCTGGAAAGTCTGGATCGTGCCGACCCGGCGGAAGGTCGCCATGGCGCGCCTGAGCCGGTCGGCTTCCGAGGGCGTGAAGCCGGCGGCGACGATGGCGATCTTCATCGCCTGCTCCTGGAAGAGCGGCACGCCGAGCGTCTTCTTCAGCACCGCTTCGAGCTCGCTCGACGGATAGACGACGTCCTCGAGCCCCTGCCTGCGGCGCAGATAGGGATGCACCATGTCGCCCTGGATCGGGCCAGGCCTGACGATCGCGACCTCGATGACGAGATCGTAGAAGTTCTCGGGCCTGAGCCGCGGCAGCATCGACATCTGCGCCCGGCTCTCGATCTGGAAGACGCCGATCGTGTCGGCGCGCTGGATCATCGCGTAGACCTGCGCCTCCTCCGGCGGGATGGTCGCCAGCGTCAGGCGCTCGCCATAATGCTCCTTAAGAAGATCGATGCCCTTGGCCAGCGCGGTCAGCATGCCGAGCGCCAGCACGTCGATCTTGAGGAGGCCGAGCGCGTCGAGATCGTCCTTGTCCCATTCGATGGTGGTGCGCTCCTCCATCGCCGCGTTCATGATCGGCGCGACCTCGTCGAGCCGGTCGCGGGTGATGACGAAGCCGCCGCTGTGCTGGGTGAGATGGCGTGGAAAGCCGGTCAGTTCCTCAGCCATTTTGAGCGCCAGCGCCAGGGTCGGATCGGCCGGATCGAGCCCGGCCGAGCGCACGCGGGTCCCGTCGATCGGCGTCGAGCCATGGCCCCAGGCGGTCCCGTTCAGCGCCGCGATGACGTCCTCCGAGAGGCCGAAGACCTTGGCCGTCTCGCGGATCGCCGAGCGGGTGCGATAGGTGGTCACCGCTGCGGCGAGCCCGGCGCGCTCGCGTCCGTAGCGCCGGTAGATGTACTGGATCACCTCCTCGCGCCGCTCATGCTCGAAATCGACGTCGATGTCGGGCGGCTCGTTGCGCTCGGGCGAGACGAAGCGCTCGAACAGGAGATCGAAGCGCGCCGGGTCGACCTCGGTGACGCCGAGGCAGAAGCAGACCGCGGAATTGGCCGCCGAGCCGCGGCCCTGGCAGAGGATGCCGCGCGAGCGGGCGAAGCGCACGATGTCGTGCACGGTGAGAAAGTAGGGCGCATAGTCGAGCGCGGCGATCAGCGCGAGCTCATGGGCGAGCGCCTCGCGCGTCCGCTCCGGCACGCCCTCGGGATAGCGCGCCTTGGCGCCTTCGAGAGCGAAGGCTTCGAGCGCCGCCTGCGGCGTCGCATAGCCCTCGCGCAATTCTTCCGGATAGCGATGGGCGAACTCGTCGAGGCTGAAGGCGAGGCCGTCGAGGAAGCGGATCGTCTCGGCGACCGCGGCGGGCGCCTCGGCGAAGAGCCGGGCCATCTCGCACGGGCTTTTCAGATGCCGCTCGGCGTTGGCCTGGGTCAGGCGGCCGGCGGCCGCGAGCGTGGTTTTTTCGCGGATGCAGGCGACGACGTCGGCGAGCGCCCGCCGCTCGGGCGCATGCATCAGCGCGTCGTTGGTCGCGATCAGCGGCGCGTCGAGATTTTTCGCCAGCGCAACGCGTGCGGCGAGCGCGCCGCGCATGTCCTCGCCATAGGTCAGACTCGCGCCGATCCAGAGACGCGGGCCGAAAGCCTCGCAGAGGCGAAGGAGGATTCCCCTCTCCCCTTGCGGGAGAGAGGTCAGGGGTGAGGGGTCCGCGCCGACAGGCGCTCCAGGCGCTTGCGCGCCGGACCCCTCATCCGGCCGCGCTGCGCGCGTCCACCTTCTCCCGCCATAGCCCGTCGAAAGACGGGCGCTCTGTTGAACGCCCTTTGGGGAGGTGGGAGGCAGCGCCACGATCTGCAGCCCCTCGCCGTGCTCGATCAGGTCCTCGAGCGTGAGCCGGCACTCGCCCTTGGGGGCGCGCAAATTTCCCGCCGTGAGAATCCGGCAGAGCCGACCGTAAGCCGCGCGATCCTTCGGATAGGCGAGCACGTCCGGCGTCCCATCGTCGAAGGCGAGGCGCGCGCCGGGAACGACTCGCATGGCCTCGAGCGCCGCCTTGTTCTCGCGGGCGAAGGTATGCGCGCGCACGACGCCGGCGAGCGTGTTGCGGTCGGCGATGCCGATCCCGGCGAGCCCGAGCTCCGCCCCCCGCGCCACCATCTCCTCCGGATGCGACGCCCCGCGCAAAAACGAGAAGTTCGTCATCGCCGCCAGCTCGGCGAAGCGCGGCTCGAGGCGAATCACCCCCTTCTCCCCTTGCGGGAGAAGATGGCGCGATAGGGCGTCGAAAGACGCCCGTCTTTCGACGGGCTATGCGCCGGATGAGGGGTCCGCACCGCAAGGCGCGTCATGAGGCGCCTGTCGGCGCCGGACCCCTCACCCCTGACCCCTCTCCCGCAAGGGGAGAGGGGAATTCCAAGGTTTCGCCTCACCATGGCAGACCGCACCGGGCGAGAATTGTGTTCTGTACGCTCTCGCGTTCAAGAATGATCTCATGGTTCCAGAACCACGCGATGGCGCAGCCTTGGGCGCGCAGCCAATCGTCGCGATAAATGTCGCGACGATTGTCGGCATGTTGAGAGCCGTCGCATTCAACGATGAGGCGATGCTCGAAGCAGATGAAGTCGACGACATAGACGCCGATAGGAACTTGCCGGCGCCACTTCGTCGCCTGCAGCCGTCGGTCCCGCAACAGGCGCCAAAGCGCTTTTTCAGCGTCCGTTTCCTTAGCCCGCAGCGTGCGAGCCCGAGACGTAGAAACCGGAGACAGGGAACGGTGATGTGTCGTCACGATCGCCCTCACACTGACGTTAGCGGCCCCCTTCTCCCCTTGCGGGAGAAGGTGGCGCGATAGCCCGTCGAAAGACGCCCGTCTTTCGACGGGCTATGCGCCGGATGAGGGGTCCGCGCCGCAAGGCGCGCCTGACGGCGCGGACCCCTCACCCCTAACCCCTCTCCCGCAAGGGGAGAGGGGAATTCGCCGTCCCTCATCCGGCGCTTCAAGGGGTTCATCCGAACACTCCGTGCAGGAACCATTTGGCCCTTTGCGTCTCGCGGCCCCAGAGGCCTTCGCGGTAGAGCCAGAAGCGGCGGCCTTGAGAATCCTCGGCGCGGAAATAGTCGCGCGTCGGCGCGTCGGGGCGGCGCCACCAGGGGGCGGCGATGCGCTCGGGCCCTTCGATGGCGGCGACGTCGTGCAGCACGCGCCGCCAGCGGAAGCGTAACGGCGGCCCGTCCGGCACTTCGGCGATCGCCTCGATCGGCTCGGGCCGGACGAAGAGTTTGAGCGGGCGCGCCGGCGCGCTTCGTTCGCTCTCGTCCGGCCGCCCCCGGATCAAGTCCGGGGATCGCCGGGCGCCTTCTCCCGCAACCCCCGAGTCCCCGCGCGTCCGCGCTTCGCCGAGCGTCGCCGGCGCCGCCGCTTCCGCCTGCTCGGGCAGATGCGCTTCGATTAGCTCTCGCCGCGTCACCGCGCGCGCCCCGAGCCGCGCGCTCAGGCGGTCGATGAGATCGGCGAGCGCCCGCGCCTGCTCGGCCTCATGCGCGCGTTCGAGCTCGACCTGGGACGGCGCGAGCGGCTCGGCCGCAAGACAGGCGAGGCGCATGAGGTCGATGCCGAAGCCCGCGTCGATCGCGTCTTCCTGAGGGCTCGCGAGCCGTTCGGCGAAGAGGCGCGCGATGGCGCGCGCTTCGTTGAGCGGCCGCCCTGCCCCGACCCGGATGCGGCGCACGTCGCCGTCGACGCGATGGAGCTCAAGCTCCATGCGCCTTGCGCCCCTGGCCTGCCGCTCCAGAAGCACGACGAGAGCGTCGGCGAGCTTGCGCAGGGTCGCCTCGATCGCCTCGATCGTCTCGACGGGCGAAGCGAAGCGCCGCTCGGCGGAAAATTCGGGTGGGGCGAAACGCGGCGCGATCGAGCTGCGCTCGAGGCCTTTGAGCTCGTCGAGCCGCGTCATCGGCGTTGCGCCGAACCGCGCCGTGATCGGGGCGCGGGGTCGGAGCGCAATGTCGCCGATGCGCCGCAAGCCCGCCCGGGCCATGTCGGCGACAGTCTTATCTTCGAGGCCGAGCGCGGCGAGCGGCAGGTCATGGAAAAGCTTGGCGAAAGCCTTGTCGCTCAGAGCCTCGGGGGCGATGGTCTCGGCCGAAAACCTGGCCAGCGCCCAGGCGGCGCGCGGATTGGCCGCGACCGCGGCCCGGGCCGTGATCCCCTGCCCGGCGAGGCGCTTCAGGCAGTCGTCGGCCAGCGCCGCTTCGCCGCCGAAGAGATGCGCAACCCCGGAAATGTCGAGCATCAGCCCGTCGCGCCCGTCCAAAGCGGCGAGCGGGGTGAAGCGCGAGCACCAGTCGCAGAGACGTTCCAGGAGCCGCGCCTCCTCGGCCGGCTCCGCATTCACGGCTTTGAGCGCGGGCAGGCGGGCGCGCGCATCCGCGAGCGAAAGGCCGGGATTGAGGCCGAGACGCGCGGCGTTGGCGTCGACGCAGACGAGGCGCTCGGCGTTGTCGACCCTGGCGACAGCCGCGAGCGGCGCCGTTCCGTCAACGCCGTTCAGACGCCGCGCGCGGTCCGTCGCCAGACGCGGCAGCCAGAGAGAGAGAAATCGCCGGGTCGTCAAAAGTCCTCTCCTCGCTACGCCAGTCGAGACGCACGGTGTGGCCTGCATCGGGCGCCTCCAGCCGAGGTCCGCCGCCCGTCGAAAGACGGGCATCCCTTCCGACGTCCTCCAGAGCGCGGCCGACACGGTCATCGACCGTCTGTAGCCGCGCTCGCTGAGCGCGGACGCGGTCATCGACCGCGTCTACAAAGGCGTCCGGCAATAGGCCCAGGTTGCCCAGGCGCGCCTTGACGAGGCGCGCGCCGCAGGCGAAGGGGCCCGGCAGGTCCCGGCCGGCCGCCGCAGGCGATTTTCGGCTCGGCAGAGCGGCGATCTCGAACCGCGTCTCGGCGGCGCTCGATAACCGCCCGGCCTCGCCGTAAGCGCTCGCCAGCACGATGAGCGCCGGCGTCCGCCCTTTGCGCGCGGCGAGCAGCAGGCGCCGCGAGGCGGCGAGGCTGTAAGGCTTGAGGCTCCAGAGCTCGCCGACGACCGCGGCCGGGCCGCCGGATTTCAGCGCCTCCTCTATCGCCCAGAGGGCGGCACTGGCGTCGGGCGCCTCGACGAAGACGAGGCGCTTCAAGGGCAGCCCATGCGCGACGAGCCCCGGCCCGTAGGGCGCGCCCATCTCGCGGGCGGCGAAGCCTTCGCCGATCAGCAGCGCCGCCGAGGCGCGCTCGCTCAGGAACCGCGCCGCGAGCGCAAGCGCAAAGCCCATCGCCGCCGCCCCGTCCAGGGGCTCGGCCGGGACGATCTCGTGCAGGGCGTCGTCGGCAAGCCCGCCGCCGAGCGCCCCGTCGATGGCGCGCATGAGGGGGAGGCGCCGCACGGCGCGCTTCTCCGCTGAGCCGTGGCCCGACTGGGCCTCGATATCAGCGACGGCGCGACGCAACTGCGCCGCGTCCGCCTTGCCGCTCGGCGACATTCGGTCCCGTGTCCTTGTTAGTTCTCTATATGTTCTAGTTTTGGACCTGAGCGGGGCCAGAGTCAAGGCGCAGCGGGCAAGGTAGGGCAAGGTCTCGGATTCGTGAACCGAGACAACGGATGTCCCCCGGAAAAGCGCTGATTCCCGCTTCCAGTCGTTATCAGCCCATCGTAAAAGACGTCCGCCCGGCCAAGGAGTGGCGTTGAAAGAGCTGCACGATCGGCGAAGCAAAACCCGTCGTTCGGAACGATTCGAAGGCGTCACGTTCACATAAAAACGTATGCCGGTTGAATACCTCCGTGCGGAGATAGTGGATCACTCGAATATCATCGAGACGCGCGGTCCTATTTCACATCCGGATCGCGGCAATGGCCTCTTCGTCGCATACGATTTCCGGGGATTTTGCAGGTTCGGCAGCACCCAGTCTGGTCGATGGCGCGGCAGCGGTCGGGGCGGACTCTCCGCTATTTCCTTCCGCGTAATGGCGGAGGAAAACCCGCAGGGTGTGAGAAAGACCGATATGATTGACCAAGCGGGCGTCCTCCTCGTAATATTGCCCGAAACAATAGCTTCCGGTGATAATTTCGTAGGATGGGAAATAATCGACCCATCCAACGTTCCTCTGTACCTGATCTGCCGCGACACGGAGCACAGATTTACTATATACATTTGATACCAGAACATTGCGGTCTTCAAATGTTGCTATCATCGGCACCGGCGACACGGTCAGCAGAATCTTTACCTCCTGATTTACCTTTTGAATCTTGTCACAACACTCCTGAAGATCTGCAATGACTGAGCCTACGTCGAAATTTACAAACTCATAATTTTCGGGATCATAGGTTCCCGCGGCGACGCCGGGCGCGAGGGGGAGCACTCTGCCGTCGCTCTTGAACGTCCAAGCTTCGGTAAGACCAAGCGTGAAGAGGAAGACGTTTGCACTTTCAAACACACGCCTGACGTGGGACAGATGCTCCGCCCGCGCCTCGGCGACGCGTTCCTCGCTCTCGAAGCCGGCCGGCTCGATAAGCGGCCGCAAGGCGTCGACCCATCGACCATCGGGGCGACGCCACGCTGGCGTCGTAAGGGCCCGGAACCCGAAAGCCTCGTCGAACAATTGCAGCAACTGGCGGGCCGTGTAGACATTTCCATATCGCGCTGAGAACACGCCGAAATTCCGCAGCTTCCTTTCCTCTTCGGGAAGTGCAGCTCCGTTCTCCGGCACAAAGTAGTTGAAACCGGTCGCCCGCAACCTTCGCGAAATATGCTGTGCAAAGCAACTGCCGGCAGTGGCTACTCGATCTGAAGGCGAGATCCGAAATTTTACACGAGTTACGGGGTCGAAATCATTGCGCGGAATCCGCGAAATCGC
The DNA here is from genome assembly GCA_963772555.1 of uncultured Alphaproteobacteria bacterium. Classification (GTDB taxonomy): domain Bacteria; phylum Pseudomonadota; class Alphaproteobacteria; order Rhizobiales; family Beijerinckiaceae; genus Roseiarcus. Next base: position 271,462 of record CAVYXQ010000008.1, on the reverse strand, counting down.
TCTGCGCCAGAAACAATAGTCAGGCTTCTCGTTGTACGGATTCACTTCGCTTAACTCCTCGCGCGCTAAAGGCAATTGAATACACTGCTAAACCTGGATTCGGATTCAGGATGGGGCTGCAGCTTCTGGGGGTCATATCTCCTATAAACCGCAAAGCTTCCACCAATAAATTCATCCAGCGTGAGTAAACTATAGGAAAGGGTAGGTTTAAATAGATAAGATCCCTGAACTCCGAGAGATTCCGCGATCTCGTCAAAAATAGGAAATATAGGCCCGTTGATTAAATTATCCAGGGGGCAAATGCTGGTCGCGGTAGGCTCTAATCCATGTGACCTCAGCAGCTCAGTGGCAATATCGAACAAGCATTCGATCCTAGGATGGTTGGTGCTATACATGAACGGGCCCCGCATCGTCCACCGGCGAAACAATTTACAGCCATCAATTTGAAATTGTTGCAGATAGTGCTCCAACAAGTCTCTGTCCTGTTCCCATACTGCGAAATAACCGCAACGTTCGTAATTCCGTCCGACAAAAAGCGCTTTCGTGTCTGTTTCGCTATAGCCCTTCTTGAAAGCGGCAAAGCAAATCGTCGAGTGATAGTCGTGCAAGGGCGATTGCACCATCTCTTCACCGAATTTGACATATGAAAGGTCCGGATGATATCCGGCAAAGGAAAAACTTGGGACATCGATTGTTGGCTTACTGGCATCAATCAGATTTAGACTTTTAACCGGTGGACTAATAAAAATCCTCGCGGCACTCCGGGACTCCTGCAATACTCGCGCCGGCTCTTTCATCGCAGCGGCCTGTTCGATTGCAACAATGTGAACATGGGGATACTGCAATTGCAGACAATTTGCAAGCCCAAGCGAGTGACAGTTCGACAAAACGAGCCACGTTTCCATTTCTGATCCGTTCATGACTTTCCTTCAAGGGTCACTGATCCGCAGTTCTCAGGTGGCGGTCGTATGTTTGATCGCCACTCTGAATCCCCTTTGACATCAAGAGGTCGAGTTCGAGCCTGCGCGGCGGCTACGTTTTCAGGCCTGGTCGAGAGCTCTACGGCGCGGCGCGCCTCGGCGATTGCGCCCGGCATATCACCTAGTCTCTCAAGAACATCCGCCAGAAAGTAGTGATAATGCAGATTGTTCGGATCGAGGTCCATGCAGCGCGTAAGTGCTTCCCGCGCTAGACGCGGAGAACCTTCCTCGGCAAATAGTTGCTGATGCAACATGATCCAATTATCCTTGATATCAGATTTTCTTACCAATGACATCCACTTATCGTGTCGCTTATCTTTCTCATAGTCTTCCCTCTTTTTGATGATTAGACCATTTCTGACGATTTCTAGTCTATCCACCGACTGAAACACGTAGCCGTCAAACCCTGCGGCGGCGCTTGGATCAGTCCTGTTTTCTAGCATACGGTCGGCTAGACCGAGCATGTACTTCGATGGGAGTATCGGCGAGTCCCTAGCAAAAACGTTACCCGACTCACCGTAATGAAGATACAAGTCCTCCATTACGTAAAATCCGCCTGCGCGCAAAAATGGGAACAGTGTTTGGAATGTGAAATAAACGTCGTTAGCCCAATGCGAGCCGTCATCGATAATGATATCTGGGATATATTTTCTGCAAAGTTGTGCAAGGAAATTGAAATCGGACTGGGAACCGATCTCGATGGTGACACGGTCGTTGGCATACCGTCTGCAATTCGGATCAGTGTCGATTCCTACGATGTGCGCTCTTGGAAAGAAACGCGCCCAAGTCCTCGTCGAGGCGCCATCTTTCACGCCGATTTCGATAATTGTGAGATCGTCATCCTTTATCTTTGAAAAACACCGTTCGTAGTGACGAAGATAGTCTACCAGAAGAGACGATTTGTTAGTCCCCTCCGAAATACCGATCTCATCTAGGCTCTCTGACACGATTTCGCTCCGCTTTGCTTCCATGAGCCAATAAACCTGTCGCTCCCGAGCTCGGTCTTCATTCACCCTGCTCAACCCCGCTCCACGCCTCTGATGCCCCCGTACGTATCCCTGGAAAAATCTCCCAGTCCTGGAACTAGAGTGACGCCACTGAAGAATTGCTTGGCGTCCAAACCGACTGGCGGCGTTGTTCGCATCCGTTTCCCTTGCGATGATCCGCCCGAATTGTCGCAATTCAGGCGCACATTAGCTACTGCGGTTGAGGGCCGGAGCTTCGCCAAAAAGCGCGGCGCACTGCTTTCGCAACGCTGCGAGTACGTGGGCAGACGAAAGTTCACGCATGCATCGATGACCGTTCGTGCACTCCCTGAGCGTATCGAATCCGCACGGACCACATTCGACATGAGCCTGGATGGTTACGCTGTTTTCCCCTACGGGGCCCCACTCGATCGATTGATGGCTCGCCGAATAGACGCTTATGCATCTCGCGCCCAGCAGCGCGGCGATGTGCGCGATACCCGAGTTGTTCGCAATTGTCGTCTCGGCGCCGATGATTTTCGGGATTACTTCGTTCCATTTGGCGGCGACCATCACCTTCACACGCCGACGCTGGCCGTCATCCCCAATTTGATCCGCCATTTTCGTTATTTCCGCATCTTGTGAACCACTGCCGACAAGGAGAATGTCGGCCGTCGTCAGACCCGACTTGAACACCTGATTTTTGCAAATGGTTGATTATGTTGGTGTTCCGGCGAAATTCAAGTTGGCGTGGCACTACGCTTTGGGCGACCGCGGCGTTTTCGGTCGTGTTTGGGCGGGGGCGGCGGCGGACGGGCCTGCCGGGCGCGGGACGGCAGGGCGACATGGGCGCATTTGAAGAGCCTGGTCACATCTGGCGCGGCGTCGGTGCGCACGAGCCAGTCGGCGGCTCGGTAATGGATGCGCACCTGTTGTAGACGATCGAGATCGCGCAAGAGGTCTTTCCATTCCGGCGCGAGGCTGGCCTGGCGGGCGAGGTCGTCGAGATGCTTCTGCATCGCGAGCGCCAGGAACGAGCAGAAGACATGGCCGCGGATGGCGGCGTCGGAGGAATGGAAGATCGGCCGCGTGCGCATGATCGCCTTGGTTCGACGGAAAAGATCCTCGACAAGGAGAAGATCGCGATAGCGCAAAACTGCCTGCAGAGGGGTCACCTTCGCATTCGTGCGCAGCACGAAGATCCCGTCAAAGCTCGCCTCTTCGGCGAGCTTGCCCACGTCGATCACGAATGAGCGAGCGCCCTTGGCCGCGACTTTGCGCAGATAGCGCCGATAGGCGGAGTTGCCGATCAGCGCCTTGTCGCCCTTCTTCAATTGCGCGTCGAGCGCGGCGACAATCGCTTCGCGGTCCTTGCGGTCGTTCTCGGCCTCCGCCTCGTTGCGGCAGACGACATAGCGGACGCCTTCGATCTTGACCTGCTTGACGAAGAGCTGGGTCTCTCCCGCCTTGCGCTCGATGAGCAGGGGGACGAAAGGATCGTCGTTCTCGAGCACGATCTTGCGCACGATCGCGTCGGAGCGCTCGCGCGCGCCGAGGATATATTCGAGCTTGCGCTCCTCGAGTCCGGCGATGGTCGCCGCCGAGATCATGCCACGGTCGGCGACGACGCAGACCCGGCCGATGGAAAAGCGCTCCCGCAAGCGGTCGACCACCGGCAACAGCGACGTCACGTCGGCGGTGTTCCCCGGCCACATCTCGGTGCAGATCGGCCGGCCGTCGCCGTCGACGACGAGGCCGAGGATCATCTGCTTCAAATCGGGGCGATAGTCCTTGGAGTAGCCGTACTCGCCGAGCGTCTGGCCGCCCTGGCCGTAGAAGGAGAGGCTGGTGGTGTCCATGAATACGACGGAAAGGTCGGTGAAGAGATCGCGGCGGCGGTCGAACAACCGCTCCTCGATCAGGTCCTTGACGCAGCGAGGCGCGAGCGCCCCGTCGGGCTTCTCCTCCACCTCCTCGCCGAGCCAGGCCATGGCGCGGTAGAAGTGATGCAGATCGAGCCCTTCGGCGCCAGGGATGTCGTAATCCTCCATCCACGACGAACAGTCGCGATCCGATCCCGAAACGAATAGCCGATGCAGCGCGGCGACGAACACGGCGCGCTCGACCGGAAACTCGAACGCGCGCTCCTTCAGCAAGCCGGCCAGGACGTCGGCGACGCCGAGCCGCTCCCAGACTCTGCCGAACAGCATCGGCCCGCCGATCCGCTTGGCGGCGACCGACAGCTCGCCTTGGGCGTCCTCATCGAGCGCATTGATCAGCAGAACCTGATCGGTGAGCTTGGCGCCCGAGGCGATCAGCGAAGCGAGCGCGCCGGAGGCGGCCAACGCGTCGGCACGGCCCAGATTGGCGATCACCCTCTGGCGGACGGCGGCGCCGTCGCGCGTGTTCTCGACGATCTGCACGTAGCCGCGTTCGCCGGACTTCTTGAGGCGGAAGAACATGGGCCCTCGCTATCGAGCACCACGGAATCCGACTCGCCGCCAAATATCAAGCGCAAAAACTGTGCAAACGTGGCACCACATTTTGAGAAAATACCTCACCGCCATCAAGGATATCAATGCCTTGCAAGCGCGAGGGCCGGTTTACTGTTCAAGTAGGGTCAGACTGAGAATTGACCGTCCGAGGGCGACATATTCGCTCGCGGGCCAGTCGCGGAGCAGTGAATTCGATAGCGGCGCGATCAAAACATAATTTCTGTTTGCAGGAAGGTCGCTTGTTGTGTTTTCGCTCGCGAGAAATCTCGAACGAATTGCGTCGATGTCAACGGCGTCGGTCAGTCGCGACCGCACCAAGGCTAAGAGCAGGGTCAGCTGCTCACCCATGTGAACCGAGCCTGTCGGCATGATGCGCCGGAACGGCGTCGCGCTCGCGAAAGTCATCTCAATGCCCATGAACGCCAACGAAACTTGACTTTCAGGAACAGATGCCAAACGAGCACGAAATTCCACTTCAGCCAAATCACTGAAAATATCGAACCGGAATTCGTGGCATGAATTGTTTTTCGTCAGCAGAAAACTTTGCGCGAAGACACTCCCTCCGTTGTTTGTGCATACGTCGAACACGATTTCAACCGGCGACTCCGGCCCGAACTCAAATATTCCCAAATTCAGCGTCCCTTCATAGACTCCCTTGTTGAGGTTCGCGCGCGAGCCCCAAATAAAAAATTGCTCGTCCATAGGAAAACACAATGCGAGATTATCACGCACCAAAGTTCGCCGATTGTATTTGAAGGCTTTTGGAGTCCATGACAGGTTAGCGACCTCGTCAACCTCCCTCCGCAATTCGCTGTGAAAGGCTTCAAGGCTTGGCAGTGCGATATCGAGAATTTTCAAGTCGCGAGCGGCGCCGATCCCGGCGCGGATCCGGGCATTGATTAGCTGAATCAAATGCCGGCTGTCTGCCGGCACGCGGAAGTCCAACGCGAGATCAAATTTCTCGGCCTTCAGTCGCTCTCCCAGAATTTGCGCCTGAAGCGCCTTTTCACTCTGCGCGTGGCCGCCCGATTTCTCATTTTCCTTGTAATAATCGCAGGTTATTATCGAATCAAATATATCGAGCGTTTCGGCGAACTGCCGATTCCAACACCCACAAACAAGAGTCAAAGTCGCGGAGGGAAACATCGCGCGCAGTTCAAGAAATCGTGGAACAGCTATAAAGAAGTCGCCTACGTGATCAAGCTTTAACACTATCACTTTCGCGATATCGGCAATATTCATACCTCCGCTCAACAGAGCTTTTGGGCTCGAATAAACCATTGAATTGGGAGCTAAATCCTCAAATTGCGGAATCCGCTCAATGCGTACATGCTTGAAATCTTCGTAACGTTCCCGCCGCGCGGTCTTTTCAAACACCGCAAGAAGGCTGTACGCGCCTTGTGAATGCCGCGTATATGGGACGCAATAGTCGTGATCGCTGTCGTATTCTTTAGCAAAGCGAAGGCGGAACGCATTGATCCCGCACGCGGCTTGGATCTCCAGCAACAAGCGATCGAGCGTATAAAATCTACGGTGTGAGTCGTTAAAACGGGAGGGCGGGTGTAACTTCTTTTCGTAGAGATCACGGTGAGGAACAGTTATCAAGAGAATTCCACCGTCATCAACGGTATCGAACAGCGCCCGCAACAGGGACCACGGATTTGCAATATGCTCGAGGACATTTGCCAAGATGACAGTCTTAGCGGGGCCAGCCCGCGCGCCAAATAACCCCGCGTAATCGTCAATCGAGGCCGGTATCTTTAGCTGCTCGGCAAACGGGAGCACCGGTTGCCGGTCGTTGTCGTCCAAGCAAATATCCAGGAGGTCCGGAGTTGTAAAGAATTTGTCGAAAACGCCATCCTCGATCGCCGGAAGCAGCGCGTTGGCGGCGTCTGACTTTATCCCTTGAAGCCAGCTCCGAAGACCGGCAGCGTCATAAGTCACATTGTAGACAATTGTCGCTGCCGACGGACGAGACTTCGCCGCAGGCGAGCGAGGCTCTGGCGGATTCAATCTCCGCATCCGCGCGACGAACTCCTTCGAACACATGATGGTGTTGAGGAGCGTCTCAAGCGACGAAGTCTCCATGAAAGACTCCACGACCTGATCGCTCTCTGGATCTCGCCCATGCAAGGCGCGGTAAGCGGCGACGATTTCGGCTCTCGAAACAGACATAGGGCTCTCAGCAGTGAGCGCGGCCCCGGCTACAGCACCGCGACAGCCAGTCCGAGCGGTCGGTCATCGGGAACGCCCCGCAATGTTCGAGGCGACTGGGGCTCCGGCGTCCGCAGCTCCACGGTCACGCTGCCGCTCAGTGGTTCCGACCGGGAAGTCCTGGCGATGAGATCAAGGCCCTCGATGGCCACCGCCGCCTCTGCGCCATCGACCAAAACTGTACACTTTGGTAGGAAGTCCGCGCTGATTGCGTCGCGTACGGGAATCCTGATCTCCAGCACCCCGGAACCTTGGACATGCGTACGCCATATTACCCGAGCCGCGGCCGTCCAACGAAAGGCGCCACCTGACGAGCGCTCGATCTCATGCCAGCCGGGGGCTTGGGGTTCAATCGGGGCCGTCAGTATGGAAGCGGCAAGCGGCGATCCTGTGATACGGATCAAGAGATCCGTGACGCGGCCCGGTTCCGGTGAAACAAATGCATGGTGCCCGCCGCCGGGACAGAAGCGATATCCAACCTGCTGCGCAGCCAGCGCGAGAGAACGAGCCGTGAATGTCGAACAATGGCCATTTCGCGGGGCGCAATACCACCAGCTACAGCGCAACTCGCCTATGTTGGGTGGCTGCAGGGTTTCTCCGAGCAGGATTCCGCCCCCCGAAGTCAAGAGCGAGCGCATGTCTCGCAGCACCGCCATCGGATCGGGCGAGTGCTCGATGACCTCGAAACAAGTGATAAGATCGAACTTGCCTTCAGGGCGAGCCGACGCCGAAAAAGGGTCATACGCGGTCGCCTCGTATCCATTTTCGCGCAAACCGCGTACGAATATGCCCTTGCCCGAGCCGTAGTCGAGAATGCGTAGCCCGCTTGGCCGCCCGAGCAACGTGGGAACGGCTTCCAGTAAGCGTGCGGCCCTTGGCCCTTCATAATCTGGATCGATCTTAAGGTAGTCCGAGTTATAGATGAATCTAGCGAAATCGTCGTGCGTCCAATCGTCGAAAAACGATGTGAAGAGAAACCCGCAGTTCTCGCACCGCAACCACGGAACCTCGATTCCAGCCAGACCGAAGGCGTAGAACGCGTCAGCACTTTTATTAAAATCCACGACGTCAAATAACTTGGCAGTTGATCCGCATATCTTGCATGGCTTCGAAAAAACATTAACGTTCGCGTGATCCAGTCTTGGTAACAAGCATAACTCGCGGAGCACCTTATCTGTACTCATCCTACCCACGTCGGCCCCGCAACGGTTAGAACTTAGCCGCTAGTACGCCGCTCAGTTCTATGACGGTGTTGCTGTCACGCTACTGCAGGCGCGCCTGTCAACTTGTTGCGCTCCAACAAAGACTATCACCTTACCCTAACGAACGCTAGTCCCCCGCAATCGACAGTGCCCCGCCGCCCCGACCCCGCCCGGCGCGGCCAGCGACGCGTTGCTCGCGTGGTTGGGCTCGAGTGTCAGTGTCTTGCCGGACTTCCGGGCGCGAGCAGGGCAAATACGCTGACCGGGCGCGATTCAGCGCGCTGATGCGCGCTATCGGCGGACGGCACGCCACCCGGCTTAAGATATTCAGGCCGGGGTCGCCGGACCGTGCACCACGCCGCTCGAGAACACGCCCAGAAGCCAGAGGACAAGCAGAATGATCAGAATGAAGCCCAGGACGCCGCCGAGCCCGGGGCCGCCATAGCCGCGATAGCCGTAATACCCGCCCCCGCCGCCAAAAATGATCAGCAAGAGGATGATGATTAGAATCCAGCCCATGGACCTCTGTCCCTTGCCCTCGCCGTGGCCTCGGCGGCCCCGGGGCATTGCCGTTTTCCGGTTGATCGTTTGCCGCGGCTGTAAACGTCGTGGACCCGGAGGTCGTTCCGTCGCCGTCGCTCGGACGGCGCGAGGGCCGCTGCCGATCAGCGCCGTTGGCTGCGCCTGCCGGCGGGCGATCAAAACCGTCTTGCGACCAATTACGAAGCCTGGTCGGTGACGGCGGGATTCCCAGGCGGTGGAATTTCCTTTCGGCGAAATCTCTTCTACCAAGCTTAGCCGGACCACTTTTTCCGCATGCGGCGCTCCTCCGGCGCGCGCCTCGCACAAATCGAACCTGGGGAGACCGGGTGGACGTTTTCGCGGATGCGCCTCTCGGCGCGATTTTCCTGGCCGGCGTCATCGCGCTGTCCGCGGCCGCCGAAATCGGCCACCGGCTCGGTTTGCGCGCCGCGCCGGAGGAGGCCAACGTTTTGACGCTCGAGGCGGCCATGCTTGGGCTCCTGGCGCTGATGCTGAGCTTCACCTTCTCGATGGCGGTGACCCGCTTTGACGCCCGGCGCGACGCCGTCCTCAAGGAGGCCAACGCCATTGGAACCGCTGCGTTGCGCGCGCGTTTGCTGCCGGCGCCGCACGACGGCGAGAGCCTGCGGCTCTTTCGCGACTACGTGCAGATCCGGCTGGACGTGAGCAAGGTCGCAACGCCGCCGGAGATGGAGGTTGCCATCGCCCGTTCGAACGCCATCCAGGAACGGCTCTGGCAGGAGCTCAAGTCCGTCGCGGCCAAGGACAACGCCATGGTTCCGACCGGCCTCTACGCCCAGGCGCTGAACGACGCGTTCGATGGGCAGGAGGACCGCTTGACCGCATTTCGCAATCGCGTGCCGAACGTCGTCCTGTGGGCGCTCTATGGCATCGCCGCCGTCGGGATCGGCTACGCCGGCTACGCCAGCGGGATCGAAAAGCGACGCTGGCGGTTGCCTGTCTATACGATGAACGCGCTCGCCGCCTTCGTCATCCTGCTCATCCAGGACATCGATCGGCCGGGCGCCGGGTTCATCCTTGCGAGCCAGCAGCCGATCGTCGACACGGCGAATTCGATCGCCGGCTATCTGGTTAATTTAGACAATGCGGCGCCACGACCGTGACGCAGACGCAGTCTTTCCCCTGCAGCGCCGCCTCAAGCCAAGAAAGGCGCGTCTCATGCTGATCCGCTACGGCTACGAAATGACCTTTGCCTGCAACACGCCGACCCCCATGGTGTGCCAGCTCGACGTGCATCCCGTCCACGCCGCCGCGGTCAGGGCGGAAACGCCGTTCGCCGCGACGCCTCATGTCGAGTCCTGGCTTTATGCGGACGTGTTCGGCAATCGCTGCCGAAGGTTCAATGCGCCGGCCGGGGAGCTCACGATCTCCAATTCCGGCGTCGTCGAAGTCAGCGGCCGGACCGATCCCGTCGTTCCCGACGCCGCCGAGGTGCCGGTCGCGGATCTTCCCGACGACACCCTGCTCTATCTGGTCGGCAGCCGCTACGTCGAAACCGACACGCTCAGCCAGATCGCCTGGGATCTTTTCGGGCAGACGAAGCCGGGGTGGTCGCGGGTGCAGGCGATCTGCGATTTCGTCAACAGCCATATCGTTTTCGGCTACGAGAACGCCCGTTCGACGCGGACCGCGTACGAAGCCTATGCCGAACGCGTCGGCGTATGTCGCGATTTTACCCATCTCGCGGTCGCCTTCTGCCGCTGCATGAATATTCCGGCGCGCTACGCCAACGGATATCTGGGCGACATCGGCGTGCCGCCCGATCCGGCGCCGATGGATTTCAACGCCTGGTTCGAAGCGTTTCTAGGCGGCAAATGGTATACGTTCGATGCGCGCCACAATATTCCCCGCATCGGCCGCATCCTGATCGCGCGCGGACGCGACGCTGCCGACATTCCGCTGGTCAACTCGTTCGGGCCGCACGTCTTGAAGTCGTTCCGCGTGTGGACCGAAGAGACGAACACCGCCGCCGCGGACTGATGGCCGAAAGCGCGATCCGGATCGCCCCGGAACGACGGGGCGCAGAGGGAGCCGACGAGGGCCCGGGGCGTCCCCGCGTCGTCATCATCGGCTCAGGCTTCGGCGGATTGTCGGCAGCGAAGGGGCTCGCCCGCGCGCCGGTCGACGTCATCGTGATCGACAGGCAGAATTACCATCTCTTCCAACCGCTGCTCTATCAGGTTGCGACCGCCGGCCTGTCGCCGGCCGACATCGCCTCGCCGATCCGCAGCATTTTGAGCCGGCAGGCGAACGCGACCGTCATGCTCGCGAGGGTGGACGCGGTCGATCCGGCGCGCAAGATCGTTCACGCCGAGGATCGCGAAGTCGCCTACGATCGGCTGATCCTCGCTACCGGTTCGACGGACAGCTACTTCTCGCATGACGACTGGGAGGAATTCGCGCCCGGCCTCAAGACGATCGACGACGCCACCCTGATCCGCCGCCGTATTCTGCTCACCTTCGAGAAGGCGGAGATCGAGCCCGACCCGCGCGAGCGCGAGCGGCTCATGAGCCTCGTCGTCGTCGGCGGCGGGCCCACCGGCGTCGAGATGGCGGGCGCGATCGCCGAACTCGCGCGCAAAGCGCTTTCCGCCGACTTCCGCCGGATCGACCCGCGCTCGACCCGCGTGACCCTGATCGAAGCGGGGCCGCGTCTCTTGCCCGCGTTTCATCCCGATCTCTCCGAGGCGGCGAAACGTTCGCTCATCAAGCTCAACGTCGAAGTGCGGCTTGGCAAGCCGGCGACGAACTGCGACGCCCGCGGCGTCGACATCGACGGCGAGCGGATCGAAGCAGGCGTCATCATCTGGGCCGCCGGCGTCACGGCGTCGCCCGTGCACGCATGGCTCGGGCTGAAGGCCGACCGCGCCGGACGCGTGCTGGTGAAGCCAGACCTTTCCGTGCCCGACCATCCCGAAATCTTCGTCATCGGCGATACGGCGCATTGCGAGGGGGCCGGCGGGCGCCTCTTGCCCGGCGTCGCGCCCGTCGCCAAGCAGCAGGGCGCCTATGTCGCAAGGCTGATCCGCGCGCGGCTCGAGGGCGGGGACCTGCCGGGCTTCCGATATCGCGATTACGGCTCGGTCGCCACAATCGGCCGAAAGAGCGCCGTCTTCGAAATGGGACCCCTCCGGGTCACCGGATTTGCGGCCTGGATCCTCTGGTCGGTCGTGCACATCTTCTTCCTGATCGGCTTCCGCAACCGCGCCATCGTGGCGCTCAACTGGATCTGGAACTACCTGACCTTCCAGCGCGGCGCCCGCCTCATCACCGGCCTCTATGGTTCGCGATTCCGCACGAGCGAGACCGGCCACTCGGCGACAGGAGACACGACCGGCGATTCGCCCCGTCGGAGTTGAGCGGCCGGGTCAGAGCCGCTTCCCGCCTATAAATAACAGTGTAGTATTGCTATTATTTTCCGCAATATCGCGCAAAGGGGCACCCAAGCCATTGGAAATGGCTGTTCGGCCGTGAATCTGCACGGGACGTCGGCGGGGTCCCCCTCAGGTGAAGGTTTGCGCTATTTAGTCCTGCGCCGGGCCGATCGTGTCGGCCTTCATCGCGCCGCGCCGGCCGAGCGGCTTGTCAGGGCCGACTGTCGAATCGCGCGCGGTCTGGTGCTCGATCTCCGCATTGAGCTGCGCGCCGAGCAGAACCGCGATCGCCGAGATCCACATCCACATCATCATGCCCATCGCCGCGCCCAGCGATCCGTAGGTGACGTTGTAATGACCGAAATTGGCGATGTACCAGGAGAAGAGGGCAGAGCTGCCGAGCCAGAGAATTGCGGCGGCGACGCCGCCGACCGAGAGCCACTGCCAGCGCGCCTCGCGTCGGCTCGGCGCAAAACGGTAGAGCGCGGCGAGTCCGGCGACGACAAGAACGACAAGAACCGGCCAGCGCAGGTACGCGATGAGCGCGGCGGAAATTCCGCCGAGTCCCATGCTGCCGAGAATGATCGGAGCCGCCACAACCGCGCCGATCATCAGCATCAGCGACACCATGGCGACGAGCGTCATGACGAGGGAAATGAGATTGAGGCGGATAAAACTGCGCTTCTCCTTTTCCTCGTAGGCGACGTTCAGCGCATCGATGATCGCCTTCATGCCGGAGTTGGCGCTCCAGAGCGCAAACAGCAGGCCGAAGGCAAAGCCGATGCTGAGCCCGCTGTTGTGGACTGCGGCCAGGCGTTTGATCTCCTCATGCAGGATGTCGACCGCGCCCGCCGGCAAGACTCCCGACAGCGCCGAGACTTGCTGGTCGATGTTCGACGCATCGGCGAAAAAGCCGTAGATCGACACCAGCGCGGTCAGCGCCGGAAAGAGGGCGAGGATTCCGAAGAAGACGACGCCACCCGCGACCGCGAGCAAACGATTGTCGTTGATCTTCGCGTAGAGCCGCCAGAAGATGTCTCTCCAACCCCGCCAGGGGATGCTCCACGGCGCGGAAGCCTCCCTCCCCCGCCCCTGCTCCTTAAGGCGTTGCAAATCCTCGGGCCGCGGCAGGCTTTCCTTCTCCTGCCCGGAGCCTGTCTCGCCGAGGGGGGCCGGCAAGGGCCGCTCTCGCTCCGTCGGCTCACGCGCGGGAAGCGGTTCGCCGTGCCCGGCCCGTCGCGCAAAAGCGACAACGCTCAGCGCGCCGTATGCAAGCAGCGGCCACAACAAACGTCGATCCGGCATGGGCGGTTAGCGTCTTCAGCTGCGGTCCGAGCGCGTTCCTTCTTGTGGGCCGGCCCCGGAGGTGGGATCCGTCGAGGCGCCCTTCTGAGTGCCTTCGCCGAGATTGCGTGCGGCGTCAGTAAAGGCGCTCGGCGTCAGGCCTTCCTCCTTCATCGCTCCCTGCGCCCGCTCGACAACCTTGCCGGCGACGTTCTTCGCGCTGTCCAGGCCTTCGGAAGCGACCTGTGAGACGACCTGACTGGCGCTTCCTTTGACCGAGTCGCTTGCTTCCCCCATCCACTCGTCTTCCGTCTCGGTTGACGGCAGCATACTGGCGATGGCCGCGCCGACCGCGACGCCGATCGCAGCGCAGAGTATCGGCTGCTCGGTAATGAAGGAGGTCGCCGAATCCCGGCTCTGGCGCACCGCCTCGGCCGCGCCCCGCCGCGTCCGCTCCGCGGTGTCCGAGATACGGCCGGTGAGCGATGACGACGCATCGCGCATCGCTCCCGCTGCGCCGCGGCGGATCTGATCGACCGCGCCAGTCGCCTGGTCACGAAGGCCGTAAGTGGACGAGCGGACCGAATCGGCGGCCCCGGCCATTGTGTCGCCGACGGCCGCCACGGCCTGTTTGACCGCGCTGGCGGCGCCGCCCGCCTGATGGCCCACGACGTCGGCTGTGCGCCGTGCGCCCGCCTGCACCGAGGCGGCCGCCGATCGGGCGGTCGAGGTCGCCGCCTCGGACATCCGGCCCGTCGCGTCGCCCATCCGCCCGGCGGCGTCGTCGACCCGCGCGGAAGCATCGGCCGTCCGCCCTGGCTGTTCCGGGGCGGTCGTGTTCGGGCGATACGGGTCGTAGCCCTCGTCCGATGTGCGCATCGCCCGGCGCGCGCCGCCGTCGCCCCCGCCTCCGGGACGCAAGCCCATCTTTTCCGAGAGGAACATCATGCAACCGGCGCCGATCAGCAGGCTCGGAACGGGATTCTCGCGCATCGCGTTGCTGAACGCTCGGAAAAAGGTCCCGCGGCCGGCGCGCGTGTAAGTCAGCATCTCGTCGAAGACCTGCCCGGGAGTAAGCCGGTCGCTTAGCTCGTCCAGATGTTCGGCGAGACGGCGCCGGGTGTGCTCGGCTTCCATCTGGTAGTCCCGCGAGGACGAGAGGCGTTCGTGCTGCGACGTCATCGGACGTGCTCCTTTGCTACGACGTAATCCTCACGCACCTGCTCGAGCGTGCGGTGTGGGACGAAGCCCGATCGTTTGAGCCGGCCGACGCCTGCCATACCGAGCACGGCCCCGATCGCCAGGGCGACCAGCGCGACGATCAGGAGACCCCACCCATAGGCAAGGCCCGCCACGGCGATCCAAGTGGCGATGTCGAACAGGAGCGCGATGAGGCCACTCAACGCGAAGACGGCGGCGATCGCCAGATACGCGCCGGCGTTGGAGGCAGCCGAAAGCTTTTCACCGATCTCGGCGCGCGCGAGCCGGAATTCGGTCTGAACCAGGTAGGCCAGGTCTGACGCGACCTGCGTCATGACCGCGGCCAGCGGACGAGTTGTATCTTTGGTCGCCATGGGAATCGCTCCTAGCTCCTGGGGTTCGCTGCGTCGCCGGAGGATTTGCCCGATACGTATGGGCTCGTCGAGTTTCGGTTGGCTGGGAACCGGCCCCCGCTCCGCTGCCGGGAGCTGCTCTTGAGAAACCGCGCCAGGGCAAAGCCTGCCGCGACCGAACCGCCAATGAAAAGCGCGGGTTGAGCGCGGGCGAGCTGCGTTGCCGAATTGACGAGTTCGCTGACATTCTTGTTCGAGAGGTTGTCCGACAGCCCATCAACCTGCCGCGCAGCCTCGTGCACAGAGCGAGCGACGGCCGGAGATTGGTTCTGTAATTCCGAAGCGGCGTTATCGATGGCGCGGGCGAATCGGCGGATCGCCTCGGCGCCGCGCGCCTTCTGCGCTTCCCCCGTTTTGTTGAGCTCGTGGCCGACATCCTGCGCCAGCCGGGCCGCCTGCTGTCGTATGGCGTCCGTGGCGGTCCGCGCCGTCTCCTTCAGGCCCGAAGCCGTAGAAGCGCTCGACCCAGGCGGTTGACCTCCGGCCGAGGGAAAGACGGTCGCGGAGGCACCGGCTCGGGTCTTTGGGGCATCAGCGGCCGGGCCCGCGGAACGATCTGTCCCTTGGTCAAACGGATTCGCCATGAAAGGTCTCCCTTGTCGATTGCAGGGCTAAATTCGACAGCTTGTCACTTGTTCCGCGCGGTCCACATTTCGCCCTTCTAGCGCCAGAGCCAGAACCTTCACGAACTCTCGGCGATCCGCCTTGCCTGCCCGGGGGCGTTGTGCGACGCTCGACGGAGCGGGAGCCGACGTCAATCGGTTCGACGCGCTTGGGAGGAGGACGCCTATGTTCAGGCCGCTTACGCGTTTGCTATGCCTTGCGCTCTTTGCGCTCACGCTGCCGCTGGCGGCGCAGGCTAAGACTTTCTACTGGATTTCGCACGGCTCGCCCGCCGATCCCGTCTGGACGTACTTCCTCGCCGGCGCCGAAATGTGGGCGAAGGACACGGGTCAAACGGTTAAGACCTCCTTTCACAACGGCGATGTCCCTTCGCAACAGGAGGCGATCCGCTCCGCGATCGCCGCCAAGGCTGACGCGATCGTCACGACCAGCCCCGATCCGGGGAGCCTCGTTGACGTCGTCAAAGAGGCGCGCGCGGCCGGGATTCCGGTCATCAATTTCAACACCCCGGACCCGAAGGTGAACTTCAACGCCTATGTCGGGGGCGACCTTGGCGTCGTCGGCAAGGGTTGGGCGCAGTATCTTGTCGACCATGGCCTGGTGAAGTCCGGCGATTTTGTCTGGATGCCGGTCGAAGTCCCCGGGGCCAGCTACGGCGTCGAGGAAGAGAAGGGGATCGCGACGGTCTTCAAGCCGCTCAACATTACCTGGGAGGTCACCGACGCCACGCTCGATCAGGCCAACGTCATCTCGCGCATGAGCGATTACCTCACCGCCAATCGCAAGAAGATCAAGGCGGTCATCGGGCTCGGCGACATGGTCACCGGCTCGATCAAGCGCGTCTTCGATCAGGTCGGCGTGAAGCCGGGCGAAATTCCGGTCGTCGGCTGGGGCAACTCGCGCGACACGACCACCGAGGTCATGACGGGATACGTGAACGCCGCGGAATGGCAAGACCCACAGGCGACAAGCTACCTGGCGCTGTCGCTCGCCAACATGGCGACGGGCGGTATTCCCCCTGGATTCAACATCACCGTCGGCTCGCTGTACGGCAAGGACGCCGCCGCGGTGTACGACAAGATCATGTCGGGAAAGTAGACGCCGCGCCGTCATCGCCGTGCGCCCTCAACCTGGTGGCGCGCGCTTCGTTCGCGCCAAGCTGAGGGCCTCGCCGTCAACCGCCGACCCTCATCCCGAAGATCGGCGGGCCCCGCCGCCTCCCGAAGGATGGTAGCGCCAATCACCGACGACTCGCTCACGCGCCCGTCGCCCGTCCCACACCGGTGACCGCACGTGCAAAAACCCTCAGTCCTGCGACGATTCATTTCGGCGCCCGAGTTCGGCCCGTTTGTCCTCCTCGTTCTCGAACTGGCCGTCTTCTACGCGTTCAATCCCGAGTTTCTCTCCGTTCTCAACATCGGAAACACGCTAACCTTCACGGTCGAACTCGGGCTCATCGCGCTCGGCATGACACTGCTGATGACCGCGGGCGAATTCGATCTCTCCGTCGGGTCGCTGTTCGGATTCGCGCCGGTCGTGATGTGGACGCTCTACAATGCCGGCTGGACCTCGCTGGGCGTAGCTTTTTTTATCAGCCTTATCGTCGCGGCGCTGATCGGTCTAGTAAACGGGCTCTTCGTAACCCGGCTTAAGATTCCTTCCTTCCTCGTCACCCTCGGCATGCTGCTCGTGGTGCGCGGCACCGCGCTCTTCGTCACCAACGGATTTCCGCAGCGCACGTGGAGCGCCAGCGGCCAATGGATCGCCAATCTGCTGGTTGGCGACTTTTACATCGGGTCGCTCCGGGTCTATGCTTCGCTCTTCTGGTTCATCGCTGCGGCTGTCATTCTCGGCTATGTCCTGACGCAGTCGAAATTCGGCAACTGGATCCAGGCGACCGGCGGCAATCCCGTAGCAGCGCAGGCGCGCGGCGTGCATGTTTCCTCGGTCAAGTTGGCGCTGTTCATTCTGACCGCAGTGATCTCGTCCTTCGCCGGGATCATCAGTTCGATCCGCACCTCGGCCGCCAATCCGAACAGCGGAACCGGCTATGAACTCGAAGTGATCGCCATGGTCGTCATCGGCGGCACAGCGTTGACCGGCGGACGCGGCACGATTCTCGGCACCGTGCTCGGCATTCTCATTTTGCGCGTCATGCGCAACGGCATCGTGATGATCGGCGTCCCGGGTCTCGCCTATAACATCTTCATCGGGGCCATCATCCTCGGCATGATGGCCCTGCATTCCTGGCTCGAACGCCGACATCAGGCGGGGACCTGACGCGCGATGTCCGAAGACTTGATCCGCATGGAGCATATCAACAAGTTCTTCGGCCGGGTGCAGGCGCTCGACGACGTAAATTTGAAGGTGTCGCGCCAGGAGATCGTCGGCCTCCTCGGGGACAACGGGGCAGGAAAGTCGACTCTAATCAAGGTGCTTTCCGGCGCCCTGCGCGCGACCAGCGGCGACATCTATGTGCGCGGCAAGCGAGTCGAAATGCGCACCACCACGGACGCCATCGCCCAGGGCATCGAGACCATCTACCAGGATTCGGCGCTCGTCACGCAACTGTCGATCGCGCGCAATCTGTTCCTTGGTCGGGAACCGATCAAGGGGCCACGCGTCTTCGACCGAATGGACGCCACGCTGATGGAGGAGGTGGCGGGCGGCCTTCTCAGGAGAGTGGGGATCGGCAAGGCGATCCCGGCCTCGACGCCGATCAGTTCTCTCTCGGGCGGCGAGCGCCAGGCGGTGGCGATCGCCCGCGCCATGTACTTCGACGCCGATCTCATCATCCTCGACGAACCGACCAACAACCTCGGCGTCGCCGAAACGCAAGGGGTCCTGCGCTTCGTGCGCAACGCCCGCGATTCCGGCCACTCCTGCATCTTCATCGCCCACAACATCCATCACGTGTTCCAGGTGGTCGACCGCATCGTGGTGATGCGCCGGGGCAAGGTCGTCGCCGACGCCATCGACCCGAAGAAGACTTCGGTGGCGGAGGTCGAGCAGGTCATCACCGGCGATTTGACCGATTCGCCCCGGTGACCATGGTACGGCGCCCGAGCGCAAATGCGAGCTCCGGACCGTCACAGGTCCTTCCCTGACCCTTGGGAATATCGCCTCGCCCAGACGGCCTTGCGCGCGTTAGACCCGCCAATTGAACATGAGGAACGAGGTTGGAAGAACAGACTGATTTCCCTCCGATTGCCCGAGCGATTGGAACCGTGATGAGTTTCCTCGCCGGCGACTTCATCTTTCGGGCAGGCGATCCGCCAAAGTACATGTATATCGTCCTCAAGGGCTCGGTTGAGGTTTCAGCGGAACAGAGGATCATCGAGACCGTGCAGGAAGGTAAGGCGCTCGGCGCTGGACCGAGGACAATAACCGCACGTGCAAAGGAGCCTTGCGAACTGGCGCTGCTCGACAAGAAGAAGTTCCGCTTCGTGGTCGAAGAAGCGCCGAACTTCGTCTGGTTCGTCATGAACGAGCTCGGTTCGCGGCTGCGCGCGACCAACGCGCTGCACTGACCCGAGTCCCCGGCGACTCAGATATTGCCGCCGTCCCTCGGCCGCGCAAGCGCGAAAACCTGCTCGACAACCGCGTAGTCCTGATAGCCGCAGCGCGCGAGCGGCCGCGCGCCCGCGGTGTCGAAGCGGCCCTCCCGGATGAGGGCGTCGTCGATATGGACGCCGACGACCTCGCCGATCACGAGGACAGCGCCGCTCAATCCGCCGGAAGTCTTCCGGATCTCGACAATTTCGACGACTTTGCATTCGAGCGCGGCGGGACTCTCCGCGACCCGCGGCGCGGCAACCAACTGGCACTCGGCCATTGTGAGCCCGGCATGGACGAACTCATTCTCGCCGCGCGGTAGCGGCGCCGAGGTCGCATTCATCGGGTGGCGCAGATCGCTCGTCGCAAGATTGGCGACGAATTCCCCGCTCTCCTTGGCGAAAGACGCCGAGTCTTTCCATCCGCCGTCGCTGGAGAAACCGACGATCGGCGGGGCGCTGCAGAAGCCGTTGAAGAAACTGTAAGGGGCAAGGTTGACGCGACCGTCTCGCGCGCGAGTCGAGATCCATCCGATCGGACGCGGAGCGACGATCGCCTTGAAGGGATCGTGCGGCAGTTTCGCCCTGTCGCGTTCGCCAGTTCGGTAGAACATCTCGGCGTCCTCAGGAGGGAAACGTTGTCACGATCTCGTCGAGCCGCGGACGCGGCCTGTCTTCGATCGCGACCGCACGGCCAATATGAATGAATCCGGCAATGCGCTCGTGTTCGGCAAGGCCGATCGCCGTGCGAAACCGTGCTTCGTAGGCCGGCCACTCGGTCAGCCAGGTGGCACAGTAGCCGAGCGCGCGTGCGGCGATGATCATATTCATGCAGACCGCTCCAGAAGAGAGAACCTGCTCCCATTCCGGAATCTTGGCATGCGGCGCGGCGCGCGAGACGACGCCAACCACCAGCGGCGCGCGGGCAAAGCGGCGCAATTCCTCCAACCGGCCGGTCTCGTCGAGATCCGGCTTGTCGGCGAGGCGGATGTCGAGCGCAAGACGACCGGCGCGATCCCGCCCGTCGCCGCTGAAGAGGATGAAGCGCCAGGGCGCGAGCTTGCCGTGGTCAGGTACGCGCGAAGCGACCGTCAGCATTGTGGTCAGCTCTTCGGGCGAAGGACCGGGACCCGTCATGATCGCCGGAGGCGCCGATCGGCGGTGTTTGAGTAGAGTGATCGTGTCGTCCATTGCGCTCGTCCTTCAGCGCTGATTGGCGTAATTCGGCACGGCTGTAAACGCCTTCGATCCGCCTCATTATCGCGGCACCAGCCGTTGAGTTCTTCGCGGCGCCGCCGCAAGGCCTCAATCGTCCAGGCTTGCGGGCCGGCTCTGCGGCGGCCCGCTTCGGCGGAGGCCGCCATTTCGGCAACGGGACAAGGAATGAGATTCATCTGGCGAGCCGTTGCGACCGTCGTCTTCTTGGCGGGCGCGTTGATGCTGACAACATCGGTCGAGGCAGACCCCGTTACCGCAGACGGGCAGGCGACGCTCAGTCTTTCTGCAACGCTGACCGACGGCGGCGTTCCCCTTGCGGGAGGATTGCGCTGGCGGATTTTTCGCGCGCAGGCGGACGCCGACGGATCGCATGCTTTGATTGTGGAATTGAATCTTGCCCAGCCGACGCTCACCATACCTCCCGGCGACTACGTCGTGCACGTCGCGCTCGGACTTGCCAGCGCCACCAGGCGCGTAACGCTTGGACCCGAGATTCGCTCCGAAAGAATGCTCCTTTCGGCTGGCGGACTGCGGATCGGCGGCACCCTCGCCGAGGCGCCGATCGACCCATCCAAGCTATCGCTCGAGATCTACGTGCCTGAAGGCCGCAATCCCGAGGGCAAGCTCGTCGACGCCAAGGCTAAGGCAGGCGAAATCATCGGGTTGCCGGAAGGCGCCTACCACATCGTTTCGACCTACCTCGACACGGTCGGCGGGCGCTTTCTTGCCAACGCCGCGCCGACCTCAGGCAAGTCGGCAACGCCCGTGCAGCCCGCAATCCTACCATCCAATTCGATTGTTTCCGCCGATATCAAAGTCACCGCCGGCAAGCTCACCGATGTCACGCTTCGCCATCGCTGCGCGACGCTAACGCTGAAACTCGTCAACAAGCCGGGGGCAGAGGCCCTCGCCAACACCACCTTCACGGTGCTGACGCCGGGCGGCGACGTCATCCGCGAGCTGATGGGCGCCTTTCCATCGCTCGTCCTGGCCGAGGGCGAGTATGTCGTGATCGCAAGGCACGACGCGAAGACATACCAGTCGACGTTCGAGGTGCAGACCGGTATGGACCGCGACGTTGAAGTTGTTGCACAAGAGAACGGCAAAGAGGGGCCGTAATCCCATGCAGACCTTTTTCATCCAGATCAAATGCGCGCTCGGCCGCACCTACGAAGTGGCGAGTGCGCTGGCGGAATCCGAAATCGCCTCAGAGATTTATTCGACTGCGGGTGAATTCGACATTCTGGCCAAATTCTATGTCGAGAAGGATGTCGACATCGGACATTTCGTTGGACACAAGGTCCAGGGAATCCCGGGCATCGTTGATACCCGCACAATCATAACCTTCAAGGCGTTCTGAAGGCCTCGACCCTCCCACCGCCAACCGGATCGCTCCTGACAATGCGCTTCAGCATCGCCCTCGCTTTCGGCCTTCTCGCCGCCTCCGCCCAAGCCGGAGAAACGGAATTCCTGTTCGACGCGTTGCACGGCAGGACGCCGTATCGCGCCGCCTGGGAGCGTCTGATGAAAATCGTCCAGCCGACGCCGGACTGGCTCGTCCGGTTCAACAGAGACTTCGACGGGGTTTCCGGACAAATCAGGAACTTGACCATCGACGGCAAGCCTTATGCGCTTTCCTTCGTCTGCAAGCCCGCTGCATGCGCCGAACACAAGTTCGTCGTCCTGTTCGACGCGTCCGGCGCCCACGCCTATGGCGCGCTTGGCGGCAAAGATGACGAACCCGCTTTTTACGGCTCGCCCTCGCCGTCCGAGCAGGAAGCGATGACAAAGGCGGTCAAGGGCTGAGGCCACTACGCTTTCAGACCAGCTCCAGCGTGAACGGCGTCCCCTCGAAGCAGGCCTCGCCGCGCCCGATGTCCTCGATCGCGGCGCTCATGCGGCCGTTTCGACCGAGCGCGAGGTCGGCGAGCGCAACGAGGCGGGCGTTCGGCGTGGCGGTTTGGGAAGCCGCGCGTATCGCGCGGGCGATGGCGAATTCGTCGCGTTGCGGCTTCAGGGCGCAGGCGGCGATGAAGGCGGCCGCCGTCGACCGGCTGACGCCGGCAAAGCAATGGATCAACATGGGCTCCACGCGGTCCCAGGCACGGACGAACGCCAGGAGTTCGTCCAGATGCGTATGCTCTGGCAGGACCTGGCCGGGCATCGGCGCGACGATGTCGGACACGGCAAGATAGAGATGCCGCTCGAGTGTGATCCCCGCCGGCCGGGCGACGGTCGTGCCTGGGCTCAAGAGGGTTACAAGAGAGCGAGCGCCGGTCTCAGCGACGGTGTCGCGGATCAGTGCCAGCGAGCACACGTGAAGTCGCGGCATGGAATGGCTCCTTCTGCTGCGGCCGCGCTTGCTTACGGATCGATCCTCTCGGCGTCGAGTTCCGTGAAACGGCGCAGAAAGCGCTCCTCCGCATCGCCCGGACGCATCGGTTCGAGAAATACGGCGACGTCGCGCATGGGCAAATCTGGATCTCCGAAAAGCTTGCGGGCTTCGGCGACGGCGAACCCGGCGAGCGTGATCGCCTCGAAATAGGCGGAAATCCGATCCGCGGCTTTGATGCGCTTGGCCAGTTCCTGCGGCAATTGCGCAGGCAGGCCGAAGCGGATGTGGATCGCTCCCTGCAGACGGGCTTCGATCCGCTTGTAGGGGCTGCCGATGGCCTCCTTGAACGGCGAGATCATGTCGCCGATCACATATTCCGGCCCGTCGTGCAGAAGCGCGGCAAGCCGCGACGGTCGCGTCGGCGCCGGGCTGCCAGCGGCAAACAGCGCTTCGACGAGCAGCGAATGCTGGGCGACCGAGAAGATCTCCGGCCCCTTGGTCTGGCCGTTCCATCGGGCGACGCGGGCGAGACCATGTGCAATGTCGCCGATCTCGACGTCGAACGGAGACGGTTCGATGAGGTCAAGCCGCCGACCCGACAACATGCGCTGCCAGGCGCGGGGCGGCGGCCGATCCTTCACGTTCCAAACGGGCGCGCCAGCGCGCGGCAAGCTTCGTGGCGACAGCAATCGACGAGGTGATCGTTGACCATGCCGGTCGCCTGCATGAAGGCGTAGATGATCGTCGGGCCGACGAAGTTTCCACCGCGCGTGCGCAGATCCTTGGCGATTGCGCGCGAAATGTCGCTCTCGGCGGGGATCTCCGCCAGGCTGCAGCGAGCGTGCTGGATCGGCCGCCCGTCGACGAAGCCCCAGAGATGCCGGGCGAAGCCGCCCGTGCCGGCGAGGTCCAGATAGATACGCGCCAGGGCGACCGTAGCGTCGATCTTGGCGCGGTTGCGCACGATGCCGGGGTCCTGCATGAGCGCCGCCTTCTTGGCCGCGTCCCAGCGGGCGATTTTCTCCGGCTCGAACCCGTCGAACGCGGTGCGGAACGCTGGCCGCTTGCGCAGGATGGTGATCCACGAAAGGCCCGCCTGGAAGCCGTCCAGAACGAGCTTCTCGAACAGCGCTCGATCGTCATATTCCGGCGTGCCCCATTCCTCGTCGTGATAGGCGAGGTAGAGCGGATCGTTGCCGGGCCAGGGACAGCGCATGAGCCCATCGGCGGCGGCGACAGCCGTCATGAGTCGCTTCCGCTCCCGCTCAGGCATGCGATCTCAAGGCTTTTTCTTCTGCCGCGGTCGATCGCGCCGCATCTTCGGCGGCCGCATAGTCGAACAGCGTCATCTGGCCGCCTGCGCGGATTGGCGCGGCGACCGGCTTCTGCAAGTCCTCATGGTCGTTGGCCGCGCGATTGACCGCACGTCCAACCTCCACAAGCTCGAGAGCCCCCTCCGGGGCGGGTTTCAGCAGGGCGAGCGCCCCGGCGACGTCGACGGCTTCGCCGTCGAGCCACGCAGCGAAATCATCCCGGTCGAGGATCGCCGGCATGCGGTCGTGGACGATGGCCACAAGACGATTGGCGGGCGTCGTCACGATGCAGGCGGTGTCGATCTCGCTGCCGTTTGCATCGCAAAAGGTCTCGTAGAGGCCGGCGAGCGCCATCGGCTGACCCGTCACACGGCGAATCAGATAGGGGCGGCTGGGCGCGCCGCGCCCGCGCGCATCCTTTCGCCATTCGTAGAAGCCATCCGCAATAATAAGGCAGCGGCGACGTTTCAGGGCGGCGCGAAAGCTCGGCCTTTCCGCCAGAGTCTCTGCGCGCGCGTTGACGATGAGCGGGAAGTCCTTTGGGTCCTTCGCGAACCCCGGCAGAAAGCCCCAACGCACCAACTTGAAATGCCGCGTTCCTCGCGAGCCCAAAGGGTCCGCGATCACCACCGGAACGGGCTGTGTCGGCGCCACATTGTAACGCGGCGGAAAATTCGGCGTTTCGTCATAGGCAAAATAGGCCCGAACCGCCTCCGGCGGCAAAGTGATGGCGTAACGTCCGCACATGATGCTCCCCAAGAACGCGGCATGCGCCACGCCGACTTTCCTGCAACCATCGCCAAGCCGAACGCGCGCCCATTAACCTTTTTTTATGACCGGCATCGCGTTCCTGTGGGCCGCACCCTAATATGGCGTCGATGTCCGCCGTCAAGCAAATGTCACGGGAGGCGCTCCGGGACGGAGACCCGCGCCAGGCCGCGTTCAACTATGTCACCGAGGCCTTCGCCTTGGCGGCGACCGACGGAATCGACGCCGGCGACTTCGCCGAGGCGGCGCTCTGCGCGGCAATGTGCGAACTCGTCGCGATTCATGGCGAAGACAATGCCGCGCTTATCGCCGCTCGCCTCGCCGACCGGGCCGCGGCCGGCGAGTTTTCCGTTTCGCGGCGGCAGTGAAGCCGGCTTTTCTCCCAAATGTTTGACCGTTTGGCCAGCCGCCGAATACACTCGCTGAGACCAGCAGCCGCCGCGATCTTGACGAGGAAACCTGGATGCCGTTTCGCGCCATCAGAGCCGACAAGACCGAAGCCGGGCAGGATGTTGGCTTCGTCGGGATGGA
Source organism: uncultured Alphaproteobacteria bacterium (assembly GCA_963772555.1). GTDB lineage: Bacteria > Pseudomonadota > Alphaproteobacteria > Rhizobiales > Beijerinckiaceae > Roseiarcus. The sequence continues at coordinate 246,428 of CAVYXQ010000008.1, read as the reverse complement.
CGAGTCGGAACTGATGGACGGCGACGTGACGGTCCGCGTCACGCACTCGACGGTCAACTACAAGGACGGGCTAGCGCTCTCCGGGAAATCGGCGATCATCCGCCGGTTCCCGATGGTGCTTGGAATCGATCTCGCCGGCATCGTCGAGAATTCCCGTAGACCGGATTTTCAAACCGGCGAGGAAGTCATCCTGAACGGTTACGGCCTCAGCGAGACGCATTTCGGCGGCTATGCCGAAAAGGCGCGTGTAAAGGGCGACTGGCTGGTCAAACTGCCGGCCGGTCTCAGCCGCGCCGAGGCGATGGCGATCGGCACCGCAGGCTACACCGCAATGCTGGCGGTCATGGCGATCGAACGGCACGGCCTGACGCCGTCCTCCGGACCGGCGCTTGTCACCGGCGCCGTCGGCGGCGTCGGCTCGACCGCCGTTTCGCTGTTGGCCGGCAAGGGCTGGAAGGTTATCGCCTCCACCGGCCGGCCGAACGAGGCCGACTATCTACGACAGCTCGGCGCCTCCGAAATTATCGAGCGGGCGTCCCTCGACGCGCCCGGCAAGCCGCTGGGCAAGGAGCGATGGGCGGCGGCCATCGACGCCGTCGGTTCGCATACGCTCGCCAATGCGCTTGCCCAGACCCGCTACGGCGGCGCGGTCGCCGCTTGCGGTTTGGCGGGCGGAATGGATTTGCCGATGACCGTCGCCCCATTCATCCTGCGCGGCGTCACGCTGATCGGCATCGACAGCGTCAATTGTCCGATGCCGCTGAGGCTCGAGGCGTGGCGCCGGCTCGCTCACGAGCTCGACCGGCAGAAGCTCTCGGCAATGACGGAGACGATTCCCTTCGATAATGTGTTTGAAGCAGGCCGGCGAATCCTTGAGGGAAAAACACGCGGTCGGATCGTCGTGAGCATCGAATGACGGAACGCGCTCCTCCGGGAGACGCTCAAGATCCGCCCGTGGTTTGAAGACTGTTTGTCACAATTCTGCAATCAGTCTGACGTCTCATATTTTTGGCAATGCGCATCGAAACGATGCGCGAGGATCGCGACATGACGGATGATGCGGACGACTTCAGTCTCCTCCTGGGTCAGGATGTTCCAACTCGCGATTACAAAGCGGGCGAGACGATCTTCCGCGAGGGGGACTCTGCGGTTGAGCTTTTCGTCATAAAGTCGGGGCGCGTGAGGGTGCTCTCCGGCAACAAACTCCTCGAAACGCTCGGCGAAAATGAAATTTTTGGAGAGATGGCTCTGATCGACACCTCCCCGAGAAGCGCGACGGTGACCGCGGAGACGGACGTGACCGTCGCCCCGATCACGGAAAAGCAATATCTCTTTCTGGTCCGGCACACACCGTACTTCGCGCTCAAGGTGATGCGGGTTCTGGCGCAACGGCTCAGGCGCCAGAACAAAGCGGTTTGACTTCTCGCGAGACGCATCAAACGGAAGACTATCGCGCCGCAGCGGACTCGATCTGCAATCGCTGATCGAGTATGAACCGCAAGCACGAGAGGATGGGCTGGTCGGCGCCGCGCGCGGCCTCGTCAGCGCGTCTCCAGTCGGCCGGGCCCGCCGTCTGGGCAAAGTCCCTCACGAGGTCGGCCGCGTAGGCTCCGAAGGGCGCCCGCCGGCGCTCGGCTTCAGCCCGGAAATTGGACGTGAATTCGCCGCCAATCGAAAATAATGCCGCCTGCGCCACCGACGCGTTGGAGCAGGTTCGAACGACCTCCTGCGCAATCATCAGCTGATTCCTCCTCAAGTCCCTCCCGGAAGCCGCGGTGCAAATGGCCACGGCTACATTTTGTGTTGAGATCAACGAGGCCCCGGTCTCGACGCCAAAAACTGCAAATCCAAGCTGGCAAAATGGCAGATCTCTGCTGGTCGCTAAGTCTCAAAAGGAGGTCAGCCGCGCAATTGTGGATTCTACTTAGACTAATTAATAAGGGTTGCGCTTTTCACCGGGAAGTCTGGCTGCACAGGCTCCCCGCGGAGAAATATCTCCGACAGGACGGCGTAATCCCGCGGCGCGGCCTCAGCTCCGCCCGGCTTCGCCACGCTCGACATTCAGGAACATGCGGACGAGCTCAGACAGACTTCCGGCCTGCGTCTTTTTCATAACATTGGCGCGATGAACTTCCACCGTCCGGGGGCTGATACCCATTTCATAGGCGATGATCTTGTTGGGCTGCCCCCGAATGAGCCGGTCGAGCACCTCGTTCTCGCGCACGCTGAGCGTCGATAACCGCGCAACCGCTTCCCGCGCGCTAGCATCGCTGGTGTTTGGTCCCTTTCCAGAAGCCAGGGCTTTGCGAACCGCGCTAATCAGATCGTCCGCGCGAAACGGCTTTTCGAGCAGGTCAACGGCGCCTTCCTTCATTGCGCGCACGGCGAGGGGAACGTCGGCGTGACCGGTCACGACGATGACTGGCAAGGCCAATCCTCGCGTTGCAAGATGAGCCAGGAGTTCCATGCCGCTCATGCCCGGCATGCGAACGTCGGTGACGACGCAGCCTGTCGGACTCGAGCTCAATGCGGAGAGAAACTCGATGGCGGAGGCGTACGGCCTGACCTCGAGTCCTTCATTGTCCAGAAACAGTCGGACCGAATCGCGAAGGGCGTCGTCGTCGTCGATTACGTGAACGATCAGCTTTTCACTCATTCCTCGACCTTAGCGGCGTCTGCGGGAGCACGAAACCAAAGATCCTCCCGCCGATCGGACCGAACGCGGATACGCATGGCGCGTCTCGACGATTGGCTTTGATGTCGACGAACAGTCGACGCCGGTCGCCCCGGCGGTTGTCGGCGGCTGGAACAGTCTGTCCTTTACCCCACCGGCGAACACGAAGTCATTGTCGAAAACATGGCCTGGAGATCAAGTTGTCGCCCGTGATCCAGGGGGAGATTGTTATTCTTGGCTGATCAATTGGGCCAGGAGGGCGATTGTCGAGGGGTGCTCCAGCGAGCGTCCTTGAAGCGCCCACGTCTGCGAAAACGGCCGGATGCCCTCAAAAAAAGTACACCCTCTTCGGCGCCCCTCCAGGAGCGATCAAGAGCCACGGCCCTGTGCCCGCTGCCGCTATCGCTTGTCGTCGGGCAGGTCGTCGTCGCTGATCGCCCGCCATCCGGCCCCTTCGAGATCGTCGAACTGGCCGTTGCGCAGCGCCCATAAGAAAGCCGCCAGACCAAGGCCGCCGAGGGCGAGCGCGAGCGGCACCAGGTAGACCAGCACGTTCATGGTTTCGAGCCCGCCTCACGCGCGCGCAACGCATTCAGCGTCACCAGGATAGATGAGGCGGACATCGCCACCGCCGCCCCGAGAGGCGTCACGAAGCCCAGGATCGCCAGCGGCACGGCGATCATGTTGTAGAGGAACGACAGCCACAGGTTCTCGACCATCAGCCGGCGCGCCTTGGCCGCGAGCCGCAGCGCGTCGGCGACCGGCATCAGCCGCTCGCCGAGGAAGAGCGCGTCCGCCTGCGCCTGGGCGATATGGGCGGCGGAGATCGGCGAGATCGAAACATGCGCGGCGGCGAGCGCCGGCGCGTCATTGAGCCCGTCGCCGACCATGAGCGTCCGCTTGCCCTCATCAGCGAGGGTCCGCAACCGGGCGATCTTGTCCGCGGGCTTCATCGCCGCCTCGAATCGCCCGACGCTGAGCTCCCGCGCCACGAGGGCCACCGCCGCCTCCCGATCCCCCGACAGGATCTCGACCTCGCGTCGGCGGGCAATGTCCGCGACGACCGCGCGCGCATCGGAGCGTAGCCGCTGCCGGACCGCGAAGACGACGGCCCGGTCGGGCGTCCTCAGCGCGATCAGCGAGGCGTCCGGCCACGCCGCCGCGACCCCCGCCGCCTCCGTTTCGGCCCCGCACCAGGCGATGGAGCCGAGCCTGACGTCGCCCTCGAGGGCGACGACGCCCAGGCCTGGAACCTCCTCCGTTGGCGTCGGCTTGCTCGCGCCGGACGCCTCGACGAGGGCCTTGGCGAGCGGGTGCCGGCTCGAAAGCGCCAGCGCCCCAGCAAGCGCCAGGTCTTCGGCGGCCACTTCCGCCGAATTCGCCAGCGCCGGGCGCGGCTGGGTCAGGGTGCCGGTCTTGTCGAACACGACCCAGTCAGCCTCGGCCAGACGCTCGAGCGCCTCGCCGGAATTCAGCATCAGCCCGCGGCGGAAGAGCGCTCCCGCGGCGACGACCTGAACCGCCGGCACGGCTAGGCCGAGCGCGCAGGGACAAGTGATGATGAGAACCGTGATCGCGACGATGAGCGCCTTCTGCCAGCCGGCGCCGATCAGGAGCCACCCGAGGAAGGTGGCCAGCGCCGCCAGATGGACTACAGGCACATACAGCCTCGCCGCGCGATCGGCGAGGCGCACGTAGGACGATCGCTGTTCGACCGCCTTGCCGAGCAGGCCGTTGACCTCGTCGAGCAGCGTGCCGGCCGCGGCGTTTGTGACTCGCACGCGTAGTGCGCCCGTCAGGTTGAGGGTTCCGGCGTAGACCTTCGTGCCCGGAGCCGCGTCCAGCGGCTGGGTCTCGCCGGTCACCAGGCTCTGGTCGATCTGGGACCGTCCATCTTCGACCGTGCCGTCGACAGAGACGCGCTCTCCGGCCGTGACCAGGACGAGATCGCCGGGGCGAATCGCCGCGATCGGCGTGTCGCGCGCTTCGCCTCCAGCGACGAGCTTGGTCGCGCGCTCTGCGCGGATCGCGGTCAGGTTGATGGCAAAGTCGCGGGTCAGCCGTCGCATGCGCTGATCGAGGAAGCGGCCGGCGAGCAGGAACATGAGCAGCATCAGCGCGCTATCGAAATAGGCGAGTCGCTTATGCGCCGCCGTCTGCACCACCGACATGCCTAGCGTCAGCACGACCCCGAGCGCGATCGGGACGTCCATGTTGAGCGAGCGGGCCCGAAGGGCCTTCCCTGCGCTTTCGAAGAACGGCAGCCCCGCATAGGCCGCGCAAGGAAGCGCGACCAGAGCCGACAGCCAATGGAAGAGATCGCGCGTCGCCGAATTCGCGTCGGTGTCGGCGCCAGCCCATAGCGAGATCGACAGAAGCATCACATTCATCGCCCCGAAAGCGGCGACCCCGAGGCAGCGCAGAAGCCGCTTCTCGGTCTGCGCCTCGACGCCGCCGACCCCTCCGGAAGCGAAAGGATAGGCCTTATAGCCGAGCGCTTCGAGGCGCTCGAGAATCAGCGGCGGATCGAGCGCGCCGTCGTTCCACTCGACCGTCACCCGCTTGCTCGCCAGGTTGACGCGGGCGCCCCGCACGCCCGCTTCGCGGCGTAGGCCCTTTTCGATGGTCGCTATGCAGGCGCCGCAAGTGACGCCGTCGACGACGAGATCCATCGCAGCGATCCCGTCTGCAGGGTGACGCACGAAAAGCGAGAGGTCCTGCGCTTCCCCCATCGTTGGCTCTCAGTTCGAGGCCGTATCCGTAACCGCCAACTTGTTCTCGCTGCGGAACAGTCGTTCGGACCCGCGTCGCGCCTCGATCACCAGCGTCCACCGTCCCGGCGCAACGGGGCTAGCAAGGCCTTCGTAGTCTATGCCATCGGAGGCCAGCGTCGTCTGGCGATCCTTGGCCGCGTCGAACGGGTGCTGGAAGCGCGCCGTCACTTGAAGATCGGGGATTGGCGCGCCCTGGTGGTCGCGGAACTCGACCATGACCCGCTCGCCCGGCCCGTCGGCCCGGGTCATAACGTCGGCCTTCCACCCTCGTGCGTCCTGTGCGCGCGCTTCGGCGATCCGCCGGTTGAAGGCCTGGCTGGCATCATAGGGATTCTCGAGTTCGGAGCCGTGCAGGGTGTGCAGGGCGAAGTAGATGAGCGCAACGTTCGCGGCGAATATCACCAGGAAAAATACGCCGACAATGGCGAGGACGTGCCGTCCGGTCAGTTGCTCAGACATAGGCTATTCCCATTGTTGCGACCGGCGCTCGAGCCCGCCCGGCAGCCGTTTCCGGTCTCGCTCTCGCTTTCATTACGGACCGAAGAAATTGTCGGACACGGCGTTGCGCTCTCCGGTTTTCGGATGGGTCGCGGTGAATGTGATCGGGGTCGACTTGCCCGGGGTTACATTGGCGGGCGTGCTCACGTAGACCGGAACCTCGAAAGTGGCGTCGGGGTCGACCCGGACCGTAAGACGGCCGCGGTCGAGCGTTTTCGCCACGGGGCTCGTCATTGTGGCGCCATTAACCCCGCTGACCTCGAGCGTGAAATCGCTGGGTTCGCTCAGCTTGTTGGAAAATCGAAGCGTGTAGCCGTTGCGGATCGATCCCTCTACGGTCTGGGTGAACAGTGGCGCGCGCACATGCAGGACGCTCAAGTGCATATGGGTGCGCGACATGAGCGTATAGAGCATGATCGCGCCGGTCAGCGCGATCAGCGCCGCATAGAGGATCGTCCGCGGTCGCGCGAGATGAAAGACGTTTGCTTCGCCCCGCTTGCGCCGCTCGCGATTCTCGTCGGTGTCATAGGCGATGAGGCGCGTCGGCCGGCCGATTTTGGTCATTACGGCGTCGCAGGCGTCGATGCAGAGACCGCACTGGATACAGCCGAGCTGGGACCCCTTGCGGATATCGACGCCGGTCGGACAAACGTGGACGCACTGTAGGCAGTCGACGCAGTCCCCCGCGGCCTCGCCACGCGCGTGCGCTTTGGCGGCGTCTTTCACCGACATCCGGGGCTCGCCGCGATCGAAGCGGTAGGTGACGTTCAGCGCCTCGTTGTCGGTCAGCGCCGCCTGGATGCGCGGCCACGGACACATGTAGAGACAGACTTGCTCGCGCATGTGCCCGGCGAGCGAATAGGTGGTGAAGGTCAGAATGCCTGCCCACAGGTAAGCAATGTACGGCGCCTGAAATGTCGCGATCTGGTAGATGAGCGTCGGCGCATCCATGAAATAGAGCACCGCTGCGCCGCCGGTCAAAAGCGCGATGATCAGCCACGCCGCGTGCTTGGCGGCGCGTGTGATGATCTTGTGCGCTGTCCACGGCGCCGCGTCGAGCTTGATGCGCGCGCGCCGATCGCCCTCGATGGCCTGTTCGACCAAGAGGAAAAGGTCCGTCCATACTGTCTGAGGACAGGCGTAACCGCACCAGACGCGACCGAACAGCGCGTTGGACAAGAATAGAACGAGCGCGGCCAGAATCAGGAGCCCGGTGAAGTAATAGACTTCCTGCGGCCACAGCTCGATGAAGAAGGCGTAGAAGCGGGAGTGGGCGATGTCGATGAGGACCGCTTGGCTCGGTGCGCTCGGCCCCCGATTCCACCTGACGAACGGCAAGACATAGTAGACGCCGAGGGCTAAACACAGGACGTTCCACTTCAGCAGCCGATACGTCCCCCAAACCTTTTGCGGGTAGACCTTTGTCGCCGCCGCATATAGGGGACCGTCGTCGTAGATCTCCTCGGCGCTGACCGTCACGTACCGCCGCCCAGACTATGAATGTAAACCGCGAGCGACTTAATCGTCACTGGATCGAGGCGGCCTCCCCAGGCCGGCATGACGCTGTTGCGGGCGTAGGTGATCGTATAGATCAAATCCTTCAGGTTCGAGCCGTATTGCCAGACTTTGGTCGTGAGGTTGGGGGCGCCCATCTCGATATTGCCCTTCCCCTGATCGCCGTGACAGGCGGTGCAATTGTCGGCGAAGATCTTCTTGCCGGCGAGGACGTTGACGCCTTGCTCGGGTTCGAGGCCGTCGATCGTCCGCACGTAGTTGGCGACTTCGCGGATTTCCTCAGGCTTCAGGATGCCGTCCTTGCCGAAGGCGGGCATCGCGCTCATGTGCGTGTCCGAGTCGTCAGCGCGAATGCCATGGGTGATCGTCGTCTTGATCTCCTCCAGCGTGCCGCCCCACAGCCAACGGCCTGCAGTCAGGTTCGGATAGCCCGTCTGGCCTTGCCCGCCGGAGCCGTGGCAGGGAGCGCAATTGTCGCCGAACGCGGCCTTGCCCTCGGCGAGCGCGATCTCCGTCAGCTTTGGATCCGCTGCAATCTCGGCAACAGTGGCGTTCGTGAGGCCGGCCGCCGATTGCATGCGAGCGGCTTGTGCCGCGGCGACATCTTCGGCGACGCGAGCCCGATTGGTGTAACCCGAGAGCCCGCGGGTGTAGCCGCTGACGAGCGGCCAGGCCGGATAGGCGATCCAATAGACGACGGCGAAAGCGATCGTCAGGTAGAAGAGGTAAAGCCACCAGCGCGGCAGAGGCGTATTGAGTTCACGAATGCCGTCCCACTCGTGGCCAGTGGTCGTTTGGCCGGAAACCTTGTCCACTTGGACCGGGTCGTTGATCATCGCTCAGTCCTCCCGCAGCGGCGTGCGAGCCGCGTCATCGAATCGCGCCCGGTTTTTGGGCCAAAGCGCGTAAGCGAGGGTCGCGAGAAAAAACAGGAAGCAGTAGATAGTGCCGGCCGATTGCGCGAACTGCGCCAGCCATTCGTAGGTGGTCGACATGGTGGTCCCCTGTCCCGGTCAGCGCAGATTGGCCTTGTCGTCGTACAGCTTGAAGTCGACGAGCGTGCCAAGCATTTGCAAATATGCAATAACGGCGTCGCCTTCGGTGATTTCGAGAGACGCGGGATTGAACTTGCGCACGACCGCCTTCGGGTAGCGCTTCAGGAGCGCGGCCGCCTCGGGCGTATCCGGGCTGACCTGAGCTTTCAGATCCGCCATAACGTTCGTTGTCATATCGTCGTTATACGGAACGCCGACCTCGCGGTTCGTCTCCACATCGGCGACGAGCTCGCGCGTGTCGAGCGGGGTCGTCATCAGGAAGGCGTAGCTCGGCATGATCGATTGCGGCACGACCGAGCGCGGATCGATGAGATGAGCGACGTGCCAGGCGTCGGTATACTTGCCTCCGACGCGCGCTAGGTCTGGGCCATTGCGCTTGGAGCCCCATTGGAAGGGATGGTCGTACATGCTCTCGGCCGCCAGTGAGTAATGGCCGTAGCGCTCGACCTCGTCGCGCAGCGCGCGGATCATCTGGCTGTGGCAGAGGTAACAGCCCTCGCGCACATAGATATTGCGACCGGCGAGTTCGAGCGGGGTGTAAGGCCGCATGCCCTGCACGGTTTCGATGGTGCTCTTCAAGTAAAAGAGCGGGACGATCTCGACAAGGCCGCCGATCGACACCATGATGAGAATGCCGATGACAAGAAGGATCGGATTCCTCTCCAGGATATGATGCCTGGCGAAAAGCGATCCGCCCTGGCGTGTCTCCGCGGAGTTGCTCATGGCCGTCCTTCCTATTCCGCGGGCTGGAGCGACGGCTGAGCCGCCGGAGCCGCCTGCTCAGTCGCGGTAATCGTCATGTAGACGTTATAGATCATGAGACAGAAGCCGAGGAGAAACAGCACGCCGCCCATGGCCCGGATGACATAGAACGGATGCATCGCAGCGACTGTCTCGATGAAGGAGTATTCGAGGTAACCTTGCGGGGTGTAGCTCCGCCACATCAGGCCCTGCAGAATGCCCGACACCCACATCGATGTGATGTAGAGCACGATGCCGAGCGTCGCGATCCAGAAATGCCAGGAAACGAGGCGCAGCGAGTAGAGCTCGCGCTTGTTCCACAGCCAGGGAACGAGACAGTAGATCGCCCCGAACGAGACGAAGGCGACCCAGCCGAGCGCGCCCGAGTGCACATGGCCAATAACCCAATCGGTATAATGCGCCAGCGAATTGACCGCCTTGATCGACATCGCCGGGCCTTCGAAAGTCGACATGCCGTAGAAGGCAACCGACACGACGAGCATGCGCAGCACCGGGTCGGTGCGCAGCTTGTCCCACGCGCCCGACAATGTCAGGAGGCCGTTGATCATGCCGCCCCACGACGGCATCCACAGCATGATCGAGAACGTCATGCCGAGGGTCTGCGCCCAATCCGGCAGCGCGGTGTAGTGCAGATGATGCGGACCGGCCCAAATGTAGAGGAAGATCAGCGCCCAGAAATGAATGATCGACAACCGATAGGAGTAGATCGGCCGTTCCGCCCGCTTGGGGACGAAGTAGTACATGATGGCGAGGAAGCCGGCGGTGAGAAAAAAGCCGACCGCATTGTGGCCGTACCACCACTGGAACATCGCGTCCTGCACGCCGCTCCAGACAACGTAGGACTTCGATGAGAAGAGCGACACCGGGACCGCGGCGTTGTTGCCGATATGGAGCATCGCGATCGTCAGGATGAAGGCAAGGTAGAACCAGTTCGCGACGAAGATATGGGGCTCCTTGCGGCGGAAGAGCGTGCCGAGGAACACCAGAAGGTAGACGACCCACACGATCGTCAACCACAGGTCGGCGTACCACTCCGGCTCCGCATATTCCTTGCTTTGAGTGATGCCGAGCAGGTAGCCCGTGCCGGCGATGAGGATGAAGAAATTGTAACCGAGGACGACGAACCAGGGGGCGAGATCGCCAGCGAGCCGCGCCCGGCTCGTGCGCTGCACGACGTAAAAGGACGTTGCGAGAAGCACGTTGCCGCCGAAGGCGAAAATGACCGCGGAGGTGTGCAGGGGACGCAAGCGGCCGAAGTTGAACCAGGGCGCGATATTGATATCGGGAAACGCGAGTTCGAACGCGAGGTAGACGCCGACCGCCATGCCCGCCAAGCCCCAGAATAGAGCCATCAAGGTGCTGAATTTGACTGGGCCGAAATTGTAATTGGGCAGTCCGTTGATCTCGAGCGGCGGGCGCTCGACCGGACGCTGATTATAGCGTTGGAAGATTGCGAAAATTCCGAGCGCCGCGGCGAGGGCGCCGAGCCCCATATGGAAGGCGAAGGCCGGTTCGATGGTCTTGGCCGCAATATAGATGCAAAGGAGCCCCAGGAGCGCGAGGACAGCGATGAGCCCCATTTCGCCGCCCCACAGCGGCTTTGGTTGTGATACCGTCTGCATTCCCAATCCCCGAGACAAGAGGCGAGTCCGCGGCTGCTTTTTTGAGGCTCGCCGATTGCGCAGCGCGCTTGCAGCCGTCGGCATCGTTCGGGATCACAACCTTTCCGCGGGTCAAGATCGGGGCGGCTGGAGTGAACGACGAGCTTCTAAAGCATGGCCGTTCGATTCTCGTCCACCTGTCCGATTGTCGCAATTCGCCTGAACAGCGCCGCCTAGCGACCAAGGGCGCGGAAAATCGAGGCTTTTCGCACGCCTGGACGCCGTGCGCCTTCCGCCCGTGACCATCTGTCGCACTTCGAATCGACTTGTCGGCGGGTGGTCGCAGCGGGACGCAAGGACCGAGGTCCTTCAGCTTCCGGGGCGTCGCGCCAGACGTCAGGCGACCTTGAGCACCTCATCCAACCGCTCGGGCCGAACCGGCGAGGCGTCCCGGTCGGCGGCCGCGAGCCTGGCGAGCAGATCGGGCCGCAGAATCAGCACCCTGCGCTTCTGGGGAAGGCTGACCAGTCCGCGATCACGGAAGATGGTGAATGTCCTGCTCACAGTTTCGACGGTCAGTCCGAGGTAATCGGCAATATCCTGGCGTTGCATCGCCAGATCGAGCGCTTTTGCGTTGGCGCCCACCGAGCGGGCGGCAAGCATGGTGAGGAACCACGCAAGCCGCTCCTCAGCGGAGCTGCGCCCGATCATCATCATGTGATCGATGGAAAGCGTGAGGGCGCGCGTCGCCCCTTCGAACAGCGCGGCGTTCAGGCGAGGGTCGTCGTTCATCCGCAGCCGGCAGACGTGGCGCGGCATGATCGCCAGCGCCGCAGACTCGACGGCCTCGATGGTCAGTTTGTGCGTCTCGTCCGGTTCAAGGCCGCAAAGGTCGCCGGGCATGTAGAAGGCGAAAACCTGCCGACGCCCATCAGGCGTGAACTTCACCGCTCGGAAGAGGCCGCGCATGACGAGATAAAAGTTCTCGGTCGGATCGCCCTCGCCGACCACCTCCTGTCCGGCCTCGAACGAGACCACTGAGGCGTCGAAATGGGGATTGCGGACCGCGAGCAAATCGCTGATTCCGCATGTCCTCTGTCCGGTAGGGCTCAAGGCGAAAGCCATTCGGTCGACTGCGCCTCCTGATCGCGCCAAGAACGAGCCACCGCGGCGAGCAACTTGCATTCGAGCCGGTCCGCTCCATCGGCTTCAGCTATAGACCCCGCAGGTCAACCCAAGGAACATGACCATTTGCCGCACACGCTGGCCTGGCTGCCAGGGGGTTTTCCCGCGCCCCGCCAGCTCGGCGGCCGCTGACGGTATCCCTCGACACATTCCGACAAAGCTGCCAATCCGAGCGGATGGCGAAGTTGCGCACTTCCTACGTTTGCCAAAACTGCGGGGCGATTACCCAGCGCTGGCTGGGGAAGTGCGAATCCTGCGGCGAGTGGAATACGATCGTCGAGGAGGCGGCGGCGCTCGGAATTGGAGGGGCGGCGATACGGCGCGGCGGCGCCGGGCGCCCATTTCCGCTCGAAGACCTGTCGGGACCGTCGAAGGTCGACCCGCGCGTCATCACTGGGATCGCCGAACTCGACCGGGTGGCGGGGGGAGGCTTCGTACCGGGCTCGGCGACGCTGATCGGAGGGGAGCCGGGCATCGGCAAATCGACCCTCTTGATCCAGGCCTGCGCCGCCGTTGCGCGTTCAGGCGCCCGCACAGTGTACGTGTCGGGCGAGGAATCGACCGCGCAGGTCCGCCTGCGCGCCGCCCGACTCGGACTGGCTGAAGCATCGGTGCAGGTGGCCGCTCAAACCCTGGTCGAGGACATTGTCGCGACTTTGAGTTCAGGCGATGCGCCGAGGTTCGTCGTCATCGATTCGATCCAGACCATGTGGAGCGACACGATCGAGTTGGCGCCTGGAACGGTCAGTCAGGTCCGCACGTCGGCGCAGGCCCTGATCCGATTCGCCAAGACGAGCGGAGCGGCGCTGCTCCTCGTCGGTCACGTCACAAAGGACGGACAAATCGCGGGACCGAGGGTCGTCGAGCATATGGTCGACGCCGTCCTCTCATTCGAAGGCGACGGCGCGCACGCGTTTCGCCTCCTGAGGGCCGCCAAGAATTGCTTCGGCGCCACCGACGATGTCGGCGTCTTTGAAATGACCGGCGGCGGTTTGAGCGAAGTCCCGAACCCTTCAGCGCTGTTTCTGGCGGGACGGGACGGCGGGGACAGCCCGGGCGCGGCCGTCTTCGCCGGCGTAGAAGGCGCCCGCCCTCTCCTGGTCGAGGTTCAGGCCCTTGTCGCGCCAACGGCCCTCGGAACGCCGAGGCGCGCGGTTGTGGGCTGGGAGCCGAACCGCCTCGCCATGGTGCTCGCGGTTCTCGAGACCCACGGCGGCCTGAAACTGGGGCAATTCGACATCTATCTGAATGTCGCCGGCGGCCTCAAGGTGACCGAGCCGGCGGCCGACGTCGCGGCGGCGGCGGCGCTCATCTCCTCCCTCACCGGAGCCGCGCTGCCGCGCGACGCGGTCTATTTCGGCGAAATCTCGCTGTCCGGCTCCATTCGGGCGGTCGCTCATACCGCCTTGCGCCTGAAGGAGGCGGCCAAGCTCGGATTTACGCGAACTTTCGCGCCTGTTTCGCTCAGGGCCGAGGCGGAGGAAATCAGAATGACGACCACCCCGATCGGCTCCGTCGCCTCGCTCGTTGCTCTGATCGCCGCGGCGGGCGTCGAAGCCAGGTCCATTCGAAAGGATCCGCCGCGAATGCGTGGGGCGGGGTGACGAAGCGAGGAGGCTTGGCTATAAGGCGCTCCGCCAGGCTTCGCCGGCGCTGGAAAGCGCGGAAATGTCGGGCGTCGTGACGGGGTTTCCGCGAATGCCTTCCTATCTCGATCTCGCCGTCCTAGCGATCGTCCTGGTCTCCGCCCTCCTGTCGATGATGCGCGGCTTCAGCCGCGAGGTTCTCGCCATCGCCTCATGGGCCGCCGCCGCCGCCGCCGCTTACTACTTCTACCCTGTTGTCGTTCCCTATCTCGCGCCCTACATCCACAAGGAGCTGATCGCCCAGGCGGCGGCCGCCACGATTGTTTTCTTCGCGACGCTGATTGTCGTCTCGCTGGTCACCGTTCGGCTCTCGGACGCAATTCTCGACAGCAAGATCGGCGCTCTCGATCGGACTTTGGGGTTTGGCTTCGGGGTGGTGCGAGGTTTCCTGCTCGCGGTGGTCTCGTTCGCGATCTTCAACTGGCTGGTCTCGGAGAAGCAGCAGCCGGAATGGGTAAAAAACGCCAAGACACGACCGGTTCTGACCGATACCGCGGACAAGATCGTCGCCATGCTGCCCGAAGACGCGGCGGCGACGGTCGATTCCTGGATCAAGTCCCGGGCCAGCGCGGCGATCGGCAGCGAGGAGCCGACCGACGAATCCTTCGCCCCGACGAAGCCCGACCTCGCGCCGTCTCCCGCTGCGCCGGCGGCGGCGCCACAGAAGAAGGCGGACTCGTCGGCCGCAGGCGGAACGGCTTTGGACAAGCAGAGGCTGGACGCGATCATCAACAAGAACCTGCCGCCGCCGGCCCCCGCGACGCAGGCAGTGGTTCCCAAACAGTGACCGCCAGCGGCTCGTGCGCCCCTGGCGGGTCGAGCGAGGACACGATCGACTGCGCTTGCAGTGAGCCCGAGACTTTGGGCGTAGATCTCGAAGCCGACCGGCCGCATGAGGCATGCGGCGTCTTCGGCATCTTCGGCCATCCTGACGCTGCGGCTATCGTGGCGCTCGGATTGCATGCGCTCCAGCATCGCGGTCAGGAAGCGGCAGGCATCGTCGCTTACGACGGCGTGCGTTTCCATTCGGAACGGCGGCAGGGGCTGGTAGGCGACCATTTCTCCAGCGCCGCGACAATCGACCGTCTGCCCGGCGAGACGGCGATCGGCCATGTGCGTTACTCGACCACTGGCGAGACGGCGCTCCGCAACGTCCAGCCCTTGTTCGCCGAGCTCGAAGCCGGGGGACTGGCGGTCGCCCATAACGGCAACCTGACGAACGGCCTCACGCTGAGGCGGGAGTTGATCCGCTCCGGGGCGATCTGCCAGTCGACAACCGACACCGAAGTCGTGCTGCTGCTCGCGGCCCGCTCGCGCCGGGCAAAAATCATCGACCGCTTCGTCGAAGCGCTTGCCGAGATCGAGGGCGCTTACGCCCTCGTGGCGCTCACCAACAAGAAGTTGATTGGCGCGCGCGATCCGCTCGGCATCCGTCCGCTGGTCCTCGGCGAGCTCGACGGCTCGCCCATCCTCGCGTCCGAAACCTGCGCTCTCGACATCATCGGCGCCAAGTTCGTTCGCGACGTCGAAAACGGCGAGGTGGTGGTGATCGACGCGGGCGGCGTCAGAAGTTTCTTCCCCTGGCCACGCACACGCGCCCGGCCATGCATTTTCGAATATATCTACTTCGCTAGGCCTGACTCGATTGTGCACGGGAAGTCGGTTTACGACGCCCGCAAGGCGATGGGCGCCGAACTGGCGCGCGAAGCCCCAGCCGAGGCGGATGTCGTCGTGCCGGTGCCCGATTCCGGGGTTCCGGCTGCGATCGGCTATGCGCGTCGCTGCGGCCTCCCCTTCGAACTGGGCATCGTACGCAACCACTATGTCGGGCGGACCTTCATTCAGCCAACCCAGTCGATCCGCGAACTCGGGGTCCGGATGAAGCACAACGCCAACCGCGCGGCGGTCGAAGGCAGGCGGGTCGTGCTCATCGACGATTCGATCGTCCGCGGCACCACCAGCGTCAAGATCGTAAAGCTGATGCGGGAGGCGGGCGCGCGCGAGGTGCACTTTCGCATCTCATCGCCGCCCATCGCCTACCCCGATTTCTACGGGATCGACACGCCCGAGCGCGACAAGCTGCTCGCCGCCCGGATGGACCTCGAAGCCATGCGCCGCTTCATGGGCGCCGATAGCCTCGCCTTCCTCTCGATCGACGGGATCTACCGGGCGATGGGCTATGCCGCGCGCGATCCCGCCCAGCCGCAATTCACCGACCATTGCTTCACCGGCGATTATCCGACCCGTCTGATCGACCGGGACGGCGAACCCGGGCGGCAGCATTTGCCGCTGCTGGCGGAAGCGAGCTGAGTCCGGGGCGGCTTCGGCCGTTCGGCGTAGCTGACGCTGCCGGCATTTGGTCCAGCTTGGATATGCCTGGAGGCGGCCGCGTTCGCTCCGGTTTTCTCTTTCCGGCTTGCTTGGATTTTCTTGGATTTTCTTGGATTCCTTCGTCCGAAACGAGGGATTTCAAAGAATTGCGACCAATCCCCCCGGCCGAAAAATTTCCGGCGCTCCGCCATTGGCAAAATCGCCATGGGCCAAATTGCGGTTGGAAACCGTGGCGGCCATACACATAACGGAAGCATTAAAACTCATGACGGAATTGTAGACGTCATTCCGATTTTCTGCAAGCTATTGTCCTAGCAATTATCGAAATCGGAACAACCTTCGAGGCCGCGTGCTTGCGCAATCAGCCGCTTCAGATCGGCTCTCGTCGTTGCTGGGCGCGCCGTCGACGGCCTCCAAGGCGAAACGAGAGCCCCGAGGTCAGATGACGCTCCGAGGGTCAAAACCCAATCGGTGCGCTACATGTCGTTGACCGCTTTGGGGAAAGCGGACCTTTATCCGGGAGATTCAGAAGGTCAGGCGGGAGTGGAGGCACTTCGCGTTGCTTTAACCGTTGAGGGCTACCCGCAACGGGTCCCACGCAGAAGCGGGCAGTCTCCGTCTCCGGCCTGATCCGTCCCGGACTTACGCCTTGGCGGCGTTCTGTGCAGCCTCGAATACATCGCGTGCGGAGGTCGTACCCGCTACGTGCTCCGTATCCTCGGCTCCGAGGTCCATCCATCCTGCGTTCACGGCCTCAAACATTTCTTCGGCAGGTCCGGTGTGGCCCTTCGGGACGCCGAATTGCTCGAACGCTTCCGCCCACCCCGCACGCGGGATTGCAAAGGCTTTCACGTCGAGATTCAGGACTTGACCCAATTGCTGAGCGACTTCATCCGCGGTGACCATCGAACCAAGCTCGACGACGCGCTGCCCTGACCACGCTGGCCCGGTCAAAAGGGTTGCAACCTCCGCGCCAATGTCGCTCGTCGCGACCATGGTCGATTTCCGGTTTGTCGGATCGTAGTAGACCGGTAGCGTTCCGCCCCGGGCGACGTGCAGGCCGTAAAGGAAGTTTTCGAAGAACCCGCCGGCGCGCACAAATGCGATTGGCGATATCAGGTCGCGAAAACCTTGCTCCAGGAGCGACAAGGCCGTGATCATCCCAAGCCCGCTGGTTCTGTTGGCGCCCAGCGACGAAAGCGCTACCACCCGCGGCGGCGCTGCCTTGGTGAGCGCCTCAACATAGTTCGCAATCACGCCCTTGGCTTCTTTGTAATCGGGCGAGGGGGCCCAGATAGCCGGCAACATGACAAACGCGCCTTCGACGCCTTTGAGCGCCAGCTCGATGGCTGCCGAATCATTCCAATCACCGTCAACCAGTTCCACGCCCTGGTTCGCCCAGCTTGACGCCTTCTCGCGATTGCGGACGAGCGCGCGTACTCCCTTGCCGTGCGCCAACAGATGTTCTGCCGTCGCGCCGCCCACTTTTCCCGTGATTCCCATTACTAAAAACATGCGTTTTCTCCTGATCTTGAGGGACAGAGCACTGCCCCTGTTGGGGTTCAACGGAAGAGCGGCAGAATGGCCCGGATACGGGGATCGCGCGCGTAGAGGCCGCCCCATGTCAGCGCGCCAAGAAGCAGGGAAATCATTTCCGGCGGCGACCCCAACTCACCAATGCGGACATGGGCGCAGATGGCGCCTCCCAAAAAGCCCGTCACCAGGATCGCGCCGAGGACGGCGGTGCTCGGGATGGCGTAAAGGATGGCGCAGGCAAGTATGATCGGACCCACGACACGGGTCAGGTCCATCGCGAACCCGGTTTCGTGCAACATGCTCGCGATCTGTGCCGGCGCGAAAAGCTGAATAGCGCCGTCTGTCACCAGGGCGATAACGACAATCGCGCTCATTGTCCGGCCAGGCCACAGGCTGTGATCCAAGGTCATAGCTCCAGGCGCCTGATGCAGGTTCACGGTTTTGGACATTTGTCATTCTCCGAGGGGGGATACCCATGTTCCGAGGCTACTGTGTCTCTTAGGTATGATAAACACCGATGAAATGAACGCACTGTTCTCTCTGAGGTGAACAATGCCAAGGCACGAAAATGCAGAATCTCGAACCCATCCTCATTTTCATAACGGTAGCGGAAATGGGGAGCTTCACCCGCGCTGCCGATAGCCTGGGCATTCAAAAGGGAAGGGCCTCAACGGCGGTCCGGACGCTGGAAGAAGATGTCGGCGCCAGACTCCTGCACCGGACGACGCGCAGCGTGCAGTTAACGGAGGACGGACGCGCATTTCATGCCCGCGCCCGCGATCTGCTTGCTGACTTTGATGATCTGCACTCAATGTTCGCAAGCGATCGAGTGGCGCTTCGCGGGCGTTTACGGGTCGATCTGCCGAGCGAGGTGGCGCGCACAACGATCGTGCCGGCCCTGCCGGATTTCATGGCGACTTACCCCGAGTTGGAGCTGGAGGTGTCGAGTACGGATCGGCAAGTTGATCTGGTTCAAGAGGGGTTTGACTGCGTATTGCGACTTGGTCCCATCGGGGACGAGACGCTGATTGCCCGCCCGCTAGGCAAGTTGCGCATGGTCAACGCCGCCAGTCCCGCCTACCTGGCGCGCCATGGCGTCCCTCGATCCCTAGAAGATCTCCAGCGTCAGGAACATCGGACAATTCATTTCGCGAGAATGCTTGGCGCAAAATCCTATGGATGGGAGTATCGGGACGGCGATAGCTACGTGAGCCTTCAGTTGCCAGGCGCGCTGCAGGTTAACAGCGTGCAGACTTACGAAGCCGCTGGCATCGCTGGCCTTGGCCTGATTCAGGCGCCAATGTTGACGATTGGCCAATACTTGGCGAGTGGAGCATTGATAGAGCTTCTACCAGATTTTCAGCACAGGCCGCTCGACGTCTCCCTGGTCGTGGCGCATCGGCGCAACCTGTCGCGCCGAGTCCGCGCATTCATGAAATGGATCGAAGATGCGCTGACACCGTATCTGGAATAGCGAGACGAACATCTTCGTCCGGCCTCGAAATCAACATTCTGAAGTTATGTCTGCCGGTCGGCGGGCTGGCGGACCAACAGAATGTGACACGGAAACCGGCGACCTTTGAAGTCCGACATGAGATATCCTGAAACTTTTCCGCCTTCTGTCTTCCCGACGTCGTCCCAATGCAACAGAGCCTTAAAAACTCCGTGAGAAATTCTTGACTTTTCAACGCACTGGGATCAGCGGCAGGCGGGTCCGGTCTTCTCCCGCCTGCGCGGCCCTACACCCCTTCGACGATGCGAATGTCGCGTACGGCTCCGCCGGCGAGAACGGCCAGCGCTTCCTGATATGCCGGGCTATCATGCGCCGCGCGGGCCCGCTCCACGCTGTCGAACTCAATGACTACCGTGCGCTGCTGAAGCCCCACCTCGTAGACCTGCGCCGGCATCCCGCGAACCAGAATGCGGCCGCCGGCCGCGCTGATCGCGGGACCGCTGAGCTTGGCATAGGCGGCAAGCGCATCCGGCTTGCTCACTGAACGATACGTAGCAATCCAATAAGCTTTGGCCATCGCGGCTGTCTTTTCGGTTGGTCGTGCCGACGGCAATATAGCCTGAAACATCCGGCCCTGCACCAGGCGTGCAGACTTGTTGATTCCCGGAACTCCCTCCCTTTCCGCGCAAGGGTGGGCGCATCTCGCAAAACGTGCCGATTTTGGAGCATTTTCGCGTGCTCGAAAAAGTCTTGATTTCGGCGCCGTGGCAGGGCCCGCAATGGGTCCGGAACGGGTCAATCTGATTGGGTTTTGACCCTAGCGCCGCTTAGTGGAACAGCTTCATCGCATTGACGAGCGTGCCGTAGATTCCCCAGAGCAGCGGAATGGCGACAAAGCCCCAGGCGAGGGCGAGTTGCAGCGGCGTCGTGCCGCCGTTGTTGGCTTCTGACATATCCCCTCCTCCCGCAGCTAGACGACACCGACCACATCATCCACCGTTTCGAGATCCATGTGGTGACGGTCGTCGACCGCCTTGATCAGGAAATTGCAGATGAAGCCGACGACCAGAAGACCGGCCATGATGTACATGGTGACATTATAGGCCTGCGCCTTCGGCACGCCGTTGTCGATCTGGTACTGCCTTATGTAGTTGACGAGCACGGGGCCCAGCACGCCCGCAGCCGACCAAGCGGTGATCAGCAGCCCGTGAATGGCCCCGACATAACGCGTGCCGAACATGTCTCTCAGGTAGGCGGGCACTGTCGCGAAACCGCCGCCGTACATGCTCAGGATCACCAGGAAGCAGAGAATGAACAAAGTCAGGTTCCCCGTGCTTCCGAAGTACGGCACGAGCGAGTAGAGCACGAACCCGAGGGCGAAGAATACGAAATACGTGTTCTTGCGGCCGATATGGTCCGACGCGGATGCCCAGATGAATTGCCCGGCCATATTGAAGATGCTCAAAAGGCCGACAAAGCCGCCTGCGGCCGCCGCCGTGACACGGCCGGGAAACATTTCCTGGCTCATTGCCGAGGCCTGGCCGAGGACGCCGATCCCGGCCGTCACGTTCATGCAGAGCACGACCCAGATCAGCCAGAACTGCGGCGTCTTCAACGCCTGGTAGACATAGACGTCCCGGTTGGTGACGAGTTTGCCGGCCCGAGCCGGAGGAACGAAGCCGGGCGGCTTCCACCCGGGCGGCGGGATGCGGACGATCGCCGCCCCGACCAACATGAAGCAGGCGTAGACGAGTCCCAGAACGACGAATGTCTTGGCGACCCCGACATGGGTCGGCGTCGAGAAGACGCTCATCAGCCAGACCGACAGCGGCGAGGCGATCATCGCTCCGCCGCCGAAACCCATGATCGCCATGCCGGTGGCCATGCCGGGACGGTCCGGGAACCATTTCAACAACGTCGAAACGGGCGAAATATAGCCGAGGCCAAGGCCGACGCCCCCGAGCACGCCGTAGCCGAGGTACACGATCCAGAGCTGATGCAACCAGACGCCGGCGGCGCTGACCAGGAACCCGCCGCCGAAGCACAGCGCCGCGGCGAACATCGCGCGGCGCGGCCCGCCGTCCTCGACCCAGCGGCCGAACACCGCCGCGGAAGCGCCCAGAAAGAAAATGGCAAGGGAGAAAATCCAGCCGAGCTCGGTGAGCTTCCAGTCGTCCGGGGCCGATTTCGCAATGCCGATCAGTTTGGTCATCGGCAGGTTGAAAACACTGAGTGCGTAAACCTGACCGATGCACAAGTGGATGCACAAGGCCGCCGGCGGAACCATCCACCGGCTGAATCCCGGCTTGGCGACCGAATGCGTGCGGTCCAATATCGAGCCTGGGCTCATCGAACGTCTCCCCCGCAGTTGTCGGACGCATGGGCGTCCGTGGTTCGCACCCGCCGGGTTGCCCACCGTTCGGATTCGAATCGGGACAAAATCGCCCGTCTGGCGCTGTTTGGCAATTCCCGCCAACTAGTTAGTAAGTCGATAGCGGAGCGCCAAAACTCCCAAGCTCAGGTCCTGCCTCCCGCCGGCCTCGTCCTGAGGCGCCGCGTAGCGGCCTCGAAGGACGCTCGCTGGAACGCCCTTCGACACGCGTCGCTTCGCGACGCGGCTCAGGACGAGGTCCGTAGGTGGCCCAAGCCCAAATTGCGGCGTACGGCTTGGGAGTTGCGGAGCGCCAATCAAGAGAAACGGCAGGACCTCGGGCGGCATTTTCTGCTGCGGCTCGCCCGTTGCCCGTCGGTCTGAAGACGCTTTCACGATCCTGTCATACGCCGCCGCGATAGATGGTCGGGGAAGCTGAGGGAACGCCGTTCATGTCAACGATGGGCTATGCCGCGCGCGATCCCGCCCAGCCGCAATTCACCGACCATGCCGGGTCGGGCCTTAAGGCCCCATCGCTCGGATAATAGCAAGTCTGCGTCGTATATTTTAGGGGGCTGAGCAATGGTCGATGTCGTCGCGCGAAAGGTGTCTAGCCGACCGAACGCCAAAACCGTTCAGGAATATATAGACGAGTTGCCTGTATGGTCGGACGGCACTTCGCTCAAATCCACGCCGATGACGGGCATGCAGTGGCGGATTTGGACCCTCGCCGCGTTCGGCAAGTTCTTCGAAGGCTTCGTCGTGTTCATGGGCGGCGTGTCGCTGCCGCTGATCGCCCGCCAATTCCATTTGGGCGACGCCGAGAAAGGTCTCGTCACCTCAGCGAGCCTCTTCGGCATCTTGCTCGGCACCATCCTGCTCGGTGGGTTATCGGACTATTTTGGCCGCAAGCTTATGTTCATCGCTGAGATGATCATCTTCTGCATGTTCCTTACGCTGCTGCTCTTGGTTGGGAACTTCCCGTCCCTGGTCATCTGTCTGGTCGGCATTGGCATGGCGCTGGGCTGCGACTATCCGACTGCGCATATGATCATCTCGGAAAACATCCCGAGCGTCTCGCGCGGTCGACTCGTGCTCGGCGCATTCGCCTTTCAGGCGATCGGCGCCATGTGCGGGATCATAGTCGGCGCCGTGGTGCTTGTGCTCGACCCGAGCATCGACGCCTGGCGCTGGATGTATGCGACCGCGCTGGCGCCGGCCATCCTTATCACCATCGGCCGCTTTTTCATCCCGGAAAGCGCCAACTGGCTGATCGTGCGGGGCCAGCACGAAAAGGCCGAACAGGCTGTGTCGCGCCTGCTCTACCGCACGCCGGTCTACCCGGAGAAAGTGGCGCTGGTGCGCCATGTCGCCGATGAGGCGAGCGCCGGGAAACCGTCCTTCTTCGCGCTTTTCAACGCGAAGAACCGCCGCGCCACCATCTTCTCTTCGGTGCCGTGGCTGTTCCAGGATCTCGGCACTTACGGCATCGGCGTCTTCACGCCGACCCTGATCGCCGCCGCTCTCGGCACTGGGCCGGACAAGATCCGCAGCCCCGCTGACCTGATCGCGAGCGGCATCCATTCGGCCGAGGCCGCCGCCCTGACAACCTCGCTCTTGATCGTCGGCATCGCCTTCGCAATCTGGTTGTCCGATAGCGTTGGACGCATCCGCCTGCAGATCTTCGGCTTCCTCGGTTGCGCGGT
The DNA here is from genome assembly GCA_963772555.1 of uncultured Alphaproteobacteria bacterium. GTDB lineage: Bacteria > Pseudomonadota > Alphaproteobacteria > Rhizobiales > Beijerinckiaceae > Roseiarcus. The sequence continues at coordinate 223,321 of CAVYXQ010000008.1, read as the reverse complement.
CGGACTGGGTATCGCCTCCATGTCCATCGACGCGGAGGGCGCGCTCAGACTGTACCTCATCATGGCCGGCGTAATGCTGTTCAATTTCATGACAAATCTCGGCCCCAACGCGCAAACTTACCTCCTTGCCGGGGAGGTGTTCCCGACTGAAGTGCGCGGCATGGGCGCCGGCTTCGCGGCGATGATCGGCAAAGTCGGCGCAGTCGCCACCACGTTTGGGTTCCCGCTTCTGCTCGCCAGCATCGGCACTCGCTCGCTGCTTTACGGCCTCGTCATCAGCTCGGTGCTGGGCGCTATCGTGACCTGGATGTTCCGCATCGAAACCACTGGCGTGAACCTCGATAGCATCGGCCGCTGAACGGACAAGAACAGGAGACGCCGGTCGTGAAAATCAGACTTCGCCACATGCTGGGCGGGGGCGCCATCGCCTTTGTTTTCGCGGCGGTCCCGATGGCGCATGCGGCCGACATCGCTCTCAAGGAAACCGGCTCGACCCTGCTCTATCCGCTCTTCCAATCCTGGATAGCCGGCTACAAGAGCGTCGCTCCCGATGTCGATCTGACCGCTGCGGCTACCGGCTCCAGCGCCGGCAACCAGGCGGCGATCGAGGGCTCGGCCGCCATAGGCGCCTCCGATGCCTATCTCTCCGACGAGGTCGCGGCCCGACATCCGAATATCCTCGATATCCCGCTCGCTATCTCCGCGGTGACAATCAACTACAACCTTCCGGGTCTCAAAGGCACGAACCTTAAACTCGACGGCACGACGATCGCCGCGATCTATTCCGGGGCCGTCACGAGGTGGGATGATCCTGCGATCAAAGAGATGAACCCGGGCGTGACGCTCCCGCCCCAAACGATCATCCCGGTCCGCCGGGCGGACGGCTCCGGCACGACGTTCGTCTTCACCCAGTTTCTGGACTTCTCGGCGCAAAAGTGGGAAGACAATCCAGGCTTTGGCGAGATCATCGCCTGGCCCGCCGTCGCCGGGGAAAAGGCCGGAGATGGGAACGAAGGCGTGCTGCAGGCAGTCGCCACCACGCCCTACGCAATCGGCTATTTGGGCACGAGCTACGCCGACCAGGTCGCGAAAGCCGGTCTCGGCGCGGCATTGACCGAGAACCAGGCCGGCAAGTTCCTGCTCCCAACGCCGGAATCGATCGCCGACGCCGCTGCCGAACTCGATCCGCGTACGCCGCCCTACGAGCGCATCAGCCTCGCCTATGCGCCCGGCGACAACAGCTACCCTATGATCAATTACGAATACGCCGTCGTGTCGAAATCGCGACCCGACGCCGCGACCGCGAGCGCGGTCCGCGCCTTCCTGCGCTGGGCTATCTCGGCAAACGGAGGCAATAACGAGAAATACCTAGGGCCTGTCGGCTTCATCCCGCTGCCGGACTTCATCCGCGGACTCAGCGAAGCGCAAATCGACAAAATCCAATAGGCGCCGTCAGCGCTGCCGAATTGGCCGGGGGGTCGATTTGGATTCAGGAGGAGCAGCGCATCCGCGCGCGCCTTGTCGCGCCCGGCAGCGTCGGCGCGCCAGCGAACCCGCACAGCGCCAGCCGACGTCCCGATCTTCACTGTCGCTGCGCCTGCGAGAGCCGCTGTTTGTAGTGTCCCCGAAGCCCAATCTGCATCTTTTCAGCCGCAATCGCATACGCTGATCGGCTCGATCGTCGGCGTGGGTGTGGCGAATGCCCTGATGCGCGGGCGTGATGGCGCGTCCGGAGTCGACTGGGACCAGGTGACGAAGATCGGCGAGGCTCTTCTGTTCTCGCCGATTTTCGGCTTTGTCCTGTCCGCGCTGCTGCTGCTGGTGATGAAGGCCGTCATCCGCGCTCCGGAACTCTACAAGGCGCCGACGACGAACGCCCCGCCGACGCCGTGGGTCCGCGGACTGCTCGCGCTCACCTGCACGCAGGTCTCGTTCTTTCACGGCTCGAACGACGGCCAGAAGGGCATGGGGCTCATCATGCTGATCCTCGTCGGCGTCGCGCCGACGGCCTATGCGCTGAACCGGGGCGCCGCCGCTAGGTCACGCCGACGCGTTCATCGCCGCCGCGCAAGACGCCGCGAAGGTCGTCGAGAAGCATGGCGCAGGCGACAACGTCATCGGCGACCCCCGCCCGGCCGTGACGGACTACATTCACGCGCACCAGATATCGGAAGGCGCCTATCCGTCGCTCGCCCTGCTGGTGAAGCAGATCAGCGACTCGGTGAAAGAGTACGGCTCGGTCGCCAAGACCCCGCTCGACAAGGTGCAGAACGTCCGCAACGACATGTATCTCGCCTCGGAGGCGATGCGCATTCTCGCCAAGGACCAGCGAGCCTGCTTTCGATAGATCGCGTCCTTCGGCGCGGTCGATCTTTTGCTCAGCCGCCGCCGTACCAGGCGACGGGTTTTGCGCGCTGGCGCGGAATGCGGATATCGCGCGCCGTCAGATCCTCCAGCGTCAGATGCATCATCGCGGTCATCAGCGCATCGGAGAAGGCGTCGTGCTGGTCGAGCACAGGCAAGCCAAGATCCTTCAGGATGCTGACGAACCGCAAATCGACCTGCGTGCCCGGGGGAGCGTCGCCGTACTTCCGCTGGTAATAGCTTCCCGACACTTCGATCTGTTGGTTAGGCAGCGGGATCCCAAGCATCCTGCGCACATGCTTGTTAAGCATCGCCACGTCGAACTCGAGGTAGAATCCGACGAGCGGCCGCGAGCCTATGAAACGCAGCAGCTCGGGCAGCACCTCGGCCATGGTTCGTCCCGCGGCGACGTCCTGTTCCCGTAAGCCGTGCACCTTGATCGCATCCGGTTTGAGCCGGACGCGCGGTTTGACCCTGGCCTCGAACCGTTCGCTGGCCAGGATGCGGTTGCCGCGGATCTTGACCGCCGCGACTGCGACGATGTCGTCCTTGCGGCGGTCAAGCCCGGTCATCTCGCAGTCGATCGAGACCGCCTCCCCCGGCGGCGGCGGATCGAACAGAAAGCGATATCCGGCGTCGCTCAGCAGACGCCGATAGAGACGGCGCTTGAGCTCGACCAGCATTCAGAACATCGCCAGATTGAAATGCCGCCGCAGCATCTCGCGCAACCGCTTGACGACGTGAAAAGCATCGCGAAGCAGGTCGCGCTCCATGCTCGAGAGCGCCCCCGGCCGGACGAGGCTGGTCGAAGCCGATTCGGCGATTTGCGCGTCGAGCCGCAACGTCATCAGATAGTGGAGCGCCTGAGTGAGTTCCCGGGCGAACTGGGCGTCGAAGGCGCCCAACTCGGCCAGGCGCGCGATTCGCGCCGCGGTGTCGGTCTCGTGCAGCCCCTTTTCCAGCGACAGCGCCCGTACGCCATGCACAATCGGGAAAATGCCGCCCTTTTTCAGATCGAGCGCATCCCCCTCGTCTTTCGAGGTGACGAGGTTGTTGAAGAACCCGATCGGGGTCGGAAAGGCGTCGACGGCGCGGGCGAACCTGGCCAGATGCACCCGCTCGCCCTGCATGAGATCGATGAGGTCCTGCTTGGCCGCCCGCAACAGTCCGGGGTCGCCGGCGGCTGCGGCCGCGTCGTAAAAGATGGCGATATTCATGACGCCGGCTTCATCGGACAGCGCAAGCTGCCGGCTGAAGTCGTCCCGGAAAGCCTCGATGGTCTTCGACCAGACAGGATTGCGCACCATCACTTCGCCCGGGCAGGGAGGAAAGCCGCATTGCTCGAGGGCGTCAAAAAAGTCGGAACGGAACTTTTCGAGATCGGCGTCCGGCGGCGGCGTCGCCAGAATGAGGCCGTTGTCCTGATCGGTGCGAAAGGTCTGCTCGCCCCTGCCCTCGCTCCCCATCACGATCAGGCAGCCGGCCGCTCGAATGGACTGCGGCGCGACGAGAGAGAAGAGCTTTGCGTGCAAATGCCGATTGAGATCCGAAACGATCTCGCAGATCACATCGACTTTGACGCCCTGGCGGCGGAGCGTGCGGATTTGCGGTTCGATCATCTGCGCCGCGCGCGCCAGGTCGGCGATCGAGGACGAGCGATCGATTCGCCCTGCGATGAGCTGGGAGTTTCCTGCAAGGAAGCTCAAAAGATCGATGTCCTCGAGCACGCCGATAAACTGGCCTTCCTCAATGACGGCGACGCGCCGCTTGTTGTGCTTGGTCATTCTGAGCAGCGCGGTCGAGACGAGGTCGTCGGGCGCAACACGAGCCACCGGACGATGCACGAGCGGCCCGAGCGGCGCATCGATCGAGCGCCGTTCGAAAATCACCGCGTTCAGGAGATCGGAGCGGGTCACGATGCCAACCCCTTCGTCGCCCCGCACGAACACGGCATAGGCGTTGACCGTCCTCATCCGCGCGCCGGCGGCGGCGATCGTGTCCGTGGCGTCGACAAAGACCGCCGGCCGCAGGGTGAGATCGCTGACCCGGGCCCCGAGGAGCGGCGCGAATCGACCCGCCTCTTCCTCGCGGGAAACCGCGTCCAGCTTACGGGCGATGTCAAGATAGAAGAACGAGGCGAAGCGCGGGTTCTGGCTGATCAGCCTGAGCGTCAGCTCTCTCGGCAGCAGGTTGCACAGCGTCTCTTCGCGGGCGACGAAGGCGTTGCCGCCGCCGCCCTGGACCAGGGCGCGGCTGTCGAAGGTGTCGCCTGGGCCACGCAACGCGACGACGTCCTCGCCGTCGCGTTCTTCCACCAGACCCTTGATCACCGTGAACAGGCTTTCCGGAGAACCGCGCGCGGGGATGATCGCCTCGTTCGGGCGAAAATAGGCGATGTCGAGCGAATCGCGAACTTCCGCGATCTCCTCGAGCGTCAACCGATCGAATGGCGCGTTTTTCGCGTCGAAATGTGGCGCCACCCGCTCCTCCCGCTTGCAGAGAAATTGTTTCCGCTCGACGCGCGATTGGCAAGACGACGAAGGTAGAGCATGCAAAAGCCCGGTTGGAAGCCGCGCGCGGAGCCTGCTAAGAAATGGCGAAGGCAGGTGGATCCGGGTCGACGAGGGCGGAACGAAATGGCTACGACTGAAGACATTCTCTCGGCGATCGACGCTGACCAGGGGCCAGCGCTCGACCGGCTGTTCGCGCTGCTTTCGATCCCGTCCATCTCGGCGGTTTCGGCGCATTTCGCCGATTGCGAAAGGGCGGCCGACTGGCTGGTGGGAGAACTTTCGGACCTGGGCTTCGAAGCCGCGAAACACCCGACCGAAGGCCGGCCTGCGGTCGTCGGACATGTGAGCGCGAAGCGGCGCGAGGCGCCGCATGTCCTGTTCTACGGACATTACGACGTGCAGCCGGTCGACCCCCTGAACCTCTGGAGCAATCCGCCCTTCGAGCCAAAGCTCGAGGCCGGACCGAACGGCGAACGCATCCTGGCGCGCGGCGCCTCGGACGACAAAGGCCAGCTCATGACGTTCCTCGAGGCCTGCCGCGCCTACAAGGGCTTCGGCGGTCCGCCATGCCATATCACTGTGCTGTTCGAAGGCGAAGAGGAGACAGGGTCGCCCTCGCTGCCGGCTTTCCTCGCCAAGAACGCCAAAATTCTTAGAGCCGACATCGCGCTCGTCTGCGACACCGGCATGTGGGGTCCCGGCACGCCGGCGATCACCACCGCGCTGCGCGGCATCGTGAACGAGGAAGTCATCCTGCATGGGGCGAGCCGCGACTTGCATTCCGGCGTTTACGGCGGTCTGGCCGTCAACCCGATCCACGCGCTGGCGCACATCCTCGGGGCGCTGCACGACGATAACGGCGCGGTCGCGCTCCCGGGCTTTTACGATGGGGTCGAGGAGCTTCCTGAAGAAATCGCCGAGCAGTGGAACGCGCTCAACTTCGACGCTGCGGCCTTCCTCCGCGATGTCGGCCTGACGACGCCGGCGGGAGAGCGCGACCGCACGCCGCTCGAGCAATTGTGGTCGCGCCCGACCTGCGACGTCAATGGCGTCGTCGGCGGCTACACGGGCGAGGGCAGCAAGACCGTCTTGCCTGCCCGCGCCAGCGCCAAGGTTTCCTTTCGCCTCGTCGGCAAGCAGAATCCCGAGCGCGTCGCCCAGTCCTTTCGATCCTTCGTCGCCTCTCGCCTGCCGCCCGACGTCAAGGCGGAATTCATCAGCCACGGCGCCAGCGCCGCGGTTTCCTTGCCGATCAAGAATGAAGCGTTGCGGCGCGCGCGCCGGGCGCTCGAGGCCGAATGGGGCAAGCCCGCGGCGCTCGTCGGCTGCGGCGCCTCGATTCCGATCGTCGGCGCGTTCAAGCGCGACTTGAACATGGACAGCCTCCTTGTCGGCTTTGCCTTAGAGGATGACCGCATCCATTCGCCGAACGAGAAGTACGAGCGCACGTCCTTTCACAAGGGCGCGCGCTCCTGGGCGCGCATTCTTGCCGCGCTGGCGGCGTGAGCGAGGCCCTGGGGCGTTGACCGCGACGCCCCGATCATCGGCGGCGGGGGCGCCCCTGCGATGACCGGCCACCGCCGCGCGAGGCGGCGCGACGAGTTCTTGACGTCCATTCAACGCTCGCCCTCGCTGATGGGCATCCTGAACGTGACGCCGGATTCGTTTAGCGATGGCGGGCGCCACTTCGAGACCGCGGCGGCCGTGGCGCGCGCCAAGGCGATGCTCGCCGAGGGCGCCGCGATCATCGACGTCGGCGGCGAGTCGACCCGGCCGGGCCATGTCCCGGTCGCGGCCGAAGAGGAGCTCCGGAGGGTCGTTCCCGTTCTCGAAGCCCTCGAAACCGAGATCGAAGCGCCGATCTCGATCGACACCAGCAAGGCGACGGTCGCGCGCGAGGCGGCGCGCCTTGGCGCCGCGGTCGTCAACGACGTCTGGGGGCTGCAGCGCGACCCGGGTATGGCGGAGGCGGTCGCGGAGACCGGCTCGGCGCTGATCGTCATGCACAATCGCCGATCGGTCGATCCGGCGGTCGACATCCTGGACGACGTCGAGCGCTTTTTCGAACGGTCGCTCTCGCTCGCGGCGCGGGCCGGGGTCGCCTTCAGCCGCATCATCCTCGATCCCGGGATCGGCTTCGGCAAGACGCTGGAACAGAACCATGCCTGCATCTGGAACCTCGACCGCTTTCAAGGCTTCGGCCGGCCGATCCTGATCGGCCTGTCGCGCAAATCCTTCATCCGCCGGATCGCCGGCGATCAGCGGCTGATCGGCACGCTTGCGGCCGACACGATCGCGCTCCTGCGCGGCGCGTCGGTCGTCCGGGTGCACGACGTTGCGGAGCACAAGATTGCCCTCGAGATGTTCAAGGCGCTGAGCGCGTCGGCGCGTCAGCCGTCGTCCGAACGCGTGCGGCGCGACGGCCGGGCCTGCGTCGCCTTGTCGCTCGGCGGCAATATCGGGGACAAAGCCGCAACGCTGCGCCGGGCTCTGCAGGCGCTCGGAAGCGAGCCGGAGATCGAGCTCACCGCGGTCTCGCGCTTCTACCGGACCCCGCCCTGGGGAAAGACCGACCAGGACTGGTTCGCCAACGCCTGCGCTCTGGCGCTGACCCGTCTCCCGCCCGAGGCGCTGCTCGAGCGGGTCAAGGCGCTGGAGATCAAGATCGGCCGCACGCCGACGGAGCGCTGGGGGCCGCGCCTCATCGACATCGACCTGATCGCCTATGACGACGTGACGCTCGACACCCCGCGCCTGACCTTGCCGCACCCCGAGCTTTTCAACCGTGCCTTCGTCCTGCTGCCGCTGGCGGAGATTGCGCCCGACCTGACGATCGGAGGCAGGACGGTCGGCGAAGCAGCCGCAAGCCTTCAGTCGGAAGCTTCCGGGATCGTTCCGCTGGACTGAACGGGACAAAACGGCGATTGTCCGGTCCCGTTGCCGCAGCTCCCGCGAGTCCGAGATCGATGCCCGCCTGGTCGCAAACGTTCACCTTTCTCGACGGCGAATGGATCGAGGGCAATCGCCCGATCGTCGGGCCGCGCACGCATGCCTTCTGGCTGGGCTCCAGCGTGTTCGACGGCGCGCGGGCTTTCGACGGCGTCACGCCCGACCTCGACAAGCATTGCGCCCGCCTCAATCGCTCCGCCCGGACGATGTGGCTGAAGCCGATCATGAGCGAGGAGGCGATGGTCGAACTGGCGCGCGAAGGGCTGAAGAAATTCACCCCGGGGGCGGAACTCTATATCCGCCCGATGTACTGGGCCGAGCGCGGCGGCGCGACCTCGGTGCAGCCGGACCCGGAGTCGACCCGATTTTGTCTGAGCCTCTACGAGGCGCCTCTGCCGGCGCCGACCGGCGTTGCGATCACCCGCTCGCCCTACGCCAAGCCGCTCGGCATCACCATGCCGATCGAAGCCAAGGCCGGCTGCCTCTATCCCAACAACGCCCGCGCGCTGCTCGAGGCGAACGCGCGCGGCTTCGACAATTGCCTCCTTTGCGACATGCTCGGCAATGTGGCGGAGCTCGCGACCGCCAATGTCTTCCTGGCCAAGGACGGCGTCGTGATGACGCCGATCGCCAACGGAACCTTCCTCAACGGGGTGACGCGTCAGCGGGTGCTGCAGCTGCTCCGGCAGGACGGCAGGGACGTCCGCGAGGCGACGCTGCGCTTTGCCGATTTCGACGAGGCCGACGAGATTTTCGTCGTCGGGAATTACGGCAAGGTGACGCCGGTCCGGCGCATCGACGGACGGGACCTTCAGCCCGGTCCGTCCTTCCGCCGCGCTCGCGAGCTCTATTGGCAATTCGCCCATTCCTGACGCCTTCCAAGGGAGGAGGCCCATGACGACCCGCTTGACCATCCGGCTGGATTTCGACTCCGGCCGTCGGCTCGGCGCGGGCAAGATCGCACTGCTCGAGTTCGATCGACGGGACCGGGTCGATCTCGGCCGCGGGACGCGCCCACGCCATGTCCTACCGCCGCGCCTGGCTGCTCGTCGACGAACTGAACCAGCTCTTCGCCGCGCCCCTGGTCTCGGCCCATCACGGCGGGCCGAAAGGCGGCGGCGCCCGGCTCACCGACGAGGGTCGGCGGATCGTCGCGCTCTATCGCGAGGCGGAGGCGAAGATGCGCTCCGCGGCTCTGGGCGAGATCCAATCGATCGAACGCGAGCTCGCCCGCGGCGCCGAGACGGCCAGCGTTTAATCCCAGCGCGGTGCTCTCACAGCTTCTTGCCGTCCGGGCCGAACTGCTTGAGATAGGCGATCACGTTGGCGATGTCGCTGTCGCTCTCCAGGCCGGGGAAGGCCATTTTGGTGCCGGGAACGACCTCGCGCGGAAGGTGGAGGTACTTCGTCAGCGTCGCCTCGTCCCAGGTCAGGCCCGAGTTCTTGTTGGCGTCGGAATAATTGTAGCCGGGAACGGTCCCCGCCTTTCGGCCGACGACGCCGTTGAGCTCGGGTCCGACGAAATTCTTGGCCGTCTCGCCGATCTGGTGACAGATCCCGCAGACCTTGAAGGTGACTTCCCCCGCCTTGGGATCGCCGGCGGCGAAAGCCGCGCCTGTCGCCGCGGCCCAGGCCGAAGCTGAGATCAAGACCATCGGTAACATCGGAAAGCGCTGCAAATCGCACGTCCTTGGCTCTGATCGCCCCCGCGGGGGTAGAGACAAAAGCCGGTTTCGCTTGTCAAGCGGATGAAGCGTGACCAAACGCGGCCTGCCTTTGACTTGCATGGCGCTTTGCCCGAAAGAGGCGGCGATGAGCCCGACCGTCAAAATCTGCGGCCTCTCCACCCCTTCGGCCTTGGAGGCAGCGCTGACTGCCGGGGCCGACATGGTCGGCTTCGTCTTCTTCCGGAAGAGCCCGCGCGACATCGGCTTCGAGGCGGCCCGCCAACTGGGCGCGCAGGCGCGCGGCCGCGCCAGCATCGTCGCGCTCAGCGTCGATGCCGACGACGAGGCGCTCGGCCGGATCGTCGAGGCGCTGGCCCCCGACATCCTGCAATTGCATGGAAGCGAGAGCCCGGAGCGGGTGCGCGAGATCGGCGAGCGTTTCGCCCGGCCGACGATGAAGGCGATCGGCATCGCGGCGCACCAGGACTTCGCCGCCGCGCGCTCGTATGGCGCGGTCGCCGATCGTCTGCTGATCGACGCGAAGCCGGCTCGCGACGCTGCGCTGCCGGGGGGCAACGGCCGCGCTTTCGACTGGGGCCTCGCCCGCGGCTTCGCCTCGACGCGTCCGTGGCTCCTGTCCGGCGGTCTCGACCCGGGCAACGTCGCAGAGGCGATCGCCTTGACCGGCGCCCGGGGCGTCGACGTCTCGTCGGGCGTCGAGAGTGCGCCCGGCGTCAAGGACGAGGCCAAGAATCAGGGCGTTCGTCGCCGCGGCGCGCCAGGCGTTCGCCCGAGCCGCCGAGGGAGTGGATCCATGAACAAGCCCGGCAAGCCCAATTCTTTCCGCAAAGGTCCGGACGAGCGCGGACGCTTCGGCATCTATGGCGGGCGCTTCGTCGCCGAGACCCTGATGCCGAATATCCTCGCGCTGGAAAAGGCCTACGAGGCGGCCAAGGCCGACCCGTCGTTCCACGCCGAACTCAACCACTTCCTCAAGCATTATGTCGGCAGGCCGAGCCCGCTCTATTTCGCCGAGCGGCTGACCGAGCGGCTCGGCGGGGCAAAGATCTACTTCAAGCGCGACGAGCTCAATCACACCGGCGCGCACAAGATCAACAACGTGCTGGGCCAGATCCTGCTCGCCCGGCGCATGGGGAAGAAGCGCATCATCGCGGAAACCGGCGCCGGCCAGCATGGCGTCGCCACCGCCACCGCCTGCGCCCGCTTCGGCCTCGACTGCGTCGTCTACATGGGCGCGGTCGACGTCGAACGGCAGAAGCCGAACGTCTTCCGCATGAAGATCCTCGGCGCGGAAGTCCGCCCGGTCGAAGCCGGCGCGCGGACGCTGAAGGATGCGATGAACGAGGCGCTGCGCGACTGGGTGACCAATGTCGCCGACACGTTCTACTGCATCGGCACCGCCGCCGGCCCGCACCCTTATCCCGCCATGGTGCGCGACTTCCAGTGCATCATCGGCGTCGAGACGCGGGCGCAGATGCTCGAGCTCGAGGGACGCCTGCCCGACAGCCTGGTCGCGGCGATCGGCGGCGGCTCGAACGCCATCGGCCTCTTCCATCCCTTCCTCGACGACGAGGGGGTCGAGATGTTCGGCGTCGAGGCTGCCGGCCACGGTCTCGACCGGCCGAACGGCCACGCCGCCTCGATCGCCGGCGGCCGGCCGGGCGTCCTGCACGGCAACCGCACTTATCTCCTCATGGACGACGACGGCCAGATCCTCGAGGGCCACTCGATCTCGGCCGGCCTCGACTATCCCGGCGTCGGGCCGGAGCATTCCTGGCTGCACGACGTCGGGCGTGTCACTTATCTGTCGGCCACCGACCAGGAGGCGCTGGACGCCTTCCAGCTCTGCTCGCGGCTCGAGGGCATCATCCCGGCGCTCGAGCCGGCGCATGCGCTGGCGAAAGTGCTCGAGCTCGCGCCGAAGCGCCGAAGCGACCACCTCATGGTGATGAACCTCTGCGGCCGCGGCGACAAGGACATCTTCGCCGTCGCCGAGCGCCTCGGCGGGATGTGAAGGGCGCTGGACGCGCCCTGGTCGCGACTCATGCTTTTCAGATGCTTAACCCCGTAAAGTTGTCCACTTCTCGTGTTTAGCCATTTTAACATGTTGTAAGTGTTGTATAGCGGGCGAAGCGGAGAGGGAGGTCGTGTCGACTACAAGCTCGGCAAATCAACCGGTCGAAGCTGTCAAACTTGCGGCGCCGATCTTTCTCGGCAGCCGGAGCCAAGCCGCCGCAATGATGAGCAGAACGAATGCGATCGGGCCATGCGGGCTGGCATGGCTCGTCTGCAGTTCCCAGCCGAACGCAACCAGGATCAGGAGCGGCGGCCCGGGAACGCGGCGGGACAGGTACAGTCCGATTGCTGCGGCCGATGCCGCGACGAAGACCGCCCAGGACCCGGTCTCACTGATGAACGAACCGACGCCGCCTACCCATGGGTCGATCCACATCGTGTTCAGGAACCGCACGACGCCATCCACCTGCTGCGGGTTCAACTGCCCGCTGGCCGCGAGCGACTCCACGGTCAGGATCGACCGGCCCAGCCCGATGCCGCCGATCGCATCGAGCGCCGTGTAGTAGATCAGAAACGTCAGTGTCGCCGCGCGCGAGAGCCAGGCCAACGCCACGGCCGCCGCGCCGGCGCTATCGTTGATCCGATCGGCCACGAGCCACAGCCCGACCGCAACCAGGCCGAGCATCGGCATCTGGATCATGTGCAGCGTGAACCACCAGTTCGGACCGAAATAGCCCAGAGCCTGGAACTGCGGTTGATAGGGCTCCGGCTTCGACAGGTACTGGTACATGCCGGGTTGGACGGTGAAATGGGCAGGATGGAACAGTTCGATGCCGATCAGCACAACAGGAGCGACGAGCAGGCAGATCCACCAGAGGACAGATCGAATTGCTTGACTCGACATCGGATGGCCCCCCCGATCCGAGCGGAAGTCTCCTTCAATCGGGCGTTCTCGACAAGGCCAAGCCGCGGCGGATTGGGCGGATACGGTGACGCGACCGGCTTTCCCCAATTTGGTAAAGACGGTCGATCGCGGTAGGGACGCTCATTGCTGAGCGCCCCCCGCACAGAACCGGACGTGCCCGATTAAGGCATCCGGCTCCCACCTTGGATGTTGGCGGCGAAGCGTACAGCTTGCCGCACGCGGCCCAGGCCGTGGGACGCGCCTTGCCGGCTCGGCGTCCGGGGCGTGCCGTCCTGTTCCGCGTTCTCCTTGGCCGCCGCCCTTGGCTCCACGGGCTCCTCCGCCGGTCGCCCGGCCTCGTTGGCTCGCTTCCCAGCTACTATGGCGGAGTCTGACCCCTCGTCCCCGTGCATCATCGGCTTCGGCTCGTCGCCTTCCCGATGCGGACCGCTCACTTCACGCGCGGCCAAGGTCGAGGTCTCCCGGTTTCCGGTCGAGGAGCTTACGTACATGCCAGGGTCTTCGACCACGCAGGACCGGACATGCGCTCGCGTTGACGCGCATCCCCGTTTCGCCTTCCGCTGTGACAACGGCGTCGGCGTCCCAATTGATTCTTTCGCGGCTCGATGGCTGGCCTATACGCACCCCTGCCGACGCTTCGCCCTCGGCCTCGCGACCGACGACGCACGGCTCGGGGCCGATGCGGTTCGCTACTCCTTCATCGTAGTGGACTTGCACCACCGACTCCTCGCCGGCCTCCCGGCGCACTGTCACCGTAAATTCCCTGCCGAGCGCGATCATCGCCCCTCGACCTTCTCGTCCGTCACCACCACAAAGCGCTTCAGATTGGCGACGCCGAAGGCGGTCGACATGGCGACGTCTGCAGCGTCGCGGCCGCGGCCCATCACAATGCGGCCGATGCGCGGATGGTTGTGGCGCGCGTCCATCGTCCACCAGCGCCCGTCGAGAAAGACCTCGCCCCAGGCGCTGAAATCCCCGGGGTTGACGTCGGGCGGCACGCCGATGTCGCCGAGATAGCCGGTGCAATAGCGGGCGGGAATGTTCATGCAGCGGCAGAGCGCGATGGCGAGATGGGCGAAGTCGCGGCAGACGCCGACGCCTTCATGCATGGAATCGCTGGCGCAGCGGGTCGAGCGCGCGTCAGCGTAGCTGAAGCGGATTTTCGCATGAACGAAATCCGAGATGGCTTGAACGACGCTCGTGCCGCCGGACAGGTTTCCGAACCGCGACCAGGCGAAATCGGCGAGCTTGTCGCTGTCGCAATATCGGCTTGGACCCAGGAACAGCAGCGTTTCGTCGGGAAGACCGGCGATCGGCGTCGTCCGCACATCGGGCGGCGTTTCATCCGGGCGGCCCGAGTCGTGAACGACGAAGCGGTTAGAGAACGTGACAAGGCCCGCCGGAACCTCGACGCGCGTGACGCGGTTGCCGAAAAGATCGAGATAGTCGTGCGTCGGGAGAGAGGGATCCGAGACGATCCTGTCCGGCGTCAGCAGGTCGGCGTCCCGGGAAGGGTGGATGCGGAGCTGAAGGATCATTGGCGTCGGGGCCGGACATTCGAAGGCGATGTCAAAGCCCGCTTCGATCAGCATTGGACGATCCTCGTGTTGGCGCATTCAAAGACGCGCTTCCGAAACAATGCGCGTTGCGCTGACATTGGCGCCGGCTCGGAAAACCTCATGTTTCCACGTCGTCGAGAATAGGAGCGGAGGGTTCCTGTTCCGGCAGACGTCGGACGTTGACGGACACGACCATCCCCTCTTCGTCCTCGGCCCTGCCGAAATAGGATCCGTGAAGAGGAATGGCCTGTCGGGCGTCGCGCGCCACCGCGACCCGGATGAGATCCCGATTGCCGACAATGCCGTTGGTCGGGTCGAATTCGACCCAGCCCGATCCTGGCAAATAAATTTGACACCAGGCATGGGTCGAGCCGCCGCCGAGATGGCTCCCTCCCGAGTCGCGACTGGGCACGTAGAGATAGCCGGAGACAAAGCGGGCGGCGAAGCCGAGCGTCCGCGCGGCCTCCATCATCAGAGTCGCAAAATCTCGGCAGGAGCCGCGACGCGACGCAAGCGTCTGCAACGGAGTCTGCGTTCCCCTTGAGGTGCGACGCTCATAGGAGAACCCCTCCTTCATCGCATTGGTCAAGGTCATCAGGAGCGCGCCCGTCTCTGTCGGACGCCCCTGATTGACGAACTGTCGAACCCAGTGGTCGAGTTCGCCGGAATGATCCAGGTAGTGCCGCTCGATCGCCCGGGCGAGGTCGGGCATTTCTTCCGCGTCATAGGAGAATGGATAATATCGGGCTCTGTCCTCGAGCAGGAATTCCGGCTCGTCGAACGCGATATGCTCGAGCGTGATGTTGTTCTCGACCTCGAGGCGCCGGGTCTCGCCGACGAAGTCGGCAATCGCGACGCAATTGTCGAAGACATCGTGAATCCAGCGAAGCCGATGCGGACGGGGCGTAATCTTGAGGCTCGCCTGGAGAAGCCGCTGATCGTTGCTGTCGCGCGGGCGGAGCATCATCCGATGCTCGCCCAGCCGCACGGGCGATGCATAGGAGTAGGTTGTGAGATGTCTTACCGTGAGGATGGCCATGCGCGCCCGATCGGGTATCGGTCTGTAGCACGAATATTGCGCCCGCGGCCGCGGCGGATTTTCTGGGGCGCGTCGCGATCGCGACCTCTGCGTCGTGTCTATGTCGGGTTACTGGATCCGTTTTGCAGGAATTACGGCGATCATTTCGTGTGTCTTTCCAGAAGAAGCCAATCGCGGACTTTGATGACCGCATCGGCGAAGGGCTCAGGCTTCTGCTGCGGCAGGTTGTGTCCGGCATCGATGACGCGGTGCTCGTGCAGCCCGACGAACATGCGGGCGTGATCTGCGGTCCCGCCGGGTTTGAGCGGATCGGTCGCGCCGTCGAGCGTCACCGTCGGGACCGCCACCGTGGGTTTCTGCGCCAGTTTGTCTTCGAGCGGTTGCAACGCGGGGTCGCCCGCCTCGAGGCCGAAGAGCCAGCGGTAGCAATGGATCACGACATCGACGAAGTCGGGATTTTCGAAAGCGGCCGCAGACCGGGCGAAGGTCGCGTCGTCGAACCGCCAGCCGGGCGACCATTCGCTCCACAGCATCCGGCAGAGTTCGCGGCGGTGTTCGGCCAGGCATTCGCGCCCGCGTTCGATCTGGAAAAGATGCTGATACCAGAAGACGCGCTCGAGCGACGGCGCGACGGGATGGCGCTGTCGACTTACATCGATCACGTCGTAGCCCGCGTATGAGACGAGGCCGCCGATCCGTTCCGGCCACAGCGCCGCCGCCACGCAGGAGGCGTTGCCTCCCCAATCGAACCCGCCGAGGATCGGGCGTTCCAGATCGAGAGCGTCGGCAAGCTCAACGATGTCGCGGCCGCGGGCGGCCTGCTGTCCGCTGCGCATGACAGCGTCGGAAACGAAGCGGGTTGGGCCGAACCCGCGCGTATAGGGGGCGATGACCCTCGCTCCGGCGCGCGCCAGGATCAAAGCCGCTTCATCGAAAGCGTGCACGTCGTAGGGGAAGCCGTGCGATAGGATCACCGGCCAGCCATCGGCTGGACCGTGCTCGACGTAGGCGATCCGCAGGGCGTCGGTCTCGACGCTTCTCACCGGCTGCTCATCCATGAACGGTCCTCTCGTGACTGCGGCGATGGTTGCTTTAATTCCTATTGCCGTACGCTTGAACCGCGCGGTCGCCGCGCGCATCTGTTTCGTCTGGCGCGACGGGGACGCTTACGACGTCGAGTTCACTGACTATCATTGAGGAAGGAAGGGCCGTGCCCGCCGATATTCCCATGCCCCACCCTGGCGTCGTCCTGCGCGAAGAGTTCCTCGAACCGATGGGCCTGACCGTCTATGCGCTGGCCAAGGCCATCCACGTCACCCGCAGCCGGATCAACGACATTTGCCATGGGCGGCAAGGCATCACAGCCGCCATCGCGCTGCGGCTCGGCCGCTTTTTTGGCGTTGATCCGCAGTGGTTCATGAACATGCAGTCGAAATACGACTTGCACGTTCAGGCGGAACGACTTGCGGCGGACCTTGCGGCGATCTCGCCGCGAAACGCGGCGTGACGCTCAGGGCCCGGCGGCCTTGAACGCGCAAGACACACTGATGATCGACAGCCCGCTCCGCGTATCCGTCCGCAGGACGTCGGTCTCGACGCTACTCACCGGCTGCTCATCCATGAAAGGCGCTCTCGGATTGCGCGGGCGCCGGCTCGACAGATGCCGGGGGGTCCTCCACCTTGAGGCTGGCGAAGCGACGGTCGATGGCGGCGGCGGGCGCAATGGCGAGGCTCGACAATCCGAGCCATGACGCCATCCGGCGAAGCTCTTCGATCAGCCGTTCGGCCGTGCCCTGCGGGGCGCCGGGTTCGATGTGCGCTCGCTGGACGATCAGCGCGCCGGCCTTGCGATCCGCCTTGAGGTCCACCCGGGCGACGAGCGCGCCATCCATCAGGAAGGGCAGCACGTAGTATCCGTGCTCGCGCTTGTGGGCGGGCGTGTAGATTTCGAGACGATAGCGGAAGCCGAACAATCTCTCGGTTCGCGGACGGCGCCAGACGAGCGGGTCGAAGGGCGACAGCAGCGTCGAGCCTTCGAGCTTGCGGCCGGGGCGCGCGTCTTTGTGCAAATAGGCTTGTTGCCGCCAATCCCGCACGCTGACGGGGATGATGGTTTCCTCTTCGACCAATTGTTCGATCGGCAGCCGCGCATCCGCGGCGGGGATGCGATAGTAGTCACGCAGGTCCTCCGCCGTCGCGACGCCGAGCGCCCGCGCCGAGCGCGCGAGGAGCGCGCGCCTTGCGTCAACGCCGCTTGGTGTGGGGAGTTGGAGGGTCGCGCGCGGCAGTACCCGCTCGGGCAGGTCGTAGACGCGCTCAAAGCTGCCTCGGCGGTGCGCCGCGGCGACCAGCCCCGCCCAGAACAGCCATTCCAGCGCATGCTTGGCGGCGCTCCACTGCCACATGCCCTTCGAGGCTCTGCTGCCCGCGACATCGGAAGCGGCCAACGGTCCCTCTGTCTCGATGCGGGCGAGCAGGGCATCGGCCTCGCCTCGCTTCTCCTTCGCAAAGGGTTCGAGCTGCCGCCACACGCCCCGGCCGCGAAGCGCGCGCGCCATACGCCAGCGCAGCAGCGGTTGGCAGTCGATCGGCAGCAGCGACGCCTCATGCCCCCAATATTCGAAGAAGCGCCTGGGTTTGGCCGCCGCCAGCGCGTCGAGGAGGGCGGGTTCGTAGGAGCCCAGGCGTGAGAAGAGCGGCAGATACTGCGCGCGCACCAGAATATTGACGCTGTCGATCTGAAGAAGGCCGAGCCGATCGATGCCCTTGCGCAGCTGAGCCGCGCCGACAGCCTCTTGGCGACGCATCGCGTTGAAGCCCTGCGCCGTCAGCGCGACCCGACGAGCCTCGGAAGCGGAGAGTTCCGCCTTCAGCGCTGCTCTCCCGATACGGCGGGGACGAACGCGCGCGGGTCGGCGAGCGTCAGCTCCCGCCGCTCCAAGACAGCGAAGCGCCCATCCGACGGCGCCTCGCTCCAATGAACGATGTTGTCGGCCTTCCCGGCAAACGCGCGCAGCCGCCGGATTCGTCCGAATCCGCGATCAGAGGTCGGCCGCGGCGACACAGACATCTTCGCCGTCGCCGACCCTCTCGTCGGGATGTGAGCCTGGAAGCGGGGCGCCGGAGCCAAAGTCATTGTTCTTGCGCATCCGCATTTTGCGGCTCGGCCGGCGCAAACCTCAGCCGCCGTGCGCCTGTCATCTCCAACCACCAGCCGTGCGGCGTCTGGACGGCGCGCAAGAGCACATTGTCGCAATCGACGCATCTCAAGACGGCGCCCATGGGAGCGGCGTAGAGGCGCAATGCGCCCACCGCTGCGGTGGATTTGCAGCTCGCGCACTGAATGCGGGCTGTGGTTATCTCGGGCAGGAAGATCTGCTGGAGAATGCCTGCGGCGGCATTGCCGTCGAGAACAGAATTCACCGGGCTTTCGGTCATGGCGACGATCCTCCTGAGGGCCCGAAGCGTTCGGTCCTGACGGAGCTCGGCGGGTGGCCAAGCTCCACCAGGAACCGCGAGACATCCTCGACGAAGGGAGTGGGACCGCAGACGAAAATCTGGGGGTTCTGCGCCGGGGGAAAGGCAGCGTCGGCAAGCAGCGCCTTGTCGATCCGCCCGCGGCGCCCGGTCCAGTCTGGCGGCTGCGAGCGGGTCAGCGTGTGAATGATGCGCAAGTCTGGATCGTGGCGCGCCATGGCCTCGAGCTCGGTCCGATAGATGATATCCTTGGGGGCCCTAGACGAGTAGAGCAGCAGGGTCGGCAGACGTGCCTTCAGTTTCTGCTTGTGCCGCAGCATCGCCATCAGAGGCGCAATCCCCGATCCGCCGGCGATCAGGCACAGGGGCCCGCCCATCGCCGCCGTCCAGACGAAGTAACCGCCGATCGGGCCGCGCAGCTCAAACCGGTCGCCGACGCGGACGTCTTCGACTAGATAGGGAGAGACCTCGCCGTCACTGACAACCTCGACCGTGATGCTGATGAGCTTGTCCTCCGGGGGCGAGGCAATCGAGTAGCTGCGTTCAGCCTGGTACCCGCCCTCGGCGGTGAGCCGAAGGTCGACATGCTGGCCGGGCCGATGCCCGGCCCAATCGGGCACGTGCAACGAGAGGCTCCTGACGTGAGGCGTCTCGGCAATGACGTCGCGCACTTCGGCGACCTGCCAGTCGAGCCGCATGGTCAGGGATCGCCGTCGTATCTCTGCTCTTTCCAGGGATCGCCGTAGAGGTGATATCCCAGCGATTCCCAGAAGCCGGGTTCGTCCGCCTCCATGAAACGCAGGCTGCGCACCCATTTGGCGCTTTTCCAGAAATAGAGATGGGGAACGAGCAGTCTCGCCGGTCCGCCATGCTCCGGCGGAATCGGGAGTCCTTCGTAGCGGGTCGCGATCATCGCCTTGCCGCCGATGAGATCCGCCACAGGAACATTCGTCGTATATCCGCCCTGGCAATACGCCATGACGTAGGGAGCGGGCGCATCGGCCAGACCGGCCGCCTTCAAGAGATCATCGAACGCCACGCCTTGCCAAGCGGTGTTGAACTTCGACCATTTGGTGACGCAGTGGATATCCTTGGCGGTCCGGCTTTGCGGCAACGCCTCGAACTGCGCCCAGCTCCATTCTCCCAACCGTGCGCCGGCGTGCTCGAGCGCGAACCGCCAATTTTCAAGCCCGATCCGAGGCGTGGGTCCCGCCGACAACACTGGAAAGTCGCTCGTCTCGTATTGCCCGGGCGGCAGCCGGTTTTCTGACGTTTGCTCCTGGCGTCGCGACCGGAAGCCGCGAGCGATCGGGGGCTGAGCCATGGAAGCGCTTCCTTTCTTTTCGTGCGATTCAATTGAACGAATTTGGTCGAGACGCGCGGCGTAAGAGTCCCGCGGCGCAAAGCAATGCAAACCGCGTCGGCCGCCGGACCTTCAAGGCGCGTAACGGTTGAAGACGAGGTCGCGAGCTTTGACCAGCTCGTGGCAAGGGAAGCAGGTCTTCTGCACCGCCTCGCTGGCGGGTTTGCCGTCGTTGAATTGAGCGAACCCCCAGCCGCCGGTCGAGGCGTATTTTCTCGAGTCCTTGACCATGAACTGAACTCCGTTCTTGGGCGACCCGGCCACGTAGGATTGGAGATGGCCAAAGGCCTTGCTGCTTTCCGCCAGCGGGTCGTAACTCCAGGCGAGCCGGGCAATGACGGCGCCGTCCGGGTACGGAAGCGTCTGCTCGCGGGCGGCCTCGATCGCGACGTCATTGCCCAGAATGGCGCGGAGATCGTTGAGGCTGCCTTCTTCGTGGGCCACGGCGATCAACCTCCAGTCGCGGTATCCGGAGGGGAGCTTGATTCCAGAGATCGGCGCGGCCTCGCCATCAGCCTGCCCAGCTGCCGGCGCGGTATGGGCGACCACGCCGGCCAGAGCTGCGCCGGCGACCAGCGGGACAGCAATCCGCATCATCGATGTCTCCTTTCGGACGTCAGCAAGAACGGCTGCAGAATGGAGACCGCTCATGGCGTTCCCCGTTGGGACCCGGCGACGGCGAAAGCGTAGGCGCTGACTGTGCGATCGAGTAAACTCTCGTCGCGAGGCTCCGCCATGCTTTTGTCGGCCGGTCGATTGTGTCAAGACCTTGCGAAAGACGGGCGTGTATCGGGTGGATTCCAACCGTCCTCGGTCCTGTCGCGCAGACCTCACAGCTGGAAAGTGCATGGAGAGTTCTAAGCGGAGGAGCCCGAACAAGCATGACGGATGAAACCCTATACTTGGAGTTGGCCAAGGAATTCGAGAGGCGCGCGGCGGCCAGGGCCACGGATGATATCGACAGGCACACCGATTCCGCATTTGTTAATTACTTGGAGGCGCTGATCACCTATGCACATTTTGCGACTCCATTCCTTGCGTATATTGGCCTTCACTCCGCTGAACACCTGATCAATCGGGTGACGGACGGGGCGATCGACAAGGCCATAGACGCCGCGCGTCGCTTCGCGAAACGCTTCGTCGAACGCCTGCATAAGGAGGTGCAGCAACCGACCCTGAATTTCGATCCGAAGGAATTTGAAACTGTCGCGTCGCAAGCGGATGCATTCAGCGTCGTCCTCTTTCGCCAGGCGCCAGCGCTCGACGACGTCGAGCTGGAGCGCGGCATTGAGAGGGGTCGGGCGGCGGCTCGCGATTTCTTGAAAAGCCAGCTGCATTTTGCCGATCAAGAGGCGGAGCGCATAGCAGAAACGATGGCGATTGACGTTCGGAAAGCAATCAAGGGAACGAAGAGAGGATAAATTTGAAAGCGCGACAACACCAATGAGGCGGATATGTCTAATGTCATTTCCAATTGGATGAAAAATGTCTTCGGCGGTTCACGCCAGGTTCCCGCCCAAACTCCATCCGAGGCTTCTCTATACACCGATTACTGGAGACTGGACGCGGGTCTCAGATATTTGCGATCTATCGACCCGGACTACGCGGAGTACGGATATGCTTTTGATAATAAACAGATTCAACTGGAGCTTGAACTGATTGAGGCGGGCAAATTGAAGCCCAATGGGGATTTTAACCTCACTCGCCGGGAAGCGACGGGCAGGAAACGATACATAACCTATTTTTCGGGCGGAGCCGGAAGAAGCTGGAACGGAGAAATTCCAGAGGAATACAAAGGCTTGCCGATGATCGAGCCCCTGGTTCCGGAGCCCGAGTCATTGAATCGCGTGCATGACTATCTTTTTGACGTGGCCACGGCGCTTTCGAACGACACCGGCAAAGAAGCGTTAGGCCGCCTCGAGTTCGATAAAAGCGCATCGCGCGCCGCTGAACTTGCCTTCCGATCTGTCGCCGATGACAATGAAATCGCCATCGTTCATGGAGGCCAGGCTGCGGGCTCAAGCGGCAGTCTTGATCATGGATTTCTTTGACAACGTCGCGCTGCCCGGAGATGGGTCGCAGTCGGCGTTCAGTCGCGCAGAGACTTACGCCAAGCGGCTGCAGAACGCCTATAGAAGCGCGGGCTTGAACGGCGCCCTTTATTGGCGCATGCTTCTCCTCTTAGAGATAACCGAAATCGCGAAGCCGAACTGGCCGCACGGCGACGGATTGCCCCGTTTTGTCTGCGGCCAAGCGAACTGTGGTCACGTCATCTGCAGACAGAACAGCGAGCGCATTCTGCGCTCAGCCGGAGGATCGGCGCTTCTGGCGCCGATGGCGTCACGCGATCTTTTTGCTTATTACCTGAAAAACGAAGCGGATTTTGTGGAGGTTTTGCGGTCAGCGATTGCTTCCAGGGGCAATCCGGGTTGGGTTGAGCGGGCCTCAAGGCAATTGCTCGCTCGCGGAAAAGCGGAAAGGGCAAAGCTGACCGCCGCCCAGTCGGTACTTGATTTTTATACCCTGCATTTTCGATACCTGCCGTATTTCAAAGCGGCGCAGCTTGGGTTTGAATTCCTCGCCGGTGATCCATCCCAAAAAGCGCGATGGAGTGAGTTCCAGACGTTGCGCAACGAAGCGGAAGAGTTTGCGGCGCGCGCCCTCGGCGCGCTGAGCTTCGACTTTGCCAATTCTGTCGATCAGCTGCCCATCTTGAGGTTGCGCGGACGGTACGCGGATGTCGCCGGCCAATCACGGATCGCCGCCAACGCTATGCTGGGGAACTGGATTGAGAACGAGACGCTCATACCGGGCTTTTGGCGCAAGTTCGTGACGGGCGAAAATGAAGGGCTTCCTTCCCGCGCAAGCGCTGGAGGCTCCGGATCTTGACGGCGCCGCTCACGGCACGAGGACGCCGGGGTTCATGATCCCTGCCGGATCGAGCGCGCCCTTGGCCGCTGCTAGCGCCTTGCCGAACAGGGCCGGCCGCTGAGCGCGGTACCAGGCCATGTGGTCGCGGCCGACGGCGTGGTGGTGGGTGATCGTGCCGCCGGCGGCAATCAGCGCGTCGGAGGCGCGCGTCTTGATGTGTCGCCACTGTTCGAGAAGCCGGTCGGGCCGACCACGGACATTGAAGGTGTAATAGACCGCCGGGCCGTCGGGATAGACATGGGTGAAGCGGGTCGAGACGGTTCCGCGGTTTCCGGTCGCCTCCTCGAGCGCGGCGGCGGTCGCGTCGCGCACGGCGCCGTGGAACGCCTCGAACCGGTCCCACGGGATGGCGCTCTCGAACGTGTCGTTGATCACGCCCATCGGCACGGTCAGCTCCCGGGCGTAGGGCATGCGGATGAAGGCGGTGCGCCAGCGTAGGGCCGCGTCCCCGCCGGCGTGGCGGCGGCCGCCGTGGTCCTCGACGAGTTCGACCGCGCGCGCGATCCAGGCGTCGACCGGATGGTCGGACGACTCGAAAGCGAGGACGAGCAGGCTCTCCTCGTAGGCGTTGACGCCGTAGGCGCCGGCCTCGTCATTGTCGATGACCCTGAGATTGGAAGGATAGAGTCCCGCCTGCGCGACCGCGCGCACCGCCCTCGCCGCGGCGAAAAAGTCGGGAAAGCCGAAGACGGCCTCGGCGCGGAAACGCGGCCGGCTTTGCAGCCGCATCCACGCCTCGGTGATGATGCCGAGCGCGCCCTCGGAGCCGATGATCATCCGGTCCGGGCTCGGGCCGGCGCCGGAACCGGGCAGCCGTCTGGATTCCATTGCGCCCGCCGGCGTGATCGTGCGGATGCTTTCGACGAAATCGTCGATGTGGGTGTAGAGCGTGGCGAAATGGCCGCCGGAGCGCGTCGCGATCCAGCCGCCGAGGGTGGAGAACTCGAAGCTCTGCGGATAGTGCCGGATGGCGAAGCCGTGGGCCTTCAGCGCCGTCTCGATCGCCGGACCGCGAATGCCGGCTTCGATGCGCGCCGCGCGGCTCGTCGCATCGACCTCGAGCACGCGGTCGAGGCGACGCAGGTCCAGACTGACGGCGCCGGCGTAGGCGTCGCCGACCGCGGGTTCGACGCCGCCAACGACCGAGGAGCCGCCGCCGAAGGGGATGACGGCGACTTTCGCGCCGCTCGCCCAGTCGAGCACGGCGGAAACGTCGGCTTCGCTGCCCGGAAGGGCGACGAGGTCGGGCGCGTTGGCGAAGTCGCGGGCGAAGGCGCGGACCGTTTCCGGATAGGACTTGCCGTATGTATGCAGGAGCCGCTCGTACGGATCTTGCGTCAGGACGCTGGCGAGTGCGGCTGGCGCAGCGACGCGCGGCAGGCGCAACGCAATGTCGGTCTCTCGCGGAGGCGGCGCGAGACGAGGCTCGACGCCGAGGCGATCAGCGACGAAGCGGCAGAGCTGGCTGCGTTCGGCGTCGTCAAGGCCGGTGTCCTCGAAACCCCAGCCGTAGAATTTCAGCCGGTTCCCCATGTAGCGTTTCCCCCGGGAGAGGCACCGAGCCTCGCGGCGGATGATGCGGCAGTCGGACCCTGCTGTCACCTTTGCTGAAAAGGCGCCGCAGCGCTAAAAACGCGCTGCGGGCGGTGTCCCGTTGCCGGGTACATTTGACCTCTCCGAATTATCAGATGATGATAGCATATGGAGCGCGATGAAGGCGCAGAACTCGAGTTGCTGCTCTCGCTGGACGGATCAAGTTTCGAAGCTGCCGCGGGCTACGTCGTCGAGTTCACGGCGCGGCGCACCGAAAGGACGCCTCAGCGGCCATATGGGTTGAGCTATGCACTCGTCTTCAGGACGACGGGCGGCAGATCCATGGTGCGTTTCGACAATGCGCACGCGGTCGACAGGCCGGGCGGCCGTTTTGTCAAGGGCTCGCCGGCCCACGACAATTGGCATAGGAGCGAACGCGATCCAGGACGGCCCTACGCCTTCACCACGGCGGAACGGCTGCTCGAGGACTTCTGGCGGGAGGTCAAGCGCGTGATGACGGAACGAGGAATTCCTAATGACTTATAAGACTGGATCGATTGGCGAATATATGCGGTGGACCAAGCGCGTGATCGTGAATCCCACTGCCGCAACATCAGCTCCCAAACGTTGGTTCGATAGCGAGGCGACCGCCGCCCAGGCGCTCGAGAAGAGTCCATCGGTTGAGGCCATGGTGAAGCTGCTGTCAGCCGAAAATCTTGCCCTTCTGCATCTGATCGTGTCGCGTCAGCCGGCCTCGCTGATCGAACTCGCAATGCTCGCGGGCCGCGCAGCCTCGAACGTCTCGCGGACGCTCAAGAAACTGCAGGAAGCCGGCATCGTGGAATTCGAGCAAGGAGCAGGCCGGACCCGCGCGCCAAAAGTTGTCGCACGGCGGGTCACCCTCGAACTCGACCTCATCGGTCCGGATAGCATAGTTTCGGTGGAACGCGGCGAGACCTGAACGGACACGACACGAGTCTTGGTCGGGCCCCCTACTCGTCGGGGATCATGTCGCCTCCTTTGGCATGACCGGTTTCGCCTGCGCCCCCTCGCGCCCTCGATGGGCCGTACCGTTCGCGTACGGCCGCAGCACCTCCCCAATGGATGGCGGCGGTCGTTTTTCATCCCATCGAGCGAGACGGCGAACCCCGGCGTGAGAAGCGCTGCGCTCGTCCTCCCGGCGGAACATTCTGGCCTCCAACAGGTTGCCGTCCGAATCACTCAAATGGAGGCTATCCATGTTCTCAAAGAAAGCGCTCGCCGCTTCCGCTGCTGTCCTGTCCTTTGTCCTGATGGGTCCGGCTCTGGCGGAAAACAATGCGGGCTCGAATGCATCCGGCGCCCAGCAGGTCGTCGATTCGTCCGCCAACGTCGTTCGCCAGTTCAGCTCCAACGCCAGTTTCACCAACCTGCTGAAGAAGGCCAAGGGCGTCTTCATCGTCCCGGACCTGGTCAAGGGAGCCCTGGTCGTCGGCGGCTCCGGCGGAACCGGGGTCCTGGTCGTGCATGACAACAGCCATTGGAGCGATCCGGCCTTCCTCACCGTCGGCTCCATCTCGATTGGCGCCCAGGCGGGAGGCAAGGCTGGACCCGTCGTCATGTTCCTGATGTCGGACAAGGCCGTTGCGGACTTCACCCAGAACAACAACTTCTCCCTTAATGGCAACGCCGGCCTGACGGTCGTCACCTGGTCTCCGAAAGCGCAAGGGTCGGTCGGGAAGGGCGACGTTATCGTCTGGTCCGGTCAGGACGGCGCCTATGCCGGGCTGAACATCAACGGCAGCGATGTGCATGCCGACACTTCCTACGACAAGGCGTATTACGACAACAAATACTCTCAGACGAAGCAAATCATCGAAAGCCAGGTCAGTCCTGCGAACGCCAGTAAGCTTCTGACCGAACTGCCAGGTTAAGGGTGCCGGCGTCCGTCCGGAGCCCGCCGGCGAGGCGGGCTCCGGCCATCCCCGGCCGCGCCGGGACGTCGACACGAATGGAGCCCGCCAAACCGGCGAGCGTGAGGCTTCGCCGGGTCGGGCAAGCGCTTTTTCCGCCGCTTCTGCTCGCAGGCTGTAACTCCTCTCCTCATCTCACCTTTCTCGGTCCGCAAGGGCCCATCGCGGCCGCCGAGCGCACGCATTTCATCATCGTCGGGCTGATGATGCTGATTGTCGTCGTCCCCGTTCTACTCCTGACCCCGTTCGTCGCCTGGCGCTATCGCTACGGGAACCGTTCGTCGCCCTACGCCCCGAAATGGTCGTTCAATTGGCCGCTCGAGATCGCGATCTGGGGCGTCCCCTTTGGCGTCGTGACCGCGCTCGCCGTGTGGCTGGCGCAGGACACGACGGGTCTCGACCCGTACAAGCCGCTGGCCTCGGCCAGCCCGCCGCTGCGGATCGACGTCATCGGCTACGACTGGAAGTGGCTCTTCGTCTATCCCGACTACCGGATCGCCAGCATGGGCGAACTCGCGCTCCCCGCCGGCCGGCCTCTTTCCTTCACGCTCACCTCGTCCACGGTGCTGCAATCCTTTTTCATCCCGGCGCTCGGCAGCCAGATCTATGCGATGCCCGGCATGGTCACGCGCCTGCACCTTGAAGCGAAGGCGCCCGGCTCGATGCGCGGCGAGAACAGCCAGTACAACGGCCAGGCTTTCGAAGAGCAGAAGTTCATCGCAAGGGCGATGACGCCGGCCGACTTCGACGCCTGGACCCGCATGGTCGAGGCAAAGGGCGTCCCGATGACGCCCGAGACCTATCAGGCTGTCCGGGCGAGGAACACCGTCGACGACCTTCGGGGGACCAAGTTTCGCGCGGCCGCCGAGGGCATGCCCCTTGGCGCGCTCTACTTCAGGGACGTGTCCCCTGGCCTACTGGAAGATGTCGTCCAGTCTTTCCACGGAGGGAAGCCCGCAGCGACTTCTTTCATCGGCAGACCCGCGGCCTTGCCCCAGTCGGAGTGAAAGGCATGTCCCTCTACTATGACTTTCTCGGAAGGCTCGGCCCGGACAAGCTGCCGTTCTGGGACGCGCTGACGCACCCGACTCTCGACAACATCGTCAATGACGTTATCGCGACCGGCGCGGCATCGATGGTCATTGTCGGCGCAGTCGTCGTCTTCGCCCTGATCACCTGGTTCGGCAAGTGGAAGGTTCTCTGGTCGGAATGGCTGACCAGCGTCGATCATAAGCGCATCGGCATCATGTACATCGTGCTGGCGTACGTCATGCTGGCGCGCGCGGTCATCGAGGCCGGCCTCATGCGCACCCAGCAATCCTTTGGCCTCAACGGCGGGTTCCTGTCCTGGCACCATTTCGGCGAGCTGTTTTCGACCCACGGCACGATCATGATCTTCTTCATGGCGATGCCGTTTCTCACCGGCGTCATCAACTATGTGATGCCGCTGCAGATCGGGGCGCGCGACGTTTCCTTCCCGGTGATGAACTCGATCAGTCTGGGCCTGACGGCGGCAGGCGCCGCAATCGTCATGATTTCCCTGGTGATCGGCAAGTTTTCGACCGGGGGCTGGAGCGGCTATCCGCCCTATACCGAGATGTCTTACAGTCCGGGGGTCGGCCCCGACTATTGGATCTGGGCCGTCTCGCTGTCCTCTCTCGGGTCGATGATGACCGGCATCAACTTCGCCGTCACCATCTACAAGAAGCGGGTGCCGGGCATGCATTTCATGCGCCTGCCGCTCTTCACCTGGACGGCGCTGTGCACCAGCATCCTGATGATTTTCGCCATGCCGCCGCTGACCGTCGCCACGGCGCTGCTGGCGCTCGACCGCTATCTCGGCTTCCATTTCTTCACCAACGACTTCGGCGGCAACATGATGAACTACGCCAACCTGTTCTGGCTGTTCGGCCACCCGGAGGTCTACATCCTCATCCTGCCGGCTTTCGGGGTCTACTCGGAACTGTTTTCGACGTTTTCCGGCAAGGCTCTATACGGCTACACCTCCCTCGTGCTGGCGACGATGGCGATCGCCTTCCTGTCGTTCACTGTCTGGGTGCACCACTTTTTCACCATGGGGCAAAGCCCGGGCATCAACGCCACGTTCGGCATCGCCACAATGCTGATCGGCGTCCCGACCGGCGTGAAGATGTACGACTGGATCTGGACCATGTTCCGCGGCCGCATCCGCTTCACCGTGCCGCTGGTCTACGGGCTCGGGTTCATGATGCTGTTCGTCATCGGCGGCATGTCGGGCATCATGCTCGCCAATCCGACCATCGACTATCAGGTCCACAATACTCTCTTCCTGGTCGCGCACTTCCACAACGTGCTGATTCCCGGCCTCCTGTTCGGCATGCTGGCGGCCTACCATTTCTGGTTTCCCAAGGCCTTCGGCTTCAGGCTGAATGAGCGGTGGGGCATGATCGCCGCGGGTTGCTGGATCTTCGGCTTCATGCTGGCGTTTTTCCCGCTCTATGTGCTCGGCCTTCTCGGCTTTCCTCGCCGGACGCTGTCTTATACAGATTCAGTCTTTCTCCCTTACATGCTGATTGCCGGCGTCGGCGCCTGTTTCATTCTGGCGGGCTACGCCAGCCTGCTCGTCCAGCTTGTCGTGTCCGTTCGCCAACGCGACCTGAACCGGGTCCCGGCCGGCGACCCGTGGGACGGACGCAGCCTCGAGTGGTCGGTTTCCGCGCCTCCGCCCGAGTACAACTTCGCCTTCCTTCCGCGGGTGACCAGCCGCGACGCCTTCACCGCCGCCAAGGAAAGCGGCCACGCCTACCGGCGCCCCGCCCGATTCGAAGATATCGAGATGCCGAAGAACAGCGCTATGGGCATGATCCTGTGCGTGACCGGCGCGATGATCGCCTTTGGTCTGACCTGGCGCATCTGGTGGCTGGTGATCCTGGCGGGCCTCGTCGCCTTCGCGGCCATCGTCGGGCGGGGCTTCGTCCGTGACACCAAGAAGATCATCCCGGCGAGCGAGGTCGAAGAGCATCATCTTGGCTGGCTGAGAGCGGTGGCCGCGGCCCGCCCGGTTTCGCGGGAGGAGGAAGTCGAGCCGGCAAATGAGGGGCTCGCCGCCCCTCCCCTCGTCCAGGCGCAGTCGTGAGCGAGTCCGTCACGAAGCACCCCGGGATCAATCTCGGTCCCGCGCATCGCGACGCCGACGAAAGCGCCGAAGAGCTCATGTTCGGGTTCTGGGTCTTCCTGATGAGCGACGCGATCGTCTTCGCGCTGCTGTTCGCCACTTACGGCGTGATGCTGCGTGGGATCGCCGGCGGGCCGGGACCGCATGAGCTCTTCGACATCAAGAACGCTTTCATCGAGACGGTGGCGCTTCTGACGAGCAGCTTCACCTACGGCATGGCCTCGCTGTCGCTCAAATACGGCCGCCGCTCCTGGCCGATCGTCGCCTGGGTCGGCGTGACGATCCTCCTGGCGGGAGTTTTTCTCCGCTTCGAGGTCATGGACTTCCTGTCGGCGTTCCATAAGGGGGGCGGACCGGACCGAGACGGCTTTTCGTCCGCCTACTTTTCCCTGGTGCCGCTGCATGGTCTGCACGTGACCTTCGGCATCATCTGGATGGCCGCCCTCGTCGTTCAGCTGTGGACGTACGGCGTCGACAAGGACGTGAAGCTCGGCTTCTTGCGGCTCGGCCTCTTCTGGCACTTTCTCGACATCGTTTGGGTGGTGATTTTCTCCGTCGTCTACCTCGGAGGCCTGGCATGAGCCGCGGCAGACGCTCGAGGCGGTCGGTCTTCGCATCCCTGCTCTGGGGACTGGGCTATGCCGCCCTTTTTGTCGTCTCGTTCGGTTTGGCGCAGTCTCTCATGGAGGCTCCCGCAACCGTGGGGCCCCAGGATCCCGAAGATCGGGAAGCGGAATACTGGCGCGAGTTGCACTCCTACATCTGGGGCATCAGTCTCGCCCTCATACTCACCTTCGCGCCGTTCGCTTTGGTCTATTGGTCGCCGATC
Source organism: uncultured Alphaproteobacteria bacterium (assembly GCA_963772555.1). Lineage (GTDB taxonomy): Bacteria > Pseudomonadota > Alphaproteobacteria > Rhizobiales > Beijerinckiaceae > Roseiarcus. The sequence continues at coordinate 193,029 of CAVYXQ010000008.1, read as the reverse complement.
TCGCGATTCTGGCTGCTGATCGCGATCTTCGTCTTCGCCTTCATCCAGGTCATCGTGCATTTCCGTTTCTTCCTGCACATCGATCCGCCGAAACAGAACACGAACGACCTGCAGCTCATCCTGTTTTCGTCCTTCATCATCCTCCTCATGGCGGGCGGCACGATCTGGGTCGTGGCCAACCTCGCTATTCGGATGATGGGCTGAGCGAGCGCAGTCGCCTGCCGCCGGTGGGTGAATTCCCCTTTGCTTTGGCGTCGTCGCCAGCGCATGCTGGGCAACCCTTCGCGCATGCCGCCAAAGAAAGTCGGTCCCACCGATGAGTGGACTTTGGAAAATCGCGGCGCAACTCTCAACCTCGCACTCGTCGCTGGACACGCTTGATCCGTCCCAGATGTTGGAGACCGTCGAGCGGGTGCGCGAGATGATCGACCTCGATCTTCTCGTCGTCGGCTTTCGCGAAGCGCCCGCAGTTTTTCGCCAGTTTTGCGGTCCGAGCCGGCCGGTGGACGACGTCTTTCTTTGGTACAGCGTCCTCTCCGATATCCAAGGGATGGAGGAAACGGACCTCGTGGTGAACTGGAGGGGGCAGCGCAGCCGCGGCTGGGGAGGATGGGCCGAGAAAGACGCCGAGGTTGAGGAGACTTTCCGCTTCGTCTGCCCGAACAATCCGGCCGTCCGCGAGAAAGCCGTTCGGCATCTTCGCGAGCTCATGAGCCGTTATGCCTTCGCGGGCGTCTTTCTCGACAAGATTCGGTTCCCCTCGCCCGCCAACGGGATCGACGAAGCGCTGTCATGCTTTTGCGCCCACTGCCGCCGCGAGGCGAGCGCCGTCGATCTGGACCTCGACGCTGTCATAAAACTCCTGGCCGATCGCCCAATCGGGCTGGACGCCCCAGCGGCCGAAGGAGACCATGGCGATTCCGGCTTCTGGCTGGACGCGCTCGCTTCAGCCAACCCCCTTCTCTCGCGCTTCCTCCAGTTTCGAGCCGATTCCGTCACGAATCTCGTAGCAAGCATCGCGGCCAGTGTCAGACGTCAGGGCCGCAGCGTTTCGCTCGACCTGTTCTCGCCCGCCCTCGCGCCGCTTGTCGGACAGGACTACCGGCGCCTGTCGCAATACTGTGCCTGGGCGAAGCCGATGACTTACCGGGCAGCTCTGGGCCCAGCAAGTCTGCGGCTCGAGATCCCGGCGCTGATTGACGGCGTCGCTCGGCTGTTCGCAGTCGGCGAAGCGCCGATCTTGGACTGGTGCGCCCGCCATGTCCCGGGCTTCGAACGCGACACGCTCACGCGAACGCGGGACGCGGCGGTTCCGCTGCCGTTTATTAAGGCGGAAATTGCGGCGGCCGTGGAAGCGATGCGTCCCGTTCCGGTCTATTTCGGGCTGGAATTGGTCAGCCAGCCCGGCGTCGTCGACATCAAGCCGGCGCACGTCCGAGACATGGTCAGCGCGGGCAGCGCGGCGAATGCAGCCGGACTCGTCATCTCATGGGATCTGATGCATGCGCCAATGGACGGCGTTGAGTTGCTCGCGGAAGCGACGAAACCACAGCATGTCGTCGACTCGCGAGCGCCCCGTTAGCCTTCCTTCTCCCCTCGCGGGCGAGGTGGCCCGAAGCGCCGGATGAGGGGTTCGCGCCGCACAACTCGACTGTAAACTGGGAGACTAACAGCCCCAGGCCGCTGGGGTCTTCTCTGCATTCTCTTTGGTCACCAGAGGCAACGGCAAGAAGTATGGCTTTGGGATCTCGGCGTCCTTTCCGTTGAAGTGCAGCCAGGCCATCTTCATGGCGTTATACGCCTGCGGATAGGGATCCTGGTCGACCGTGCCGAAGATCTTGCCGTCATAGATCAGCTGGCGCACATCCTCGGGATAGTCGCCGACAATGAATTTGATCTCGTCGCGACCGTTGCGCGTAGCGAAATCAATGGCTGCGCTGGCCTCGGGACCCTGCATCACGATCGCGTCGAGCTGTCCCTTCGGGAACCGGCTCAGCAGATCCTGTACGACGGCTAGCGCCTTGGCCGCGTCGAAATCGTCCGTGACACGCGCGACCTCTTCGTACTGGCTGTTCTTGGCGCGGAACTCGTCCCAGCCTTTGGCGCGCAGCACCTGCGCAGGGCTGCCTGCGAAGCCCATGACATAGGCGACCCTGGCCTTCTTGCCGTCGAAGGCCTGATCGAGGAGCTTGCCCTGAAGCCGGCCGAATTCAACGTCGTCAGCGCCGACATAGGTCAGGACGTTCACCTCTTTGCGTCCGAAACCTGCCTTGTTGTTGACCTCGATGAGCGGGATGCCGGCGTCGTTGACAAGCTTGATGCCGGGGATGATGCCCTCGCCGGAGGGCGTCAGAAGGATGAGGTCTTTCTTCTGGGCGATGAAATTCTGCAGGTTCGCAAGTTCGGTGGCGACATCGCCGCTGTTGCCGTCGACCAAGTCGTAGGTGAAGCCGAATTGTTTGGCCCCATCCTCGAGACCGGTTTTGAAGTTCGCGTAGAACGGCACCTTCAGGTAGGCGACGCTCACGCCGATCTTCTTGTTGGCCGGCGGCGTGTCGGAGGCCTCCTTCATATGCTGCACGGGCAGACAACTGAGCTTGTCGGCCAGGGCCGCAGGCACCAACGCCGAAAGGACGCCAGCGGACATGAGTCCGAGCAGGATCGTCCTTCGCACGAGCGAATGCCGAGGCCGCGTGTGCGCATCGAAATTGATAACCTTGCTGGTGGTCATTGGCGCTTCCTCCCGGATAGTTTCCCTGTGGCGGCAGCCAGGCGGGAACGTCCGTGTCGGCTGCCGCAAATGATCCTAGCGCATCTCCTCCGTGCGCAAAACGGCGCTGAACATCAGCGCTAAGGATCTGAACGGCGTTGCGCCAAGATCAGTCATTCGGGATAGCGTTCACGCTAAGCCAAGAGGGTCACGCCTTGCTTTTCGCTATCCCGCGGCGCTTTGCTCGTTTTACGCGACTGCCCCACTCTGGCGCGAACAGCGACCCCCGGCCAAACCTAGCCCAGCGAATCCGAGCAGCATGAGGACCCAGGTAGAGGGTTCGGGAACAGTCGGGGGCGGGGCCCCTGCGCCGACGAAACTAATGTCGTCGATGACGAAGTCGTTCCACTGCTCGGCACTATATATGTCCACGAGCGCCAATGTCGCCGACGTGGCGGCGCCTGAATTCCACATCGCACCTGCTGTTACCCATTCGCCGCCATTGCCGATACCCGGCAGGATCAGCGTGAACCCAAGAGACGCGCCGTTGACATCGGCTTGAATTTGGGCTGGGGCCGGCGAGTTGTTGCTTAGGGTCGCAGCCCAGAAGGAGAAAGTGTAAGTGCTGTCCGGGACGACTGCGACAGTCTGAGACCAAATGTCCAAGGGCTGATAGTAAGCAGAGGCAGGGCCGTTGGCGATGAGCATAAGGCCGTGTCCGCTCGTGTGATCGCCGAAACTCATCCAGTCACCCCAGGCTCCCGGTGCCGTGGCAGGGTTGGAGCCTATGGTATAACTTCCGTATGTTCCACCAAACTGAACGTTGCCGTAAGTGTAGTCGCTGGAAAAACCGGTCCGGCCAGCTTCAAAATCTCCATTGTAAACGAGGTTTGTAGCTTGCGCCGCGGACACTGATGAGAACGCCATCGCGACTACAGCGATCGCCGCCGCGGCGGTTGTGGATAAGAAATCACGTTTCATCGCAGTCTCCTCCCTTCCGATGCGACGCGCGACCGGGCGACCGTCCGCCCGTAACTTCTTTCCTGACGCTCACGCGCCGCTTATTCGATCTGTCGCAACATAAGGACAGGGTGGACCTCTGCATTGATCGACATCAAAAGCGACATTCATCAGTGCGAGAATAGACGCGCGGCGAATACGGGCTAAACGGAGGCAAAGCCGCCGCGTTTCGAATACCCGTCGAAGGCCACTGCGACGATGAGGATGAGACCGGTCGCGACCGGCTGCCAGAACGGCGACACGCCGAACAGATTGAGTCCGTTGGCGACCACTCCGAGGAGAAAGACGCCGACGATCGTGCCGGCCATGCGGCCGCGTCCGCCGCCAAGCGAGGCTCCCCCGACAATGACAGCGGCGATCGCCGTGAGTTCGTACCCCAACGCCGCCTGCGGCGTCGCGCTCGCGGTCTGGCCGATGAGGATAATGCCCGACAAGGCCGCGCAGGCGGAAACGAGGACATACACCGCGAAGCGAACCCGTGCGGCGTTCACGCCCATTCGAGCTGCCGCGACAGAATTGCCGCCGACGGCGTAGACGTAGTGGCCGAACCGGGTCCGGTGAAGCACAAATCCGAGCGAAAGGGCGACAAGCAGAAAGAGGATTGCAGGGTTCGGAATTCCAAGCAGATAGCCCAATCCCAAAGTCGTAAACGAGTATGGGACACCGAAGCGCGGAGAGGCGTTGGTCGCCACGTAGATCAGCCCTCGGACGACAGTCATCGTGCCGAGCGTGGCGACGAATGCATTGACGCCGAGATAGGCGATCAGCCAGCCGTTGGTCGCGCCCACAAGAAGGCACGAAGCGACGGCGCCGACGATTCCGACCGGAATGCCGGGCATTCCAAGGTCGATCATCAGCGTCGCTCCGACAACACTGGCGAGCGCGGTCACAGAACCGACCGAAAGGTCAAAGCCGCCGACGATTATGGCGAACGTCATCCCGCAGGCGATGATCCCGATCACGGAGTTCTGCTGCAAAACATTGATGAGGTTTTGATAGGTTCGAAAGGTCGACGAGGAAACGAACATGCCGGCAACGAGCAGAACGAAGACGAGAAGGACGCCATGGCGCCGCGCCAAGACGAAGAGCCTGTTCCATCGGCCGGGCGCGGGCGTCATAAGCCGGTCGGCGCTCCGGTTATCATGCCGACGATTTCCTCCGGCCGCGTCCGCTTGGTCTCGCGATAGCCGATGACCCGCCCGCGCCGCATGACCCAGATGCCGCTCGTGATGCGGAAGACTTGATCCAGATTGTGGCTGATCACCAGGATGGTGAGCCCCTGTTGCTTCAGACCCAAAATCACGTCTTCGACCGCCTTGGTCTCGGTGATTCCGAGCGCCGCGGTCGGCTCGTCCATCAGGATGAGCTTCGAGCCCCACGCTCCCGCCCGCGCGATCGCGACAACCTGCCGCTGACCGCCAGAGAGCGATTCGACCGACTCGTCGATCGGGGGCATGTTTCGGACGAACCGCTTGAGCATGTCGCGGGTGTTGGTAAGCATGCTGGGCTTGTCGAGGATGTGGAAGGACCTTGGGCCATAGGTCAATTCGCGACCGAGATAGACATTCGCCCAGACGGAGAGATTCCCGACCAGCGCAAGGTCCTGGTAGACGGTTTCGACGCCCCGGGCCCGAGCCTCGGCGGGCGAAGCGAAATTCACAACCTTCCCATCGAACTCCATCCTGCCGGCGTCCGGCGTCAGCGCCCCGCTGAGAATCTTGATGAGCGTCGACTTGCCGGCGCCGTTGTCGCCGACAAGTCCGGTGATCTCGCCCTTGGCGATCTGTAAAGCGACATCCTCGAGGGCGACGACCGCGCCAAACCTCTTGCTGATCGCCTCGGCGCGAAGCAGCGCATCGGAGACGCCGCCGCTGTCATCCATCATTGCCGGGCTCTGACCACGGTTCGCAGCGCCTCTCCCCTCGGCCCCATCAGGGCCATGCCCGGAAACGCGACGAGTCCCGAGATGTCTCGCCGCACCGCGACCTGCGTCAGCGCGGCGTTCCAATCGGCATCCGTCATCGGAGGGCCCCAATCAGCCATGAGGGCGGCGTCGCGGTTGGAATCCGCCTGAATCACGGGCAGCGCCTTCGGCCCAGCTGTGGCGACGACATCTGCGAGCGCAGATGCGATCCAGCTCGGCGGCTGCAACAAAATGTTGTGGTAGAGCATCGGCGACACCCAGTCGACCAATGGCGCAAGATCGCCGATGCGCTGGCCTGTCAACTGCTCTGTGAGGCCTTTCACATTCGGCACGACATAGATTCCGAGCCTCGCGTCGGACTTCGCCTCCGTGAGGACGCGTCGCGCTTCCCTAACGAAGTCGGTGACGACCTTGCACTTGAAATCGACCCATTCGCGGGGCCGGCGCCGACGAATCCATTCGGCCTTCGCCGATATCGTCTCGAGGCAGGGTCCCAGCGCCATGCCGGTTGCTTCCTCGAACTTCGCCAGGGTCGCCGGGTCGAAGCTCGAGTCCAAGGGACGCGGTCGACCCGGGCGAAGTTCGATTTCCCAATGGAGCGGCCAGCGGACGAAATCGAGAAAGAGCCCGTCAATCGGATAGCTGCGTGCGATGGCGCCAATGCTCGCCAAAACGTCTTGCTGACGTCTGCGGTCAGCCGGAGTCATGCCCACGTACCACTCGAGCTTCGGGCGGGGTGAACCGTCCTCGAGGATCGGCCAGAGCTCGGGGCGCTGGTTCAGCAGGCTGAAACCCGACGCGTGGTCGGAGAAACAGGCGACGCCGGCATAGAACCGGAGACCTGCTTCGTGGGTCTCATCAATGGCGGCCAGATCGTAAGCGTCGCTTTCCGTCATGATCGCGTTGACCCCATGCTCCCTCAAGGAGGCGAGGTTTTCTTTCGCACGAGCGAAATCTGTCCAGAACTCCGGGAAAACGAACGCGCCAACGATCCATTCCGACGGCAAATTATCCCCCCACCCTGCCCTCGCTCTCGCGCCGCCGGATTACGTAGCACGAGCGAGGTTGCCTCAGCGAGATATCGCTCCTGATCCAGACAGTCGCATTGCGCCTGCTTCTGTCGCCCAATCCAGACAAGCGGGGGGAGCTTGCGGCGGCTTGTGGACATCGGCGCCGAATGGCTTGAAGTGCGACGGGAGCCGGACCCTACGCCCGCGCCCCTTGCCGGCCGAGATAGGCGACGCCTTTCGCCCAGAGACGCAGAGCCTGCCAGTGGATGGCGGCGGTCGTCTTCATCGCTTCGGCCGGGACGGAGAGGCCCGCCTTCAGGAGGGCGCCGTCGGTGAGGTCGCGACGCGCGCCGGAAAGCGCGGCCCGCAACATCGTCCCGTCCGGCCCGCTGACCCGCATGGCGAGCGTCAGCGTTTCGCCGGGGCGCGTCAGGTGAAACTCGTAGCGCAATTGCATGGGCAGGAACGGACTGACGAAAAAAGCCTTGGCGCAGCCCTGCCGGACGACGCCTTTGTCCTCGACCGGCAGCACGTAGCTGTGCCGCTCGCCGAAGGTATTGTGAACTTCGTAGATGATCGCGGCGAGCGCGCCGTCGGGATCGGCGCAGAAATAGACGCTGAGCGGATTGAACCCATAGCCGAGCGTCCGCGGCATGGTCAGGAGCCGGATCGGCCCGCCGCCAATGTCGATCGCATGGGCTGCGAGCAGCCTCTCGGCCTGGGCGCGCAAGGGCGTTGCGCCGCCGTCGCCGTGATCCCGGTCATTAAGCGAAAAGAGATTGAGCCGATTGTGGGAAAAGAGCTTGAGCCGCCGGTCGAGCGTTTCGAGCTCGTCGAGATCGAGCAAGAGCCAGAAGAGCCGGTAGCGGAACCGGTGCGGCTTCGGCCGAAGCCGCCGGTGGAAGACGGAGCCGAAATAGAGGCACGAGCCCGCCATCATGCGGCCGGCTCCAGAATTGCTGGCGCGGCGCGAGGTTCGAGCCAGATGCGGGCGGATTCGTTCGCAACCGTCCACGGACGCCTGACGCCGCCGAGCTGTTCGGCGACCGCGAGGCCCGCCTGCAGCGCGTCCTCGTGGAATCCCGAACCGAAATGCGCGCCGCAATACCAGACGTTCCGGGCCCCCTGCAGGCGCCAGAGGCGTCTCTGCGCCGCGATCGCCGGCGCATCGAACAGCGGATGGTCGTAAGCCTCGCTGCGGAGAACGCTGCCCTGCCGCGGGGCCCGTGTCGGGTTCAGCGTAACGAAAAGATTGGTTCGGGTCGGAAGGCTCTGCAGCCGGTTCATCCAGTAGGTGACCGAGACCTTGTTCGGCGCGCGTGGGTCGCCGCCGATATAGTTCCAGCTCGACCAGACGGCGCGACGGTTCGGCATCAGGCTTTCGTCCGTGTGCAGGACGGCGAGGTTGCGGCTGTAGCGAAATGCGCCGAGCAGCGCCCGCTCCTCTTCGGTCGGCGCCTCGAGCAGCGCGAGGGCTTCGTCGGCGTGGCAGGCGAGCACGACCTGATCGAACCCATCGCGGCCGCCGCGGCTGTCGACGACGGTCGCGCCCGCTGCGCTCCGCTCGACGCGGACGGCGCCCGTTCCGTAGCGGACGCGTCCGGCGAACGAGAGGCCGATGCGGCTCACATATTCGACCGCGCCGCCGCTGACCGTGCGCCAGACAGGCCGTCCGGTGAATTGCAGGAGCCCATGATTGTCGTGGAAGCGAATGAAGGCGGCGGCGGGAAAGGCCATGATTTCCGCTGGCGTCGCGGACCAGATGGCGCTCGCCAACGGCAGGATATGATGGTCGCGAAAGGCGTCGCCGTAGCCGCCGGCGGCGAGATATTCGCCGAGGCTGAGGTGATCCTCGTGGATGCGGCGGGCGTCTCGCGGCGCCTGGCGGTAGAAGCGGGCGAGGTCGCTCAGCATGCCCCAGAACCGCGGGCTGACGAGGTTCGAGGGTTGGGCGAACAGGCCGAGAAGATTGACGCCCGAATATTCGATCCGCCCTCCGCGAAGCGACACGGCGAAAGACATATCGGAGACCTGGGTCTTGACGCCGAGCGCCTTCAGGAGTTCGACAAAATTAGGGTATGTTCTCGGGTTGAAGACAATGAAGCCGGTGTCGACCGGGATCTCGCCCTCGCCGACAGGGACGATAACCGTATTGGAATGGCCGCCGAGGCGGTCCGACTTCTCGTAGACGACGACGTCATGGCGCCGACTCAATAGCCAGGCGGCGGAGAGGCCTGCGACGCCGGCGCCGACAATTGCGATGCGAAGACGAGCCCCGGAACCCATGCCAACCCAAACCTCGTCGTCCGCCCCGGAACGCCTGCGCACTCATGCACTACGGCTCGCGGCGGAGGTTGGATCATCAGGCGCTGATCCAAGCGCTCGCGCCTGGCGTTCAAAGACCGATGACCGCCGCGGTTTCCATCCTTGCGTTCGAATCCCCTTGCGTCGGCCGCGCTGCGCGGCGGCGGCTCGGAGGGATTCGGCGCTTCGGTTCAGAGGCGGCGATGTCGGATAGCCTGGAGGCTCATCGCCGCGGCGATCAGTGGAGCGATCGGGTCGGGGCGATCGCCTCGCGGGGAGACCGCAGCGCCTTCGCCGAGCTCTTCGCCTACTTCGCGCCGCGTCTGAAGGCCTATTTGCAAAGGACCGGAACGGGCGAAGCCCAGGCCGAGGAGCTGGCGCAGGAAGCGATGCTGGCGGTCTGGCGCAAGGCGGGTCTGTTCGACCCGGGGAGCGCCAGCGCAGCGACATGGATATTCACCATCGCCCGCAACTTGCGCATCGACGCCGTGCGGCGCGAGCGGCGGGGCGGCGCGATCAGGGTCGACGAGGCGGAAGCGGAGTTCGCCGTCGACGAGGAGCCGTTGCCCGATCAGCGGGTTCTGACGGAGGAGGCGGAGCGGCGTGTGCGCATGGCCATCAGGAAATTGCCGCCGGAGCAATTGCGGGTGATCGAGATGTCGTTTTTCGAGGGGCGGCCGCACGGCGAGATCGCCCGCGCGCTGAACATCCCGCTCGGCACGGTGAAGTCGCGCGTCAGGCTGGCCATGGGGCGGCTGCGCGGCCTCCTGGAAGCATTGCAATGACCATCGAGCATCACCCCGACGAGGAACTGCTCGCGGCCTATGCCGCGGGCGCGCTCGATCTCGGACAGCATGTGGCGATCGCCACGCATCTGGCGGCATGCGAAGCGTGCCGCGCCTGGGTGCGGGCGCTCGAGCGCCTCGGCGGCGCGCTGATCGCCGATGCGAGCCCTGTCGCCCTCGCCCCCGGGGCGCTCGAACGGTGCTTCGAGCGGCTCGACAGGCCGCCGCCGCCCTCCCCGGCGGCGCGCGCCACGTGCGCGGATGCGCCGAAGGCCTTGCCGGGCTTCGTCAGGCGCTACGATTTCGGGCCTTGGCGCCGGGTCGCGCCGCGCGTCGCGATGCGGCCGATCCTTCTCCCCACGCCAGCTCCGACGCGGGTCTTCCTGTTGAAGGCCGGGGCGGGAGCCAAGCTCATCGAGCACGCCCACACCGGCTTGGAGATGACCTGCGTTCTGACGGGCGCCTTCCGCCACGAAGGCGGGCGCTACGGGCCGGGCGATTTCGATCTCGGCGACGGCTCGGTGCATCACCAGCCTGAGATCGAAGCGGGCGAGGATTGCGTGTCGCTGGTGGCGATGCAGGGGGAATTGCGCTGGCAGGGGATTCTCGGCCGGCTGCTGCAGCCTTTCATTCGCCTTTGACGATCGGCCAGCGCCGATGAGCCTGGCCGAGCTCGCTCTGGCTGCCGCCATCGCGCTTGTCGGGCTCGCTCTGATCATGTCGGCGGGATGGTCGATCCAGAGGCTGACGGGGAACGCCGGCTGGGTCGACGCGGTCTGGACCTTTGGCGTCGGCGCCATGGGCGTCGCGCTGGCGCTCGCGCCGATCGGCGGCGGCGAGGCCTTCTGGCGGCGCGCGATCGTCGCCGTTCTCGCGGCCGCCTGGTCGCTCCGGCTCGGCCTCCACATTGTCCAGCGCACCCTCGGGGCGGGCGACGATCCGCGCTACCGCAAGATGATCGAGGATTGGGGACCGGCGGCGCCCGGGCGTCTCTTCGTTTTTCTGCAGGCGCAGGCCGCCGTCGGCGCCGTGCTGGCGGTCGCGATCGCGCTGGCCGCCCATGCGAGCGGCGGCTCCTTTCGCCTGCAGGCCGCTGTCGGCATGGCGATGATGGCGGCGGCGGTCGTCGGCGAGGCGCTGGCCGATTCCGAGCTTGCGCGATTCAAGGCCGATCCGGCGAATCGCGGCGCGATCTGCGAAGTGGGGCTTTGGCGCCTGTCGCGCCACCCGAACTACTTTTGCGAGTTCATGGTCTGGGTCGCGGTCGCGATCGTTGCGCTCGACCTGGGGGCGCCCCTGAGTTTTCTCGCGCTCCTTGCGCCCGCCATCATGTACTGGACCCTGCGCTACGCCTCAGGCGTGCCGCCGCTCGAGGAACACATGCAGCGCACCCGGCCCCTCCCCTTCGCCGCTTATGCCGCGCGGACGCCGGTGTTCTTTCCGAAGCTTTGGTGACTCCTGCCCCTCAGGCCAGCCGCCCCGTCCGGAACACCTCGACCGTCTGCATGACGCCGCGCAGTTCGGCGAGGCCCTTGAGGCGGCCGACGAAGGAATAGCCGGGGTTCATGCGCTTGTCCCGATCATCGCCGAGGAGGTGGCCGTGATCAGGGCGCATCGGGATCTCGGCGTCGGCGCGGCCCTCGGCGCGACGGCGGTGCTCTTCGCTCATTAGCGCCGCGACGAGGCCGACCAGGTCGACATCGCCGCCGAGGTGATCGGCCTCGTAGAACGAGCCGTTGCGCTCACGCTTGACGTTGCGCAGGTGGACGAAATGGACGCGCGGGCCGAATTCGCGCGCCATGGCGACAAGATCGTTCGCCGGGTTCGAGCCGAACGAGCCGGCGCAAAGCGTGATCCCGCAAGCCGGCGAGGGCACGGCGGCGAAGAGCTTGCGCACGTCGTCGGCGGTCGAGAGCACGCGCGGCAGGCCGAAGAGCGGGAAGGCCGGATCGTCCGGATGGATGGCGAGCCGTGCGCCCTCCGCCTCGGCGACTTGCGTAATCTCGCTGACGAAGGCGACAAGCGCGGCGCGCAGATCTTCCACGCCGACATCCTTGTAGGCGGCCAGCATCCGGCGGAAGCTGTCGCGGTCGTAGGTGAACTCGCGCGCCGGAAGCCAGTCGATCAGCGTCCGCTCGAGGGCGAGCCGGTCGTCCGGCGACATTGCCTCGAAGCGCTCCATGGCGCTTTCGATCCGGTGGGACGGGTAGTCGTCCTCCGCGCCGTCGCGCTGCAGGATGAAGAGGTCATAAGCGGCGAAGTCGACGGAGTCGAAACGCAGCGCCGAGCCGCCGTTCGGCAGAGGCCAGGCGAGATTGGTGCGGGTCCAGTCGGTGATCGCCATGAAATTGTAGCAGAAGACCTTCACCCCGGCCCGCGCGGCGTTGCGGATCGACTGCTTGTGGTTGTCGATTTTTTCCCGGAACGCGCCGCTGCGCGTCTTGATCTCCTCGCTGACGGCGATGCTCTCGACGACCGACCAGACGAGGCCCGCCCGCTCGATCTCGCCGCGGCGCCTGGCGATGTCGTCCTCGCTCCAGATCTCGCCGCGGTTCATGTGATGGAGAGCGGTGACGATTCCCGTCGCGCCCGCCTGAGCGGCGTGTTGGAGGGTGACCGGATCGTCCGGCCCGAACCAGCGCCAGGTTTGCAGCATGAAGACCCTCCCGTTCGCGTTCCGCCCCCTCTAACGCTGGCCTCGCAAGCGGGAGAAGGGGGCGCGATCCCTTCTGCCGCTTGCGGAAGAAGCGCCGGATGAGGGCTCACATTTTACGAGCGCGAGAACGCGCCTCCCTCGGCGGCGAGCCTCTCCAAAAGCGCCGCTGGCTTGAAGTCGTCGCCGAACTTGGCCTCGAATTCTTTCAGCTTCGCGAGCACTGTCTTCAGCCCGACGGTGTCGGCATAGAACATCGGGCCGCCGCGATAGACCGGCCAGCCGTAACCGTAGATCCAGACGATGTCGATGTCGGAGGCGCGTTGCGCCTTGCCCTCTTCGAGGATCTTCGCCCCGACACTGATCATCGGATAGAGGCAGCGCTCGAGAATCTCCTGACCGTCGATCTTGCGTTGCGCAATCCCCTTCGAGGCGGCGAAATCGCGGATGATCGTCTCGACATGCGCCGAGGGCTTGGCGTTGCGCGCCTCGTCGTAGTCGTAGAAGCCGGCGCCGGTCTTCTGCCCGCGCCGGCCCTCCTCGCACAGGATTTCGCGAATGGTCGCTCGCTTCGACGTCGCGGCCGACCAGCCGATATCGAGGCCGGCGAGATCGCTCATGGCGAACGGTCCCATCGGCATGCCGAAATCGACCAGCGCCCGGTCGACCTCCCAGGGCGTCGCGCCCTCGAGGATGAGTTTCATCGCCTCGCGCTGCCGCTCCGCCAGCATGCGGTTGCCGACGAAGCCGGAGCAGACGCCGACGACGACCCCAACCTTGCCGATCTTGGGCGCGAGCTGCACGATCGTCGCCAGAACGGATTTCGACGTCTTCGCCCCGCGCACGATCTCGAGCAGGCGCATCACATTGGCCGGCGAAAAGAAATGCATGCCGAGCACGTCTTCCGGCCGCTTCGTCTTCGCGGCGATCACATCGATGTCGAGATAGGAGGTGTTGGAGGCGAGGATCGCGCCCGGCTTTGCGACGCCGTCGAGCCGCTCGAACACGCTCTTCTTGATCTCCATATCTTCGTACACCGCCTCGATCACGAGATCGGCCTGACCGAGAGCGCCGAAGTCGAGCGTCGGGGCGAGCCTGCCCATCCGCTCCTCGACGTCGACCATGCTCAGGCGGCCCTTTTTCGCGGTGTTTTCGTAGTTGCGCCGCATGATCGAAACGCCGCGGTCGAGCGCCTCCTTCGACGTCTCGACGATGGTGACGGGAATGCCGGCGGAGAGGAAATTCATCGCGATGCCGCCGCCCATCGTGCCGGCGCCGAGCACGCCGACGCTGCGGATCGGCCGCGTGGGCTCGTGCGCTCCGATATCGGCGATCTTGGTGGTCTGTCGCTCGGCGAAGAACACATGCCGTTGCGCCTTCGACTGGGTCGTCTGAAGCAGCGCCATGAACATCGCCCGCTCCTTCGCGATGCCCTCGTCGAACGGCAGGTCGACCGCGTTCCTGACCGACTCGATCGCTTTCTCCCAAGCCTCGAAGCCGCGGAACCTGCGCGCGTTCGCCTTGCGGATGTCGTCGAAGACCTCGGGATGGCCGCGCGCCGGCGCGAGCTTGTCCGAGCGGTCGCGGACTTTCCTCAAAGGCGCCTTCTCGGCGATCAGACGGCGGGCGAAAGCGACAGCGGAGTCCTTGAGCCTGCCTTCTTCGGCGAGTTCGTCGACGACGCCCCATTCCATCGCTTCGCGGGCGCCGAAGGGCGTTCCGGAGAGAATGACGTCGAGCGACTTCTCGACGCCGATCAGCCGCGGCAGGCGCTGCGTGCCGCCGGCGCCGGGGATGAGGCCGAGCTTGATTTCGGGCAGCCCGCATTTCGCCGACGGGACGGCGGTGCGGTAATGCGCCGTCAGCGCCACCTCGAATCCGCCGCCGAGCGCGGTTCCGTGCAGCGCCGCGACGACCGGCTTCGACGCGTTCTCGATCCGGTCGAGCACATCGGGGAGATAGGGCGCAGCGGGCGGCTTGCCGAACTCGGTGATGTCGGCCCCGGCAATGAAGGTGCGCCCGGCGCAGACGATGACGGTCGCCTTGACCGCGCCCTTCGCTTCGGCCGCCTCGACGCCGCGCATAAGCCCTTCGCGAACGGCTTGCGACAGCGCGTTGACCGGCGGCGAATTGATCGTGATGATCGCCACCTCGCCTTCGACCGTCAATTCGGCGACGGGGTTGATCGCGACCATAGGCTTCTCCGGGCGAGACTTCGTCGCGGGCGGCAGGCAGAATGCCTGGCAGGTTCGGAAGACATGTTTGGAGCAGGCGGCCTCGCCTGGTCAACACCCCGCCCGATCGGCGTAACCCGGGGGATTCGGCGCCGGCGCCGAAAAAGCGTCCTATTGCGATGTAACGTCGCCAGCCCCAAATGCGAACAATCGTCATTGGCGATTCCGCCCGAACCGGAGCCGGCGCATGATCTCTTCAGTCAAGCACGCTTCGCCGCTTATCGCGGTCTGCTTTTTTGCCCTGGCGGCCGCGGCCGGCCTTGCGACGTCCTCCTCGACGGCGGACGAGGCGCGCAAAATCCCTCCCCCCGCGCTCGACGAGCCGGCCGGAGGCGCCTCGCCCGAGGTCGCCGTGGTCGCGGGCGGCTGCTTCTGGGGCGTCCAGGGCGTGTTCCAGCATGTCAACGGCGTCATCAGCGCGGTCTCGGGCTACGATGGCGGGGCGAAGGACACCGCGCATTACGACATGACGAGCCGCGGCGATACGGGCCACGCCGAGTCGGTGCGCATCGTCTACGATCCGCACACGATCAGCTACGGCCGGATCTTGCAGGTTTTCTTCTCTGCCGCGCACGATCCCACCGAGCTTAACCGGCAGGGCCCGGACGAAGGCACGCAATATCGCTCCGCGATCTTCCCTCAGAATGACGAACAGGCGCGGGTGGCGAAGGCCTATATCGCCGAGCTCGATCAGGCGCACGCCTTCAGCGCCCCGATTGTCACCAGCGTCGAGCCCGGCAAGACCTTCTACCGCGCCGAGGCCTATCACCAGGATTTTTTGGCGCGAAATCCAACCTATCCGTACATTGTCTTCAACGATCTGCCGAAGCTCCAAAACCTGAAGCGGCTGTTCCCGGAACTCTACCGCCCAGATCCGGTGTTGGTGGGAGCGCGGTCTTAGGGCGGGTCGTTCTGAAATCGTAACGCCGGAGGCGAGGATGTTGACGCGTCGAGCCGCTCTGAGCGCCGCAATTCGCGGCCTTGCTGTGATCGGGGGCGCAGAGCTCCTGCAAATTCCGGTCGCCCGGTCCGCCGCGGAGGATCATGTCGTCCGCAGCGACGCCGAGTGGCGCAAGCTCCTGACGGCGCAGCAATACGCCATCCTCCGCCAGGACGGGACCGAGCCGCCGTTCACCAGCCCCCTCCTGCACGAGGAGCGGCGCGGGACCTTCGCCTGCGCGGGATGCGGGCTCGACCTCTTCTCCTCGGCGACCAAATTCGACAGCGGGACCGGCTGGCCCAGTTTCTGGGCGCCGCTGGACAACGCGGTCAGCACCAAAGAGGACCATTCGTTCGGGATGACCCGCACTGCGGTGTCGTGCCGCCGCTGCGACGGTCATCTCGGGCACGTCTTCGACGACGGGCCGAAGCCGACCGGGCTTCGCTATTGTATGAACGGTCTGGCGTTGACGTTCAAGCCGGCGCCCGCCGCCTGAATGGCGTCGAGCATCGCTTTCGGCTGCCGGGACTGAGACCGAGAGCAGCCGGAGGCAAAGTTTGGCGTGTCGACGTATTCGACATACGCGATCTACGCGATCAACTCTTCTCCTCAGCATCGAGGTATTCTCGATATTTCGTGAAGCTTTTGGCCAAATCGGATCTGCGCGCGCGTACCACTCCGCCCAAACTCATGGCGTGAAAACGGAATTGGACGCTATCGCGGGCGAGAGGGGTGACAGAAACTCGCTCTCCGTTTTTGTCCAGAAAGACATAGCCGGAGCTGTCTGCAGTTCCTGCAAGTTCAGAAACAATCTTGCTCCACTCGGAGCGTGGGATATAATTTTTAACCTCGCCTACCCATACTTCTATATCTCGTGAAACATCCTTGTAGATACACACAACCATCGCGTTCGGTATATAGAGCTTGAGTACTGGCTCAGTGGTAAGGGCGCTCAGGTGTTCGAAGAAAGCCGCGAGCCGATCCAGCCAGAACACAAGCTCGTGATTACTTTTCCGACGAATAAAATTCCAAAATCCGGCCATCGCGACGCCTCGGCAGGATTGTAGTCAGGCGATCCCCGACCAAATCACGTTCGCGGCCTAGAGGATAGAGATGCTGGGCATCTGGTCACCCTGCGACGTTCGAATAGTATCGTCGTGGCTAGGTCTCGCAGGCTTTGCCCCCGCGCCGCACCGTCTCGATCTCTCAAAAGTCCGCGAGTTTCAGCCAAAGGTCGCTTCGTCATAATTCTTGATTTTTACAAGGGACCGTTTTCGATCATGAGGCCGATCTTCCCGAGCTGACGTCCCGAATCCAGCCGGTCGAGCGCGGCGTGAATGTCTCGCACGGGAAAGACGCTGTCGATATGCGGGCTCATTCCCTTATCGGCAATGAAGTCGAGCATCGCGGCGAATTCGGAGCGGTTGCCGAGGGTCGAGCCGAAGATTTGCAGCTGGCGGATAAACAGGCGACGCAGGTCCGCCGACGGATCGTCGCCCGTCGTCGCGCCGCAGGTGACGATGCGGCCGCCGCGCACAAGCGAGCGCATCGCCGCCGGCCAGACCGCCTTGCCGACGTTCTCGATCACCAGATCCACGCCGCGCTTGCGCGTGATCTCCATGACCCGGTCGACAACACTGCCGTCATCGTCGTGAATGACCTCGGCGGCCCCGAATTTGCGGGCGCGCTCGAGCTTCCTGGCATCGCGCGACGTCACGATCGTCCGTGCGCCCATGGCGCTGGCGATCTGCGCCGCCGCGAGCGAAACCGAGCCGCCGATGCCGAAGATGAGAACCGTCTCGCCGGCCTTGAGGCGCGCTTTCGTCTGGATCATCCGCCAAGCGGTCAGCCAGGCGACGCTGAGCGAGGCGCCCTGGAGGAAATCGAGCGCCTCGGGCTTGCGAAAGACGCTCCGCTCCGCAGCGCAGACGAAGCCGGCGAACGTTCCGTCGACCTGCTCGCCGAAGATCTGCGCCTTCGTGCAGAGCACGCCCTCTCCCTTACGGCAGAACTCGCAAATCTCACAAGACTGTACCGGATAGAGAACGACCGGATCGCCCGCGCGAAACGCCGAGCCGGCATCCGCCTCCTCGACCACGCCCGCGCCGTCGAGACCGAGGATGATCGGCAGCCGGTGAGTCACGCCTGCGCCGCTGTTGCGCATGTAGAGATCTACCCGGTTGAGTCCGCCCGCGACCATGCGGATCCTGACTTCGCCTGGTTTGCGTTCCGGTGGCGGCAGCTCGTCCAGGCGCAAAACCTCGTTGCCGCCGTGACCGTGAATCCGAGCAGCGATCATGGTCGTAACGTCCCCCCAGACCCGCGCTGGCAGAATCGGACGATGGCGTCGAGCGTCGCCTGTGGCTGTTCAAGATGCGGCGAATGACGGCAGCCGTCGAGTATCAGGCTTTGGACCGGCGCCGGCGATCGCTGTCCGATGGCGCGTATCTGCGCCGTCGTGCCGTACTGGTCCTCAGCGCCCTGAATGAGAAGCGCGGGCGCACGCCAGCGATTGACGAATTCCTCGATGTTCCAGGCCTTGAAGCCGGGGTCGAGCCACGCGCCGTTCCAGCCCAAGAAGGCGCTGTCGACATGCGCGTGATATTTCGCCAGGCGCTCGCGCAGGTCGCCGGTCTCATAGGCGCGCTTCGCCTCGGCGATCGAAGCGAGACCTTGCGCCTCGGCGAAGAGGTGCGGCGCCATGAGGACAAGGCCCTCAAGCCGGTCGTCGGGATGCTCGCCCGCGTAGATGGTCGCAATAGAGGCGCCGTCGCTGTGGCCAAGCAAAATTCCGTGCTCAAATGCAAGCGCGTCGAGGAGCTCGGGGAGGCTCGACCGGGCCTCGAGCGTCATGTAGTCGAGCGGCCTGGGCAGATCGACCGGATCGGACGCGCCATAGCCGGCCCGCGAATAGGCGAAGACGCCCCAGCCGGTCGCCTCGGCGAGCCTCGCCGGAAAGTCCCGCCAGAGCGCAACGCAGCCGAGGCCCTCATGCAGCATGACGATTGTCGGGGCCGAGCCCGGCGGCGGGCCGTATGCGACCGCTTCCAGGCGTTTGCCGGCGGCGACAAGGGTTCCGCGTCTCCCTTCCGTCCACGAGAAAGGCTGCATCGGCGAGAGCGAATTAAGCCGCCGCGCCGATCTTCAGCGCCCGGATCGCGTTCTCCTTCAGAATGAGCTCGTGCACCTCGGGCTTGAAACCCGCTTCGCGAAAGTCCTTGATCCACCGATCCGGCTGGATGAGCGGGAAGTCCGAGCCGAACAGCATCTTGGTCTTGAGCTGGCCGTTGGCGTACTGCACGAGCTGCGGCGGAAAATATTTCGGGCTCCAGCCCGACAGGTCGATATAGACGTTGGGCTTGTGCAGGCAGACCGAGAGCGCCTCGTCCTGCCAGGGCCAGGAGGGATGGGCGATGATGATCGTCATGTCGGGGAAGTCGACCGCCACGTCGTCGACATGGATCGGGTTCGAGTATTTGAGCCGCATGCCGCCGCCGCCGGGCATGCCCGTGCCGATGCCGGAATGGCCGCTGTGGAAGATCGCCGGCAGCTTGTGCTCGGCGATCAGCTCGTAAAGTTCGTAGGCCATGCGGTCGTTGGGGAAGAAGCCCTGCACGGTCGGATGGAATTTGAAGCCCTTGATGATCCCGGCCTCGATGAGGGCGCGCGCTTCCCGGACGCCCATCTTGCCCTTGTGCGGATCGATCGAGGCGAAGGCCATCATCATGTCCGAATTGGCGGCGGCGGCCTCCGCCACCTCCTCGTTCGGGATGCGCCGGGCGCCGATCTCGAACTCGCTGTCGACGGTGAACATGACGAGCCCGATCTTGCGCTCGCGATAGTAGGCGACCGTCTCGGCGATGGTCGGGCGCTTGCCGGCCTTGAAATACTTGTTCGCCGCGTCCTCGTAGGGCTGCCAGAAGGCGTCGGCCGGCTGCCGGCAAGAGACCTCGGCGTGGGTGTGCACGTCGATCGCGACCAGGTCTTTGACATTCATGGGCGTTCAATCCTGTCAGCCGGCGCAGGGCGAGATGATGCGCGGCGAATGCGTCTCGGCATAGAGCTCTTCAACCATCTGGGCGCGATGCGCCAGCACGGCGCGCTGGTTGATCGAGCCTTTGTCGGTCAGTTCGCTGGTGTCGAGCGAGGGCGGATCGTCCATCAGCAGGATGCGGGCGAAGCGGCCCGAGCTGCCGGCCGCCGCCCTGTTGAACGCGGCGAGCAGACGCGCGAATTTCTCGCGCACGCGCTCGCAGGCGAGCACCTCGGCGGCGGAGGCGCTCGCGTCGATCCCGGCGAGGTCCCGGCAGGCCGCGAGATTGGGCACGACGAGCGCCGCCGCGTCGTCGCGGTCGTGTCCCGCGACGACCACATCGGTCACATAGGGCGCGCAATGGGCGACGAACTTCAGCCGCAAGGGCCCGACGCTGACCCAGGTGCCGGTCGCGAGCTTGAAGTCCTCCGCCACCCGGCCGTCGAAGAGGAAGCCGCGTTCGGGAGCGCCCTCGTCGAAGAAGCGCAGCGCATCGCCGAGCTTGTAATAGCCCTCCTCGTCGAAGGCCGCCTTGGTCAGTTCCGGCTGGCGCCAGTAGCCCGGCGTGATGCTCGGGCTTTTCAGCCGCGCTTCGAGCTTGTCGCCGTTCGGCACGAGCTTGACCTCGACGCCCGGATTGGGAATGCCGACGACGCCCGGCTCGCAGGCGCGCTCCGTCACGCTGATCGCCGAGGGGCCGGTCTCCGTCGAGCCGAGTGACGTCAGGATTGGAACCGTTTCGCCGGTCGTCTCGCGCCCGAGCCGCTCCAGTTCCTCGCGCACATGCGGCGGCAGCGCCGCGCCGGCGTAGACGAAGGACTGCAGGCGGGCGAACAGGCTCGAGCGCAGCTGCTCATCCTTATCGAGGTAAGGCAGCAGCATCTCGAAGCCTTTCGGCACGTTGTAATAGACGGTCGGCGAAATCTCGCGCAGGTTCCGCACCGTCTCCTCGATCGCGCCGGGCAGCGGCTTGCCGTCGTCGATGTAGTACGAGCCGCCGTTCGCCAGCACGAGATTGAAATTGTTGTTGCCGCCGAAGGTGTGGCTCCACGGCAGCCAGTCGATCAGCGTCGGCGGCTCGGCGCCGTAGCTCGGATTGAGGCCTTTCAGCATCGCCTGGTTCGCGGCCATCATCCGGTGGGTGTTGATGACGCCTTTGGGCGCGCCGGTCGAGCCGGAGGTGAAGAGAAGTTTGGCGATCGTGTCGGGGCCGACTTTCGATTGCGCCGCATCGACCTCGGGCCCGGCCGGCTTGGCGAGAAACGCTTCAAGCGTCGTCGAGGGGCGCGACGACGGCGGGTTCGCGCCCGCGATGACTTCGACATCCTCCGGCACGGCCGCTTCGATCGCCCTGGCGAAGGGCGCGCCGTCGGCGACGAACACAAGCCCCGGCGTCAGGATGGAGAGGATCGCCTTCAGCTTGGCGAAATCCTTGGCGACCAGCGAATAGGGCGGCGACACGGGCGCATAGGGGACGCCGGCGATCATCGCGCCGAGGCCGACCAGCGCATGATCGACGCTGTTGCCCGAGAGGATGGCGACCGGCCGCTCGACCGCAAGACCGCGGTCGATCAGGCCTCGCGCGACGTGCCGCGCCGTATCCCGCGCCGCCGCGTAAGTGACCGTGCGCCAGGCGCCGCCGCGCAGCTCCCCGAGGAAGACCCGGTCGGGCGCGACCTTAGCCCAATGATCCAGCCAGTCGGTGATCGCCGAGGGATAGGGGCCGAGCGGATGGGGCGAGCGAACGATCATCGCGCCGTCGGGCCGGCGCTCGACCGTAACGTCGGGGGGACCAAAAGTCAGTTTGAGCCTGGCCAACCTGTCCTCCCTGGCAATCGCAGCCGCGCTCGCCTAAGCGCAACCGACGCTGTCCGGCCACCGCGTCTACTGGGGCGCCCTAACTACATCACGTCCCCGTAATCCCCATGGCGGCGGGCAGACCAAGCATTTTCCCGGCCGTGATCAGCCTTTTGTCAAGGGTGTAGATGGCCGTCGCGTGATGATTGCTCGCGACGGCCAAGTGCAGCGCGTCTGCCGCCCGCAAGCCGGTCTCGAATTTCATCAGGTATCGCTTTGCGAGATCGAAATCGTCGCGGGTCGGCAGGAACACGGCAAAGAACTCTTCCATCATGGCTTCGAATCGAATGTCGGCGCTCACAGCGCTCTCTACGTCCAAATCGCCCATTCGAACCTTCCGCGAGACCAGCGAGGAAAACTCGAGCGTGGTCCAATGGCTGGCTACTTGCTCCTCGATCGAAAGCGCTCGAACAAACGCCGTGACCTTGTCGCTGGTCGACTCCGGAAGAATGAGCGGTGCGAGGAAACTCGTGTCGAAGTAGATCACCCGATTCGCGCCTACGGCCCTTCGTCTCGCATCTCGCGCAGCAATTCCGCGCTCGACCGCTTCTGGGGAGGCAGTTTGGCGCGAAATGCAGCCAGTTCGTCCAGCGCCTCCGCCAGCGGACGTTTCGGGCGCAACACGGGCTGGAGCCGAGCCGTGGCCCGGCCGTGGCGGGTGATGACAACCTCTTCCCCGGCTTCCACCTTGTCCAAAAGCTCGCTCAAATGCGCCTTGGCATGCGCCAGATTGACCGTGAGCATGATCGTCCTCGTGTGACTAGAAAACTGGTCATAAGCTAGTCGCGCTTCCCGGCAATGACAAGGAAAGGTTCCTGTTCCGGGATGTTGTTGAACAGCTCAATCCTGTCGCACCACCTTGGCCGCGCGTTTTTCAAGAAAGTCCTTCAGCCGCTCCTTGGCCTCGGGGCCGAGCTCGGCGATCGCCGCCATCAGCGACTCGGTCAGGAGGCCGCTCGTGGGATCGCTCTCGAAGATACGGGGCAGCGCGTGCAGCACGGCGAAATTCGTCGTCGCCGTGTTCGCGGCCGCCTTGCCGGCGAGCTCCATCGCCTTCTCGAGCCCCTTGCCGTCCTCGACCAGATATTGCGTGACGCCCGCCTGGTGGCCTTCTTCGGCGCTGAGCGTCCGTCCGGTCAGCATCATGTCCTGGACGCGCGCCACGCCAACGAGGCGGGCGATCCGGACCGAACCGCCGCCGCCAAGGAAGATGCCCCGCTGCCCCTCCGGCAGACCGTAATAGGTCGAGCGTTCGGCGATGCGGATATGGGTCGCCGCGGCGAGCTCGAGCCCGCCGCCGACCACCGCGCCGTGCATCGCGACGATAACCGGGACGCGGCCGAACTGGATCGCCTCGAACGCCCGGTGCCACATGCGCGAATGAAGAACCCCGTCGAGCGGATCGCGCTGATCGGCGACTTCCGAGAGGTCGAGGCCGGCGGAGAAATGCGCCCCTTCGCCGGTCAAGACGACGGCGCGGACGTCCTTCGGCAGCTGGACGAAGAAGGACTCGAGCCCCAGCACGGTCACGTCGTCGAGCGCGTTGCGCTTCTCCGACCGCGCCAGCCTGAGATGCGCGATCGCGCCCCGGCGCGACGCCTTGAGCGATTTCGGCAGATCGATGCCGACGGGCTCTTCCGGATGCTGCGGACTCATGGTTCTCCTGCCCAGCGCTCTTGCTTCGGCGTCGGGCGCCACTTAGCCCGTCTTCGAAGCCAAAGTCGACGCCGCAATGACGTCGCTCGCTCGACCGTCGTTGCGAGGCCCGCAGGGCCGAAGCAATCCGAGCCTCGCGTCCTGCGGCCGCTCACGCCCCGTCCAGCCAAATGAGCAGCGCCTCGAGCCACGGCGCCTCGATATGCAGCCGGAAACCCGCGTCCGTCCGCGCCAAGAGGCAGCGCAGCCCGGCGAAGCGGACCGCGGCCGACAGCGAGCCGCCGCTAAGCTCGGCCGACGTCGCCTGCATCAGCGCCAGCGGCGCATCCGGCCCGACAATGTCGACCGCGGCCCAGCCGCCGTCGACGGTCGTCGCGCACCAGCCGTCGCGCCATCCGTCCGCCGCGCCGATCGGGGCCGGGGTCGTGAGGAGCGCCCGGTCGCGGGCGATACGCAAGGCATAGGGCCCGTCGGGCGCGAGCGCATGGAGACCGAGCATCGGCGCGCCCGGCGCCAGAGTCCCGATCGCCCGCTCGAGATCGCCCGAGACCAGCGTCGAGCCCAATCCGGAAATCGCCCGCGCCTCGAGCCGAGGCCGGTCGATCAGCGTCCCTTCCGCAGGCCGCGCCGGCGGCCAGTTCATCTCACGCATGCAGCCGCTTTCCCTCCGGATCGAGCGCGACAATCGGCGCGATCGCGGCGCGCCGTTCCGACCCGAGGTGATAGACGCCGAGCGTTTCGCCCAGGCGCGACAATCCGTCCTCGACAAGCCCGAGCGCAATCGGACGGCCGAGGCTCGGGCTCATATAGCTTGAGGTCACGTAACCCAGCGAACGGCGGGACTTGCCGGCGCCGGCGACGAGATGCGCCCCGGTCGGCAGCGGCGCTTCGCCCCGGGCGACGCTCAGACCAACGAGCTGCCGTCGGCCCTTGTCCTTGGCGACAGGCAGGAACAGCGAACGCTTGCCGATGTATTCGTCCTTACGCGCATCGCGCGGTCCCGTGACGCCGAGGTCCTGCGGCATGGTCGTGCCGTCGGTATCCTTGCCGATGACGATATAGCCTTTCTCGGCCCGCAGGATCATCAACGCCTCGAGGCCCATGAGGCCGCCGCCGAACTGGGGGAGCCGCTCGACGATGCGCGCCCTGAGCGCGCTCGCCCGTCCGGCCGGCACGGAAAGCTCGTAGGAGCGGTCGCCGGTGAAGCTGACCCGCGCGATCCGCATCGGCGCGCCGTCGAACGAAGCGCTGGCGAAGGCCATATGCGGCAGGCTCTCGTCGTCGAGCGGGGCTCCGAGATCGAGCGCCGCCGCCAGATCGCGGGCGCGCGGGCCGGTCAGCGTCAGGGTCGCCCAGTGCGCCGTCGTATCGTGGACGACGACGCGCCGCGGATCGAACCGGTCCTGCCGCCAAAGCTCGAGCCGGGTGACGACGGCATCGACGTGCCCGGAAGAGCAGGAGACCAGAAAGCGGTCTTCCGCCAAGCGCAGCGTGACGCCGTCGTCGTAGACGATCCCGCTCTCGGTCAGGAGGAAGCCGTAGCGGATCTTGCCCGGCTTCAGGTTCGACAGGCGATTATAGCTGTGGAAGTCGGCGAGCCGGGCGGCGTCCGGGCCGATGACCTCGATCTTGCCGAGCGACGATCCGTCGAAGAGCGCGACCGCGTCCCGGGCGCGCGCCGCTTCGCGCTGGATCGCGCGCTCGGGGTCGTCCGGTCCGTACCACGCGGGTCTCAGCCAGCCGCCGTATTCGCGCATCTGCGCGCCCTCGGCGCGGTGCTCGCGTTCGAGCGGCAGGCGCTTCAGCGGATTGATCAGCGCCCCGCGTCGCCGACCGGCGACGACCCCCATCGGCACGGGGACGAAGGGCGGGCGATAGGTCGTGGTCCCCGTCTCGTCGATCGACCGGCCGGTCAGCGCGGCCATGGCGGCGAGGCCATTGACGTTCGACGTCTTGCCCTGGTCGGTCGCCATGCCGAGCGTGGTGTAGCGCTTGAGATGCTCGACCGAGACGTAGCCCTCGCGCGCCGCGAGCGCGACGTCCTTGACGGTCACGTCGTTCTGGAAATCGATCCACCGGCGGCCCGGCGCATCCGCCTTCGGCCACGCCGCCGTGACGCGATACTGGCCGGCGGCCGCATTGGGGGCCGCGCCGCGGCCGCCGCCGGCGGCGTGGCCCTGCCTCAGGGCCTCGTCGAGCGTGAACGCGCCATTCGCCGCGCCGGCGGCGGCGACGCCTTCGACTTCCCCCGCCGGAACGAGCGCGGCGAGCGCCTCGTCGTAGCGCAGCCTGCCGCGCGCCTGGGCGTAGAGATGCGCGGTCGGCGACCAGCCGCCGGACAGGAGCAGCGCATCGACGGCGCGGCTCTGGCCGGCGACCCGAACGGCCTCGACGCCCGCCCGCCCGACGACGCTCTCGATCGCCGCGCCGCAGCGAACTTTCAGCTGCGTCGCCGGCGCCTCCGGCCGCGCGTCGAAGATCTCGACCTCGGCGCCCGCCTCGCTCAGCGCCTCGGCGACCGGATAGGCGCTGTCGTTGTTGGTGGCGATGGCGATGCGCCGGCCGACGACGACGCCGAAGCGGCGCAGATAGACGAGCGCCGCGTCGGCCGACATGACGCCCGGCCGGTCGTTGTCGGGAACGATCAGCGGCCGCTCGATCGCGCCCGCGGCGACGATGATCGCTTTCGGCCGGATGCGCCAAAGCGCGTCGGGCAGCGGCGCCCGCCGCTCCCAGGCGGAGACGAGGTTGTGGTCGTAGACGCCGAACGCCGTCGTCGACGTCATGACGCGTCCGCCATGCGCGGCGACTGCGCTGACCGCGCTCGCGGCCCATTCGGGCCAGTCCCCGCCTTCGATAGCGCCGCCGCGATGGATGAGCTGTCCGCCGATTTCGGCCCGATCGTCGAGGAGGAACACCCGGCGGCCGCTTTGCGCCGCCGCCTTCGCCGCCGCTAGGCCCGCCGGCCCGGCGCCGACCACCAGCACGTCGCAGCTCGCATGGAAGTGCGGATTGTTAGGGGGCGGGCGATTGTCCGGGTCGACCCGGCCGAGGCCGGCCATGGCGCGGATCGTCGGCTCGTAGGATTCCCAGCGTGGCCACAAGAATGTCTTGTAGTAGAAGCCCGCCGGCAGGAAGGCGGAGAACCGGTCGATGAGCGCGGCGCGGTCCTCGGCCGCCGTCGGCGCGGCATTGACCGAACGCGCTTGAAGATCGTTCTCGAGCCGTTCGACGGTGGCGCGAAGGTTCGGAATCGTCCGCCCCGCGCGCGTCACGTCGACGATGGCGTTGGGCTCCTCCGTCCACGCCCCCCAGACCCCGCGCGGCCGGTGATACTTGAAGCTGCGGCCGACGATCCGGACGCCGCTGGCGACAAGCGCCGAAGCGATGCTGTCGCCGGCGAAGCCGAGAAAGGGCCTGCCGTCGAAAGTGAAGGCGAGCGGTCGGCCGCGATCGACCGCACCGCCCGCGGGAAGGCGAAAGCCGCTCATGCTACCGGCCTTGCGAAAGCCTCGCTGCCGAGGACGGCGTTGGTCGCCGTGTCGCGGGTCATGACGAAGGATTCCATGCAGGTCGTGTGCAGCCAGATCTCGCGGCTTTCGCCCTTCGGGTTGGCGTTGAAATAGAGATAGGCGGCCCATTCCTCGTCGCCGACCGCCTCGGCCGGTTCAGGCCGCGCCTTCGGCTCGCCGACATAATGGAACTCGGTCTCGTCGCGCGGCCCGCAGAACGGGCAGGGGAAGATCTGCATGGGAGGGCCTTTAGATCGAGGCGTCGCACGCCTCCCCTCTCCCCTTGCGGGTCGCAAGCGGGAGAGGGGTTGGGGGTGAGGGGTCCGGCGCGATAGCGCCCTGATCGAGGGCGCCTTGCGGCGCGGACCCCTCATCCGGCCGGCTAGCGCCGGCCACCTTCTCCCGCAAGGGAGAAGGGGACGCGCGCTTCACCGGTGTGGCTCTGATTCCAATCATCGCGACCTGCTCTAAAGGACTATGCGCTTCGATGGAATTGGCGGCGGAGTCCGCAATTGCATCTTTCTGGCCGCGCCACGCCGTGGAGTCTCTGACCTTACGCATGAAAGCGATTGACGGGCTGTCACCGTGACCCCGAGTAACCCCGGATTCGGGACAAGTCGGGGACAGGGAGCGGTCCTATTTGCCGCGATCGTTCATGTGGGCGCGCAGGACGGCGTTGATTCGCGTCTGCCAGCCTCGTCCTTGCCGCCGATAAGCCTCGACGACATCAGCGTCGAGGCGCAGCGTCTGATTGATCTTCGGGCTCGCCTTTCGCGGACGGCCGCGTCGCCGAGCGACGCCCGCGACGCTTCCGGGCCAAAAATTTCGCCGATCACAGCCAGCGCCGGCCGCGCCCGCTTGAAGTCCTCGCGCGTCCATTCCGGGTTTTCGTTATCGGGCCCAGGGGCCGTGTCGATTTTTTTCGTCGGCATAACGTTTGATCTCTCTCGAATTCCGCCTTACGGAAGCTGATCACGTGCATTGCCTCGTTCGAAAGAGAGCGACCGTTCGAAGGTGACGCGCAGCATGTTTATTGCTACCGCGGAAATTCAAGCCGGTTTCCGCTCGGTCGAATCCTTCGTCTTCGGGACGTAGCGATCGACCTTAATTTCGCCCTCGCGGCTGCGGGCCTCAGCGATGTCAAAGCTGTTTTGCATGCGCATCAGCGTATCCATCGACACGCCGAACGCTTTTTCGATTTGCAGGGCCATGTCAGGGGAGAGGTCCGCGCCCTCGTTCAAGAGGGTCGAAAGGCTTTGCCGCGACACGTCGAGGATCCTGGCGGCGGAGGTCACGGATAGCTCGAGCGGCCCGATGATCTCGCGGCGGATAAATCCCCCCGGATGGACCGGGTTTTTCATGCGGTAGCCTGCGTCGGCCATCTGTTTTGCTCCTAGTGATAGTCTTCGTAATCCAGGTCGATGATTTCGATCTCCTCGCGGTCAATCTGGAACGTGATGCGCCAGTTCTTCGTCACATGCAGCGCCCACGTGCCTTTTCGGTCGCCGGTCAATTGGTGCGCCTTCCAGCTCGACATGGCGCGCAACTCGTCCGCTGCCGCCATGTCTTGCAGAAAAGAAAGGATGGCGCGGATTTTATCGATGCTGGCTGCCGGAAGCGCGGACTGTTCGTCCGCCTCCATCAATCGCCGCAGACCTTTATGCCTTATGCTCCGGATCTTCATCTGCGGTCGGGATACGATCCGAAGTGTCGTCTGTCAAGTGACACTTGTCGCCTTTGGGCATTGCGCAATCACGCGTCGACGACCTCTCCGTATTCACAAGGCAACCGCTACGCTTCGATCGCCATCGCCACCGGTCGCCAATCCGCCGGCTGATCCAGCGCGTTCGAGGTCTTAATCGTCTGCAGCACTTCAAAGCCCTCGAACTCGGGATGGCCGAGATAGAGCGGCTTGTTGGCGCCGGCGTCGCGGTGGGCCATGCGAAAATGTTCGGACTGCGTCCAGGCGGTGAAGGCGTTCTTGCTCGCCCAGAGCGTGTGCGACGAATAGAGCACGTGATCCTCGCGCTCAGGCCCGCGCAACAGATGGAACTCGAGGAACCCGGGCACGCGGTCGAGATGGCTGTCGCGCGAGAGCCAAACCTGTTCGAACGCGCTCTCGCCGCCCTTGATGACCTTGAAGCGATTCATGGCGATATACATGGGGTTTCCTTCTTTAGATGCGGCGGCGCCGGGCTCGCCCGACAAAGTGAGCTCGAGGGTCGGTCCGTCCCGGACTGCCCGTGCCGGGATCCGGGTCGGAATTGAGGACCAAGGCGTATCGCCTCTGGAAGGGATTGCTGATCGTCATTGCCGCTCGCGTTCTTATCGTTGTCGGGCAAGGCGAAAAGATGGAGCCGCCACGAACGCGCGAAGGTTCGTCCGCTGGTCGAGACAAACGATCATTGCAAGCTTGCGCATCGGAAAAGCCGATAACGAAAATGGATGAAGCTTTGCTCAATACGCGCGCTCAACGTTGAACTCAAGCGCAGCCCGGAGCCGTTGCTTGCCACGCGATGGCCCGCGGTCGCCGCTTTGCTACGGCGGCTCTCGCGCCGGCTCCTCGAAAGACGCTCCCCGGGAAACAACACTGTGAGGCGCGTCACTGCCCGCCGTCGCGTTTGGCTGTACGCAACAGCGTAGCGAAGGCCGGTCGTCGATGATCGGGCCAAATCGCGCGAGGAGGGTTGGACATGCATGGCGTCGAAACGTTTTCGCGCGACAGGGCTCAATTTCCCGGAAGGAAAGAGCTTTCTTCGTGGAGGTATTTCATCGCCGCGGCGCTGGCGATCGTGCTGATTGCAGGCGCGCTCGGGCGCGTGACCTTCCAGTCCGGCTCGGACGCCTGGAAGCCCCTCGGCGCAACCGAGGATTCCTTCGTCGGTCAGTGACGGGAGGGGAGTGAGCGGCCTGCGACGGCCAGGCGCGCATGGCCGGAGCCGTCGCGACCAGGTCGGACTTATGCACCGATCCTTCAACGAATTGGAAGAACCACCTACTGTCTATTCGTGAACATCGTCCGGCCGACGATGATGCCGATCGCGTTCAGATTTTTCGTTCGGGGGGTCGTCAAATTGACGTCTCTATGGCGAACAAAATCTTCTTCCCGCCAGTGGAGGGTCCTGTAGAACGCGATGGCGGCTTAATCGTTCGCTGATCTCGACCGGCGCCCGCGATGGCAAAGACGCAGGCCTGTGTCGTCTAACACGAGGAAAGGCGCCCAAGGATCGATCGTGGCGCTGGGAGCGGAACGCGAGCAACGATGAGCAGGGCCATAGGCGATTTGACATGGCGTGTCGAGGAAGCTTGCCTGAACGCCTGGCCGTCCCCAAGACAAGTGGTTCTCGATAAGTGGCTGCTGCGATTCTCGGGCGGGCCGACCCGGCGAACCAATTCCGTCAATCCGCTTCGGGCGCGCTCGCACGATCCAACGATCATCATCGAGGCGGCACAGCGCCTGTACCACGCCCGCAATCAACCGGCGCTCTTTCGCGTGCCCTCGATGGCGGAGGGAATGGATCGGCCCCTCGAACGCGCCGGGTTTCTTGCTGAAGGCGAATCTTGCACGCTCATGGCAAATCTGGACGTTGCTTTGCTCGCACGTGTCCGCGACGTCGCCATCGCAACGGCTCCCGACGCCGAGTGGCTCTCGGCAAAGCTGCGCTTGACGCCGATTTCGGAGGCAGGACATCAGGTCTATCTGGCGATGATTGACGCGATCGCCTTGCCCAAGGCCTTTGCGGCGGCCCGCTGCCTGGGTCAGATCGTATCGGTCGCCTATGGCGCGATCCACCAAGACCTGCTTGTCGTGGAATCCGTCGCCACCGACGCCGGCTTCCGTCGGCAAGGCTTCGGGTATCGAACCGTCGGCGACCTGATGGGATGGGCGCGCCGAGAAGGCGCTTGCAGGGCCTGTTTGCAGGTGGCCGCCGACAACGACGCAGCGCGCGCTCTCTATCGCAAACTGGGCTTTGTTACGGAACTCTATCGCTATCATTACCGCCGCGAGCTCCGGTGACGGTGCATCAAATTTCGTCGGCGAAGCGCCGGTCGCAGGTTAAGTGCGCCGTCTCCGGAATCCACTGTCACGCACGAGCGGGTTCGGCGGGGGTTCGGCAAATGACACTTTTCAAATAGCAGAATTCATGCTATCTTGATTTCCGATTACCGTAATATCCGACGCATCGGGCGCCCCAATGACCGAAGACCCCAAATTTCCCACTCAACGGGCCCGGACGCGGGCCGCCGCCAGGGCGCGCCGGGCGAAACGAATCGAGCGGCGCGAGGCCTGGTTCGAGCTCTTCGCCTCCGGCTACACCCATCGGCAGATCGCCGACGTGATGGGAGCCAGCGTCGCCACCGTGCGGCGCGTCATCGACGCCGCGATCGACGAACGGCGGCTCGACGCGCCCGACCGCTATATTCATGTCCAGGTAGCCCGGCTCAACCGGGCGCTCTCGCATGCCGACTTAAAGCTGGCGCAGGGCGACCCCAAGGCCTTCGCGCCCTATATCAAGCTCGTCGCCGAACTCGGCCGCTTTCATGGGCTTGACGGCAGAAATCGGCAGACGCTTCGCGCGTCGCGCGCGGCCCGGTCGCCGTCAACGCCGGCGCCTCTCGCGCTGACCCGCGCCGCCAGCCCGCTCGCGCTTGCGGCAGCGCCTGGCGGGCGTGACGCGGCGCCGGCGCCGGCCTCGGCTGACGACGACAAGGATATCTCTATTATCTAACTAATTGACATCATTGGTATATAGCCGATTGAGTGCGGCAGAAAGCCGCGAAAGTTGCACGAAAGGGCGCCTAAGACCCTGAAAGCGCTCGCGTCGCGACCGCCGACGGCGGCTGTCTCCGCCTGACGCCGCAACCGGAGCGACCATCCCCCAAGGCGAATACGCCTCAATGCGCGATGCCGGAGCCGGCTGCCTCGTCGATCAGCCGGCCCGCGGCGAAGCGGTCGAGGTCGAAGGGGCGGCTGATCGGGTGGTGCGAGCCGCTCGCCATCAGATGCGCGAGCAGCGTCCCGCCGGCCGGGATCGCCTTGAAGCCGCCGGTGCCCCAGCCGCAGTTGAGAAAGATCCCGGTTTTCGGCGCCGGACCGATGATTGGCGAGGAGTCCGGGACGACGTCGACGACGCCGGCCCATTGCCGCATCAGCTTCAATTGGCCGAAGGCGGGAAACATGTCGAGGAGGCCGGAGACGACGAGCTCCTGCACCGGCGGATTGCCGCGCTGGCCGTAGGAGGGGATGCGGTCGAGACCGCCGCCGAAGACGATCTCCCCCTTGTCCGACTGGCTGGCGTAGACGCCCGTGCCAAGGTGCAGCAGAACGATGTCGAGGCAGGGCTTGACCGGCTCGCTGACCATGGCCTGCAGGGCGTAGGAATGGATCGGCAGCTTGACGCCGGCCTTCGCCATCAGCTGCGAAGAATGCCCGGCGACCGCCACGCCGACCGCCCCGGCCCGGATTTCGCCCTCGGCCGTCTCGACTCCGACGCAGGCGCCGTTCTGCATGATAAAACCCGTGACTTCGCAATTCTCGACAATGTCGACGCCGAGCCCATCCGCCGCGCGCGCGTAGCCCCAGGCGACCGCGTCGTGGCGGGCGGTGCCGCCGCGCGGCTGCCAGACGCCGCCGTTCGGCAGGTAGCGCGAGTCGAGCGACTGGGTCATCAGCGGCAGGCGCTTGCGGATCTCGTCGGGTCCCCAGAGCTCGGCGTCGACGCCGTTGAGCTGCATGGCGTTGGCGACGCGGGCGGCGATTTCGAGCTGCGCCGGCGTATGGGACACGTTGAGGATCCCGCGCTGGCTCAGCATCACGTTGAAGTTGAGCTCGCGCGACAATCCCTCGTAGAGACGCAGCGCGAGATCGTAGAGCGCGACCGATTCCGGCCAGAAGTAGTTCGAGCGCACGACCGTCGTGTTGCGTCCGGTGTTGCCGCCGCCGAGCCATCCCTTCTCGACCACGCAGACGCGCGTGCTGCCGTGGTTCTTGGCGAGATAATAGGCTGTCGCCAGCCCATGGCCGCCGCCGCCGACGACGACAAAATCGTAAGCCGGCTTCGGGCTCGCCTTGCGCCAGGCCTGGGTCCAGCCCTTGGCGCCGCCTAGACCTTCGCGCAGCAGGCTCCAGGCGGAATAACGCGGGCTCATCGGCCGCCTTCGACCAGGGGGAAGTCGGGGCTGTCGGCGTGCTGCACGGCATAGGCGAAAAACGAGGCGGTGTCCGCGGCGCTCGGAGCGACCCCGGTAATGGCTGCGAGATAGTGCGGCGTGAGCGCCAGGCGCGACTCCATCGGCTCGCGGATGTCGAGGGCGTAATAGCCGATCTGCGTGTAATAAAGCACCCGCGCCCTCACCGATGCGTCCTCGCTGCGGTAACCGAAGCGAACGAACATTTCGCTGATGGCGGAGATTTGCTCGCTGTCGGATCGATCGAGGGCCTTTCGGACCTTGGCCGATCGCCTGGCCCATTCGCGCACCGCGAAATCGAGCCGCGGGCTGAAGATCTCCGGGTTGACCCAGCAGCGGAAGACGTTGCACACCGCCTCATTGATCGAGGCTGCGGGCGCCCGGGCCCAGCTGACGATCGAGCGGGTGTTGATTGCTTCCCATCGCCCCAGCAGGGCGTCGAGCAAATCGTCGCGATTCTTGAAATACCAGTAAAAGCTCGAGCGGGAAACGCCGAGCCGTTCGCCGAGATTCAGGACCGTGACGCGCGCGACGCCCTCGACAGCCAACACGCTGAGGGCGCGCTTGAGCCAGTCTTCGCGCGTCGCCTTAACGTTGCCGGGCGGACCGGCCCTGGCTTCCGCCGCCGCAAGCGGCTCCGCCGGCGTCACGCGCGCATCGCCCTGCCGGCAGGATCGTAGGGCGAAGGGGCGATGACTCTCGCGCTGCGTTCTTCGCCGACGATATGGACGGCGAGGTCGGTTCCGACTTCGGCCGCCTCGGGCGCGACGAGCGCCATCGCCAGGCTCTTGGCGATCGTGTGGCCGTAGCCGCCGGAGGTCACGAAGCCGACCTTGTCGCCTTTTCGCCAGACCGGTTCGTAACCCGAGGCGTCGGCGTCGAGCGCGTCGATCTCGAGCGTCACCAGCTCGCGCCAGGGAGCGGGGCCCTCGCGCTCGGCAAGCGCCGCCTTCTTGCCGACGAACTCTGCCTTGTCCCAGGCGATCCAGCGGTCCATGCCGGTCATCCGCGGCGTGTAGGCCTGGGTGAACTCGGCGGACCAGATGCCGAAGCTCTTCTCCAGACGGAGCGCCAGCAGGGCGTTGTAGCCGTATTCCTTTACGCCGAGGTCGTGACCGGCGGCGAGCAGGGTTCGCCGCAGCGTCGTATGTTCCAGCGCGCGGCAATTGATCTCATAACCAAGTTCGCCGGTGACCGACAGGCGCGCCACATTCGCCCGCACCAGGCCGACGTCGAGGACCGCGGCCCCCATGAAAGGCAGGGCGGCGTTCGAGACGTCCTGATGGGTGACCCGCTCGAGCAGCGCCCGCGACTTGGGGCCGGACAGGGAAAAGCCGATCACGTCGTCGGAAATGTCGCGCACGTAGGCGCCCTCGCGCGCATGGTCGGCGAACCAGCGCATGTGCCATTGGCGAAGATAGTAGGAGCCTTCGATCCAGTAGACGCCGTCGCCCCAGTTGATCACCGTCAGATCCCCCTTGAGCTTGCCCGTCTCGGACAGCATCGGCGCGAGCCGAGCCCGGCCCGCCTTCGGCACGCGGGAGACCATCAGCCAATCGAGCCAGTTTCCGGCCTCGGGACCCGTCACTTCGTAGCGCGAGAACGACGCGATATCGAGAAGGCCCACGCCTTCCCGCACCATGCGGCACTCGGCGCCGACGATCTCGAAGGCGTTCGAACGCCTGAGCGTCGGCTTCTCCTTGAACCCCGGCGGGGCGAAGTAGAGCGGAACTTCAAGTCCCCAGGAATTGCCCCATTGGCAACCGGCCGCCGTCATCGCGTCGTATGCAGTCGTCGTTTTCAGCGGGCGACCGGCGGGCAACTGCTCGTTCGGGTAGGTCATGACGAAACGGCGGGCGTAGAATTCTCCGGTCGTCTGTCGGATATATTCGCGATTGGACGTATGGGGGCCGTACCGGGCGATGTCGAGGCCATAGGCGTCCTCGGTGGTTTCGCTCCGGATCATCCACTCGGCGAGAGCCTTACCAACGCCGCCGCCTTGCAGGAAGCCCGCCATCACCCCGCAGGCGAGCCAGTAGCCCGGCTTGCCGTCGATCGGCCCGACCAGCGGATTGCCGTCCGGGGAAAAGGTAAAGGCGCCGTTAACCCATTTTCGTATGCCGGCCGTCTGCAGCACAGGATAGCGTCGGAAGACGAGCTCGAGCTCGCCGGAAATGCGATCGATATTCTCTTGAAGAAGTTCAACGCCATAATTCCATGGCGCCCCGTCCATCGACCAGTGCTGCGGGTGGGTCTCGTAAATGCCGACCAGCATGCCCTTCTGGTCCTGCCGCATATAGGTGTAGCCCTCGAGATCCACTACCATCGGCAGTTCGGCCTTGAGCGCTTCGATTTCGGGGATCGTCTCGGTCAGGAGGTAGTGGTGCTCGAGCGGAGATACAGGGAGGTCGAGCCCGACCATCCGTCCGACCTGCTTCGCCCAAAGGCCCGCAGCGTTGACCACATGTTCGGCGTTGATCGTCCCCTTCTCGGTCACGACGTCCCAGGTCCGATTGGCCCGCTGGTTGAGCTCGAGCACCCGATTGTGTTCGATAACAGCCGCTCCTCGCTTCTTCGCCGCCGCGGCATACGCCCAGACCGTGCCCGTCGTGTCGACGTAGCCCTCGCGGTTCGCCCACATGCCGCCGAGGACGCCCTCGATGTTGATGATGGGGCAGAGCGCCTTGATTTCTTCCGGCGTCACCAACCGCACGTCCTCGATTCCGATCGCCTGAAAACGGCGATAGGACGACTGCAGCCACTCCCACCGCTCCGGAGCGGAGGCGACATGAATGCCCCCGGTCATGTGCATGCCGATCGCCTGGCCTGACTCGGCCTCGACCTCTTTCAAAAGATCGATCGTATAGGCCTGCAGAATCGCCATGTTGGGATTGGCGTTGAGCGCATGGAACCCGCCGGCGGCATGCCAGGACGAACCGGCGGTCAGAACCGAGCGCTCGATGAGCGCGATGCTGGTCCAGCCGAATTTCGCCAGGTGGTAGAGGACCGACGCCCCAACGACGCCGCCGCCTATGACGACGACCCGATAATGAGAATCCAACTTGCTCTCCCAGCGAAACCGATCCGCAGGCGCAAGGCTAGCGAACTTGGCGACTCCGGTCTAGACATTTATGTCTAATGCATTGGCGCGGCGTTTGGTGAACTGTCGCTTTGCTCGCCTTGTCGCCCAAAGGCGCAAGTGGGTATGGGTGACGCTGCGGCAGCATTGGACGCGAACCATTGGCGGAGTTGCTGACTTGACCTGTGCGCTGACCAGACCGAGGGAGTTGACCGCCGGGCGTTCAAAGCTCGACCGTCTCCTTGTTCAAGGTGAACGCCACCCATGCCAGGACGTCCTTTCTTCAGGCTGTGCTCAGCTATCAATATACCAAGGAGCGTAAATCTGGCATTGTCACGCCCGCAAACATTGCGCTCTTGACGGTGAACCACGCCCTTGCTGAGACTCCAATCCCGGAGCACGGACAGATGAAAACGACGAAGCGAATGATGCGGCATTGTATATCCTGCCTCGGCGCGCTCGCCTTAGCGGCGGCGGTCGCCGTGGGGCAGGCTTGCGCTGAAGGGCGCGTCTTAACGCCGTCCGATGTCCTGGCGATTAAGGTCGTCGGTCAGCCCGACCTTGACACCACGACGCGCGTCGAGCTCGACGGAACCATCAACTTCCCCTACGTCGGCCGCGTCAAGGCTGCCGGGCTGTCTGAAGACGCGTTGGCTCGCCTCATCGAGCGGCGGCTGGCGGCCCGACAGATCGTCACCGAGCCGCACGTCCTCATCGAGATCACGAACTTCGGCACGCAGGCGAGCGTGCAGGGGCAAGTGGGCGCCCCGGGCATCTACACGATCGATCGGACGACGACTCTCACTCAGCTCCTGGCCAGGGCGGGCGGATTGCGGGAAACCGGCGGGACCGTTATCCTTCGGAGGAAGGGCGCCCACGGCATTGTCACCACCCGCTACAACGGCAGAGATTTGATTACAGGAAAGATCGATGGTGCGAACATTCTGATCCGCAATGACGACGAGGTTTTTGTCGAACTTACGCCGTTCTTTTATGTGTACGGTTACGTCGGTCACGCGGGGGAATTTCCATTGTTGCGGCCCCTTACGGTGCAGCAGGCGCTTTCGATAGCGGGCGGCTTGGCGCCTCTCGGCTCCGAATCCCGTATGTGGGTCAAGCGAAAGGCGGCGGACGGTCAAATGGAAGAGATGCCTGTGTCCCTCGATGATCAAGTTGAGCCGAACGACACGATCATCGTCAACGAGCGCATTTTCTGACAAGGCGCCGGTCAGGCTAGCGCAAGGCCTGTATAAGGAATATTGAAAGCGCTGGCTTCGACCATTCGTCGAGAACGTCGGCGACCACCGGTCATTGAAAAGCGAGAGCTGATGACGATCGAAGCAAATCGCCCGTTGGATTCCGACCTCCTTTCCGTCCGGCAGGCGCGGGATCCGATTGAACAGCAGATTCTCGCCGCCGGCAATCTGAGCGAGGCGCAGGTCGAGGCCATCCGCAGCTTTCAGCGTCGCAAGGGCCTGACCTTCGGCGAAGCGGCGATCACGCTGGGTCTCGTGCGGAGAGATAGCCTCTTTCTGGCGCTTTCGAAGCTCTACAATTATCCTGTCCTGAATTTCGGCAGCGACGAGGCGCGCTTTTCCCGCGAGCTGATCGTCGGCTATCAGCCCTTCAGCAAGGGCGCTGAAGCGTTCCGGTCGGTGCGCTCGGGTCTCGCGACCGGTGCTCTTTCCCAGGGGAAGAACGCTTTCGCGGTGATCGGCGCGCGCTCCGGCGTCGGCGCCACCTATTTCGCCGCCAACCTGGCTCTGTCTTTCGCCCAGATGGCCGTGCCGACCCTTCTCGTCGACGCCAACCTCAGACGGCCGAGGCTCGCGACTGTGTTCGGCGTCAGTCCGAAGAGCGAAGGCCTTGTCGAGGCCTTGACCTACCGCGAGCCCAATTCGCCGACCGTCGCCATCGACATCGTCCCTGGCCTATCGCTGCTCGCCGCCGGCGCCACCGCTCCCCATCCGCAGGAACTCCTCAGCTCCAAGGAATTCCTCAACCTGTCGCAAGGCGCGCAGCGAAATTACGGCGTCGTCATCTACGACACGCCGGCGGCGCTGGAGAACGCCGACGCCTATGTCGTCGCCTCGCGCGTCGGCTCGGCGATTCTCGTCGCGCGGCGCCACCGCAGCAGGACGAAAGACATCAAGGCCGTCTCGCAGGCTCTCGACGGCTTTCAGTGCGAGATCGCCGGTACGGTGCTGGGCGCATTCTGATCTCGCGATGCCGGCCCGACGGCGGTTAGCGCTTCCCCCTTGAATCCTCTGATCGCTCCGTCTTTTGTCGATCTGGCTCCGGTCGCTGCCGGATCGGTGGTCGGCGCCGTCCTCGGCCTGGTCGGCGGCGGGGGCTCGATCCTCGCTGTTCCTCTGCTGGTCTACGGCGTCGGCGTCGCCTCGCCGCATGTGGCGATCGGAACGAGCGCCATCGGCGTCTGCGTCAGCGCCGCCGCCGGCCTTCTCGCCCACGCGCGCGCGGGCAACGTCAAGTGGCGGTGCGCAATCGTCTTCTCGCTGGCGGGAATTGCCGGCGCGTTCGCCGGCTCCAGCTTCGCCAAGCTCGTCGACGGCCAGCGCCTGCTCCTGCTCTTTGGCATGCTCATGATCGCCGTCGGATCCCTGATGCTGCGGCGCCCGCGGCGCGCCGAGCATCATGACGTCCGGTTGACTGCGGCGACGGCGGCGCGGCTCGTTCCTTCGCTGGTCGCGATCGGCTTCGGCGTGGGCTTGCTCGCCGGCTTCTTCGGCATCGGCGCCGGCTTCCTGATTGTGCCCGGCCTGATCATGGCGACCGGCATGCCGATCGGCGCGGCGATCGGCACCTCGCTCGTTTCCGTCGCCGCCTTCGGCGCGACCACCGCCGCGAACTACGCTGTCTCCGGCCTGATCGACTGGCGGATCGCCGGATTGTTCATCGCCGGCGGGCTCGCGGGCGGCGCGGCCGGCGTGAGTTTCGGCCGGGCGCTGGCGAGGCAAAATGGCGCGCTCAGGATCGTTTTCGCCGTCATGGTCGTTCTGGTCGGCCTCTATGTCTGCGCCCGCGGAATTGGCGCGTAGCCGTCCGGCGGCCTTAAGCCGCAAGCCCTACACGGCGAGCCTGCGCAGATAGTCCCACGTATAGAGCCCGGTGTCGTGCCCGTCGTCGAAGACGAGCTTCACCGCATAATTGCCGACCGGCTCGACCCCGACGATGGCGACGTTTTCCTTGCCCGTCAGCAATTTCTTCTGGCTCGGCGAATGACCCTGCACTTCGGCGCTCGGGCTCTCGACCCTGAGCCGTTCGGCGGTCAGGCGCACCGTCTCGCCGTCGTCGAAGACGACTTCGAGCGCGCGGCCCTTGTCGGTCACGGTGATGTCGGTCGGCCACGACATGAGCAAGGCGCCTTCAGCTCAGAGGATGCGGATGCGCGGGGGCGGCTTGGTCCCGGGCGCGCCGGCTTCGAGCGTCTCGGCCACCTGCCTGGCGATGTCGAGGAAGGCCAGCGCCTGGGCGCCCTCGGGCAGGCTGGCGACGATTGGCCGCCCCTCGTCGGAATTCAGCCGGATGGCGATGTCGAGCGGCGCCTCGCCGAGGAATGGGACGCCGAGCTTTTCCGCCTCGCGTCTCGCGCCGCCGTGCGAGAAGACGTCGGTGCGGCCGCCGCAGTGCGGGCAGACGAAATAGCTCATGTTCTCGACGATGCCGATCAGCGGCACCTGCGTCTGCTTGAACATGGCGATGCCGCGCCTTGCGTCGATCAGCGCCAGATCCTGCGGCGTCGAGACGATCACCGCTCCCGACAGCGGCACGTTCTGCGCCATGGTGAGCTGCGTGTCGCCGGTGCCCGGCGGCATGTCGACGACGAGCACGTCGAGTTCGCCCCAGGCGACCTCGCGCAGGAGCTGGTTCAGGGCCGACATCACCATCGGCCCGCGCCAGATCACCGGCGCGCCCTCCTCGATGAGGAAGCCGATCGACATCACCTTGACGCCATAGGCCTCGAGCGGGATGAGCTTCTGCCCATCGGGCCCGATCTCGGGCTTCCGCGACAGGCCGAACAGCTTCGGCATCGACGGCCCGAAGAGATCGGCGTCGAGCACGCCGACCTTGAGGCCCATCTTCGCCAGGCCGACCGCGAGATTGCAGGCGACCGTCGACTTGCCGACGCCGCCCTTGCCGGAGGCAACCGCAATGATCCGCTTGACGCCGGGGATCGGCTGGCCGCGCGCGCCGGGACCGGTCCGCTGCGGCTGGCCATGCGCATGCGCAGGCCCCGGCGGCGCGGCGGCCGCGCCGCGCGCCGCCTCGGCGGTCAGGGTGACGACCGCGCCGGTCACGCCGGGCAGCGCCTTGATCGCGGCCTCGGCTCTCGCGCGCATCGCTTCCATCGTCCGCGCCGCGGCCGGGTCGATGACGATGGCGAGGAAGACCTTGCCGTCGCGAAGGGTGAGACCCGACACGGCGCCCGAGTCGGGCAAGGGCGTCCGTCCGTCCGGGCCCGGCACTCCGGCGAGCGCCGCCATCACCTCGTCGCGAGACGCCATGGGTCCTATCCTGCTTTTTCCGCTTGTCGTCCGCGGGCTTCCCGCCGCGCTCGACCTTTGTCAAGGACGCGTGAGTTAGGTTTGGCGCCGACCGGCCTTTTTCAAGCGCTTAGGCTCGAAAATCTGTCACCGCGCGCCCGGGCGGAGTCCCGGGCGGCCGAGGCGGTCGTCGTGGCGGTCCGGGCTTGAACCGGGGCTCGCTGTCCGCGCCCGCACCCCTGCCATTTCTTTCAGGAAGCTTGCAAAGGCTTGCGGTTTGCTGCCGGCGGCTTGCAAACGGCCTGCAATTTCCTGCCAAAGATTGCAATTCCTTTCCCGGACTTAGGCCTTATCAAGGGCTTACGCGCGAGTTGCGTAACCGGCTATTTCTCGGCGACTCGGTAAAATTTCGGTGCAGCTCTTGGGGGCGTCATGGCCGGGCTTGACCCGGCCATCCACGCAGAAGTGCTGCACAATATCCCAAAGCATCACCGCTCCGTACCGCAAAGATGAGTAAATTAAGGATCTTGCAGAACTCCGCGGCAGCCCTCGGAACTCCTCGATAAACGGAGCCGCGTGGATGGCCGGGTCAAGCCCGGCCATGACGACTGCGCGGTTGCCCGGGAATTCACCGCGGTCAGGGCGCCTCCGCCGTTGAGGAAACCGCCGGCGGTCGAACTGTGCGGCGCACAACGCAACGATGACGAGACGGACGCTTCTGGAACTCACGATGTCATTGTATGGGACATCCGGATTTTAGCCAAGCAATTGTCGCAGAATTATCGAAAGCGGAAGCGACCAGTAGAATTCCTCCGATTCAGTCTGAAGGGATGACGCTTTCGGGTCAAAACCCAATCGGCGCCCTCGCCCGCCGCCGCGTCCAGATTCCCACATTGACAATAGAATGTCTATATGACAATATAGCACCATGAACCGCGACCCTTCGCCCGCCGCCCTGCTTCCGC
Source organism: uncultured Alphaproteobacteria bacterium (assembly GCA_963772555.1). Taxonomy (GTDB): domain Bacteria; phylum Pseudomonadota; class Alphaproteobacteria; order Rhizobiales; family Beijerinckiaceae; genus Roseiarcus. Next base: position 151,653 of record CAVYXQ010000008.1, on the reverse strand, counting down.
TGATCGTGGCCGACGTCTACGAGCTGGCCGGCCGCTTTCGCGCCTCGGGCGAGGCGATCGCCGCGACGGTCGGGCAGACGCAGGCGCGCTGGCAGGTGATGAGCGCGGCCTCGGGCGCGCCGCTGACGGTCGCACAGATCGCCCGTCGCCTCGGCGTCAGCCGGCAGAACGTGCAGCGGATCGCCGACCTCCTGGTCGCGGAAAACTCAGCGACCTTCGAACCGAACCCCGATCACCGCACCGCGCCGCATCTCGTGCTGAACGCCCGCGGCCGATCGGCGCTGGCGGAGATCGCCAAGGCGGCTGACGTCCGCCACGCGGAACTCGCACGCCGGCTCGCCGGCGCGGATGTCGGCGCCATGCACAGCGGTCTCCGCCGGCTGATCGAGGCCATGAACGACCGCGATGCAAAACCAAGCGAACGAGGAGATGCATAATTCTGCTGCATTGCGGCCTGCGCGTCTAGCCGCTCCATCCGGTCTTAAATCCGAGTGTCCTCATCATCACGAAGGTGTCGCAGCATAGTACGCCCATTGTGGCGCAAACGTCTGGGATTTTGCGATTTTGGCGCTGCTTACTCGGAGCCGAGACTTCAGTTGTCACAACGCATCGGTTGGCGGCTGACGCCAACCCGTATGCGATCAGGAAAGGGTCACGGCCGAGCTGCACAATCTCGTCATCCGTTAAGTCCGGCGCATATCCCTCATTGATTACACGAGCGACGAGGGCTTGATCGACTTGCTCGTCCAACAGCAGCGCGGCCTTGACCCTATCCACTTTGATCCATCCGAAGAGCAAATCTTTTTCCGCATCCGTGCTGCCGTCTTTGACTTCTTCGTAGTTTTCGAGCGGCATCTTAAGATCGCCGGATTGGCCTTTGTGAACCAACCATGCCCAAAATTCGGGAACGGCGTCGACAGGATAATAAAGGTTGTGCGCGGTGATGAGAACGTTGGCGTCAAGGAGATGAAGCATGGCGATCCTACACCGACCGACCAGAAAGGCCGACGACGGCCAGCAAGGGCGCGACGCTTCGCGGCTTTACGCCCAGGACCTGGCCGGCTTTCGTAGGGGTTAGCGCACCTGCGGCCATGCTACGCGATACGAAATGCAACAGAGCGCTACCCAAACGGTGACGCCGGACGACGTAATAGCTCGGGCCGTCGCCGTCTCTTTGGCCTTCGCGCTGAGCATCCCGGCTCTTGCGCCACTGCGCTCGAAACTGACTCGCGAGCGCGTGCCACAAATCCTCATTGATGAAATCCCGCCCGCAGCAGGCTGTAGGCGACCATCGAATTGCTCAAATGGCGCTCTTTCGCGAACGCGCCAATTCGTTGCGCCGTGGTCCCGAGATCGGTGGCGCTAGCGACGCGCAGTAGCGGAAGTTCGTTGGCGGGCAACAAAAATCCGCTCGCGACATCATTGCAGAATTTCTCGATTTGAGCGTCCGCGTAAGCACCGCTTACGCCCGTCGTACCCAGCCACAGATGAGCAATCTCGTGGATCAACGTGAATGACCACGCGGTTTTTGCGTCCTGATCGTTGAGAACGACGAAGGGGGCAACGTCATCCGCGAGCGCGAAACCTCGAAATGCCTCAACGTCGATTGCGGTATGGTGGCTACCGAGATTCCCCATCAGGAGAACGAAGATACCGGTCGCTTCAACCCGTGAGCGCAGAAACGCGAAACCGCTTTCTGGTGAGGATTGAGCGCGAAATTCAGACAGATCGATGCGAAGCACCTGCCGGATTGACGCGAGAACCGCGCCAACGCCGTCCCGCATCGACATCGAACCGATGAACGTAAGGGGCTGAGTGTCCTCATCATCGCCGAGAACATCGCGGACTGTGCGTTGCCGTGCGCGAATATCGCGAACCAACGCGTCGACCAGCGCCTCCGAATCGGTATGACGATCGGGGATGTTGCGAAAATCTTCGCCCCTGTCGCCTTTACGCGGCGGGGCGCTCATGTAAAACGTGACGAGAGGACGCCTGTAAAGTTGCGCCATTTTCAGCAGCAGCGCCCGACTTGGATCGACCTTGCCCGCCTCAAGCGCCGCGAGCCGTTCAATGGCGGGAACCCCCCGGGCGTCACTAATCCCGAGCCTGTCCACGGCTTCGGCCGCCGATAGCCCTGCGGTTTCCCGTCCCCAACGCAATATTTCATGGCTCACTTTTGGCATGTTCAATTCTTCGCACAGGAGCGGGTTGCAGGGCGAGCCTTTTCACTGGTGGTCAATGCCGTAGTTACTCCAAGGTTGCATTTGTGCACCTACGATCGGTACTTTTTGACATCCGGATTTCGTATATGATAATAACCTTTACCAATATGTTGTAGGGATCGTAATGCGTTTTCCTTTTCCGCGCTTCCCGGCCGATTTCGAACTCCCCGACGAATGGTGGAGCGAAGCCGGGATGCCCGGGTTCGCGCGCCAGGGAGTCGCCTACCGATCGACAGCGCAGGTATTCCCGCTCGACGAGATCGAGCCGCCGTTCAGGCTTCCAAGGACGCAACTCAATTCGCGCGGTTTCGAGCGCGTCCGCATGGTGTCGATCCTTAAGGGCTTCGTCGTCGGCGACGAGATCCCTCCGGTTGACCTTCTCATCCTTCCGCCGCTTGCGGATATATCGCGCGTGCCGTTCAAGTATCGTGTCCTTGCAGGCTACCACCGCTTTTATGCGTCCATCGTCGCCGGCTTTGAATGCGTTCCTGCCGCGACGCGCCAGGTGTGCTCATGGGCCGGCACCTAGCAATTCGGCCGGCGACCGTGGACGACGCACAAGGTATCCTGAAGGCGCACAGTGCTGCTGTGCATCGGACGGCAGCGGGTCAATACGCATCCGATATTTTGAACGCGTGGGCTGCGCAGCTTGACGCGGACAACGTGCGCCGAATGGCTGGCATTATTGCGTCGCAGTTGGAATTCATACTCGTGGCCGAGATTGATTCGAACATCGTCGGCTTCGGATCAATCGTGCCGAAAAACGGTGAGCTTCGCGCGATCTATGTTCACCCAGAACTCTAGCCGCAAAGGCATTGGCAGCCGAATCCTCTCGGCGCTGGAAGATCTCGCCCGCCGGCACGGGCTAGCTGAGTTGGCCATGGATGCCTCACTCAACGCGGAAGATTTCTACCTCGGTCATGGCTTTGCGGTTGTCGAGCGTGGCGAGCACACGCTTGGGACAGGGGCGCGTATGCCCTGCGTCAAGATGCGAAAGGCTCTGATCCCATGATGAGCCAGATCGATGAAGCGCAACGCCTTGTACGCTGCGCGACATAACGTCCTTTATGTTGCACTAACTTATTTATGCCCGCTTGATCGCCAGGGGTCCCAGCGCCTAGCAGGTCGGCATGATTTCCAGCCGGTTCATGTCGAGTGCGGCGGCAAGCCGACCGCATTGTGCGCCGCTGGGCGCTGGCCTCTGGGAAACGCGCACAGTACGCTCGACAGCAGCGGCATCGCGCAAGTCATCTTTTGTGTGCGCGACGGTGACATGATCTTGCTGCACGGCTTCATCAAAGAAGGCCGCCGAAGGCGGATATCGACCTTGCCCTGAAACGCATGAAGCGGGCGACCTGATGGCGCAGAAGCGCAAAGGCGGCGTGAGCGCAGAAGCCTTCGACGCGTTCCTTGCAGAGCGGGGGATGCTCGAAGCAAACGAAGATCACGCCGTCAAGGAACGCATCGCCGAGCAGATCGCCGCCGCGATGGAAGAGCAAGGGTGTGACCAAAGTCGGAATGGTCGGGCGGATGAAAACCAGCCGGCCAGCTCGACCGGCTCTATGATCCGGCGATTCCGTCTGCCACGCTCGACACGTTGCGCCGCGCCGCAAACGCGCTATGCCGCTCGCTCCGCATCGACTTGGTGCGACGCCTCAGTTCAGCTTCTCAAATCCTGGGAGTTACGGCCGCTTGATCGCCAGCGGCCCCGGCGGCTGGCAGGTCAGCATGATTCCCATCCGGTTGATGTTCATCCGCGGCGCCAGGCCGTCGCTTCGGCAATGTCCCCGCCGCGGGCGCCGCCGGCGCATGGACGTGCAGGGCAAGGGTTGGACGCCAGCTCTCCCGACGCCCGCGCCCCTTGACAAATCCAACCCTTCCGTCTGCGATTTCTGCGCAATTGGCGTTTGATTCAGTTCCAGAACGGCCGCGCGTGAGCCAGCGCGGGTCTTTCTGTCAGGAGAGCTTGCGGCCAATTCCCACAAAATGGGAGCCCGTCGCGACGATCGCCGGCTCGTTCTCGACTGTGCGGAGCAATTCGAGCAGCAGCGACCGCCTCGTCTGGTCTTGCCAGTCCGCCTCGAAATTCTTCATCCACATCGCGGGCCTCGATCGCTGCGAGAGAATCGACGGTAAAGCCGGCCTCCTCCATCTCGGTTCTCAGTTCGTCCGGATGGTGGAAAAAAGTCGTCGTAAAATACAAAGGGTTGCCTGTGGGGTTGCGATGCTGGCCGTCCACGAGGTCACGCCGGATAATATCCACGAACACGGGATCGCTCAGGAAACCGTGTGTCATGCCGCTTAAAAGCGAGGCAAACCGAGACACCGCAGCGACGAAAATCGTGCCGGTCGGCCGCAAAACGCGGTGTGCTTCCCGCAAGGCCTTCTGTCGATCGCTCCGCTCGGTGAGATGATACAGCGGACCCAGCATCAAGACGACATCGGCGCTGGCGTCGGCACGTTGAAGGTCGCGAGCATCTCCTACTTTGCAGCCTGCGAGAGGATGCGTCTCCTGACCCTCGGAGGCGGCCTGAGCCTGGACCACGTGGTGGGGGACCGGATCGATGAGATGGACTTCGTGTCCTTGACGGGCGAGCCACAACGAATGGACGCCCGCCGCTCCACCAATGTCGAGGATGACCGACGGCGTCTTTACCAAAGCCCGTTCGATCAATTCCCGCGTACGGATTTGTTCGAGTTCACCTGCACCGGAAGAAAGACGTTTGGACTCGTCGATCTGCCGATAGTGATCGAACATCTCGGAAGGCAATGAGTTGCTCAAAAAGGCCCCCTTCCGGTCCTGCGCGCGTGGGCGTGTGTCTCGATAAGAGCGAAACCTAAACGCACTCGACCAAGGCGCCTTGCCGACGGGGATTCTTCAACCGGGAGGCAAGCTCTTCTGTCACGCTCGACACAGTTGCGCCGCGCCGCAAACGCAGTCGGCGCTTGCTCCGCATCGACTTGGCATGACGCCTGAGTTCAGCTTCTCAAATCTTGGCAATTACGACGCCTCCTCTCGCGGGCTCACAGATATCTGGCCTGGGGCGCCGCCTTCTCCCGCAAGGGGGCCCGCGATGGGGAAGGGATGCGGCGGGCGGTCGCGACCTCCAGGCGCCAGACAATTCACTCATGTCCGCTTGATCGTCAGCGGGCCCGGGGCCTGGCAGGTCGGCATGATTTCCATGCGGTTGATGTTCATGTGCGGCGGCAGGCCGATGGCCCAGGCGGCCGCCTCGGCGATGTCTTCCGCGGTCAGCGGGACCGTGCCGGCGTAGACTGCGTCGGCGCGCGCCTGGTCGCCGCCGAAACGGACGAGGCTGAACTCGCTGCCGGCGACGAGGCCCGGCTCGAGGTCGGTGACCCGCACGCCCGTGCCGACGAGATCGGCGCGCAGGTTGAGGCTGAACTGGGTGACGAACGCCTTTGCGGCGCCGTAGACGTTGCCGCCGGGATAGGGATAGGTCGCCGCGACGCTGCTGATGTTGACGATATGGCCGCGGTTGCGCTCGACCATGCCCGGCAGCAGGGCGCGGGCCATGTGCATCAGGCCCGAGACATTGGCCGCGACCATCTCGTCCCAGTCGGCGAGACTGGCCTTCCACGCCGGATCGAGCCCCCTGGCGCCGCCGGCGTTGTTGATGAGGACATCGACCTCCCGCCATTCGGGCGGAAGACTGGCGGGCAGCGCGGCGACGGCGGCGGCGTCCGTCACATCGAGCGCGAGCGGCAGGACGGAAGCGCCGAGCTCGGCCTGCAGCGCCCGCAACCGGTCGATGCGTCTGGCGGCGGCGATGACGCGATGGCGATCGCCAACGAAGCGGCGCGTCATCGCGGCGCCGAAGCCGGCCGAGGCGCCGGTCACCAGGATCGTCAAGGCCATGCTGGTCAGCTCCCTTCGGCAATCGTCTCGCTGATACGCGAGTTCAGCCGTCAATGCGAGAACGCCGGGCGCAGGCGAGTGTTGCGCGGCTGCGGCGCTGAAGCCCCGTGACGCTAAGCCGCATCGCCAAAGGCTGCGACGTAGCTTAGGCCTGCGCATTGAATGAACGCGCTTTTCGGGGGCGCGGGTTCCGCGGCTTGCGACAATGGCGCTTTTGCAAAAGCTGTTCGAGGCGATCGTGGACGGCAAGGCGCCGCTGGCGCAGTCGACCGTCGAGGAGGAGCTCAAGGCTGGCGCCGACCCGATGACGCTCATTGCCGATACGATGATCCCGGCGATGGACGAGGTCGGCAAGCTCTTCCAGGAGGAAGAGTATTTCGTCCCCGAGCTGATGCTGTCCGGCCGGGCGATGAAGGCGGCGATGGAGCCGTTGCGGCCGCTTCTGGCGGCGGCGGGCGCGAAGCCGGCGGGCGTCGTCGTCGCGGGCACGGTCAAGGGCGACCTGCACGACATCGGCAAGAACCTGGTGATCTCGATGCTCGAGGGCGCCGGCTTCGAGGTGCACGACCTCGGCACGGACGTGCGGCCCGAACGCTTCGTCGCCGCCATCCGGGAGCATCAGCCGCAAATCGTCTGTCTCTCGGCGCTGCTGACTGTGACGATGACGGCGATGAAGACGACGATCGACGCGATCAAGGCGGCGGGACTTCGTCGCGGGGTCAAGGTGCTCGTCGGCGGCGCGCCGCTGAACGAAAGATATGCCCGCGAAATCGGCGCCGACGGTTACGGCGCAAGCGCGACCGACGCGGTCGCCCTCGCCCGCCGCCAGGTTGGGCTGGCGAACTGAAAGATCGACGCCTTGGGCGCGGCGCGGCTGTGGAGGCGCATGTGACAAGCACGACGACGGGCTGGCGCGAGGCCGAGCGCCCGGACGGTCACGGAGGAGGAGCGACCAGGACCGCGCCGAAGAAGATCGGACCGAAGCGCAAGCGCGTCATCGACGCGATCAACCATCGCGTTCCCGACCGCGTGCCGGTCGATTTCGGCGGCTCGGCCGTCACCGGCATACACGTCAGCTGCGTCGCCCAGCTCAGAGACCACTACGGCCTCGAGAAGCGGCTGGTGAAGGTCTGCGAGCCCTATCAGATGCTGGGGCTGGTCGAGGACGATCTGAAAGAGGCGATCGGCATCGACGTGACGCCGCTGATGAGCCGCACCAACATGTTCGGTTTCGCCAACCGCGACTGGAAGCCCTGGAGCTTGAACGGGCTCGAAGTGCTCGTGCCGGCGGAGTTTCGCGTAAGGGTCGAGCCGGAGAACGGCGATACGCTCATCTTTCCGAAGGGAGATACGACCGCGCGGCCGAGCGGACGCATGCCGAAGGACGGGTTCTTCTTCAATTCGATCATCCGGCAAGGCAAGCTCGACCTCGACAATCTCGATCCCGAAGACAATACCCAGCAGTACAAGCCGCTGACCGAGGCCGAGCTCGACGGCATCGAAGAGGACGCGCGCGCCGTCGACACGGGCGAGTATGGGGTCTTCGCCTCGCTGGTCAACACGGCGCTCGGCGATATCGCCTTCGTTCCGGGCCCCGACCTCGCCGAGCCGAAAGGCGTGCGCGACGTGGCCGAGTGGTACATGCTGACGGCCAGCCGGCCCGATGTGGTGCACAAGATCTTCGAACGCCAGGTCGAGGTCGGGATCGCCAACCTCGAGAAGATCCACGCGCGCGTCGGCGAGGCCATCGACGTGATCTTCCTCTGCGGCACGGACTTCGGCACCCAGACGTCGAGCTTCTGCTCGGTGAAGACCTTCGAACTCGCTATGGAAGCCGCACTATTCCGACCTCTGCGACTGGATCCACAAGCACACGACCTGGAAGGTGTTCAAGCACTCGTGCGGCTCCTCGGAGCGGTTCTTCGAGTCGATGATCGCCGCCGGCATCGACATCATCAATCCGGTGCAATGCTCGGCCAGGGGGATGGACCCGAAGATGCTGAAGGCGAAATACAAGGGGCGCCTCGTCTTCTGGGGCGGCGGCGTCGACACCCAGCAGACCCTGCCCTTCGGAACCCCGGACGAGGTGCGCCGCGAGGTGCTGGAGAGATGCGAGATCTTCTCCGAGGGCGGCGGCTTCGTGTTCGATTCGATCCACAATGTCCAGGCGAAGACGCCGGTTGCGAACATGGCGGCGATGATCGATGCGGTAAAGGCGTTCAACGGACGCGGGTAGCGCCCGGGCGTCCGGCGCCCCCCGGATTTAGCCCCAACTGGCGCAGTTTGGGGTCGAATTGGCCGAACGGTCGGGCGTTGTCCCATGCCGGCGCACTCGTGAAATTACCGGACGCTTCGGCTGCGGTTTGATTCACGATGACCTGGCCCGATCGAGGCAGCGTCGAGCGCCCGCCGCCGCAGGCCGGCGGCGCGCCTTGGTCGCGACATCCTTCTGATATACGTGGGCTTTATTCAACGGACGCAGAAGCCTCGCGAGAACCTGCATGGTCGTCCGCCGTCTCACGTCCGTTTGTCATGGGCTTACCGGTTGGCTCGGCGCCCCGCGGCCGTGGCGGCTCGCCGGGCTCGGCCTGGCGCTTCTCGCTCTGGCTCTGGCGGTCGGCGAGGGGCTGGCGCAGTGCGCCCGGTGCAGTCCCTCGCAGCCCGTCGCTGTCGAGCCGGCCATGCCGAAGGGGCTTTCCGTCGAGCGGCCGTGGCGGCAGGCGCGGCAGGAAACCGCGCCGAGACACAGGCTGGCGATGAGCCTAGCCGCGGCCGGAGGCAACTATAATGTCTGCGTGCGCGCCTGCGACGGCTCCTTCTTTCCGGTGACCTATACCGGGGCGGCGAGCCGGGCCTACTCGCTTGAGGAGATCTGCCGCTCGCTCTGCCCCAACGCGCAGGTGGCCCTCTATTCGTTTCCGTTCGGCGGCACGATCGACGAGGCCGTCTCGGCCAATGGCGAGCCGTACAGCCTTCTGCCGAATGCGCACAAGTTCGAGCAGTCGTTCGACCCCAGCTGCTCCTGCCGGGCCCGCGGACAGAGCTGGGCCGAGGCGCTCGCGGCCGCCGAGGCCAAATTCGGCGGACAGCCGCACGACCTCCTGGTGACCGCCAAGGACGCCGAGCGGCTGTCGCGGCCGGTCGCGGGCAAGGCGAAACCGGCCGTGGCCGGTCCTGAGCCGGACGCGGCGGCGCCGGTCGAGCCGCCGCCCGGTCTCGACATAAACGGCGTCGACAAGGCGCTCAGCGCCGCGGCCAAGGCGCTCAGCCGCGAGACCTCGGGGATTCGCGACGAGGAGGCGCAGGGCCCCGCGAGCTTCGGCCCCGATCAGGGACGGATCGTCGAAGAGACAGGCCCCGACGGATCGACCCGAAAGGTGCGCATCCTTCCCGCCGCGTTCTGACCCGGCGGGGCTTGATCAGCGCTCCCGCGCCTTGTGGATGCGCGCGAGCAGGCCGTCGAGGCAGCCCTTGAACACGACGTAGCAGGCGAGCGCGAGATAGCCCCAGAGCGTCAGCTCGACGAGCTGCAACACGCCGCCGTCGAAGGCGGCCATGGCGCCGTAGGCGCGCAGCAGGTTGAAGTTGGCCTGAAAGAGCGTCAGCAGGTTCGCGGTGCAGAGCGCGAGCGCGCCCGCCGCCAGCCCCATGACGAGGAACGTCAGCCAGGCCGGCCCGTGAAAGAGGCGGTGGAGGAGCTTTAGCAGGCTCATGGCTTATGCCGCTTTCGAATGACCCGGGCGCGAGCGGCGGCGCCCGGCGCAATCGCTTCGGAGGGAGGCGAGCACGGGGCGGGTCCCGCACGCTCTTTACGTCGGCGAGGCTGCCTCTGTTGCGGCCTCGCCCGCGGACGGTTAAAATTTCGCCCCCGACGGGATGTAGCATCTCTTCGGCATATGACGGCCATCAACCTCGCCAAGGAGCTGCGCCATGAGTTTCTCCCTTCCCGACCTCCCCTACGCCTATGACGCGCTGGGGCCCTACATGTCGCGCGAGACGCTGGAATACCATCACGACAAGCATCATTTGGCTTACGTCAACAATGGCAACGCCGCGCTCAAGGGCACGGAATGGGAGGGCAAGCCTCTCGAGGAGATCGTCAAGGGTTCCTTCGGCAAGAACGCGGCCGTGTTCAACAATGCGGGCCAGCACTACAATCACATCCACTTTTGGCGCTGGATGAAGCCGAATGGCGGCGGCAGCAAGATTCCCGGCGAGGTCGAGAAGGCGCTCAAGGATTCGTTCGGCTCGATCGACAAGGCCAAGGAGGACCTGGTTCAGGCCGGGCTGACGCAGTTCGGCTCGGGCTGGTGCTGGCTCACCTTGAGGAACGGCAAGGTCGAGGCGACCAAGACCGCCAACGGCGAGAACCCGCTCGTTCATGGCGGCAAGCCGATCCTCGGCATCGACGTCTGGGAGCATTCCTATTACATCGATTATCGCAACCGCCGGCCTGACTATCTGAAGGCCTGGGTCGACCACCTCGTCAATTGGGAATACGTGGCGGAACTCTTCGGCCAGAAGTAACGCGACGCCCGCCCTCGCCCACGGGGGCAGCGCGCCCCTTCTCCCCTTGCGGGAGAAGGGAACGCCCTACATGTTTCGCAGCGAGGGCGTCTCTTGCGGCTCGCTGTCGATCCGCTGGCGCTCGGCGGCGGCGCGCAGCATCGGCACGATGTCCTCGACCTTTTCCGCCACGAGGTAGCGAAGCTCGAAGCCGTGGCGGATGAACCCCTGGTTGTTCATATGGGCGAAGAGCGCCAGCAGCGGCCGCCAGAAGCCGGCGATATTGGCGATCAACACCGGTTTGGCGTGGCGCTCGAGCTGCGCCCAGGTCATCTGTTCGACCAGCTCCTCGACCGTGCCGACACCGCCCGGCAGCGCGACGAAGGCGTCGGCGCGGTCGAACATCGCCCGCTTGCGCTCGTGCATATCCTCGACGACGAGCATTTCCTGCACCGCGGTCAGCGCGTGCTCCTTGCGCACCAGGAAGCTGGGGATGATCCCCGTGACATAGCCGCCGGCGGAGAGCGTGGCGCGCGCGATACGGCCCATCAGTCCGTTGCCGCCGCCGCCGTAGACGAGCCCAATTCCCTCCGCCGCCAGAATGCGCCCGAACGCTTCCGCAGCGTCGCCGAAGCGCGGGTCGTTTCCCGGGCTCGAACCGCAATAGACGCAAACGTTCCGGATGGCGCTCATCGATGCCTCTTTCAATTCGCCATTTGCCGCGCGGCTTCCTTCGCCGTCAAGCGAGCGGCCTGGCTCAGCCGAGCCCGATCTCGCGCAGGATCTCCTGCTGATGCTCGCCGAGCCGCGGCGAGCGGCGCTCGAGGCTGAGCGCGCTGTCGCTCATGACGATCGGGCTGCGAACCCCGGGCGTCCCTTGCGGCGCGATCCGCATGCCGCGGGCGATGAACTGAGGGTCGGCGAAAAGATCGGCGACCGTGTTGATCGGTCCGGCCGGAACGACGGCCCGCTCGAGCGCCGCCAGAAGTTCGTCGCGAGACCAGGTTCGCATCTTCGCGGTCAGCTCCCGCTCCAGCTCCGCCCGATTGGCGACACGCGCCGCGTTGGTCGCAAAGCGCTCATCGTCGGCGAGCGCGTCGAGCCCGAGAGCAGCGCAGAGCCTGGCGAATTGCCCGTCGTTGCCGACCGCGACGATCAGATAGCCGTCGGCGACGCGAAAGGTCTGGTAGGGCGCGATATTGGGATGGAGATTGCCCATACGGCGCGGCGCGACGCCGGAGGCGAGATAGTTCATCGCCTGATTGGCGAGCATGGCCCCCATCGTGTCAAGAAGCGCGAGGTCGATCTGCTGCCCGCGTCCCGTGCGCTCGCGGGCGATCAGCGCCGCCTCGATGGCGATGACGCCGTAGAGCCCGGTGAAGAGATCGCAGACGGCGACGCCGACTTTCTGCGGCTCGCCGCTCGGATCGCCGGTGAGGTCCATGTAGCCGGACATGCCCTGGATCAGATAGTCGTAGCCGGCGCGCTCGGCGTAGGGACCCGTCTGACCGAAGCCCGTGAGCGAGCAATAGACGAGGCGCGGATTGAGCGCATGAAGGCTTTCGTAGTCGAGGCCGAATTTCGCCAGGCCGCCGACTTTGAAATTCTCGATCAGCACGTCGGAACGCGCCGCAAGACGGCGCACGATCTCGCGGCCGCGATCCGTCGCAAAGTCGGCGACGATCGAGCGCTTGCCGCGATTGCAGCAATGAAAATACGCCGCCGCGCGCTCGCCGTCCGTCTCGATGAACGGCGGGCCCCAGCGGCGCGTGTCGTCGCCTTCCGGGCTCTCGACCTTGACGACGTCGGCGCCGAGATCGGCCAGCGACTGGCCGATCCACGGGCCAGCGAGGATGCGCGCGAGTTCGACGACGCGTACGCCGGAAAGGGCGCCCATCGGATTTTAGAAAAAGGCCTGCAGGCCCGTCTGGGCGCGCCCGAGGATCAGCGCGTGGACGTCGTGCGTGCCTTCGTAGGTGTTGACCGTCTCCAGATTGGCGAGGTGGCGCATCACCTGGTACTCGATCTGGATGCCGTTGCCGCCGTGCATGTCGCGCGCCATGCGGGCGATGTCGAGGGCCTCGCCGCAATTGTTGCGTTTGACGAGCGAGATCATCTCCGGCGCGGCGCGCCCTTCCTCGAGGAGGCGGCCGACGCGCAGCGAAGCCTGCAGCCCGAGCGCGATCTTCGTCTGCATGTCGGCGAGCTTCTTCTGGAAGAGCTGGGTCGCTGCGAGCGGTCGGCCAAACTGCTTGCGGTCGAGGCCGTACTGGCGGGCGCGCAGCCAGCAGTCCTCCGCCGCGCCCATCGCGCCCCAGGAGATGCCGTAGCGGGCGCGGTTGAGGCAGCCGAACGGCCCCTTCAGGCCCTCGACGTTCGGCAGCAGCGCCGCCTCGGGGACCTCGACATTGTCGAGGACGATCTCGCCGGTGATCGAGACGCGCAAGCTGAGCTTGCCCTCGATCTTGGGGGCGGAGAGGCCTTTCATGCCCTTCTCGAGAATGAAGCCGCGGATCTGTCCGTCATGCGCCGCCGACTTCGCCCAGACGACGAAGACGTCGGCGATCGGCGCGTTGCTGATCCAGGTCTTGGCGCCGTTGAGGCGATAGCCGCCCGCCGTCTTCTCGGCATGGGTTTTCATGCCGCCCGGATCGGAGCCCGCATCCGGCTCGGTGAGGCCGAAGCAGCCGATGAGCTCGCCGCGCGCCAGACGCGGCAGATATTTCCGCCGCTGATTGTCGTCGCCATAGGCGTAGATCGGATACATCACCAGCGAACTCTGCACGCTCATCATCGAGCGGAAACCCGAAATCGATCCGTTCGATCTCGCGCGCGACGAGGCCATAGGCGACATAGCCGGCGTTGGCGCAGCCGAACTCCTCCGGCAGGGTCACGCCGATGAGGCCCGCCTCGCCCATGAGGCGAAAGACCGCCGGATCGGTCTTTTCCTCGAGATAGGCGCGCTCGACGCGGGGCTTCAGTTCCCTCGCGGCGACTTCGCGCGCCGTGTCGCGGATCATCCGCTCGTCCTCGCTGAGCTGGCTTTCGAGGAGCAGCGGATCGTCCCACTGGAAAGGACCAAGGCTCGGGCCGTGATGGGCGGTCATTGGCAGGCTCTTCGTTGGCGACGGGAGCGCGGGCGGCGTTGTGCGATCTATATGGGGCGCTTACGAAGGCGTCGAGGCCCGCCTTCAGGAAGGGCCGCGCTTCGCCTCGGGTTCAAGGGCAATGAACAACGATCCGCTTTCCCATGGTCTTTGGGAGAAGACCGCTCCCGCGCCGCCGCCGACCGAGCCGCTTTCCGGCGACCTCCGGGTCGACGTGGCGGTCGTCGGCTGCGGATACACCGGCCTTGCGGCGGCGCTGCGCCTCGCCGAGGCGGGTGCGAAGGTCGTGGCGCTCGAGGCGGTCGAGATCGGCTTCGGCGCGGCGGGCCGCAATGTCGGCCTGGTCAACGCCGGTATGTGGGTCATGCCGAGCGACATTCCGAAGGCCCTCGGCGCGGACTACGGCGAGCGAATCCTGACGCTGCTAGGAAGCGGGCCTGCCGCAGTCTGGGATATGATCGAGAACCACGTGATCGATTGCGAGGCGGTGCGCAACGGCACGCTGCATTGCGCGGTCGGGGCGGCGGGAATGAAGGAAATCGAGGAGCGCGCTGAGCAGTGGAGAGCGCGCGGCGCGCCGGTGCGCGCGCTCTCGGCCGCGGAGACCGCCAAGCGGACCGGCTCGATGGCCTATGCCGGAGCGCTTCTCGACTTGCGGGCCGGAACGCTCCAGCCGCTCGCCTATGTCCGCGGTCTCGCCCGAGCGGCCATCGGCGCCGGGGCCGCCGTCCATACGCAGAGCGCGGTTCGGGCGGCCGAACGGTCGAACGGCAAATGGACGCTTCGAACCGATGCCGGCGCCGTCGCCGCAGACTGGATTGTGATCGCGACGGACGCCTACGGAGGCGCGCCGTGGCCGCAGGGACGACGCGAGCAGGTGCTACTGCCGTATTTCAATTTCGCCGCAGCGCCGCTCGGGGCGGAGCAGCGAACCTCGATCCTGCCGGGTGGCGAAGGCTGCTGGGATACCCGGACGATCCTCAGTTCGTTCCGCCTCGACCGCGCCGGGCGCCTCGTGTTCGGCAGCGTCGGCGCGCTCCGCGGCACGGGGCTCGCGGTCCATCGCGCGTGGGCGAAGCGCGCGCTGAAGAAACTCTTCCCGGGCATCGGCCCGGTCGCATTCGACTCGCAATGGTACGGCATGATCGGCATGACCGACAACGCGCTGCCGCAATTCCACCGGCTGGCCGAGAATGTGGTCGCTTTTTGTGGCTATAACGGCCGCGGCATCGGCACTGGAACGGTCTTCGGCCGGGTGCTCGCCGATCACATTCTCGGCCGGATCGCCGAGAAGGACCTGCCGCTCCCCGTCACGACGCCGGACGCGCCGCGAATGCCCCAGCTTCGCGAGGCTTATTACGAAGCCGGCGCCCAGATTGCGCATGCGCTCGGAGCATGGATTTGAGACGCCAACGCCGGTTCACCAGGTGCAGCTTGACGTCGAACAATCGGCGGTTGGCTCCCGATTACCGGATGCGCCCGGCGGACGCGCCGGACCGGCCGAGCCATGAATTTACCACGTTCCGCCGCTATGCAATCACCATCGATGTTCGAAACGACGACTTGGTTTCGTGTCTCCTGATGCGTGCCGATCATACCTTCCGCATTCGATAGCGGAGCGCGGCGTGGCGCCTTCGTTCACTACACTAGCACTACGGGATCTTTCTATGGCTACGGGAACCGTCAAATGGTTCAACGCGACTAAGGGATTTGGGTTCATTCAGCCTGACGACGGCGGCAAGGATGTGTTTGTCCACATCAGCGCGGTTGAGCGGGCCGGCTTGCGCGACCTTAACGAAGGGCAGAAGCTCGCCTACGAGATCGTCGCCGACAAGCGCACCGGACGGTCTTCGGCCGGGAACCTGAAAGTCGCCTGACTTCAATCGAACAAACAAAGTCGCACATCTCCAGCGGTAGGAAGCCCCGGCGAAAAGCCGGGGCTTTTCGTTTGAGGCGGCAAACAGCGTCTGCCCCGTCTTAGTCGCCCCGCGACAAGCACGGCCGCTTGCCTTTATGGTGAGGGCGACGGCGGTTGGGAGGAAGAGATGGCTGAACAGGATGGGGCGACGTTCCTCGGGCTCGATATCGGCACTTCGTCGGTCAAGGCGCTGCTGATCGGCGCCGACCAGCAAGTCGTCGCCGAAGCCTCCGCCGCCTTGAGCGTATCGCGCCCGCGCCCTCTGTGGAGCGAGCAGGACCCGGAGGACTGGTTCGAGGGCGTCGAGGCGGCGGTCGCAGCGATCCGCCGGCATGCGCCTGCGCGCCTCGCTGCGCTCGCGGGCATCGGCCTTTCCGGCCAGATGCACGGCGCGACCCTCCTCGGCGCGGACGACAAGCCGCTCCGCCCGGCGATCCTGTGGAACGACGGCCGCGCCTTCGCCGAATGCGTCGAGCTCAAGCGGCGCGTTCCCGACGTCGAGAAACGCACCGGCAATCTTGTCATGCCCGGGTTCACCGCGCCGAAGATGCTGTGGGTCGCGGCGCACGAGCCTGACGTCGCCAAGGCGACGCGACGCGTGCTTCTGCCCAAGGACTATGTCCGTCTGCGCCTCTCCGGCGAAGCCGTGTCGGAGATGTCGGACGCCTCGGGCACCTCCTGGCTCGACGTGGCGAAGCGGCGCTGGGACGAGGTCCTGCTCGCCGCGACCGGCCTGTCGCTGGCGGCGATGCCGGGCCTCGTCGAGGGCTCGGAAGTCTCGGCGCATCTCAGGCCCGCGATCGCCAGCGCCTGGGGACTCGAGGGCGCCAGGATCCCGATCGCCGGCGGCGGCGGCGACAACGCGGCGTCCGCCATCGGCGTCGGGGCGACCGGCCCCGGCGCGGGCTTCGTCTCGCTCGGCACGTCGGGCGTCGTCTTTTCCGTCACCGACCGCTATGTCAGCCTACCCGAGCGGACGCTGCACGCCTTCTGTCATGCGCTGCCGGACCGCTGGCACGGCATGTCGGTCATGTTGTCAGCCGCCTCGTCGCTCTCCTGGATCGCGGGCGTCCTTGGCCGCGAGCATGACATCGGGGCGCTCGTGGCGGGCGCGCAAGCCTTCACCCAATCCAAGGCGGCGGTGCGCGACGCGCCGGTCTTCCTGCCCTATCTCAGCGGCGAGCGGACGCCCTACAACGACGCCGAGGCGACCGGCATGTTCGCCGGGCTTCGGGCCGGACATGGGGCCGACGCGCTCGTCTTCGCGGCGATGGAGGGCGTCGCCTTTTCCTTCGCCGACGGCGTCGACGTCCTCGACGCGGCCGGCGCGCGTCCCGATCGGCCGCTGCTCGTCGGCGGCGGCGCGCGGTCCGAATTCTGGGGCCAGATGATCGCCGACGTGACCGGGCTGACGATCGACTTGGCGCAAGGCGCCGAAGCCGGGGCCGCCCTCGGCGCCGCTCGGCTCGGCATGCTCGCGGCCGGCGCCGGCGACGTCGAGGCGGTCTGCACCCGGCCTCCGACGCAGCGGGCTTTCACGCCGGACCCCGATCGGGCGGCGCTGCAGGCGCCGCGGCTCAGGCGCTACCGCGCGCTCTACAAGGCCGAGAAGGCGGCGCGAGTCGCCTGAGGCAGCCGCCCCATCGAAGGGTCCGAGGAAGTCGCTGTTCGATGGAAAATTCACACAAGCGACGCGTTCGGACGGCTTTGCTTGTTTTTCCGTTTTTCCCTGATAATCCCTGATAATCGCTGATAACCGAAAAATCGCCCCCGCCGGCCGTCGGGTTAGCGCGCAATTCCACGGGTTTTCAGTTCGTTCAGCGGATGGGCTCGTGCGGAAGGTAAAGACAGAACAGGGAAATGATTTTCCCTGATCAGCCCAGGAACAGGGAATTGAGCGCGAGGCGGAAAACCCGCTTCCAAACCAAGCCGCCGGGCGCCGGCGCGGCCACGCGGGCGGCGCGACGCGATTCGCCGGAAAATTCACCCAAGGCGAAGGGCGCGAAAAAGGCCGAGCCCTCTCGTTGATCTTTCGTGTGCTTAGTGTCTCTGTGGCGACATGGGTCCGGCTTGATCCGTTGGCCCGCATCAGAATGCCTGCTTAGCTTGCGAAGCCAACCGCGTTCCGGGTCGGCCTGACAAAAATAGGGAGAAGCGCGATGACGATGGCGGTGATTACCCACGCGGTGGGCAATATGGACACTTGGCTGAAGGGCGGCGAGCACCGCAAGGCCGTTTTCTCGAAGTTTTGCTCGAACCATCGAATCTTCAAACACGCCGATGCAAACCGCGTTTCAATCCTCTGCGAGAATGTCGACCTTGCCAAAATGCAGGCGACGATGGGCAGCGCGGAAACTGAAAAGGCGAAGGCGGCGGACTCGGTGATTGACCCGATCGATGTCTACATCGAGGTTGCAGGCGGGAAGTGATCGGCGTCGCGGCCGCTAGAGCGGCCGCCACTTCACGATGAGATCGCCAATTGCGGACACCAGGATCTGCACGCCGATGCACATGAGGAGAAACGCGGTCAGCCGCACCACCACGAGGCGCGCGGTCGCCCCGATGACATCGGTGACACGGTCGGCGAAACGGTAAGCGATCCAGATGATCGCCGCATTGGCGACCGCGGCAAGGCTGACGCCCACGAAGAACGCCAAGAGACCGAGGCCGCTCGACGGGCGCTCGGCCCCGAGGGTGATCGCGACGGCGATTGTGCCGGGTCCGGTGGTGAAGGGAAGCGTCAGCGGAAAGAAGGCCATCTGCAGCGGATCGCGCTCCGGGTCCTTCGCCGCCGCCTGCCGGTCCCGGTTCTTGCGGTCGGCGTAGTTGTCCGGGGAGGTCAGAAGCTGCCAGCCGCTCAGCGCCACCACCGTGCCGCCGGCGATCCGTACCGCATCGATCGAGACGCCGAAGAAGCTCAGAACATAGGCCCCGCCCCAGAGCGCGCCGAACATGATCATGAGCGAATAGACGCCGACGCGCGCGGCGACCTTGATTCGGTCGGCGTGACTGAAGCTGGCCGTGACGGCGTCGAAGATGAGCGCTCCGCCGATCGGGTTGATGATCGAAAACAGCGACGGGAACGCCAGCAGGAAGGCGACCTCCGTCGTCGGAGCGGCGCTCCGCCAGTCCACGATCATGAAGTCCGAGCCGTTTTCGTCGTCATCCGGTCGACCATACACCAAGCCGCGCCCGGGGCGCGCGTTTGGCATCGGCCGCGGAACCCCCTATCATCGGGCGCCGAAACCCCAAGCGGCGAGGAGCTCACTTCAAGTGCCGGGCGAAAAGTCCGCGCGCCGACGCGGCGTGCTGCTCGTACTGACGGCGACCGTGCTCTGGAGCCTGGCCGGGATCTTCGCCCGACTTCTCTCGCATCTCGACGTGTGGACGGTCCTCGGCTGGCGCGCGCTCCTCGGCTCGATTTCGATTTCGCTCGTTGGCCTGGTCGAGTGGCGGCGGGGCCGGCTGGACGATCCGTTCGCCTTCGGCCGCCTGTCGCCGATCGTCGCGCTGCTGGCGATGGTCGCGATCTCCGCCTACACCGCCTCGGTGATGACGACGACCATCGCCGACGTCATGATCATCTACGCGACGCTGCCCTTCCTCGCCGCGGCGATCGGCTGGTTCGTCAATCGCGAAGCGGTGTCGGGGCGCACGATCGTGGCCGGGGCCGTCGCTTTTGCCGGCATCGCCATCATGGTCGCGAACGGCCTCGGCTCGGGGCGCCTCCTCGGTCAGGCGCTGTCGGCGCTGATGACGCTGTGCTTCGCCGGAATGGTCGTCTTGCAGCGGCGGCAGCCGGCCGCGTCGATGACGGTCGTCAACGCGGTGGGCGCGCTGGGCTCCGGCGTCTTCGGCCTCCTGAACTCGCCGCATCCGGCGATCGGCCCTTATGACTTCGCCGTGCTGTCCGTCTTCGGCTTCACCACGATCGGCCTCGCCTTCGTGGTGTTCATGGAGGGCGCGAAACTCATCCCGTCTGCCGAGGCCGGGCTCATCAGCCTGCTCGATGTTGTGCTCGCGCCGATCTGGGTGTTTCTTGCCTTCGGCGAGAACCCGGGCGCGGCGACCCTTGTCGGCGGCGCGATCGTGCTGGCCGCGGCGCTCTGGCGCATGACGCCGGATCTGAGGCGGGAACGGGCTCTTTGACGGGAGGACTTCGATGGCGGGCGATCGTATTGCGCTGGTGACCGGGGGCGGCAGCGGGATCGGCAGGGCGACGGCGATAGCGCTCGCCCGCGCCGGCTGGCATGTCGCGCTCGCCGGGAGGAGGCGGGAACCTCTCGATCAGGTCGCAGGCGAGATCGCCGCGCTCGGGCGCCGGGCGCTCCCGGCGAGCTGCGACGTCGGCGATCCGGGGTCGGTCAAGGGACTGTTCACGGAAATCAAGCGCGGCTTCGGCCGGCTCGATCTCCTCTTCAACAACGCGGGGGCGGGCGCGCCCGCTGTCCCCATCGACGAACTGACTTACGCGCAGTGGAAGGCGGTCGTCGACGTCAACCTCAACGGCGCATTCCTCTGCGCGCAGGGCGCCTTCGCGCTGATGAAGCGGCAGAAGCCGCAGGGCGGCCGCATTATCAACAACGGCTCGATTTCCGCCCATTCGCCCAGACCCTTCTCCGCGCCCTATACCGCGACCAAGCATGCGATCACCGGCCTCACCCGGTCGATCGCCCTCGACGGGCGCGCGCACGACATCGCCTGCGGCCAGATCGACATCGGCAACGCGCTGACCGAGATGGCGCGCAAGCAGACGGAAGGGGTCCCGCAGGCCGACGGGCGCATCGCGGTCGAGCCGATGATGGACCCGGACGAAGTCGCCGCGGCCATCGTGCACATGGCGAGCCTGCCGCTGTCGACCAACATCCTGACGATGACGATCATGGCGACCAAGATGCCGTTCGTCGGCCGCGGGTAGCGGCGCCCCTGCCCTTCTCCAGCTCGCGGGAGAGGGTGGGCCGAAGGGCCGGTTAAGGGCCTGCGCCGGATGATCCGGATGAGCGGGGTCGCTCCGGAAGGTAGATCGGCAGCCGCCTACTCCGGCGCCGTCGTCAGCGGCTCGAGCGGCTTGGCGATGGCGCCGCGCGCCACGTCCGCAGCGAAACGCCTGAGGCCGTCGGGCTCGTTGCCGTTCGGATGCACGAGCACGATCGAGCCGGGTCCCGGCTTCTGGCCGATCGCCAGCCACGCGTCGGCGCCGAGCGTCACCAGATGGAACCGGCGGACCGCCTGCATCAGCGGATCGCTCGAGACGAGCCCGGGGAAGCGGAAGAAGAGCGACGGCGTTTCCCCCTCGGCGATGAGGAGCCGTTCGGTATCGAGGAGCTCCCGGTCGGCGTCGACGCCCGGGGTCAAGAGATAGTTGAAGGCGTCGGGCAGCTTCCGCCGATAGGGGTGGGTGAAGGTGTGGTCGACCCAGACGATGTCGAGCGCTCCGGCGTCGCGCTCGCCGATGAGCCAGCGGAAGTCCTGCGGGTGATGGACGAGCCAGAGGCCCGAGACCGCAAGCGCGACCGGCGCGTGCGGCTCGGTCGCCGCGAGCCGGGTGAAGAAGCTCCGATCGAGCGGCCGCGGGCTCGGGCAGAGATCGCCGGTGACGTAGGCGCCCGGCTGCGCTCCCCGCGTGAGGCCGGCGTTCTCGAGAAAGCCGCGATGCTCGACGCCGGGCGCGGCGGCCGAAGCGGCGACCGCGCGGCCCATTCTGGTCTCCGCCAGGGTCTCCTCGCTGGCCTCGCGGCAGGAAAGGCATTCGGATCGTTCGAGCCGCGTCGTCAGCGCCTCGGAATCGGCGACGAGGGCGACGCTCTGATTGCCGATGCTCATCTCGCGGATGGCGAAGGCCTCGCGTCCGTCCGCGCCAATGCATTCTTCGAGCGCCGGCCGATAGAAGCTGATCGAAGCGAGGCTGCCGCCGGGCGCCGGCCTGAAAATGCAGTCGCCGGCCAGCGCCGGGGAGGCCAGACTTGCAATGGCGGCGAACGCGACGGCGACTCGAAGGGCGGGGAGCAAGCTTGGGAACTTCGGCGGGCGGGGAACTCCAATTAGCGCCAAGCGGGTCGCAACGCTACGCTCATCGCCGCTCGCCGACCAAGTTTTTGAGCAACCGGTCGAACCGGTCCCGGGCCTTCGACACGACGCCCGGGATGCGGGAATCGAGTTCGTCCTTGGCGGCAGGTTGCGGGTCAGGGTCGGGCGGGCCGCCGTCGCCCATCCGCCGCATCGTCTGGCGCATTCGATGCGCCAGGAAGATCGCCAGGGCGCGGTAGAAGCGGCAGCCGAAGGCGATGTCCGCCTCCAGCCTGCGCGCCAGCGTTTCCTTGTCGAGGAAGAGGGCCAGTCCGTCGCCGACGGCCGTCACGGTCGCGGAGGGCGGCGCAGCATCCAGGAACGAGATTTCCCCGATTGCTTTCTCGGCGTCGACGATGTGTTGCCGCCGGCCGGAATGGACCGCTCTTTGATTGAAGGAAACGCGCCCCAAAAATTCAAGGAAAACCGTCCAAAAAAAAGCCAAAATTTGTGGTATAATCGGAGAGTTGAGGCTACGTCTCGCGCGGGTAACGCGTGTTGCACGCAAACCTTGGGGGTGATCAAAAGGCTGGGTCTGGAAAAGGGGCGGATCGAACAAGGGAGGCGCATGATGCGGCCGAACCCTTCGCCGAGAACGCGAGAACCGAACGCGTCGCCAGTATCGGACAGAAAATGGCGACTCGCCGAAAGACGGTTGTCGATAGTGGACTTTCTGGTCAGGCGTCGCCTGTTGGTGACTGTAAAAAGCGCAGAGGGAAGCTCTCGGCGCACACTCCTCGAGGATAACCCCACATCTGGGTGACCAACGAGGCCGCTTGTCTATGCCGTCGCGGCGATGTAGCGGCCATTTAAAGAGCGGACTCTTGCCGCCGCGACTGGTTTTCCATGTTTGCAATTGCACAATGGCGTCGCTCACTCCGACAGGCGTGTTCGGGGAATAGAAAGGCGGATGACAAGCCCTTCGGAGTTCCAATCGTAAATAATATCCCCGCCGAGCTGGCCTTTGACGGCGGCGCGCACGAGGACCGCGCCGAAACCTTCATTGTCTGCCGGCGGGGCGACGGCGGGTCCGTTGCGCTCTGTCCAAGTGACCACGACTGTAAGGCCGTGTTCCCGACAATCGATTTCAATTTGTCCTTCTGACACGGAAAGCGAGCCATATTTCGCGGAATTTGTCGCGAATTCATGCAGCAGCAACGCCATGCTCGAGACGGCCGCACCTGAAATCTCAATGTCGCACGCGACGATCGAAAATCGAGGACGTAGGGTGTCGCCAAGCTCTTCGTAAGGAGCGACGATTGCTCGTATGAGCGAACGGAGAGTCGTCGGCTTCGCGGCCGGCGGAGCGTGCCTGAGCCCCTGCGACAGGGTCAACGCATGCGCGCGGGCAAGAGCGGATAACCGCTCGCGCGCTGATCTTATGAGCTCATCGACGCTGCTCGCCGAGCGGCCGCTCAGGCTCACGACGCTGATCGCCAGAGAGAACAAATTCTTGACGCGATGGTCCATCTCCCTGAGCAGCAGCTCTTGCCGCTCCTGCGCCCGTTTGCGCGCCGTGATGTCACTGGCGATCTTGGACGTCCCGATAATCTCGCCGTTGCGGCCCCAAATCGGCGAAGCAGCCAGGGAGACTTCGACCAGGCTGCCGTCCTTGCGCCGTAGAACCGTCTCACGTTGATTGACCGCCTCAATGTGACGAATGCGGTCGAAGATTATCGTGTGCTCGTTCTCTCGGTCGGAAGGAAAGATGATCGTCACTGGCCTGCCAATCGCCTCATTCGCCGAATAGCCGAGAAGCCGTTGCGCCCCATGATTCCAGGTCAAAATAATGCCACTGAGGTCCGTGGAAAGAATAGCCTGCTCGGAGGACTGGACGATCGCAGTGTAGAGCTGCGCGGCGCGATCGTCCGACAAGCGGTCGTCGGCTCTGCCTCGAGGTGGAGGCGCTGCGCTGCTTCCAACAACATTGTTTGACACTGGCCTGAAGGCGATCTTCGCAGACCGGCTCGCCACACACAAGTCAGGATTTCGCTGTGCCGGACCCCGACGGCGGAAATAGACAACAACGCGTCGGCGCACCGTGCGGCGCAACTGCCGGGACCCGCGGCCCCCCTCTGATCAAGCTATTCTCCCGAATGAGAGTTTCGGTGGGGGCTCGATTCGTCCGATACCATATGCAGCGGCGTTCCATCCTGCCCTCGATAACCCGGTGCTGGAACTTTCCCGTCCGCGGCGAATTGAGATGCGGGAGCTCCAGTGGGAGCCAATGACGGCGAGCCCCATCCGCTGTGAAGCATGCGGAGCGGCGTGCAGGCGTTGGAGCAGTACCCGAGAAGGTCGACGCCTGAAGCCAGCGCTCGCCGACGAGGAGGCGAAGATGCTTAAGACGCTTGCTTACGCCACATTGTTCAGCACTGCGCTCGCAGGGTCCGCCGTGTTCGCGCAGCAGTCGCCGGGCGGCGCGGCGAATCCGGCGGCTCCGATGAAGCAGGAGCCGATGAAGCCGGACCAGAACAAGCCCGCCCAAACGTCCATGCAAGGCGCGCAGCCGGACAAAAGTCAAGCCGGCGCGACCAATACCCAGGCGCCATCTGGCATAAGCTTCGTGACGACGCAACAAGAGACGCAGTGGCGCGCGCCGAAGCTTATCGGCGTCGGGGTTTTCGGCGCGGACGGCAAGCAGCTGGGGAAGATCGACGACATATTGATGGACCATGACGGGGCAGCCCAAACCGTTGTCATTGGGATGGGCGGATTCCTCGGCTTTGGGAAGAAGGACGTGGCCGTTCCGTTCTCAGCGATTCAATGGAAAACGGAACCCCGGAAGGTGCCGGCGACGGAGAACCCGCCCGCCAACCCGGTCGCGTCGACCAACGGGCAGCCCGCGGGGCCGCCGCCGATGAAGGAGACGAACCCGGCAGTCACCGAAGCGATCCAGGGTTATCCCGACAAGGCGATGCTCAATGTGACCCTGGCGCAGCTGAAGGCGGCGCCTGACTTTAAATATGCAGAAAGCACGCTCGCCGAGTCCGAGACGCGGCCTGCAGGCGGCGGCGAGCCGATGAAAAAGACGACCCCGTGATCGGCCTTCGCACGGCGCAGATTCGCTGATCCCAGCGACGCTCCGGACGGCTGCGAAGCGCGCTTGCGCCGCGCTTTGCGGCCGGGGCCGGAGCGTCGCGTCCCCGCCACTCGTCAATTCATTAGGACGGAGACCGTCATATGGCCGCCCGCCTTATCATAGTCTCGAACCGGGTCGCGGTTCCCGATCCGGCGGGCGCCCCGCTCGCCGGCGGAATGGCGGTGGCGGTGAAGGCTGCGCTCAAAAATCGAGACGGCCTGTGGTTTGGCTGGAGCGGCAAGGTCACCGACGAGCAGACCGGCGAACCGCGCGCGGTCGACGTCAACAAGGTGACCTACGTCCTGATCGATCTGTCGAAGACCGACATTCAGGAGTATTACAACGGCCTCGCCAACAGCGTGCTGTGGCCAATTCTTCATTACCGGGTCGATCTCCAGGAGTATTCGCGCGCCGACGCGAGCGGTTACATCCGGGTCAACCGGATATTCGCCGCTCGCTTGAGTGCGCTGATCCGGGATGATGATGTCGTCTGGATCCACGACTATCATTTGATGCTGCTGGCCCGCGAACTGCGCTCGCGCGGCCACCGCAACAGGATCGGCTTCTTCCTGCATACGCCCTGCTCGCCGCCGGACATCCTGCAGACTCTGCCGCATCACCGGGAGATCATCGGCGGGCTGACTTACTGCGACCTCGTCGGCCTCCAGACAGAAAACGACCGCGACAATCTCGCCCGCTACCTCGCCTCTGAGGGCGCGGCCCAGATGCGGAGCTGCTGCTACGAAATCGACGGCCGCCGGGTGCGGCTCGCCGCCTTCCCGGTGAGCATCGAGACCAAGGCCTATATGCGCCTCGCCCGCAACGCCGGACGCTCGGCGATGATCGCGCTTGTGCGCGAGAGCCTTGGCGGCAACAGTCTCGTGCTCGGCGTCGACCGGCTCGACTATTCGAAGGGCATTCCCGACCGCATCAAGGGGTTCGAGCGGTTCTTGGAGCTCAATCCGCAGTGGCATGGCAGGGTTACGTTCTTGCAGCTGACACCCAAGAGCCGATCCGATATCAAGCAGTACGGCGACATCGAATCCGAGGTGACGGGGCTCATCGGCAAGGTCAATGGGCGGTTCGGCGATGCAGCCTGGACGCCGATCCGCTATGTCAACCGCTCCTATTCGCGCACGGTCCTCGCCGGCATGTATCGCGCGGCCGACGTCGGGATGGTGACGCCATTGCGCGACGGCATGAACCTCGTCGCCAAGGAGTTCCTGGCCGCGCAGGATCCCGAGAACCCCGGCGTGTTGATGCTGTCGCAGTTCGCCGGCGCGGCGAAGGAACTCGACCACGCCCTGATCGTCAATCCGCACGAGACGGACGCCGTCGCGGCCGCGCTGAAGCGCGCCTTGGAGATGCCGCTCGGGGAGCGACGGGAGCGGCACGCCCCGATGCTCGCCCATCTCATGCAGAACGACATCAAGAAATGGGCGAAGTCCTACCTGTCGACGCTGGCCGGCGGTCTGCCCAAGCATAGTCTGCTGGGCGGCATCCGGTCACTGCTCAGCGGTGGGTCGGACCCGGCGCCGCTCGCGTTTCGGCGAGCAGCAAACGCCCACCGAGCAAACGGCGCAGACGCGCACGAAGCCGTCTCTCAGTAGTCGGCCGACCAAAACCTACGCGCTGTGGAGCTCCTGGTGGGCCGAACGAAGCTCGAGAGCCTGGTTCGCTACCTTGGCGTCGAGGTGGAGGAACGCCTTGGAGTTTGGGAGCAAACCGAAGCGTGACGGTACGCCCTCTTCGGGCCAAGCGCGTGGGAGCAGCACAATCAGCGCTCGCCGACCAAGTTTTTGAGCAACCGGTCGAACCGGTCCCGGGCCTTCGACACGACGCCCAGGCTGCGGGAATCGAGTTCGTCCTTGGCGGCAGGTTGCGGGTCAGGGTCGGGCGGCCCGCGGTCGCCCATCCGCCGCATTGTTTCGCGCATTCGATGCGCCAGGAAGATCGCCAGGGCGCGGTAGAAGCGGCAGCCGAAGGCGATGTCGGCCTCCAGCCTGTGCGCCAGCGTTTCCTTGTCGAGGAAGAGGGCCAGTCCGTCGCCGACGGCCGTCACGGTCGCGGAGGGCGGCGCAGCATCCAGGAACGAGATTTCCCCGACGACCTCGCCGACCCCCAGCCGCGCAATCTCTCCTGCCGCGCGCTCGGTGACCACGCATTCGCCCTGCAACAGGAAGATCACGGAATCCGCCGGCCGTCCTTCCTCGACGAGGATTTCCCCGCCCCGGATCGGTCGCTGCACGCCGGCTTGCGCCATCCACGCAACTTCGGCGTCCGTGAGCAGCCCGAAGACGAAAATCGACACTTGCCGGATCACCTCCCGCGTCGCCGGAAATTCCACCCTCTTCTCCGATTCTGTCAAACCCGAGGCCCTGGCGAATAAAACCGGCGAGCGTTGGCGCCTGCAGGGCCGCCCTAAAGCAGCCAGGGCCAAAGACCCTAATGCGGCTGTTGCGATCTCGATTTGACCGGTTCGCCACATCGGGCCGAACGGGTCGTTGTTCGCATAGGCAAGACCGCTCGCCCGTGGCCGCGGGAAGGACTGAGGAGCCTCACGCGGGCTGAACGGCACGGCGAAGGTCTCGGCCTGTCTCAAGATCGCGTGGTCGAGGCCGATGGGAGACCGGAGCTTTCGCGATACCCGACAAGCCCATTCGTCCGCTGCGGCAACGCATGATCGACTTGTCGGAAGAGAGGCCATAGGGCAACATCGCCCGTTCGCGGCGAACCCAACCGTTGGCGATGCGCGCGAAAAATGGGGAGGGGGGCATGGAGCACGATCCGCGGCTCATCAAAAATGAAGATCAGATCGTGGAACTGCGAAAAACGGTTCCCGAGTGGATCAAGCGCTTGCCCCGCCCCGCGACGCCGATGGTGGTCCCTGCCTTCGGCCCGCTCGAAGGCGTTCGCGTGGTCAGCACGGGAGTCATCATCGCGCAGCCGTACATCGGCACGAAGCTCGCCGAGTTCGGGGCCGAGGTCGTTCATGTCGAACGGCCCGGCGGCGACACCTTTCGCTGGCTTGCTCCTTTTTTGACCCGCGGACCGCGGATTCATGGCTGCGACAAAGCGGAAATGATGAGAAACAAGCTTTCCTTGGGCCTGGATTTGAAGCAGGCGCGGGGGCTCGAGCTCTTGATGGCGCTATGGAAGATTTCCGACGTCTGGATGGAATCGTCGGCGCCCGGCACCTGTGAGCGGGCCGGCATCAGCAATGAGCTGGCGCTCGCTGTCAATCCGGCTCTCGTCATCGTTCGGGTGAGCACCTACGGCCAATTCGGCAAGGAGGACCATCTCGGGCGGCCCGGTTACGACGCGCTCGCCCAGGCGTTTGGCGGGATGATGAACGTCACCGGCGACCCCGGCGGACCGCCGCAGCGCGCTAAGGTCTACACCGGCGACTACATGACCGCGCTGACCGGCTGGGCCTCGACCATGATGGCGCTGTGGGAGGTCAAGAAGACCGGCAGGGGGCAAGTCGTCGACCTCGCCCAATATGAGGCCGTGGCGCAAACGCAAGGCAACCTCATGCCGCTCTACACCGGCGAGGGGCTGACCTACGGACACACCGGCAACCGCGCGCCTGGCTTTCAGCCCTACGATACCTTCATGTGCAACGACGGCTGGGTGTTCATCGGCGCCGTCGGCGGCGCGATTTTCAACCGGTTGCCGCCGTTTCTGGGCCTCGATCCGAAAGTTTACACCTATGACGCCTGCTCCAAGGACGCAGCCGCGGTCAATTCCGAAAAGGGAAAGGAACTCGACCGTCGCCTACGCGAATATTGCGCCGCGCGTTCGGCGCTCGAGGTCGAGACGGCGCTCAACAAGGCCAGGATCGGCTGCGCGCGCGTCTTCGGGACCCCGGATCAGTACAGTGACGAGCATTATCGCGCGCGCGAAATGACCGTGCCGGTGCTGGACCGCCAGTCGGGCGTCCCGATCCGCGTTTATGGCGTCGTGCCAAAGATGTCGCTGACGCCGGGACGAGTCTGGCGCGGCGCGCCGGCCGTCGGCGAGGACACGAACGACGTGCTGTCGAAGTTGCTCGGTCTGTCGGATGAGGACATTGTCCAGCTTTATGAGGAGAACGTGGTGCACCGCACCGAACCCTTCACCGAGCCGCAGGTTGAGCCGGTCCACCCGTAGCGTATTCTTCGCGTTCCGCAATTCACGCGGAATGTGGCTTCAGGCTAAGCGTTGGAGCGGGCGAAGGGAATCGAACCCTCGTATGAAGCTTGGGAAGCTTCCGTTCTACCATTGAACTACGCCCGCGCATCGCCTTTGGCGATGGCAGGAGCGGCGAGACTTCGAACTCGCAACCCCCGGTTTTGGAGACCGGTGCTCTGCCAATTGAGCTACACTCCTACGTACTGATTTTGCAACCGTTCTCCCCGAGGCACCCACGCCGTTGCCGCCATTTTGCTAGCAGTTCGGCCTGCCTCGTCGATTTAGCGCGTCCCGCCACGCGGCGTCAACACGGCTGACCGCCTCGGCCTGCATTCCCGGCAGCACGCGGCTGGAGAGATGAATGGTCGCGCTGACGCTCGAGTGCCCGAGCCGCTCCCGCGCGATCGACTCGGTTGCAGCTTCAATGAATTGTTCGGGCTCGTCGAGCCATTCGCGCGCGTCGATGTTCAACAGCTACCCGACGAAACCTCGTCCGGTTCGATCTCCGCTCATGAATTTGGCCGTGGTGATCGCCGGCAGTAGAAGTCCGCCGTCGGCGAAAATCGTCTGCCCGGATATGTACGAAGCCCCGTCCGACGCAAGGAAAACGGCAACCTCGGCGATTTCCGACGGTCTCGCTGTGCGTTGCGCCGTGATAAAAGGCGCCGAAGAATTGTCCCCGGCCTCGTACCGTGCTTTTTCTTCAACCGTTTCCGAGGTGTTGACGTACCCCGGCGCGATCGCATTGGCCCGGATGCCGTATCGCGCCCATTCGACAGCCATGCTCCTCGTGAGGTGGTTCAGCGCTGCTTTGGCGGCGCCGTAAGGAGCCGAATTCGGCCAAACGTGGGTCGAATGTACTGAAGAAATATTGATGATTGACCCGCCTCGCGCACGGCTAATCATGTGTTGAGCTGCAACCTGGCTTGTCAGAAATGCGGCCGTGACGCAGATATCAAATGTGTATTTCCAACTTTCGAGCGGCAAGACGGCAAGTTCCCCACGCCGGGCGCCACCGGCATTGTTAACAAGTACATCGAGGCGCCCGAACGTGCTGATAGTCTCTTCGACAATTCGTTTGCAGTCGTCGGGTTTCGTCAGGTCCGCCTGCATAACATGAGCCCGGCGACCCTTGGCTTCGATAAGGGCTGCGGTTTCCCTCGCGCCCGCCTCGCGCTCGCGATAAGTCAGTGCGACATCGGCGCCGGCGCTGGCGAACGCAAGCGCGGTCGCCTTGCCGATCCCATGACTGCCCCCTGAGATCAGAGCCAGCTTCTCTGCCAATCTCATCCTATCTCCCCTTTGAGTTCGTTCCGTTTCCCGCGATGCGCTGATCCGTGAAGGTATCGTTATCGTAGGCGAGCAATGGCGGTCACCATTGCCCGCCGGCCATGAATCCGCCGTCCACGTACATGACCTGGCCTGTGGTATAATCAGCCGCCCGCGACGCCAGATAGACGCTCATACCGCTGATGTCGTTTGGCAAACCGGGTCGCGCCGCCGGCACTCGTTCGAGAATCCAGCGAGCTTTGTTCGGATCGGCCCACAAGGGTTGGGTCAGTTCAGTCTTGATCCATCCAGGGCAAATACAATTGACCTGGATGTTGTGTTTGGCCCACTCCACCGCCATCACGCGGGTCATTTGGCCAATTGCGCTCTTCGTAAGTCCATAGACGGAGAGATTGCCGACGCCCCAACCGGTCGTGAGCGAACCGATGTTGATGATCTTGCCGCCGCCTCGCTCCATCATTCCAGACAGAACCGCCTGGCTCAGGAAGTACGGCGCGCGCAAGTTGACGTCGACGAGATGCGAAAATGCCTCCGGCTTGACGTCGCGAATTGGCTCACGGCGATTGACGCCCGCGCAATTGACCAGAATCTCGATCGGTCCGAATTCGTCGGCGATCTTCCGCACCAGCGGTTCGATAAGTTCGACGCGTTCGATCGCGCCGGGAAAGAGCATGGCGGTCCCGCCATCGCTCTCGATCCTCTGGCGCGTGCGCTCCAGTCGTTCCGTAGATCTCCCCGAAAGGGCGACCCGAGCTCCCGCCATCGCCAGCGCATAGGCAATTTCGCCTCCTATGCCGCCACTGGAGCCAGTCACCAGAGCCACACGTCCATTGAGAGAGAAAAGGTCTTCGAGGTACGACTTGCCCATATCCAGGCAATCTCCTTTCGATGGCGCCGCCATCAAGCGCCGTGAAGATCACAGTCTATCGAGGACCCCTGCTCATCGGTGGGACGGCGCTGACGACCGTTCGTCTCAGGCGACAACGAGGTTCACGGATCCGAAACGGCGCCCAAACTCCTTGCCGGCTCGTCATGTGGCGGTGAACTGGATGCAGGTCGGCGCCGGGACGGCCGCGACCGTCCCTTTGTGCAGCAGCCTTGCGTTTTCCTGATCGATGACGAAGCACTCGATGCTGTTGCTGTTTTGGTTGGCGACATAAAGCCGGCGCCCGGTTGGATCGATCTGAAAATTACGCGGGGTCTTGCCGCGCGTCGGCTCGAATGCGCTGATTGCGGCCTGCCCGGCATTCTCATCGAACCGGAATATCGCGATTGTGTTCGTTCCTCGATTCGCAACACAGACGAGTCGGCCACTTGGATGGACGAGCATCTGCGCAGTTGACAGCTGTTGTGTGTCGGTTCCTTCCGGCACCGTCGGCAGGCGCTGGATGTGATCAAGAACGCCACCAACCGGATTGTATCGAAATACCGATAGCGTGAGATCCGCTTCGCCGTTTGCAAAGAGATACCTTCCGTTCGGGCTAAATGCGAGATGCCGCGGACTGCCGCCTGAATGAGTTTCCCCCCAAGCCGGATTGTTGGCGGTCAACTTGCCGGTCTTATTGTCCTGGCGATAAATCATTACGCGATCGGTTCCCGTATCGGAGGACAGGACGAACGTTCCTTCTGGATCCGACGTGATGAAGTGGGCGTGCGCCCTGCGGTGATCTTTCGGCTCGTCGATGTGGAGATCGATTCTGTCGGATAGTTTCCCGTCTTCCGCCACTGGAAAAACCGCTACGCTTCCGGCCTCATGATTGGCGACCATAAGGAAGCGACCACAGTGCGACATCGAAAGATGACACGGGTTTCCACCTCCGCTCGCCACCTCGCTCAAGAAGCGGAGTGCGCCGGTCTCGCGATCGATTGCGAAGGAACTGACCGCTCCCGAAGCTTCTCCTCCAAATTCGCGGACCTCATTCACGGCGAAGAGAAACCGCTCGCTGGCATCCAAGGAAAGGAACGTCGGATTTACAACTCCTCTCGCCGTATTGATCAGCGTCAACGAACCGCTCTCGCGATGACGTCGGAAAATGTAGATGCCTTCCGATCCGGTTGGACCGGTCATCCCCATCACAGGCCTGTCCGGCGTCACCTCAAATCCCGCCTGCCTGCTCGGGTCGGTGTAGGTGCCGCAAAAGACCAGATCTACCGCCATGACACGATCAGCCTCGAAAGATTATCGCGAGCAAAAGCGTCGGCGCTTGGCCGATCAGAGCCGGATGTGCGACGACTGTTTCAATGCGCGACGGAACCATCGCCTCGCGTCGCCGTCCTGATCCTGTGGGGACGATAGGGGAATTTACTCAAGACCTCCTCTTTGAGTTGAACCCCAATTCCCGGCCGATCCGGAACGGTCACATAACCAAACTCGATCGTGAGCGGGATATCGACGATTTCATTGAGGAGGGGTGAGCCCGTCTCCATCAGGGCGTAGTTAGGGATGGAGGCGGCGAATTGGACAAAAGCGGCAAAGTTGACAGGGCTACCCATGAGATGGGGGAAGATATTGACAAGCGACGCTTCGGCGCACGCCGCGATCTTTTTGCATTGCGTGAACCCACCGGCCAGCGAAAGATCCGGGCGAATCATCGAGACTGCCCGCGTATCGAGAAGATCCTTGAACTGGAAGAGACTGTAGCAGCGCTCGCCGGACGCGATGGGAATGTCCACGTGGCCGGCCAGGTATTGCAAGGCTTGGAGACTCTCGGGGGCCACCGGGTCCTCGTAATAGAGCAGGCGGAGGGGTTCGAGCTCACGCGCCAGGATGATCGATTCGTCCGGCGCCAAATTTCGATGGATTTCGACCCCAAGATCTATCTCGTAGCCAACTGCTTCTCGAACCGAGCGAACGATTTCTGCCGCTTTGCCGATGTACTGCGCAGAGCTTTGCTTTTCCCATTCGGGAAGAAATGGCATGGCGCGAATTGAGGTGTATCCGGAAGCGATTGCCGCCAGCGCGCTATCGACATGTTCGTCGACCGTAACACCGGTGACGTTGGCGAAGACCTTGACCTTTTCGCGGCACGAACCGCCAAGCAACTCATGAACCGGCTTGCCAACCGACTTCCCCAAGATGTCCCACAAGGCAATATCGATGCCGCTCAAAGCGGCGAACAGGATCGGTCCTGAAAAGTGGGCGTTGCGGGTAACCGCCTGGAAATGATGCTCGATGGCGCCGGGATCCCTGCCGATAAAATAGTCCGACAGGTCTTTGATTGCTTCGAATACGAGGCGGTGATGCGCCCAGAGGCCGGCCTCCCCTGTGCCCACCAGGCCTTCGTCCGTGTAGACGCGGATAAGGAGACAGTTATCGGCTAGATAAGGAACAATCCGATCGATTTTCAACAGATCGCTCCATCCGAAGTCAGATTTCAGTGGACCCGGTCGCCGACGCTACACTTCGATGTGTGAAGCCGCCGCTGCCGGCGCTTGGCGGTCGATCAGACCAATATGCTCGTCGATCTCGCGCTGATAGGCGTCGACACGTCCCGATTCGACCTCTTCGATCGTAACCGGGCGCCCTGCGATTTGAGATTCGAAGAGCGCATAGACGAGAGCGATTGCCCGTTTCGCGACGGCGCCGTCGACTTCCGGCTGTGCGCCATTGCGCACGCACTCGGCAAACTCGTGGTACTCGAGCGCGATGATCTTCCGGTCGGTGGTGACAAAATCAAAGTCGTACTTCCAAATGCGCTCGCCGCCGAAGAGTTCGGCGGCAACCGGAGACAAGCAGTAGTTTGGCGCATATTCGAGCACGCGCTCGTCGTCGATGTCCGTTCCATCGTCAAGCGTGAGCCGCAAGGGACGCCCGTTGCGATCCCCAGGCGCCGCGATTGAGCCACGGGCGCCAAAGACCATGCGGTGGCGGAACGGTTGACCGTGACCGGCATGGTGGAAGGTCCACTGTCCAATCGCGCCATTTTCGAAGTTGATCATACCGAACATTGCGTCCTCGCCCGTCGGTTTGATCGTCTCCGGAAAGTCTTTCGCCCATGCTTCCCAGTACCCGCCCGGGCCAGCGCCGGACCCTTTGCGCCGGGTCTGTTCAAAGAGTCGAGTTTGTCCGAATGCGCTCGTAGGGGCGCCGAAATAATATTGCAGGATGTCAGCGTTATGCACACCCGCGTCGAGGGTGAGTGCGCCGGAGAGTTTCATATGCCGCCAGGGGGTGATGAACATATTGTCCCGCCCCTCTACGCTGGTCTCCATGACAAACTGCCGTTTTCCGATCGCATCGTCGTCCAACAACGCCCGGACCAAGCGATTGATGGGATCACGTCGGAAATTTTCGGCAACGGACAATATCTTTCCGCTTCGATGGGCGGCGGAGATGATGTGATCGCAGCTTCGTATGGTGAGCGCCAGCGGCTTTTCGCACATCGTGTGCAATCCGAGATCCAGGAGCGCGGCGCTGACTCGATGATGGGCGGTTGTGTCTGTGGTGCAGTCCGCGCCGACCAGCCCGTCAACCTCCTTCGACATTCGGGCAACATCGGTAAACACCTTCGGTCTCACACCCAAGAGATTGACGGCCTCGTCCGCCAAGGATTCGCCTTTGCGTTCATCGAGATCGCAGACCGCCGCCAGACGAACGTTGTTATGCTCGGTTCGGGCAAGTTCGGCCAATCCGGCGAGATGACGTCGCCCCATGCCGCCGCATCCCACAATCGCCACGCTTACGAGTTCTCCCACCGAGTTTCGTTCCCTGTCTTATCGAAATTGAGCGTGCCGAGCTTGAGGCTCCAGGGCATAGTCGTCCAACGACGACCGGCAATCGTCTTCCCGTTTCTCGACATGGATGAGAGGGGACGCATCTCCAGTGCGAACCGCAGTCGCGCTCGGCAAAATTGATGCCTGTCGCACGCCCAACCGAGTCCTCTCCATGCGTTCCCTTCCTCCTCGGCGGCGGCGACTTGCTAAAACCACCCCCGGCCTCGAAGCAGCCGTCTTAGCGCTCATTCCCGACATCAATCCATTGCAGCATTCGGCGTGTCAAGGAAGAACTTTAACGTTCACGCCCGGCGCCGCCAAGTTCTTGTTTGGCGCTGAAAGCGCCTCGCGGCGCACTAGCCCAACTTGCGCAGCCGCGACGTCGACCTGGAAGAGAAGCCGATGGACCGCGTCGAACCTACCGCGCAGCGCCACGCCAAGGCTTTTGGCTTTTGTCTCCCAAGCCCCGGCATTCATTGAAGCGGCCGACCCTTTCTTATGAATAAGGACTAGCGAAAGAGTGAACGTTAAATGCCGAGCGGATCGCGGGGTTCCCGACCGTCAAAGTACGCCTCGCCGCGTCCCGGACGTGATCGTTAAAGTTATTTCTTGACAGGCCGGATGTTAGGATAGTTTGATGTCATTCGAGCGCTGAGGGGCCCTGTGGCGATGCTAGGCGGTTCGCCTACCGGCATCGCTCGTGCTGAAGGCGACCCGTGACTGCGCTTTGCCACAGTCGCAATCAAGCGGCCAAGACAAGGCCGCACAGGGAGGAAACATGACGAAGATTTTGCCCGGAATCCTAACCGCAACAATGCTTCTGTGCGTGGGCGCGACTACGGTGCTTGCGGCCGAAGCGCCGCACTTTTTTTACATCAATAAGGACGGTGATGATTTGTGGTTTGTTGAAGAAGTGGCCGGCGCTAAAGCGGAGGCGGACAAATTGGGTGTGGGATTCACCAGCGAAAATGTGAAGTTCGACTCGAATCTCACTATTGTTGCGATTGATGACGCCATTGCCGCACACGCTAAGGGCATTGTCGTTGTTGTCCCTGAGCAAAAAATCGGCCCGGCCGTACTGAAGAAAGCAAAAGATGCCGGTATTCCGATAATCGCTGTCGACGACGGGATCAAGGACGAGGCCGGCAACGACGCTCCGTTCGTTGGTTTTTCAGGGGTTGCTATCGGCAAGAAGGTCGGCGACGTGATCGCGGACATGTATCAGAAGCTCGGCTGGAAAAAGCCTGGGCCTGAGACCAAAATAATTGCCGCCGAGGCCCAGACGGTCAGTGTGTGTATGGATCGCACCAACAACTCCATTGCGGTGCTAAAGGATCGGCTCGGCATGACCGAAGATCAGGTCATCCATCTCGCGGTTCCCGACACCCAGGACAACGCCATGACGACCGCTTCTCAGGCGATCGTGGCCTATCCGAATGTCAAGAAGTGGCTGATCGTGGCCTGCAACGACAACGGCGTTCTTGGCGTTGTTCGCGCGTTGGAACAGGCGGGCTACCACGCCGACGACATGATTGGCGTCGGGATCAACGGCCAGATTGCCTGCGAGGAATTCAAGAAGCCGGAGGCGACGGGGTTCAGGGGATCCATCTTCGTTGACTCGCGGGTGCACGGCGCAACCGCAATCCGCGAACTCTACGCGAACGCCACCAAGGGCGAGCCAATCCCCTCGAGAACCATCATCGACGGCCACCTGATCACGAGAGACGACAACGCGATCGCGTGCAGCCGCTGACGACCAAGGCGCAGCCCTCCCCTGGACGGGGAGGGCTTGTTGCGACTTCGGGGAGGCCAGTATGGGCGCGCCTGTTCCGCAACTCGAACTCATTAATATTACAAAGACGTTCCCGAACGTGCGGGCGTTGGACACTGTATCAATTGATGTCTATGCCGGCGAAATTCTCGCTTTGGTGGGTGAAAATGGCGCTGGCAAGTCGACCCTCCTCAAGGTGATGACGGGCGCGTATCAGCCAGACGCGGGAGAGATTCGACTTGGCGGACAGCGCGTGCGTATTTCATCGCCAATCGCGTCACGCCGGCTCGGCGTCCGAGTTGCATACCAGGAGCCGGACATCGTCGCCGGAACGACGGTTGCGGAAAATCTGTTCCTGGGCGAGCTTCCTCGCCTCATAGGGCCCCTCGTCGACTGGCGGCGGCTCAACGCCGACGCCGAGGCGCTGCTGACGCCTTTCCGCCTGAGCCGGACTCTGCGGCCAACTACGTCCGCAGAAAAGCTATCGCCGGCTCACCGGCAGATGATTGAAATCCTTCGCGCGTTGCGGGGGGATCTCAAGGTCCTCGCCCTCGACGAACCGACATCGTCGCTTTCCGAATCCGATACAGAGGATCTGTTTTCTCTGATTGCGTCACTGAAGGCGCGCGGCGTGGCCCTGATCTACGTGTCGCACAGAATGAACGAGATCCTGCGGCTGGCCGATCGAGTTTCCGTCCTCCGCGACGGCACGCTGGTAGGTACGCGTCGTGCGGCAGAGCTGGACGACACCACGATCGTCAGGATGATGGTCGGTCGTTCATTGGGCGACGTCATGAAGCGTCAGAAACACACGACGGCGACGACCGTGTTGAAGGTCAGTGGACTTACATCCAGCAAAGTGCACGACATCAACATCACGGTACATAGAGGCGAGGTCGTCGGCCTCGCCGGCCTCATTGGCGCTGGTCGAACGGAGTTGGGCAAGACAATATTTGGCGCCTTCCGGCATGACCAGGGCGAGATCGAAGTTGGAGGCAAGCTCATTAATATCGGAAGGCCTCGGGACGCGATTGACGCGGGGATCGCCTACACTCCGGAAGAACGAAAAGCGGACGCGCTTCTGGCGGAGCGGTCTGTCAGCGAGAACGCGACCCTGGCAATCTTGCGCCGCCTCACGCGACTTCGCGTGGTTAACCGTAGGTTGGAGCTGGAGATCGCCGCGGACTATGTGCGCCGCTTGCGGGTCAAGACACCGTCGCTTCACCAGACAATCGGTAAGCTTTCTGGCGGCAACCAGCAGAAGATAGTTCTAGCCCGCTGGCTCGCGACCAAACCCAAGGTCTTACTCCTCGATGAACCCACTCGCGGCATCGACGTGGGGGCCAAGGCGGAGATCTACGCGTTGATTGAGGCTCTGGCGCGCGAGGGGATCGGCATCCTGCTTATCTCGTCGGAACTGCCGGAGATCCTGAGACTGTCCGACCGTATCGTGTGCATGCAACACGGTCGCGTTACAGGCGAGCTTCCATCATCGGAAGCCACCGAAGAGCGCGTCCTTCAGCTCTGTATGGCGTCTGACCTGAAGTCGATCGAACCACCAAATGCTGCGCAGAGGGGGGTCGTCCAATGACGCAGCAATCGACAGTCCAATCGAGCGGCAGCGATAACCCGGCGCCGGCACGACGGGCCATCTTCGATTACGTTGGCGCACAGAATCTGAGTCTGCTTGTAGCGCTTGCCATTCTGGTTGCGATCTTTGGCTCAACGCACAGCGAGATCTTTTTTCAACCACGCAATCTAACGAACATTCTGAATGCTGTTGCGATTCTTGGCTTAATCGCTTCCGCTCAGACCATCGTCATTATTTCTGGCGGCATCGACGTCTCTGTTGGTTCCATTGTCGGCGTTGCCGGAGTGGCCGCCGCCCTGACTATGCTCAACATCGACACTCCATTGGCGGGAATTGTTGTTGCACTGGTCGTTGGGATGCTGTGCGGCTTGGTGAACGGACTGCTGGTCACGTGGGGTCGCGTGAACCCCATTATCGCCACTTTGGCGACCATGGCCATCTTTAGGGGGACGGCATATGTGCTCTCGAACGGGCGCGGGATTGGGATTTTGAGTTCGGGGTACAACTGGATTGGCGCCGGCAGGTTGATCGGGATACCAATAGCGGTCATTATGCTTTTGGTTGTTGCCACCGCGCTTATCTTTTTCATGCGCGCTACAGATTTGGGGCGCAATATCTACGCCATAGGCGGCAATCCCAGCGCGGCTAAACTGGTCGGCATCGACGTTGAAAAATATCGGATAGGCGTCTACACCCTCACAGGGCTAATCTGTGGTATTGCAGCTGTTCTCCTGACAGCGCGCACGACGTCCGGCCAGCCGGCATCCGGCTCGGAGGGGCTGGAACTGGAGTCCATCACCGCTGCATTTCTGGGCGGATGCGCCATGGCTGGCGGCAAGGGCACGATCATTGGCACGATCATTGGCGTGCTGATCATCGGCACCCTCAACAACGGCATGATCCTTATGCAGGTCCCAACCTTCTATCAGCTTATGGCGAAGGGTTTGTTGCTGCTTGGCGCGGTGATGCTCATGGAGTTCCGCACCGCCAAGCGAGACTAAGCAAGTCGCGAGGCGTTCCTGTCGCGCCCAAGTTGGGATTTGAGGCCTGTTGTTTTTTTGGACTAAGTTCAAACGCGGGGTCACCAATGATTTCCGGCAGCGGCGCGGTCCCGAGCTCCCGGCCGACGAACGCTTGGCGACAGCGCAGGAAACTCGGCGCAGATGGCCCCGAGGTGACCGGAATCTGCGCAGGAACCAGCCCACTCGGCAGCATGCCCAATTTGTACGGATACCCGGTCGATGACGCCCGGGCGTCCGCGACCTTGCAAGCCGTCCTTTCAGGCCCGTTCAACTTTCTGGACACCTCCAACGCTTATGGAGAAGGCAGGGCCGAGGCGCGGATTGGCGACGCCATCCGCACGCTCGGCCGCCTCCCGGCTAATTTCGTAATCGCCACGAAGGCCGATGCGGATCCATCGACCGGCGACTTCTCAGGAGCCAGGGTGCGTCGATCTCTCGAGGAGAGCCTCAGTCGGCTGGGGCTCGACCGGCTGGACCTGTTCTATTTGCACGATCCGGAATTCCATGGCGGGTTTCCGGCCGCAATGGCGAAGGGCGGATCGGTCGAGATGATGGTTGCGCTAATGGGGGAAGGCCTCGTATCCCAGATCGGAATTGCAGCCGGTCCGATCTCGATGCTGATGGACTTTGTCGGCACGGGTCTGTTCAGCGTCGTTCTCAGTCACAATCGGTTCACACTCTTGGATCAGTCGGCAATTCCGCTGATCACTGAGAGTAACAGGCGCGGAATGGCGTTTGTCAACGGCGCGCCGTACGGGGGCGGGATGCTGGTCAAGGGTCCGGACTTGCAGCCCAAGTACTGCTATGCTCCAGCGCCCGAAAAGACGCTTCGCGCGGCACGCGCCATGCAAAGAGCGTGCGATGCACATGGAGTGCCACTGGCGGCGGCAGCGCTGCAGTTTTCGCTCCGCGATCCGAGAGTGACCTCCACAGTTGTGGGCATGTCGACCCCGGCGCGCATCGAGGAAACCACCAGGCTGGCCGATCACCCAATTCCATCGGGTCTGTGGGAGGAACTCGACGCTTTGGCGCCCTATCCAGTGGATTGGCTCAAATAACCGGCGCTCGAGCAGCACGACCGAGGAGCTCGGCCAGTCGAACCCGACGCACACAATTACTGAACTTGAACGAGTCGGCGAGCGCGGTCACTGTTGCATCGTCGGGAACATCCGAGAGTAGTTGCTCGAAATCGTCGAGCATCGGCTCCGCCAACATTATACTGCGAACGAGAGTGGCGATCCAATCCGCCTTGCCGAACGGGTAAGGATTGAAGTTGGGATACTCGCGGAGAAAAAGCGCCTCTATTGGGGCCATGACATCGCGGATGCCCGCGTCGGTACTGCCCCAGCCGTCGACGCCCAGCCGCGCCTTTTTTTCGATCATCGGCCGCAGACGCGCGAGCCACGGCGAGTCGGGAGCTGCCGAAACAAGCCCTTGGCTGCCGATGTCCTTATAGGCCCACAAGGACCAGCTCGCGCCATGCGCGTTGTAGATTTCGAGCTGGTCTTGCAGCAGTTGGAATCGGTCTTCGAGCGTCGGCAAGTCGGGTGGGAAGAGCGGCCCGAATTCGGCGATCCAAATCGGCGTCCCCGTCTTCCGCATGAACTCGGTTCGCTGAAGAAAACTGTCTTCGACCTGCGTGCGATCGACGTAAACGCCTCGACTGACGCCAGGATAGGGGCCGCCATCGGCAAATCCGGGCAGCTTGTAGTCATGGGCCGCATAGACGGTGTTAGGGTAGACCTCGAACCCCTCGAAAGCGCTGAAGTCGGTGGCGTAGCGGTTGCCATCGAGGAAAATGATGTGGC
The DNA here is from genome assembly GCA_963772555.1 of uncultured Alphaproteobacteria bacterium. GTDB lineage: Bacteria > Pseudomonadota > Alphaproteobacteria > Rhizobiales > Beijerinckiaceae > Roseiarcus. The sequence continues at coordinate 110,504 of CAVYXQ010000008.1, read as the reverse complement.
GGGCGTCGATGGCTCGCACCGCGGCCACCACCCGATCGTAGAATGGCTTGAGCGCTTTGCCACTCGGCTCGCCTGGCTCGTTCAAGATATTGTAGCCGGCGACTGCGGCCTCGTCCTTGTAGCGTTCAGCCAGCGCCTCCCAAAGGTGCACGACACGGTCCTGGAATTGGCGGTGGGTCCAGAATAGCGCTCGGTGCGTGGGATTGTCGCTGTGCCAATGCTGATTTTGGGCGCCCGGCACAGCGTGCAGATCCAAGACTGCGTAGAGCCCGTTGCGCGCGCAGATTTCCACGGCGCGATCGAGAAGCCGAAAACCTTCCGCCTTTAACACGAACGGATCGCCGTCGTCCTCGAAATGGCGGTAGTTGAACGGAATTCGTACGGAATTCAAGCCAAGCGACGCCAAATATTCCGCATCGTCGTCGCTGAAGAAAGCATCCAAGAAATGTTTGAAGAATAGCGAATAGCGTTCCGGGCCGAGGGCACGGAGCATGACTTCGCGATGCTGAGATTCTGTGGTTGGGTAGCCGGTCAGGAAATTCTCCATGTTCATCCAGCCGCCCACGTTATAGCCCCGCAGCGCGAGGCTCCGACCATCGCCGTCGACGATTTGACTGCCGGAAACCGATAGAAAGCGACCGTCAACCATTCGTCTCTCCATTTTCGTCGAGCGCCTTCGATCCAGCGCGAAAGACCGGCGGCGAACCTCGTCGCGACAGACGATGCATAAACTTGAACGTTAAATCAAGACGACGACTTATCGCGCAGCCAACTTGCAGCAAGACCGCTTCTGGCCCAGGATTTCGCGAAAAGTCACATCGGCTCACCTTGGGCGGGAGATGCTAAACTAGCTTCAACAGAATGGTTGAACGTTAATTGTGGTTGGACGTGAACGTTAACTTTTTTACTTGACAGCGACGGCCGGAGGATCGATCAAGATTGCATAATGCGAAGGGGCGCCGACGACCGACGCCGTTAAATATGAGCATCGCGGCGCTTCGCCTGCGATCCACGAGGGAGGAAGCAACGAATGAAAATGCTGACAATTCTGGCGCTTGCGGCGATTGGGCAATTGTCTCCGGCCTCCGCCGACCCAACGAAAATTGTCGTCTGGACTTTCGCTGACTGGACTACAGGTACACAGGGAGACGAAATCAAGCGTCAAGTGGCGGCATTCGAAAAGGCCAACCCGGACATCAACGTAGAACTCGACGGTAAGCCGTCGACTGACATCATCGCGGGACTGATCGCCAACGGGACAGCCCCCGGAGTCGACGTGGTCACCACCCAATATCGCGCGTCATCGCTGGTCCAAGCCAATGTCCTATCCGACCTATCGGCGCAATGGAACGCCAGCACGCCGGAATTCCGCGATCAGTTTACCAAGTCTTTCGTCAACATTCTCAACAAGAACGGCAAGATTCTGGGTGTTCCTTATACAACGACGGCGTCCGTCGTTTATCGGAACCTCGATGTGCTGAAGAAGGGCGGCGTCGATGTGTCGGCGCCGATCAAGGATTGGCAGGACTGGCTAGCGCAGATGGAAAAGGTCAAGGGCAGCGGCAACTATGCTCTGGCCAACCAATTGGTCGGCTGGTTTCAGATTCTCAATTTCTATGGCGGGGTGCCGGGCGCCACGTTCGAGGTGAAAGACGGAACCTCGACACTCGACATGGGCGCGCTCGAAAAGGCGTTGACGTTTATGAAAGCAACGCAACCCTACGCCGCGCCGGTCAGCGCATTCGACCAAGCGGAGATTGACCTGTTTACCAGCAACAAGCTTGCGTTCGTGATCTCCGGGGCGTGGACCTATCCGACCATGCAGGCTGCCGCCAAGGCCAATGGCTTGAAATTCGACTCGGTCCCGGTTCCCGGCGAGACGGCCGCCAAGTCCGGCGGCGTTTACGATGGCGAGTTTTTTGCCATACCGGTCGGTTCAGAGCACAAAGACGCGGCGTGGAAGCTGATAAAATATATGACGGATGCACCGCAGGCTGCGGCCTTTTCTGCCGTTGCTGGTCGATTTGTCGCCAATGACGCAGCGCTGGGCATGCCGATTTTGAAGAATGACGCCTTCATTCAGCAGCAGGCGAAAGTCATCCGGTCGGCGATCAACGATGCGCCCTTCCTTGAGCCTGTGCCTGCCGACGCCCCCAATGCCTTCGCTGCTGGATTATCGGACCTGAAGCAGGGCAATAAGACGCCCGCCCAAGCCGCAGCTGAGATCGTCGAGCAATACAACAGCAGTCTGCAGTAATAGCCAAGCGCGCGAGGTCTGCCCTGCCTGCGGAAATGAGAGTGCCCTATGCCGAAGCACGCGGGCAAAACGTGGGCGCGCGTGCTCGGACAGATCTTTGGAACAGCCCCGCGTGGTCATATGCCCTGCTCGGCCCGTTCCTGATCGTGTACGTCACTTTCGTGCTGGTTCCGATTCTGTTTGGCATAGCGTTGAGTTTCATGAAGTGGAATGGCGTTGGCGCATTCCACTTCGTCGGCTTCGCCAATTTTCACGCGCTCGCAATGAATAGAAACGTCTTGGCCGCGTTCGGCAACCTTTTGTACTTTGTTGCTCTTGAGGTGCCGATCGCGGTCGTTGCTGGGCTCAGTCTCGCGCTCTTCGTCGACCGCTTCTCACCTGCGGTGGCGACCGTCCTCAGGGCTATTCTGCTTTTGCCGTTCATCATGCCCATGTTTCTTACGGCCGCCATCTGGTTGTGGATGATGGTGCCGCAATTCGGCCTTTTCAACCAGCTCACGTCCGTTTTCGGGTTGGGTAACGTCGGGTGGCTCACCGACCCCCGGTATATGGTGCCTGGTCTGGTCATCGTTGAGACATGGCGCAGCGCCGGTTTCAATATGGTGCTCTTCTATGCGAGCCTGAAAGCCATTCCTGCCGAACAATACGAGGCTGCCCGTGTCGACGGCGCGAGTACGCTACAAGAAATCTTTTATGTGATTTTGCCGCAACTCGCCCCGACAGCTTTCATCATAACAGTCAACGCTCTGTTCGGCGCCTTCCAAGTCTTCGACCTACCGTGGCTACTCTCCAAATCCGGCTTCGTCGAGGGCCAGGGCGGCCCAGGGGGCGGCCTGCTGTTTCCCGTAATGCAGTCGGTCGCCGCCGGGTTCGGCTCGCTGCGGTTCGGCCAAGCGGCGGCCATCGGCGTGGTGCTGCTTATCATGATTGTTTTGGTGACAGGCGTGATGTTCAGCGCCCAAGGACTGTTGAGGAAGCGATATGCCTAGCGCCCTCGGAAGAAGCTCGGTCAGCCCTGTCGGCGTCGGCACTCTTGTCCGCTGGGTTGTTGCGATTGTGCTTTGCCTGATCGCGCTCGTCCCGATCTGGTGGATGTTCAACGTTGTTTTTTCCGACACCGGGTCGGCGCTATCATTGAGCCCGCGCCTCTACCCAACCTCACTGCGAGGCGGCGTCGCCAATCTGACGACAGTGCTTTCGGATGGCTCGTTTGCCCAAGCCTTCATAAACTCAATCAAATACTCAACCGTCACGGCCTTGCTTGTGCTGTTATTCGCGTCTGCGGCTGCTTACGAGTTTGCCCATTATACGTTTCCTTTTCGGCGTTTTCTCTATGGGCTTTGCCTCGTCGGACTGATGTTGCCGCTGGCAGTGATCATCATTCCAACACAGCGCATCGTTGTCGGGCTTGGTTGGCTAAACACGTTACAAGGAATCGTCCTGCCTTCAACCGCCTCAGCCTTTGCTCTTTTCTTCCTTACTGAGTATATGCGCTCAATTCCCCGCGAATTGTTCGAAGCTGCCCGGGTCGACGGCGCCAGCCATTTTGCTGTGTACTGGCGGATTGCCATTCCCGTAGCAAGAAACGGTCTCGTCACCATCGGCATATTGACTTTCATTTTTGCCTGGGCTAGTTATCTGTGGCCGCTTGTGGTCGCTACTAACGGCAGTGCGTATCCTGTTAGTGTTCAAGTGGCTGGTTACTTTGCCATCGGCGCGAAATATCCGACAAACATTGTCATGACCGCCGCACTGATCTCCGCGATTCCCGTCATTCTATTCTACGTGATCTTCAATCGGCTGATTGTCGACGGAGTGGCGCGGTCCGGCATCACAGGCTAGCAGCCATCGTTGACTTGAACCTTCAATCTGGAATCCCGGCGATGAGCACAAGGATAAAACCCACAGCAGTTGTGACGGGGGCCAGCCGTGGGATTGGCGTCGCCCTGACACGGGCGCTGGCGGGGGCCGGTTATATTGTCTACGCGGTCGCTCGCGACTCCGGCAGACTTCATAAGGAATACGACGCAGAGATTGTCGAGGGAAGCATATTGACCGCTGCTCTGGACATCTGTGACGCGGCGGGAGTGAATCGGTTTTTTGCCGAGAACTTTTCGCCTGGCAGGGATCTCGATCTCCTCTTCAACAACGCCGGGCGTTTCGTTAGCCTCGCGCCGATTTGGGACGCCGACCCCGACGAGTGGTGGAACGACGTCAGCACGAACCTTCGCGGCACTTTTCTGGTCACCAAAGCGGCGTTAGCGGGGATGTTGCGCGCCGACCGCGGGATCATCGTCAACATGGGCGGAGGCCGGCCGCCGGGCGCTTCCGGATACGCTGCCTCAAAGGCCGCCGTGGCGGAATTGAGCCGGGCCCTCGCTGATGAGCTCCGTCGGATCGGTTCGAAGGTTTCAGTCTACCTGGCCGACCCTGGACTGGTGGCCACCGACATGACTCTGCCGCACGCGCGCAGTCCGATGGGCGAGACTTGGGTTCCCGACTTGGTGACTCGCGTCGGAAGCGGCGACACGCGGCGCCCTGAAGAAATCGCTGAAAAGCTCATCGGGCAATTGCCCTACATGTCCGCCGCAACGAGCGGCGGCTTTTTCGATCCTGACACCGCGACCGGAAGCTTTAGACCGATTGCCTGAGGCGCGGGCTCTGATCTGGCTAATCGAACAAGGAGAAAAAAAATGGACAAGCGCTTACTCGACGAAAACGCAATCATGCAGCTCTGCTTTGTGACGAATGATTTGGAAAAGACAGCGGCTTGGTTCAGTGATCTTGTCGGCGTGGAGGCCGGTCCGGCGCTCGATCTAGGGCCGGACGAGAAGCATGCGATCTACAACGGCCAGCATGCTCGTTTTGGATGTCGAATAAGGTTCATTGAGTTTGGCAACATTCAGCTTGAGCTGATCGAGCCCGGCAAAGAGAAAAGCGCTTGGCGAGACGTGCTGGAAATAAAGGGACCGGGGTTCCACCACATCGCGTTCAAGACACGAAATCTTACAAAGCGCGGAGCTTACCTTGAGTCAAAAGGTCACAAGCTGATACAAAAGGGAAATTTTATTGACGGCGGGGGCCGGTACGCATATTTTGACACGATGGCCCAGCTCGGAGCTCTCATCGAGTTGCTCGAGTTTAACAACGACATGGAGCCGCAGTCGGCATAACCCGCGAAACAACGGCGAGACGGGCATCGCGGGGGCCGGAGATCTCTTTTCGAATGGACACTCGATGACTAGGAAGCCGGGGCGCAGTCGGGACCGCTCAAGCATCGTTCCATCAGGCCCCGCGAACAAGCCGCGCAAGGCAGCCAATGTCGTCACCCTTGGAGATGTCGCCAGGGTTGCGGGCGTTTCGGCTCAGACCGTGTCTTGCGTAATCAACAATAGCGGCTCCGTGAGCCAGGGGGTCCGAGAGCAGGTTCGCCGCATCGCCGACGAGCTCGGCTATTATCCGAACAAATCGGCGAAGACGATGCGGACCGGTCGCAGTCAGACTTTGGGGCTGGTGGTGTCGAATATCCGGCAGCCCTTTTTCCCCGAACTGGCTCAAGCTGTGCAGGCCGCGGCGCGCGAAGCAGGATACGCCCTGCTGCTCGTGGACTCCGAGGGGTCGCCCTCGGACGTCGCCCAGCATATCGCGACATTGAAGAGCCATGCCGTGGAAGGGGTGATATCGACGGAGAACATCGCGCCGGTTCACTTCCTCGGTGTGCCCACCGTCATTGTCGGCGATCCGGTCCCAGGAATGGATTCGATCAGGGCAGACGATGTCGCTGGCGGGACCATGCTCGCGCAGCACCTTCTGAAGCATGGCCATCGGCGTATCGGACTTGTGTCGAGCCCCAGGTCAGGATGCATTCCAATCCGCCGCAAAGCTTTTCTCGAGTCAATTGGTCACGCCGCCGAAATCGCGTGGGAGCTCTACACGCCGACATCCGAAGTCGTCACCGACGAGATCACGGATAAGCTCGTCCGCCAGGAGGCTACTGCGGTCGTCTGCAGCCACGACTTGATCGCCATCGGCGTCTTGAGGTCGCTAAGGGGTCGGGGCCTTCATGTGCCGTCGGATGTCTCGGTGGTAGGTTTCGACGATATCCCGTGGGCTTCCATTGTCACGCCGACGCTGACTACTGTTCGTCAGCCCTACTCGGCCATGGGCAAAGGCGCCATCAATTTGCTGCTGGATAGGATCGCAAATCCGGAAAGAAGGTCTCGGCGCGTGAAGCTGGCAGTTACCCTGATTGAGCGCGAAACAGTCGGCCCCCCTGGCGTTGTCGACCGGCGCCCTCGATTTGCGAACGAAGCCGGCGAATTTACACTGACGCCGTGACCGACTTTTCCCAATTTGCAAGCTATCCGAGCTTGGCCGGCCGCGTCACGTTCATCACCGGCGGCGCAACCGGGATCGGCGCCGAGCTCGTGCGGCAGTTTGCCCGACAACAAGCTCGCGTCGCTTTCATCGATATCGAGGACACCGCGGCCAAAAACTTGGTGGAGACCGTCGTCGCCGAAGGCTCGCCGATGCCGCATTACATCCCGTGCGACGTGAGGGACGTTGAGGCGCTTCAGTTGGCGATCGAAGTTGCAGGGCACGAGCTAGGACCGGTGACGGCGCTCATCAACAACGCCGCAAACGATGAGCGACACCGGTTTGAAACGGTCAGTGTCGCCGACTGGGATGACCGGCAGAACGTCAACCTCCGTCCGCACTTTTTCGCGATCCAGTCGGTCGCGCCGATGATGCGGACAGCTGGCGGCGGATCCGTTATCAATCTGGGCTCGATTACATGGCACGCTGGCTTCAGCGGCCTGGTCGGCTATTCGACCGCCAAGGCCGCGATCGAAGGCCTGACCAGGGCCATGGCCCGCGAGCTCGGACCGGACCGCATCCGCGTCAACTGCCTGATCCCTGGCTGGACAATGACAGAGCGGCAGCTCGGCCGCTGGCTTACGCCCGAGTCCGACCGCGAACGGGAGCGAGCGCAGTGCCTCAAAGAGCGGGTTGTACCGGCGGACGTCGCGCGCCTGGCGCTATGGCTCGCCGCCGACGACAGCCGCATGTGCACCAACCAAAACTATATTGTAGACGGCGGCTGGATCTGAACCTCCGATGGATGCCCGCTAAAAACTCGGCCGCAATGCTGACTGACGCCGGTGACGATGAGCCCGAGCGGGCCATGCCGTCTTGGCATGCCCCGGTGCGATGAGTTTCGAGAGCTATCGATGAGCGCAATCTTCTACCTCAGCAACATCGAGTTCGGAAGCGGGTCGCTCGCTACGCTGCCGGAGGCGCTCGCTGGACTCGGGATTTTGAAACCCCTCCTCGTCAGCGATCGGGGCCTGGCGTCTCAAGGGGTCGTCGATCGCGTCAGCGAACTTCTGCCAGAGGGGGCGCCGCAATTTCTGGATGTGCCGCCAAACCCAACTGAAGTTGCGGTTATTTCGGCCGCGGTCATCTACAACGAGTCGGGCGCCGATGGGATCGTCGCGGTTGGCGGCGGCTCGCCGATCGACTTGGCGAAGGGCGTCGCCTTGGTCGTGACCCATCCGCCGCCGCTCGATCAATATGCCGCCATTTTCGGCGGGCTGACCAGAATCCGGCCGTCGGTCGCGCCGGTCATCGCCATTCCGACGACCGCAGGGACGGGCGCCGAGGTGGGCCGCGCCGCGTTGCTGACCCTTTCCGACGAGCGGAAGTTGGGTTTCATCAGTCCCTACATCATCCCGAAGCGCATCATCTGCGATCCGGAGCTCACGCTCAGCCTCCCGCCGAAGCTCACCGCCGCAACCGGCCTGGATGCATTGTCGCATTGCATCGAGACATTGTTCTCTCCACGGTTCAATCCCCCGGCTGAGGCGATCGCCCTCGATGGCGCCGGGCGCATTCAGCGCCACTTAGCCCGCGCCGTCGCCAATGGCTCCGATCTCACGGCGAGGACAGAGATGATGATGGCGGCGCTCGAAGGTGGCCTTGCCTTTCAAAAGGGTCTTGGCGCTGTTCACGCCCTCAGTCACGCTCTCGGCGGCTTGTCCGATCTGAAACTGCATCACGGCACGCTGAACGCCATTTTGATGCCTTCAGTGGTTCGCTTCAACGCCGCACACGTCGGCGACAAGATCGATCGCTTGAAGTCGGCGATGGGCCTTGCGGCCAGCGCCGACTTAGCTGACGAACTGGATGCGCTCAATCGACGCCTCGGGATTCCTCCCACGCTAGGGGAACTCGGCGTCGGACCCGACCGGTTCCCCTCTGTCGTGGAGCGGGCGCTTGCAGACCACAGCACGCCGACAAACCCGCGCCCCCCAACCGCGGAAGATTACGAAATGATCTTGGACGCTGTAAGCTGAGTGCTTTCCAGCCGGGAAATTGTTTCCCCAAGTCTGGGCAAAACGGCGCGTCGGGGAAACGAACCAGGCAGGAGGCTCCTGCGATGGTTGATACCGTGATTGGTCGCGGAGCGGTGATCGCCAAGACGACAGGCTCCGCCGGCTAAATATACCTGTCCCGAAGAAGGGTCCAAGGCCGACGCCCAGCGCTTTGGCGATACGGCCAATATCGTCGACAGTCACATTGCGATCATACCCCTCGATCGAACCGAGATTGGTGCGGCTATTGCCGCCCTCGTCAGCGAACGACGGGGGAATATAACCGCAGGGCCCGCAGGGAAAAGGGGGACCCTCCGCGTACGGGAGCGGCAGGCGAACCGGCGGAAGCGATTGTCCCGAACCCGGGATCCTCAACAAGACCGCCGACCACGGCTCGCCGCGGCCAGCCAGAGCGCCTCGGGCCAAATGTGGTAGCGCAACGGCGCGTCCATCACGCTGACTTCGCCGTCCGCCGAGACGTTCGCCCGCGGGGTTCCGGGATCGACCGTGAACTCCTTCGCCTCGAAGATGTCGAGCTCGTCCCCGGTCTCGCGTCCGATCAGCGACTTCAGCGCGATCCACAGGAGACGCCGGCGGGCTTGTTTTGGCCCGGTGCATACCCAGAGCTTGCCGGAATCGAGCTGGGGGCGCATGCCGATCCTGGGGCCCGAGGTCTCATAGCGGTTGTTCCCGACGAAGAGGAACGTCGTCACGCGCTCGAGCGCTTCCTCCTCGTCCAAGTGCGCCTCGAGGCGAAGGCGAAGATAGCGCCGGACCACTGAGTGGAGCGCCATCAGGAAGGCCGCCCCTTTCACATGACCGCGACGCTCCTGCGCCTCGCGCTGGCGAACGAAATGAGGGTAGAAGCCGAGACCCGAATTGTTGACGAAGACGCGGCCGTTGACCTCGCCGACGTCCACCCGGACAAACTCGCGGGCGAACGCTGTGCGGACCGCCGCCTCGAGGTTCAGGGGGATGCCGGCGTCCTTGGCGAAATGGTTGAGGGTGCCCATCGGGAGAACGCCGAGCTGGATATCCGTGCCCGCCAGAGCCGCAGCGACCGCGCCGACGGTGCCGTCGCCGCCGCCGGCGACGACGGGCGAGCGGCCCCTTGCCGCCGCTTTCCGGGCCAGAGCCGTCATATCGTCGCCGCGCCGGGTGACGACGATTTCCGGTTCGAGGCCGAATTCGGCCGAGACGCGCGCGATCGCGGCTCGGGCCGCCTCGAGATGGACGGACTTGCCGTTGAGGATGAAACAGGGATCGAGGGCTTCCGGATGCGACGCCATTGACCCACTATACGCCCGCTCACGCCGTTCGCGCCGCGCCGGCGCCGCCTTGACTTCACCCCCGCCTGCCCGCAGTTTCCCGCGCCGTCGCGGCGGGGCGGCGCTCTCGAAGGTCGCAATGCGCACCTATCTCAGTTTCGAAACGGCGGTCGCCGACATCGACGCCCGTCTCGACGAGTTGCGCGCGGTGGCGGAGAACGGCGATTCGCCGGCGCTTCAGGAAGAGATCGCCAAGCTCGAGGCGCGCTCGGAGAAGGCGCTCGCCGATCTCTACGCCACGCTGACGCCGTGGCAGAAGACGCAGGTCGCCCGGGTGCAGGGGCGGCCGCGCGCCTCCGATTATCTCAAGGGTCTCATTGCCGAGTTCACGCCGCTGGCCGGCGACCGCTATTTCGGCGAGGACGAGGCGATCGTCGGCGGCCTCGGCCGGTTCGAGGGCCAGTCGGTCTGCGTCATCGGCCAGGAGAAGGGCCACGACACCGAAAGCCGGCTCAAGCACAATTTCGGCATGGCCCGGCCGGAAGGCTATCGCAAGGCAGTCCGCCTGATCGAGCTCGCCGACCGGTTCGACCTGCCGGTGATCGCGCTCGTCGACACCCCCGGCGCCTTTCCCGGCGTCGAGGCGGAGGAGCGCGGCCAGGCCGAGGCGATCGCGCGCTCGATCGACGCGTGCCTCTCGCTCGGCGCGCCCAACGTCGCCGTGGTGATCGGCGAGGGCGGCTCGGGCGGGGCGGTCGCCATCGCTACCGCGAACAAGGTGCTGATGCTCGAGCACGCGATCTATACCGTCGCCTCGCCCGAAGCCTCGGCGTCGATCCTGTGGCGCGATTCCTCGCGGGCGCAGGACGCGGCGACGAGCATGAAGATCACCGCCCAGGACCTTCTCCGGTTCGGCATCATAGACGGCGTCATCCCTGAGCCGGTCGGCGGCGCCCATCGCGATCCGGCCGCCGCCGTCGCTGCGACCGGCCAGGCGATCAGCGAGGCGTTCCGGTCGCTCGGCAACATGACCCGCGACGAACTGCGGTCGGCGCGGGCGGAGAAGTTTCTCGCCATGGGGCGGAAGATCTAGCTTTCCCTCCTGCAGGCGGGATAAGGCGGCCCGAAGGCCGGATAAGGGTGGGCCACGACATAGCCCTTACATAGGTGGCGCCAGGCGTCCCCGTTCGCCCGAACCGCTGCCGTCGATGGGTTCCAGGACTTTGGCGGATATGGTAGGAGGCAAGCCCATGTGCCGCCATCGACTTTCTGAGTCTCGACAAACGGAAAACACCAAGGAATCCTTCTGCAAACCTCGGGTTTGCGGGACATGCGCCGCGACATTTTGAATCGCCCTTCAAACTTCCCCGGACAGCCCTGCTGCTTGCGGGAGAGGGCCGGGGTGGGGGAAGTCTGAAACAGGAGAAGCCCCATGCGTGAAGCCGTCATCGTCTCAACTGCGCGCACGCCGATCGGCAAGGCCTATCGCGGCGCGTTCAACGACACGCCCGCCCAGACGCTCGGCGGCCATGTCATTGCCGAGGCGCTGAAGCGCGCTCGGGTCGAGGGCCGCGAGGTCGACGATGTGGTGATCGGCGCGGCGCTGCAGCAGGGCTCGACCGGATACAACGTCGCCCGCCAGTCCGCCTTGCGTGCGGGACTGCCGACCAGCGTCGCCGGCATGTCGGTCGATCGGCAATGCGCCTCGGGGCTCATGGCGATCGCCACCGCCGCCAAGGAGATCGTCGACGACGGCATGAGCATCGCCGTCGGCGGCGGCCTCGAATCGATCTCGCTGGTGCAGAACGACAAGACGAACCGCTTTCGGGCCCAGGATCCGTGGCTCGTCGAGCACCGGGACGACATCTACATGTCGATGCTCGAGACCGCCGAAATCGTCGCGGAGCGCTATAAGATCTCGCGCGAGCGGCAGGACGAGTTCGGCGCGCAGTCGCAGGCGCGCGCCGCCGCGGGGGTTGCCGCCGGGCGGTTCGACGCCGAGATCGCGCCGCTGCCGAGCGTGATGAAAGCCGTCGACAAGGCGACCGGCGCCGTCTCGGACAAACCGGTCACGCTGAAGCAGGACGAAGGCATCCGCGCCGACACCACGCTCGCCGGCCTCGCGGGGCTCAAACCGGTCTTCACCGAAGGACTGCATCTGAAGCAGCCGGGCCACAACATCACCGCCGGCAACGCCTCGCAGCTCTCCGACGGCGCGAGCGCCTGCGTGCTTATGGAGGCTAAGCTCGCCAGCCAGCGCAATCTCGCGCCGCTCGGGGTCTATCGCGGCATCGCGGTGGCCGGCTGCGACCCGGACGAGATGGGCATCGGCCCGGTGTTCGCCGTGCCGAAGCTGCTCAAGACGCATGGCCTCAAGCTCGACGACATCGACCTCTGGGAGCTCAACGAGGCCTTCGCGGTGCAGGTCCTCTATTGCCGCGACAGGCTCGGCATCGACAACGACAAGCTCAACGTCGACGGCGGCGCGATCGCGGTCGGCCATCCGTACGGGATGAGCGGCGCGCGGCTGACCGGCCACGCGCTGATCGAGGGGAAGCGGCGCGGCGCGCGCTATGTGGTGGTGACGATGTGCGTCGGCGGCGGCATGGGCGCGGCCGGCCTTTTCGAAGTCGCCTGAGCGACCTTCGCGCCGCTCCGAACCCTTCTTGGTTGAAGCGTTTGACCACTGGGGCCGCGAAGGGCGACAGAGACGCGGGCGACGGCGCAAGGGGGGTCGCAGTGAACGATCAGCATCTCATGGCGCCGCTCGCGGCGTTCCACGGCCTGAAGCCGCCGGCGCCCGCCTGGTTCGAGCGGGCGATGTCGGACGAGCCGGAGCGCAGCTTCGTCGACGTCGAGGGCGCCCGGGTCGAGACGCTGGCCTGGGGCAAACGCGGCAAGCCGGGGCTGATCCTGCTGCACGGCGGCGCGGCGCACGCCGACTGGTGGTCGTTCATCGCGCCCTTTTTCGCCGGCGCACATCGGGTCGTCGCCCCGACCTTCACCGGCATGGGACGCTCGGACTGGCGCGAGCGTTACCTCTTCGACCAGTTCGTGCGCGAAGCCAGGGACGCCGGCCGCGCGGCGGGGGCGTTCGACGCCGGCCCGCCGGTCGTCGTCGGGCACTCCTTCGGCGGTCGCGTCGCGATGGGCGCGGCGCGCGACTTCGGCGACGAAATCTTAAGCGCAGTGATGGTCGATCCGCCTTTCTTCGCGCCGCAGAACGTCCGCCCGCCATCCCCGCCCCGGCCGACCAGGGCGCGCCGGGTGCAGCATTCGCTCTCGGCCATCGTCGCGCGCTTTCGCCTCGCGCCGCCGCAGCCTTGCGAGAACCTTTTCATTCTCGATGCGATCGCGCGGCGTTCGGCGCGGGAGGTGGCGGACGCGGAGGGCAAGCCCGGCTGGGCGCTCTCCTTCGACCCGCATTTCTGGGAGAAGTTCACCCGCATAGACCCGGCTCCGATCGTGGCCGGGGCGCGCTGCCCTCTCGCGCTCATCCGCGGCGCCGCGTCGCAGCTTTTTCACGCCGTCGACGCCGAGCACCTGATGAGCCTGCTGCCGTCCGGCTCGCCCTACATCGAGATCCCCGAGGCTGGCCACCACGTGATGATCGACCAGCCGATCGCCTTTGTCGCCGCCCTGAGGGCGCTGACCGCGGCATGGCCGGCGAAGCGGGGGTGAGCGCAAGCCTTCGTTGCCGTCTTTGAACCGTCGAAGCCGCAACTGATATGAGATGCGCCCCACACCCAGTGTGAACACGACATTTCCGACTGCTGCGACCGCCTTCACTGCAGCCTGACCACCACCGCATCCGACGCGCCCCTGGCGTCGACCACCGACACCCGGGCGAAGCCTGCGCCGTCCGGCTTCCAGGCGGATTGCCGGCGGAGGTCGGCTTCGCCGACCGGCTCGCCGTTGACGAACCAGGTGAACGGCGGGGCGCCGCCGAGCGCCTTGAGCGCCAGCGCCTGGTCGCGCTCGCCCTCTTTCAGGCCGAGGTCGATCCGCGCGCCGTCGGGCGGATAGGCGATCTTGAGCGCCGCCGACGCGGTCGCGGCCATGGTCTTCGGCGCATCCTTGCGCAGATGACGGAGTGGCGGCGGCAGCGCGGCGCTCGTGCTCGCGGCGAGCACACCTTTCGGCGGCTTGATGATCTCGACATCGCGCCCCAGTCGCTCGAAGGCGTCGAACAGGATCGGCGCCGCGACCTGCCGGCCGATGAGGCCGGGCGTCGGCCCGTTGTCGGGCCGTCCAACCCAAACGCCGATCGTCGTAGCGCGGTCGAAACCGACCGCGAGCGCGTCGCGGAAGCCGTAGGAGGTGCCGGTCTTGAAGGCGATGCGGCCGCTGAGCGCATTGGCCGGCGGGGCGGCGCCGCGCAGGATGTCGGCGATGTACCAGGCGGCGACAGGGTCGGTGACGCGACGCGGCCCGATGACCGGGGCCGCGCCATCGAGCCGCTCGATCAGCGCCGGGGCTTCGCCGCCGCGGGCGAAGCCCGCATAAAGGCGGGCGATGTCGGTCAGGGTGACGCCGAGCCCGCCAAGCCCGATGGCGAGGCCGACCGGCGTATCCTTGGGCAGCGCGATCTCGGCCCCGGCGCCGTGCAGGCGCGCTAGGAAGGTCGCCGGCCCGACGTCGGCCAGAAGCTCGATCGCCGGCAGGTTTAAGGACATCTGCAGCGCCTTGCGCGCGGTCACCGTCCCCTGGTAGCCGAGGTCGAAGTTCTGCGGCGCGTAGGCGCCGTAGCGCATCGGGCGGTCGAACAGCACCGTTTCGGGATGGGCGAGCCCCTCTTCGAAGGCGAGCGCGTAGATGAAGGGCTTCAGCGCCGATCCGGGCGACCGCGGCGACCGCGACATGTCGATCGCGCCGTCGCGCGCCGCATCGTCGACGTCCGCCGCGCCGACGCGGGCGCGGATCTCGCCGCTTCGGTTGTCGATGACGACGACCGCCGCCGAGAGCTTCGGCCCGAGTCGCGCGACGCTCTCCTTCACCAGGGCTTCGAGCTTCGCCTGCAGACGGGCGTCGATCGAGAGCCGGATGACCTTCGCCTGTCTGTCGGCTGCGACGGCTTCCTGGGCGGCGTGCGCGGCAAGCTCGGGGAAGGCCTTGCGCGCTTTCGGGACGGGCTCGCGCTTCGCCGCGGCGGCGTCGTCAGCGCTGACGATGCCCCGCGCGGCGATCCGGTCGAGCACGCGGTCGCGCGCCGCGCGCGCCGCCTCCGGCGCGCGGTCCGGCCGCCGCGCTTCCGGCGATTGCGGCAGGGCGACGAGGAGAGCCGCCTCGGCGACCGTCAGCTTGATCGGCTCCTTGCCGAACCAGGCGAGCGACGCCGCCCGCACGCCCTCGAGATTGCCGCCGAACGGAGCGAGCGTCAGGTAGCGGTCGAGCACGCCGCGCTTGCCGATTTCGCGCTCGATCTGCAGCGCGCGGGCGATCTGCCTCAGCTTGGCGGCGATCGTGCGCTCGGGCCGCGGCTCGATCAGACGGGCGAGCTGCATCGTCAGCGTCGAGCCGCCGGAGACGACATGGCCATGGATCAGCCACTGCCCCGCGGCGCGGAGAAGCGCGCGCCCGTCGACGCCGGCATGCTCGGCGAACCGCCCGTCCTCGTAGGCCACCAGCATCGCCAGATAGCGCGGATCGACGTCATGCGTCGTCGCCGGCAGCCGCCATCGCCCGTCGGGCAGGGCGAAGGGCCTGAGCAGGCGGCCGTCGCGGTCGACGACCAGGGTCGAGCCCTTAAGGGACGCTTCAAGATCGAGCGGCCCGAGGCTCGCGGCGTAGCGCGACCAGACGAGCGCCGCTGCGAGGCTTGCCGCGAGGACGAGCGCCAGGGCGGCGAGCGTGAGGAGAGTGCGGTTGTTGCACATCTCGCTTCCCCTCACCCCAGCCCTCTCCCGCGAGCGGGAGAGGGGGCGCCGTCCCTTCTCCCGCCTGCGGGAGAAGGTGGCCCGAAGGGCCGGATGAGGGCACGTCGCCTCACTTCGGCGTCACCTCGATTTCGCCGAACGCGGTGTGGCCGTAGCGTTCCGGATCGTACATGTCCTCAGCGGTCGCGGGCGGATAGACGTAATGACCGGGCGCGACGGCCCGGACCACGTAGGCGATGTCGAGGAAGGCCGACTGGTCGGACCTACGGTCGAAGACCGCGACAAAGCGGTCGTCGCGATACTCGGCATGCGTCGGCGCGTCGCTCGAGAGCCAGGAGAAGGCCTCGACCGAACCGCCGTCGACCAGAGCGGGATTGTCGATCTCGAGCCCCGCCGGCAGCTTGTCGACGATCAGCAGACGGGCGTAGCGCGCCTCCGATTCGGTCACCTTCAGCACGACGACGACGCGCTCGTTCTGGCTGAGGCTCTTCAGGTCGTCGATCTGCTTTCCGTCGGGCTTGAAGAACGTGCGCTCGATCGCATAGCCGTGCGAGGCGGCAGGGTCGGGCGCGACCGGCGCGCCGGAGACGTTGGTCACGAGCTGAACCGCGCTCTCGCCGTCGTTGGCGACGGCGATCGTCTTGCCGATCAGCGCCGGACCGCTCCAGCGGCGGTTCAGCGCGCCCTTGACCAGCTGGCCGTCGACGGTGAAATGCGCATGGGCCTCATGCTCGGCGAGCGCCTCGGCGGCCAGCGCCATCCAGTTCATTTCCTGCGTGCTCGTGAAGCTGCGCTCGTTTCGCGCTGCCTCGAGCATGGCCCCCGCGCGGGCCAAGGCGTCCGGCGGCATCTCGCCCCCCGCCAGGTTCGCCTCGGCGATCAGCGCCAGAACCCCGGCCGCATCGCGCAGCAGCGAGCCGTAGTCGGGACGGGATACACCCTGGTCCCGTTCGGCTTCGAGCGCCGCCAGCGCGGCGCCGAACGCCCTGCCGGCGCGCGCCTGGTCGCCGAGCATCGCCAGCGCCGCGGCGAGTTGCGCCTTGGCGAGCGGCGAAGCGAAGGCTTCGATCTTGGCGTCGGTCAGATAACGAAGATCGCCGATCACCGGCCGGCCATTGCGGGCGAGCACATAGAGCGCGTAGGCGATCGCCGCGGCATTGTCCTTGTTGGGCTCTGGCGCGTTGACAACCGTGTTGCGCAAGAGATCGAGCGCCTGATCGAAGGCAAGCTCGGGCACGACGAAATTGCGTTCGCGGGCCCGCGTCAGAAAGTCGGTGACGAAGGCGTCGAGCCAGGGGTCGTCATCGCCCGTGTCGGCGGACCACATGCCGAAGGCGCCGCTGGCGCTCTGACGGCTGAGCTCCCGCTCGATCGCCTGTTTCACCCGACCATCGAGGTCGGGATCGATGTCGAGATCTTCGATCGAGGCGAGGCGATTGGCGTAGAGAAGCGGCAGGGCGCGGCTCACCGTCTGCTCCGAACAGCCGTAAGGATAGCGGTCGAGCGCCGCCAGCAGCGCCGGCGCATCGAGGGCCCCGAACGGCGATGCCGAGACGGCGATGGCGCCGGAGCCGGGGATTAAGTCGGCCAGAAGATCGCCGGAGATCGTCTGCGTCGCGCCGGCGGCGAACGGCGTCACGCTCCGGCGGTAGACGTCGGGGGCGCCGGATTCGATCCCGAGCCTGAAATGCTGCGCCTGGTCGGTCTGCGGCCCGGTGAGCCTCAGATCGAGATCGGCGGCGCCGACGCCGGCGGCGGCGATCGGCATCGCCACCGCCTGGCGCTGATGCGCCTCGAGCCGCAGGGTCTTGCGCATTGCATCGGCGTCCGCCGACAACGGCCCGTGAAGGTCGAGGTCGAGCGTGTAGTCGCCGGGCTCGCCCTCGACGTTGTCGATCTCGACGTGCATCTGCGAGCGGTCGCCGACGTCGAGGAAGCGCGGAAGCGTTGCGGAGACGACGATCGGATCGCGCACCACGACATCGGCTTCCGCCGAGCCGACCTTGGTCTTCGACCAGGCGACGGCCGCAAGCCTGACCGAGCCGTTGAACGCGGGCAGATCGAAGGTGACCGTCGCCCTGCCCTGATCGTCGAGCCTGACGACGCCGGAAAAGAGCGCCAGCGGCGCCTGGGTCGGGAGATTGCCTTCGAGATTGCCTCCGGTATCGCCGCCAGTGTGGATCGCGCCGGCGGCGCCCTGCATGCCGTCGATCAGCATGCCCCAGAGGTCACGAATCTCCTCGGGCAGCTTGCGCTGGCCGAAGAAATAGCCGGCCGGGTCCGGCGTCTTGAAGCCGGTCAGGTTGAGAATGCCGATGTCGACCGCCGACACGGTCACGCGCGCCTCCTCCCCCGGCGAGAGACCGGCGACCGTGACCGGCACGGACATGGGCTCGCGCGGCTTCGCCAGCGACGGGGCGGCGAGCGTGATGTCGAGCTTGTGGGAATCGCCGGCGATGGCGAACCAGGCGACGCCGATCGCCCGCCCCGGCATGCGCTTCCCCGCCACGTCCAGCGGCCGATGCGTCAGCGCGACCGCGTAGGCGCCCGGGCCCCAGTCGGATCCGACCGCGAACGGCACGACGGTGTCGCCGGCGGCGAGATCGATATCGACAAAGCGCTCGACCCGGTCGCCGATCAGCGCCACCGTCGCCTTGCCGGCAAAGGCGGACTGGATGCGAAGCTTCGCCTCGTCCCCCGGCGCGTAATTCGTCTTGTCGAGCGTGACGACCACATTGTCGGGCGTGTCGGCGCTCGCCGTGCCCGACCAGCCGACGTCGAAGGCAAAGCTCGTCTCCTCGCCGTCGAGCGTCTTGACCTCGAACCGATGCGCGCCCCAGCCCACGGGCGCCAAGAACTTGACCGCCGCGTCCGCGCCGATGTCGATCGTTCCGCTGGCCACCCGCTTCGACGACTTCACCGGCTCGAAGCTCCAGCGGCCGTCGACGTTGAACCATTGATAGTCGCTCGTCACCCGGTAGAGCGACCACTCGGCCCCCTTTCGGGCGACGCGCGAGCCGTCCGGGGCGACGGCGATCGCCTCGAAGGTCGCGGAATCGCCGGCGCTGAGCGAATCGTCGAAGTCCTTCTTCACCCCGATCATCGCCGTCTTCGGCCGGACCGGCAGGGTCAGCGTGCGCTCGACCGTGCGGCCGCCGGGCTCGGCGACATCGACAATGAGCTTGGCTTCGAGCGGTCGCGTCGCGGTCGCGTCGGGCAGATCCTCCGAGAGATCGGCGTGGCCCTTGGCGTCGGTCTGCACCTTGTCGGCGAACTGGCTCTCGACGGCGGTGAAATCGTCGTCGGCGAGGCCGGCGACAAAGCCGGGGTAGCCGTTGAGGGCGCCGTCCGCGACCGCCTCGAGACGGATTGCGCCGGCGACGTCGAGCCCGCTCGCGGGCGCGCCGTAGAGGAACTTCGCATCGAGCGAGAACGCGACCGGCTCGCCCGGATTGATGAAGGGCCTTGCGGCGTGAAGGGTGAAATCGAGCCGCTCGGGAATATAATCCTCGAGCAGGAACTGGACCTCGCCGATGGGGTCGCCTTTCGGGTCCGCGTAGGCCTCGATCGTCCATTTCCCCGGAGCCGAGCCCGGCAGCAGCGGGACCGCATAGGCGCGCCCGCCGAGGCCCTCGTCGCTGAGGGTGGCGCGCTTGTACTCGACCCCGTCCGGTCGCTTGACGACGAGCGTCAGCGGCACGCCGCTCTGCGCGACGCCCTTCGCGTCGCGCAGCAGCGCGGTCGCAAACACCGTCTCGCCCGAACGGTAGACGCCCCGCTCGGTGCAGAGGAAGGCGTCGAGGCCGTCCGGCGCGTCGCGTCCGCCGACGCCGCGGTCGGTCAGATCGAAGGCGTTTTGCGTCAGGCTGAGGAAATTGTAGTCGTTGCCGAGCGTCGCGACGAGGAGCCCAGGCGCCGCGCCGCCCTTGCCGCGCTCGAGGCCCGGATCGAAATCGACTCGGCCGTCGGCGCCGGTCGTCTTCGCCGCCAGCACTTCGTTGTTGCGCGCCACCAGCTTGAGCTCGACGCCGGCGAGCGGCGCGGCGGAACCGAGCGACTGCGCCATCGCGTGGACGCCGTCGTCGCCGGAAATGGCGGTGAGACCGAGGTCCGAGACGACCATCCATTGCGCCGCGAGTTGCTGCGACTCGCCTTGATCCGCGTCGGCGGCCCTCTCTTTCCACGGGCGCGCGGTGATCAGGTAGATTCCGGGCTGGGGCGAGCCGACCGCGTCAAGCACGGGAAAGTCCGTCGTCACGTCCTTGTTGAGCTCGGCGGCCACCTCCATCGAGCCGCTCCAGAGCTTGACGCCGTCCCGGGATTCGATTTCCTCGGCGCGCGAGGAGTTGACCGGTTTCAGGAAATCGTCGCGATTGACCGTTGCGAGCAGATTGCGGTCGCCGATGCGATAGACGTCGATCGCCACTTTAGACGTGTTGACCGTGACCAGCGGCGCGCCCTGCTGCCCCTGGCGCGGCAACACATAGGCCTTGCCGGCGAAATGCGCTTGCGGCGAGCGATCGCGGACGTAGATTTGATAATCGGCCGATTTGAGCAGCTGCTCGCCGACCGCAGAGGGCAGGCCTTCGCGCAAGACAATCGCGTAACGCTCGCCGTGCTTGAGGCCTTCGACGCAAAGCTGCTGCTCCTCGTTCGAAATGGCGGTGTTCGATGCGCCGGAGACCGCGACATAGGGCGAGAAATCGGTCTTGCGCGCTAAGGGGTCGGAAAAATTGAAGCAGACGCGCGGCGAGGCGGATTCGTTGTCGACCTTGTAATCGACAATGCGGAAGCCGTGCTCCTCCCGCATGGCCTCGTAGGTCTTCCGGACATCGAGGGAATCGTGGCGGTCGAGCGAGGCCTTCAGCGCATCGAGCGCCGGGCGCCACAATTCATGGCGCGCCAGCAGGTCGCCGAGGATTGCCAGCGCGGCGGCCTGAGCCTCGGGCGTCTTCGACCGCTCATAGGCCGCATAGGCCGCAGTCGCGCCTTGCGTGACGAGATCGTAGCGGTTGTCGGCCTTTGCGTCGTCCGCCTCGGCGGCGATATCCGACAGCGTCAGCCAGTTTCCTGGATCCTTCGGCTCGGCGACGATGGCGGCGGCGGCGAGCTTCTCGGCCGAATCGAATTTCGCCGCGGCGGCGGCGGCTTCCGCCGCCTTGCGCAGGTCGGCAGGCGACTTGCCGCGGGTCTGGCCGCCGATCTTCGCCGCATCGGCGTGCAGGGTTTCGGCGAGGCGGACGGCGTCGCTCGCCATGTCTTCGCGGGCGTAGGGCCTGACCTCCGCGGCCGTCGCCACGCCCGCCGTCAGCAGCAAGAGAAAAACGCCGACTGAGCGAAGCGCCTGCAGCATTTGTTTTCGCCCCGATCCAACTTGCAGCCGCGCTTCGGCGTCTTGCGAAGGCGGGATATCGTCCTGACCTACGCGTGCGGCGCCGCCGCCAAACCCAAAGCGTCGGCGACGTTATGCAGCTTTCGGTCCTTCGTCCACAGAGCCGCTCCGGCGGTCAGGCGCGCGGAGGCAAGCAAATGCGCGTCGACATAGCCGACGCCGCGTCCAAACAGGGCGTGACGCTCAATGAAAATCAGGACTTCCGGGTCGGTGGCGACAATCGCGAGAGGCAGGTCTGAGAGCGCCGTCAGGACCGTTTCTCGCTGACGCAGGGCGCCCAAGGCAAGTTCGCCGATGACGAACGGATGGATGAAGACCCTTCCAGCATCGAGCAGCGCGGCGAGCGCTGTGTTGTCCGCCCGCAGATGATCGACCCAGACCGACGTGTCGACGAGGATCATGAGGACGTCGGCCGACGCCTACGCGGCGGCTGCAAGTCGGGCTCGCTGCCGCCGAGCCGCGCCAACCGCCGAGCGCTTTCCCGCTCGATGAGCGCCTTGAGCGCCTCGCGGACGAGACTCGACTTCTCTTTCAGGCCAGTGAAGGCCTGCGCCTTGGCCACGAGTACGTCGTCGAGCGCCAGTGTCGTTCGCACGTTTTGACCTCCTCAGGCGGCGCCGTTTCTATCATCGTTTGATGTCGTGATCAATGCCTACGCGGGTCGGGCTTCTTTGTGCGACGGAAGACAGCGGCGGTTCCTTCGCGATGCATCTTGACCTAGCATCGCCTCTGTCTTCCCAGGGAACGGCCAAAATCATGCTGTCGACGCGAGCCCGTTTCGTCCTCGCCCTGTCGCCGATTCTCGCGCTTGCGCCGGCCTCGGCGCAGAAAGTCCCGCAGCCGACGCCGCCGCCGAGGCCGGCCGCGCTCTCGGCCGGCGACCCGTTCGCCGCCCAGAAGGCTGCGTTCCTGGCTTTGCCGCTCGTAAGCCGCAAGGCCGCGCAGGACGCGCTCGTCTGGCTCGGCTTCTACAACGGCGTCAGCGACGGCGATTTCGGCAAGCGCACCCGCGACGCGATCGTCGCCTGGCAGCAGGGCCGGAAGGCCGCCGGCGACGGCGTCCTGTCGGCCGGCGAGCTTCAGACGCTCGTGGCGGCGGCGGAAAAGGCGCGGGAAGCGGCGGGCTTCGCGATGCTCGACGACAAGAAGACGGGCGCCAGGATCGGTGCGCCGATCAAGCTGATCGCGGCGCGCGGCGGGCCGAGGCTCGAACTCGCCGCTGGCCCCGACGCCGACCTCGCCGCGCTCTATCTGCGGCTTTCGGCCGGGACCGCGACCCGCAGGGTCGTCTATAAGGCGATGAAGCCGGATCAGTTCTTCGTCGTCTCGGGGCAGGAGGGGCCGACGAAATTCTTTTCGCGCTACGAGAAGAATGTCGCCGCCAACCCGCCGGTCCGCGGCTTCACCTTCGCCTATCCCGCGGCGCGCGCCAGCGAGCTCGACCGCGTCGCGCTGGCGGTGGCGAATTCGTTCGAAGCTTTCCCCGAACTCCGTGCGGCGGCGGCGGCAGCAACGCCGTCGGCGCCGCCTCAGCCCGCGGCCGCCCCCCAGCCCCCACTGCCGCCGACGCCGTCCGCGACCGCCCTCATCATCGGGCCTGGGCGGGCTCTGACGGCGCTGAAGCCCGACGACTGCCCGAAGGCCACGGTCGGCGGCAAGCCCGTCCGCTTCGAGCGGACCGACATCGGCACGGGCCTTGCCGTTCTCTCGGGCGATTTTGGCGGCAAGGAGGGTCCGCCGCGCGTCAGCGCGCTCGCGCCCGATCTCGTCGTGCTTAGCGCCGGCGACGGCCGCATCGCGGCGGCCCCCGCCTCGCTCGCGGGCGACGCGGAACGCCCGGTCATCGTCGTCGCGGTCGAGAAGGCGGCGAGCGGCGGTCCGGTTTTCGATCGCGCCGGCGGCCTCGCCGGCCTCGTCGCGCCGATCGCCGAGGAGCCGAAACGGATCGGCGGCGTGCCGCTCGCCGCGCCGCATCCGCTCATCGCGCCGCAGGCGATCGGCGCGTTTCTGGCCGGCGGCGAAATCGAGCCGCCGCCCCCGGGCGCAGCGCCGCTCACCGCAGGCGCGATCGCCGAGCGGGAGCGGCGCGCGGTGGCGCAGGTGTTCTGCGAGCGGTAGCGCCGGTCACTTCAGGCCGGACACGTTCGGCGCCGAGGAGCAGGACGGATCCAGGAACTCATCGGCTCCGGGCGGCCACCAGGAGTGGGGCGCGCCGACATAGGAGGTGAGGATCACGAATTCGTCGTCGTCGGCGACGCGAAGGGCGGCGACCACGATCATCATCGCCGCCCGATCTTGGGTCTTGTCGGCCAGGGCCTCGGCGACGAGGCGAAACGGGTCGACGTTCGCGAGATCCGCTCCCCGGATCCGCAAGCCCCAGTAATTCTGGTGCGGCGTAACAGCGCCGACCTGCTTCCATTCGCCGACCGGCAGCCCGGGCGCGAACGCGCTGATTGCCTCCCTCGGCCCCGAGGCGAGACAGCCGACGTGGATGTGCAGCTGGTCCTCGGTCCGGACCACGGCGGAGTTGACAATGAGGGCGACCTGGTTGCGGTCCGGCGGCGCTCCGTCCGGACCCCGCAGAAAGGACCGCGCCCGCCACGCGTCCTCGAAGTAGTTCGGCGCCGCGGGCGACTGCAGGAACGGGTCTTCGATGCCGGCGATTTTTCGCGTTGGCGCCACAATCGTATCCGCCTCCAAGAACGGCGGGCGCAAGACGACGTATCCGCGCGCCTCGCCGCCGGTCAGATCGACTTTGAGGCACGGAAACGGCGCGCCGGTCAGCTTGGCGTCGGCGACGCAGGCGCGCACCACCTGCCAGAGCGCCAGGCGATCGAGGGCGAAGGCCCAGGTCGCGAACGCCATGAGCGCGCACACGATCAGGCTGGTGAAGAAGACAGGAACCAGCGAACGGCGCACGTGTCTCAGCTCCCGCGCCTGATGAATCCACTCTGCCATCGTTCGCTCAGCCCTCGGCGAAATCTTTGCGCGCGATCCCTTGCGCATAGAGGAGCGCCGTCAGGTCGCCGTGGTCGATCCGGGCGGCGGCCGCGGCGGCCACCTTCGGCTTGGCGCGATAGGCGACGCCGAGGCCGGAAGCCTCGAGCATCGCAAGATCGTTGGCGCCGTCGCCGATCGCCGTCGTCTCAGCCATGCCGAGCCCCATCGTGGCGGCGATGTCTCTCAGAGCCGCCAGCTTGGCGTGACGGCCGAGCACCGGCTCGACCACCTTGCCGGTGAGCCGGCCGTCGGCGACCGCGAGCTCGTTGGCGCGGTCTTCGTCGGCGCCGATCTGTTCCGCGATGGCGCGGGTGAACTGGCGAAAACCCCCAGAAACGATGGCGATTCGCGCGCCGCGGGCTCGCATCGTCCGCGCCAGCGTCCGCGCGCCGGGGTTGAGCGTGATGCGGTCGCGCAGCGCCTCGTCGATCACGCTCGCCGGCAGGCCGGCGAGCAGCGCCACCCGCTCGCGCAACGCCGGCTCGAAGGCGATCTCGCCGCGCATCGCCCGCTCGGTGATCGCAGCGACCTTCGCCCCGACCCCGGCATAGTCGGCGAGCTCGTCAACGCATTCCTGGCCGATCAGGGTCGAGTCCATGTCGGCGACCAGCAGGCGCTTTTCGCGGCCCTGGGCAGGCTGGACGATCGCGTCGATCGGCTGGCCGTCGAGCGCCGTCGCGAGCCGGGCGCGCGCCGGCGCGAGCTCGGCTTCGAAGAAGAGATCGGCCGCGACGCCCTCGTCGAGCCAGCGCCAGCGCTCAAATCCCGGCGTGGCTTGCGCGATCCCGGCGATTCCGGCATCGGTCAGCCGGATTTCAGCCGGATCGGCGACGAGCGTGACGACGAGGGCGGACATGCGGCTCCCGGACAAGTGTTCAGAGACCAACGATTGAGGCGGGCGCTCCTCATTGCAGGCCCGACGGCGAGCGGCAAGTCGGCCGTCGCGCTCGAACTCGCGGAACGATTCGACGCCACGATTGTCAACGCCGATTCGATGCAGGTCTACGCGGATCTGCGGATCCTGACCGCCCGGCCGAGCGCGAGCCAGGAGCGGCGCGCGCCGCATCGGCTCTTCGGCGAAATCGACGGCGCCGTCAACCATTCGGTCGGCCGCTGGCTCAGCCGGGCGCGCGCGGCTCTCGGCGAGGCCGGCGAGCGGCCGGTCATCTTCGCCGGCGGCACCGGACTTTACTTCCGGGCGCTGACGGAGGGGCTGTCGGATATGCCGGACGTGCCCGATCGGGTCCGCGCGGCGACCCGAGAGCGGGCGGAGCGCCGCCCGACCGCCGAGCTGCACGCCGAGCTCGAGAGCCTCGATCCGGTGACGGCGTCGCGGCTCAAGCCCTCCGACCGCCAGCGCACCTTGCGGGCGCTCGAAGTCCTGGCCGCCGCCGGCCGGCCGCTCGCTTCGTTCCAAGGTCAGCGCGGGGCGCCGCTGCTCGCCGCGGGCGAATGGACGGGCCTCTTTCTCGCGCCCGACCGCTCGTTTCTCAATCAGCGCATCGACGCGCGCTTCGAGGCGATGCTCGCCGCGGGGGCGCTCGAGGAGGTTGCGGCGCTGGCGCAGCGCCGGCTCGACCCGGCGCTGCCGGTCATGCGGGCGCATGGCGTGCCCCATCTCATCGCCCATCTCGAAGGCCGCCTCACGCTCGCGGAGGCCGCCGAGCGCGCCAGGCTCGACACCCGCCATTACGCCAAGCGCCAGTTCACCTGGGCGCGCCATCAGCTGAAGGGCTTCGCCTGGGTCGCCCCGGAGGCGGCGGAAGAGACGGGCGAATCGGCGTTTGGCTGAGGCAAGCCGGACGTCGCGCGGCGGCTTCCCACGTTCAAGACTTGTAAACGGTCCAGCTCGTCACCACGGCATAGCCGCTGTCGGTCGGCACGAGATAGACAAAAAGCTGATTGTTCTCGTATCTCCCGAACTTCAGCACTTCGCACGGGCTCGCGTATCCGGCCAGCGCGCCGCAGTTCGTCACCTGCGACGAAATCGGCGTCCAGCCGACTCTGAGGATCGCGACGTCTCGCGGCATGCCGACAGCAAGCCGCATCCCCGCCTGAAAGGCGTCGAAGGGCGGCGGCGGCGCCGCGTCCGGATTCGCGGGATAGCCTCCGGGCGCGCACCCGGCGAGGAGCAGGCAGCCGAAAAGCGTGGCAATCGGAGGGCGCAAGGGAGACCGTCCGCGAGGCTGGAGGGCGCGAGCAAGCCCGCGGAGACGCCGTCGTCCCCTCGTCCTGCCGCCGCCATTGATCGGCTAAACTGGTTAGACGTTGGTAAACCTCAGGTTGCAGACACGCGCAATTTCAACCCAAATGACCGCCCGCTGATCCCGCAAGACAACGGAGCTCGCGGTCGCGACGCGAAAGAAGCAAGCGGCGCCGTGCGGCTCAAGCCGCCTGGCGCGCGTCCCGGCCCTGTTCGTTCGTCTCGCCCAGAATCGGCGTCGGGGCCAGCGCAAACGCGCCGTCGCCAATCAATGCAACCGCGACGAGGGCGACGATCCAGAGCGCGGGATACTCCCAGCCGCCGTGCGGATTGGTGAAGAAGAAGCCCGCGGCGCCGTGCACCGTGAGGATCGCGCCGAGGAGGTCGGGAACCATGGCGAGCGCGGCGAGGCGCGGCCACAGGCCCAGAATGAGCGCGACCCCGCCGATGATCTCCCAGGCGATGACAAAATAGCCGAGCGCCGGGGGCAGACCAAGCGAAGCGAAGAAATGCGCGGTTCCAGCGGGCGTGAGGACGAAGAGTTTCACGCTGGCGTGGATGAGAAAAAGCGCGCCGAGCACGAGGCGCAGCCAGAAGACGGCGTAAGGAGCGGTGCGATGGTCAATCATTGGCGATAATCCCACTCGATGACTTTGGATGGGCGCCTTAGAACCTGTTTTGCGCAGGAGATAAATGGCGGCTCGGGACAATCACTCTTGCCGGAATGGATCGGATCGCGCCGAGCCCGGCAAGTCGTGGTCCCACGGCGGCTCGCCACGAAAACGCGCCGTGAGAAAGTCGACGAGCACCCGGACCTTGAGGGCGAGGCGCCGCGCCGGAGGGTATAGGATGTGGACCCCGCCGCGCGGCGGCTCCTCGAAGTCCTGCAGCACACGCCTCAGCGCGCCAGCCCGAATCCTCGGGCCGGCGACAAAGGTCGGCACGTGGACGAGGCCGAGGCCGGCTTCCGCCGCTACGACGCAAGCCTCGGCATTGGAGAAGCGCAAACGGCCATGAACCGGAACCCGAAGCGGTCCGTTGCCGGAGGGCGCGCGGAAGCGCCAGACGAGCGGATCGTGAAAATTGGTGTCGATGACGCACTCATGCGCGGCGAGGTCGCCCGGCTCTGCCGGTTCGCCGCGTTCGGCCAGATATCCGGGGGCGGCGGCGCAGACGATGCGGGTGTCGCAGAGCTTGCGAATGATCAGGCTGGCGTCGCTCGGGACGCCGACGCGCACCGCCGCGTCGAACCCCTCGTCGATCAGGCTGACGGTCCGATCCGAGAAGCTGACGTCGAGCAGGATCTCCGGATAGGCGCGGGCGAAATCGACGAGCGCCGGCGCCAGTTGCGCCGTGCCGAACGACACTGGAACCGACAGGACGAGCCGCCCGCGCGCTTCGCCCGACACCGTCCGCACCGAATCGTCGAGCGCGTCGAACTCCTCGATCAGCGCCTTGATCCGGTCGAAATAGGCGCTCCCGACCTCGGTCGGCGACAAGGCGCGCGTGGTGCGGTTCAGGAGCTGGACGCCGAGGTTCTTTTCCAGGCGGCCGACGAGCTTCGAGGCCTGGCCAGGGCTCGTGCCAAGGCGGGCCGCGGCGCGGGAGAAGCTGCCCGTCTCCATGACGGCGACAAACATCCGCTCACACTCGAGCCGTTCCATGCTGCCAATTCCGGCGCCCAGCGGCACTTATCGCAAGTTCCCCCGCTCGAGGGCAACGGCCCGGGGCGGCTGAGGAACCTGGTCGCCGCGTCGGCCAAATTGGAGGCGATCTCCTTCCCAGCTTGCTCCCACAAGGGAGAAGGGGCCCCTAGGCCAGACGTCGTGTGCATGTCGTAGCCCACAACGCGCTTCGTGGCGATCGGAACGCATGAGGCCAGTCGGGGGATTTACACCCGGTCTTTCACGGCGTCGGAGTGACATTCGCGAAGAGCGTAAAGGGAGCCGTCCACCGTCCCTTCAAAGGGGCGCTTGAGCGGCCGCGCCCTTATTGTAGCCGTGTCCTTATGGCATTTGCCGTCATTGGCCGGCGCGTGAACGATCGCGCCCGGTTTGTCCTCCGGCTATGCTGCTGCTTCGGGAAATCCTGCCAGTTCGCCTCTATGGGCGAAATTCTAACCGAGCGTCATAACCCAAAGGGAGCCGACATGAACGCGCGTCCAGCACCTTCCGCCGCCGACGTAAACGCCATCAAGGAAAAAGCCAAGCTCTTGAGCATCTATTCGATGATGGCGACGACCGCCGCGGGCTCGGGACATCCGACTTCGTGCATGTCCGCCGCCGAGCTGGTGGCCGGCGTATTTTTTCACGCGATGAAGTTCGATCCAAAGAATGCGAACTCGAACGACGACGATCGTTTCGTGCTGTCGAAAGGCCACGCTGCGCCAGTTCTCTACGCCGCACTGGCGGAGGCGGGCGTGTTTCCGGTTTCGCGGCTGATGACGCTGCGCGAGTTTAACAGCGAGCTGGAGGGCCACCCGACGCCCCGGATTCATGGCGTGGATGCGGCGACCGGTTCGCTGGGCCAGGGACTTTCGGTCGGTTCGGGCCTCGCGATCGGCGCGCGGATGGATAAGAGCCCGACGCGGGTCTATGTGCTGACCGGCGACGGCGAATTGGCGGAAGGGCAAATCTGGGAAGCGGCCGCGTTCGCCGCGCATTACAACCTGGATAATCTGACGGTGATCGCCGACATCAACCGGCTCGGCCAGAGCGAGCCGACGATGTACCAGCATGACATGGAACGCTACCGGCTGAAGTTCGCGTCGGAGGGTTTCGATACGCAGGTGATCGACGGACATGATGTCGCCGCGGTGCTCGCGGCGCTGGATCGCGCCAAGACCGTGAAGGGGCGGCCGCAGGCCATCGTCGCGCGAACGATCAAGGGCCACGGCTTCAGCCTGGTCGCCGACAAACTCAACTGGCACGGCAAGCCGTTGTCGAAGGAACAGCTTGCCGCCGCGATCAAGGAGATGGGAGGCGGACCGACGGTTCCGCCCGACCCGGGAAAATCGTACGAGCGAACATCGCTGCCGAAGCCGCCTGAATTCGCCCCTCCCGCCGCGCCGGATTACGCCAAGGACGCGAAGGTCGCGACGCGCGAGGCGTACGGCTTCGCGCTGAAGCGGCTGGGAGCTGCGAACCCGCACGTCGTCGCCATATCGGGCGACGTGAAAAACTCGACGTTTTCGGAAATCTTCGGCGACGCGTACCCGGACCATTTTTGGCAAGGATATATCGCCGAGCAGAACATGGTGAGCGTCGCGGTCGGACTGCAGGCGCGCGGCAAAACGCCCTTTGCCGACACGTTCGCCTGTTTCCTTTCGCGCGCCTACGACAATGTGCGCATGGCGGCCATCAGCCGCGCCAACATCAATCTGTGCGGGTCGCATTGCGGCGTCTCGATCGGCGAGGACGGTCCATCGCAGATGGCGCTGGAGGACATCGCCATGTTCCGCGCCGTGCATGGCTCGGTCGTTTTCTATCCGAGCGACGCGGTCTCGACCGAGCGCCTGACGGAGGCGATGGCCCGGCGCGCGGGCATCAACTACTTGCGCACTTCGCGGCCGAAAATGCCCATTTTATATTCGAACGATGAGAAATTCCCGATTCCCGGTTTCAAAGTGCTGCGCAGGAGCGCGGAAGACAAGGTGACCGTCATCGGCGCCGGCGTGACGCTGCACGAAGCGCTGAAGGCGGCGGATCAATTGAAAGCAGCGGGCGTTGCGATTCGCGTGATCGATCTCTACTGCGTCAAGCCTCTCGACGGCCGGGCGCTCGCTGCCGAAGTCGGCGCGACCGGCGGCCGGCTGGTGACCGTCGAAGATCATTGGCCGGAGGGCGGATTGGGCGAGGCTGTGTTGCATGCCTTGGTCGCCGCGGGCGCCGCGCCGGCGAAATTCAAACTGATGGCGGTGAACGGCATGCCCCATTCCGGCAAGCCGGACGAACTTGTCGATGCGTTTGGGATTTCGGCGCGTCATATCGTCGAGGCTGTGTCGGACTTGCAGCGCTAGGGGTTCAAATCAAACGCTTGGCACCGACCGGCAATGCCGCAAAAGGGCGGAAAGCGCGCGTACAGGGGTCGCCGCGGGAAGGACCGGAGTCCGGGCGAAAGCCGGCAATCCATTGCGAGCGTGAACCATGCGTCTTCGCCCTCGCGGGTGGACAGCCAGTTGGCGACCCCTTCGTAAAGGCGCATGATCCCCCTCGTGAGCAAGGCGAAGCTCTACTTCAGCCGTAACTTGAATCCGCGCCTGGCGGTGGCCACGGCACGTTTCTTGAAATCGCCAGTCGAATTTGAATTTGCTTCGCCCTTTTCGCCCGGGCAGAGAGAGAGGTTTCTCAAGCTCAATCCCAACCTGAGCGTTCCCATACTCGTGGAGGGTGACGAGACACTCTGGGAAGCGGACGCAATCGCTTGTCGGCTTTCGCAACTGGCCAATTCAGACTTCTGGCCGATGGGCGATTCCCTGCCCGACCTCGTCCGTTGGATAAGCTGGGGCTATTGGAATTTCGTCAGGGCTTGCGATCGGGTCCATTTCGAGCGCGTGACCAAGCAACGCTACGGCATTGGCCCGGTGAGACAGGATCTCGTGGAATCGGGACTGAAGGAATTCGCGTCCTCGGCCGCCATTCTGGAACAGCGTCTCGGCGCGGCGGACTGGCTCGTCGGAACGCACGTCACCTATGCCGATTTCCGTGTCGCCTGCGTCTTGCCTTTTGCGAGCCTCGCCGGCCTGCCGCTCGCGGATTTTCGGCGCGTCGAAGCCTGGCATGCGCGGCTGATGGATATCCCGGCCTGGCGGGATCCGTTCGCGGGGCTGGATGCCCCTGAACTCCCGCCAATCCGGAAAGGCGCCGGGTGAGCCTGGAGCATCCCCGAGCGCGCTATCTCGTTAACGACGCCAGACCTTCGGCCTCAACGGCGTGCCGATCCGCCTCCGCTCAGGCGGCGAGAACCCGTACGCGCTGAAGAGGCGGCGCGCGTCAGAGATGCTCTGGCCTGGCGCGCCGTTGGTATCTTCATCGGGTGCCACTGCTTCCGTCGAGCGCCTCAGGCCGCGGCAAGTAGAGGCGCATGAAGGGCTCGTACTCACCCTCCGGTCAAAACCCAATCGCCTCATACTGTTGGCGGGCGGCATTGGGCGGACACCTGCCCTTCCCGCGGCGGCGTCTATAGGTCCGGATTGCGTCGATATTGTTGAAAAACTCGTAAATTGAGCCAGCGCGAAAATCTCGATTTCGCGCGTGTCGCGTCGTCCCGGCCGATAGTCGTTACGGCAGGGCATCTAGGAGCGTCGCAGGCGGCAAAACCGGTTGGTCCGCCGATCCCCCAAAGGAATTTTTCATCGAGGCCGCCAGCGGTCTCCTGAATCGTGATCGACGCGGAAATTTGAGTTTTTCAACACAACCCGTCAGGAGCGGCCGTTCCGGAAACAAGCCGCGAACGCGTCCATTCGACCTTCTGAGACATTCCTCGCAGGACCACCGACGACCGCCCCCTGATCAGGATCGGTGCAAAAGTCGTCAGCCATGGACGCTATGTCGCCTTCCAGATGGCCGAGGTTGCCATTCCAAAACCTGATCCATCGCCGGCGTGAAGCGGTCGCGTGTCATGCGTTCGGGCCAAACCGACGGGATGGAAAATTACGCGATAATCGGTCATCGAAGGGTCACTCGGCCCGCCGCGACCGCGCGGAAAGACAGCGGCGACCCACTGGACAAAGCCGGGACTTGTCAAAGGCGCAATTATCGGACATGTTCCTGGGGAATAGGGCTGTCATCTGGGGAATGCTGGTTTGAGCAGAGGGCTGCGCGCGGTCCCCCCGCGTCGTGTCCTACACGCCGCGAGGCATGCCCCACGAGGCGGCCGACGGGCGATAAACCATGATTGATTGGGAAATTCATGGGCAGATGTTATCCAACTGCACGTGTGCTTACGGCTGCCCTTGCCAGTTCAACGCGCTGCCAACACACGGCCACTGCCATGCGGTGTGTTTCTTGCAACTCGACGACGGGCATTTTGGCGGCGAAAAACTCGGCGGCTTGAATCTCGCTTTCGCGATTGCGTGGCCCGGCGCCGTTCACCACGGACGCGGCAAGATGCAGCCGCTAATCGACGAAAGGGGAACCGCGGCGCAGCGGGCGGCCTTGCTCAGCATTCTGACCGGCAAAGAAACCGACCCGATGATGACCGTGTTTTCGATCTACACCGCAATGTGCGAGACGATCCATCCGCCAATTCACACCAAGATCAGCATCGATCTCGACCTCGGCGCGCGGCGGGGAACCTGCGAAGCCGAGGGAGCCGCCTTCACGCGCGGCGAACCGGTGTTGAACCCGGTGACCCAGAAGCCATTGAGCGCCCAGATCGTGCTGCCGAACGGCTCCGAATATGGCCACGCCGAAGTCGGGCGAGCCTGGTCCGAGTCCTCGGGCGCGGTCGCCATGAAGCTTGAGAATACGCACGCGCACTGGTGCGAAATTCACATGAACCAGCACGGGCGCATCAAGTGACGCGGCAGACGTTGGGGGTGTGTTAGGGCTTCGGCGCTCGCAGAGACATCGGCGCTTGGCGTGCGAAGCGGTGGGAACTGCCTTTGAGCGGCTGAAAGAGCAATGCGCGCGGGGCCATACCTCCAAGCCGCGCTGAAGCGCGACCGCGCAATAGTGTCGGCAAGCCTTTCCCTGGTCGTTGTCTTGGCGGCGGCTTACACCATCGCCGGCGTAGGCATGCATATGTCCGCGCTGACCATGACCCGAATGGCGATCCAAATGCCGGGCATGGCGATGCCGCCGGTTGTCTGGTCCGCTGCGTACGCCGCGCTGGTCTTCCTGATGTGGTGGGTGATGATGGTCGCGATGATGGCGCCGAGCGCCGCGCCGATGGTCCTGGTCCACGCCGCCATCCTGCGCAAGCGCGAAGCCTCGGAGCGCCCGTTTGCCGCGTCGGCCCTTTTCCTATCCGGATACCTGACTGTTTGGGCACTCTTCAGTATGGCCGCGACCGCCTCGCAATGGGCGCTCGAGTCGATCGGCGTCGTCACCGGCATGATGGAGATCGCCAGTCCGCTGCTCGGTGGAACGGTCCTGATCGCAGCCGGTCTCTATCAACTCACTCCGTTGAAGGCGGCCTGCCTCAAACACTGCCAGAATCCCGTCCTGTTCATCGTCCACCATTGGCGGCCCGGCGGTGGCGGTGCCTTCCGGATGGGCCTTGCGCACGGCGCCTTTTGCCTGGGCTGCTGCTGGTTTTTGATGGGCCTCCTGTTCGTCGGCGGCATCATGAATCTGGTCTGGATCGCCGGCGTGGCGATCTTCGTCGGCTTCGAAAAGTTCGCCGCAGGACGCCGATGGATTCCGCTGGCTTCCGGCGCGGCATTGACAGCGGCCGGACTTTATTGGATCGCGCGAAGCGCGCTGGCTGCATAGGCTAGCCAAAGTCCGCTTTCTCGTGCTTCCCGCTCGTTCATTAGGCCGATCTTAAGGGCAGCTCAGGGTCGACTTCGGTCGTCGACCTACCGCACGACCAGGGCGCCAAGCGAAGGATTCGCACCACTAGGGACCCTGGCCGCCGTACCCTTCTCCTGCAGGCGGTAGAAGAGCCCGTCCCCGGGCATCGACCCCGGCGTGTCGTTGCGAAGCAACGATGGACGAGGGGAAATCGCGCGGAGGGCGATGGGTCGTATGCTCGAGAGACGGCGCCTGACGGTATGACGCAAGCAAGGCGGACTCTGTCGAAGCCGTCGCGCTCCGCGCGACCGGCCCTTATCCGTCGCGCCTTCGGCGCGACACCTTCTCCCGCAGGCGGACGCAGGCGGGAGAAGGGGCACAGCCCAAGCCTTGTTTGCGTGTCGCGGCCCAAGAGCGCTCATTGCGCCAGCGCGTCGAGCGATCGCTTCATCGCCTGCGTGCCCGCCTCGAGCGCCGCGGCGAGTTTCGGCTTCACCTCGTCCGGCAGGAAGTCCGCGGTCCAGACGATGGTCGCGCCGCCGCCTGGGGCCTCCTTAACTTCGAGCGAGGCGTTGTAATGCGTCGTCCATCCGCCCTCGGCGCTCCAGACGAGGCGGCGGGCCTCGTCGTCCAGCGTGACGATCGGCTCGCGTATGATCATGCCGTTGATGAAAGTGACGACGCGCGCGCCGGGTTCGAGCCGGGTGTCGGTGACGAAACCGCGCGCGAGCCGCGTGTGCAGCGCGCCGATGTCGCGGATCGCGTCCCAAGCCGCGTCGGCGGATGCGGTGGTGTCGCACTGCTTTCGAAGGGTCGCCATCGCCGTCACGCCCCCAGCCGCAAGGCTTCGAGCCGATAGCCGTCGGGATCGACGACAAAGGCGGCGAAATAGTTCGGGGCATAGTCCTCGCGGACGCCCGGCGGTCCGTTGTCGCGGCCGCCGGCCGCAAGCGCTGCGGCATGAAACCGGGCCACGCTGTCCCGGTCGGGCGCGACGAAACAGAGATGCAGCCCCGACTTCGGATCGTCCGGGACCGGGGAGCTCGTCGCGCCGATCCAGAGGCCCACCGCCTCCTTGCCGTAGCCGAGCGAGTCGCTGCCCTCGCTCAGGCAGCGATAGCCGAGCGGCTCAAGCGCCGCGTCGTAAAACGCCTTCGATCGCGCGATGTCGCGAACGCCAACCGAAATATGGTCGAACATGCTTTGCCTCTCCTCTCCAATCTCGGCCGTCTTTGCGAGCGCCCGGAGCGCAGCGAGGGGGACGAGGCAATCCAGGCGATTGAAGGGCTCGATTGCTTCCCACTCGCGACGCTCGAGGTCGCAATGACGGACGCGCCTCGATCTGATCGCAAACTAGGCGGCCGGGGCTTCAGCCGGCTTGGGGAAAATTGCTATAGTCGATCCATGGCTCCGAAGGCTTTCCCGCCGCCACGCCCGACCCAAGAGGCGACCGCCTCGCAGCCGTCCGTGCGCCGCATCGCCGGCGGCGAGACCTGGAGCGTCAGCGAAATCGTCTGCCGCGCCGGCCCCGGCGACCGGCCTTTCGAGGAACGGCACGACGGATACAGCGTCTCGGCGGTCCTCTCGGGCGCCTTCACCTACCGCGCCGGCCGGGCCGCGAACCTGCTCTATCCGGGCGCGCTGCTGCTCGGGACGAACCGCGCCTGCTATGAGTGCGGGCACGAGCACAGCGCCGGCGACCGCTGCATCTCCTTCAACGTGCGCGAAGACGCGTTCGGCGACATCGCTTCGATCGCGGCGTCGGGCGGCGGCAATCCGCTCTCTCAGCCGATGCTGCCGGCCTCGAATTCGGCTGGCGCCGCTTTTCGCTGCGATCGAGAGCGTGCGGGATTGCGTTTCGCCGCTTAAGGCGGAAGAGTTGCTGATCGTCCTGTTCGAAACAGTCGTCGCCGCCTTGAACGACGGCGTCCGCGCGCCGCCCGCGCCGCGCGCCTGGGAAATGCGGCGCATCGTCGAGGTTCTTTACGCCATCGAGGAAGGTTCCGACGAGGGGCTCGATCTCGCGGGTCTGGCGGCGATAGCGGGCCTCGGCAAGCATCATTTCCTGCGCGTGTTCCGCCGGTCGGTCGGCATGACCCCGCATCAATATGTCCTGCGGGTCCGCATGGGCCGGGCGGCGCGAAGGCTCGCGACCACGAAAGATTCCGTGCTGGTCGTCGCCCTCGACAGCGGCTTCAACGATCTCTCGACGTTCAACGCACGCTTCCGCGCGACGTTCGGCGCGAGCCCATCGAAATATCGAGCCGCGGTCTAGATCGTATAGATAGCCTTGACGATCAAGCGCTCGCGCCGGACCTATGATGCTGGTTTTCCCCGTCTTGCTTATTTCCCTGTTAAGCAGCCGAACAGGGAAACTGATTTCCCTGTTCCGCCTTCAGCTTCCGTCCGAGCAACTGCGCTCACGGAAATGAAATATCGTGGATTTGTGCAATCGCCGATGGGCGGCGGGGGCGATTTTTTCGATTGGCAGGGATTATCAGCGAAAAACAGGGGGAACGACCTCGTTTTCCGGGAAGGCGTCAAGCCCGCCGGCGGGCGAGGATCGTAAAGATTTCCTCACGGTCCTTCGCTTCCGGCCATTGCCGCGACGGTTCCGTCCTATCGCATCCGCTCTATCAGGTCAGCTTCCGCCAGGCCTGGGCCTCCGCCGCCTGGGCGAAAGCTTCCGGCGTCCATTTCTCCTTGAGCGCGTGGCGCATCAGCGCCTGCTGGCTCTGCGGCGCCATGCCGCCGATCGCCGGGTCGCGGTCGAGATTGGTCGGGAAGGCATAGCCTTCGGCCGAGGCGGCGATGACGTTGTCGAGGGCTTCCGCCGTGATCCTCCCGTCGGCGATCAGCCTCTGCAGCGTCGGATAGAGCGTGACACTCATCCTGAGCCGGTCGACGCTCTCCATCGCCCGGCCATAGGCGGTCGAGACCTGCAGGAGATTGCCGATGCGCCGGATGTTGGCCGAGCGGTTGGAGCCCGCGGCATGGAAGAGCGCCGGATTGAAAAAGACGGCGTCGCCGTTCTTCAGCGGCGCCTGGACCCGGTGCGCCTCGAAATAGGCGCGGAAGTCGGGGCGCAGCGCCGCGAGATAGCCCGGCAGGTAGCTTTGCGAGAAGGGCAGGTAGAGCGTCGGGCCGGACTCGAGCGGCATGTCGCAATGGGCGATCGCCCCCTGCAGGGTCATGAGCGGCGACAGGCGATGCGCGTGGACCGGAAAGCGCTCGATTTCGCGCGCCGTCTGGAAGCCCATGTGGTAGTCGCGATGGGGAACCTGCGCGTCGCCGCCGGGATTGACGACGTTGAGCTGCGAGGTGATCTGATAGAAGGGCCCGAGCCAAGCCTCGCTGACGAGGGCGATCGCCGCATTGCCGTAATAAGCGGCGAAGGCGGCAGGGTCGGCGAGACACAGCTTCTCCAGCGCGTTCCAGACGCGGTCGTTCGCGCCGGGCTTGGCGAAATGATCGCCGCGATTGGCGTTGCTCCTGCGCTGCTCGTCGATCATCTCCCAGAAATGCGCGTTCGCCGCCTCGATCGGCGCAGGGTCGGCGAAAGCGCCGCGGATCATGATCACGCCGGGACCATCGCTCATCGCCTCGACCCATTCGGCCATCATCTCCTGGCGGGTCTCGGCCGAGGCCGCGGCCTGGCGCACGGCCTCGCCGTCGTAGACAAGAATGTTCGACACGACCTCGCTGGCGAAGGGATAGTCCGGGAGGGAGACCGCCCGCTCGACCAGAGCCCGGAAGGCGTCGAGGTCGCAGCCGTCCTCGGTCAGGAAGACGCGGTCGGCTCTGAGCCGTTTCAGGTTGTCGTCCTTCATGGAACGTCCTCCCGCTTTGCTGGGTCGGCGCCACTATACAAGAGCTCCGCCGCGTAGACAGACGCTTCACGGATCAGGGTTGCGCATTCGGCGCCCCTTGGTCTCAACAAAGCCACGCGGCTCGGGTTCGCTTCGGCCGCGCGGGGACCGAAAAATGAACGGCGGCAGGGACATCGTACGCGAACTCGAAGACTGGTTGGCGGAGCTCGGCGGCGACGCGCGAGCCCGCCGAGGGTCCGGCGCAGCGCCCGACGTCGAGATCGACCTCGTGCGTCGCGCGATCGCCGAGATCAAGGCCCTGCGCGAGAGGCTCGGCGAGCGGTGGGCGACCCGTTCGATCGCCGCCGAGGATTTGAACGCCAGCAACGACGAATAGTCGGGGAGCCGCACCGTCGGGAACTTTGCCCTGGCCGCGCTCCGTGCTTATCCTGACGCATGTCAACCAGCGTGCGCACGGGCGTCCTCGCCGCCGCCGGAAGCCTTGCGCGCCCGGCTGCCTCAGCGTCGGACTGGCGCAAGGCCTTTGCCGCCGCGCTGGCGCAGGAGATCGAGGAGCGACGCTTCTTCCTCTGGCTGCCGGTTGCGGCGATGGGCGGCGTCGCGCTCAACCTCGCAGCCGACCGCGAACCGGTTCTCTGGCTTCCGGCCGGGTTGACCGCGCTGTTCGTCGCGCTTGCCTGGGCGTCTCGCGCCAGGCCGTTCGCGCTCGCCGTGTCGCTCGCCCTGGCTGCCCTGTTCGCCGGATTTCTGGCGATGTCCCTGCGCACCTTGCGGGTCGACGCGCCGGTGCTCGACCGCATCCGCATCGTCGGTCTCAAGGGCTATGTGGAGGAGGTGGATCTGAGACCCGTCGGCGCCCGGATGGTGATTGCGGTCACGAGCGCGGAGGGCATGCCGCGCGGCAAGGTTCCGCGGCGCGTACGGGTCACGACGCGCAAGACGCCAGGCGTCGCCGCGGGTGACTATGTCGGGCTGAAGGCGCGGCTCCTACCGCCGTCGCGCGCCGCGCTGCCTGGCGGTTATGACTTTGCCCGCGACGCCTTCTTCGCCGGCGTCGGCGCCGTCGGTTCGACGCTCGGCGGAATCGAGCTTTTGCCGCCGCCGGGCGATGCGAGCTGGCGCCAGCGTCTTTCCGCCGGGATCGACCATGCCCGCAACCGCCTGGCCTTGCGCGTCAACGCCATCATCGGCGGCGACGAGGGGGCGATCGCCGCCGCCATGGTCACCGGAAAGCGCGACTTTCTGTCGAACGACGCCAAGGACCTGATCCGCGAGGCGGGCATCTTCCACATTATCACGATTTCCGGCGTGCAGATGACGCTGGTCGCCGGGATCTTCTTCATCGTGACGCGGCGCCTGCTGGCGCTGTCGCCGACGTTGGCGCTCAGATATCCGATCAAGAAATGGGCGGCCGCCGTGGCGATGGTCGGCTCGATCTTCTACGACATCGCCACCGGCTCGCGAGTGGGCACCGAGCGGGCGCTGGTGATGACGCTGATCGTGCTCGGCGCGGTCATCATGGACCGGCGGGCGCTCACCATGCGCAATCTTGCTTTTGCGGTCCTCGCCGTCGTCGCGATCGAACCGGAGGCGATCCTCGGCGTCAGCTTCCAGCTATCTTTCGCCGCCGTTCTGGCGCTGGTCGCGGTGATGGAGGCGCGGCTCGCGGGCATGGAGAGCGACCCCGATCCTTTCCTGCCGCGGCGCGACGCGCCGGCGTACGCGTGGTTCGTCGACCTCTTCCACAAGCCCCTCGCTCTTCTCGTTGCGACCGCATGCGCCACCGGCGCGACCGCGTCATTCATGGCCTATCACTTCCACGACCTCAGCCCCTATGTGCTGATCGGCAATCCGTTGACCCTGACCGTGATCGAGTTCTTCGCCGTGCCGGGCGCCCTCGTCGGCGCGGCGCTCTATCCGCTCGGCCTCGACGCTCCGGTTTGGCTTTATGTCGGGGCGGGGATCAAATTCATTCTCTGGGCGGCGCGGTTCATCGCCGAGGCGCCCGGCTCGACGCTGCACCTGCGAGCCTTCGCCCCTTACGCCCTGCCGTTCCTGGCGCTTGCCGTCATGAGCATGGCGATCTGGCGGAGCTGGGCTTTCCGTGCGAGCGCGATCCCCTTCGCCATCGTCGGCCTCATCGGCGCGACGCAGGGGCCGCGCTATGACGTCATCGTCGCGCCCTCGGGCGAGGAGGCTGCGGTGCGCGACGCCGACGGCCTGTTGCAGATCGTCGGCAAGCGCTTCAACACCTTCGCCGCTGAGCAATGGCTGACCGCCGACGGCGACGGGCGCGACCCGGCGAAGGCGCGCGATCCCGATGCGGCCTGCGACAGGGTGGGTTGCGTCGCCGCGCTGCCCGAGGGCGAATTGCTCAGCATCGTCATCGATCGCATGGCGTTCGACGAGGATTGCGAACGCGCAGAAGTCATCGTCAGCGCCCTTCGCGCGCCGCCGGGCTGCAACGCGAGGTTCGTGCTCGACCAACAGGCGCTGGCCCGGCTCGGCGCGGTCGGGCTGACGTGGAGCGACGAGGCCGGCTTCACGCTGATAAGCGACCGCTCGTCGCTCGAGGACCGCCCGTGGTCGGCCGCGCCGCCGCCGGCAGGCGAAGAGCGCCTGGGGCGTCCGGGCCATGCTTCGCACGGCGCCGATCCAGCCGACCCGGATCAGGAGCCGGAACCCGCGCAATGAGCGGTGCAGCTTGGCGAGGCTCGATCGGCGCCGCTATGCTCCCGCCGACGCTCCGATTCGGAGCTCACAGGGAGGCAACCCAATGCGCAATCAACGCTTGTCGACGCTCGCCGTTCTCGCCCTTCTCGGCGCGTCCCCTGCCTTTGCCGGCGACGCGCAGATCGAACGAGGGAAGTACCTCGTCACTATCGGGGGCTGCAACGATTGCCATACGCCGGGTTCGTTCCTGGGCAAGCCCGATTATTCGCGGACGCTCGGCGGCTCCGACGTCGGCTTCGGCCTGCCTGGCCTCGGGACTTTTGTCGGCGCCAACCTGACGCCAGACAAGGAGACGGGGCTGGGCAACTGGACGAGGGCGCAGATCATCGCCGCTTTCACCACCGGCGTGCGGCCGGACGGGCGCACGCTCGCGCCGATCATGCCCTGGCGAGAACTGGCGCACCTCAATTACGACGATGCCCAGGCGATCGCCGCCTACCTGCAGAGCCTGCCGCCGGTGAAGAACGCGGTTCCTGGACCTTTCGGACCGAAGGAGGTTCCGACGACGCTCGTCATGACGATCATCCCGGGCGTGGTCTATGGAAAGCTGCCGCAGCCTCCCCAATGAAGGCCGCTGTCGCGTTCCCGACGAGAAGTCGGGGAAAGCCGGGCCGGTTCACCCAGACTGGCCATCGGCGCGCTATCCGGGCTGACCAACGCGCTTGGTCGTCGCCCGCTAACGAGCCGGCTTGCCCGCAGCGCCGACGGCGCGCGCGGCGAACGCCGCCACCAGCGCCTTGAGTTCCGGATCGCGGATCAACGAGACCGCACGGTCCGGATCGACCCACTGGACGATCCGCTCATAGAACTCAGGCCAGACCTCACTCTGCCGTTTCACCAGCAAGGGGAAAACCTTGACCTCGCAGCTGACCCGAACGCCGCGTTCGTCGACCACCTTGTCATAATGAAATGCGCCGATCGATTTTGCCCTCACCTTGCCTCTGACGCCCGCTTCCTCGAACGCTTCGCGCGCGGCCGACTTCGCCGGTTTCAGTCCTTTGATCGGCCAGCCCTTGGGGATGATCCAGCGTCTGGTGTTCCGCGTCGTGACAACGAGGATTTCCAGCGCCGCCCGGTCCGCAAACCGGTAGGGAAGCGCGCCATATTGGATGCGGATAACCGGTTTGGCTTTCCGTCTGCTCGGCTTTCTGGGAATCTTGGATCTCCAGGTTCGGTCAATCGCTCGGCGCAAACAACCGAGTTCTATGCAGAATCAAAAAGGCGCCAAAGGCGCCTTTGTTAACCGTTCCCGTAGGCGCCGAAAACTATTTGATCTTCGTTTCCTTGAACTCCACGTGCTTGCGCGCAACCGGATCATACTTTTTGAAGGCAAACTTTTCCGTCTTGGTACGGGCGTTCTTTTTGGTGACATAGAAATAGCCGGTGTCCGCGGTCGACAGCAGCTTGATCTTGAGCGAGGCGGCCTTGGCCATATCGTGAAAACCCTTGGAAGCGAGGCGCTTCAAGGCGCCAAAACAAAAAGGCCCGCGGAACCCGCAGGCGCTCCGATAAAATAGCCGGGGTCGGTCGGAAGTCAACCCGTAGAGGGGCATTTCGCCCGGCGATCGCCTTCCTTCCGGCGGACGACTATCCTACGGATAAGCGCCAAACCACCTACGAGCGCCGATAGGGAGCGGGCGCTTCGACGGCGGGAGAATAAATGTGAAAAGCCTGTATTCGGGTCCGGTGTTCGAAATGGCCCGGAACCAGTTCCACGTGATCGCCGATCATCTATCGATCCCCGAGGACGATCGCGATCGGCTCTTGTATCCGAAGCGGTCGATTGTCGTCTCCGTCCCGATCAACATGGACGACGGCCGCCAGGCCGTGTTCGCCGGTTATCGGGTGCAGCATCATCTTACGCTCGGGCCCGCCAAGGGCGGCACGCGCTTCGCGCCCAATGTCGACATCGGCGAGATCGCCGCGCTCGCAATCTGGATGAGCTGGAAATGCGCGCTCGCCGACCTGCCCTATGGCGGCGGCAAGGGCGGAATTGCGGTCGATCCCCATTCGCTCTCGATGCGGGAGCTCGAGAACCTCTCCCGCCGCTACATGCAGGAGATGATCCCGTTCGTCGGCCCGCGGGTGGACGTGATGGCGCCCGACATGGGCACCAACGAGCAGGTGATGGCCTGGTTCATGGACACCTATTCGATGTACCAGGGCGTGACCGTACCGGAGATCGTGACCGGCAAGCCGGTCGGCACGGGCGGCACCCTTGGCCGGCGCGAGGCGACCGGCCACGGCGTCGCCTTTCTTGCATTCCGGGCCCTGGAGGCGCTCGACATCGATCCGGTCGGCGCGACCGCCATTGTGCAGGGTTTTGGCAATGTCGGCGCGCACGCGGCGATGGGGCTCGCGGCGCGCGGCGTCAAGATCGTCGGCGCCAGCGACCATACGATCGCCTACTACGATCCGAAGGGCCTCGAGGTTCGGGCGCTCGTCGATCACGTCGAGAATGCGGGCGCGCTCGCCGGCTGGTCGAGCGAAGCCGTCATCGACGCGCGCGCTTTTCTGGAGCAGCCCTGCGATGTGCTCGCGCCCTGCGCGATCGAGCGGGTCATCGATGCCGACGTCGCGCGGCGGCTGCACTGCCGTGTGATCGCGGAAGGGGCGAACGGCCCGACGACGCCCGAGGCCGACCGCGTGCTCGCCGAACGAAACGATGGGATTTTCGTCATTCCCGACATTCTCTGCAACGCCGGCGGCGTCATTGTGAGCTACTTCGAATGGGTCCAGGATCTGCAGCAGTATTTCTGGTCGAAGGACGAGGTGATGGACCGGCTCGAACGGGCGCTCGACCGCTCCTGGGGAATGGTCGCCGCTCGCGCCAAGCGCGATGGCGTCTCAAACCGCACCGCGGCAATGGCGATCGGCGTCGAGCGGGTGCGCAGGGCGAAGCAGGCGCGCGGGTTGTTTCCGTAATTCAGCCCTGCCTACGGCGTGCTTCCGACCGCCTGCGGCCGCACGACTCCGACGATCGGGCCGATCGGCTCCAGTTCGTCGTCGCGTCTGAGCTCCGGGGCGTAAAGGGACGAAACGGAGCCGTCGAGGAAGAGCGCGTTCCCACAGGCCAACCCGTCGCGGAAGAGCCGCGCAAACGTGTCAAAAGTGACCGGCTCGTCGGCGATGGCGAAGACGACCGCGGCGCTGCCGCACTGACCGACACCGTTGCGGATCTTCTGCGAGGTGCCGTTCGGCCGAATACGGGGATGGATCTTGCCATCGACGACCAGCATCGGTCCCGATTGAGTGGCGTAGCGGGCGGGGGGCGGAGCAGCGAGGTAGCGGCTGGTCTCCATTACACCTGCGACGCCGTCGCCGACCCAGAACACCCCGTTTGGCTTCATGTGGAAATTGGTAGCCCCCCCGCGCGTGTCGGCGTCGTGGAGCTTGTGGCGGTTCTCGACATAAAGCCCGACCGGCGACTGGTCCTCTCCGAACATCCCCGCGTTCATGGCGAACGCGAGATGCTGCCCCTTGCCGCTAAGCGCCTCGGCGAGCGCGGCGAACGAGCCGTACGGCCGGTCGTCCGGCCCCTTCCAGAAGAGTTGGATGTCGTCACGACCTGGGTCGAACACGCAGATCGTGAAACTGGCGCCGTCAAAGCTCCTGGGCGCGCACGCAGCGACCGCCGGCGTCGCGCTCACACCGGCAGCCAAGCCGAGAGCTATGAATAAAGCGGCGAAACCGCTGCCCCGCATCACGGCAACCAATCCTTCGCTCGAACCCGCCAGCGAGCCGTTTCGCCGAGTAAAATCGCGCGCCGAATCGAGACGCTGGAAGATATACGTCTGTGACGCCCGGCGCCACCTGCCCTGCCCGAAAGCGGGGCTATCGGAAGACGGGAGGCGCCGTCATAGAACCTTGCCAGGATTCATGATCCCGTTCGGATCGAGCGCCGCCTTGACCGTTCGCATGAGCGCTAGCGACGCCGGGTCTTTGGTTCGCGCGAGAAGCTCACGCTTCAGTCTCCCGACCCCATGCTCGGCGGCGAAGGAGCCGCCGAGCCGCGCGACGATGCCGTGCACGATCTCATTCATCGCATCCCATCGCGCGAGGAACTTCGCCTTGTCCGCGCCGACCGGCTGGGAAACGTTGAAATGGATGTTGCCATCGCCGAGATGGCCAAAGGCCACCACGCGGCAGCCTGGCGCGAACGCCTGGACCGCGGGCGTCGCCTCGGCAATGAGGGCGGGCACGTCGCCGACTGCGACCGAGACGTCATGCTTGATCGAGCCGCCCTCGCGGATCTGCGCCTCCGGAATGGATTCGCGCAGCTTCCAGAACTCGTGTCGCTGGTCGAGCGAAGCGGCGATCGCGGCGTCCTCGATGGTCCCGCGCTCGAGCGCCGTTTCGAGCGCGCCAGCGAAGGCTTCTTCAAAGCCCTGGGGGATCTGCGAGGCTCCCTCCATCAGCACATACCACGGGTGCGGGGCGGCGAGCGGCGCGCGAGCAAGCCCGTTGCCGACCGTGATGTCGTAAGCCATGCGCGCGATGAGTTCGAAGCTGACGACGCCGGCGC
Source organism: uncultured Alphaproteobacteria bacterium (assembly GCA_963772555.1). Lineage (GTDB taxonomy): Bacteria > Pseudomonadota > Alphaproteobacteria > Rhizobiales > Beijerinckiaceae > Roseiarcus. The sequence continues at coordinate 65,589 of CAVYXQ010000008.1, read as the reverse complement.
CGAGTCGCTCGCGCGCCAGCGCGAGGAGTTCGAGCGCCCGTTCGGGGCTTTCAAGCCCGATGAACGCAGTCGCCCGCGCGCGCGGATTGGGAAAGAGGCGGAGCGACGCCGCCGTGACGATTCCCAGCGTCCCTTCGGCGCCGACGAACAGGTCCTTGACGTCGTAGCCGGTGTTGTCCTTGTGCAGCTTGGTGAGCCCATGGACGATCCTGCCATCGGCGAGAACCGCCTCGACGCCGGTCACGAGGTCGCGCGTATTGCCATAGGCGATCACCGTCACGCCGCCAGCGTTGGTTGAGACGTTGCCGCCGACGGTGCAAGTCCCTTCGGCCGCCAATGATAGGGGAAAGAGCCGGTCCGCCGCGAGCGCGGCGGCTTGCGCCTCGACGAGTCTAACCCCCGCCTCGCAGACCATCACCTCGGCGTGGGGATCAACCTCGCGGATCGCCTTCAGCCGCTGGGTCGACAGAATGATCTGGTCGCCGGTGCCGTCCGGCGTCTGGCCGCCAACGAGCCCCGTGTTTCCGCCCTGCGGAACGATGCCGATTCGCGCGTCGTTGCAGAAGGCCGCAACGCGAGCCACCTCCTCGGTCGAGCCCGGTCGGACGAATGCGAGCGCCTTGCCCCGGTAGAGTCCGCGGGGCTCGACGAGCGCGCCGGCGAAGAGCGAAGCGTCCGTCAGCGCGTGGCGGGCGCCGACGATGCCTTGGAGAGCGGCAAGCACCGCGTTGCGCTCCGTCGCATTCACCTAGAGAAGCCTCCTCGTGCGCGGCTTTGCTTTCATGCGGCGAAAGACTGCGGCGATTTCGACATGGGGCGAGCAGCGAAACTGGTCAAGCGGCATGACCTCGCCGATCTCAAAACCTCCGTCGACCAGAATACGCGCGTCGCGGGCGAAGGTCGCCGCGTTGCAGGAGATCGCGACGACAAGCGGCAGCGCGCTTGCCGCGAATTCTTTCGCCTGGGCCTCGGCGCCGGCGCGTGGCGGATCGAACAGCGCGCCCTCGAATGAGGCGAGCTCTTCCGCGCGCAGCGGCCGGCGGAAGAGATCGCGGGTCTCGGCGACGAGACTGCGCAAGCCTTGCGCGGTCGCCCAGCCGCGCTGGAGAGCAGCGATCGCGGCGGCGTCGGAATCGATCGCGTGGACCTCGCTCAAACGCGCGAGACGAAGCGCGAAGGCGCCGGCGCCGCAAAAGAGATCGGCAACCTTCCGCGCATCCGCGAGCGACCGCGTGGCGAACGCCGCGAGATGGGCTTCGCCCGCTTCGGTCGCCTGCAGAAACCCGCCCGGCGGAAGCGTGACGACCGCGTCGTCGAAGGCGACCCGGGGCGGACGCCGCTCGACGAGCCTTACGCCGTGGTTGGAAACACGCGCCAGGTCGAGCGCCTCTGCCGTTCGCGCCAGCTTGCGCGCCTCGGCGAGGTCGAGCGGACCCGAGCCGCGCAGATCGACATCGAGGCCGTCAAGCGTGGCGGTGACGCCGATGTCGAGCGGCTTGGCGAGACCACGCAAGTCGCGGGCGAGCGCATGGGCTGCCTGGACCGCGCCCGCCATCGCAGGCGCAAACAAGGGACAGGCGTCAATGTCGACAATTTCGTGTGAACGCAGACGCATGAAGCCGACCTGATCCGGGGCGCCATACGGAAAGCGGGCGTGAAAGACGGCGCGCCGCCGCCCGGCGCCGTGCGCGTCGATCAGCGGCCCGACCTTCGCCTTGACTGTCGCCCGCTTCAGGGAGTCGATCACGAGACTGCGCTTCCAAGCACGGTAAAGGCCATCGGACATGTGTTGCGTCGCGCAGCCGCCACAGCGGCCGAACCATGGACAGAACGGCGGCTTACGTTCGGGGCTCGGGGTCAGGACCTCGACGAGTTCGGCGCGCCGCCCCTCGAGGCGCACGCGCGTCCGCTCGCCTGGAAGCGCCGCGGGCACGACGACGCCGTCCACCGCCACTCCATCGCCGCGCGGATCGAGGGCGACAATCGCGAGCTCTTCGAGCGCCTCACTCATTTCATGGCCGCGATAAGGTATTCCTTCGCCCCGCCGCCGCCGAGAATTGGGGAGGGCATGACGCCGAGAACGGTCCAACCCGCGCTCGCAACACAAGCGCGGACGTCGTCGCAGGCGCGCGCGAGCGCCGCCTCGCTCCAGACCCGGCCCTTGACGATCTCGGCCCGCCCGACCTCGAATTGCGGCTTGATCAGGCTGACGAGCCACGCCGAAGGCGCCGCCAGCGAGAGGACATGCGGCAGCACGAGACGTTGCGAAATGAAGCTCAGATCGCAGACGATAGCCTCTGGCGCTTCGTGGATGAGCTCGCGGGTAAGCTTGCGGGCGTCCAGGCCTTCGAGCGCGCGCACGCGCGCGTCAGCCGCAAGGCGCCGATCGAATTGTCCGTGGCCGACGTCGATCGCGACAACCGCTCTTGCGCCCCGCATGACAAGAACGTCGGTGAAGCCGCCGGTCGAGGCGCCGACATCGAGACAGACGAGTCCGGCCGGATCGAGGGCGAAAGCATCGAGGGCCGCGGCGAGCTTGATGCCCCCGCGCGAGACCCAGGGATGAGGCGGCTCTGCCGTGATCGGAGCGTCCTCCGCGACTTCCTCCGACGCCTTGCCGACCGCGACGCCGCCGACGTTGACAAGTCCGGCCGCGATGGCGGCTTGCGCGCGCGTGCGGCTCGGAAAGAAGCCGCGCTCGACCAGAACGACGTCCGCACGCTTGCGCATGGAGGCCTTGGGGTTGGGGAAGCGGGAAGGAGATTAGCATCGTGGACGGACGGTCGCCATTGGGGGCCGACACGGTCGTTATCGTATGGGTGGGCGGAACCTATCCACTGTCGCAACGTTGCCGAATCCGGCGAGCATGATCGCATCGTCACACGGGGCCCCGGCGATGCTGTCCGTTCCCCATGCGCTCGACGCGCTGAATTTCCTGTCTGCGGACGTCCGCAATCTTTTCGGGCCGTTCATCAACGTCTATCTTGTCACCGGTCGGCATTGGACGCAGACCGACGTCGGGCTGATCACGACCGGAAGCGGCCTTCTCGGCATCGCGCTGCAGACGCCGATCGGCGCGGCCATTGACGTGACGCGCGCCAAGCGCGCCGTCATCGTCGCCACCATGGCGGCGATGACGTTCTCGGCCTTGATCATCTACGCCTTTCCGACGTTCTGGCCGATGGCGATCGCGACCAGCGTGCTCTCGCTCGCCGGAGACGCCTTCGTTCCGGCGGTCTCGGCGCTGACGCTCGGCCTCGTCGCCAGGAACGCGCTGGCGCGGCGGCTCGGCCGCAACTCGGCCTTCGACCACGGCGGCAATATCGCGATTGCGCTCGTCGCTGGCGGGGTCGGCTATCTCTTTTCGCAGCGGGTGGTCTTTCTGCTGGTGCCGGTCTTCGCGGCGCTGACGTCGGCGGCTGTGTTGATGATCCCGGCGGGCGCGATCGATCACGACCGCGCGCGCGACCTCGGGCATGATGGCGCGGAAGGCGCGGCTGCGGGGTGGAGCGTCCTCCTCCGCACGCGTCCGCTGATGATCTTCGCCGTCTCGGCGCTTTTCTTTCATTTCGCCAACGCGCCTCTCCTGCCGCTGGTCGGGCAGAAGCTGGCGCTGGAGTTTCCGAAGGAGGCAACGGCGATGCTGTCGTTCTGCATGGTGGCGGCGCAGGGCGTGATGCTGCCGATCGCCATTTTTGTCGGCCGAAACGCCGACCATCTGGGCCGCCGGCCGATCTTCCTTATCGCCTTCGCCGTGCTGCCGATTCGCGCCGCGCTCTATACGCTTTCCAACAACGCCTTCTGGCTGCTCGGCGTGCAACTTCTCGACGGGGTGGGCGCGGGCATCTACGAGGCGCTGACGCCGCTGCTGATCGCCGACATCATGCGTGGCACGGGCCGATACAATCTGGCGCAAGGCGCGATTGCGACCACGCAGGCGATCGGTGCCTCGATCAGCGCCTTGGCTGCGGGTGAAGTGACGGATCATTTCGGCTACTCGCCAGCCTTCCTCTTCCTCTCCGCCGCGGCGGCGGTCGCCTTTCTCGTCTTCTTCACCCTCATGCCGGAGACGAGGGACGAGGGATCGATCGGCGTCGCGCGCGAGCACGGGTAGGCTGCCTCAAGAGAACGAAGACGAGATGACCCCGCCCGACATCGCCGCCGTCGCCATCCTTGCCCTGACCTATGTCGGCGTCGCTGCGGGCGGAGTTCCGGGACTCCGCCTCGACCGCGCCGGCGTCGCCTTTCTCGGGGGCGCGGCGATGATCGCGCTCGGGCCAATGAGCCTCGAGGAGGCCTTCCACGCCATCGACCTCGACACAATCGCGCTGCTCGTCGGCATGATGATCGTGGTCGCCCATCTCAAGGTGTCGGGGGCCTTTCGCGCCCTCGGCGGCTTCGCGATCGAACACGCGCACGCGCCGCTCCTGCTGCTCGTCACCATCACTGTGCTGGCCGGCGTTCTCTCAGCCTTTTTCGTCAACGACGCGATTTGCCTGGCGATGACGCCGATCGTCATCGAGGTCGTGCGCGCTCTTCGTCGCAATCCCGTCCCCTATCTCGTCGCCACCGCGACGGCGTCGAACTGCGGCAGCGTGGCGACGATCACCGGCAATCCGCAGAACATGCTGATCGGCGCGGTGTCGAAGATCTCCTACCCGGCTTTCGCTCTTTCGCTCGCGCCCGTCGCGGCTTTCGGCCTCGCGGCGGTCATCGCCGTCGTCTGGCTCTCCTTCCGCAAGGAATTCGGCGGCGACGGCGACTTTCAGCCGCGTCTTAAACCCCGCCGCCTGCACGCCGGGCAAGCTATAAAAGCGAGCGTCGTCTGCGCGGGGCTGGCTATCGCCCTTTTCGCCGGCGCGCCGCCCGCCGAAGCCGCCGTGCTCGGCGGCGCGATCCTCCTCTTCACCCGATCGATCAAGCCCTATCGCATCTATCGCGAGATCGACGGGCCGCTGCTCATCCTGTTCGCTGGCCTCTTCATTGTCGTGGCCGGGGCGGAGAAGGCGCTGCTCACGCCCGAGCGGATCGCATTGGCGCGGAACTTCGGCCTCGATGTTCCCTGGCGCCTCTCGCTCGTGACCGCGGTTCTCTCCAATATTGTCAGTAACGTCCCCGCCGTCCTGATCCTCAGGCCCTTCATCCCGGCCCTTCCCGACGCCGGGCGCGCCTGGCTCGTGGTCGCAATGGCCTCGACGCTCGCCGGCAACCTCACCCTGATCGGCTCGGTCGCCAACCTCATCGTCGCCGAGCGGGCGCGGGCCGCCGGCGCGCCGATCAGCTTCCTGGCTTATTTCAAGGTCGGCCTGCCGCTGACAATCTTGACGCTCGCGGCGGGGACGGCGTGGCTCAGTTGGCGATGACGCCCCCGAGAGCCGGCTTACCCCTCGACGTCGGTGTCAGGGCGGTCCCCGCCCGGCGCGACTTCATCGTGCCAGCGGCCCCGCCTGTCCTCATATTCAATGCCCGTCGTATCGCCGGCGACGCGCTGCTCGGCGGCGGCCCGCTCCGCCGCCCGGCGGGCGAGGTCGTGGCTCGGAAAGGTCTCGGAGAACACGTCGCCGACCTTATAGGCCCAGCCGCCGTCGTGTTCGACGACTTCGTAAACGACCTTGCTCATGGCTGCCTCCTTCGGCTCGACCAAACGAACGCGCGGCGCGCCGCTTAGGCTCAAATGGAGGTCAACGGCATTCCTGTCCAGCCTCATCGATGGCGAACCGGTTGAGGGAAATGCGCCAGGAACCGGAGGCGATCCGCGCCTTCATCGGCCCGAAGAGCTGGCCGCAGATCTGGATCTCGTCGATCTTGATGTTGCCGATCAGTCCGGTGGCGACGAAATCGACGGGCTCCTTGGTCTTCTCGCTCGCGGTCACCTCGGCGTAGGGCGAAAGATCGTGCTTGACGACGCTGACGGTGATCTCGCCGTCCTTCGGCTCAGCCGTTCCGGGCCTCGACAGCTGCGGCTTTCCGAGCGTCACGCGTCCGTCGGCGATCGTGACCGCAAAGGTCGCCTCCTGGCCGGGCTTGATGTCGAGCGCCGGCCCGAGGTCTTGCGCGCGCGCCGCCCCGACGGGAGCGCCGACGGCAAGGGCGACGGCGGCGAGCGCGATGGCCGCGCGAGCGAGCGGTGGGGGTCCAAGCGCCCCGGTCGACCGCTCAATAAAGCCTTCTCGACCCTGGCGCCGATCGGGGTTTTTCAAGGCGTTAGGTTCCCAAACCTGTCACTATACAACTCCCCGAGCTCGTCACGAAAACGCGTCAGATCCCCACCGTCGTCATCCCGACGAGCCGGTGAAGCGGGCGTCTCGAAGGATGCTCCGGAGGACGCCGTAGCGCCCGCGCCCCGGATCCAAAAAAGGCGGATCAGGACGAGGCGGTCTAGGTTGGGCCACCCCCTCTGTTCCTTCCATTCCTTTTACTAAGCTTCCGAACCTGTCCATCGAGCTTCCGAAGCCTTCCAAAGAGCTGCAAATTCCTGCAGAAGATTGCAACTTCTTTCCCGGAATCGCGAGTTATCAAAGGCTTACGGGAGGATGGAAGCCAAAAAAAACTTCTCCCGCTCCCCGCTGCCAGGCTTGTCATGGAGCGGGTGCGCCCGGTCGCCGCGACCGTGCCGGAGCGCTCTGGCGGAGGAAACCACGGATCGGCCGGCTTGGCAAGAAATTGCCGGTTTTTCAGAACGCAGAGGGTGCAAGGGCGTTGCGGGCCAATCGGCCCAATTCACGGCGCGCAAGTGCGCATAGGGAGCGCAGACACCCTCGTTTCGCCGCAATCCTGTGGCTTTTGTGTGACAGACGCGAGGCCGGCGGCGAAGCAGCGCTTTATATCGGAGGGAGAGAAACTCATGCCGGGGACAATCCGTCTCGGATCGACGGGGGACGACGTCAAACGCCTGCAGCGGGCGCTGGCGCGCCAATTGCTCTGGAACCCGTTCGGGCCGATCACCGGCGTCTTCGACGCTTCGCTGGAGACCAGCGTCAAATCCTTTCAGCAGGCGAACGGCCTGACGGCCGACGGGGTTGTCGGACCCCTCACCTGGGCGAAGCTGCCCGCCTATCGGGAGGCCTCGCCCACCTTGGCGAACGGTTCCCACGGGCCAGCGGTCGCCTGGCTGCAGCAGGCCTTGGCGGGAAAGGACGTGGCCGTCAGCTTCACGCGCTATTCCGGCCCGATCGACGGGATTTTTGGCCCCCTGACCGAAGCGTCCGTCCAGGCGCTGCAGACCTGGGCGAAGGCGCCGATCACCGGCGTCGTCGACGACGCGAGCTGGTTCATCTGGATGACGCCGGGATCGGCGCAACAGCTGACATTGGAGCGGGCGTGCGGGTTGCTGAACGGGCTGTGAGGAGGAGGCGAGGCCGGATCCGGCATGAGGACCCTGACCTTTGCAGACTGCGGTTACAGCGTCGGAGACTCGGAAAAAAGCTTGGCAAAAGGTTGACGGATGAGCCTGCCGGCACGGCGAGCGTTGCGGCGCGGGGAATCAGGATTTGCAGCCCCCGCCGGAAGCCCTATGTGGGAGAGGCAGATGAACTCGAAGCAACCGCAGCATAGCTACGAAGAAATCAGGGACATAGTCATAAAAATATTGCAAAACGCTCGCAGCAGCGGCGCGAACAATATTGATAAACTATTGGATATGACAGCACATTTGCTCTATAAACAAGATGGAGCGACCCAAGCTCGGAGTTCGTTTTCCCATGGTTCCTTTGCCCAACTGCACCCGGACGATTCTCAGCTGGTGGTTGAGATCGTCTGGGATCTCTTTCGGCAGGGAATTGTCACCCTTGGCTTGGACGCCTCCAACCCGGGATGGCCGTGGCTAAGGCTCAGCCGCTTTGGCGAAATCGCTCTCCGACAGCATTCTGGTCGCTTTCACGATACAGCCGGGTTCGTGAAGGTGTTGCATGCCGAAGTGACGGATATCTCTCCCAAATCCGTGGTTTATTTTGAGGAGGCGGTCGCGGCTTTCTATTCGGACTGTCTCCTTTCGACCTGTGTAACGCTCGGCGCCGCAGCGGAAATTGAATTCTTGCGGCTGCTCGATGCCGCCAAAAACAGTGATACCTATGGGAGATATTTTTCGCGGATCGGCGATGGACTCTTTATTCGAACAAAGATTTCAAGATTTCAGGAGGCGATCAAACCCCTCCTGAGTTTCCTGCCGATGTCTGCGACCAATGATCTGGAGCTGAACTTAAACACAGGCCAGTCCATCATCGCCGCCGCCCGGAATGAACTCGGGCCAACCGTCCGGCGCCAATCCGCCATCGCGGGACCATGTGTACATCTATCTGCAGTTCTTCATTCCCTTTGCCAAGCAGGCGATGCTGTTGCGGCAAGCTTTCCGTGAGCCTGTCTTCCCACGAGTCGTCGTAGGCGCGCCTTTGCCAGGGCCGGAGGCCCGGAAAACAACGCTCGACAGCTGGTCGATGGCGTAACGCGGGGCGGCCGTTTGCAGTCGACTGCGCTGGCGTAACGTCCCGGCTTTCGCGCCAACCCGCCGGCTCTCAGTTTTCAGGGGTGAAGCCCGCCGGAGCGGCGGGCTTCGAGAAAGGGGCGGCGGCGTCGCCACCACTTTCGAGTCGCCATTATTTGCGAGAATGTTCGTAGGCGGTCGCGGTGTGCTTGTGTCCCTGCTCGCTGTGCTCGTGGGCCGCTTCGGCGTGCTCCTTCGCCTCCTTGTGCTCGCCAAGATCGTGATGATGGGCGGCCTGATGATGATGATGGGCGGCAGCATGGTGATACGCGGCGGCCTGATGATGATGCTCGCCGGCCGGATGCTTCGGGGACTTTGCCATGGCCTATTCCTCCCAACCGGTCTGAAAAACGTCTGCCGGTTGCCGCTCCGATATGGGGAGGCTTCCCTTCGCGGCAACGGGCAGGTCGGAAAACGACGCCGGCATGCAGTCGACGTGCGGCGAGCCCCACGAGAGCCGGCCTTCGATCAATTCGTGATGAACACGGCGTCTCAAGCGATGCGAAGGGCGGGTTTCGGCTGTGGGATGTCGCGGCCGAGCGCTGTCGCCTTGTCCCGTTTCGCGGTCTTCAGGCGCGGGCGCCGGTCACCGGCGCGTCCCCGAACATGCCGAGCTTGGCGCTGCCGGTCATTGTGTCGCCGGCGACGGTTAACGAAAAATCGATCGTCAACACCACCGGAACCGTGATGTCCGTTTGCCACGCAAGTTTATCGCCATCGATCGTGCCTTCGAACGCCTGCCGACCGTTCTGACCGTTCATCACGCCGTCGAAAGCCGTTGCGGATTTGGTTTTTATGGCGAGCTGCGTTTCCTGCGGCCCCATCGGGGTTTTGATCACGAGCTTCCAGTCGCCGTCCAGGGCCATGGGTGATCCTCCAACGAAAAGGAGCGAAACCGCTCCGGCCGACGCATCGAGCTGGCGACCTCATGCAAAGACCTGTTCCGAGCCTTCAGCCCTGTCAAGGGCTCGAACGACTTGACGAAGCCCGCCGGAGGCGGCGCACGCCCGCGGGGCGCCGGATGCGCGTGATCATCGACCCATTGCCAATCCGCTCGTCCGCATGCATATTGCAGGCAATGAAGGCGAAGATTTGCAGGCAGCGATGAGCCAACTGACCGTCCGAAACGTAAGCGCCGAACTCGTCCAGTCGTTAAAGCAGCGCGCCGCGGAGCATGGCCGATCCGCCGAGGCCGAACACCGAGAGATCCTCCGCGAGGCGCTTCGCGAGGGAGCCGACGATTTCGAGGCGCGCGCGAAGATTTTGCGGGAACGCCTCCGCTCCACCATCGACATGAGCGAGATCATTCGGGCCGACCGGGACCGCGACGGCGCCGCATGACCGGATACGTCGTCGATGCCAGCGTCGCCGTGAAATGGCTCGTGAGCGAAGCTTTCTCCGAAGAGGCGGCGAGCCTTCTGGACAATCGGACGACTCTTCATCGCGCCGGAACTCCTCTTTGCCGAGGCCGCCAACGCCCTATGGGCCTTGTGCCGCCACGGCGACATCACAAGGGATGATTTTGCGGAGGCCGTCGACGTGCTGAAAGCCGCGCCGGTCGCCGTTCCTCGTCCGATGCGCCAGCTCGCCCCCGCCGCTGCGCGTCTGGCGATCGACCTCGGTCATCCGGCTTACGACTGCTTCTATCTGGCCCTCGCGGTTCAGGAGCAATATCCGGTCATCACAGCCGACCGGCGTTTCACCACGGTCGTCCGCAAGCATCCGTATCTGTCTGACAGGGTTGTGCATGTGGAGAGCTTGAGACGATGAGCAAATTGGGATTGAGTAAGCTATCACCGTCATCGCAGGAGGCGGAACATGCGGCCCTCCCTGGCTTTGAAAGCCAACACCGATCGCGTGATCAAAATTCTTTCACGCTTCAACGTGAAGAATCCAAGGATATTCGGCTCGACAGCGCGAGCCGAAGACGACGACGACAGCGATTTGGACATCCTGGTCGAGCCCAGCGAAGAGCTGACCTTCTTCGACTTGGCTCGAACTCGAACGCGAGCTTTCGGCGGTCCTCGGCTGCAAGGTCGATGTGACGACGCCTGCCGGGTTGTCGGCCGAGGCCGTAGAGAATGCGGCTCGGGATATGAAGGCGTTGCCGTGAAAGGCGCAAGGCCGGTCGAGGCGTGCCTGCGCGACATCATCGCCTATGGCGGACGGTTGGCTCGGCATTTGGACGGCGTGTCGAGAAGCGAGTTCCTGGCCAACGAAATGATCCAGGACGCGGCGGCCAATGCGTCGAGGGCATCGGCGAAGCTGCCGGACAGATTGCCCGGCTCGAACCCGGCCTGGAGTCACGTTATCCGGACCTTCGCCTTTCGGACGCCTATTCAGCGCGCAATCGCCTGAGCCACGGTTACCATTCGATCGACTATGGCGTCTTGTGGACGACAGTGATGAGGTCGATTCCCGCGACGGTAGAGGCCGCGAGGATCGCTTTGGCCGCGCGCAGTGCGAACAACAGCGAGAGCGGCGCCGCCGGCCGCCCTTAACTCAGTCGGCCCGCCGGCAGATCGTGCGGGCGAGGCGCGAAATTGGGGATTGAGTAAGCTGTCGCCGTAATTTGCCGCGTAATTTGCCGTAATTTAATCGAGTGACAGGGCTTCGAGGCGTCGACGGCCGCAGCCCGCCGGAGGCGGCGCGCTCATAGGGCGCGCCCTTGGCGGGGCTCACAGGCTCGAAAAGCAACGCTTGGCAAGAGGTCGTCGGCTCAGCCTGCCGACAAGTCGGCTCGGGGCTCCCGACGGACGCGCGTAAATGGGGCAATTACGTTCCAGGCATTGATTCGAGGGCGCTCTTAGTCAGATATTCGACTGAAATCCAATGAACAACCAGATCGATCATTATCTTTAGATCCGCCAGGTCCTTCCCAGCCCATTTCCGTTCATAATGGGTTTCATCGTTTCCCAGCCATACCGCTCTCTCGGCGACAGCCTTTATGTTACCTTCGGTTACGTAATTCGCAATGCAAGTACCTAGAGGCGTGGACTTTATCCTATTCGGGTCCGAACTCTTGGTCGCGATAAGATAGTCTTTTATAAGGAACTCAAGTGCCTTTCGATAACCAACTCCACAAATTTGTAATAGTCCTTGGGACTCCGCGGCACTTGATTTATTGTAAATCGTGCAAAACGAACCAGATACGGCGGGTATTGGATCGCCAAACAGACGCTGTTCGAAATTAACTGGGCGAGAGTATGCGTATTTACAAAATATGCTCCGGCCGTTATTTGACGGGGCCTGGGCTCGATCATAGTAGGCAATGAATACCTCCTGACACTTTAGATTCGGGCATCGGCAGAAAATTCTCGCGCTACCTCCCCGAGCCCATTGACCAAACAACATAACAGCTGCAATTGCGTGATGGCAACAGGGACAGCTATCTGGGAGCACATCGGCTTGGAATTGAATGTTTGGAGGAACGTTCACAAGCTGAGACAATCGACACTCCGCCACTACTTCTTTTTGAGCCCTTTGCGCTTTGCTTGGGCTAGATCAGATCCGGCGACCGACTTGACGTTCATGGGCGTGCTCTTTCTCCTTAGCAACTTGCTCGCCTTTGAGGCATCTTTTTTTGACGTTGTCATATCGCAAGCCTTTCCGTTTTAGACGATCCAAAGCATTGACCAACCTGTCAACTGCACCCCGTCGTGCTGCCGCACGTATCGCACTTCAAACACGTGCCGTTGCGCACCATGGTGAAGTTGCCGCATTCCGGGCAGGCTTCGCCGACATAGCCCTTGAGCCGCGCCTCGGCCCGCTTGCCGGCGACCCCCGGGTCTAAGCCCGGGGGCCTTGCGGCGGGCGCGAACGCCGCTTCGCCGATCGTCAGCGGCGCGGGGTCGGCGGGGTCGCCTTTGAGGGCGGTTGCGCCCTGGACATAGCCGGCCGCGGACGAGCCGCCGGCGGCCTTGATCGGCGGGGCTTCGCCGCCGGTCGCGCCGCGCACCAGCATCAGCTTGTCGCCGGTTCTTCCGCGCACGAGCCCATTCGAGATGACCGAAGCGGGTCCGGGGCCGGCCGCCGGCGCCTTGTCCTGACCGACGCCGCCGCCGAGGATCATATTGCCGATCTCCTCGGGGGCGACATGGGCGAGGTCGTTGCGGCCGAGGTACGAGATCGCGAGCTCGCGGAAGATGTAGTCGAGGATCGAGGTGGCGTTCTTGATCGCGTCGTTGCCCTGCACCAGCCCGGCCGGCTCGAAGCGGGTGAAGGTGAAGGCCTCGACATATTCCTCGAGCGGCACGCCGTATTGCAGGCCGATCGAGATGGCGATGGCGAAATTGTTCATCAGCGAGCGGAAGGCGGCGCCCTCCTTGTGCATGTCGATGAAGATCTCGCCGATCCGGCCGTCCTGGTACTCCCCGGTGCGCAAATAGAGCTTGTGGCCGCCGACGACCGCCTTCTGGGTATAGCCCTTGCGCCGATCGGGCAGCTTCTCCCGCTCGCGCGTGCGCTCGACCCGCTCGATCACCCGCTCGACGATTTTCTCGGCGATCTGCACCGCCCGCGCCGGCGCATTGGCGGCGATCAGCGTTTCGAGCGCCTCTTCCTCCTCGTCGTCGGCCTCGATCAATTGCGCGTTCAAGGGCTGCGACAGCTTCGAGCCGTCGCGGTAGAGGGCGTTGGCCTTCAGGCCGAGGCGCCAGGAGAGCATGTAGGCGTCCTTGCAGTCCTCGACCGAAGCGTCGTTCGGCATGTTGATCGTCTTCGAGATCGCGCCCGTGATGAAGGGCTGCGCCGCCGCCATCATGCGGATGTGGCTCGTAACCGAGAGATAGCGCTTGCCCGTGCGGCCGCACGGACTGGCGCAGTCGAACACCGGATAATGTTCGGGCTTGAGATGCGGCGCGCCTTCCAGCGTCATCGCGCCGCAGGCGTAGACGTTGGCGGCCTCGATCTCGGCCTTCGAGAAGCCGAGCGCGGTCAGGAGATCGAAGCCGGGCGCCTCGTGGCGCTCGGCCGGGATTTTCAAGGCTTGGCTCAAGGTCTCGGGCCCGAGCGTCCATTTGTTGAAGACGAAGCGGATGTCGAAAGCGCCCTTGAGCGCCAGTTCGACCTTTTCGATCGCCGCTTCCGGCAGGCCCTTGGCGCGCAGGGCGGCAGGGTTGATCGCCGGGGCGTTCACCAGCGTCGCGCGGCCGACGGCGTAGGCGACCATGTCGTCGATCGCCTTCCGGTCGTAGCCCAGCGTGCGCAAGGCCTCGGGCACGGCGCGGTTGATGATCTTGAAATAACCGCCGCCGGCGAGCTTCTTGAACTTGACCAGGGCGAAGTCGGGCTCGATGCCGGTGGTGTCGCAATCCATGACAAGGCCGATCGTGCCGGTCGGGGCGACGACGGAGACCTGGGCGTTGCGATAGCCGTGCGGTTCGCCGAGGCTCAGCGCGGCGGACCAGGCGGCGCGGGCGGCCTCGCTCAAGCCCGCCCAGGCGGGGCCGGCTTTCCTGAGCTCGTCGTGGTCGAGCGGCGTCGGCGCGGTCGAGAGACGCTCGTAGCCCGCGGCTTCGCCCTCGGCGGCGCGCTTGTGGTTACGGATGACGCGGAGCATGGCGTCGGCATTGCGTTCATAGCCGGAGAAGGCGCCGCTCTTGGCGGCGATCTCGGCCGAGGTCGCATAGGCCCGTCCGGTCAGGATGGCCGAGAGCGCGGCGCAGATGGCGCGGCCCTCGTCGCTGTCGTAAGGAATGCCGCAGGACATCAGCAGCCCGCCGATGTTGGCGTAGCCGAGGCCGAGCGTCCGGTAGTCGTAGGAGAGGCGGGCGATCTCCTTCGAGGGGAACTGCGCCATCGCCACGGAAATCTCGAGCGTCAGCGTCCAGAGGCGGACGGCGTGCTCGTAGGCGGCGATGTCGAAGGTCCGGGTCTCCGGATCGCGGAACTGCAGCAGGTTCAGCGACGCGAGATTGCACGCCGTGTCGTCGAGGAACATGTATTCCGAGCACGGGTTCGAGGCGCGGATCGGCCCCGACGCCGGGCAGGTGTGCCAGTCGTTGATGGTCGTGTGGTACTGGACGCCGGGATCGGCCGAGGCCCAGGCGGCGTAGCCGATCTTCTCCCATAAGGCCCGGGCCTTCAGCGTCTTCGCCGGCTTGCCGTTGAGCCGCCACGTCAGCGTCCAGTCGCCGTCGGTCTCGACCGCGCGCAGGAAGGAATCGTCGATCCGCACCGAATTGTTCGAGTTCTGCCCCGAGACGGTGAGGTAGGCTTCCGACTCCCAGTCGGTGTCGTAGGTGTCGTATTCGAACTGGGTATAGCCCTGCCTGGCGTATTGGATGATGCGGCTGATGATGCCGTCCGGCACGTCGTCCTTGCGCGCAGCCTTGACTTCGCGCTTGAGCGCCGGGTTCTTCTCCAGATTGAAGCAGTCGTCGCCCGAGCCTTCGCAATTGACGCAGGCGCGCAGGATCGCCTTGAGGCGCCGCTTGACCAGCTTGGAGCCGGCGGCGAGCGCGGCGACCTTCTGCTCCTCCTTCACCTTCCAGTCGATATAGGCCTCGATGTCGGGGTGGTCGACGTCGACGACAACCATCTTCGCCGCCCGCCGCGTCGTGCCGCCCGACTTGATTGCGCCGGCCGCGCGGTCGCCGATCTTCAGGAACGACATGAGGCCGGACGAGCGGCCGCCGCCCGAGAGCTTCTCGTTCTCGCCGCGCAGCGCGGAGAAATTGGAGCCGGTGCCGGAACCGTATTTGAACAGGCGCGCCTCGCGCACCCAGAGGTCCATGATGCCGCCCTCGTTGACGAGGTCGTCGGCGACCGACTGGATGAAGCAGGCGTGCGGCTGCGGATGCTCGTAGGCCGACTTCGACTTGGTCAGCTTGCCGGTTTCGAAGTCGACGTAATAATGGCCCTGGCTCGGCCCGTCGACGCCATAGGCCCAGTGGAGGCCGGTATTGAACCACTGCGGCGAATTGGGCGCAGCGATCTGGCGCGCCAGCATGAAGCGCATCTCGTCGTAATAGGCGCGGGCGTCCTCCTCGGAGTCGAAATAGCCGGCCTTCCAGCCCCAATAGGCCCAGGCCCCGGCGAGCCGGTCGAACACCTGCTTGGCGGATGTCTCCGAGCCGAGGCGCTCGGCCTTCGGCAACGCCCCGAGCGCGGCGTCGTCCGGGATCGATCGCCACAGGAAGGGGGGAACGCCGTTCTCGGCCACGCGCATGAGGCGGGCGGGAACGCCGGCCTTACGGAAATATTTCTGCGCCAGAACGTCGGCCGCGACCTGGCTCCAGGCCGCCGGAACCTCGATATCGTCGAGGGCGAACACGACCGAGCCGTCGGGATTGCGGATCTCGCTCTTCGTCGTCGCGAAGGCGATTCGTTCATAAGGGGAAGCGCCGGCTTCCGTGAAATGCCGCTCGATCCGCATGCCTCGTCACCCATCCTTGTTCGGCGGCGCCGCGCGACGCGCGCGCCCGCCCCATTCCCGTTGACCCCGACCCCCGCCCAAGTTCGGCGTTCCGGCGCCCGCGCGATCGAGGACGCAAAGACACGCGCCCGCGCCGGCCTCTCGCCGCAAGCCCGCTTCCCCGTCCCCGACGCCCATGACAGCGTCAGCGCGCCCCGATGGGGCAATGCCTGAAAAGCCGAGCCTTTGCCGGCTCCGCCGAAGGCGGCGCCGATACGCTCCGGACCGATTCGAAGGCTACGACTCCGTGATACGGGCGTCAACCCCTTGCGGAGCCGAACGGCCCTGCCTACCACATATTGTGGACAACGGTGGATAACACAAGATTAAGGCCGCTGTTTCCGGCGCTCAAGCATCCGCCGAGTCGGCGCTCGCGCGCAAGGGGGTTCGAGGCGGCCCACACGGCAAAGTTCGACTGGACAGGCCGGGCCGGCATCGCCATAAGGACGCGCGCGCCGGACTGCGCGTTCCCGACATCGAAGCGGCGCTTGACCGGATGAAAGAGTTTCTTCTGCGGTTCTTCACCTGGTGGAACGGGGCGACCCTCAACACCCTGTTCTACACCCGCATCAACGGCGAGCTGGTCGGGCATGACCAGTTCGGCAATGCCTATTATCGCAGCAAAGGGGGCAAGATCGATCCGGCGCTCGGCTTCGACCGGCGCTGGGTCATCTACAACGGCCTGTCCGAAGCCTCGATGACGCCGCCGGGCTGGAACGGCTGGCTGCATCACACCTTCGACACGCCGCCGAGCGAGCAGGACTATCAGCCCCATCCATGGGAGCTGCCGCACATGGGCAATCCGACCGGCACGCCGGCGGCGATCCGGCCCAAGGGCTCGGTGCTGCGTCCCGGGCCCCGCCAGGCCAACGCCGGCGACTACGAGGCCTGGAGCCCGGGCGGCTGAGCTCCGCGCCTTGTTTCCGCCGCCCTTCCCCGGCAGAGCGAACCGCATGATCGCTTCCGCAGCCGCGCCTTCGAGTCGCGTCCTCTGCGCCGCGGCGCGTCGCTGGGGCGCCGCCGTCTGCGCCCTCGGACTTGCAGGTTTCGCTCAGCCCGCGCAGGCCGACAAAATCAGCCATCCGATCGCGGTGTTCGAAGGCCTCGACAAGATCACCGGGCGCATCTTCTCGTTCGAAGTGGCGATCAACGAGACCGTCCAGTTCGGCATGCTGCAGATCACCCCGCGCGTCTGCTATTCGCGTCCGGCCACAGAAGCGCCGCAGACCGACGTCTTCGCCCAGGTCGACGAGATCGATGAGAAGAAGGAGGAGAAGCGGATCTTCTCGGGCTGGATGTTCGCTGACAGCCCGGGCCTGAACGGCATCGAGCATCCGATCTACGACATCTGGCTGAAGGACTGCAAAGGCGGGACGACCGTCATCCACGAGGCGCCGACCGTCGAGGCCTCGGCCCCGGACCAGAATGCTTTCCCAGGCGAAACGAGCGATTCGAACCCGGCGCAGACCCCGGATGCGCAGGCTGCGCCGGCCCCGCAGCCGAAGAAGCGCAAGCCGAAGGCGCCGACCGTGGTCGCGGCGCCGACCCCCGCTCCGGACAACGCGCCGCTCGAGCTTGGGGGCGCGCCCGGAGCGGGCGGCAACGCGCGGTCGCGCTGATAGTCCTCACCCTCGGGCACGGCCCTCTTCGAGCCGGTACGCAAGCGAGTGGCTGAGCGCGCCGGCCTTGGGGCGGCCTCAACCCGCGGCGACGCAATCTTCGAGGATGGCCCCGAGTTGCGCCGCGAGCGCGCCGCGGCCTGGCGCATAGGTCGCGTCGATGGCGGCGGTGCCGATGGTGAAGGCGTCCGCTCCGGCGGCGCGGATGGCGGCGATCCGTCTGGCTGAATTGACCGATCCCGCGACAACGACGACGCCGCTCGCCCCGAAGCCGCGGCGGCAGGCGGCGACGAGGTCGAGCGGCTCGGCCTCGGTCGCGCGATAGGCGAGAATGTCGACGCCGGCGCAGCCTTGTCGCGCGAAAGCCCGGCATTGCGCCTCGACGTCCACCGCTGCGCCGCCGAGCCGGGTCGGGTGATCGAACGGCTTGCCGGCGAACGGCAGGTAGCGGGTGGGGCTTCCCGCGAGGATATTCAGCGCCTCGTCGACATGCACGCCGCCCATGAGCCAATCGACTCCGAGGGCGCGCCCAAGCGCGATCGAACGCAATTCGTCGTCGCGCGACGTCGACACGACCTCCATCCACGGCGCTGCGCCCGCCTCGCGAATGGCGGCGACGAGCCGCCTCAACATAGGGGCGTCCGCGCCGACGTCCTTGAAGCCGATGTGTTTCAGTGCGAGGGGCCGCGCGACCTTCACGAGTTCGAGCGCGTTCTCGACCGTCGCGTCGCTGCGGGTCAGCATGAAGACGAAGTCCATGAGCGCCTGCCGCCTTTATCGGCGCCTTTCTATCACTGCGAGCGTTGAAGGACACGCGACACGACCGCGGGGCGGCGCACGGCTTTGCGGCGGCGCCCGCTTCTGCTAGAGGCACGCGCTCAATCGGTATTCCGCTTCCTCGAGTTGTTTTGGCGTCCATGTCCCAGGTCATCACCCGCTTCGCGCCCTCGCCGACCGGGTTCCTCCACATCGGCGGCGCGCGGACGGCGCTGTTCAACTGGCTCTACGCCAGGCGCTTCGGCGGAACGTTTCTGCTGCGCATCGAGGACACCGACCGCGAGCGCTCGACCGAAGCTGCGGTCGCGGCGATCATCGACGGACTGAAATGGCTCGGGCTCGACTGGCACGGCGAGGCGATCAGCCAGTTCGCCCGAGCCGAGCGCCACCGCGAAGTCGTCGATGAGATGCTGGCGGCCGGCGCGGCTTACCGCTGTTACGCCAGTACCGAAGAGCTCGAGGAGATGCGCCAGAAGGCGCGCCTCGAGGGGAGACCGATGCGCTACGACGGCCGCTGGCGCGATCGAGATCCCGCCGAAGCGCCGCCCGGCGTCGCGCCGGTCATTCGCCTGCGCGCCCAACAGGAGGGCGAGACGATCATCGACGACAAAGTGCAGGGCAAGGTCGTCTTCGCCAACAAGGAACTCGACGATCTCGTGCTCTTGAGGTCCGACGGCAATCCGACCTACATGCTCGCCGTCGTCGTCGACGATCACGACATGGGCGTCACGCACGTCATCCGCGGCGACGATCACCTGACCAATGCGGCGCGGCAGACGCAGATCTACCAGGCGCTCGGCTGGGACGTCCCCGTCTGGGCGCATATTCCGCTGATCCACGGGCCGGACGGCGCCAAGCTGTCGAAGCGCCACGGCGCGCTCGGCGTCGACGCCTATCGCGCCATGGGCTATTTGCCCGCGGCGCTGCGCAACTACCTCGTGCGCCTCGGCTGGAGCCATGGCGACACGGAGTTCTTCACGACCGAAGAGCTGATCGCCGCCTTCGACCTGCCAGCGATCGGCCGTTCGGCCTCGCGCTTCGATTTCGCCAAACTGGAGAACATGAACGGCCATTTCATGCGCGCGGCGGGCGACGACGAGCTCTATTGCGCGCTGATCGGCGCCCTGCCCTATCTGCCCGGCGGACCGGAGGTCGAAGCCAGGCTCGACGAGCAGAGGCGCGCGCAATTGCGCGCCGCGATCCCGGGCCTGAAAGAGCGGGCCAAGACGCTGGTCGAGCTTCTCGACGGCGCGGCCTTTCTCTTCGCCGCGCGGCCGCTTTCGATGGACGACAAGGCCGAGGGCATCCTGGCGAACGGGGGACGGGCGCATCTCAAAGCGCTTCTGCCGAGGCTCGCCGCGGTCGCGAAGTGGTCGGGCCAGGAGCTGGAGGCGGCGGTGCGGGCCTACGCGGAGGAGAACGGCGCCAAGCTCGGCTCGGTCGCGCAGCCCTTGCGGGCGGCGCTGACCGGCCGGTCGACCTCGCCGGGAATCTTCGACGTACTGACGGTGCTGGGGCGCGACGAGAGCCTCGGGCGGATCGAGGATCAGGCGGCCCTGTAGGCGCGATCGCTGATCGCGCCGCCCCGCTCAGAGAGCGCGGCTACAGTCCTAGCAGGGCGCGCACCAGCAATGATACCGGCCGCAGACCCTGTGGTGGTAGGGCCCGCAAAACCGGCCCCAATGGGGGCCGCATGCGGCCTTTTCAATCGGGGTGAAGTTCTGGGCGGCGTCGGCCAGCGCCGCCGGTCCCCGTTCCATCTGCGCTTGTGCCTGCCACGTCAGCGCGCCGCCAACCATGAGAGCCGCCGAGGCGGCGAGCGTAATCGCGATCCTGCGCATTGTTCCCCTCCACATAGCCGCCCGCCCACAATGACGGACAGGCTGCTCGCTAATATTGTTCGCGGCGTATCGGCGATGCAAGTGAGAACCGTTCGATCATCCACTGTCGCGTCCCGCGGCGGGGCCTAGAGGATATTCCGGCGAGTCGAATCCAAGGGGTTCGTCGCGCGGCTTCGCGGACGGAAGCCGTTCGAGCGACGCCTATTCCTGCGGCAGCGCCATTGGCTCCGCAGGCACTGCGGAAGCGACCGGCCCCGCGCCGGCGCCGTCGCGCTGGTAGACGTCGGGACGGAACTGCACGATGCCGTCGGGCGTCGCCCAGGCGGTGATGTAGACCCAATAGACGTTCACCGGAGTCGTCAGCTTGACGTCGAGGCGCTGGCCGGACCGGATCACCTCGTCAATCTGGTCGCGCGTCCAGCCGGGATTGTCCTTGAGCAGCCAGGCGACGTAGTCGCGCACGTCCTGCACGCGCACGCAGCCCGAAGAGACGAAGCGGAAGTCGTCGCCGAAGATCCCCTTTTCCGGCGTGTCGTGCATATAGACGCCGTAGGGGTTCGGGATGTTGATGCGGACGAAGCCGAGCGAATTGAGGTCAGCGCCGGTGTCCTGGCGATACTTGAAATGGGTGGCTTCGTCGGTGTTCCAGTTGATCGACGCCGGAGAGATCTCCTCACCTTCCTTGTTGAAGACACGAATCTTCTCTTCCGTTAGGTAGTTCGGGTCGGCTTTCATCTTCGGGATCAGGTCTTTTTTGATCAGCGACGGCGGCACAGTCCAGAACGGGTTGAAATTGATCTCGGTCGCCTTCGTCTGCATGATCGGCGACTGGCGATCGATCTTGCCGACGCCGGCGGCATGGTGCGAATAGACGACGCCGTTCTCGACCGTCTCCACCGAGGCGGAAGGAATGTTGACGATGACGAACCGCTCTCCGAGATCGCCCGAAAAGGATTTCAGCCGAACGATGTTGGTCTCAAGCTGCTGCAGGCGGGCTGCCGCCGGCACATTGAGCTCCGCCAAGGTCGCATCGTTGACGACGCCTGTCCGGCTCAGCCCATGCCGCGCCTGAAAGCGCTTGACCGCCGCCTCGACGAACGAATCGTATACCGTTCCCTCGCCGGCGATCGGATCGAGATCGCTCGAGGTCACCAGCCGCTGTCGCAGCGCCTGGACGCGGGGGCCCTTTGAACCGATCTTCAGGTCGGCGCCCGGCGGAAGCTGATTCCAGCCGCCCCGCGCCACGAGATCCTGGTATTTCTGGATCGCGCTGTCGGTCGCTGCGACGGTCGCTGCCGACAGGATTGGCGTCGACTCCCGGCCGACCGCCATCTGCGGCGACGCTTCGTAACTCTGCGGCCATTCCGCCTGATCGCCGCCGCGCTCCTGCGCCATCGCCAGCGGCGCGGCGCTGAAGAGGATTACCGCGCCGAGCGCGGTCGCGCCAAAAAACCCGCGGCGTGAAGCCCGCGAGACGGTCAGGTCACGCATCCAAAACTCCTCGAATTTTCCCGGAAGCCCGCCGCTGGACGCCCGCCCCTGATCTCGTCTCGCCGAATCGCTCGCCTTCCCTAAGGCAAACTGGACTGCAACAATGCTGCGAACATACGGTCCAGTCGGGCAAATTTATGGCCGCGGCCGGATTTCGCGACAATCCGTGAAAACACAAGCGGAGGCGCCGCTCGGGCGGCGCCTCCGCTGCTCGGTTTCCCGCCAGTCAGCGAGGAATCAAAGCCGATACTTGATCTGATCGGTCCAGTAACGTTCGAGTCGAACGAGCGAGACGTTGACACGGGCCAAGTCCTCGCCCGGGAGGCCGCCGATGAGCTCGACGGTGCGGGCGTGCTTTTCATAAAGCGCCGCGACGATGCGATGGATTTCCTTGCCCTTTTCCGTCAGGCTGATCCGTACCGCACGCCGGTCGATGCGCGACCGCGCGTGATGGAGGAAACCCGTTTCGACCAGTTTCTTCACATTGTAGGACACGTTCGAGCCGAGATAATAGCCCTTGCTGCGCAGTTCTCCCGCGGTCAGCTCCTTGTCGCCGATATTATAGAGCAGGAGCGCCTGCACCGCATTGACGTCGGAGCGATTGCGACGATCGAACTCGTCCTTGATGACGTCGAGCAGCCGGCGGTGCAGCCTCTCTACCATCGTCAAGGTTTCCAGGTAGAGTTTCGTAACACGGAGCTCAGGTTCCGCGCGAACGGCTATATCCTGCATCTTGACTTCGTTCAGCATAGTGCGCCCTGTCGGTTCGTCTCGATATGGTCGGATTTTATCGGTTCTCTTATGCTATGGACTTTAACTACCTCGCGTGAAGACGCTGCTAAAATTCAAGATGAATCGAAGGTTTTCCCTCGGTGGTAAATTTCAATTGAATCAAAGACTTTGTTTACGCTGAGGGTGGGAGGGCGAGCTGAGCGGCCAAGGGATTGCATTGTCGCATCCGCGCGCTGGACGGACGACCTCCGCGAACGCTTCGGAAGCTGGTGGACCCCGAGTTTATCGGCGGGCTCTGACCGCGCGCCAGCTCAAGAGCAGATAGCCGACGACAAGGACGAGATTGATCAGCGCGCCGCCATAAGACATCAAGGCGGCGCGCGGACTTAGGAACGGCGAGGCCGATTCGACGACGGCGCAGAGGAGCCAGATCGCGCCGCCCCAGGGCGCCGCAAGCCAGAGCCCAATGGCGGCCAAAAGATCGAAACAGGCGAATGATACGACGGTTGTCTGCAGGGGCAGGGCCATGGCGGTAAAGTCGCGTAGGCCGGGAAAGGCGCCCAGGATGATCGCCCAGTTGAACAGCCCCTTGCCGACCCAGACCCAGGCCAGAGTTCGCATGTACCAAAGGAGCGCTGTTCCCCAACCGATACTCGCGAACGCCGCCGACAGCCGGCCGTCGACCGGCCGGGCGGTGGGATCGATCAGCTCCACCGCGCCGTCGCGCGTCTGACGCATCAGATATCTCATGCGCGGTCCTGGAACGTCAGTTCCTTGTCCCCGAGAGGCGCGAAATAAGCCTCGACCTCCGCCTTGCTCGGCGGGGGGCTCCACTGCGGGCGGTTGTCCTTGTCGACAATGAGGGCGCGAACGCCTTCGTAGAAATCGCGGCCGCGGCAGATCCGCGAAACGATGCGGTACTCGACCCGAAGGGCGTCGTGGAAATCGAGCGCAGGTCCGAGCGCCATCTGCCGCAGGGCGATCGCCTGACTGGTCGGCGACTTCTCCCCCATCGCCGCGCGCGCCGGCGCGGCGAACGCGAAGCCCTTTGCCTCAGCCTCGGCCAAAGCCGCGAGAATCGCCTCGCGGCTCTCTAGCGAAAAGCACGCCTCCAGGCCCGCGACCTCGTCCAGCAGCGCCGAGCGGGGCGCCGGCGCGACGAATCGCTCGATCGTCGCCGCGACGGGCGCGCCGTTTTCCAGGGCTTCGACCAGGGCGTCGAGCGCGCGGCTCGGCACGAAAGTATCCGCAAGGCCAAGAGCGACCGCGTCGCCCGCGTTGGCCCGAAGCCCGGTGAGGCCAAGATAGACGCCGGCTTTATGCGGCAACCGCGGCAGCACGAACGTCCCGCCTACGTCCGGAAAGAACCCGATGCCGACCTCCGGCATGGCGAAGATGAAACGCTCCGCGGCCACACGATGCGCGGCGGCGTTGACCGATATGCCGACGCCGCCGCCCATGACGATGCCATCGATCAGTGCGACGACCGGTTTCCGATAGGTCTTGATGCGTTCGTTGAGCTGATATTCCTCGCGCCAGAATGTCAGCTGCCGCTCGTGCTCGCCGGCGCGTCCGAGTTCGTAGAGATGGCGGATGTCGCCGCCGGCGCAGAACGCCTTGTCGCCGGCGCCGCGAAGAACGATCCGGCTGACTCCCGGGTCGCTCTCCCAGCGATCGAGCGCGGCCGCGATCAGCCGCACCATGGTCAGGGTCAGGGCATTCAACGCCTTTGGCCGATTGAGGATGACAAGCCCGGCGTGGCCGCGCTGCTCGATCAGCGCCTCGGCCTCTGCCGCCGCGGCGGTCACGCCGGCGCCACCTCCGACAAAACGGCGTCGATCGCGGCCGCGACCTTGTCGATCGGCGCCATGCCATCGACTTCGTGCAGGAGGCCGCGCTCGCGATAAAACGGCGTCACCGCGGCAGTATCGCGCTCATAGGCGACGAGCCGCGATTTGAATACCTCCGGATCGTCGTCCTTGCGCACCGGCAACCCAGCCGCTCTCGCCTCCGCGGCACGTTTGACGATGCGTTCGACGAGCTTCGCCGCATCGACCGTCAATTCGATGGCGGCGTCGAGCTTGAGGCCCTTCGCCGCCAGCATGTCTTCGAGTTCCCGGGCCTGGGCGAGGGTTCGCGGAAAGCCGTCGAGGATGAAGCCATTCTTGGCGTCCGGTTCGCTGATACGGTCGTTGATGATGCCGATCACGATGTCGTCCGAGACCAGCGCACCCGACTCCATCACCGCTTTTGCCCTGAGGCCTATGGGCGTGGCTGCGGCGACTGCGGCGCGCAACATGTCCCCGGTCGACAATTGCGGGACGCCAAGGCTCTCCGCCAGCCGCGCCGCCTGTGTTCCTTTTCCGGCGCCGGGGGGGCCGAGCAGGATCAATCTCATCGTTTCCGCCCCTTCAACCTGGCCCTGCGGATCAGCCCCTCATACTGGTGAGCCTGCAGGTGCCCATGAATTTGCGCGACGGTGTCCATCGTGACGTTGACCACGATCAATAGCGACGTTCCGCCGAAATAGAACGGCAGCGAGGCATACGAAATCAGCCATTCGGGCAAGAGGCAGATCAACGACAGATAGCCCGCGCCGAGCACGGTGATCCGGGTGAGGACGTAGTCGATGTACTGTGCCGTGCGTTCGCCGGGCCGGACGCCCGGGATGAAGCCGCCGTGCTTCTTGAGATTGTCGGCGGTGTCGGCCGGATTGAAGACAGTCGCCGTATAGAAGAAGGTGAAGAACACGATCAGCGCGACGTAGAGGGTCAGGTAGAGAGCGCTGCCCCGGCCGAGCAGAGCCGTGATCATCGTCAGAACGCCGGAACTCGACGAGCCTTGGGCGAAGTTCGCGACCGTCGTCGGCAACAGCAGCAGCGAGGAGGCGAAAATCGGAGGAATGACGCCCGACGTGTTGAGTTTCAGCGGCAGAAACGAACTCTGCCCCTCGTACATTTTATTGCCGACTTGGCGGCGCGGATAGGTGATCGGCACGCGCCGCTGGGCGCGCTCCATGAACACGATGAAGGCGACGACGACGAACACCATTACGACGACGGCAAGCACCAGGCCGGTCGAGATCGAGCCCTGCCGGCCCATCTCGAACAACTGGATGATCGCTGACGGAAGACGCGCGACGATCCCGGCAAAGATGATGAGCGAGGACCCGTTGCCGACGCCCCGCGAGGTGATCTGCTCGCCGAGCCATACGAGGAACATCGTTCCGCCGGTCAGTGTGACGATGGTCGAGATGCGAAACAGCAGGCCCGGATCGCTGACGACCCCTGCCCTGCCCTCGAGGCCGATGGAGATCCCATACGCCTGGAACATGGCGAGCAGCACGGTGAGATAGCGTGTGTACTGGTTGAGGACCTTTCGCCCCTGCTCGCCCTCTTTCTTGATCGCCTCGAGCGAAGGCATCACCGAGCTCAGAAGCTGGATGATGATCGAAGCCGAGATATACGGCATGATGTTGAGCGCGAACACCGCCATGCGCTGCACGGCGCCGCCCGAGAACATGTTGAACATGTCGAGCACGCCCTGCTTCTGCCCGAGGAACGCCGTCTGGAACGCCTGGGAGTCGATGCCGGGGAGCGGAATGTAGGTTCCCAGTCGAAAAATGACCAGCGCGCCGAGGGTGAACCAGATGCGCTTCTTGAGTTCGTCGGCCTTGGCGAAAGCCGACCAGTTGATATTGGCTGCAAGCTGTTCGGCGGCGGACGCCATGTTGCTCTCCGAGCGGCGCCCATGGTCCATGGGCGCTGATGTTCCAAACGGCGTTCCCGCCCGCGCCGTTCCGCGCGAGCGGCAACGCCCCTAGCATATGGTCGGCGCGCGCGCCATCGCCACCCCCTTGTGGCGGCGAGCTCTTAAGGAGCCGCGGGCGCCGGCTGGTCGCGCAGGGTCTTCAGGCTGCCGCCGACTTTCTCGATCGCGGCCGTGGCGCTCTTCGAGGCGGCCGCGACTTCGAAACTGATCTTCGCCTTCAACTCGCCGGAACCGAGTATTTTCACACCGTCGCGGGGATGGGTCACGACGCCGGCCTTGAGCAGGCTCTCGAGCGTGATCGGCTCGTCGGCGCTGAGCTTGCCGGCGTCGATCGCGCCCTGGATGCGGCCGAGGTTGACTTCGTTGTAATGGATCTGCGACGGCGGGGTGAAGCCGCGCTTCGGCAGGCGTCGGTGCAGCGGCATCTGGCCGCCCTCGAAGCCCTTGATGCGAACGCCCGAGCGGGCCGTCTGGCCCTTCCCGCCGCGTCCGGCCTGCTTGCCCTTGCCCGAACCGATGCCACGGCCGACGCGGATCCGGGCTTTCGATGACCCGGGATTGTCTTTGATTTCGTTGAGCTTCATTGACGCGATCCTCATTGACCGTCGACGACGCGCACGAGATGGGCGACCTTGGCGATCATCCCGCGGTTGGCGGGCGTGTCGGCGACGTTCGAGCGGCGTCCGATTCTGTTGAGGCCGAGCCCCTTCAGCGTCTCGCGCTGCGGGCCCGGCCGGCCGATGGCGCTCGCGGTCTGCACGAGCGTAATGGTCTTCACACTGCTCATCGCCAAGGCCTCAGGAATCGCTGGCGTCGGCTTCGACGCCCTGACGGCGCGACTGCACGGTCGAAACCTTGAGGTTTCGCCGCTGCGCCACCGAGCGCGGGCTGTCCTCGCGCGACAGCGCGTCGAAGGTGGCGCGGACCATGTTGTAAGGATTCGACGAGCCTTGGCTCTTCGCCACGACATCGTGCACGCCGAGCGACTCGAACACCGCTCGCATCGGACCGCCCGCGATGATGCCCGTGCCGGCGGGCGCGGCTCGCAGGACCACGCGGCCGGCGCCATGACGTCCGTTCACGTCGTGGTGCAGCGTCCGGCCCTCGCGCAGGGGCACGCGGACGACGCCGCGCTTGGCGGCTTCCGTCGCCTTGCGGATCGCCTCCGGCACCTCGCGCGCCTTGCCGTGGCCAAAGCCCACGCGGCCCTTCTGGTCGCCGACGACGACGAGCGCCGCGAAGCCGAACCGGCGGCCGCCCTTCACCACTTTCGCCACGCGGTTGATGTGAACGAGGCGATCGACAAACTCGCTGTCGCGCTCCTCGTGCTTATGATCGCGGCCGCGGCCGCCGTCTTCTCGCGCCATTGCTTTTTTCCGTCGATTCTTCGCAACGCCAGGGACGGCGCCGCTTGCTTGAGCCTCGTCTAGAATTCGAGTCCGCCCTCGCGGGCGCCTTCGGCCAGCGCCTTGACGCGGCCATGGTACATATAACCGCCGCGATCGAAGACGACCTTGGCGACGCCCGCCTGCTTGGCGCGCTCGGCGATCTGCTTGCCGACGACGCGCGCGGCCTCGACCGTCGCCCCGGTCTTCAGCTGCTCGCGCATCGCTTTTTCCAGCGACGAGGCGGCGGCGAGCGTATGCCCCCGCTCGTCATCGATGACCTGCGCGTAGATCTGCTTCGACGAGCGAAAGACGCTCAGTCGCGGTCGTCCGCCGGAGCTGACGGCGAGCGCGCGACGGACGCGCGCCGTGCGCCGGGCGGAGGATGAATTCGATTTGGCCATGGCGCCGCCCCTTTACTTCTTCTTGCCTTCCTTACGGAAGATGAATTCGCCGGCGTATTTGACGCCCTTGCCCTTATAGGGCTCGGGGCGGCGGAACGCCCGGATTTCCGCGGCGATCTGGCCAACCTGACGCTTGTCGATGCCGGCGACCGCAATCTCGGTCGGCCTCGGCGCGGTGATCGTCACGCCGGCCGGGATCGGGTAGATGATGTCGTGGCTGTAGCCGAGCGAGAGCTGCAGGTTCTTGCCGGCTATCGCTGCCTTGTAGCCCACGCCGTTGATCTCGAGCTTCTTTTCAAAGCCCTTGGTGACGCCGCCGATCAGGTTCGCAACCTGGGCGCGCGCCATGCCCCACATTGCCCGGGCGCGCTTGTCGTCGCTTTGCGGCTTGACGTGGACCTCGCCGCCGTCGATCGAGAGCGATACCTCCTGCGGCGCGGTGAACATGAGTTCGCCCTTTGCGCCCTTGATGGCGATCGTTTGGCCGTCCAGTCTGGCGGTGACGCCGGACGGGATGACGACGGGCTTCCTGCCGATACGAGACATCGCTTGGTTCCGCTTCTTTGCCGAGCCCCGTCAGAAGACGGTGCAGAGGACTTCGCCGCCGACGTTGTTTTCGCGGGCGGCGTGGTCGGCCATGACGCCCTTCGGCGTCGAGAGAATCGCAACGCCAAGGCCGTTGGCGATGCGCGGCATGGCGCCGACTGTCGCATAGACGCGGCGGCCCGGCTTCGAGACGCGCTCGATCGTGCGAATGACCGGCTCGCTGTCGAAATACTTGAGCTCGATCTCGAACTCGCTGCGGCCGTTGCCGTAATCCGTGGTCGAATAGCCGCGGATGTAGCCTTCGGACTCGAGCACGTCCAGGACCTTCTTACGAAGCGAGGAGCCGGGCGTCGTGACTTTGTTGCGCTTGCGCATCTGCGCGTTGCGGATGCGGGTGAGCATGTCGCCGAGCGGATCGTTCACTGCCATGATCCTCTTCTCCTCACCAGCTCGACTTGACCAGGCCCGGGATCAGCCCCTTGTTGCCCAGTTCCCGCACGGCGATGCGCGACATCTTCATCTTGCGGTAGAAGCCGCGCGGACGGCCCGTGACCTCGCAGCGATTGCGCACCCGGACGATCGCGCCGTTGCGCGGAAGCGCGGCGAGCCTCAGGCGCGCCTCGAACCGCTCCTCCATCGGACGCGAATCGTCGTTGGCGATATCGAGCAGGCGCTTGCGCCGACCGGCGAACTTCTTCACGAGGCGCTGCTTGCGCAGGTTGTTCTCGATCGCACTCTTCTTTGCCATCAAAGGCCTCCAGTTTTCCGCGTCTGAGCCTTCACGCTCACTGCCGGAAGGGGAAGTTGAACGCACGCAGCAACGCCTGCGCTTCCGCGTCGGTCTTGGCCGTCGTGCAAACCACGATGTCGAGCCCGAGCATGGCTTCGGCCTTGTCGTAGTCGATCTCGGGGAAAATGATGTGCTCCTTCACCCCCAGCGCATAGTTGCCGCGCCCGTCGAACGACTTCGTGTCGAGGCCGCGGAAATCGCGCACGCGCGGCAGCGCAACCGTCACCAGGCGGTCGAGGAACTCGTACATCCGCGTCTTGCGCAGGGTGACCTTGGCGCCGATCGGCATGTTCTCGCGCACCTTGAAGGTCGAGATCGCCTTGCGAGCCCGCGTCACCACTGGCTTCTGCCCGGCAATCAGCGCCAGGTCGGCCGCCGCCGACGTCACCTTCTTGGTGTCGCTGACCGCCTCGCCGACCCCCATGTTGAGCACGATCTTGTCGAGTCGCGGCACTTCGAGCGCGTTCTTGTAGCCGAACTCCTTGACGAGTTTCGGCACGATCTCGTCCTGATAGACCTTCTTCAGGCGCGCGACATAGTCTTTCGGCGCAGCCCTGACGGCGCCGGCGGCGGCGGTTTCGGCGCCCCCTTCCTTGCGTCCCTTGGCCTTGGCGCCTTTGTCGGCGGCGGCGTCGGACTTGCCGCCCTTCGCCGGCTGCCCCTTCTCGCCCTTTGGCGCGCCCTTCTCGCCCTTCGGCGGCTTGGCGCCCTTCTCGTTCTTTGCCTCAGCCATCGATCAGGTCTCCGGAGCGCTTGGCGATACGGGCCTTGCGGCCGTCGTCGAGAATCCTGAAGCCGACGCGGGTCGGCTTCCCGGACTTTGGATCGGCGAGCGCCAAATTCGACAGGTGAATGGGCGATTCCTTCGTCAGAATGCCGCCCTCGGTCTTGGCGCTCGGGCGCGTGTGCCGTCGCACCAGATTGACGCCGGCGACAATGGCGCGGCCCTCTTCCGGCATGACCTGGCGCACCTCGCCCTTTTTCCCCTTATCGCGGCCGGTCATGACGATGACCCTGTCGCCTTTCTTGATCTTGGCGGCCATCACAGCACCTCCGGCGCCAGCGAGATGATCTTGACGTGGTTCTTGGCGCGAAGCTCGCGCGGCACCGGCCCGAAGATGCGCGTGCCGACCGGCTCGGACTGATTGTTGATCAGCACCGCGGCGTTCGAGTCGAACCTGATCACTGAGCCATCGGCCCGGCGGATGTCCTTGGCGGTGCGGACGACGACCGCCTTCATCACATCGCCCTTCTTGACGCGGCCGCGCGGTATCGCCTCCTTGACGGAGACGACGATGGTGTCGCCAATCGAGGCGTAGCGGCGCTTCGAGCCGCCCAGAACCTTGATGCACATCACGCGGCGCGCGCCGGAATTGTCGGCGACTTCGAGGTTGGTCTGCATCTGTATCATGGCCCGATCGCCTTTCTCGTCAGATCAGTTGCCGAGGCCGCCGCGCCGGCCTCCGCCTGAAGGAGGCTCGTCGCCTCCGAATTTGGTTCCATGCAGCGCAAAGCCGCCTCACGCTCCCGGCGCGCTCTGGTCGATAACGATCCAGCGCTTGAGCTTCGAGATCGGCCGCGTCTCCTCGATGGAGACGGTGTCGCCGACTTTCTGCGTCTTGTTCTCGACATGCGCGTGGTAGTTCTTCGACCGGCGCACCGTCTTCTTCAGCAGCGGGTGGGTGAAGCGGCGCTCGACCTTGACGACGAGCGTCTTCTCCTGCTTGTCGCTGACGACGACCCCTTGCAATATTCTCTTCGGCATGTCCTCAGTCCTTGGCGTCTGCGGCGGCGCGCCTCTGCGCAGCGATGGTCTTGACGCGCGCGATGTCGCGGCGAACGACGCGCACCCGCGCCGTGTCCTGCAACTGGCCGCTCGCCTTCTGGAAACGCAGGTTGAACTGCTCTTTCTTCAGCTTGAGAGCCTCGTCGCTGAGCTGATCCTCCGTCATGACGCGGAGATCGGAAAGCCGGCTGTTCTTCTTCATCCGTCGCGCTCCTATTCCGCAATGCGCTGCACGAAGCGCGTCTTGATCGGCAGCTTGGCCGCGGCGAGCAGGAAAGCCTCGCGCGCCAGGTTCTCCGGCACGCCGTCGATCTCGAACATGATGCGGCCGGGCGCGACGCGCGCAATCCAGAATTCCGGCGCGCCCTTGCCCTTGCCCATGCGCACTTCGATCGGCTTCTTCGACACCGGAACGTCCGGGAACACCCGGATCCAGACGCGTCCGGCGCGCTTCATGTGGCGGGTCAGGGCGCGGCGCGCGGCTTCGATCTGACGCGCGCTGACCCGCTCAGGCTCCATCGCCTTCAGGCCGAACTCGCCGAAGTTCAGCGCATATCCGCCCTTCGCGTTGCCGTGGATACGGCCTTTGAAGGCTTTGCGGAACCTAGTTCTTTTGGGCTGCATCATGGTCGAATGACTTTCACTTCTATCCGCGCTTTCAGACCGCTTCGCGGTGCTCGCGCTCGCGGCCGTGGTCGCGGTCGCGCTCGCGCGGCTCGCGGCGCTGCCGGTGCGTCGACGAATGGTCCTGCTCGGCCTGACGCTTGTCCTGGGCCATCGGATCGTGCTCGAGGATTTCGCCCTTGAAGATCCAGACCTTGATGCCGCAGGTGCCGTAGGCGGTATGTGCAGTCGCGACGCCGTAGTCGACGTCGGCGCGCAGCGTGTGCAGCGGCACGCGCCCCTCGCGGTACCACTCGAGGCGGGCGATTTCGGCACCGCCGAGCCGGCCGGAGCAGTTGATCCGGATGCCTTCGGCGCCGAGCCGCATCGCCGACTGCACCGCGCGCTTCATCGCGCGGCGGAACGCGACGCGACGCTCGAGCTGCTGAGCGATCGACTCGGCGACCAGAGTTGCGTCGATTTCCGGCTTTCGGACCTCGACGATGTTGATCGCCACTTCCGAATTCGTCAGCTTCGCCACCTGCTTTCGCAGCTTGTCGATGTCAGCGCCCTTCTTGCCGATGACGACGCCCGGGCGGGCCGAGTGGATGTTGACGCGGCATTTCTTATGCGGGCGTTCGATGACGATCTTCGAGATCGCCGCCTGCTTCAGGCCCTTCATCAGGACCTCGCGGATCTTCATGTCCTCGTGCAACAGTTTCCCGTACTCGGCCTTGCTCGAGAACCAGCGCGAATCCCAGGTGCGGTTGACGCCGAGGCGCAGCCCGATCGGATTGATCTTCTGACCCATTTGCCTCTCCTTTAAGCCGCGGTGGCGTCCGCAGCGGCTTCGCGCACGACGATCGTGATGTTCGAGAACGGCTTTTCGATGCGTCCGGCCCTGCCGCGGGCGCGGGCGCTGAACCGCTTCATCACCATGTCCTTGCCGACCCACGCCTGCGCGACGATCAGATCGTCGACGTCGAGATCGTGATTGTTCTCGGCGTTGGCGATCGCCGATTCGAGCGCCTTTCTCACCTCGGTCGAAATCCTCTTGTTGGAGAATTCGAGATCGGCGAGCGCGGCCGCGACCTTCTTGCCCCGGATGAGTTGGGCGAGCAGATTGAGCTTCTGCGGGCTCACGCGCAGCATGCGCGCTGTCGCCTTGGCCTCGTTTTCGGCGAGCCGTCGCGGATTGGCTAGCTTTGACATCGCGCTTAAGCCCTCTTCGCCTTCTTGTCGGCGGAATGGCCGTGGAACGTCCGTGTCGGCGCGAACTCGCCGAACTTGTGGCCGATCATCTCTTCCGACACGAGCACCGGAATGTGCTTGTGGCCATTGTAGACGCCGAAGGTGAGGCCGACGAACTGCGGCAGGATGGTCGAACGGCGGCTCCAGATCTTGATGACCTCGGAGCGGCCCGATCCGCGCGAGACCTCGGCCTTCTTGAGGAGATAGCCGTCGATGAACGGTCCCTTCCAAATCGAGCGCGTCATGGCCTAGCCTCTCTTCTTGCGCGTGTGGCGCGAGGCGACGATGAACTTGTTCGTCGCCTTGTTTGAACGGGTCTTCTTCCCCTTGGTCGGCTTGCCCCAGGGCGTGACCGGATGACGGCCGCCGGAGGTGCGGCCCTCGCCGCCGCCATGCGGATGGTCGACCGGGTTCATGGTGACGCCGCGATTGTGCGGCCGGCGGCCGAGCCAGCGGCTGCGGCCGGCCTTGCCCAGCGAGGCGTTCATGTGATCGGGGTTCGAGACCGCGCCGACGGTGGCGAAACATTGGCCGTGAATCAGGCGCTGCTCGCCAGAGCTCAAGCGCAAGGAGACATAGCCCTGGTCGCGCGCCACGATCTGCGCATAGGAGCCGGCGGAACGCGCGATCGCGCCGCCCTTGCCAATCTTCATCTCGACGTTATGGACGATCGTTCCGACCGGGATGTTGGCGAGCGGCATCGCGTTGCCCGGCTTCATGTCAACCTGCACGCCGGCGATCACTTCGTCCCCGACCGCGAGGCGCTGCGGGGCGATGATGTAACTCTGCTCGCCGTCGGCGTATTTGATCAGCGCGATGAAGCTCGTGCGGTTCGGGTCGTACTCGAGCCGCTCGACCCTGGCCGGCGCGTCGAGCTTGCGGCGCTTGAAATCGATGATGCGATAGACCTGCTTGTGGCCTCCGCCGCGGAAGCGCACGGTCACACGACCCGCATTGTTCCGGCCGCCCTTCTCCGGCTTGCCGACGGTCAGCGCCTTCAGAGGCTTGCCCTTGTGAAGCTCGCTGCGATTGACGAGGGCGAGCTGGCGAAGGCCCGGGGTCATCGGCTTGTAGGTCTTGAGAGCCATGGTCGTTGAACCCTTAGAGGCCGCTGGTCACGTCGATGCGGTCGCCATCGGCCAGCGTGACGATGGCTTTCTTGATGTCCTGCTGCCGGCCCCGCACGCCGCGAAACGCCTTGGTCTTGCCCTTGCGGAGCAATGTGTTGACCGCGGTCACCTTCACGTCGAACAGCTTCTCGATCGCCGCCTTGATCTGCGGCTTCGTCGCGTTGCGAGCGACCTTGAAGACGAACTGGTTGCTCTCCGACGCGATGGTCGCCTTCTCGGTGATCACCGGAGCGACGATCGTGTCGTAATGGCGAACGTCTTTGATCATTGGAACCGCGCCTCCAGCGCTTCGACCGCGGCCTTGGTCAGCACGAGTTTCTCGCGGCGCATGATGTCGTAGACGTTGACGCCCTGGACCGGCAGAACGTCGATCTGCGGCAGGTTCCGCGCGGCGAGCGCAAACATCTCCTGCACCTCGGCCCCGTCGATGATGAGGGCGTTCTTCAGCGCCGCCTTGGCGAACGACCGGCGCAGCGCGCTCGTCTTGCCCTCGGAGAGCTCCGCCTTCTCCCACACGACGAGTCCGCCCGCCCGAACCTTGGCGGAAAGGGCATGACGCAGCGCGAGCGCGCGCACCTTCTTCGGCAGATCGTGGGCGTGGCTGCGCACGACCGGGCCCATGGCGCGACCGCCGCCGCGAAACTGCGGCACGCGCGCCGAGCCGTGCCGGGCGCCGCCGGTGCCCTTCTGCTTGTAAATTTTCTTGCCGGTGCGGTTGATCTCGCCGCGCCCGAGGGTCTTGTGGTCGCCGGACTGGCGCTTGGCGAGCTGCCAGCGCACCATCCGCGCGATGAGATCGGCGCGCGGCTCGAGGCCGAAGATCGCGTCGCTGAGCTCCAGCGAGCCCGCGGCCGATCCGTCCATCGACGTCATGTCGAATTTCATCAGCGTCACTCTCCCTTCGACGCGGCGTCCGGCGCCGCATTCGCGGTCGCCTCGGGGTGAACGCGGAACTTTCCGGGCAGCGGCGCGTCCTTCGGCAGCGGCTTCTTCACCGCGTCGCGGACCGCGATCCAGCCGCCGGCATGGCCGGGCACGGCGCCCTCGACCAGAATGAGGCCGCGCTCTGGATCGGTGCGAACGACGCGCAGGTTCTGCGTCGTCACTTTCTCGACCCCCATGTGGCCGGCCATCTTCTTGTTCTTCCACGTCTTGCCCGGGTCCTGACGGCCGCCGGTCGATCCGTGCGAACGGTGCGAGATCGAAACGCCGTGGGTCGCTCTCAGACCGCCGAAGTTCCAGCGCTTCATCGCGCCGGCGAAACCCTTGCCGATCGTGACGCCGGTGACGTCGACATATTGCCCGACCGTGAAGTGATCGGCGGTGATCTCCGCCCCGACAGGAATCATCTGGTCCTCGGCGACGCGGAATTCGGCCAGGCGCATCTTCGGCTCGACATGCGCAACGGCGAAACGGCCGCGCTCGGCCTTGGACACGTTCTTGACCTTGGCCTTGCCGATGCCGAGCTGGAGCGCGGTATAACCGTTCTTTTCCTGGGTGCGGTGCGCAACGACCTGGCAGCCCTCGACCTGGAGGACGGTGACCGGCACGTGGTCGCCCGCGTCGGTGAAGACGCGGGACATGCCCAGCTTCTTTGCGATGATGCCTGAACGCATTGGCATTAATCCCTCGAGAGCGCGTCCGGCAGGCCGGATGAGGCGCTCGGCAAATCCCTCACAGCTTGATCTCGACGTCGACGCCGGCGGCCAGATCGAGCTTCATCAGCGCGTCGACCGTCTGCGGAGTGGGATCGACGATATCGAGAACCCGCTTGTGCGTGCGAATCTCGAACTGCTCGCGCGATTTCTTGTCGACGTGCGGCGACCGGTTGACCGTGAATTTCTCAATCCGCGTCGGCAGGGGAATGGGGCCGCGAACCCTGGCGCCGGTGCGCTTGGCCGTCGACACGATCTCCTTCGTCGAAGCGTCGAGCACGCGGTGATCGAACGCTTTGAGACGGATGCGGATGTTTTGCGTATTCATGTGTCAATTCCCTGCCGGCGGGAGCGGGGCGCTTGTTCGCCCCGCCCATTCGTCGCTGGTCGCGAGGCCTATTCGGTGATCGAGACGACGACGCCCGAACCGACCGTGCGGCCGCCTTCGCGAATGGCGAAGCGCAGCTTCTCCTCCATCGCGATCGGCACGATCAGCGACACGTCGATCGTCACGTTGTCGCCGGGCATCACCATCTCGGTGCCCTGCGGCAATTCGACGATTCCCGTCACGTCGGTCGTGCGGAAGTAGAACTGCGGCCGGTAGTTGGTGAAGAACGGCGTGTGACGGCCGCCCTCTTCCTTGGTCAGGATGTAGGCCTCGGCCTTGAACTTGGTGTGCGGCTTGACGGAGCCCGGCTTGCACAGCACCTGGCCGCGCTCGACTTCCTCGCGCTTGGTGCCGCGCAGGAGGCAGCCGACGTTGTCGCCCGCTTCGCCCTGATCCAGGAGCTTGCGGAACATCTCGACGCCGGTGACGGTGGTCTTCGCCGTCGGCCGCAGGCCGACGATCTCGACTTCCTCGCCGACCTTGATGACGCCGCGTTCGATCCGGCCGGTGACCACGGTGCCGCGGCCGGAGATCGAAAACACGTCTTCCACCGGCATGAGGAAGGGCTGGTCCTTCGGGCGCTCCGGTTGCGGGATGTAAGCGTCGACCGCGTCCATCAGCTTGAGAATTGAGTCGTGGCCCATCTCGGGGGACTTGCTCTCGAGCGCCATCAGGGCCGAGCCCTTGATGATCGGAATGTCGTCGCCGGGGAACTCGTAGCGCGACAGCAGCTCGCGCACTTCAAGCTCGACGAGCTCGAGCAATTCCGGATCGTCGACCATGTCGACCTTGTTCAAGTAGACGACTAGCGCCGGGACGCCGACCTGGCGGGCGAGCAGGATGTGCTCGCGGGTCTGAGGCATCGGGCCATCGGCGGCGGAGACGACGAGGATCGCGCCGTCCATCTGCGCCGCGCCAGTGATCATGTTCTTGACATAGTCGGCGTGGCCAGGACAGTCGACGTGCGCGTAGTGGCGCTTCTTCGTCTGATACTCGACGTGGGCAGTCGAGATCGTGATGCCGCGCGCCTTCTCTTCCGGCGCCTTGTCGATCTGGTCGTACGCGACGAACGAGGCGCCGCCCGTCTCCGCCAGAACCTTGGTGATCGCCGCCGTCAGCGTCGTCTTGCCGTGGTCCACATGGCCGATCGTGCCGATATTGCAATGCGGCTTGGTACGCGCAAATCTTTCCTTGGCCATAGCCAAACTCCTTCTTGTGGCCCTTGTTCAGCGGGCAGGGCCGCGCCTCATTTGAACTTCTCTATGATCTCGGCGGCGATGTTCGCAGGGACCTGCTCGTAGTGATCGAACTGCATCGTGAAGTTGGCTCGGCCCTG
This sequence comes from uncultured Alphaproteobacteria bacterium, assembly GCA_963772555.1. GTDB lineage: Bacteria > Pseudomonadota > Alphaproteobacteria > Rhizobiales > Beijerinckiaceae > Roseiarcus. The sequence goes on along the minus strand of CAVYXQ010000008.1, from coordinate 28,188 downwards.
CGTGCCCGAGCGCAACTGATTGACGTAGCCGAACATGTTTGACAGCGGCACCATAGCGTTGATGACGACGGCGTTGGCCCGCATGTCCTGACCCAGCACATGTCCGCGACGGGAGAGGAGATCGCCCATCACGTAGCCGGTGTGCTCTTCCGGCGTCACGACTTCCACTTTCATGATCGGCTCGAGCAGAACCGAGCCGCCCTTCTGCAATCCCTCGCGGAACGCAGCGCGGGAAGCGATCTCGAAAGCGAGCGCCGACGAGTCGACGTCGTGATAGGCGCCGTCGACCAGCGTCGCCTTGACGTCTACAACCGGGAAGCCCGCCAGCACGCCGGAGCCGAGCACGCTCTGGAAGCCCTTCTCGACGCCGGGAATGTATTCCTTCGGCACCGCGCCGCCGACGATCTTCGATTCGAATGCGGAGCCTGAGCCGGGCTCGGCCGGCTCGAACACCATCTTGACCTTGGCGAACTGGCCCGAACCGCCCGACTGTTTCTTGTGAGTGTAGTCGACCTCGGTCCGCTTGCTCAGCTTCTCCCGATAGGCGACCTGCGGCGCGCCGATGTTGGCGTCGACCTTGTAGGTGCGCTTGAGGATGTCGACTTTGATGTCGAGGTGAAGTTCGCCCATCCCCTTGAGGATGGTCTGACCCGATTCGGGGTCGGTCGAGACGCGGAAGGACGGATCCTCGGTCGCGAGCTTCGACAGGGCGACGCCGAGCTTCTCCTGGTCGGCCTTCGACTTCGGCTCGATGGCGATCTCGATAACCGGATCCGGAAATTCCATCTTCTCGAGAATGACCGGCTTCTGCTGATCGCAGAGCGTGTCGCCGGTACGCGTGTCCTTGAGGCCTGCGAGCGCGACGATGTCGCCGGCGTAGGCTTCCTTGATGTCCTCGCGGTTGTTGGCGTGCATGAGCAGCATGCGGCCGACGCGCTCGCGCTTGTCCTTGGTCGAATTGAGCACCGTGGTGCCCAACTCGATCGTGCCGGAATAGACGCGGCAGAAGGTGATCGTGCCGACGAAGGGGTCGTCCATGATCTTGAAGGCGAGCATGGAGAACGGCTCGGAATCGCTCGGCATGCGAATGACTTCCTTGCCGGAGTTCATATCGACGCCTTTGATGCCGCCGCGATCCGCGGGCGAGGGCAGATAGTCGACGACCGCATCCAGCAGCGGTTGTACGCCCTTGTTCTTGAATGCCGAACCGCACAGCACCGGCACGAACGCGATCTGCTTGACCGCCGTGCGGATGAGCCGCTTCAGCGTGTCGATGTCGGGCTCCTGCCCGTCGAGATAGGCCGTCATCACGTCGTCGTCGAGTTCGACCGCCGCCTCGATCAGCGCATGCCGGTACTCGTCCGCCTGCGCCTTGAGGTCGGCCGGGATCTCCTCGTCGTGATATTTCGCGCCGAGGCCCTCTTCTTCCCAGACGACGGCCTTCATCCGCAGGAGATCGATGACCCCCTTGAAACTCGCCTCCGAGCCGATCGGCAGCTGGATGCACATCGGGCGGCCGCCGACCTTGGTGTTGATCTCCTCGACGCAGCGGAAGAAGTCGGCCCCGATCTTGTCCATCTTGTTGACGAACACGACGCGGGGCACGCCATATTTGTCGGCCTGCCGCCAGACGGTTTCTGTCTGCGGCTCGACGCCCTGGTTGCCGTCGAGGACGCACACCGCCCCGTCGAGCACCCGCAGGCTGCGCTCGACCTCGATGGTGAAGTCGACGTGACCGGGCGTGTCGATGATGTTGAGACGCTTGTCCTGCCAGAACGTCGTCGTCGCGGCGGAGGTGATGGTGATGCCGCGCTCCTGCTCCTGCTCCATCCAGTCCATGGTCGCGGCGCCGTCATGGACTTCGCCGATCTTATGCGACTTGCCGGAGTAATAGAGGATGCGCTCGGTCGTCGTCGTCTTTCCGGCATCGATGTGGGCCATGATGCCGAAATTCCGATAATCCTCGATCGCGTGGCGTCGCGCCATGATGTTGTTCCCGATCGCCTGAAATGCCGCTTACCAGCGGTAGTGCGCAAAAGCGCGGTTGGCTTCGGCCATCCTGTGCGTGTCCTCGCGTTTTTTGACCGCGGCGCCGCGATTGTTCGAAGCGTCGAGCAGTTCCGCCGACAGGCGGTCCACCATGGTCTTGTCGTTGCGGCCGCGGGCGGCGGCGATGATCCAGCGGATCGCCAGCGCCTGGCGGCGATCGGTGCGCACCTCGACCGGCACCTGATAGGTCGCGCCGCCGACGCGCCGCGAGCGGACCTCGACCGACGGCGCGACATTCTCGAGCGCCTGCTTGAAGACGGCGAGCGGATCGTTCTTGACCTTCGCCTCGACATTGTCGAGCGCGCCGTAGACGATCGCCTCGGCGACCGACTTCTTGCCTTCGTACATGATGGTGTTCATGAACTTCGCCACCACGACGTCGCCGTATTTGGCGTCCGGAATGATCTCGCGCTTCTCGGCGCTATGTCGGCGGGACATGGCCTGCTCCTGATCCAAAAACTCTCGTTATTTCGGACGCTTCGCGCCGTATTTGGAGCGGCGCTGCTTGCGGTCCTTGACGCCCTGCGTGTCGAGCACGCCGCGCAGAATGTGATAGCGCACGCCCGGCAGATCCTTGACGCGGCCGCCGCGGATCATGACGACCGAATGCTCCTGCAGGTTGTGGCCCTCGCCGGGAATGTAGCCGATGACCTCGAAGCCGTTGGTCAGGCGCACCTTGGCGACCTTGCGCAGGGCGGAGTTCGGCTTCTTCGGCGTCGTCGTGTAAACGCGTGTACAGACCCCGCGCTTCTGCGGGCTCGCCTCGAGATGGCGCGCCTTTTCGCGATAGGTTTTCGGTTGCCGCGGCTTCCGAATCAGCTGGCTAATCGTCGGCATGTCGACCCTTCAGACTTCCCGTTTCCTCGTCGCCCGGCGAAGCCGGACAGAAATTCGCACGCGCATCGACGCGCGCCGCCTGGGGCAACGCGCGAAACCAACAGCGCCCGCTGAACCCGGTCCGGGTCGGGGCGCCGCCGAAAGCAGAGGATCACGAGCGAACCCGCGATCTTGCGAAACAAATTCGACCCTCTTGAGGGCCGCATTGGCTCGTCGATGAGATCGTCAGCGTTTAGAGCCGTTGGGTACCAGACGCGGCGCCGGGTACAGCTAAGCTCTACGACCTGCCGAAAGCGCGCGGAACATATTCGGCCAATACCGCGCCGTCAACCCCAACGGCGAAGCAATTCGGCGGAACGGGGCGATTTTTCTCCGAACTCCGCTCGTCCCGCTTCTGGCGGTCCGGTCGGCCTGTCGCGACCGGCGGCGGCCGGGGACGTCCCCGCGTTTTCTCAAACTTCGCTGTCCACCGGCGGGGGCCAGGTTTTTGCATCGTAGTCCGCGCCGCGGCTCGCCAGAACCGCCAGCAAGAGGGCGACATTGGCCGCCATGACATAATAGGTCGAGGCGAGGGGATCGCCGGTGACGCCGACGAGCCAGGTGACGACATAAGTCGCCGTGCCGCCGAAGATCGCCACGCCGAGCGAGTAGCTGATCGCGAGCCCGGTCGCGCGCACCGCGGGCGGAAAGATGTACGGGATCAGTATGATGATGGCCGCGGCGCTCATCGCTTGCAAAAGGCTGAGGATCGCGATCGCGAGGACCAGCGTCGTTGCGCTGGGCGCGGCGATGAGCGTCTTCATCACCGGAAACAGCGCCAGCATGAACAGAATGCGCGGCGCCACCGCCAAGGCTCGGATCCCCCACCGGTCAGCCAGAGCTCCGCCAGCCAGCGCTCCGAGAGCGCCCGTCAGCCCGAGGGTCACCGTGCCGAGCATCGCCGCCGATGCCGGCAGATGCAGGGTCCTGATCGCATAGGGCGTCATGACCAGGAGGAAATATTGGGTGATCGTTGCGCCCGCTATCAGCGCAAGCCCGAGCACGAGGCGCATCCAATTGGTCCGTAGGACGGTCGACAGGATCTCGCCAGTTTTGCGCGGCTTCGTGCGGTCGGTCTGGTCGAGCGTCTCCGGAAGCCGGCTGCGGATATAGACGCCGACCGGCGCAATCAGGACGCCGATCGCGAAGGGGACGCGCCAGCCCCATTCCGTGTAGCTCGTCTTCGAGAGCGCAACCGCAAGAAGAACGCCGATGACGCCGCTTGCGAGACTGCCCAGATTCTGGCTCGCAAGCTGCCAGCTGGCGAAAAGCAGGCGCCGACCGGGGGGCGCGGCTTCCAGAACGAACATCGTCGCTGGCCCAACCTCGCCGCCGACCGCAAATCCCTGAAACAAGCGGGCGAGGATAAGCAGGATCGGCGCCCAGACGCCGATCGCCGCATAGCCGGGCGTCAGAGCGATGATTGCGCTGCCGATCGCCATCAGGCCGATCGACAGGGTCATCGCCGGCCGGCGGCCGGCGCGGTCGGCATACGCGCCCAGAATCGCGCCGCCGAGAGGCCGGGCGACGAATCCGACGCCGAAGGTCGCGGCCGACGCGAGGTCGCTGACGAACGGATTGCTCGATGGAAAAAAAGCCTCGCCGATCGAGCCAAGGAAGGTGGCGTAGACGGTGAAGTCGAAGAACTCGAAGCCGTTGCCGAGAACCGCGGCGAAGACGCCCTTCGCGCCAATCGGCCGAACTCCCGGCGCCGCTTCCTTAATGCTCATGGAGCGAAAACTCCCTGCTCGGTTCCAAGGGCCGTCAAAGCTACGCCGCCATCGGACTGGAGACTTCTGCGCGCGGGAAAACCATTTCGCAAACGACGCCCTCAGCCGGAAATTGCAGCTTCGCCTCGCCGCCGGCTACCGCAAAGGCTCTGTCCAACAGCCGGCTCCCAAAGCCAGTGCTTTCCGGCGTCGACACCGGGGGCCCGCCGGACTCGGTCCACACCAGTCGAACGAACTCGGGCCGATCGGGAGCGGCCATCCAGCGGATCGCGATCCGCCCTGCCGACTGCGAGAGGGCTCCATATTTTGCCGCGTTCGTGGCAAGCTCGTGGAGGGCCATATTCAGAGCGAGGGCCGTGTCCGACGTTACCTCGACCGCCTCTCCACTGATCTGAAAGCGCGCCGAGCTCCGGTCGAGGTGCGGCTCCAGAGTGCTGCGGACGACGTCGCTGACCGAAGCTTCCGTCCAGGCGCTGCCGCTCAGCAGATTGTGCGCTCGCGACAGCGCGTGCAATCGCGCCGAGAGTTTGTCGCGGTATTCGGCCGGCGATGCGGAGCCTCGTTCGGTATAGACGACCATCGCTATCACCGAGGCCAGCAGGTTCTTGACCCTGTGATTCAGTTCCTGCAGCAGAAGCTTCTGCACATCGTCGGCGCGCTTTCTCTCGGACACATCGCGAACCGTGACGACCACGCCGTCGTCGAGCCTCGCGACCCGGCTATGAAACCACCGTGCGCCCAACTCGTATTCCGCCTGGGACGTCTCTCCTTTCATGAACACCTCGGCATAGCGCGGAAACAACTGCGGATGTTCACGCGCCTCCGGCAGCCGCTCGAGAAGCCGCTTGCCCACGACGTCTTCGGGCTGCCTGCGCATGATCGCGCAAGCTGCGGGATTGGCGTATCGATACTCGAAATCGATGACCCGGCCGGAGCCATCCTGAACTGCGCGGTAGACGACAATCCCTTCGGTGGAGATGTCCTGAACGGCCTTGAACGGGAGGTCGGCGCCGTTGAACCAGTTGGAGGCGCGTCTGTGCGGCCACAGGATCGCAACAACGAGCGCAAAGGAAACGCCTATGACCGAAAGCTCGAGGAGGCTGGCCTCCCTCGCCGGACCGGACCAGAAAAACCACGCCGCGATGACGCTGAGAAGCAGAGCGAGCACGCCGGGTCCGATTCCAGCCGTTGCGCTTCCGACCACGGCGGGCGCGAACAGCGCAAGGGCGGCCGGCGAACGCAGCTCAGTCGAAAAGGCGGCCTGCGCCGCCCCGGCCGCGGCCGTCGACGCGACGGCCACCGCGTAAGGTCTGAGGCGATCCGTATGGACCTTCCATTCCAAGCGAAGACCCCTGGCATTAGGTTCGCGGGCGCCGGGAACGGTTCCCCGACGTCTTCGGCGTCGGTGTCCTGAAAAAGCAGGCCGGGAGGCGCGCCGTGCGCGCCCCTTTGGGGCATCCCGTCCTCGACGTCGACACTCATTCCTTAATCGCGACAGCGGCGCCGATCAAATATCCTGATTTTACCGTCTCCGGCCGCCCGGAATGCCTGGTCCCTCCGGGCGCTGTCCCTCGCCGCGGGGTGTCCAGCGCGTCCGGCCCGCGCGCGATTATATTACGCCCCATTTTACGTATACGGTCGGGGGGCCGGCGCAGGGACTCCCCGGCGCAGTTCAAATAGAGCTTTGCGTATGAGAACGATCCCGCAGAGTCTGAGCGTCGGGCCGACGGCGTCTGCCATCAAGAATGCCTCGACGAATGTCACGCTCATCATCGCCATCGTCCTGGTCGTGGCGAAGGTTTCGGCGTGGCTCATCACGGGGTCGATGGCGCTGCTCGCTTCGGCCATCGATGCGCTGGTCGATACCGGGGCCAGCATCGTCACGCTTCTGGGCGTCCGCTACGCCGAACGTCCGCCGGATCGCGAGCACCGCTTCGGACATGGCAAGGGCGAGGCCGTCGCCGCCTTTACCCAGGCGAGCTTTCTTGCCGGCGCCGCCTTCGTGCTGGCGTTCCAATCGGCCCAGCGACTGGCGTTCCCGCTGCCGCTCGATGCGTTGCAAGTCGGGGTTTGGCTGATCGCCGTCAGCCTGATCGCGGCCTGCGCCCTGGTGTTGCTGCAGACATGGGCGGTTCGGCGGACCGGGTCGACCGCGATCGCCGCCGACCGGACGCACTACCTGACCGACATTGCGCTGAATGCCGCCGTGCTTCTCGCGCTGGGTCTTACCCAGTGGACCGGATGGAAACGCGCCGACCCCGCGTTCGCGCTCGCAATCTCCGGATACATGCTGTGGAGCGCCTTCACGATCGCCAACGCCGCCATGAAGCAGCTCCTCGACCGGGAATTGCCGACCGAGGACAGACGCAGGATCAAGGCCGCGGTCCTCGCCTGCGCCGGGGTGCGCGACATTCATGATCTGCGCACCCGTTCTTCCGGAGATCGGACCTTCGTCGAATATCATCTCGAGGTCGATCCGGCGCTGACGATCGACGCCGGCCACGCGATCGGCGACGCAACCGAAGTCGCCGTGCAAACTCTGCTGCCGGGAACCGTCGAGGCCACGGCGCACATCGAGCCGCACGGCATCGACGACCGGCGGCTGGACGACGCCGTGGCGAAACGATCGTCCTGACCTTCGTCGGCAGTTTTTCGGCGGGCGATCGGGTTTTCCGCTCCGCGCCCAATTCCCTGTTCGTTGCTTGAACAGGGAAAATGATTTCCCTGTTCTGTCTTCACCTTCCGCACGAGCAGATCGGCTGAACGAAGGGGAATCCCACGGATTTGCGCATCGCGCGGGCGACGGGGGGAGAGATTTTTTCGATTGGCAGGGAATATCAGGGAATATCAGGGAAAAACAGGCGGAATGGATCGAGCGCGTCACGTGTGGTGAAGAAATCTGCTCGACGGCGCTCGACGCCCGATGAGCGGTTCATTATCAGAAGCGACAAAGCGATGCTGGACCCCGACTTTTTCGAGCGCGACGTGGTGGAGGCCGCCCGCGACCTGATCGGCGTGAGTCTTCTCGTCGACGGCGTCGGCGGCATGATCGTCGAGACCGAGGCCTACGACCGGAGCGATCCGGCGTCGCACGCCTACCGCGGGCTGACCGCCCAAAACGCCGTGATGTTCGGTCCGCCCGGCCGCGCCTACGTCTATCGGAGCTATGGGCTGCACTGGTGCCTCAACCTGGTCTGCGGGCCCGAGCCGGGGGCTGCCGTCCTGATCCGCGCGCTCATGCCGACCGACGGGCTCGACATCATGGCCGCCCGGCGGGGAATGCAGGATGTCCGCAAGCTCTGCGCCGGACCAGGCCGGCTCTGCCAGGCGCTCGCGATCACGCGGGAACGCCACAATGGCCTGGCGCTCGACCGGCCGCCGTTCGAGCTTTCGCGCACAAAGAGCGGCCAGGCGCTCGCGACCGGCCCGCGGATCGGACTGACGAAGGGCGTCGAGACGCTCTGGCGCTTCGGCCTCGCAGGGTCTCCTTTCGTCAGCCGGCCGTTCTGAGCGAAGCGTCGCCTGGCACGCAAAACAAAAGAGCCGCCCGAAGGCGGCTCTCTGTTCGCGCGACCGAAGGACGCTACTCCGCCGCCGAACGCGTCCGCTCCTTGCGCGGCGCAGCTGATCGCGCCGTCGGAGCGGCAAGCGGGAGCGCAGGAGCCGGAGCCGTCGCAGCCGCTTCCGACGCTTCCGCCTTCTGCGCCAGGATCAGCGTATCGCGCATCGATGCGATGGAGCGCAGCTTCGTCATGGCGGCGCCGGTGCCGGCGGGGATCAGTCGTCCGACAATCACGTTCTCCTTGAGACCCTCAAGCGTGTCGACCTTGCCGTTCACCGCGGCTTCGGTCAGCACGCGCGTCGTCTCCTGGAAGGAGGCGGCCGAGATGAACGAACGCGTCTGCAGGCTCGCCTTGGTGATGCCGAGCAGAACCGGCGTCCCGACCGCGGGCTTCTTGCCTTCGGCCAGCGCCGCTTCGTTCGCCGCCTCGAGGTCGATCGCGTCGACCTGCTCGCCGATCAGGAAGTCGGTGTCGCCGGCGTCGGTGATGTCGACCTTCTGCAGCATCTGGCGCACGATCACTTCGATGTGCTTGTCGTTGATGCTGACGCCCTGGAGCCGATAGACCTCCTGGATCTCGTTGACGAGATAGGCCGCCAGCTCCTCGACGCCCTTGATCGCGAGAATGTCGTGCGGCGCAGGATTGCCGTCGACGATATATTCGCCCTTCTCGATCACGTCGCCATCCTGTAGATGGATGTGCTTCGACTTCGGGATCAGGTACTCGACCGAACTCGACGCCCTCCTCGCTCGGCTCGATCGTCAGGCGCTGCTTGTTCTTGAAGTCCCGCCCGAACCGCACCGTGCCCGAGATCTCCGCGATGATGGCGTGGTCCTTCGGCCGTCGCGCCTCGAACAGCTCCGCCACCCGCGGCAAACCGCCGGTGATGTCGCGGGTCTTGGCGCTGTTGATCGAGATGCGCGCGATCACGTCGCCCGCGCGCACCGTTGCGCCCGGTTCGAACGAGATGATCGATTCGACCGGCAGCGCGTAGCGCGCGTCGCCGCCGCGAGGCAGCTTGGCGATCTTGCCGTCCTTGCCCTTGATCACCAGCGCCGGCTTGAGCGAGGCGTTGCGCGGCGTCGAACGCCAGTCGGTGACGATGCGCTTGGCGATGCCCGTCGCCTCGTCCACCTGTTCCGACATCGAAACGCCCTCGACCAGGTCCTCGAAGCCGATGACGCCGTCGACCTCGGTCAGGATCGGCCGGGTGAAAGGATCCCATTCGGCAATCCTCTGGCCGCGCTTGATCTTGTCGCCCTCGTCAACCTTGAGGCGGGCGCCGTACTGCACGCGATGGACAGCCCGTTCCGCGCCGCTGCGGTCATAGATGACAACTGCGACATTGCGGGCCATGGCCATCAGATCGCCGTTCGAGTTGCGGGCGAGGTTACGGTTGCGGATCTTGACCTCGCCGTCGAAGTTCGACTCGATGAAGGACTGGTCCGCGAGCTGCGCCGCGCCGCCGATGTGGAAGGTGCGCATGGTGAGCTGGGTGCCCGGCTCCCCGATCGACTGCGCCGCGATCACTCCGACAGCTTCGCCGAGATTGACCGGCGTGCCGCGCGCCAGATCGCGCCCGTAGCAGGCGGCGCAAACGCCGTTTTTCGCCTCACAGGTCAGCACGGAGCGGATCTTCACCTCCTGAATGCCGGCGGCGTTGATCGCCGGCATGTTCTCCTCGGCGATCATCTTGCCGGCCTCGAGGATGACCTTGCCGTCCGCGTCGCGCAGCGTCTCGGCCGAGGTGCGGCCGAGGATGCGGGTCGCGAGCGAGGCGACAACGGTGCCGGCATCGATGATCGCGCGCATGCTGATGCCGCGCTGCGATCCGCAGTCCGGCATGGTGATGATCGAGTCCTGCGCGACGTCGACGAGGCGGCGGGTCAGATAGCCCGAGTTCGCAGTCTTCAACGCGGTGTCCGCGAGGCCCTTGCGGGCGCCGTGGGTCGAGTTGAAGTACTCGAGAACCGAGAGGCCCTCCTTGAAGTTGGAGATGATCGGGCTCTCGATGATTTCGCCCGAGGGCTTGGCCATGAGCCCGCGCATGGCGGCGAGCTGACGCATTTGCGTCGGCGAACCGCGCGCGCCCGAGTGCGACATCATGTAGATCGAGTTGATCGGCCGGTCCCGGCCGTGCTCGTCCTTGCGCACGGCCGAGATGCCAGCCATCATTTCCTCAGCCAGCTTGTCGGAGCACTTCGCCCAGGCGTCGACCACCTTGTTGTACTTCTCGCCCTGGGTGATGAGGCCGTCGTTGTACTGTTGCTCGTACTCCTTGGCGAGAGCCGAGGTCTCGGCGATGCGCTCCGGCTTGGTGTCGGGGACCACCATGTCGTCCTTGCCGAACGAAATGCCGGCCTTGAACGCCTCGCGGAAGCCAAGCGACATGATGCGGTCGCAGAAGATGACCGTCTCCTTCTGGCCGCAGTTGCGGTAGACGACGTCGATCATGTTGGAGATTTCCTTCTTCGTCATCAGTTTGTTGACGACATCGAAGGGAATCTTCGGATGCACCGGCAGAAGCTGGCCGAGGAACAGGCGTCCGGGCGTCGTGTCGAAGATCTTCGCCACCCGCTCGCCCTTTTCGTTATAGGTCCACGCGCGGCCCTTGATCTTCGTGTGCAGCGTGACCGCGCCAGCGGCGAGCGCATGCTCGATCTCGCCGAGATCGCTGTAGACGCCGCGCACCGGGCGCTTCGTTTTAGGGTCCTCCTCGTACTGCCCCGGCTCACCGTCGCGCATCAACGACACGTAGTAGAGACCGAGCACGATGTCCTGGCTCGGGACGATGATCGGCTGACCGTTGGCGGGGTGCAGAATGTTATTGGTCGACATCATCAGCACGCGCGCCTCGAGCTGCGCTTCGAGCGACAGGGGGACGTGCACCGCCATCTGGTCGCCGTCGAAGTCGGCATTGAAGGCCGAGCAGACGAGCGGATGGAGCTGGATCGCCTTGCCCTCGATCAGCACCGGCTCGAACGCCTGGATGCCGAGGCGGTGCAAGGTTGGGGCGCGATTGAGCATCACCGGGTGTTCGCGGATCACCTCGTCGAGGATGTCCCAAACCTCCGGTTTTTCCTTCTCGACCAGCTTCTTCGCCTGCTTGACGGTCGCCGACAGCCCCTTCGCATCGAGGCGCGAATAGATGAAGGGCTTGAACAGTTCGAGCGCCATTTTCTTCGGCAGGCCGCATTGATGCAGCTTGAGTTCCGGCCCGACCACGATGACCGAGCGGCCGGAATAGTCGACGCGCTTGCCGAGCAGGTTCTGGCGGAACCGCCCCTGCTTGCCCTTCAGCATGTCGGCGAGCGACTTCAGCGGCCGCTTGTTGGCGCCCGTGATGACGCGGCCGCGCCGGCCGTTGTCGAACAGCGCGTCGACCAACTCCTGCAGCATGCGTTTTTCGTTGCGGATGATGATGTCGGGCGCGCGTAGTTCCATAAGCCGCTTCAGACGGTTGTTGCGATTGATCACGCGGCGGTACAGGTCGTTGAGATCGGAGGTCGCGAAGCGCCCCCCGTCGAGCGGCACCAAAGGTCGCAAGTCCGGCGGAATGACCGGGATCTCGGTCAGGATCATCCATTCGGGCTTGTTGCCCGAGTGGAGGAAGGCCTCGATGATCTTGAGCCGCTTGGCGAGGCGCTTCGGCTTCAGCTCGCTCTTCGATTCCGCGATCTCGATCTTGAGGTCGTCAGCGATTTTCTGCAGGTTCATGCCCTTGAGAATTTCCCTGATCGCCTCCGCGCCGATCATCGCGGTGAAGCTGTCCTGGCCGTATTCGTCGAGCGCCCGCAGGTAGTCGTCCTCGCTGAGAAGCTGGCGGTCCTTGAGCGGGGTGAGGCCCGGGTCGAGCACGATGTAGGATTCGAAATAGAGAATCCGCTCGAGGTCCTTCAGCGTCATGTCGAGCAGAAGCCCGATGCGCGAGGGCAACGACTTCAAAAACCAGATGTGCGCGACAGGCGCGGCAAGCGAGATGTGGCCCATCCGCTCGCGCCGGACCCGCGAAAGCGTGACCTCGACGCCGCACTTCTCGCAGATGACGCCCTTGTATTTCATGCGCTTGTATTTGCCGCACAGGCACTCGTAGTCCTTGATCGGCCCGAAGATGCGGGCGCAGAAAAGACCGTCCCGCTCCGGCTTGAAGGTGCGGTAGTTGATGGTCTCGGGCTTCTTGATCTCGCCGAACGACCACGAGAGAATCTTCTCCGGGCTCGCGATGGCGATCTGGATTTGGTCGAACGCCTGCGGCTGAGCGACCGGGGCAAAGGGATTGGTGATTTCCTGGTTCATTCTCTTCTCCCGCGAGGCGGCGTGGCCGACGCCGGACTCGCTGTCAGGAATCGAGCCGCGACATGATCGCCGTGGCCCGAATTGGACGGAGTTCCGGTTACTCGGCGGCTTCCGCCGACGGCGCTTCGTCCGGCAGACGCTTCAACGACGCCAGTTCGACATTGAGGCCGAGCGAGCGCATTTCCTTGACGAGCACGTTGAAGCTCTCCGGAATGCCCGACTCGAACGTGTCGTCTCCGCGCACGATCGCCTCGTAGACCTTGGTCCGGCCGGCGACGTCGTCCGACTTGACCGTCAACATCTCCTGAAGAGTATAGGCCGCGCCATAAGCTTCGAGCGCCCAGACTTCCATTTCGCCGAAGCGCTGGCCGCCGAACTGCGCCTTGCCCCCCAGCGGCTGCTGGGTCACGAGGCTGTAGGGGCCGATCGAGCGCGCGTGGATCTTGTCGTCGACCAGGTGGTGGAGCTTCAGCATATAGATGTAGCCGACCGTAACCTTGCGGTCGAAGGTGTCGCCTGTACGCCCGTCGTAAAGGGTCACCTGACCCGACGGATCGTAATTCGCCATATTCAGCATCTCGACAATATCCTTCTCGCGAGCTCCGTCGAAGACCGGCGTCGCGATCGGCACGCCGTGGCGCAGATTCTCGCCGAGCTCGGAGAGGCTCGCGTCGTCGAGCGCCTTGATCGTCTCGTCTTCGCCGTAGATCTCCTTGAGCTTGCCGCGAAGAGGTCTGATGTCGTGCGAGCGCAGATAGGCGTCGACCGCCTCGCCGACCTGGCGGCCCAGGCCCGCGCACGCCCAGCCGAGATGGGTCTCGAGAATCTGGCCCACGTTCATCCGGCTCGGCACGCCGAGCGGATTCAAAACGATGTCGACCGGCGTGCCATCCTCGAGGAATGGCATGTCCTCCTGCGGCACGATGCGCGAGACCACGCCCTTGTTTCCGTGGCGTCCCGCCATCTTGTCGCCGGGCTGGATCTTCCGCTTCACCGCGATGAAGACCTTGGCCATTTTCATCACCCCGGGCGGCAACTCGTCGCCGCGCTGCAGCTTCTCGACCTTGTCGAGGAAGCGGCTCTCGAGCGACTTCTTCGATTCGTCGTACTGCTTGCGCATCGCCTCGATCTCCGACATCGTCTGGTCGGACTCGAGGGCGAAGCTCCACCATTGCGAGCGCGGCTGCTCGTCGAGCAGCGCGCGGGTCAGCACCTGATCCTTCTTGAAGCCTTTCGGCCCCGAAAGCGCCCGCTTGCCTTCCAGCGTCTCAGCGAGACGCGCGTAGACGTTACGATCGAGGATGGCCTGCTCGTCGTCCCGGTCCTTCGCCAGCCTTTCGATCTCCTCGCGCTCGATCGCCTGGGCGCGCTCGTCTTTGTCGACGCCGTGCCGGTTGAAGACGCGCACTTCGACAACGGTGCCTTGGACGCCAGGCGGCACGCGCAAAGACGTGTCGCGCACGTCGGAGGCCTTCTCGCCGAAGATGGCGCGGAGCAGCTTCTCTTCCGGCGTCATCGGGCTCTCGCCCTTCGGCGTAATCTTGCCGACCAGAATGTCGCCAGCCTGAACTTCGGCGCCGATATAGACGATGCCCGCTTCGTCGAGGTTCTTCAGCGCCTCCTCCGAGACGTTTGGAATGTCACGCGTAATTTCCTCCGGCCCCAGCTTCGTGTCGCGGGCCATCGCCTCGAACTCCTCGATGTGGATCGAGGTGAAGACATCGTCCTTGACGATGCGTTCGGAGAGCAGGATCGAATCCTCGAAGTTGTAGCCGTTCCACGGCATGAAGGCGACGAGCACGTTGCGGCCGAGCGCCAGATCGCCGAGATCGGTCGAGGGACCATCGGCGATGATGTCGCCGAACTCGACGCGGTCGCCGACCTTCACCAGCGGCTTCTGGTTGATGCAGGTCGACTGGTTCGAGCGCTGGAACTTCATCAACCGATAGATGTCGACACCAGGCTTGGCCGCGTCGGTCTCGTCGGTCGCCCGGATGACGATGCGGGTGGCGTCGATCTGGTCGACGACGCCCGCGCGGCGCGCGGCGATCGCAGCCCCGGAATCGCGCGCCACGATCGACTCCATGCCGGTCCCGACGAGCGGCGCATCGGAGCGGACGAGCGGCACGGCCTGACGCTGCATGTTCGAGCCCATGAGCGCCCGGTTGGCGTCGTCATTCTCGAGGAACGGGATCAGCGCCGCCGCAACGGACACGAGCTGCTTCGGCGAGACGTCCATGTAGTCGACGCGGTCACCCGGCAGAAACACGACATCGCCGGCGTGACGGCAGACGATGAGGTCGCCCACAAGATGGCCGTTGGCGTCGATCGGCGTGTCGGCCTGAGCGACGGCGTATTTCTGCTCCTCCATCGCCGACAGATACGCGACCTCTTCCGTGACCTTTCCGTCGCGCACACGCCTGTAGGGCGACTCGATGAAGCCGTACTTGTTGACGCGCGCGAAGGTCGCGAGCGAATTGATGAGGCCGATGTTCGGGCCTTCCGGCGTTTCGATCGGGCAGATGCGGCCATAGTGGGTCGGGTGCACGTCGCGTACCTCGAAGCCCGCGCGCTCGCGCGTCAGGCCTCCCGGGCCAAGCGCCGAAAGGCGGCGCTTATGGGTGATCTCGGAGAGCGGGTTCGTCTGGTCCATGAACTGCGAAAGCTGCGAGGAGCCGAAGAACTCGCGTACCGCCGCGGCGGCGGGCTTCGCGTTGATCAAATCCTGCGGCATGATGGTGTCGATCTCGACCGACGACATGCGCTCCTTGATCGCGCGCTCCATGCGCAGGAGCCCGATGCGATACTGATTCTCCATCAGTTCGCCGACCGAACGCACCCGTCGGTTGCCGAGATGGTCGATATCGTCCACCTCGCCGCGGCCGTCGCGCAGGTTCACGAGCGCCTTGACGACAGCCAGAATGTCATCCCTGCGCAAGGTGCGCTGAGTGTCCGGCGCGTCGAGGTCGAGGCGCATGTTCATCTTGACCCGGCCGACTGCGGAGAGGTCGTAGCGCTCGGAGTCGAAGAACAGCGACTGGAACATCGCCTCGGCGCTCTCGATCGTCGGCGGCTCGCCCGGACGCATGACCCGGTAGATGTCGAAAAGCGCGTCTTCGCGCGACGAGTTCTTGTCGATTTTCAGCGTGTTGCGAATATAAGGACCGATGTTGACGTGATCGATTTCGAGTATCGGCAACTCGTCGAATCCGGTCTCGACCAGTTGCGCAAGCGACTTCTCGGTCAGCTCGTCGCCGGCCTCGGCGTAGATTTCGCCGGTCTGCGGGTTGTAGAGGTCCTCGGCCAGGTACTTGCCGAACAGATCGGCGTCGGAAACGAGCAGGGCCTTCAGGCCCTTTTCGCCAAGCGCGCGCGCCGAGCGGACGGTGAGCTTGCGACCAGCCTCGATGGCGACCTCGCCCGTATCGGCGTCGATCATGTCGACGGTAGCCTTCGTGCCCTTCAAACGCTCAGCGTCGAAAGGCTCTCGCCAGCCGTTTTTCACCCTTGTGTATCGGACGGTGCGATAAAAGGTGCGCAGAATCTCCTCGCCGTCGAGGCCGAGCGCAAACAGGAGCGACGTCACCGGGATCTTCCGCCGGCGGTCGATGCGTGCATAGACAATGTCCTTGGCGTCGAACTCGATGTCGAGCCACGAGCCGCGATACGGGATGATGCGGGCGGCGAACAGGAGCTTGCCGGAGGAATGGCTCTTGCCCTTGTCGTGATCGAAGAAAACGCCCGGGCTCCGGTGCATCTGAGAGACGATGACGCGCTCGGTGCCGTTGACGATGAAGGTGCCGTTCGGCGTCATGAGCGGCATATCGCCCATGTACACGTCCTGCTCCTTGATATCCTTGACGGACTTGGCCTGCGTCTCCGGATCGACGTCGAACACGATCAGGCGCAGCGTCACCTTGAGCGGCGCGGCGTAGGTCATGCCGCGCTGGCGGCACTCGTCGAGGTCGTATTTGGGCGCCTCGTATTCGTATTTCACAAACTCGAGATGTGCAGTATCGGCGAAGTCCTTGATCGGGAAAACCGACTTGAACACACCCTGCAGGCCCTCATTTGGACGGCCGCCCTTCGGAGCCTCCATGAGAAGAAACTGGTCGTAGGAAGCCCGCTGCACCTCAATCAGGTTCGGCATCTCGCCGACTTCCTTGACGTGCCCGAAAACCTTGCGAACGCGCTTGCGGCCAGTGAATGTCTGCGCCATGTCATTCCTCAATGCTCGCTGTCCCGTCGGTCACGGGCGCTTGCGGCGCCCCGATCGACCCGGACTGCTTGGGGCGCCGGACGACGCCCACAATTTGCTCTCGCCGAAAGGGCTGCGACAACGACTCCGCCGTTTTCCCCTTCAGCCTTTGTTAAAACGGGCGCCCCGCAAACGCCACAGCGGCCCCGGGCGCAGGCCCGGGACCGTCCAAAGTACCGATTGAGCCCCAAGAGGGCCCCTGGGGCATTACTTGAGCTCGACCTTCGCGCCGACCTTCTCCAGGGCGGCCTTGATCTTCTCGGCCTCTTCCTTGCCGACGCCCTCTTTGACCGGCTTTGGCGCGCCTTCGACGAGATCCTTGGCTTCCTTGAGGCCGAGCGCGGTGATTGCGCGCACTTCCTTGATCACCTCGATCTTCTTTTCGCCAATGGCGGAAAGGACGACAGTGAATTCGGTTTGCTCCTCGACCGGCGCGGCGGCTGCGGCGCCCCCGCCGGCGGGCGCGGCGGCGACAGCGACCGCGGCTGCAGCCGAGACACCCCACTTGGCTTCGAGGAGCTTTGCGAGCTCAGCAGCTTCGAGAACCGTGAGGCTCGAGAGTTCGTCGACGATTTTTTCGAGATTGGCCATTTCGAGAGTTCCTATATGGGTTCGAATCGATGGATGTGAAGAGCCTCAGATCAGGCTGCGTCTTTGGCGGCGTAGGCGGCCACTACCCGCGCGACCTTGGCGGCCGGCGCGTTGGCAAGCTGGGCGAGCTTGGTCGCCGGGGCCGCGATGAGCCCCACGAGTTTGGCGCGCAATTCGTCCAGGGAGGGCAAGGTCGCGAGCGCTCTGACCCCCTCGACATCAAGCGCCGTCCTGCCCATAGCGCCGCCCAGCAGCACGAATTTCTCGTGATCCTTGGCGAAAGCCACGGCCGCCTTGGCGGCCGCCACCGGATCGCTCGAATGAGCAATCAGCGTCGGCCCCTTGAGCAGGGCGCCGATCGAAGCGACGTCCGTGCCTTCGAGGGCAATCTGAGCGAGGCGGTTCTTGGCGACCTGAACGTTCGCCCCAGCGGCCCGCATCTGCTTGCGCAGACGCTGCATCTGGGCGACGCTCAAGCCAGAGTAATGCGCCACGACCACGACCGAGGTCTTGTCGAAGACCTCATGCAGGGCCGCGACGGCTTCTTTCTTCTCCGCTTTATCCACGGGTGCTCGTCTCCGGTCGGCGGGCTCTCAAAAGCCCGCCTGTTGCACATGCCGCGCAGCGCGATTTGTCTGGAATCGGGCGTCGCGGCGACTTGCGCCTGTCCCCGGAGTTGGGCGAGCCCAGCGCCGGACAGATGGTTCGAACCGCATCGTTTCCGCCGGATGATTAATCCCGGCGGTTGGAAACCCGGTCGTCCCCGTCTATGCTGGCCCCAGCCCCTTGCGGGGCTCCATCGGGAATTAAGCGCTCGGCCCGGAGGCTTTGCACGCCGGCAGTCTCGGACAGGACATGGCCGAAATGAACGAAAAGGAATTCCCTTCCGTCCTCCGGCCTATCCGCCGCTCCTCCTCAAGCTTTTCCGCAAACGCGTCTCGGCCAAAAGAGGGCGGTAGTCATGATTGATCGTTCAGGGTCGCATCGCGCCGCCGACCCCGAACGATCCCCATAGCGGGTTCGGACGGGACTCGCAAGGGGGCTGGTGCGGAAAAAATTTGCCTGACCCGCCAGCCGCGGCGCTCGCCAGGCCGGATCGCAGTAACGCGCCAACCCTCATTGATTGAGCGCGAAGGTGCATTTCGCGCCGCCGCCGCTCTCCTGCCTCACCTCGGCGGGATTGAGCGCGCAATCGAGGCCCTTGACGCCTTCGAAGATGGACCCCGCCGCGCCGTCAGACGGCACGCCGGCCCAGACCAGCGTCGCGTAGAGGGCCTCCGCCTGCCGGCCCGCGAGCGAGATGCTGTGCGTGCCGAATTTGAGCGTGCAATCCTTGCCGGTAATGTCGACGTCGCTGGTCCGGCAGGTGACCTCGTCGGCCTTGACCACCACGGTTTGGCCCGACGGGAACGGCGCGTGCGGCCGGCCTTCGAGGTAGGCATCGAGCAGCTTTCTGTCTCGCCACGGGAGGAGCGGCGACTGTTCGCCGACGAGAGCCGCGAGCGAGACCGCAACGTTGCCGCTTGCGTCTGCGGCGAGCGCCGTCTGACCGGAAACGAGAACGCCGGCAGCTAAAAACAGCATAATCTGTCTCATCGGTAACCCCGATCGTGCGGCGCGCCAAAGCGCTATTTCACTGCTGCCTAACGACGTCGCCTCGCGCCCGCCGTGACGGCGATCACAGACGGCGCGCGATCGTTGGCCTGCCTGTGGATAAGATCGGTCAGTGCAAACGGTAGAACACCGTTCTACTCCTGTGGAAACGGGTTGGCGACCTCGCGGCGCCGCGCGGGATGGGTCGCAGACCTCAGACGGATCAGGGCCTCTCGCTCGACGGATGCCAAAACCGGTCGACCGATCGCCTCTCACAAAAAAGCATGGGGCCCGCATCAGGTTGCGCTTGAACTCTCTAGGCCGACCGCCCAAGCCTGCCCGCTTAGTCCGATTCGCCAAAGGCCTTTCCGATGAAAACCAGAGCCGCCGTCTGCCGCGCCTTCGGCGCGCCGCTGACAATCGAAACGATCGACCTCGCCAAGCCCGGCCCCGGCGAGGTCCTCGTCAAGACCGCGGCCTGCGCCATCTGCCACAGCGACATCTTCTTCGTTGACGGGGCCTGGGGCGGCGAACTGCCGGCGGTTTACGGGCACGAGGCGGCGGGGGTCGTCGAAGCCGTCGGCGCGGGCGTCACGCGTCTGAAGTCCGGCGACCATGTCGTCGCGACCCTCATCCGCTATTGCGGCTTTTGCGCCGCCTGCGCCGAAGGCGCGCCGGTCTTCTGCGAGGAGGTCTTTCCGCTCGACCGGAAGACCCCCCTGCACGACGCGGCAGGCAAGCCGGTCGTCCACGGCCTGCGCACCGGCGCGTTTGCCGAGCATATGGTGGTCGACGCGTCGCAGGCAGTCGCCATCCCCGTGGACGTCAAGCTCGACAGCGCCTCGCTCATCGCCTGCGGCGTGCTAACCGGCATGGGGGCGGTGGTCAATACGGCGAAGGTGAAGACCGGCTCGAGCGCCGTTGTGATCGGCTGCGGCGGCGTCGGGCTGAACTCCATCCAGGGCGCGCGGCTCGCCGGGTGCTCGCCGATCATCGCCGTCGACGTGGATCCGGCCAAGCTCAAGGCGGCGCGCGAATTCGGCGCGACCCACGGCGTGAATGCGAGAAGCGAGGATGTGGCGGCACGGGTCGCCGAGGTCACCGGCGGCCGCAAGGCCGACACGGTATTCGTCACCGTCGGCGTCAAGGGGGCAGCGGAACAGGGCGTCTCGCTCATGAAGCGCAATGGCGCAACCGTGCTCGTCGGCATGCCGCCGTCGGGGGTCACGGCGACGATCGATCCCGGCTGGCTCGCCGCCGACGGCCAACGCATTCTGGGCTCGAAGATGGGCTCTGCCCGGCCGGCGATCGACGTTCCGAGCATCGTCGCCCTCTATCGGGAAGGGCGCCTCAAGCTCGACGAGCTCATCACAAGGCGCTATCCGCTCGAGGCGATCAACGAGGCGCTCGCATCCTCGCGTTCCGGCGCCGCGCTGCGCAATGTGATCGTCTTTTGAGGAAGGCGGCTCCATCGGGAGCGGAAAAGCAAATGACGTCAACCAGTCTCATGGCCGGGCTTGTCCTGGCCACCCACGTGCCTCAACCGCCGCGCGCCTCTGCGTCTAGCGCCCCGTTTTTTCCGCTTTGCGATTGCTGCTCGCGCAACGGCGTGGATGGCCGGGACAGGCCCGGCCATTTGGTTTTCCGGGTTTGCAGCCTTGCCATTCCGGGTGGTGAAGCATGAAAATCGCCGAACTCAAGACTTTTGTCGTCGGCAATCCGCCGCCCGCCTTCGGCGGCCGCTATTTCCTCTTCCTAAAGCTCAAGACCGCCTGCGGAATTGAAGGCGTCGGCGAAGTCTATGCGGCGAGCTTCGCACCCAAGGCGATCGTGCCGATGATCGAGGACGTGTTCGAGCGCCATGTGCTCGGCGCCGATCCGTTCCGCATCGAAACGCTTTGGCGCAACGTCTACGGGCGCGGCTACACACTCAGGCCCGATGTGTCGTTGATGGGCGTCTTGTCCGGCATCGAAATGGCGCTCTGGGACATCGTCGGCAGGGCCGTCGGCAAGCCGGTCTACGAGCTGCTCGGCGGCAAGGTGCACGAACGGCTGCGCAGCTATACCTATCTCTATCCCGACGAGCCGGGCTCGCACGCCTATTCCGACAGTCCGGTCTATTCCATTCCGGAAGCTGCGGCGGAGCGGGCGCTCAAATATCTGGCGCAGGGCTTCACCGCGGTGAAGTTCGATCCGGCTGGCCCCTATTCCACCTTCGACCCGCGCCAACCGAGCCTCGAGCGCCTGGCGCTGAGCGAAGCCTTTTGCAAGAGGCTGCGCGAGGCGGTCGGCGAAAGGTGCGACCTTCTGTTCGGCACGCACGGCCAGTTCACGGTCTCGGGCGCGCTGCGCCTCGCCCGCCGGATCGAGCCTTACGAGCCACTTTGGTTCGAGGAGCCGACGCCGCCCGAGGCGCCGGAAGAAATGGCCAGGGTCGCGGCGCAATGCCGCATGCCAATCGCCACCGGCGAGCGCTTGACCACGAAGTACGAGTTCGCCCGGGTGCTCGAGACCGGCGCCGCCTCGATCCTGCAGATGAACCTCGGGCGGGTCGGCGGGCTGCTCGAGGCCAAGAAGATAGCGGCGATGGCGGAGGCGCATTATGCGCAAATCGCGCCGCACCTCTATTGCGGGCCGATTGTCGGCGCGGCCAACATTCAGCTTGCGGCATGCAGCCCGAATTTCCTCATTCTCGAAAGCATCGAGCGCTGGGACGGCTTTCACGCCAGCATTCTCAAAAAGCCGATTCGGTGGGAGGACGGCTATGTCATCCCGCCGGACGAGCCAGGGCTCGGGGTCGAGCTCGACGAAGAGGTCGCCGCCCAGCATCCCTGGACGGGCGACGCGCTGCATCTCGTGCCGCGATTCGGGCCGGTCCATGCGCCGGATTGACTCGGAGGCCGAGCGGTCAGTGCTGCGGCCCCATCATCCAGGCGCCGTTCGCGGCGCAGAACACGTGATTGTGGAGATTGGCGACCCATTGGCGGCCTGACGCGGTCAGCGCCAGAAATTTGAGCCCCTCCTCGATATTGGCGGAAACTCTCTGATTGAAGAAGCTCGGATATTTGTCGACGAGGTCGGCTGGCGTATCGTAGCCGTACTGGCGGTTGCTACCGAGCTCCTCGAATTCGGCGAAGAGCGCGTTGGCCTTCTTTGGATAGAGTGGGTCGCCGAGCTGCCCGATCAGATCGGAGGCCAGGACGAGTCTCGCTTCGAGACTTGCGTTCTCCCGATCGTCGAGGATCGGCGGAAAGCGCGTCAGCTCGATCGCCTCGGCGACCCGGGCGGCGTCGACGGTCGTCGAGTTCCCGAGCCGCTCGTACACGAACAGCTTCGACCGGTCGACGTGATAGGGCGCAAGCGCCGCGTCGGACGCGCCCCGCGGCAGGGTGACCTTTTGCCCATCCTGGCCGACGACATACTCGGTCGTCGTGTCGCCGCTCAAGACCCCGCGAACGAAGCCGATGTCGTGCAAGAGGCAGGCGATGATGTGGTGCGTGTAGTCGGACGGCTCGATTTTCTGTTTGAGCGTCCGCCCGCGCAGGATATCGCGCCCGACGATTGTCACCAGCATCGTGTGTTCGAAGTTGTGATAGAGCGCATCGCTCCTGGCGATGCACTCGATCGTGCTTCTCGCCAGCGCGCCGAGACGCTCCGCGCTTTCGTTCTGGGCGGAACCGAAGATCTCCCGAAAGTCGTTGGCCAGAAACTTGCCGAGCTTCTTCGCCGCCACTGCCGCGATTGTATCCACGTCACGGGCTCCTGGAAGCATCGGCGCGAGTCCCGCGTTTTAGTCGGCCGGCATCCCCGCCTTGGAACTTAGTGCAAGCCAAGCCTCAGCGCCAGAGGCGGCGGCCGCTCTGGCAAGCTTCGCGAAAGCACCCTTTGCCCGGAAGATTCCGGAGCCTATGCTTCTCTTGGGTCGGAGCCCGCGGAGATGCGCGAATGACGTTGCGTTATGGTTTCATCGGGCTCGGCAATCTCGGCCGGGCGCTCGCCGCAAGCCTCAGGCGCGCCGGGTTCGATCTAACCGTGCACGACATCGACGCCAAGGCGGCGAAGCCGCTTCTCACCGCCGGATCCGTTTGGGCCGATTTGCCGCGCGCGCTCGCCGAAGGCGTCGATGCGGCGATCACCTGCCTGCCCTCGCCGCGAGCCTCCGAGCGGGTCCTGAGCGGCCCCGATGGGCTGCTCCTCGGTCTCAGACCCGGTTCGACATGGATCGAGATGAGCACAAACGATCCCGACGCGATCCAGCATCTGGCGGCGCGCGCGGCGGAGAAGGGCGTCTTCACCCTCGAAGCGCCGGTCACCGGCGGGGTGCACAAGGCGGCGGCCGGCGAAATCGCCGTCATCGCCGGCGGGGAGCTTTCCGTCTTCGAGCGACACCGGCCAGCGCTCGAGTCGATGGGCCGGCCGGTTTTTCACGTCGGGCCGCTCGGCTCCGCCTCGGTGATCAAGGTGATCACCAACATGCTCGCCTTCGTCCATCTCATTGCCGCGGGCGAAGCCCTGATGCTCGCCAAGCGCGGCGGCCTCGATCTGGCCCAGGCTTTCCATGTCATCAAGGCGAGCTCGGGCAATTCTTTCGTGCACGAGACCGAGTTGCAGCTCGTCCTCAACGGCTCCTACAACATCAATTTCACCATGGACCTCGCCTGCAAGGACCTGGGCTTCGCGATGAAGCTCGGACGCGAGCTCGGCGTGCCGCTCGACCTCGCCGCGATCGCCGCGCAGACCTTTATCCGGGCGCGCGAAACTTACGGCGGCAGCGCCTGGTCGACGCAGGTGATCAAGCTCCTCGAGGATGCGCTGCACACCGACCTGCGCGCGGCCGGCTTCCCGGCGGAGCTCAAGGGGTAGGGTCTGGAGTTCTTCTCCGCGCGCCTTTGGCGTGAGGACTGGCGATTCTCCACCCGAACCGGAAGCCGGAGATGACCTTGCCGCCGATCGTATCGCGAAACTCATGCTTGCCTTGGCTCTCGCCGGCGGCGCCGGCGACCACCATCAGCGGCAGGAGGTGCTCCTCGCGCGGGTGGCAGGCGCGGGCGGCGGGGGCCTTGTCCCAGGCCGCGAGCCGCGCCTCGCGCTCGGGCGGCGGCGCCTTCGCGGTTTCATCGAGCCAGGCGTCGAAGGTCGCCGAAGCCGCGCCGTCGCCGTCCTGGAAATGGCGGAGATCATGGAAGCTCATGCCGCTGCCGACGATCGCGATGCCCTCGTCACGGAGCGGCGCGAGCGCCTTGCCGAGCGCAATGTGAAAGTTCGGATCGAGGTCGCGGCGCAGCGACAGCATGACGACCGGGATTTCCGCCTTCGGATCGATGATGAGAAACGGCACGAAGACGCCGTGGTCGAAGCCGCGCTCGCCGTCGGTCGCGACCGGCACGCCTGCCGCTTCGATCCGGCGCTTGACCTCGGCCGCGATCTCGGGCGCGCCGGGAGCGGGGTAGCTCAGCTTATAGGTGTGCTCCGGAAAGCCGTAATAGTCATAGAGCATCCCGGGTTTCGGGTTGACGCTGACGGTCGGCTGAGGCGCTTCCCAGTGCGCCGTTACGACCAGGAACGCCTTCGGCCGCTCGGGCAGCGAGGCGACGAGCCCTGCGAGATAGTCGCGCAGCTTGTCCCAGGCGTGCGGCCCGAAGGGCGGCGGAAATTCGATCCAGAAGCAGGGCCCCCCGCCATGGGGGATGAAGATCGCGGGCTGACGGAGGACGGACATTGGTAAGCCTTGGGCGCTGGATTTTCAAAACACATCTAAGCTGCGCGTCGGGCGTAAGCAACTCCGCGGGCAGCGCAAATCGCGCAGCAGGCTGCGCTCCAGCCGTTCCGGAGCCTTGATCCGTTCGCTATGTTTGCCCCTGCCCTTGCGACCCTCAGCAGAACGCAGGCTAGACCCAACCGAAGCCCGAAGGAAACGGTGGAAGTGTCCCGCAGGGAGCTTGAACGCGACAGGCCGACGCGGCAAACCCCGCCGTGCGGCGACGCGCAAGCTTCATAACCTGTTTCCGCAGGAGAGTGTGATGGGAAGGAACCCTCAACGCAGGCAGGCCAAGGCCGTGCGCAGGAAGAAGCTGCTGGCGGAAAGACGCCGGCTTGAGGTCGCCGATTCCAGGGGGAGGGTTGTCCAGGAGGTTCGTCGGGGGAGGACGGCGCCGCTCCACTCCTGCCTCATGCAAAACGGGATGTTCGAGTTCGGCTTCGGCATGGTCGTCCTGACCCGCAAAAGCGGTGCGGGCAGGTTCGGTCTTGCCGCCTTCCTGGTCGACGTCTTCTGCCTCGGCGTCAAGGATGCTTTTTTCCGTGAAACGGACGAAGCGGAGATCGACTTGCTTCTCGAGACGTTCGAGGCGACCGCGCCGCTCGAGGCTGTCGATCCTTCCTATGCTCGAAAGCTGTTGCACGAGGCCGTGGCCTACGCCCGCTCCCTCGGGCTGGAACCCCATGCCGACTATGCCGCCGTGGAGCCTTTCTTCGGCGATGTCGCCGCTGATTCCGGCGACGTCCAATTCCAGTTCGGTTACCAGGGGAAGCCGCTTTACCTCCCGGGTCCGACCGAGTTGCCAACGCAGATCAGGCGTCGGCTCGATCGCCTGCGCCGACAGCTCGGCGCAGACGGCTTTGTCTTGGGCGGAACTGAAGACGCATCCGACGCTCTCGAAGCGCTGGAGGATGAGGATGACGTCTTGGACGTCGAGCAGGACGAGGAGCTCGACATCGACGGCGCCTATGATCCTGCCGTCGCGCCCGATGCCGCGGAATGGCTGGCTCTCGACGAACAGGCACGGCTCGACCAGGTACTGGACTACCATCGCCGCGCGGGCATTTTTCCGCCCAACGAAGAGATTCATGCCGTAATCCACGTCACCGTCGAAAACCAGATCGCGCTGGGCGATGAGCTGCCGGTCCGGCGCGCCATTGATCGGCTAATGGGGGAAGGCCTGGACCGTCACCAGGCCGTTCATGCAGTGGCCTCGGTGTTGACCGGTCAGCTGTTTGACGCATTCAAAGACCCCGAGGCGAGGGTCTTCCCGCGGGAGGCCTACAACGCCGCCATCGAGCAGCTTACCGCCGAAAGCTGGCGCCGCGATTTTGGCCACCAGGAGGACGAAGACTGAGTTTCCATGTCGTCAGCGGCCGTTATTGCGACCCCCGGGTCATAGCCCGGGGGGAAGCAATCCATGGTTCGCCCCCTGCGGCCTGGATTGCTTCACCGCTCACGCTCCTCGCAATGAAGGCGAGCGTCACTCAGAGCCTCGGCGACTTTTTGGCTGCGCCTTTCCATGGCGCTGACGGAATCGCAAGGATAGACGAGCCACGTCAGCCATCCCTTGCTCCCTCACGCCGCGTCGTGGAAGATGATTCCGAGCGTAAAGCGCCGCCCGCTCTTTATCCGGCTGACGCCGTGGCGGAGGTTGACGCGGTAGCTTCCGCGCGCCCCCTGCACCGGCCGTTCGCGCACGGCGAAGATCACGCCGTCACCCTGGCCGAGGCTAACGACTTCGGCGCGTGACTGCATGCGCGGCCGCTGCTCGGTCAGCACGAATTCGCCGCCGGTGAAGTCGCGCCCCGGGGCCGCGAGCAGGATCGCGACCTGGAGCGGAAAGAGATGCTCGCCGTAGACGTCCTGGTGCAGGCAATTGTAGTCGCCCGGCCCATAGCGGAGCAGAAGCGGCGTCGGACGCGTCTGGCCCGCCGCACGACAGCGCGCGCGGTAGGCTTCGTGCTCGGCGGGATAACGGACCGCTACGCCCATCGCCTCGTTCCAGCGGTCGGCGACCGGCGCGAGCCGGCGGTAGAGGCCGCGGCGCAGCGCGACGATTGACTCGGGCAGCGGGTCGGCGAAATACTTGTACTCGCCGCGGCCAAAGCCATGGCTCGCCATCACGATGCGGGAGCGGAAGCGGGCGTAGTCCTCGTACAGGTCCGCGAGCTTGCGGCAGGACTCAGGCGTGAGCAGCTTCGGCGCGACCGCAGCGCCGAACGCGTCGAGCTCGTCCTCCAGCGCCGGCCAGTCGAGGGCGTCGATCGTTGATGCGATGGGCGCGCCCTCATCCGGCCGGCTGTCGCCGGCCACCTTCTCCCGCGAGCGGGAGAAGGGCGCGCGGCCCTCTCCCGCGTAGGGCGTCGGCTGACGCTCGTCTCTCGACGGGCTATGTTGGAAAAGGGTTGAGGCGGGCGGATTCGTCGGCATCACGCAGCCTCCCGGTCGAGAAGCTTGCGCTTGCGCTCGACGCCCCAGCGATAGCCGGAAAGGCTGCCGTCGGTCCTGACCACCCGATGGCAGGGGATCGCCACGGCGAGCGGATTGGCGGCGCAGGCCTGGGCCACGGCGCGCACGGCCTTGGGCCGGCCGACCGCCTTGGCGATCTCGGCGTAGGTCGCCGTTGTTCCCGGCGGGATGGCGCGGAGCGCCTGCCAGACCTGCTGCTGGAAGGCGGTGCCGCGAATGTCGAGCGGCAGGTCGAGGCGCTGGCCTGGTCCCTCGACGAGGCCGACGACCTGGCGACCATCGCTCGAAGGCGGCGTCGCCCCCGTTGAGCTCGGCGCGCGGGAAACGGTCCTGCAACTCTCGGACCAGCGCGTCGGGATCGTCGCCGAGCATGATGGCCGAGACGCCCTTGTCCGTTGCGGCGACGAGCACCGCGCCGAGCCAGGCCTCGCCGACCGCGAAGCGGATCGTCGCCCCGTCGCCGCCGCGCCGGAGGGCGGTCGGCGTCATGCCGAGCCGGCCGCCGCGGTCTCGTAGAAGCGGCTCGAAGAGTCGAACCCGGCGTCGTAGATCGCCTCGGTCACCGTCCCTGCGGGGCGAGTCCTCGGCGGCGCGGCGGCCGCATCTGCGCGGCGTATGCCTTCGGCGTCACCCCGGCGACCTTCTTGAAAACGCGGTGGAAGTGGAAGGGGCTCATGCCCGCGTCCGCGCGAGGTCCGCAAGCCAGGGCGCTTCCTCGGCCGCCTCGATCCGCTCGCAGGCGCGCTTCATCGCCTCGACCTGCGGGTCTGGCGGCCCAGCCGGTCGGGCCGACAGCGTTTGCAGGCGCGGAAGCCGCCCGCTCCGCCGCCTCGGCGCTCGGATAGAACGAGACGTTCTCGCGCCTGGCCGGCCGCGAGGCGCAGCTCGGCCGGCAATAGACGCCGGTGGTTCTGACGGCAGAGAAGAATGCGCCGTCGTAGGTCGGGTCGCGGCGGCGCATCGCCTCCCACATTGCCTCGGGGGCGATGGACGGGCTGGCTT